>CAVRXD010000001.1:0-101053 GCA_963725065.1 uncultured Alphaproteobacteria bacterium
GCTGGTGAGTGCACTCGCGCTCGTCCGACGGCCTCGGGTCCAGTGAATTTCTTGCGATTACTCGGCTTCAGGGCTGAAATTTAAGCTTGTCCGGTAAGCCTGTCGGCACTCCGGTTTGGTTGGTCAGCCAGTACACTCTCTGTCTCTGCTGAACTTAATCCGCGCGGGTCCCGCCAGTGTCAGCACCAATCGCTCGGGCCCTTGCAATTTGCAGATCGAGCTCGGTCGCTTCGATCGAATGTCGGCCGTGGCACTTTTGGGACCTTTGCCGATGAGGCGCGAAGGTACGCTGACCAACGAGCAGAGTGGTCCTATCACGAAGATAGCTGGAAGGCCGAGTCCTCACCCAAGCAGGCGTAGCCGGGATTGAAATCCCGCAGCGCAATGGCCTTTGCGCCGAAGGGGGTCCTCGCACAGCCAAAATGACGCCCCACTCACGAAACGGTTCCATGGGCTGCGCTAGCGCAGTCCGTAGAGCGGGGAGTGCTGCATGCGAGCAATGAAAAGATATTGGCCTATTCCTTCGTGGCGGCGGTCGCGTTGTTTGACGGTGCTGCATCGGGTTATCTCGAGCCGGGCGACGCCTTGGGGAAGAGACGGAGCGATGAGAATGTCGCGGCCAAGATCGCCGACGCGCGCAAAACCCATGCGGAAAGCCTAACAGGTCGAGTTAGTCCGGCTTTCTGCGATTGCGTCGATAGAGCCAATAAGCTCCGTAACCGATTGCTAGGAACGGTAGCCCGGCGCCGGCGATTGGACCGGGTGCGCCGTGAACGCCGCCATCTTTCCAGTCACCAGGTCGAGGTCCCTCGTAGACCCAGTTATCGTGTGAAAGAGCCGCCTGATAAAATACATATCCCGCGGGCACACCCGTCAGAGCCACGACGAAAAGAACAGCCTTCAGAATTGCGCTCATAACTCCCGCTCCTCGACGTGTCGCCCGCAAGGTTGGAGAGTTAGAGGTAGCCAGCGTTGGATCAAATCAAATTGGTATAACTTCAAAGGATAATTAAAGAGGGTCGGGCGACCCGAATTTAGGTCAAGTCTGCGCCGCGATGCGCTGTACTTCGAACTGCTAGGCAATTCGGGGTAGCGAGCCCCGCTGACCGCATATTGCCGCGCTACGCGCTCCGCTGAATTAGAGATCGGCTGGCTACGGGCCAGTGCCGCCGCCTGCTTCATTTTTCGTCGCTTCGGCCTTCGAGGAGCACAGTGTGGCCGCACCCGGTGCATTGGAGGAGGCGCACTGGGCAGCGTCAACCCGAGGCGAGGGATGCTGCGAACGACCTTCATCTTGGCGCCACAGCGTGCGCAGGGCGCCTGGTTCGATCCGGTCTTCCCCCATGGCCGGACTATAGTCGAAAAACTATTTATGGGTTCCGCTGAGTTACGGCGGGGGGCATGAGCATCCTAGGGAGGGCCTGCCGTGCCGATGACCGTGAATGAAATTTTCACCGCAATCGGTTTCAGCATTGCTTTGATGGCACCAGCCACAGCCGCGGAGATCAAATTCATCGGCTCGGATATCATCAGCGTATCCGGCCGTATCGAGGCCGGCGATCACCTTACAATCTCACGCATAGTCCTGGCCAAGATGCCGGACAGCACAACGATTATCCTGAATAGCGGCGGCGGTTTCGGCAAAGCGGCATTTATGATCGGCAGAACATATCCGCGACCGGGGCCTCGCGACCAAGATTCCAGCCGGCGCGCGCTGCGATTTCGCCTGCAGCCTTCTCTGGTTGGCGGGCGTCAGACGCGAGATCGATTGCCAAGCACGTATCGGGCTGCACGCCCCGCGCATCTCGCGGACGTTCGAGCCCTCCGAGTCGGGCAACAAATTGATGGCCGATTACATGGCCGAAATGGGCGCGCCAAAGGAAATGATCGACTTGGCGCTCCAGACCGATCTGGCATCAGCGACTTACGTCGACCATGCCCAGCTGCGGCAGTGGGGACTGGTGAACAGCCCAGCATGCCCCCAAAGCCGTCCATAAATTCCGACCGACGGTCAGGCTCGCCTGTGCCGCGGTGAATGCGGCGGCTGGGATGCCCGCGCTCCTCGCCGCCGTCTGGCTCCTGCTCGACTACCCTTGGGGCTTTCTGGCCTTCGTGGCGATTGCCGCGCTGTACGGAGGGCGAGGCGATGACCGATCTACTCCTGCAGCCATCCGGCGCCAACGAATACGAGGTCATCGACGGCGATTGGATCGTGGGCCACATTGTGTTGCTCAGCTCTGCGATGGCCCGAACACTATGGATGTGGTCGCTGGATCACGCCTTCCATAAAGGCCACGATCCGAGCACGGCTTTGCGGCCACGAGGGAGGCTGCCATGCAGGCGTTCGCGCGAAGCTGGTTCGGTGAGGACAAACCGTCTGTGGGGGAACCAAATGGTTCTGGCTGCCTTTAGTGGACGGCGACCTTCCCGGCCCATCCAAAAACCTGCCAGGGAGGACGCTAAGGCCCCGGCGATGCAACACCTCCTCGGGGCCTTTCTGTGCGTACCTCAGTCAGCGACTTTTTCGCTTCGGTATCTGGGCGCCTGCGCCGGTTTGAGCGCCTTGGCCCGGTCGCGCACTTCGTCTGGGGATCGGCCTGTAATCTCGCTACGTAAGCCTCGGCTACTCCGATTCTCAAAGCATCCATAAGGAACAGCAGGTCTGCTTTATTCCACGCTGTCTTCACAGTCTGAGCTCCGCTATCCGCGGGGCTTTTTCTTTGACTCGCCACGAAGGCTGCGCGACGCCTCTGCCTGGACCGTTAACGCCCTTTTTGAACCGCACGTTTCTCAACCTGGGGTCGGCCTGCGGCTGCGGGTGGGTCGCTCGACGACGCACTGGCGGCGGTGGCGTGGGCGACCGAGGACGAGGGCTAGGGCCCCCTGCCCGCGCGCGATCAGGTCAGGTCGGCCAGCCAAGCGCCGAGCAGCCAACCGGTTGGTGGAGCCAGAACTAGGCCGCCGACGACGAGGGTCAATGTCATCGCGAGTTCGTCCCGACGGCGCTGCCGCGTTGCTGCTGGCGGGCCAGTCCGGGCACGCTGGGCACGGCGTGAGATGGATGGCCGGCGATTTTTCGACAAAAGTCAATTCATCGCTGGAGCGGGCGGTAGTAGTAACGGTTCGCGGTGTCCTCGATCATTTCGCCCAGCAGGGTGCATCGGGCCACGGAATGGTATTTGCGCAAGATCGTCGTCATCGCCAGGGCTGATGCTTGGCGCGCCACTGGGGGCCCGGCCCGCGCATGTAGTGCAGTTCTGGTCGATAGGGGTCGGACAGAGCGTTTGCGAGGGTACGGAACAGGCTGCACGCGCGGCAGCGGTGGATGAGGCGGGCGATATTCGCTTTATTCATGGTCGAGTTCCTCCTGAGTTACCTCCTTTCGTCGCGCTCCCAGGAGCCGCGGTTTTGTTTGTCGGCGCCAAACATTTGTCTTTTGCAGCCAAAGCGCGAACAGCGGCGCTGCGAGGCGATACAGACTCGACGTAATCAATCTCTTCCAGCTTCGCCCACGCCTTCCAGGCGTCCCAGCTCTTTTGAAATTGCGCCTTTGCCTCTTCGAGGTCGCCACCCGATCCGATCGCGTCATTGAGGGCCATCGCTCAGGCTGGCCTAAGGGCCACCGCAGTCACATCGCCACTCTTCAGGTCGTTGACCTCGACTATGCTGTGCGGCTGCTTACTCTTGAGGAACCGCGCCGCCGCCATCGCGCTAGTCATTCACGGCGCCATATCGAGGAACAAGAACTCGACTGGAGGAAATATTCGCGGGAGTTGACGCCGGGCAGAAGGTGCATTGCACGCGGTACAAATGACGGTATTTCGACGAAGCTCACTACAAGTAGTATCTGAGTTCAAATATTTATCTCCTGAATGCGATGCCCCCTTGCAGTCGCGATTGTTCGCACGGCATTTGACTTGCGTATATCGGAGAGTGTAATGAAAGCGCGGCATTTTCATTGCCAGTGCCGCCGCACCATACCGATTGAGCAGTTGTTCTTTGGTCACGATGTTGAACCAGGGATCACTTCGCCGAATCCGCGCTCAAAACATTGGATATGACCGCGACGCTGGATAACTTTGGTGCAACCTGCTTAAGCAGCTCGACCCACTTACCGCCGATCGAAAATTCGAAATTTGTGAAGCCAGTGACATTGCCACCCGGTCGAATGAGGTTTGGAACGAAGCCTTGGGCGACCGGATCGGATACTTGTACAAAGACAATCGGTATCGATCGGGTCGCTTGCTGCAAGGCTACCAGATTGGTGGTGGAGGCGGAGAGGATCACGTCAGGTGACAGCCCGACAAGTTCCGCGGCAAATGTCCGCGCGAGTGAGGCATCCCCGCCGTTCCAGCGAATGTCTACACGCAGGTTCTCGCCGTCTTTCCATCCAAGATTGCGGAGCGCTTCCACGAACGCTGCAAAGTACGCTTCGTAAAATCTATCGCCGGCAACATAGTTGTTTAGGACGCCAACTCGGCGGATGCTTTGCTCTGCAATTGCGGCAAGCGGCCACGCAGCCGCGCCGCCCAGCAGCGTGATGAACTCGCGCCTTCTCACTCGATCACCTCGTCGGCGCGAGCCAGCAGCGTGAAAGGCACGGTCAGGCCGAGCGCCACCACACCGAGGAGGAACCTGCGCCGCCTCGCTAAGCTGGCCTAAACCAGATCGAAGAGCGTCGATGAGCCGACAAGCTGTCCTTGCGGGTCGAAGGCGAAATTCTGCTGTGACCAGGGCTGCTGGTTCATGGGGTCATACTGAGCCGACTGTATGCTGCCGTCGTCGTAGAACACGCTGGAGTCCGTCACCTGACCTTGCGGGTTTGTCACGAAATTCTGCTGCGACCAGGACTGCCCGGTGGTGTCGTAGTGGGTGCCCTGGATGCTGCCGTCGTCATAGGAAACGCTGACGTCCGTCAACTGGCCCTGGGCGTTGAGGATGAAGTTCTGGTGGGACCAGGGTTGACCGGTGGTGTCGTAGTGGGCGCCCTGTACGCTGCCGTCGTCATAGGAAACGCTGACGTCCGTCAACTGGCCCTGGGCGTCGAAGATGAAGTTCTGCTGCGACCAGGGTTGACCGGTGGTGTTGAACGCCGCGCTCTGCACGGTGCCGTCGCGGTAGTTCACCGTAGCGCCGGTCTGCTGTCCCATGTTGTCGAAGGACGAGCTCTGGCTGGACCAAGGTTGATTGCCCTGGGCGTCGGTGGTCGTGAAGGTGGTGTTGCCATCGGCGTCGGTGGTCGACACCGTGGAGAACGGTCGGGTCACGTCGATGCTGACGATGACGTCGGCGCTGTTGAGGCCACCGTCGCTGGCCCGGTAGATGAACGTATCGACGCCAAAGAACGTCGACGCGGGCATGTATTGGAACGAGCCGTCCGCGTTGAAGACGAAGTTCGCGGCGTTCGCCGGGCCGCTGACGAGCTGCGCGGTGATGGCGCTGTCCGGATCGGCGTCGTTGGCAAGCACGCCCGGCGCCGCGACGTTGAGCGGCGCATCGACCGCAAGCGTATAGCTATCGTCTTGCGCCACCGGGGCGTCGTCCACAGGCGTGACCGCGATGATCGTTGTCTGCGACGGGCCGGCGAGAGAGTTGCCGTCGGTGATGGTCCAGGTGAGGGTACGGGCGGTGCCTGGATTGTCGCTAGTGGAGGCGAAGGTTACGCTGTCCAACACCTGCTGGTAGTTGGCCAGCGTGTCGGCGCCGCCGAGCATCAGCATCCCGGTCAAGCTGTTGTAGTTGGCCGTGATGTTGGTGCTGGCCGTACTAGCGGAGAGAACGTCACCGGCGACGAAGCCGGTCGTGATGGCGACCATGGCCGAGGCAAGGTTGGCGTTGTCGACATCGCTCACCACGATCAGCGGCGCGGTGTCGAGCGCTATCGCGGCGGCGTTTTCTGTGTAGGCGGCGTTGGCGTCGACGTTGGCGAGCGCCGGGGTGTCATTTTGCGCGTTGATGGTGACGGTGACGGTCTGCGATGGTGCCGTCCCGCGTCACCGCCGCGAACGTGTCCTGCAGCGTGGCGAGCCGTTGAGCTCCTGTACCGCCGGCGTGTTGTTATCGAGCGTGTAGGTCCACACCCCGGCCGCGGTCAGCTCATAGGTGCCGTAAGTCGATTGTTGCCGTTCCGGCCGCCACTGCCGGACCAGGCGTTGTCCGAGTCGTCACGTCGGTGGAGTTGAGGTCGCCGGTCTCGGTCGGCGTGCCGCGGTGCCGTTGTTGAACGTCGCCGGCTTCCTGAGGCGCGCGCGGACGTCGGCGGAGAGCGTGGCGGCGTCGTTCTCCGCCGTCACGTTGACCACCAGCGCGAAGCCCGCGCCGGTGTTCTCGAAATAGTGCAGGGTGCCGTCGTGTTCCCCGACGACGGCGTCGAGGTCGCCGTCGCCGTCGAGGTCGGCGAAGCTGGGCGTGCTGAAGACGCCCACATCGACGCCGTTGAACGGATTGGCGGCGCCGGTGCGCTCGGTGAAGGCCGGCGCGATGGCCGAGCCGGTGTTCTCGAAATAGTGCAGGGTGCCGTCGCTTTCCCCGACGACGGCGTCGAGGTCGCCGTCGCCGTCGAGGTCGGCGAAGCTGGGCGTGCTGTTGAACCCCACATCGACGCCGTTGAACGGATTGGCGGCGCCGGTGCGCTCGGTGAAGGCCGGCGCGATGGCCGAGCCGGTGTTCTCGAAATAGTGCAGGGTGCCGTAGTCTTCCCCGACGACGGCGTCGAGGTCGCCGTCGCCGTCGAGGTCGGCGAAGCTGGGCGTGCTGCAGATCCCCACATCGACGCCGTTGAACGGATTGGCGGCGCCGGTCTGCTCGGTGAAGGCCGGCGCGATGGCCGAGCCGGTGTTCTCGAAATAGTGCAGGGTGCCGTCGAGCTTCCCCGACGACGGCGTCGAGGTCGCCGTCGCCGTCGAGGTCGGCGAAGCTCGGCGCGCTGCTGAAGCCCCACATCGACGCCGTCGAACGGATTGGCGGCGCCGGTCCGCTCGGTGAAGGCCGGCGCGATGGCCGAGCCGGTGTTCTCGAAATAGTGCAGGGTGCCGTCGATCTTCCCCGACGACGGCGTCGAGGTCGCCGTCGCCGTCGAGGTCGGCGAAGCTCGGCGTGCTGAAGCTCCCCACATCGACGCCGTTGAACGGATTGGCGGCGCCGGTCTGCTCGGCGAAATCCGGCGCGGGCTGATGCGGCGTGGTGTTCGCGGAAATAGTTCAGGGTGCCGTCGTGTTCCCCGACGACGGCGTCGAGGTCGCCGTCGCCGTCGAGGTCGGCGAAGCTGGGCGTGCTGAAGGCCCCACATCGACGCCGTTGAACGGATTGGCGGCGCCGGTGCGCTCGGTGAAGGCCGGCGCAATGGCCGAGCCGGTGTTCTCGAAATAGCGCAGGGTGCCGTCGTGTTCCCCGACGACGGCGTCGAGGTCGCCGTCGCCGTCGAGGTCGGCGAAGCTGGGCGTGCTGTAGAACCCCACATCGACGCCGTTGAACGGATTGGCGGCGCCGGTCCGCTCGGTGAAGGCCGGCGCGATGGCCGAGCCGGTGTTCTCGAAATAGTGCAGGGTGCCGTCGTGTTCCCCGACGACGGCGTCGAGGTCGCCGTCGCCGTCGAGGTCGGCGAAGCTCGGCGCGCTGTAGCGACCCCACATCGACGCCGTTGAACGGATTGGCGGCGCCGGTGCGCTCGGTGAAGGCCGGCGCGGTGGCCGTGCCGGTGTTCTCGAAATAGTGCAGGGTGCCGTCAGCTTGCCCCGACGACGGCGTCGAGGTCGCCGTCGCCGTCGAGGTCGGCGAAGCTGGGCGCGCTGTAGTACCCCACATCGACGCCGTTGAACGGATTGGCGGCGCCGGTGCGCTCGGTGAAGACCGGCGCAATGGCCGAGCCGGTGTTCTCGAAATAGTGCAGGGTGCCGTCGCCTTCCCCGACGACGGCGTCGAGGTCGCCGTCGCCGTCGAGGTCGGCGAAGCTCGGCGTGCTGTCGGCTGCCCACATCGACGCCGTTGAACGGATTGGCGGCGCCGGTCTGCTCCGCGAACGCGATCGGCGCGATGGCGGCGAAGCCGGCGGCGTCGGTGACCTTGAGCTCGAGGCTGCGGCTCGCGGTCGGCGTGTCCGAGGAATTGGCGTAGGTCAGGTTCTCGATCAGCGCCTCGATCGCCGCCGCCGTCGCCGCGGCGTTGAAGGTGACGGTGAGCGTGCTGCCGGCGCCGCCCGCGAAGCTGCCGATGACGATGCCGCCGAAGGTGACGTTGCTGCCGGAGACGCCGATCTCGCCCGCGCCGGTGCCCTGGTTGCGGATCGCGACCGTGTCCTCGGCCAGCAGGCCCGAGACCGTCAGCGTGCCGCCGTCGAAGTTGTTGTCGGGGTCGGTGAAGGTGACGTCCGCATCGATGATCTGCGGCGCGGCGTTGACCGTGTTCTCGAGAAAGGTGACCGGCGTGGTGAGGCCGGTCAGCGTGGGAACCGAGTTCGCCATTGCTGGTTCTCCGCGTCGTGACGGGGCAAAAGCCGTCGTGTGAGCTCCGCGCACACCAGCACGGAGCCCGCATTGGTCGTCACGGGGAATGCCGCTGTTTCCCTCTCCGCTTCGCAGGCAGATCGTTGGTGACCTGGCGCTGGCATCGAGCGCGGCAGGTCGACGGCTACGAGTGAGGAACGGCCTAGATGTCACAAGCAGACTGCTCGACCGGACGAGCGAGCTTACTACGGCACCAGAGCTGCCGGCCAGAGCCGTTCCGCGCGGGCACCGGCGATAGTGCGGAACGAAATACCGTGCATGTCGGTCGCTACAAGGAAGACTGTTGAGCCGCATGGACATTCGTGCCAAGGACTTGAATCAACGCGTGTTTACACGGCAATAGGGTGCCGTACATCGGGCCGGGTTGTGGCGGTGGCGCGCTTGGACGCGCACCGCCGCGCGACCGGAGCAACAGGAGGGATGCGTGACCGACGTTCCCGCCCGAGAGGTGCGCGACAAGGGACCGGTGATGCTGCTGTCGCTGCGTTTCGCCGAATGGCTCGCGGCAGCGGACGTCTGCCTCGCGCTCACCACCTACCAGGCCGGCCGGCTGTTCTTCATCGGCCGCAAGCCCGACGGCGGCGTGCGCGCCCACGAGCGCATCATCGAGCAGTGCCAGGGCCTGTGGACCGACGGCCAGACGCTGTGGACGAGCGGCCTGTAGATGCTGTGGCGGTTCGAGAACGTGCTCGCCGCCGGCGAGACCACGCCGCAGGGCGCCGACCGCAAGTTCGTGCCGCGCGAGGGACGCGTCACCGGCCGCACCGACATCCACGACATCGGCATCGGCGAGATCGACGGCGCGCCCGGCCGATCTTCGTCAACACGCTGTTCTCCTGCCTCGCCACGGTCAGCGACACGGCGAGCTTCCGGCCGCTGTGGCGGCCGAAGTTCATCAGCGCGCTGGCGCCGGAGGACCGCTGCCACCTGAACGGCCTCGCCATGGACGGCGCGCGGCCCGCCTATGTCACCGCGGTGAGCCGCTCCGACGTCGCCGACGGCTGGCGCGAGCGGCGCCGCGACGGCGGCGTCGTCATCGACGTGGCGAGCGGCGAGATCGTGGCGAGCGGCCTGTCGATGCCGCATTCGCCGCGGCTCTATGACGGCCGGCTGTGGCTGCTCAATTCCGGCACCGGCGAGTTCGGCACGATCGATCGCGCGACGCGGCGCGTTCACGCCGGTCGCTTCTGCCCCGGCTATGCGCGCGGGCTCGCCTTCATCGGCCGCCACGCGGTGATCGGCCTGTCGCGCCCGCGCCACAACCAGACCTTCGACGGCCTCGCGCTCGACGAGCGCCTCGCCGCCAAGGATGCGGTCGCCGCGCTGCGGGCTGCTGGTCGTCGACATCGACACCGGCAACATCGTCGAGTGGCTCCGCTTCGAGCACACGATCGACGAGCTCTACGACGTGGCGGTGCTCCCCGGCGTGCGCCAGGCCGAGGCGGTCGGGTTCGTCGCCGACGACATCCAGCGCGAGATCATTCCCGGCTGACGCGCGACCCATCGCAGGTAGTATTCTAGGACAGCCCAACTGTGCTTCGCGGCTAGGTCGAGATGCTGCTTGCTGATCCTCTTCAGGCTTAAGCAGCCAATGCTGGAGGCCCGGCAGCACCAAGCAGCAGCCGGGGCTTTTCCCGTGACGGCTATCGCCTCAATTGAAAGTGTTTTCACTAAAATTGACAGAGCAGATAGTTGCGGAGCACCCAGCCTGTCCTTCCCTGTAGCGGCACAATCTTCGCCCATCTGTGACGCTGCACAGTGATCACAGACGACATAGACACGATTGTTCCCTCATTCAGCGTACCCACGATTGGCCCGTTCGGTTCGCCGTGAACGTTCAACGTACCGGTTTGCGCAACCCTGCAAGGTTCAGCCCCTGCCATCCCGCTTGTGGCGAGTAGACCCGCAAACACGCTGATAAAACCACGCATATTTTTATTCCCTTCGGGATTGAACCCCTTAAGGAAGCCCCGCTTCGGCGGGGCTTTAACTATCCACATGCATGTTGGCGGCACTCCCCGCACTCTCTCAACGTTGAGCCTGGGGTCCGGTTCGACGGACCGTCATTCTTTGGAGGGATTTTTTGCGAGGGCACGCTCGCTTGGCCTCCGCCACGCCTGCAAGATGGGGCTAGAGGGTGCCCAGATTGTCGGGACCGCCGCGGGCTGTTCCGCCTCGCGCGACGAACGAGGTTTAGCGGACGGACCACATGTAGATTAGGGTCATGAGGCAGCCAAAGAACGACAAGGCTAAGGCCAATCGTAACACGATCCACAGAAGGTCGTAGATCGCGCAACTTTAAGTTAGTCTGCTCAACCCCGGTGAAGTAGTTCCTGTAAATCCAATCAAGCCCTTCTCTAAACTTGCTTATCGCGACGTCGAATGAATACAGCACGTACAAATGGAAAATAAATGTAGCGATTGCAAATATGCCAAGCCAATTTCGCGCGAAATCAGTTCGGCTAAAATACTCCGCTGAGATTACAAAAAGGGCCGCATATACAAGGACGGCGTAGTTCGTCGCCACCCACTGTTGTCGTTTGAGAAACATCACGTTTTGCACGGCATCCTCGTATGCCAGCTTTATGTGTTCGGGCATTTGCCGGCCTTCGTTTTCCATCGGAAATCCTTTTCGGCGGCATGGCCGGAAGCGGCCAAGCTGTGATGCTACCGTGCGATTAGTGGTCCGTAAATTGCTGCCACCCTTGCTGCGCCGCGACCTGAGGTCGCCAATCCGGATCAAGGGCGCGCTAGCGCCCCCCTCCATGTAATTGCGCGTCACCGCCACCAATCCTCCTCGGCCTCCCACTTTACGGTGGGCGCCTCGGTTCTTAACTTGAACCAGTCCAGCGACGGGCTGCCGTTTGCCCAACCGGAACAATCCGCGTGTTGGCGGTTTCCATGAATATACCCCAACATGGAGACCAGCATGTCGATAAGAAAAATATTCGCTCTTACGCTGTTTGCAGCAATCGCCGTCAGTTCTGCCGCGTTGGACAAGGCGGCGGCGGTGGTGGCGGAGGCGGCGGAGCGGGAGGTGGTGGCGCCGGTGGCGCCAGCAGCGGAGCGGCTGGAGGTGCCAGTGGCGCTGGTGGAGCGGCAGGCACAACTGGCGGAGCAACAACGGGCGCCCCCAATGCGGGAACGGCGACTGGTAGCGGCGTGAACTCGAACGCTACCGGTCAACGCCCCGGCGGCAATACAACGAATAGTCGGGACAACATAAATAATCAGGATCGGAATTTGCGCCGTTGATTTCGTCGCGCCGGCCTCCCACACAGAAAGGCCCCGCGCAGTTGACGAATGCTGCGGGGCCTTAGCGCCGCACCCCAGGAGGTCGCACCAGCCGGCGGCGCCATGGCGAATGGTATTCGTCCGAACCATGCGATCCATTAAAATGGACGCTTAACAACCACCGGTGCGATTTGACAGCCGGACCCACCAGCGGCCTACTCGCAATACTCATCGGGCATCTCTTCGGATCGGGCAGCGCGCGGCTCGGTCTTTCCCAGAAAGGCGTCTGCCAAGTTCCGGCGAGCGACTAGGTTTCTGTTGGTCCAAGGTCGCCGACGCGCGCACGCCGGGGGACCACTAGGCATCCAGTTGCCTCGGCGGCTCACCGAAAAGGTCTCGCAAGAATCGTGTAACATCCGAACCAAACAACGGCAGTCAGGACAATCACGGCGGCGCCGATTATCGCGGCGATCGAAACAAAGGTCGCTGTGAATGACATGACACGGACCGCTTAATGGAAAGCCCCGGGCCGGAGACACGGTCACCGGGGCTTTCTTGTGCAGCGCAATCACGAGTTTGGCGGGATCGTGATTGCTTATAGCCTGCCCGACCGGTCCGATTCGGGCAACAGTGCAATCTCAACATTCTGCAACCGTGACATTTCTGCAATTCCCGATGACCGGCCTATAGGTTCCGAAGACACCGAGTAAGTGAGCATTGTGATCGCTGAGGGGTTTTCCGTCGAAATCGTTTAGCCTGGGCTTCGCAGATGCGGCCCTCGCCGCTGAACACGAGTTAATCGACGTTGTCCTTGTAGACGCCGTGGCGAACACCGCGCGCAGGTCGGCGCAAGATCGTTACAAGAATCCCCAGCCAAGTTTTTGTGAGTGGGGAAAGGTCGTCCACTACCTCGCAGCTGCTTCGCTGGAAGACAAATTCCTAATATTGGCGGCTCGCAGCCGCTGCGATACGAGAGTCATCTTGCTTCGGACCCAACACCACTACAATCGTGCCCATCTTCACCCGGCTGTAGAGATCAATCACATCCTCGTTGGTCATCCGGATGCAGCCCGACGAAATCGCATGTCCAATCCATTGTGGCTGGTTGGTGCCGTGGATGCGGTACAGCGTGTCCTTGTCGTCCGAGTAAAGGTAAATCCCGCGTGCGCCCATCGGATTGTGAGCGCCGCCATCGACATAGTTGGGAAGCGGGCCGAGCCTCCGCTTCTCGCCCTCGGTCGGCGTCCAACTTGGCCATTCTTGCTTCCGACCGACTTTCGCGACGCCGGACCAAGCCTGCACATCCTCGCCTACGATTACGCCGTAGCGAATCGCCTTTTCTTCCGGGAGCACGTAGTAGAGAAAACGCGCATCGGTATCGACTACGATCGAGCCCGGCGCTTCCTTCCGGTGAAATTGAACGATTTGACGCTGATAGGCGTGGGGAATCGATGCCTGCTGGTAGGGTGGGTTCGCCAGCTGCTGGCGGTCGCGTGCAGTGAAATTGGCGTCGGACACAGGTGGTGGCCGGTCCGACGTTGTTGCCTGCATACATCCGCCGAGCAGAAGCCCCGTCAAAAGAAATAAGATTCCCCGTACCGCCACGGCTGCCTCTTTTGACCATCACGCATCTGTTGCGGTCAGCCTTACCAATCTCTCAGCCCCAGCGGCTTCCACCGAGCGGACGTAAAAATGCTCTGACAGCAGCCGTCGTGCAATGAAAAAGTGCCCTCTTTGTCGCGCTATTGATCGTTTTCCAGCAAGCGTTGCTCAAACGCCACCCGCATCACGGCACCGCGAGCAAGAGAGGTCGGTTTATGCCCGAACGGGAGGCCCCAATATGCCGAACGGGGAAGCCCAATGAGTGCCGTGGGGTTCCGCGGGTGCCTTTGAGCTATTCACGCGCTTGGACACCGGCCATCGCTGAAGGACGCCCTTGGCCGCGGGCACCAAAATCTCCAGGCGGGCTTGGTTCTCAAGCCACGGCGTGAACTGGTCCGGCTCGAGCACCACTGGCATGCGGTCGTGAACTTCCGCGACCATGGCGTTCGGCTCTGTGTGATCATCGTGCAAGACTTCACTGTCTCGCCGCTCGCGCGGTCTTTCCATTCGTCCCACAGACCCGCGAATGAGATCACTTGTCCATCGACTCGCGTGAAGTAGTGCGGCTGCTTGCCGCCCGGTGTGTCCTGCCATTCGTAATAGCCCGACGCGGGGATGATGCAGCGGGTTCGCTTGAACGCCTCGCGGAAGAACGGCTTCGTCGTCACGGTCTCGACGCGCGCATTGAAAGTGGACAGCTTCATCAAGTCCTTGAGCGGCTTTGACCACCAGCGCGGGATCAGGCCCCAGCGCATCGGCTGAAGGATGCGGATGTCCTGGAAGGACGTGACGACGTTGACGGTGTCGGTGGGGCAGACGTTGTAGCTCGGCTGCACGTTCGATGCAGGCGAGGTGAGCCGGTAGAGCCGCTGGATTTCGGCCCAGGCGTATCGGTGAGTGAAACGTCCGCACATATGTGGGTGATTCTTGGCTGGAAGAGGGTCGGCGACCTAGCCCGCAAAACTGGATCGTTTTTGGGTTAGAGTTTTCCGCGCCGATTCCCAGGCTGGGAGGAGCGGAGAGCGATGAAGGCATCGAAGTTTTCGGACGCGCAGAAGGCGTTCATTCTGAAGCAAGGCACTGACGGCATGCCGGTGGCGGATATCTGCCGCAAGGCCGGGATCAGCCAGGCGACCTACTTCAATTGGAAGAAAAGTCGACGGGCTGCTGCCGACTGAGATGCGCCGGCTGAAGCAGCTCGAGGATGAGAACAGCAAGCTGAAGAAGGTGGTCGCCGACTTCCGTCGACAAGGAGATGCTGCAGGACGCCATCCGCCGAAAGCTTTGAGGCCTGTCCGGAAGCGCAAGCTGGTCGACGAGATGCGTGGTGAGTGGGACGTGTCGATCCGACGGGCATGTCGCGTGTTCCTGAGGTCGACACGTCCACCTACCATTACAAGTCTCGTCGCCCCGGACAGGCCGACCTCGAACAGCGGATCAGGGAGATTTGCCAGACGCGCGTGCGCTACGGCTATCGGCGCGTCCACGTCCTGCTGCGGCGCGAGGGTTGGCGCCATCGGCCAGAAGAAGACGCGGCGCATCTATCGCGAATTAGGCCTGCAATTGCGCAACAAAACGCCCAAGCGCCGGGTCAAGGCCAAGCTGCGTGACGATCGGCGAGCCAGCGACGCGACCGAACGAGACCTGGGCGATGGACTTCGTGCACGACCAGCTGGCGACCGGCCGCAAGCTCCGCGTGCTGACCATCGTCGACACGTTCTCACGCTTCTCGCCGGCGCTGGAGCCGCGCTTCACCTTCCGCGGCGCCGACGTCGTGGAGGTGCTGGAAGAGGTCTGCCGACAAGTGGGATTCCCGGCAACGATCCGCGTCGATCAGGGCACCGAGTTCGTGTCACGCGATCTGGATCTGTGGGCCTATCAGCGCGGCGTCACGCTCGACTTCTCCGGCCAGGCAAGCCGACCGACAATGCCTTCATCGAAGCGTTCAACGGACGCTTCCGAGCCGAATGTCTGAACGCGCACTGGTTCCTGAGCCTTGCAGACGCCCGGGAAAAGATGGAGGATTGGCGCAAGTACTACAACGAGGAACGCCCACATGGCGCGATCGGGCAAAAGACGCCGATTACGTCTGGTCAATCGCGATGGCGCAGCCAGCCCGCCATCGTGAACAAGCCGGAAAACTCTACCCTCCGGCGATCCAAAGAATGGTCTCAGTGCATCGGGCTGCAGACTGCATGTCTTACTGGAAGGGAAGTGGGGCGCAACCCACGCTCTCATGTTCTGGCGGAGAGCGCCGGCTCGCGCGTTCGTGAGGAGCCAGACGTGAACGGCGGAGCCAGCCGTCCGCACAAAGGGACCGGAGGGTACTGCCATGGTTCAGGTTCGTGAAGAATCGCGGTTCGGCCCGTGCTATGCGCTGGGCGAGCTAATCGGTGAAACCGCCACCCGGTACTTCTATCGCAACCGGGCTGGGACCGCCTTCGTCAGCAAAAGCTCATCGATCCACCTCGCGCCGTGTCAGGTGTGCGCCGACTATGAGCAGAGCGACGAGGCGGCTTAGGACACCGGCACAAGCCCGGCGAGGGCGAGGAAGGGTAGGGCGCTAACGCCCACCAACAAATTCGCGCGCACTGTGATTGGCATCACAGACCTCATCGCCCCAAACGCTCACACTCCCCGGCAGCCCAGGGGAGATGGACATGCTTGAACAACTCGCTTTCACGCTCGTAGCAGTGGCCCTCGCAGCACCGTTCCTCGTCTCACTGCTGTGGAGCCAGATCGGACAATCCAGCCAAGACCAGGCAGCCGTCGCACAAGACGAGCGGCCGATCGGTCCAGTCGGCCGCAAAATCGCAACCGTTGGCGCCGTCCTCATCGCAGCCTCGGCTTTCGTCCAGAATGCAGACGCACAGCAGTCCTCGCGGCCGCTGCCCAATGACCCCGAGCAGTTCGGCATGATTGAGGAGTGCTTGGAGCTGACGTTCGGTCGGTCCGGCGGCAAGGAAACGACTCGGATGTACGAAGCCTGCCTGGACCGTCAGCTTGCTGTGCATAGGTAGATCACCCTAGGTCCCCGGGGCCCCCCGTCACCAGTGAACCTAGCAGCCATAATTTGTGCCCCAGGCGTGCCCCTAGGCTTGCTCCTAGGCCAGGTAGATAGGCTGTAATTTTCCTGCTATCGACTGAAATCAAAAGAGTTTTTAGGTTTATCGCAACCGCCTATGGCGTGATCGCCAATCTGGTGGCGATGCCAGCCGTGTCGGTGTGGGTGATGCCGGCCGGCATCTTCGGGTTGATGAGCATGCCGCTCGGCGTCGATGGCTTCTGGTGGCGAGTGATGGGACAGGGCATCGACTGGATGATCTCCGTCGCGCAGTGGGTCGCCAGCTTTCCCGGAGCGCTCGGCCGCGTCGCGGCCTTCGGCACCGGTCCCATGCTGCTGGCGTCGGCTGGTCTCGTGGTACTCTGCCTGCTCAAGACACCATTGCGGTTCATCGGCGCCCTTTTCATCGGTGTCGCCGCGTTCCTGATAGTGCGGGCGCCGCAACCCGATGTGATGATTGCGGCTGACGGCAGCGCTGTCGCCGTACGCGGGGAAAATGGCCGGCTGGCCATGGTGAAATCCGGCAGCGACGTGTTTGCGTGGCGTGAGTGGCTTGCAGCCGACGCCGATGCTCGCAGCCCGAAAGATCTGACGCTGGGCGAGGGCATGCGATGCGACGCGCATGGTTGCATCGGACGGCTGCGCGACGGCGCCTTCGTCGCCATCCCGAAAACGATCGAAGCCTTCGAAGAGGACTGCCGCCGCGCCGTATTGGTGGTCAGTGGCCGCGATGCGCCGCCCGGCTGCGCTACGCTGGTGATTGACCGGCAAGTCTGGCGCCGCTCGGGAGCCATGGCGCTGCAGCGCCGGGGGGACGGCTTCGAGATCACGCCCGCGCGGCCGCCTGGCTATGATCGGCCCTGGGCCCGCGCTGCGACGCAGGCCAGCGACGCGCCCGAGCCGCGCCGTGCGCCCTCAGCCTCTGCGCCGGCGCGCGACGCCACGCCACGCGATGAAGACCTGGAGGCAGGCGATTGAGCGGGCGCGCGGAGGGCCCATCCTTCGGCCGCACAAATGATGGTCCGACGACCCGTCGGCCTCGGTACCGTAACGCTCAGTAGCGGCGGAACAGACCGACCAGCTTGCCCTGGATGCGCACCCGATTGGGCGGAAGGATTCGCACCTCGTACGTGGTATTGGCGGGCTCAAGGGCGATCGAGGCGCCACGCCTGCGAAACCGCTTGAGCGTCGCCTCCTCTTCGTCGATCAGTGCCACCACGATGTCGCCGGTATCGGCCCCGTCGGTTTTCTTGATGAGGGCGATATCGCCGTCAAGGATCCCGGCCTCGATCATGCTGTCGCCGCGCACCTCGAGGGCGAAGTGTTCGCCGGTCGAGAGCACGTCGGCCGGCATGTTGATGACGTGGCTCTTGGTCTGAATCGCCTCGATCGGCGTGCCAGCCGCGATGCGGCCCATCACCGGAACCGCCACCGGGCGGCCGCTGTCCTCTTCCGAGGCGGTCCTCACCCGACCCAGGTTGCCCTCGATCACGCTCGGCGTGAACCCGCGCGAGCGGCTTGCGCCGATGCCGTGGGCAACCGATTCGGGCAGCTTGATCACCTCGATGGCGCGGGCGCGATTCGGGAGGCGGCGAATAAAGCCGCGCTCCTCGAGGGCGGTGATGAGCCGGTGAATTCCCGATTTCGACCGCAGATCGAGGGCGTCCTTCATCTCGTCGAAGGACGGCGGCACACCGGCTTCCTTGAGGCGCTCGTGAATGAAGCGCAGAAGTTCGGCCTGTTTTCGGGTCAGCATGTTCGGTTCCCCGTTGCAGTGGTCCCTGGAAGACTCACTGAAACAAATCATGAACAGACACTATCTGTTCGATATGTGTTCCGCAACCACTTAATTTGGCGTGAATGGGTCAAGAAGCTCCCTCTGCACTACCCCGGCGGGATGAGAGGGGTCTGAACGGATCCTTAAGGCGGATCCTTCAAGGCCGCTTGCGCGCCAGAATCACGCGCGTATGCGCAAAACGGAAGAGCTGGCGTAGCAGCGGTACGAATTTGAGCGGCATCGCCAGATGGCGCGATCTTCCCGGGCCGTGGCGGATGAATGCATCTTCCACGTATTCGAACTCGCCGAAGATGCGATCCAGGATCGCGGCGATCTGCCGGCCGGACATGTAATTGACGCCCTGCGTGATGAAACGGCGGTTGAGCTCGACGACCTGATCCGCGGTGCAGTGCTCCTGGTTCAACCCCCTGATGCCGAGCGCCGCGCAGAGTTGATGATAGCGGCGCGAGGTCAAGACACCGCCGAAGGGGATATTGATATGCGCTTCGATCGGTCGCCATTTCGAGGGAAAAATATTGAGGAACGAACCTCCCGGCTTCAACACGCGGTGAACCTCCGAATAGGCCAGTTCCTGATCGGACACATGCTCGAAGACTTGGGTCGCGAATACAAAATCGAATGTGTTGTCCGGCCACGGGACCTTGGTCATGGCCGGATATTCGGTCCCGTCGCCGGATGTCGGGTCGAAACGGAAGCGCTCGCGGTCGGCGGGCAATCGCAGCTTGACGTAGTCTTGCACGTCATAACCGGACACATGAGGAAATCCAGCGTCGAGGAATTCGTAAGCGTGGCGGCCCGACCCGCAGCCGTAGTCGAGAATGACGCTCGCGGGTGACAGTGCACGACCGCGGGATTTGAGAATTCCGTCATAGAGTTCGACCACGCGTTGGGCGGACGGATCTTCAAGCATCAACAGCCACGCTCTCTCTTGTCTTGGCCCCCGCGCTGCCGGCACAGCGACATCGGTCCCGGCCTACATCAAGGGTGGAGGCGCACGCCTTCAGGATGCAAGCGTTATGATGGAACATGGCTCGCCGGCCTTGGCCGCGGGCGCGTGAGGCTCGCGGATGAGAAGGCAGTCGGCGCGCGCGAGCTTGGTGAGCATAGAGCTATCCTGCACCGGCGCAGGAGTTGCCACCGGCACGCCGTCAGGGCCAGGCGCGAGGGTGGCCCGGAGGTAATCGGCGCGCTCGTCGTTCGACGGGAGATCGCAGCCGAGGCGCGCCACATCAATCGCCGTCGCGACGTCGGGGCGACCCGCCAGCCGGCGCAGCAGCGGAATAAGGAACAGCACCGCGCAGACATAGGACGACACCGGATTTCCGGGCAGGCCGAGCACGTGCATGGCGCCGAGCCGGCCATGCATCATCGGCCGGCCGGGGCGCAGTGCCACTTTCCAGAACGAGAGCGCGAGCCCCTCGGCCGCAAGCGCCTCCTGCACGAGATCGTAGTCGCCGACCGAGGCGCCGCCCGAAGTGACCAGGATGTCGGCGCCGACGTCGCGCGCGCGCCGCACCGCCGCGACGGTCTCGGGCAGGCGATCGGGGACGATGCCGAGGTCGGCGACCTCGCAGCCCTCGCGGCGGGCGAGTGCCATGGTGGCGTAGCCGTTGGAATAGACGATCTCGCCGAAGCCTGGCGTCGCGCCCGGCATCACCAACTCGTCGCCCGTTGCCAGTACCGCTACTTTCGGGCGGCGATGGACGGGCACCGTGGGGTGGTTCATGGCGGCGGCGAGGGCAAGATCGCGATCGGAGAGACGACGCCCCCTGGCCAGGAGGGCCGCTCCGCGCTGAAAGTCGAGCCCCTTGGCGCGGACGTGCTTCCCCTTGCCCGAACTGGCGGCGATCACGACCGTATCGCCGACGCGTTCGGCGTTCTCCTGGATCACGATCGTATCGGAGCCGGGAGGCAGGACGCCCCCCGTGAAGATCCGCGCGGCCTCGCCGACACCAACCGTTCCCTCGAACGGATGCCCGGCTGCCACTTCGCCGACGAGCTTGAGATCGACCGGTACCTTCGCAACGTCCGCTGCGCGCACGGCGTAGCCGTCCATAGCCGATACGTCCGCGGGCGGCTGGGTTCGCAATGCCGTGACATCGGCAGCCAGCACGCGCCCGCAGGCTTCCGTGAGCGGGGCGGGTTCAGCGGGAAGCGGCTCGGCCTCGGCGAGCACGCGCGCTAGCGCTTCCGCGACGGGCATGAGCGCCATGGCTCACTCCTTCGCCCGATAATGTCCGGATTTGCCGCCACGCTTCTCGACGAGCCGGATGCCCTCGATGCGCATGCCGCGCTCGACCGCCTTCACCATGTCGTAGATGGTGAGGCAGGCGACGGCGACTGCCGTCAGCGCTTCCATCTCGACCCCGGTCGGCCCGGTTACCTTGACGGTCGCGCGCACGCTCAGGCCGGAACGCGTGCGGTCCGGCTCGATGTCGACCGCAATTTTCGAAACGGCGAGGGGATGGCAGAGCGGGATCAGCTCATGCGTGCGCTTGGCCGCCATG
Source organism: uncultured Alphaproteobacteria bacterium (assembly GCA_963725065.1). Classification (GTDB taxonomy): domain Bacteria; phylum Pseudomonadota; class Alphaproteobacteria; order Rhizobiales; family Xanthobacteraceae; genus VAZQ01. The sequence goes on from CAVRXD010000001.1 coordinate 20,707, forward strand.
ATGCCGGCGATGCGGGCAGCGCCCAGCACGTCACCTTTCTTGGCATTGCCCGCGAGCACGAGGTCGAGCGTCTTCGCCGTCATCACCACGCGGCCCTCGGCGACAGCCACGCGCTCGGTCGCGGCTTTCGCCGACACGTCCACCATGCGTGCCTCGCCGCCCTTGCTCAGATGGCTCAGCTTGGCCGCCACCGCCTACTCCGCGGCACTGTGCTGCGCATCGCGGCGTCCATTGCCGCCGATGAGCGTGCGCGTGGCAGCTTCGACGTCGTGCTCGCGCATCAAGCTTTCGCCCACCAGGAAGGTGGAGATGCCTACCTTCGCCAGATATGCGAGATCAGTGCTTGAGAAAATCCCGCTCTCGCCAACAGCGATACGGTCCGCGGGAATTCTCGGCGCCAGGCGTTGGCTGGTGGCAAGCGTGGTCTCGAAGGTCTTCAGGTTGCGGTTGTTAACGCCGATCAGCCGAGAGCGCCGGCGTAGGGCGCGCTCGAGTTCGTGCTCGTCGTGCACCTCGAGCAGGACGTCCATACCGAATGTCTGGGCGGCCGCTTCCAAATCCTGCGCCAGGCGGTCATCGACTGCCGCCATGATGATCAGGATGCAGTCGGCCCCCCAGACGCGCGCCTCCGCCACCTGATAGGGGTCATACATGAAATCCTTGCGCAGCACGGGAAGCGCAGTCGCGGCTCGCGCGGCCGTTAGATATTCCGGCTTGCCCTGAAACGACGGTGCATCCGTCAGCACCGACAGGCACGCGGCCCCGCCCAACTCGTAGGCGCGCGCCAGTGCCGGCGGATCGAAATCGGCCCGGATGAGGCCTTTCGAGGGGCTCGCCTTCTTGATCTCCGCGATCAAGGCGTAGTCGCCAGCGCTGAGTTTGCTTTCGATTGCACGCACAAATCCGCGCGGGGGCGGCGCCGCTCTCGCTTCCGCCTCAACGGTGGCGAAGGAGCGTATACGCTTTGCGGCCGCGATCTCTTCGCGCTTATACGCTTCGATCTTTGTGAGGATGTCAGCCATAGGCCTCACGCATTGGAGGTTGCGATCAGGCGCTGCAGCCGGCCGTCCGCTTCGCCGGAGTCTACCGCCTTCTGTGCGAGCGCGACCGCCTGTTTGAGATCCTTTGCACGACCCGCGACCATCAACCCTGCCGCTGCGTTGAGGACGGCGACGTCGCGGAATGGACCGGCCTTGCCTTTGAGCACATCGACGAGCGCCTGCGCATTGTGCTTGGCCTCGCCGCCACGCAGGGCCTCGGGCTTGACCCGTTCCAGTCCCATCTCTTCGGGCGTGATCTCGAAGGTGCGCACGGCGCCATTCTCCAACGCCGCAACATGGGTCGTTCCCGCGGTCGTAATCTCGTCCAGTCCATCCGAGCCGTGCACGACCCAGGCCGATTCGGAGCCGAGATTCTTGAGCACCAGGGCCAGCGGCTCAAGCCATTGGCGCGAGAACACGCCGACCATCTGCCGCTTGACGCCGGCGGGATTGGACAGTGGCCCCAGCAGATTGAAGATGGTGCGCGTGCCGAGCTCGACCCGCGTCGGCCCGACATTCTTCATGGCCGGATGATGCGCGGGCGCGAACATGAATCCGATCCCGGCTTGCTTGATGCAGCGGCTCACGCCCTCAGGCGTCAATTCGATGTTCACGCCGAGAGCGCCCAGCACATCGGCGGCGCCGGAGCGCGATGACAGTGCGCGGTTGCCGTGTTTGGCCACCGGAACGCCGGCGCCGGCCACGATGAGCGCGGCACAGGTGGAGATGTTGAACGAGCCCGACGCGTCGCCGCCAGTGCCGACCACGTCGATGGCGTCAGCCGGCGCCCGCACGCGCAGCATCTTGTCCCGCATCGCCGTCACCGCGCCGGTGATCTCGTCGACGGTCTCGCCGCGCACCCGCAGCGCCATCAACAGACCGCCCATCTGCGAGGGCGTCGCTTCGCCCGACATCATGGTATCGAACCCGCGCGCCGCCTCCTCGCGGCTCAGTGTCGCGCCGGTTGCGGCCTTGGCGATCAAACCCTTGAATTCGTCGGTCACGTCAGCGGCTCACGGCAGACGGCGGGTCGCGCGCAGATCGGCCGCCCGGCGGCCGGTCGAAGCGTTCCACGCCGTAGCGATGTCGAGGAAGTTCCGCAAGATGAGATTGCCATGTTCGGAAGCGATGCTTTCAGGATGGAACTGAACGCCATGCACCGCAAGCGTGCGGTGGGCAAGCCCCATGATCAAGCGGTCATCGGTTTCGGCGGTCACCGCAAGTTCCTCGGGCAGGGTCGCCCGTTCGACCACCAACGAATGGTAGCGCGTGGCCCTGAACCGTCCATTGATGCCGCGGAACACCCCGTTTCCCGTGTGCTGAATCTCGGAGAGCTTGCCGTGGACCTGCACCGGCGCGCGCACGACATCGCCGCCGAACGCCTGTCCGATCGCCTGGTGACCCAGGCACACCCCGAGCACCGGCACGGTCTGTGCCGCTTTTGCGATGAGTTCGAGGCAGATGCCAGCGTCGTTCGGCGTGCACGGCCCCGGCGACAGCACGATGGCGTCGGGGTCCATGGTCATTACCCGATCGGCGGTGATCTTGTCATTGCGGTAGACGGCCACGTCCGCCCCCAACCCACCGAGATAGTGGAAGAGGTTGAAGGTGAAGCTGTCGTAGTTGTCGATCAGGACGATCATGTTTTCGTGGTCCGCTCACAGTCTATACCAGCGGGCCGTTGTCCTCGATTCGTCATGCCCGGGCGCGACCCGGGTCCATCGAAAAAGCGCTTCATTGAAGAGGATGGCTGCCGGTAAGCCCGGCAATGACGGCGAATAGGTCAGTGCCAGTGGCCCCTGGTATTAGACGGGGGTGGTGCGGGAATCAAGGCGGCCAGGCGCCATCCGGCCCGCGCCCGAGCGCCCGGAAAAGCCGCCGCGGCAGGCAGAACTATCTCTTGAGCCGGTACCCGGTCTTGAAAATCCACCACACGGCAAAAAGGCACACGACCAAAAACAAGAGCGTCATCGCGAGGCTCACGCCTACGCCCACGTCGGCGGTTTCGAAGAAGCTCCAGCGAAATCCGCTGATCAGATAGACCACGGGATTAAAAAGGGCGATCGTCTGCCAGACGGGCGGCAACACGCTGATGGAGTAAAACGTGCCGCCAAGAAATGTCAGCGGCGTAATGATGAGCAGAGGTACGACCTGCAGCTTCTCGAAGCCGTCTGCCCAGATGCCGAGAATGAACCCGAACAGGCTGAACGATACCGCCGTGAGTGTGAGGAAGACGAGCATCCAGATCGGATGCGCAACGTTCAGCGGCACAAACAGGCCCGCTGTGGCCAGAATAATCAGACCCAGGATGATCGACTTCGTCGCGGCCGCGCCGACATAACCGAGCACGATCTCGAAGGATGAAGCCGGCGCCGACAGAATTTCGTAAATGGTCCCCGTGAAGCGGGGAAAATAGATGCCAAACGACGCGTTGGCGACGCTCTGCGTCAGCAGCATCAACATGATAAGACCTGGCACGATAAACGCGCCGTAGGCGACCCCTTCGATCTCGGTGATGCGCGAGCCGATCGCAGCGCCGAAGACGACGAAGTACAGGCAAGTCGAGATCACGGGTGAGACGATGCTCTGCAACAGGGTGCGGCCCGTGCGCGCCATCTCGAAGGTGTAAATTGCGAACGCGGCTCGCAGGTTCATCTGTTTTGTCTCACCAGGTCGACAAAAATGTCTTCAAGCGAGCTTTGGGTCGTGCTGAGATCCCTGAATCTGATCCCCGCGAGGTTGATGTCCTTGAGCAGCGCGGTGATGCCCGTGCGCTCGCCCTGGGTGTCATAGGTGTAGATCAATTCGTTGCCGCCAGCGCCGAGGCTCAGGTGATGGGCGGCGAGTTCGCCCGGTATGGCGTCGAGTGTCTTGTGCAACTGGAGCGTCAGTTGTTTCTTGCCGAGCTTGCGCATGAGTTCGGCTTTCTCCTCGACCAGAATGATCTCTCCTTTGCTGATCACGCCGATCCGATCGGCCATGTCTTCCGCCTCTTCGATGTAATGGGTGGTCAGGATGATGGTCACGCCCGAGGCGCGCAAGGAGCGTACGACCTGCCACATGTCCTTGCGCAGTTCGACATCGACGCCGGCTGTGGGTTCGTCGAGGAACAGGATCTGAGGTTCGTGGGACAGCGCCTTGGCGATCAATACCCGGCGCTTCATGCCGCCGGACAGCGTCATGATCTTGCTGTCTTTCCGGTCCCACAAGGATAGTTGCTTGAGTACCTTGGTGATGTAGTCGGGGTTCTTGCGCTGACCGAACAATCCGCGGCTGAAGGTCACGGTCGCCCAGACGGTTTCGAACGCATCGGTCGTCAGTTCCTGCGGAACGAGACCAATCATCGCGCGGGTGTGGCGGTAGTCCTTGACAATGTCGTGACCGTCGACCGAGACCGCACCCTGCGAGGCATTCACAATTCCGCAAACGATGCTGATCAGCGTTGTCTTGCCCGCGCCGTTGGGCCCCAGCAGCGCAAAAATCTCGCCACGACGGATCTCCAGGTTGATGTCCTTGAGGGCCACCAGCCCGGAGGCGTACGTCTTGAACAGCTTTGAGATCGAGATGATGGGTTGCATGGGAATGAGGACGTTTGTGCGGAAGAGCCTGGGCGGGGATTGGATGAGAGGAGGAAGCGGACTTTTAGATGGCAGGGCGGCAAGTCGGCCGCAAATGTTGATGACCGTAAATAGGGTCCGCGCCGGCAATCGCAAATGTTCCTTCCACGCCGTGCCGGACGGCAGCGTCTATGCGCGGGGCGCGTACCGCGTATATGTGCCTTTCGGGCGAATGCGGCAATCGAGCCGAAGACGCGATGGCGCATCCGTCGCAGTCTCCTCAGGGGCCAATAGATATGCAAACACGAATCGTTGGGGATCATCGTTTCGCGGGAGATGGTTGACCGCCGGAACTGCTGGCCCCACCCACACTTGACCGGCTATGATCCATAACGTCTGCGGACAGTCCGCAATGCGTAGCTGACGTTGGCGTCCGTTGCTCGATGGGGCATCTATCACGCGGTTGGAGAGGAACAGGGATGGCAAACAATCTGGCGCGTGTTGCGGCGCTTGTTGGGCTTTCAACTCTAGTTGGGTTCCCGGCCCGCGCGCAGCCGAACCAGCCCGGCAGCGCCAAGCCGGACGCGGCTGAGTTCGCGTCCCTAGAGCGGCCAGCGGCGTTTGAAATCTCTGCGAACACCGGCACGCTGAAGGAAACGGTGCAACGCGGGCAGGAGCTGATATGGGTCCGGAAAGACACTCCGAGCGACCGGCGGTTTCAGGTCACCAATATTTCGGTGGGTTTCCTGCGAAGCGAAGCCGGAGGCCAAGTGCAGATGACGTTCTCCGGCAACATCTCGTCGCTCGGCTATTCCACATCCGATGAACCAAAACTGAACGTCATCGTTCGCACCAAGGGTGGCGCCTCGCTCCATTCCTGGAACTTGGGCTTTTCCGTCAAATGCGGGGACAATAATCAGCCACTCACCCCGGTCACCCATGAGGTCCCGCGCGATCTCGCCGCCAATCTCTTTACCAATGTCGGCGCTGTCGAGATCGCAGAATTCAACGAGCCGAATTCTTCTGGGGTGAAGGTTCAGCCTTGCAGCTGACGGAGGTGCTCCCCGTGGGGGAAGGACGTGGCGCGCCTTGCGGTACCAGAGAAGCCGTCAGCCCTTGTGAATCGGATCCACCCATAGCACCTCGTCAGGCTTCTCCACCGGCTCGATGTCGAGGTTGACCACCACCGCCTCGTTATCGCTGCGCACCAGCACGCATTCGAGCGGCTCGCTCGGGCTGGCGTTGATTTCCTGATGCGGCACGAACGGCGGCACATAGATGAAATCGCCTGGGCCAGCCTCGGCGGTGAATTCCAGCCGCTCGCCCCAGCGCATGCGCGCCTTGCCGCGCACGACGTAGATGACGCTCTCCAGTTCGCCGTGGTGGTGGGCCCCGGTCTTGGCATTGGGCTTGATGTTCACCGTGCCCGCCCAGATCTTCTGCGCGCCGACGCGCGCATAGTTGATCGCGGCTTTGCGATCCATGCCGGGAGTCTGGGCGGTGTTGGAATCGAGCGAATTGCCCGGGATGACCCGCACGCCGTCATGCTGCCATTTCGCCGCATGCTCGTGGTCGGTTTCGGCGGTCATGTGCTGCTCGATCTATTGCCCGCGCCGGGCGGCGCTGGCAAATCGCTTGGCCTCCTCCGCAGCGCGGAACAACGCCTTGGCCTTGTCGACGCATTCCTGTTGCTCGGACTTGGGATTGGAATCGGCGACGATTCCGGCGCCGGCCTGGACATACATCACGCCATCCTTGATCAGCGCCGTGCGCAACACGATACAGCTGTCGAGCTCGCCGGCCGCGGAAAAGTAACCCACCGAGCCGGCATAGAGTCCGCGTTTCTCCTGCTCGAGCTCGTCGATGATCTCCATCGCCCGCACCTTGGGCGCACCCGAGACGGTGCCGGCCGGAAAGCCCGCCGCCAGCGCGTCGAGCGCGTCGTATTTTCCGTCAAGCTGCCCCTCGACATTGGAGACGATGTGCATCACCTGGCTGAACCGCTCGATGAAGAACTGATCGGTCACCTTGACCGACGCGGTACGAGCGACGCGCCCGACGTCGTTACGGCCGAGATCGAGCAGCATCAGATGCTCGGCGCGCTCCTTCTCATCGGCCAGCAGCTCGGTTTCGAGCGCCTTGTCCTGGTTCGGTGTCGCGCCGCGCGGCCGGGTGCCCGCAAGCGGCCGTATCGTCACCGTGCCCTCGCGGACCCGCACCAGGATTTCCGGACTGGAGCCGACGATCGAGAAGCCGCCGAAATCCAGGAAGTAGAGGAACGGGGCCGGGTTGACCCGCCGCAGTGCGCGGTAGAGCGCAAAGGGAGGCAGCTCGAACGGCGCCTCGAACCGTTGCGACAGCACCACCTGGAAGATATCGCCAGCGGCGATGTATTCCTTGGCCGCGCTCACCATCCGCTCGTATTCGGCGGGCGTGGTGTTGGACGATGGCCACACGGTCAGCGGTCCCGCCTGAAGGGTGGGCGGGGAATGTGCGAGCGGCGCGTCAAGCGCATCGATGATCGCCGAGAGACGTTCTCTGGCGCGCGCGAAGGCGGTATCAGCGGTGATGCTGTTTTGTGGCCGGACCGGCGTGACCACGGTGATTGCGTCTTTTACGGCATCGAACACCACCACGATGGTGGGGCGCACCAGCACAGCGTCGGGGATTCCGATCGGGTCGGGATTGGGCTGCGGCAGCTCCTCCATCAACCGCACCATGTCGTAACCGAGATATCCGAAGATTCCGGCAGCCATGGGCGGCAACACGTCGGGCAGTTCGATCCGGCTTTCAGCGATGAGCGCGCGCAATGCTGCAAGGGGCGCTTCGTTGCAAGGCGCGAAGCTGTCGGGCTGGTGGCGCATCCCGCGGTTGATCTCGGCACGTCCCGCCACGGTGCGCCAGACGAGATCGGGGTCGAGACCGATGATGGAATAGCGTCCGCGCACCGCGCCGCCCTCCACCGATTCCAGCAGGAAGCTCATGGGGCGCGCGCCGGCGACCTTGAGAAACGCCGACACCGGGGTTTCGAGATCCGAGACCAGCGAGGTCCAGACGACCTGCGCCTCGCCGCGGGCGTATCGCTTGGCAAACGCCGTTGCTTGCGGCTCGATCTGCATGGCGAACGTCAATTTGCGCTGTCGCCGGCTCCGCCGCTGACCACCTGGTTCAGCGCGCTTTGATTGATGGTCACGCCGACCTCGCTTTCAAGCCGGGCAATATATTCGCTGAGCAGATCCTCTGAGAGGCCGCGATTGAGCGTATCGACCGTGCGTTTGACCTCCTCGGAGGCCATGTCGAGGGGGGGCACCACGATCTCGGTGACGCGGAACACGACTTGCTCGCCGGGCTCCCGCGCTTCGGCCGTGCCGACTGCGTCCTTGGCGGTGCGGAACACCGCATCGACGGCGGCCGTCGAAAGCGCCCCGGACGCATCACCGCGTTTGAGGCCAGTCAAGGTTTCGAGCTTGAGATGGTCTGCAGTGGCGACATCGGCGAGGGTTCCGCCCGCCTTGAGCTTGTCGACGATTTCCGTCGCCCTGGCGTTGAGCCGCGTCGCGATCTCCTGGTCGCGCCAGCGCGTCTCGACCTGCTCTTTCACTTCGTCGAGTGGACGTTCCCGCGAGGGTGTTATTCCGACGACGTCAAACCAGATGTAGCCGTCCTGGAACTGGAGCGGATCGCGCTCGACGCCGACGTCGGTGGTAAACGCCAACGGCAACAAGCGCTGCGCATCAGGAAGGTTGACCGACATGCCGGCGGGATCGCGACCGGAGCGGTCGACCGCTTCGATCGTACGCGCCTCCAGCTTGAGCGTGGCGGCGGTTTCGGCCAGCAGCTTGCCCTCCGCGCGTGCATCCTCGATCTTGTTGTAGACGTCGAAAACCTCGGTTTTCGCGCGCGCGATCGCCAGCTCCTGCTTGAGCTCGCCGGCGACCTGCTCCAGGGAGCGGACCTGTTCGGGCTCGATCTTGAGCACTTGCACCAGCACGGTGCCGAACCGGCCTTGCACGGGCGCGCTGACTTCCCCTTCTTTGAGCGCGAAGGCGGCATCTGCCGCGGTTCGGTCGATCATGGCGGCTTTGGTCACTGTGCCGAGATCGATGTCCTTTTCGTTCTTGCCCAGTTCCTTCGCGATGTCGGCAAAGCTGGCGCCCTTGGCGATACGCTCGGCGGCGGCGCTGGCCGCCTCGGCATTGGGGAAATCAATCTGCAGGACGTGGCGTCGCTCCGGCGTTACGTAGCGGGCACGCCGTTCTTCATAAGCGCGCTTGATGTCCGCATCGGAGATTTCCATCCAGCGCGCCTGCTCGGTCGGGATCAGCGACACGACCACGAGCTTGCGATACTCCGGTGCGCGGAAGAAATTTTTGCGTTCCTCGAAGTATTTCGCCAGCACCTCTGGGGCAGGGGGCGGAATTTCGCCGGCCTGGGCGCGGTCGAGTAGAACGAATTCGACCGAGCGCTGCTCATTCTCGTAACGGCTGGCGGCTTCGACCAGAGCCTTGGGGGCGGATAGTCCAGACGCGATGGTGCCCGCAAGCTCGCGGCGCAGCAGGCGGCGGCGCTGCTCGGCGACGAAACGCGCCTCCGTGAAGCCGGCGTTGCGGATGACCTGCTCGAACCGGGCCCGGTCGAACTGTCCATTCAACCCCTGAAAGGCGGGATCGGCGGTGATCTGCTTGGCAACCTCGGAGTCGGAGAGTGAGAGACCCAGGACGCGGGCGCGCTCATCCAGCAGGATTTCCGAGACGATCTGCCCGATCACCAGCCGGTCCAGGCCGAGTTGCCGCGCCTGCTCCGGACCGATCGCCCTGCCGGCCTGGCGTGAGTATTGCTGCAGCCGATCATTGTAGAGCGTGCGGAACTGCTCGACCGTGATCTCGGTGCGCCCGATCTTGGCCACGGTCGAGCGGCCGAAGCCGCGGAAAATATCGCCGATTCCCCAAATCGCGAAGCTGATGACCAGGAAGCCCACGACGGCGGCCATCACCGCTTTGCCGAGCCAATTGGAAGAGGCGTTTCGTAAACCTCGAAGCATGCGCTATCCGTGATTGAGAGAACCTTCGGCGAACCGAGGGTCGCGTATCATAAGGACGGGCTCCCTGCATCGCAACATGTGCCAGGGGCGACAGGCGGTCACAAGCGCATCCCCGGGGCTCTTCCGGTGAGCGGACACCGTTCGCAGGCAGGGGCCGGGCACAAGGCCGGCCCGGATTGGGCACGGCCGCCGAATGCTAGTGGCGAAGCTGGTGGACGCGCTCTGGCGCGCACGGGGCGGCTCTGCTAACCGCTTGGCTGGATTCGGGAAAAGGCGGGGTTGGATATGGCTGGTGCGCCGCGCCGCCCGCTCGTCGCGGGCAACTGGAAGATGAACGGCCTGTCGGGCTCGGAGACGGAACTGGCCCGGATCATTCAAGGTGCTCGCGCGCTGGCAGCGCTTGTCGAGCTTATGGTGTGCCCACCCGCGACGCTGCTGGCGCGCTTTGCAGCGGCCGCTCAGGGCACTGCGCTACGGATCGGCGCGCAGGACTGTCACGCCGAGCCGGCAGGGGCCTTCACCGGAGATCTGTCGGCCGAAATGCTCAGGGATGCAGGGGCCAGCGCGGTCATCGTCGGGCACTCCGAGCGGCGCATCTATCACAAGGAAACCGATGCGGACGTGCGCGCAAAGGCGCTGGCCGCGTGGCGCGCCGGACTCTGCGCCATCGTCTGCGTGGGCGAGAGCCGGACCGAACGCGAGAATGGACGGGCGCTCGCGGTGGTCGGAACCCAGGTCGATGGTTCGGTGCCCGAAGGCGCGACAGCCCAGAACCTTGTCGTTGCCTACGAGCCGGTCTGGGCCATCGGGACCGGGCTGACACCAACCCCCGGCGATGTCGCCGAGATGCACGAGCATATCCGGCGGCGACTGGTATCGCGATTGGGAGCACCAGGGCAGGGCGCCCGAATCCTCTACGGCGGATCGGTGAAGCCATCGAATGCCAGGGAGTTGATGAGCGTCTCGGATGTTGACGGCGCGCTGGTCGGCGGTGCGAGCCTCAAGGCCGACGAGTTCCTGGCGATCGCGGGGGTTTACCGCTAGGTTTGCGATTGCAGATTTTTCACAACAACAAGCTCAAAACGACGATCCTTGGAGGATGCCATGAGGATGACCCCAGCGCTCATCGCCGGGAAGCTATTTGCGCTTGCGCTATTCACGGCCGGCGCCGGCCACGCGGCCGAGATCAAGGTCTTGGCTTCGAATGCCCTGAAGACGGCGCTGGAAGAACTGGGCCCGCAGTTCGAGAAGGCGACCGAGCACAAGCTCTCGTTCACCTTCAACGCGGCTGTGCCGCTCAAGGCCGAGATCGAGAAGGGCGCAGTGTTCGATGTCGCGATCCTCAGCACGCCCATCACCGACGACCTCGTCAAGCAGGGTAAACTGGTGGGTGCGACGCGCGCCGACATTGCGCGCTCGGGCGCGGGCCTTGCCGTCAAGCGAGGTGCGCCAAGACCCGACATCAGCACGACAGAAGCTTTCAAGCGCGCGCTGCTCGATGCCAAATCGATTTGTTATGTCGAGCAAGGCGCGACGGGAATCTATCTCAAGGGACTGTTCGAGCGCCTCGGTATCGCCGACCAGTTGAAGGGCAAGACCAAACTGCTTCCGCCGTCCAACCCTGCCGCGCACGCCGTGGCGAACGGTGAGGCCGAAATCGGCATGACTCAGATCAGCGAAATCCTGCCCTATCCCGGAGCTGAGTTGGTCGGACCGTTGCCGGCGGAGATCCAACTCTCCTCGGTCTACCCGGCCGCCGTCGGTACCGGCGCCAAGGAACCGGATGCCGCCAAGGCTTTCATCAAGTTCCTGACCGCGCCGTCCGCCATCCCGGTGCTCAAGGCCAAGGGCCTGGAGCCGGGTTGAACGCCCTATCTGGCTGCGTCGCGCGTGACCGAGCAGCCAGCCGGTTCGTCCGACTCGCGCCACGAGGCCCCGCGCGGCGGCGGTGAATAGTACCTCGCGCCCCCTCCCGCGCGGGCTAAAATCGGATTAGTCTTGTTCCAAACGACAGAATGAAAACGCCGCGTGGCGGCAGAAAAACCTCCGCGCGGCACACGCCGCGTCCCCGTATGGGGCCTTGCGTCTTGGCGCGGCGAGCACGGGGAGGTTGCCATGACGGATAAGAAGACATCCGACAATACGTCAGCTGAAAACAGGGGCACTGCCAAGACGTCGGCGGATGAGGGGCCGATCGCGCGTCGTCATTTCCTCCTCGGAGCAGGAACCGCCGTCGCCGCCGGGCTTGCGCCTGCGGCGCCGGTGGCGGCGCAGACCCCACAGGCATCGCCGAGTGCTCCGTCCGCGACCGAGCCCGAACCGCTGCTCACGCTCACCGCGACCGAGCACGCTTTCTTCGCCGCCGCGGCGGATACGATCATTCCCGCCGACGAACTTTCGCCCTCAGGGAGCGAATGCGGGGTCGCGACGTTCATCGATCGCCAACTCGCAGGCGCCTACGGCACCGGCGCGCGGCTCTATCGCGACGGGCCCTTTCCAAAGGGCAAACCTGAACTCGGCTATCAGCTTGCGCTGACGCCGCGAGAATTCTTCCGCGCCGGTGTCGCAGCCGCCAACGCCTGGACGCGCAAGACCTACGGCAAGGATTTCGACCGGCTGTCCGCGCCGGAGCGCGAGACTGCGTTGAAGACAATGGAAGAGGGGAAGGCGCAGTTCCCGGGCTTTACCAGCACGATGTTCTTCAACGCGCTCCTGCAGATCAGCATGGAGGGATTCTTCGCCGATCCGATCTACGGCGGCAACCGCCATATGGCGTCGTGGAAGATGATCGGCTATCCCGGCCTGCCAGCCACTTACCGCGAAGAGATCAGGACGTATTTCGGCAAGAAGTACGACAAGCCGCCGCATTCGATCGCCGATTTCTCCTGAGGCGAGGGACGCGGTGGAGAAGACGCGCCGTCTGCTTTTGAAAGCGGCGGGTGCCGTTGGCGCCGCCGGCGTGCTGTCCGCCGCTCGCCCGGATACCGGGGTCGCGCAGGCGCCGTTGCAGATACCGGCGCGGGCCGGAACCAGCCCCGCCGATCTCATTCTCACCAACGGCAAGATCATCACCGTCGATCCCGCGTTCACGATAGCGCAGGCGATCGCTATTGCCGGCGACCGGATCGTTGCGGTCGGGCCGGACGCAGCGATGGCAGCCATGGCCGGCCCGGCGACGCGCGTCGTCGATCTCAAGGGTAAAGCGGTCATCCCCGGCATCACCGACGGCCATGCCCATATGGACCGCGAAGCCTTGCGCAACGTGTTTCCCGCGCTCGGACCCGTTCGCTCGATCCGCGACATCCAGGACCGCATTGCCGAACTGGCGAGGGCCAAGCAGCCGGGCGAATGGATCGTGACCATGCCGATCGGCGATCCGCCCTATTATTTCGACGTGCCCGAGAGCCTGGCCGAGAAGCGCTGGCCGACGCGGCAGGAGCTTGACGCGGCGGCGCCAGAGAATCCGGTCTTCATCCGCTCCATCTGGGGCTACTGGCGCGGCACCTTTCCGCTCGTGTCGTGCGCCAACACCGAGGCGCTCAGGCGCGCCGGCATCACCCGCGACACGGTATCGCCGGTCGACACTGTCAAGATCGAGAAGGATGCCAATGGCGATCCCACCGGCGTGTTCGTCGAGCGCGAGATGGCCCCGGTCGCCGAGCTGATCTGGTTTCGCCAAGCGGCGGCATTCACGCCCGCGGATCGGCTGCGCACCTTGCCGCAATCGGCGCGCGCCTACCATGCCTTTGGAACCACCAGTGTGTTCGAAGGGCACGGCGCTTCGACCGAGTTGCTGCGCACGTACAAGCAAGCCCATCGCGAGGGCGCGCTGACGATGCGCGCCGCGCTCGCCTTCAGTCCGAACTGGCAGGCAGCGGGTGCTGCGCCCCTCGGCCCCTTCGTGGAGGCGTGGGCTGGTTGGCTGGGCGAGCCCGGCTTCGGGAACGACTGGCTCAAGATGAGCGGGCTTTACGTTCACGCCGGGCGCGAGGCCGCCGACGATGTGCGCGCTCGCGCCGCGCCATATACGGGCTGGGCTGGATTCAATTCCAATCATGGTTTGCCGCGCGAGCAGGCCAAGCAACTTCTGCTTCATTGCGCGGCGAACGACATCCGTGCGGTGATGATCGGGTCGAGCAACCTCGATCTCTACGACGAGGTTGACCGGGAAATTCCGCTCCAGGGGCGGCGCTGGGTGATCAGCCACATCAGCACGATCCCGCCGCGCGATATCGAGCGCATCGTGCGCATGGGCCTCGTCCTCACTACGCACACCAACAATTACCTCTACAAAGGATTGCATGCGCAGGCGCAGCGTCTGCCGCCGGAGCGCCATGGCGAAATCGTACCTCTGCGCTCGCTCCTCAATGCCGGCGTGAAGGTCTCGCTGGCGACCGACAATGTGCCGGTCTCCCCGTTCCTGCCGATCTGGCAAACGGTCGCGCGCACGAGCTACCAGACCAAGGAACGCATCGGTGCCGGCGAGGCGCTCAGCCGGGCTGACGCGCTGCGCTGTGCCACGGTGGGCGGCGCCTATCTGACATTTGACGAAAACAAGAAGGGTTCGCTCGAAGTCGGCAAGCTTGCCGATCTTGCAGTTGTGAGCGCCGATCCGCTTGTCACCGAGGAAAGCAGCATCCCCGACACCCATTCGCTGATGACCATGGTGGGCGGACGAATTGTGCATGAAACACCGAATTGGCTCGGTTGATCACGCCAAGCGTGGGAGGAGAAACAACAATGGCCACGATGCTCAAGGAAGTCGATGCGGTCTGCATCGGCGTCGGGTTTACCGGCAGCATTCTCGCCCGCGAACTGACCAAGGCCGGGCTCAAGGTCGTCGGGCTCGAGCGCGGCCCCGACCGTTCGACACGCGAGGATTTCACGCTTCCCTCCGTGCGCGACGATCTCAAATACGCGGTGCGCCAGGAACTGTTCCAGGATACGCAGACCGAGACGGTGACGCTGCGGCACTCGCCTTCGGAAACCGCGCTGCCTCTGCGGCGGCTCGGCTCGTTCCTGCCTGGCACGGGGGTCGGCGGGGCGGGCGCGCACTGGAACGGCGTAACCTGGCGCCTGCTTCCGTCCGATCACAATCTGCGGAGCCATCTCCAGAATCGCTACGGCCGCGATGCGATTCCGGCCGAGATGACCATCGAGGACTATCCGGTCTCGTATGACGAACTCGAGCCCTACTACGACCGGTTCGAGAAGCTGTGCGGCATTTCCGGCAAGGCCGGAAATCTGCGTGGCCAGATCGTCGCCGGCGGCAACGTGTTCGAAGGGGCGCGCCAGAACGAGTATCCGAACCGGCCGCTGGTCCAGACCATGGCCGGGTCGTTGATGGAGAAGGCAGCAAAGGATTTGGGTTATCACCCGTTTCCGGCGCCCTCTGCGAACATGAGCGGCGTCTACACCAATCCGGAGGGCGTCACGCTGGGCGCCTGCGAATATTGCGGCCACTGCGAGCGCTTCGGCTGCGAGGCAAATGCCAAGGCTTCGCCGCAGGCCTGTATCCTACCGGTGTTGCTGCCGGACCCGAAATTCGAGCTGCGCACCTACGCCTATGTGAAGGAGCTGGTCTACGACAAGCAGGCAAAGAAGGTGAAGGCGGTGCGCTATGTCGACACCCGAAGCGGCGAGGAGTTCGAGCAGCCCGCCGGCCTCGTCATCATGGGCGCTTACGTGTTCAACAACGTGCTGCTGATGCTCACGGCCGGTATCGGCGAACCGTACGACCACACGACCGGCAAGGGCGCCGTCGGCAGGAACTACTGCTATCAGATCAGCGGCAACGGCGTGACGGTGTTCTTCGAGAGCAAGGAGATCAATCCATTCATGGCGTCAGGCGCGCATGGCACCAACATCGACGACTTCAACGGCGACAACTTCGATCACTCGGGGCTTGGATTCTTCGGCGGCGCCTGGATTTCGGCCGGCACGACAAACGGACGGCCGATCCTGACACGGCCGGTACCGCCCGGCACCCCGCGTTGGGGTCGCGATTGGAAACGGGCGACGGCCAAATGGTACAATCACGCGTTCGGCGTCGGCGCCTCGGGCTGCAACTATGCGCACCGCGAGAATTTTCTCGACCTCGACCCGACCTACAAGGACGCGCTTGGACGCCCGCTCATCCGCATGAGCTACAATTTCCGCAACAACGACTACAAGATGGCGGAGTACCTCGCCGGTGTGCTCGACCGGATCGCGACCGCGATGAAGCCGACAATCAAAGGCAACGTCAACGTGCGGCGTGGCAACTACAACGTCGTGCCCTATCAATCGACGCACAATACCGGCGGCACCATGATGGGGGCCGATCCGAAGACCAGCGCGGTCAACCGGTATTGCCAGGCCTGGGACGCCGACAACCTGTTCGTCATGGGGGCGTCGCTGTTTCCGCAGAATGCGTCCTACAATCCGACCGGTCTCGTCGGCGCGCTCGCCTATTGGTCGGCAGAGGCGATCGCCACGAAGTATATCAAGAGCCCCGGTCCGCTGGTGCACGCATGATCGACATCAAGGGCCGAACCATGCGCCACTTACCCCCCGGCATCTCGGTGGGCGTCTTTCTCCTCCTCGCACTCGCAAGTCCCGCGACGGCGGCTGACCCCGACCATGGCAAGGCGCTGTACCAGACTTGCGCCGCCTGCCACACCGAACGGCCCGACGCGCTCGGGCCGAGCCTCAAAGGCGTAGTTGGACGCAAATCGGCCGCCCTCGAGGATTTCCGCTACTCGAATCCGATGAAGCGCGCGAATCTGGTCTGGGACGAAGCCAATCTGCGCGCGTACATCCAGGATCCGCAGGCCAAGGTGAAGGGCAACCGCATGCCTTATGGCGGACTGACCGACGGCAAGGATGTCGACGACATCGTCGCCTATCTGAAAACCCTGCAATAGGCCCGCCCGCGTTGACCGGAGGCCGCAAGCTCTCACGGTTCGTCGCGGCAATTGCTGCCGCCGTGCTGGCCATTGGCGGGGCGTCGGCGCAAGACTATCCGAGCCGGGCAATTACGCTGGTGGTGCCGTTCGCCGTCGGAAGCGGCATCGACCCGACCGCGCGCATCATTGCGGACGAATTGAGCAAGGCGCTCAAGCAGCCGGTCGTGCTCGACTACAAGCCCGGCGCCAACGGCGCGATTGCGGCGACCGCGGTCGCGCGAGCGGCACCCGATGGCTACACCATCTTCATGACCACCGTGAGCACGCATTCGGCAAATCCCAATCTGCTGAAAAGCATTCCATACGATCCGGTGCGGGATTTCTCGGCGCTGTCGCGGGTCGGAAATCTTCCCTTCATGCTGGTCATCGACCCCAAAATCCCGGCCACGTCGGTGCCGGAATTCATAGCCTACGTGAAAGCCAATCCCGGCAGGCTGAGCTACGCCAGTACGAATGCAATCGGCCTGGTCGCGGGCGCTACACTGAAACGGATGGCCGGCCTCGATCTCGTACACGTCCCGTATCGAAGTTCTCCGCAAGCCATCAACGACGTGATGACCGGCCGTCTGGCGATGATGTTCGTCGACTTCGCGCTCGGTTCGCCGCAGGCGAAGGCGGGAAATGTCCGGGCCCTTGCGGTCACCACCAAGGAGCGAAGCCCGCTCCTGCCCGACATTCCATCCATGACGGAGGCGGGACTTCCCTCGTTCGACCTGATTCCCTGGAATGCCATTTTCGCACCGGCCAACACGCCCAAGCCGGTGGTCGAACGTCTCAATGGAGAGTTGCGACGGATCATTACCGATCCGACGGTCAAGGAGCGTCTGGCGGGCATCGGGTTCGACGCCTTTGCCAGCACGCCCGGGGAACTCGCGGCCTTCGTGCGCGAGGATCTCGCCAAATGGACCAGATGGGTCAAGGAGGCGGGCATCGAGCCGGAATAGGGGGGTGCCGGTCCGGTGGAAATGCCGTCGGGGATCGTGTAGACACGCCCGCGACTTCCTATATGACGCCCGGGGCGGCGGGACCTGACGGTTCCAGGGCGCAGCATTCAAACGTGATGGACCTATGCAGACTGTCATTATCGTGATTCATCTCATGGTGGTCACCGCCATGATTGGGGTGGTTCTGTTGCAGAAGTCGGAAGGAGGCGGGCTCGGGATCGGCTCGACCGGCGGATTTTTGTCGAGCCGCGGGACGTCGAATGTGCTGACCCGCACCACCGCCATCCTGGCTGCCACGTTTTTCGCTACCAGCTTGGTGCTCTCGATCCTGGCGGGTCTGGACCGCAAGCCCCGGTCGATCATCCAGAACACCGGCACGCCCGCGCAGCAGACGCCCGGCGCGCCGCTCGGGCAGGGAGGAGGGGGCGTGCTGGACACGCTGCGCCAGCAGGAGCAACCGCCGGCGGCACCTTCGGGTCCGCAAGTGCCGCGGTCGCAATAAATGGGATGTCGGGGGCCGGGCAACCGGCCCCTTCGCTTTGGAGAGCGATGCGGCCGAATGGCGAATTGAGAACTCACATCAAGGTATCTGACCAGACCATTCTGGCTTAACGAGGATCTGCCGATATGCTTGCCGTGCATGGGTTTCGTGTCGAAAGCCGATTTAGGCTCTCGTCGAATCGGCGCGCCCTCGCTAAAGGTTAGGCCCCATGGCGCGGTACATCTTCATCACCGGCGGCGTGGTCTCCTCCCTCGGCAAGGGCTTGGCATCGGCGGCGCTGGGAGCGCTCCTACAGGCGCGCGGCTACAAGGTGCGGCTGCGCAAGCTCGACCCCTATCTCAACGTCGACCCTGGAACCATGTCGCCCTACCAGCATGGCGAGGTCTTCGTCACCGATGACGGCGCCGAAACGGATCTCGACCTTGGCCACTACGAGCGCTTCACCGGGCGCCCTGCCAGCCGCCAGGACAACATCACCACCGGCCGCATCTATCAGGAAATCCTCGCCAAGGAGCGCCGGGGCGACTACCTCGGCGCCACGATCCAGGTGGTGCCCCACGTCACCAACGCCATCAAGGACTTCATCCGGGAAGGCAACGACGGCTACGATTTCGTCCTATGCGAGATCGGCGGCACGGTCGGCGACATCGAGGGCCTGCCGTTCTTCGAGGCGATCCGGCAGCTCGGCAATGATCTGCCGCGCCATCACGCCATCTACATCCACCTCACGCTGCTGCCGTTCATTACTGGCGCCGGCGAGCTCAAAACCAAACCGACTCAGCATTCGGTCAAGGAACTTCGCTCGATCGGCATCCAGCCCGATATCCTGCTGTGCCGCTCCGATCGGCCGCTCCCGGAGGGCGAACGCGCCAAGCTCGCACTGTTCTGCAATGTGCGTCCAAGTGCCGTGATCGAGGCTCGAGACGTCGACAACATCTATGCAGTGCCCGAGGCCTATCACCGAGCGGGCCTCGACAATGAAGTGCTCGCAGCCTTCGGGATCGCGCCCAAGAGCGACCCCGATCTTGATCGCTGGCGCCTCATCAACGAGCGTATCCGCAATCCGGAAGGCGACGTGACGATCGCCATCGTCGGCAAATATACCGGCCTCAAGGACGCGTATAAGTCGCTGATCGAAGCGCTGTCTCACGGCGGGATCGCCAACAAGGTGCGCGTCAATCTCGATTGGATCGAATCCGAGGTGTTCGAGCGCGAGGATCCCGCGCCGTTCCTGGAGCACGTGAATGGCATCCTGGTGCCGGGCGGCTTCGGTCAACGCGGCACGGAAGGAAAGATCAGGGCCGCGCAGTTTGCACGCGAACGCCACGTACCCTATTTCGGGATTTGCTTCGGAATGCAGATGGCGGTCATCGAAGCAGCGCGCAACCTCTGCGGCATCGAAGACGCGAACTCGACCGAGTTCGGCACGACGCCCGAACCGGTGGTCGGCCTGATGACGGAATGGATGAAGGGTAACGAGCTTCACACCCGCGGGTTAGGCGGCGACCTCGGCGGCACGATGCGGCTGGGTGCTTATCCGGCGCTGCTTCAGCGCGGTAGCCGGGTGTCGCAGATCTATCACGACGCAACGGAAATTTCCGAGCGCCACCGCCATCGGTACGAGGTGAATACTGGCTACAAAGGCCGGCTCGAGCAGCACGGGATGCGTTTTTCCGGCATGTCGCCGGACGGGCTATTGCCCGAGATGATCGAATATGAGGATCATCCCTGGTTCATCGGCGTGCAATTCCATCCCGAGCTCAAGTCGCGGCCGTTCGAGCCGCACCCGCTTTTTTCCTCCTTCATCGGCGCGGCGGTGGACCAGAGCCGGCTGGTGTAGCGCCGGGGCGAAAGTATTCTGCGGCTGGCGCCACGCCGATCGCTCGCCACACTCGATGCTATCAACTCCGTATTTTACCTTCGCGGGGAAACGGCTGGGGCCCGTGTGTTTTCGATGACTGATATCGGAGGGGGCCGATGTCGGCATTCTCGGATGGCGCTCAAGCGAAATAGCCCCGTGCGCTGCAGCTGCCGGACTGCAACGGCATGGAGTGCCCGTATTGCGCGCGTAAGTTGGAAAGACGCGTCGCTTCTGAAATGCCTTGGATCGACAGGCAACGCTCGGGAACGGCACGGCCTTTTCCGCTGTGGCGCCTTGGTAGCGGCCCGCTTGCGACGCCCGTCGATCCAATGTTGTGATTACTATATGGGAGGTGGGTTAATGGGATGTGTGTCGGCGGTCACAAAGTTGTCGATTGTTCGCGACCGGTTTACCCCGACGTCGCGGATCGTGACGCTTTGCACGCCATCGGCGCGGCTTTGAAGTTACTTGTGATATAAACGGAACAACCAGTTTAAATTTCGCGCCATTTCCGTCCCCTCCCGTAGCCGAAACGAGGCAACCATGATCTATGAGCTGAGGATTTACCATTGCGTGGTCGGAGGTTGCCCGCGCTGCTCAAGCGGTTCGAAAGCACGACACTCGAACTCTGGCAACGGCACGGCATCCGGCAGGCGGGCTTCTGGACCGTGCTGGTGGGAGAAGGCGGAAATCAAGACCTGCATTATTTGCTGGCCTGGGAATCCCTCGCCGAGCGCGAGACCAAGTGGAACAAATTCGCGACCGATCCGGAATGGCTGTCCAAGCGGTCCGAAAGCGAGCGCGATGGACCGATCGTCGCTTCGATCACGAACATGTTTCTGCAGCCGACGGCGTTCTCGGCGGTGAAGTGAAGGCGGATCGATGCCCCGCGGTCTTGATCATGTGGTCCATGCGGTGAGCGATCTCGAGGGGGCGGCCAGGCTCTATCGTCGGCTCGGCTTCACCGTCGGTGCGCGCAACCGGCATTCGTGGGGCACCCACAATCACGTCGTCCAACTTCCGGGATTTTTCATCGAGTTGCTCACCGTGGCGGAGCCGGAAAAGCTTGGCTCCGACGGGTTTTCTAACCTGTTTGGCCGGTTTAACCAGTCGTTCTTGTCAAACCGGGAAGGATTGTCGTTGCTGCTCCTGGAGAGCGACAACGCTGCCGCCGATGCCGCTGCCTTCAAGTCGGCGGGCATTGGTGCGTCGGAGGTGTTGAAGTTCGAGCGCGAGGGCAAACAGCCGGACGGCGCGGCGGTCAAGCTCGCCTTCTCGTTGGCATTCGCCCGGGACGCCCGGGCCCCCGCCATCGGCTTTGCCGTCTGCCAGCAGCATTTTCCGGAGAATTTCTGGAATCCGGCGTTTCAGCAGCATGCCAACACCGCGAGTGGCGTCGCGGGTGTTGTTCTAGTCGCGGAGAATCCAACCGACCATCACATTTTCCTCTCCGCGTTCACTGGCGTGCGCGACTTGCATGCGACGTCGAGCGGCGTCAGCGTCGCGACCCCGCAAGGGGACATCAAGGTCATGGATCCAGCGGCGTTTCGCAGCCACTTTGGGACCGAACCGCCCGACATCTCGCAGGGTGCGCGCCTTGCCGCGCTGCAATTTCACGTGCGCGACCGCAGTGCGCTGCGAGCGGCACTTAGCGGCGGAGGGATTGCGTTCTCGGTCCGCATGGACTCGACCATTGTCGCCCCGCAGTCCGCCATGGGCGCGACACTCGTGTTCGAGTAGCGCGCTTCGATGCTGGCGGCTGCCGACAAGAGTTCCTTGGGCGCCATACGCGGTACATTAGTTTTTTGCCGCGACGATCCGTTTCTCACCGATCCCCGAACGGCATTCGTTCATGAGCCCGATGGCCTTGTGATCTGCCGCAACGGCATGATCGAGGCGGTCGGCCCCTATGGTGCGCTGAGATCCGAGCTGCCACCCAACGCCAACGTTGCCGACTATTCGGGCTGTCTGATTGCGCCCGGCTTCATCGACACGCACATTCACTACGTTCAAACCGGAATTATCGGCGCGCAGGGCCACCAGTTGCTGGACTGGCTCAACGACTACACCTTCGTCGCCGAGCAAGCCTTTGCTGACCCGGCGGTCGCTCAAGAGACTGCGCGTGTTTTCTGTGACGAACTGGTGCGGCAAGGGACCACGACAGCACTCGTCTTTTGTTCAGTGCATGCGGGCTCGGTCGACGCGCTTTTTGCGGAGGCGGAAAGGCACAACCTCCGGCTCATTGCCGGCAAGGTCCTGATGGACCGCAATGCACCCGCCGCCCTCACCGATACCGCTCGCTCCGGCTACGACCAGTCGAAGGCGCTGATCGACAAGTGGCACGGGCGAGGGCGCTGTCTCTACGCCGTTACGCCACGGTACGCGGGGAGCAGCACCCCGGAACAATTGGAGCTCGCAGGCACTCTCTGGCGCGAGCACCCCGGGATTTTCATGCAGACCCATATCGCTGAACAGCACGATGAGATTGCGTGGGTGATGAAGCTGTTCCCGCAACGGCGCGATTATCTCGACATCTACGCTCATTACGGCCTGATTGGTCGGCGCGCGGTGCTCGCGCACGGCGTGCATCTGGATGAATCGGAATTCGAACGCTGCCACGCCAGCGGCACCGCGCTCGCGCATTGTCCCACCTCGAACCTGTTCCTCGGCAGTGGCCTGTTTCCGCTGCGCGCTGCGCGTGATCCACGCCGTCCCGTGCATGTTGGCCTGGGAACGGATATCGGCGCCGGCACGAGTTTCTCGCTCCTTGCCACGATGGGCGAAGCTTACAAGGTGGCGCAGCTCCGCAACCGTCCGATCGATGCCGTGGAGGCATTTTTTCTGAGCACGTTGGGCGGTGCGCGCGCGCTCGCACTTGAAGATCGTGTCGGCACACTTGCGCCAAGGCACGAAGCCGACATGGTCGTGCTTGACCCGAACGCTACGCCGCTCTTGGCGTTTCGCAATCGCCGCTCGCGCTCGATCGCGGAGACCCTGGCTGTCCTGATGACGCTTGGAGACGATCGCGCCGTTCGTGCCACGTATGTGGCGGGCAGGCGCGCTTCGGTTGACCCCTCGGTACCGCCGGCGCATGGTCCGGCGCCATGAATGTCGAGCCCGCTCCCAATTCGATCGTCGCAGTCGGTGCCGCGCGCTTTGGCAATGCGTTGCCGCTCGCACTGATCGCGGGTCCGTGCGCGCTCGAGAGCCGCGATCACGCATTCGAAATGGCCGCGGCGCTCAAGGAGATCGCTGGCAAGATCGGGATCGGCTTCGTCTACAAGACCTCGTTCGACAAGGCCAATCGCACGAGCGTCAAGAGCAATCGCGGCATCGGGCTCGATGGCGCGCTGCCGATCTTCGCCGAAATCCGCCGGAGATTTGGGGTGCCTGTTCTCACCGACGTGCACGAAGCGGAGCAATGCGCACGCGTTGCCGAGGTGGCGGACGTGCTGCAGATCCCCGCGTTCCTGTGCCGGCAGACCGATCTGCTGGTCGCCGCTGCCGCGACCGGGCGTGTGGTCAACGTCAAGAAGGGCCAGTTTCTGGCGCCCTGGGACATGGCGAACGTCGTCGGCAAGGTCACTTCAGCGGGCAATCCGAACGTACTGGTGACCGAGCGTGGCGTGTCCTTCGGTTACAACACTCTCGTGTCCGATATGCGCGCGCTCCCCATCCTTGCGCGCACGACCGGCGCGCCGGTCATCTTCGACGCCACTCATTCGGTTCAGCAACCGGGCGGGAAGGGCGCTTCGTCGGGTGGCGAGCGGGAGTTTGTGCCCGTGCTCGCGCGCGCGGCGGTGGCGGTTGGCGTCGCTGGGGTCTTCATCGAGACCCACCAGGATCCTGATCAGGCGCCGTCCGATGGGCCCAATATGATTCCGCTCAAGCAACTGGACCCTTCTTTTGCGCCGGTTGGTCGAGTTCGATAAACTCGCTAAGAATAACTGACAAGCATTTGATAAGACAGCGAGTTACCGCATACCGCCAGTCCTGAAAATCGTCGCCCTCGTGGTCTTCGCCCAGACTTTGTTCACTCGGGCGGTCGATCCCGTGATCCCGATGATCGCGGAGAGCCTCGATATCGACGTCGCAACGGCCGCGCTGCTGTCGAGCGCCTACACGTTTCCCTATGCGTTGGTGCAGCCGGCCCTGGGAGTCACCGGAGATTTCTTCGGCAAGACGCGACTGATGAATCTGTGCCTGCTGGTGGTTGCGATGGCGGCGCTGGTCTGCGCGGTGGCCACGAGCTTTTCGCAGCTGGTCGCCATGCGCGTCGCGGCGGGGCTGGTGGCGGGCGGCGTATTTCCAGTCGCGATGGCGCTGGTCGGCGATCTCGTGCCGGTCAATCAACGCCAGGTGGCGATCGGCCGGCTGCTGGCCGTCGGGCTCACCGGCAATCTCATTGGGGCATCGATCGCCGGCGTGATCGGCGACTTCTTGGGCTGGCGAGGCGTATTCGCGATTCTCGGCGCGTTCGGATCGATCGTAACGGTCGCGGCGTTCTTCGCCTTTCGCGGCGTGGTTACGCCGGCGCCCGCGCCGTTCAACCGGGCTGCGGTCATCGCCAATTTTCGCAGCATCTTTGCGGATCCGCGCGCCAAGGTGTGCTTCATATCGGTGTTTTTCGAAGCGATCTTCATCCACGGACTGTTCCCGTATGTGGCGCTCCTCCTCCTGGCGATCGGCGAGACCCGCGCATCAATTGCAGGTCTCTTGATTGCCGCCTTCGCGGTAGGCGGCGTGTTGTATTCGCTCTCGGTGCCTGTTCTCATTGCCCGCGTGCGGGAGCGCCGTTTGATGGTCGCCGGCGGCACGCTCGCCGCGACTGGTCTGGTCCTAATCGCGCTGCACTTCCCCTGGCTTTGGCAGATCGCCGTCTACGCCGTGTTCGGGTTCGGATTCTACCTGCTGCACGGCTGTATCCAGGTCCATGTCACCGAACTCTCGCAGACCGCGCGCGGAGCGGCCGCTTCGCTGCACTCGTGCTTCTTCTATCTCGGCCAGGCTGTCGGGCCGGTGATCTACGGCTACGGCTTTGCCCATGGCGGTGCCGAGCCGACGATTTTTCTGGGCGCGGCGGTAGTGATGACCGTGGGCCTTGTTTGCTCGCGATTGCTGCGTCATCCGGCCGCCAATTGAGCGAAACCGCCGCACGTTCGCGGCATCCGGGCGAGCGGCGAACAGTCTTGTGCAACGGCGCGGGAAACCCCATCATGGGGAGTACGGCCTGGGGTGCCGCGGCGACGCGGCTGAGATCAAACCCAACGAACCTGTCTGGGTCATTCCAGCGAAGGGAGCCGCCGGGTGCCGAATCGCCCAGCACGCAATGTTAGCAAGCCCACCGTCGCCATCATCGGCGCCGGCGTCATCGGCCTGGGGATTGCCTGGCGCCTGGCCGCGCGCGGCGCATCGGTTGCGGTGTTCGACAAGGGGGCGTCCGGTGCTGGCGCGAGCCACGCCGCCGCGGGGATGCTCGCGGCCTGCTCGGAGGCTGAGCCCGGCGAAGAGGCCCTGGTCGCGCTCGGTCGTGCCAGCCAAGCGCGCTGGCCTGCTTTCGCGCTCGAACTGGAACAGGCATCCGGCGTGGATGTGGGACTGCGTCCGGAAGGGACGCTGGTGGTTGCATTGACGGCGGATGACCAGGCGCGGCTGAGCCATCAACTTGTATTCCAGCAAAAGCTGGGCCTGCCGCTGCAATGGATTTCGGCGGCGGAGACGCGACGGCGCGAGCCGCATCTGGCCGGCAAGCTCGCGGGCGCGGTGTTCAGCCCGGAGGACACTCAGGTCGACAATCGCAAGCTGGCAGCCGGCCTGCGCATTGCCGCCGAGGCGGCTGGCGCCATCATCAGGGAGCATCAACCGGTCAAGACGATCTCATCGTCCGCAGGGCGTGTTGACGGCATCGTCCTCGCCGACGGAACCAAGGTCCCTGCTGACGTGGTCGTGCTTGCGGCCGGAGCATGGTCCCGTACCATCGAAGGGCTTGCAACTGAATTTCGTCCGCCCGTGCGCCCGATCAAGGGCCAGATGCTCGCGCTTCGCATGGATCCTGCTGCGCCGCTTCTGACCCACGTGGTCTGGGCGCCGGGAGCCTATCTCGTGCCCAGGCTCGACGGCCGCCTGCTTGTTGGGGCGACGGTGGAGGAAAAAGGATACGATACGTCGCTCACCGCGGGCGGCATCCTCACGCTGCTGGAAGCAGCCTGGCGGGTGGTACCCGCGGTCGAAGAACTGCCGATCGACGAGATGTGGGTCGGTCATCGCCCGGGAAGCCGAGATGATGCGCCGATTCTAGGGGCCGGCTTGATCGACGGGCTGATCTACGCCACCGGCCATCACCGCAATGGAATTCTGCTGACGCCGATCACCGCCGACGCTATCGCGCAGTTCGTGCTCGATGGTGCCGCCGATCCGGCGATCCGGCCCTTCAGCATCGAGCGATTTGGCTCGCTGCGTGCGGCTGCGGAATGAAGGAGACTGCGATGACACAGGCGCTCGCTGAGGCGAACATCCGCGTCAACGGGCAAGATGAGCCGCTCGTCGCGGCGACGCTTGCTGCGCTGTTGGAAGAAAAAGCCGTCGACACCGGCCAGCGCGGGATTGCGGTCGCAGTCAACGGCGCCATCGTGCCACGCGCGGCGTGGACCCAGACGACGCTTCAGCCTGGCGACAGCATCGAGATCGTGCGTGCCCGACAGGGCGGTTGAGGAGAATTCGACATGTCCGACCCCTTGATCATTGCCGGCCGCGAATTCGGCTCGCGTCTGTTCCTCGGGACCGCCGGCTATCCGAACCGCAAGCTCATGATCGACTCGATCGCCGCGAGCGGGACGGAGATGGTGACGGCCTCGATCCGGCGCATCAGTCTCGCCGGCGAGGACGAGAGCCTGGTCGATGTTATTCCGAAACACGTGCATTTTTTGCCCAACACGGCCGGCTGCCAGACCGCGAAGGATGCGGTGCTCACGGCCGAACTCGCGCGCGAGGCGCTCGAGACCAACTGGGTCAAGCTCGAAGTGATCGGGGACCGCGAACTGTTGTATCCGGATACCGAAGAGCTCGTACGCGCCACCGAGACGCTAGTCGGGAAAGGCTTCATCGTGTTGCCTTACTGCACCGACGACCCGGTGGTCTGTCGCAAGCTTGCGGACGCCGGTGCTGCAGCAGTGATGCCGCTTGGCGCTCCGATCGGGTCGGGGCTGGGCATCTGCAATCCGCATCTGATCGAGCTGATCTGCGCGCGTTCGGCGGTACCGGTGGTGCTCGATGCCGGCATCGGCACCGCCTCCGATGCTGCGTTGGCACTTGAGCTCGGTTGCGCCGCAGTGCTGCTCAACACTGCGGTCTCGAAGGCACGCGATCCGGTCGCGATGGCCAAGAGTATGCGCGCTGCCGTCGAGGCCGGCCGGCTGGCACGCCTTGCCGGACGCATACCCAAGCTTGCCCATGCAGAGCCGTCGAGCCCGCAATTCGGCCTCGTCGGCACGTAGCGGTGCTTATCCCTGGCTCGGCGCACCACTCATGAAGCTGCCGGACCCGCCGCTGTTGCTCATCACCGACCGGCATCAGGCGCGACTGCCGCTTGTCGACGTGGTGCGAGCGGCGCTTGCAGCGGGCTGTCGCTGGGTCAGCGTGCGAGAAAAGGACCTTTCAGAGGAAGATCAAATCGCGCTCGCTTTGACGCTATTGCCGATGGCGCGGCGGCACGGTGCATGCCTGACGCTCCACGGTCCCGCCACGTTGGCCAAGGCGTGCGGCAGCGATGGCGTTCACCTGCCGGCGGGTACCAACCCGGCCGCCAGCCGTGCGCTGCTGGGGCCGGAACGCCTCATCGGCGTCTCGCTCCACACCGTGACCGAGGCCGAGGCGATCGACCCCGATGTCGTCGACTATGCCATTGCCGGCCCCGCTTTCGAGACGCCGAGCAAACCGGGCTACGGGCCCGAGATCGGGCGCAAGGGCTTGGCGGAAATCGCGCGCGTCGCGCCGGTACCGGTTCTGGCGATCGGCGGGCTCAACGTCACGCGGGCGGCGGAAGTGCTCGCGGCCGGACCGACCGGCCTCGCCGTGATGGGCGGCGTCATGCGCGCCAGCGACCCGGGCCAGGAGGTGAGGGCGCTCCTTGCTGTCGTTGCGGGATCGCGTCGGCCATGATCACAAAATTGCGCAGAATTTTGAGATGAGGTCATCCGACCAGGAAGGGCTTCTTTCAGCCTCGCCCGCGATAAGGCGCGACACCCTGGTCTGGCAACCATACGCCCGCCGGCAGCTTGCCGGTCTGCCAGAACACGTCGATCGGCATGCCGCCGCGGGGGTACCAATAGCCCCCGATGCGCAAGAATTTCGGATGGAGCAGTGCCGCCAGCTTTTTGCCGATGGCGATCGTGCAGTCCTCGTGGAAGCCGCCGACGTTGCGGAAGCTGCCAAGATAAAGTTTGAACGATTTCGATTCGACGAGCCATCTTCCCGGCACGTAGTCGATCACGAGATGGGCAAAATCGGGCTGGCCCGTGATCGGGCAGAGCGTGGTAAATTCGGGCGCGGTGAAGCGGGCGACGTAGTTCGTGTCGGCATGGGGGTTCGCGACCCGGTCCAACTCTGCAGACGCAGGCGAGGAAGGGGGGCGGCTCGACTTGCCGAGGTGACGAAGCGCCTTGGCCATTTTGTTCATTCCCATCGGGCGATCGGCGGGCCCGTCTCGAGGGCTGGGGATACGTCACTGGATGCCTCGCTTCCACGGGGCATGACAAGGGCGTTCTCGATCCTGTAGAAGCCGCGCGAATGCCATCCATTGGGAATCTCATGACTGCCATCACCGACATCATTGGACGCGAGATCCTGGACAGCCGCGGCAATCCGACCGTCGAGGTCGATGTCGTGCTCGAGGACGGGGCCAGGGGCCGCGCGGCCGTCCCCTCCGGGGCTTCAACTGGCGCACATGAGGCGGTTGAATTGCGCGATGGCGGCAAGCGCTATCTCGGCAAGGGCGTGCGCAAGGCCGTCGATGCCGTCAACGGCGAGATTTTTGATGCCGTCGGCGGTATGGACGCCGAGGCACAGGTCAAGATCGACGAGACGCTTATCGCCCTCGACGGTAGTCCCAACAAGAGCCGCCTCGGCGCCAACGCCATCCTCGGCGTCTCGCTGGCCGCTGCCAAGGCGGCAGCGGCCAGCCATCGGGCGCCGCTCTACCGCTACGTCGGCGGCATTTCGGCACGCCTTTTGCCCGTGCCCATGATGAACATTCTCAACGGGGGCGTGCACGCCGACAATCCGATCGATTTCCAAGAGTTCATGATCATGCCTGTGGGCGCGACCTCCTTCGCCGAAGGATTGCGCACCGGCTCGGAAATTTTTCAAACCCTGCGGTCGGCGCTCAAGGAGGCCGGCCACAACACCAATGTCGGCGACGAGGGTGGCTTCGCTCCCAATCTGCCGTCAGCCGACGCGGCGCTCGATTTCGTCGTGAAGGCGATCGAGAAAGCGGGTTTCGTCCCGGGCAGGGATGTCATGCTCGCACTCGATCCGGCCGCCACGGAGTTTTTCAAGGATGGGGCGTACCACTATGGCGGGGAGGGCAAGA
This sequence comes from uncultured Alphaproteobacteria bacterium, assembly GCA_963725065.1. Classification (GTDB taxonomy): domain Bacteria; phylum Pseudomonadota; class Alphaproteobacteria; order Rhizobiales; family Xanthobacteraceae; genus VAZQ01. The sequence goes on from CAVRXD010000001.1 coordinate 50,185, forward strand.
TCCGGTCGAAACGGGAGCAGGCAAGCTACCTGGCCGACCTCGTCTCGCGCTACCCAATCGTGTCGATCGAGGACGGCATGGCCGAAGACGACATGGAGGGCTGGAAGATGCTGACCGACCTGATCGGCAACAAGTGCCAGCTCGTGGGTGACGATCTGTTCGTGACCAATGTCACCAGGCTTGCCGAGGGCATCAAGGACGGGATCGCCAATTCGATCCTGGTCAAGGTCAACCAAATCGGCACGCTCACCGAAGCGCTGGCGGCGGTCGAGATGGCCCACAAGGCCGGCTATACCGCCGTCATGTCGCACCGCTCCGGCGAGACCGAGGATGCCACCATCGCCGACCTCGCGGTCGCCACCAATTGCGGGCAGATCAAGACCGGTTCACTCGCACGCTCCGATCGCACGGCGAAATACAACCAGCTGCTTCGCATCGAGGAGGAGTTGGGTGACCAGGCGAAATACGGCGGCCGCGCGGCACTCAAGGCGTTGCGCTGACATTGACCACAACGCGATATCAGTAACCGACTCTGGAGTAGGGGACACCAACGCATTAAAGCGGTCTTAACGCTGGCGGAGTCATGGTCGCGGCATGGTTACCCGCAAGCGGTTCCGCACGGTCCTCAATGCGCTCGCGCTTTATTCCATCGCGGCGCTGGTAATCGGCTATTTCGGCGTCAATGCCTATTCCGGCAATCGCGGGCTGCGGGCGAAGCAGGATCTTGACCAGCAGATTGCGCAGCTGAGCGGTGAACTTGCCGGGCTCAAAGCCGAACGGGGCACCTGGGAACGCCGCGTCTCGCTCCTACGGGCCGACAGCATCGATCCCGACATGCTCGATGAGCGCGCCCGCGTGCTGCTCAACTATGCCGATCCCCGTGAATTGACCCTTCGCGTCAAGCAACACTGACCATATTTCCTTGAGTTTTCGCGCCGGTTTGCCAATCCGGCTCCCGCCCCATATGTCCTGCCGCGAAGGGACGCGTCCGCGCTCCCATCGGCTTCCGCCCTGCGGTGATTTCGGCTATTGGGGAGGCGGCCGCATCGCCCACCCCCGAGGAGAAAAATGGCCGTTGCCAGTAACAAACCAGCGGCCCAGCCCGCCACCCCGCGCCGAGCGTCCGCCGAACATGTGGCGGAAGTACCTGAGTTCAACCAGGAGCAGGAGCTTCGCGCCTATCGCGACATGTTGCTCATCCGCCAATTCGAGGAAAAAGCCGGCCAGCTCTACGGCATGGGGCTCATCGGCGGCTTCTGTCACCTCTATATCGGCCAGGAAGCAGTCGTCATCGGCATGCAATTGGCGATCAAGCCGGGAGACGAGGTGATTACCGGTTACCGCGACCATGGCCATATGCTGGCCTGTGGGATGGATCCGAAGGGGGTGATGGCGGAGTTGACCGGCCGGCGCGGAGGCTATTCCAAGGGCAAGGGCGGCTCGATGCACATGTTTTCGGTGGAGAAGGGGTTTTTCGGCGGGCACGGAATTGTCGGCGCCCAGGTTCCTATCGGAACTGGCCTGGCCTTCGCCAACAGGTATCGCGGCAATGACAATGTTTCGCTCACCTATTTAGGCGACGGCGCCGCCAACCAAGGGCAGGTCTACGAAAGCTTCAATATGGCGAAGCTGTGGAAGTTGCCGGTGATCTACGTCATCGAGAACAATCAGTACGGGATGGGCACTTCGGTTGCGCGCGCATCTGCGACCACGAACCTGTCCCAGCGCGGCCGTTCCTTCGATATTCCCGGTGAGCAGGTCGACGGCATGGACATCCGCGCCGTCAAGGCTGCGGGCGACAAGGCGGTGAAATGGTGCCGCGAGGGCAACGGCCCGATCATTCTTGAAATGCTGACGTACCGCTACCGCGGCCATTCCATGTCCGACCCGGCGAAGTACCGGCCGAAGGAGGAAGTGGACAAGGTGCGTACGGAGCACGATCCGATCGAGCAGGTACGCAGCCAACTCTTGAAGAAGGGTTTCGCAACCGAGGAATCGTTGAAGAAGGTCGATGCCGAGGTGCGCGCCGTCGTCAACGAAGCGGCCGAGTTCGCCACCAACGACTCAGAGCCCGATCCGGCGGAGCTTTGGACCGATGTGTACGCCGGGTAGGACATGGCACTCTTCGCAGCGATTGTGGCCTTTCTCGCGCTCGCCGGCGCGTTCGCGAGCTGGATCGCGGGCGGCTGGTTCTACGCGCGGACGCTGCGGGCCCTTGCTGCCGAGCCCGGGCATGCGCGGCTCGCAACGCCCGCCCGTATTGCTGCCGTGGTGGCCTGGCCGTTCGCGCTCGGCCGACTCAGGGGCGTGCCGACGGCGTACGTTGCTCCCGTAAACAAGGCGCTCGTTGCCTTTCTCGCCTGTCTGATGGTCGCCGCTGCCGCGACATCGGTGGCGACCAATCTCGCGCGGGTCTCCCGCTAAGCCACCAACAGGTGATGCGTCTATGCCGATCGAAGTCTTGATGCCCGCACTCTCGCCCACCATGGAGAAGGGAAACCTTGCCAAGTGGCACAAGAAGGAGGGCGACGCGGTCAAATCCGGCGACGTCATTGCGGAGATTGAAACCGACAAGGCCACCATGGAGGTCGAGGCTGTCGACGAGGGCACGCTCGGCAAAATCCTGGTGCCGGAGGGCACCAACGATGTGGCCGTCAATACTCCCATCGCCATGATTTTGGGCGAAGGCGAGGATGCCTCGACGATTACCGACGGTGCCAAACGGAAGCTGCCACCAGCGAAGGGGGGCGAAGCCGGACAAGCGGAGCTGGACGCCAAAGGCGCGGAAGCGGTGCCGCGGCGACGGGATGACGATCGGGGCAAGCAAACCGCGCGCAGTTCGGCGCCGCCCGCCACAGCTGCGCCGCCGCAGCCCGCGGTGCTGCCGGAATCCGAGGTACCTGAAGGCACCGAAATGGTGACCATGACGGTGCGCGAGGCGCTGCGTGATGCCATGGCGGAAGAGATGCGGCGCGACAAGTCCGTCTTTGTGATGGGCGAGGAAGTGGCGGAATATCAGGGCGCCTACAAGGTGACCCAGGGGCTGTTGCAGGAATTCGGTGCCATGCGTGTGATCGACACCCCGATCACCGAGCACGGGTTTACCGGCCTCGGCATCGGTGCGGCGTTTGCGGGCCTCAAGCCGATCATCGAGTTTATGACGTTCAACTTCGCGATGCAGGCGATGGATCATCTCATCAATTCAGCAGCGAAGACGCGGTACATGTCGGGCGGCCAGATGGGCGCGTCCGTGGTTTTCCGGGGACCGAATGGGCCGGCCGCGCGCGTTGCCGCCCAGCACAGCCAGGATTTCACCGCCTGGTATTCGCATATCCCCGGCCTCAAGGTGGTCGCGCCTTATACCGCGGCGGACGCCAAGGGCCTGCTCAAGTCCGCGATCCGCGATCCCAATCCGGTGATCTTTCTCGAGAACGAAATCCTCTACGGCCAGAGCTTCCCGGTACCGAAGCTCGATGACTATCTCGTGCCGATCGGAAAAGCTCGGGTCGCGCGGTCCGGCACCGACGTGACCATCGTTGCCTGGTCGATGAGCATGACCTATGCGCTCAAGGCAGCCGAGGAGCTCTCCAAGGAAGACATCAGCGCGGAGGTCATCGATCTGCGCACCCTCAAACCCATGGACATGGCGACCATCATCGAGTCAGTGAAACGGACGGGCCGCGTGGTCACGGTCGAGGAGGGCTGGCGGCAATCCGGCGTCGGGGCCGAGATCGCAGCAAGCGTGACAGAGCAGGCCTTCGACTGGCTCGACGCCCCGGTGACCCGCGTCACCGGCAAGGATGTGCCGATGCCATACGCGGCCAATCTCGAAAAACTCGCGTTGCCTTCGGTCGCGGAGGTGGTCGCGGCGGCGAAAACGGTCTGTTACCGGTGAGGATGTCATGAGCAACACGTATCAACCATTGAACATCCCGCCGGCGGCGAACGAGCGCGGCGGATTTGAAGTCCTGCGTTGCGCCATCATCGAGGGCGAGCTCCATCTGACGCTGCGCCCGGTGTTCAACGAGCCCAACGACTGGGGTCGCCTGTTCGCGGAGGTCGCGCGTCAAGTGGCGCACGCCTATGCGCATCAGGACCGCTTCCCGCAGGCGGAGACGCTCGCGCGTATCAGTTCCGCATTCGAGGCGGAGATGACGTCGCCGCCTGAAGTCACGAGTTCAGTCGGGCCGATCGGCCAGGGTTGACGCGCTCTACGGCGAACCGATTTCGGCTTCGCCGGAAGGATGCATGGGCGGAATTGATGGCGACGTTTGATCCCCTCCACGTCCCGCCCGCCGCGCTCGAGCACGGGGGCGTGGAAGTCTTGCGGGCTGCGATCGTCGAAGGCGGCCTGCATGTGTCGCTGCGCCGCGCCTTCGATGATCCCCAAGCCTGGGGCATGGTTATCGCCGACGTCGCGCGGCACGCCGCGCGGATCTTTGCCAGAGAGACCAAGCTGACCGAGGACGAGGCGCTCGAGCGCATCCGTACGATGTTCGATGCCGAGATGGACGCGCCCACCGATCCCGGCACCACCAGCGCAGTTAGTTAGGCGACGTGAGAGTTTGTCATGCCGGTCAATATTCTGATGCCTGCCCTGTCGCCCACCATGGAAAAGGGCAATCTTGCCAAATGGCTCAAGAAGGAAGGCGAGAAGGTCAAACCGGGTGACGTGATCGCCGAAATCGAAACCGACAAGGCCACGATGGAATATGAGGCGATCGACGAGGGCACGCTCGCCAAGATCGTGGTGCCAGAGGGCACGCAGGACGTGCCGGTCAACCAGCTTATCGCGGTGCTCGCCGAAGAGGGCGAGGACGTCAAGACGGCGGCTGCGGGGGCGGAGAAGGCAGCGAAGCCCGCGGTAAAACCGGCGAGCGCGCCGGCGCCGGCCGCATCTGCGGAGAAGCGGCCTGAAGCCACACCGCAGGATGGCGCTTCAACGCGCCCGCAAGGGCATATCCCTGTTCCCGGTGAGGGCGCGAAAGCGCTGGCGAAGGGCGAGGCCCCCGGGGCCGTGGCACGTGGTAGCGAGCGGGTATTCTCCTCGCCGCTGGCGCGCCGGCTGGCAAGGGACGCCGGCATCGACCTCGCGCGGGTCCAAGGCTCCGGCCCGCACGGCCGCATCATCGCGCGCGATGTCGAAGCTGCCAAATCAGGCAAGGGACTTGTCGCCCCCGCTGCCGCCATCGCTCCGGCCGCAGCGCCGCTCGCCGTGCAAGTACCTGCCGACGACAAGATCCGCGCCTTGTTCGAACCCGGTTCGTATGAGGTGATCCCGCACGACAACATCCGCAAAGTCATCGCGCGTCGCCTGCTCGAAGCGAAGCTGACCATCCCTCATTTCTATCTCACGGTCGACTGCAACATCGACAAGCTCCTGGCCGCGCGCGAGGAGATCAACGCCGCCGCCGGCAAGGACAAGGAAGGCAAGCCGGGCTACAAGATCTCGGTCAACGATTTCGTCATCAAGGCGCTCGCGCTTGCACTCCAGCGCGTGCCAGATGCCAACGTGACTTGGACCGAAGGCGCCATGCTTCGGCACAGGCACTCCGACATCGGGGTTGCGGTGTCCATACCTGGCGGGCTGATCACCCCGGTGATCCGCAAGGCCGAGCAGAAATCGCTCTCTGCCATCTCCAATGAGATGAAGGATTTTGCGGCGCGGGCGCGGGCGCGGAAGCTGAAACCGGAAGAGTATCAGGGCGGCAGCAGCGCGGTCTCGAACCTCGGCATGTACGGGGTCAAGGAATTCTACGCCATCATCAATCCGCCGCACGCGACCATCCTTTCGGTCGGCGCGGGGGAGGAGCGGGCGGTCGTGCGCAACGGCAAGATCGAGCCCGCCCATCTTATGACCGTCGGGCTCGCGACCGATCACCGCGCCGTCGACGGCGCGCTCGGTGCCGTCCTTCTCAGCACGTTCAAGGCATTGGTCGAGAATCCGGTGATGATGGTGGTGTGAGCGACGGGCGATGAGCGAGCGCGAGGTCACAATTCGAACCGCCGTGGTGACCTACTTCCCGATGTTCATTGCCGTGCTCTCGCTCGTGACCTCGATCTATAACGGTTACCTCAACGGGAAATTCGTCGATATCATCCAGCGCAACTTCGGCCGCACCGAATACCTGCGCACTTGCAAGGAGATTATCGACGCTTATTTTCAGGTTAAGTTTCGGGCCGGCATCGTGAGCGAGAACGTCGGGCGTGATCCCGCACGTGGAGCAACCGGTGTGTCCGCGGCGCAGATCGACGCCGCGAGCGCGGTGAGCAAGTTCGCAGCGCTTGGTACATACTTGGCCAATTTGCGGGACGAGCCCACGCGGCAGCAATATACCCGGCTCTCAGGGGAACTCGACAAGGCAGTCCGCGACGCGGCAAGGACATCACCCGCCGAGCTCAACAAGCTGTTCGAGCCGGCCGACCGGCTTTTCTCCGACATGAACAACGATTGCGTGAAAACTGCCCAACAGTGAAAAACGCAACGAACGCCTCCGCGCAAAACCGAGAGCGAGAGGACGAAAGGGAGGAGACGATGAATGATGACAGAAGAGCCAAGTCGGCGTGGCCGACAGAGCAATGTCTATCGACCGGCGACAAGACCCGGCGTGAGTTGATCGGAGCGGCGGCGCTCGCTTTGGCATTGATGCCAGGCGCGGCGCGCAGCCAGGAGCGGTTTCCAGCCAAGAACATCCGCATCATCGTGCCGTTCCCGGCGGGCGCGACGACGGACATGCTGGCGCGGCTGTTCGCTCAGCGAATGTCGGATGGGCTCAATCAAGCCGTGGTGGTCGAGAATGTCGGCGGTGCAGGCGGATCGCTCGGGGCCGATCAGGTAGCCAAGGCCGCTCCCGACGGCTACACGCTTCTGTTTCACAATATCACGTTCACCACCACGACGTCATCGCTGCAATTTGTCGGGCGTTCACGTCACGATATCGAGCAGGACTTTGTGCCAATTGCGGTCGGAGCTTATGTACCCCTCTTGCTGTTGGCGCACCCATCGGTGCCAGCGCGCGACCTCAAGGAATTCGTCGAATACGCCAAGCAGACCAAAGAGCCCCTGTTCTACGGCTCCACCGGCCCCGGCAGCATCATGAATCTGATGGGCGAGGTGCTCAAACGCGATACCGGGATCAAGATCGACCACGTGCCGTTCCGCGGCGCTGCTCCGTTGGTGCAGGAGATGTTGTCTGGCCGAATTCAATTTGGCGGTGATCAGCTCTCGAGCTCACTGCAACATGTGAAGGCCGGTGCCCTAAAGGCGCTGGCGGTGACGACGCACTCCGCGGCGTTGCCGGAGGTGCCCAGCGCGCGCGAACTCGGCTTTCCAAATCTTGACCTCCGGGGCTGGAACGGCTTCTTCGCGCCGAAGGGTACCCCGGAGCCGGTGATCGCACGGCTGCATCAGGAGATTGCCGCGGCAGCGAAGCACCCGGAGGTGCAGAAGCGAATGATGGACGTCGGCGCTGAGCCGTCCGGTTCAAGCCAGACCGAGATGCGCGACATGCTGCGCGAGCAGATCGCGAAGGTCAGGCCGATGGTGGAAGAGCTCAAGCTGGTTGTCCAATAGGTAGCTATCGGCGGAAGCGCGCCCGTTTCGCTTGGAAGCGCGTCCGTGAATCGTGGAGATGCAAGTGCCAGATCCGTTCGACATCATCATCATCGGCTCGGGGCCCGGCGGCTACGTCACCGCGATCCGCGCGGCACAGCTCGGGTTCAAGACGGCGATCGTCGAACGAGATTATCTCGGCGGCATCTGTCTCAACTGGGGCTGCATCCCGACCAAGGCGTTGCTGCGCTCGGCCGAGATCTTCCACTACATGCAGCACCCGAAGGACTACGGCCTCTCGGCCGAGAACGTCAGCTACGATCCCGCTGCCGTCGTCAAGCGTTCGCGCGTGGTGTCGAAGCGGCTCAATGACGGTGTCGGCTTTCTGATGCGGAAGAACAAGGTGACCGTCATCTGGGGCGAGGCGATTATCGACGCGCCGGGCAAGGTCACGGTCAAGGCCAGCAAGACGGAGGCGCCCAAAGGCGCGCTCGGCCCCGACACCTATCAGGCGAAGCACATCATTCTTGCCACCGGGGCACGCCCTCGGGTGCTGCCTGGGCTCGAACCTGACAAAAAGCTGATCTGGACGTACTTTGAGGCCATGTTGCCCGAGCGCATGCCGAAATCACTTCTGGTGGTGGGGTCGGGCGCGATCGGGATCGAGTTTGCTTCGTTCTATCGCAACTTCGGCGCCGAGGTGACGGTGGTCGAGATATTGCCGCAGATACTGCCGGCGGAAGACGCGGAGATTTCGGCGTTTGCCCGCAAACAATTCGAGAAACAAGGCATCAAGATCCTGACCGATACCAAGGTCGCCAAGCTGGAGAAGAAGCCCGATGGCGTCACCGCGACCCTCGAGGGCAAAGGTGGGACCCAGACGCTCAATGTCGAGCGTGTCATCTCCGCCGTCGGCGTTGTCGGTAACATCGAGAATCTGGGTCTAGAAAAGGTCGGCGTGAAAACCGAGCGTGGAGCGATCGTGGTCGATGCGCTCAACCGCACCAGTGTGCCGGGCATCTACGCCATCGGCGACGTAGCCGGGCCGCCGCTGCTTGCGCACAAGGCCGAACACGAAGGGGTTATCTGCGTCGAAGCGATCAAGGGGCTCAAGCCTCATCCCATGGACAAGCGCTTGATCCCGGGCTGCACCTATTGCTCGCCGCAGATCGCCTCGGTTGGTCTCACCGAACAGGCCGCGAAGGAGAAGAAGCTCGATATCCGGGTCGGACGATTTCCGTTCGTGGGTAATGGCAAGGCCATTGCGCTCGGCGAGGATCAAGGGTTGGTCAAGGTCATCTTCGAAAAGAAGACGGGTGAGTTGCTCGGCGCGCATATGGTCGGAGCGGAAGTGACTGAACTGATCCAGGGCTATGTGGTGGCGATGAACCTAGAGACGACGGAGGAGGAACTCATCCACACCATCTTCCCGCATCCGACGTTGTCCGAGATGATGAAGGAGGCTGTGCTCGACGCCTATGGGCGCGCGCTCAATATCTGATGAATCGCGCTTCGACACGTAAAGTCCAACCCTCTGCTTCGAGACGGCTGTTTTCCGCGCGGCTCAAGATGAGAGGGGAGGGAGCGCAGCGGCGGCTCGTCTCGATCGTGTCCCCCATCATCGACATCCATACTCACTGCGCGGCGCGCGCACGCGACGATCCTTTCGGTGTCGCGGAGACGCTGCGAGCAATCCCGGCGGGCAAAAACGCGGTGACGAACTATCGCGGACTACCCGCGGTGTCCTATCGCGAGATGTCGGATTTCGACCTCCAGCAGGAGGTTTGCGCAAAGGCCGCCCCAGGGAACACATCGACATCGTCAATGGGCTCGCGATTGCACCGGCCGACAAGGAAATGATTCTTTGGCGCAATGCAGCGCGCTTTTTTAACCTGTCCGGTGCGGCCTGATCGTCTCGTTCCTGGTTCGCGAACCGCTCAGTCCATCACCACATTAGACGCCTTGATCACCGCGGCCCACTTGGCTACTTCGCCCGGGAGCATGGCGGCGACCTCGGCCGGCGTCTTGAGCGCCGGTGGAATGCCCTGTTTGGCCATCGCAGTTCGCACCGCATCCTTCGAAAGGGCCATGGCGATGGCGAGGTAGAGGCGCTCGATCACCGGAGCCGGCGTGCGCGCCGGCGCGAACAAAGCAGACCAGGCATCGGCCTCGACTCCCGGCACGCCGCTCTCAGCGAACGTCGGCACCGACGCAAGCTGCGGCACACGCTCGGCGCGCGCGAGCCCAAGTGCGCGCACCGAGCCCGACTCGATCTGCTGTCCGATCAGGCCCGGCAGTGGCGCGATGCTGATGTCGATACGATCTGCCAGCAACTCCGTGAGCATGGGTGAGAGGCCCTTGAAGGGCACGTGCAACATGTCGATGCCAGCCTTGGTCTTGAACAGTTCGCCGGCGAGGTGGGCACCGGAGCCGTTGCCGGTCGACCCGAATGTAAGAGTGCCGGGCTTGGCCTTTGCCATCGCCACGACGTCGCCGACGCTTGTAAGCGCCAGGCTCTTGCGCACCACCAGCACGTGGGGCATGGCGGCGATGCCCGCGACCGGGGCAAAATCCCTCACCGCGTCGTAAGGGCAGTTCTTGATCAAGCTCTGATTGGTCGCGTGGGTCTGGTTGGTGCCGAGTACGAGCACATGCCCATCCGGTTCCGCGCGCGCCACCGCCTGGGCGCCGATGATGCCCGATCCGCCGGGTCGGTTTTCAACGACGATCGGTTGATTGAGATCGCCGGCGGCTTCCTGTGCGATCAGGCGCGCCAAAGCGTCGACTGGTCCGCCAGGAGGGTAGGGCACGATGATGGTGATGCTGCGGCTCGGAAAGCCCTGCGCACCTGATCCGGAAGGAAAACCGAGCGCGGCCATGCCGGCGAGGGTTGCACGACGGGTAAGCATGGGAGATTCCGGCGAAAGCAGTCGCCCGGAACTCTATGTCGTCGCAGGTGTTTGGTCAAAGAGCCAGGAGGCCGCCATGCAGGACCATATCTACAAAGTCGTAGAGCTCGTGGGCTCTTCCGAGACCAGCATCGAGGATGCCATCAGCGCTGCGATCAGCCGTGCCAACGAGACCGTTCGACATCTGCGATGGTTCGAGGTCGTGCAGACGCGGGGCCATGTAGAGAACGGCAAGATCTCGCACTATCAGGTGACGCTCAAGGTCGGTTTCACGATGGAGAAGGCGGATTGAGGTCCGCGCCCTCGTTGAGCGAGTCCCTTCGCCACAGTCCCGCGGCAGGGCACTGCGGTCTGCTCGCGCGTTGCGTGCGTCGCCGCCATCTGGAGGGGCACGCTATGGTCGCAATCTCAGGCGCGAACATAGTTTTCGAGCTTGTCGAGCGTTCCGATCCAGCCGCGAGCATGGCGATCGCGCGCGGCCTCGTCGGCGAATTGTTCGTGCATTAGCGTTAGCAAGGTCCCTTCGCCGTCACGCCTGAGCGCGATCGTGACCAGCGACTCTCGTTCCGGGGTCGTACGCCAAGCCCAGGTGAATACCAGCTTTTCATTCGGCACCACCTCGCGGTAGGTGCCGCCCACGTCGTGTTCCTCGCCGTCGGGTCCACGAAAGACGATACGGAAGCGCCCGCCGACGCGCACGTCCGCCGTAGCGCGCAATACTTCGGCGTTCTCGGGGCCAAACCAGTGCGGTATTTTTTTGGCGTCCGTCCAAGCCTCGTAGACTTTCGCCGGCAGTGCGTTCATGCGGCGCTTGAGGGTTAGACTAGGCTTGGTGGACACGCGCGCCTTCCTCCAGGTGAAGTGAGACGAGAGACGTATTGGGAGCGAAGCGATCGGTCAGAAATATGCCAAAATTCGACCGAGGCGCGCTTTCCCCTGGTACGGGATGTGGGCCAGGATGCCAGTTCCGTGCCTCCCGGCGACGTGGCGCGCTGAAGCCAAGACGGGACGCCTTGCGCCGGCTGCCCTGCGTCCGTAAGTAAGCCGGGGAGCTGCCATGACCGTCGTGCTCGATGCCACCAACAGACCGCGCCATCCGGAGAAAGCCCAGCGGCCCGACGTGGCGGCGCTGAAGAAGCCCGATTGGATCAGGGTGAGGGCGCCCATGTCCAGGGGTTATGGCGACACCCGGGAGATCGTACGCGCGAACGGGTTGCACACGGTGTGTGAGGAGGCCGGCTGCCCCAATATCGGTGAGTGCTGGGACAAGCGGCACGCGACCTTCATGATCATGGGCGATACCTGTACCCGTGCCTGCGCCTTCTGCAACGTCAAGACCGGCCTGCCCGGCCCGCTTGATCCGGGGGAGCCGTCACGCGTCGCGGACGCCACCGCAAAGCTCAGGCTCAAGCACGTGGTCGTAACCTCGGTTGACCGCGACGATCTCGCCGACGGCGGCGGCGAGCACTTTGCGGCTGTCATCGGCGCGATCCGGGCGCAATGCCCGGCGACGACGATCGAGGTGCTCACGCCTGATTTCCTGCGTAAGACCGGGGCGGTCGAGATGGTGGTCACGGCAAAGCCCGACGTCTTCAACCACAACCTTGAGACCGTGCCGTCGAAATATCTCACGGTGCGGCCGGGCGCACGCTACTTCGCGTCGATACGCTTGTTGCAGCGGGCCAAGGAGATCGATCCAACGATCTTCACCAAGTCCGGGATCATGGTGGGCCTGGGCGAGCAGCGGAACGAGCTGCTCCAGGTCATGGATGATCTGCGTGCGGCGGATGTCGACTTCCTCACAATCGGTCAGTATCTGCAGCCGACGCGCAAGCACCACGCCGTCGAACGCTACGTCCATCCCGACGAGTTCAGGGCCTACGAGACCATCGCTTATGCGAAGGGCTTTCTGATGGTCTCCTCTTCCCCGCTCACGCGCTCCTCGCATCACGCGGGCGAGGATTTCGCACGATTGAAAGCGGCGCGGGAGGCCAAGCTTGGCGGCCTCTGAGGACCCGATTCGCTCCCTCACAGTGATCGGCAGCGGAGGATCCGGCAAAGCCGCCGGAGTCGATTAATGCCGCAATTCTCGACCAAGCGTCGCGTGCGGCACTCGGCCGCCCATATGTTCGATCTAGTTGCCGACGTGGAGCGCTATCCTGAATTCGTGCCGTTGTGCCGTTCGCTCAAGGTGCGCCAGCGCATTCCCGAGCCCGAAGGGGTCGAGATTCTGGTCGCGGACATGACGGTGGCCTACAAGTTCATCCGCGAGACCTTCACCAGCCGGGTCACGCTCGACCGGCCCAATCTTCAGATCCTGGTCGAGTATCTCGACGGCCCGTTCAGCCGGTTGGAAAACCGTTGGGCCTTTCGCGCGACCGGCGACCACACGTGCGATGTTGAGTTTTTCATCTCGTATGATTTCAAGAGCCGGACGTTGGGCCTGATCATGGGGACGATGTTCGACGCGGCCTTCCGGCGCTTCGCCGGCGCCTTCGAGCGGCGCGCCGACCTGGTCTATGCGAAGTGAGCCGCGGCCGATCCGCCGGCCTGGTCAGGTCGCCATCGGAGAAGTCAGACCCGGCTGCTCCCCATCTGGGGGCCGAAACCGATCGTCAACCGGATGAGGTCGCTTCTGTTGTGGCGAGGTCGTGCAGCATGGCGAGCGCCTCTATCACTGATGCGCGTCGCACTTGCGTGCGGCCGATGTCGCCGTAGTTGCGCTCGCGTGCGATCAGGCGACCGGCACGGGATGCAGCGGCAAAATGCACGAGGCCGACGGGCTTGCCCGGCACCGCGCCTCCTGGTCCGGCGATCCCGGTGATCGACACGGCGAGATGGACCGGCGCATGCGCCAGTGCGCCACTGGCCATGGCTTCCGCGGTCTCGCGGCTGACCGCCCCGTGACTTGCAAGCGTGGCCGACGTAACGCCGACCATCGCCTGCTTGGCCTCATTGCTGTAAGTGACGAAACCGCGCTCGAATACATCGGAGGAGCCGGCGATCTCGGTGAGGGTCGCTGCCAACAAACCACCGGTGCAGGACTCGGCAGCGGCAATCGTGAGGCCTTTCGTTCGGCATAGATCGAGCAGCGTTCGCGCCCGCTCGACCAACTCCTGATCCATCTAATCGCTCCACGGAAGGCGAACGGTTGCATTGGCAAAGGCGGCCATGCCTTCGCCGCGGCCGGTGAAGCCCATTTTTTCGCTCGTGGTCGCCTTCACGCCCACCCGCTCAATGGGTATGCCGGCAAGCTCGGCGATGCGGGTCCGCATCTGATCGCGGTGAGGGCCGATCCGCGGGGCCTCGCAGACGATGGTGACGTCGATATGGGCAATTCGACCTCCGCGCGCATGCACCCGTTCGACCGCGAAAGCGAAAAAGCGATCCGAGGAGGCGCCTCTCCATCGGGCATCGGTGGGAGGAAAATGCACGCCGATATCACCTTCGGAAAGCGCGCCGAGAATGGCGTCTACGAGCGCGTGAAGGACGACATCGGCGTCGGAATGGCCCGACAATCCGCGCCCATGGGGGATGCGCACGCCGCCTAACATGACGTGATCGCCATCGCCGAATTGGTGGACATCGAAGCCAAAGCCAGTGCGCACATCGCTCAAGGCCGCAAGCTTGGCCACCTCGGCGCGACTGAAGTCATCGTCTGTGGTCAGCTTCACGTTCCCAGCCTCACCCTTGAAGGTGGTGACCTTGAGGCCCGCCCATTCGGCGAGCGCGGCGTCGTCGGTAAAATCATCGCGCCCTGCGGCGGCGGCGCGCTGGTGCGCATCGAGGAGGACGGCAAAGCCGAACGCCTGCGGGGTCTGCACCATGCGCAGTTGCGCTCGGTCGATCGTGCCGGTTACGCAGCCGGTCGCATCGACGGTTTTGACGGTGTCCGCAACCGCGATCACCGGCACCGCCGCGCCGCTCGTGCCCGCGGCCGCGATCGCCCGGGTGATCAGGGCGTCCGACGCAAACGGCCGAGCGGCATCGTGCACCAGTACCAGGTCAGGGCGATGACTCTCTAATGCCCGGAGGCCGGCGCGAACGGAAGCCTGCCGGGATGCGCCGCCGTGGACCGGCGGCAAGAGATCGATGCCCGCCACCGCCGCCTGGAAGAGCGCGGCATCATCGCCGTGGATCACCGGCTGGACGGCCGAGATTTCATTGTGCCCCGCCAGAGCGGCAAGGCTCGACCGGATCATAGGCTCGCCCAGAATGCACCGGTATTGCTTTGGCAGGTCGCCGCCGGCACGGAGCCCGCGGCCCGCTGCCACAACCACGGCCGCCACTTTTACTGTCATGTCCGCAATCCGAAACACCATGTTGCAACACGGCTTTAGCCCGTCCGGGCGATACCGCAAACCCGGTCCGGGCCGGCCTGAACGATCTGTCTGCTGAAATGGGGGTTTTTTGCAGTGCAACACTTGCGTATCCGGCAAGGTTGGCTAAACTCTATGCAGCCTGAGAATGTCGCCTATTTCGTGTGCAAGGACCTCAAATCGCTGTGCTACCAACGCTTTTACCCCGGCAGCCGGTCGTCATCGGGAGCCTCACGCTGCCAAGTCCGGTGATTTTGGCGCCGATGTCAGGCGTGACGGACGCGCCGTTTCGACGCTTGGCAGCGGGCCTCGGGGCTGGGCTTGTGGTTTCGGAAATGACCGCGAGCGAGGCCCTGGCCGAGGGCTGTGCCGACGCCCTGGTACGAGCGGAGGGACGCGGCCTCGACGTGCACGTGGTGCAACTGGCGGGGTGCGAGGCGCGCTGGATGGGAGAGGCCGCCCGCATCGCGGAGGGCTCCGGCGCCGCCGTCATTGACATCAACATGGGCTGTCCGGCGCGGCACGTCACCGGTGCGCAGTCGGGCTCCGCACTGATGCGTGATCTCGACCATGCCGTGACATTAATCGGAGCCACCGTAGGCGCGGTCTCGGTCCCGGTGACGCTCAAAATGCGGCTCGGGTGGGATGAGCGCTCGATCAACGCTCCTGAGCTCGCACGCCGTGCGCAGGATGCGGGCGTGCGACTGATCACGGTGCACGGACGCACGCGCTGCCAGTTCTACAAGGGCCGCGCCAATTGGGCCGCGGTGCGTGCTGTCAGGAAGAGCGTTTCGATTCCGCTCGTGGTGAACGGCGACATTTGCACTTTTGAGGATGCTACCGCCGCGCTTGAGGCTTCCGGCGCCGATGCGGTCATGGTGGGGCGTGGGGCGCAAGGCCGCCCGTGGCTGCCCGGGCAGATCGGTCGCCGCCTGGCCGGCGGAGGGCCCGAGAGCGCGCCGCCGCTCACCATGCAGTTCGCAATGATCCGTCTGCTCTACGACGATATGCTGTCGCACCACGGCCGCGCGATCGGCCGGCGCCATGCACGCAAGCACCTCGGCTGGGCCCTCAACGCGGCGGCCGAGACCGCGGGGGCACCCGAGGGCATGCTCAAGGCACATCGTGAGCGGGTGCTGACCGCGGAAGAGCCGGCCGTTGTTCACCGTCACCTCGAGGAGGCCTACGGCGCATTCGGCGGGACGGCGAGGATGGCGGCATGAGCCGGCTCGAGCCTATGCCAACGCTGCCGTCCGGCACCGCCGACGCGGTGCTCGACGCGCTGCCGCATCCCGTCATCATGGTCTCGGCTGATGGCCGGGTGGCCAATGCCAATGCCGCCGCCGAATCGTTTTTCGAAGCCTCCCTGCCGCTCCTGCGCCGTCATCGCCTGGGCGACCTCGTGCCGTTTGGAAGCCCCTTGCTGGCTCTCATCGACCAGGTGCGCGCACGCGGAGCGGCGGTCAACGAGTACAAGGTCGATCTCGGCACGCCGCGTAATCCCGGCGAACGCCTCGTCGATCTGCATGTGGCGCCCCTGCCGGAGCGGCCGGACCACGTGGTCGTCATGCTGCAAGAACGCACGATCGCCGACAAGATGGATCGCCAGCTCACGCATCGCGGCGCGGCGCGTTCGGTGACCGCGCTCGCGGCCATGCTGGCGCACGAAATCAAGAATCCACTCTCCGGCATCCGCGGAGCAGCGCAGTTGCTCGAACAGTCGGTCGGCGACGAGGATCGCACTTTGACACGCCTGATCTGCGACGAGGCCGATCGCATCGTCAAACTCGTCGACCGCATGGAAGTGTTCACCGACGAGCGGCCGGTCGAGCGCGAATCCGTCAACATTCACGTCGTGCTCGAGCACGTCAAACGGCTGACGCATTCGGGTATCGCGCGGCACATCAAATTCCTCGAGGAATACGATCCGTCGCTGCCCCCCGTGCTCGCCAATCGCGACCAACTCATCCAGGTGTTTCTCAATCTCGTGAAAAACGCCGCCGAGGCGATCGGGGAGAATGCAGCGGACGGCGAAATTCAGCTCTCTACCGCCTTCCGGCCGGGCGTGCGGCTCTCGCTTCCGGGCACCAAGACGCGCGTGTCGCTGCCGCTCGAATTCTGCGTGAAGGACAACGGGCCCGGAGTGCCCGAGGATATCTTGCCCCATCTCTTCGATCCGTTCGTGACGACGAAACCGACGGGCTCGGGCCTTGGCCTGGCGTTGGTGTCAAAGATCATCGGCGATCACGGCGGGATCATCGAGTGCGAGTCGCAACCGCGACGGACCATCTTTCGTGTACTCATGCCCATTTTCTTGGGTGACGACGCCGAGCCGGGCGACGCTACCTAACGAGGGATGCCAATGCCCGCTGGAAGCATACTGGTTGCTGACGACGACGCGGCAATCCGAACCGTGCTCAACCAAGCCCTTTCGCGCGCAGGATACGAAGTGCGCTCGACCAGCAATGCCGCGACGCTGTGGCGTTGGGTCAGTCAAGGAGAAGGCGATCTCGTCATCACCGACGTGATCATGCCGGACGAAAATGCGTTCGATCTCTTGCCGCGGATCAAGAAACTGCGGCCGCAGCTCCCGGTGATCATCATGAGCGCCCAGAATACGTTCATGACCGCGGTGCGCGCGTCCGAGCGCGGCGCCTACGAGTATCTGCCGAAGCCGTTCGATCTCAAGGAGCTCATCGGCATCGTAGGCCGCGCGTTGTCGGAGCCGAAGGAGCGCGCGCGTCCGGCCCCGAAGGCGGAGGACTTCGACTCCATTCCGCTGGTCGGCCGCTCGCCGGCGATGCAGGAGATCTATCGTGTGCTCGCGCGCCTGATGCAGACCGATCTCACCGTGATGATCACCGGCGAATCGGGAACCGGCAAGGAGCTCGTCGCCCGCGCACTGCACGATTACGGCAAGCGCCGAAATGGTCCTTTCGTGGCCATCAACATGGCGGCAATTCCTCGCGATCTCATCGAGTCGGAATTGTTCGGCCACGAGAAGGGCGCGTTCACGGGCGCCAATAGCCGCAGTTCCGGTCGCTTCGAGCAGGCCGAGGGCGGCACGCTATTCCTCGACGAGATCGGCGACATGCCGATGGAAGCGCAGACCCGGCTTCTGCGTGTGCTGCAACAGGGCGAATATACCACCGTGGGCGGGCGCACGCCGATCAAGGCCGACGTGCGCATCATCGCGGCCACCAACAAGGACCTGCGCATCCTGATCCAGCAGGGGTTGTTCCGCGAGGATCTGTTCTTCCGTCTCAATGTCGTGCCGCTACGGCTGCCGCCGCTGCGTGAACGCACCGAAGACGTGCCTGACCTGATCCGCCATTTCTTCACTCAGGTCGAGCGCGAGGGTCTGCCGGCGAAACAACTTGATCAGGCAGCCCTCGAGCGGCTCAAGCGGCATCGCTGGCCCGGCAATGTGCGCGAGCTCGAAAATCTCGCTCGTCGGCTCGCCGCGCTCTATCCCCAGGAGACCATTGCGGCCGCAGTGATCGACGCCGAGCTCTCGCAGCCCGCCATGGTGTCAGGGGACGACGAGTCGCGGGCAGAGGAGGGGCTTTCGGGCGCCGTGGAGCGGCATCTGGCTTCCTATTTCGCGAGCTTCGGGGAGGAATTGCCACCGCCCGGCCTCTATCACCGCGTCCTGCGGGAGATCGAGCACCCGTTGTTGTCGGTGACCCTCGCGGCCACCCGGGGAAACCGAATCCGGGCCGCCGACCTGCTCGGGGTCAACCGCAACACGCTGCGGAAGAAGATCCGAGACCTCGATATTCAGGTCTTCCGCAGCAGCAATTGACGCGACTGCGGGTTCTCGACAGGCTTGGTGCGGAATGGCCACAGCGCGGTCGGCCACGCCCCGGATTTGTCGCAATCCGGCAACATTGTTGTATAAAAGCATCACTGGAAAATACCTTCGATGATCTGGGGGGCGCCCAAGCGGGCGGTTTTGTCGCACCGTTACGGGCTGCCGTTTGGGACGAGAAATCTTGATGACTGACGTCGGTCAGGCCGCCACCGCCGAGTTGGCGACCGCTGCCGCGGCGCCCGCGCCGGGATGGCTCCCACGGACGCTCGGCTTTGCGGCCGTTGCGCTCGCGCTGCTGTCGGCGCTGGTGACCTTTCTCGTGCTGGCGGGGCTCACGCCGATCCCGCCGACGCATGAGGTCGTGGTCACGCTCCTCCTGACCAACGCGGTCACGGTCTTTCTTCTCGTTGTGGTCATTGCACGCGAGGTCTGGGGTGTTGTGCAGGCGAGGCGCCGCGGGCGCGCCGCCGCAAGACTTCATGTGCGGATCGTTGCCCTGTTCTCCGTCATCGCTGCGGTTCCTGCGGTGCTGGTAGCAGTCGTCGCAAGCGTGACGCTCGATCGTGGCCTCGACCGGCTGTTCTCGCAACAGACACAATCGCTCATCGAGAACTCGTTGATCGTCGCCGACGCATATGTGCGCGAGCAGGTGCAATTCGTGCGCGCCGAAAGCATCGCTACCGCGATTGAGTTGGCGCGCGCCAAGCCGTTATTCGACCAGTCGCGCGAGCAGTTCCATCAATTCCTCGCGGTCCAGGCCTCGATCCGCGGATTGCCGGCCATCGTGCTGCTCGACAAGGATCTCAATGTCGTCGATGAGGTCGAGACGAAGGTCACCCAGGCCTTCGTTAAGCCGTCGGCAGAGGTGCTCGCAGGCATCAACGACACCGAGCCGCAAGTGGCGATGTTCCTCGACGCCAATCACGTCGCCTCGATCATCAAGCTGCGTGGTTACAACGACGTCTATCTGTATATCGCGCGGCTTCTCGACCCGCGGGTGCTGGCGCAATTGCGGGGGACGCAGGCCAGCGTCGCGCAGTACGCCGATCTCTCGGCGCGGCGAATCGGGATTCAGATCGCGTTCGGGTTGATGTACACGGTGATTGCACTGATCGTGCTGCTGTCAGCGGTCTGGATCGGATTGAATTTCGCCAACTATCTGGTGGCGCCGATTCGACGCCTGATCGGGGCCGCTCAGGTCGTATCCACGGGCAATCTTTACGTTCAGGTGCCGACCCGGCGTTCCGAAGGCGATCTTGCGCAGCTCGGAGAGACCTTCAACAAGATGACTCAGGAGCTGCGCACGCAACGCGACGACATCGTGCGCGCCCGCGACCTGATCGACAGCCGTCGCCGTTTCACCGAGGCCGTGCTCGCCGGAGCGAGCGCGGGGGTCATCGGAGTGGACGCCGAGAGCCGTATCAGCATCCTGAACCGGTCCGCCGAGCGACTGATCGGGAGTTCGGAAGCGGAGGCGCTCGGACGGCAATTGACCGATATCGTTCCCGAACTTGCCGAAATCTTCACCGCTGCGCGGTCTGGGTTGCAACGTTTGGTGCAGGGCCAGGTGACGATCAATCGCAATGGTCGCGAGCGCAACCTCTCGGTGCGCGTGACGAGTGAACAGTCGAGCGCGGCCGAGGGCGGGTACGTCGTGACGCTTGACGATATCACCGAGCTCGTGGCCGCGCAGCGCACTTCCGCGTGGGCCGACGTGGCTCGCCGTATCGCCCACGAGATCAAGAACCCGCTCACGCCAATTCAGCTCTCCGCGGAGCGGTTGCGTCGAAAGTATGCCAGCGTCATCAAGGATGACGGGGGCATCTTCCAGCAATGCACCGACACCATCGTCCGCCAGGTCGACGATATCAAACGCATGGTGGATGAATTCTCGCGTTTTGCGCGCATGCCCAAGCCGGTGATGACCCCCGAGGACGTGGCCGATACAGTCCGCCAGGTCGTATTTCTGCAACGCGTCGGCAATGCCGATATCGACATCGAGGTCGAGATCGCGCAAGACCCGATGCCCGCGCAGTTCGACCGCCGGCTCATCTCGCAAGCGCTGACCAACATCATCAAGAATGCGACCGAAGCGGTCACTGCCGTTCCACCGGACGAACTCGGACGCGGCCGCATCCGCGTTTTCGCGGGCCGCGAAGGCGCCGATATAGTCATCGACGTGGTCGACAACGGAATCGGATTGCCGAAAGAGAACCGCAGCCGACTGCTGGAGCCCTACGTCACGACCCGGGAAAAGGGAACCGGGCTGGGCCTCGCGATCGTGGGCCGTATCATGGAGGATCACGGAGGCTGCATCGAACTCGGCGATGCCGCTGACAAGATCCCAGGCCAGCGCGGAGCGTGGATGCGGCTGCGCTTTGCAGCGGAAGCCGCGGCCGCGAAGGATATTCAGCCCGCGCGGCCGTCTCAATCCCCTCAACTTGCAACGAATGCGTAATTAGCCATGGCAGATGACATTCTCATCGTTGATGACGAAGCGGACATCCGGGAGCTCGTTTCCGGCATCCTGCAAGATGAAGGCTTTATCACGCGCTCCGCGCGAGACAGCGACGACGCGCTGGCGCATGTCGCTAGCCGCAGACCCAATCTCGTCTTCCTCGACATCTGGCTGCAGGGCAGCCGGCTCGACGGGCTGCAATTGCTCGATGCGATGAAGGGGCAGCATCCCGAACTCCCGATCGTGATGATTTCTGGTCATGGCAACATCGAAACCGCCGTGGCCGCCATCAAGCAAGGGGCATACGACTTCATCGAGAAGCCGTTCAAGGCCGACCGGCTGGTGCTGGTTGCCCAGCGCGCGCTGGAGACGTCGCGGCTCAAGCGCGAAGTCAAGGCACTCAAACAGTTTGCGCCTTCCGCAGTGGTGGGCAAGTCGTCGTCGATAAATCAGCTGCGTCAGACGGTGGAAAAAATTGCCCCCACCAACAGTCGCATCTTGATTGTCGGGCCTGCCGGCGCCGGCAAGGAACTGGCCGCTCGCGCGATCCATGCTCATTCGGCGCGCGCCAATGGACCGTTCATCGTGATCAATGCAGCGGCGATGATGCCCGAACGCATGGAACTCGAGATGTTTGGCGTCGAGCTGCCAACGGACGGGCAGGGGCGCAAGGTCGGCGCACTCGAAGAGGCACACGGCGGCACGCTATTCATCGACGAAATCGCCGACATGCCGAGGGAGACCCAGAACAAGATCCTGCGGGTCCTGGTCGAGCAGACCTTCCAGCGCGTCGGCGGCACCCAGAAGGTTCAGGTCGACGTGCGCATTATCTCGTCGACCGGGCGCAATATCGAAGCTGAGATCGCCGCCGGCAAGTTCCGTGAGGACCTTTATCACCGCCTTTCGGTCGTGCCGATCCGCGTGCCGCCGCTGGCGGAGCGCCGCGAGGACATTCCCCATCTCATTGAATATTTCATGGAGCAGATTTCGCTCGGGACCGGTTTGCCGAAGCGCCTGATCGGAGAGGACGCCATGGCCGTGCTGCAGTCGCACGACTGGCCCGGCAATGTGCGCCAGCTGCGCAATAATGTGGAGCGGCTGATGATTCTCGCCGGCGGCGATCCGGAGGCGGTGATCAATGCCGACATGCTGCCGCAGGATGTGGGATCCATGGTGCCCTCCATGCCCGGCGGCGACGGGGGTGAACACCTGATGGGATTGCCTCTGCGCGATGCGCGCGAAGTGTTCGAGCGCGAATATCTGGTTGCGCAGATCAGTCGATTTGGCGGTAACATTTCCCGGACGGCAGAGTTTGTCGGCATGGAGCGCTCTGCGCTCCACCGCAAGCTCAAGGCGCTCGGGATCGACTGACCAGAGGCGGGCGATAGGGGATGGGGATGGAGAACCGAAACCGCGGTGTCACTATTGAATCATCTTGCGGCCTCCGTCCGCCATCCGCTGTTCTCTGAATGTCACGCATTGCGTATGTGAATGGCCGCTACCTGCCGCTGCGGCAAGCCACCGTCCATATCGAGGATCGCGGCTATCAATTTTCAGACGGCGTCTACGAGGTCTGCGAAGTCAGGGACGGATACGTTATCGACCAGCGGCGCCATCTGGCACGGCTCCAACGTTCGCTTGATGAGCTCGGCATCGCCATGCCGATGTCGGAGACCGCGCTCGCGATCATCATGCGCGAATGCATGCGCCGGAACCGGTTGCACGATGGCATCATTTATCTGCAGATCACCCGAGGGGTGGCCCGAAGGGATCATGGCTTTCCGCCTCCGGGCACTCATCCCAGCGTCGTGGTGACCGCCCGCAGCATCGACTTCGCGGGCAATGAACGAACTGCAGCGGAAGGCCTGGCGATCATTACCGTGCCGGACAACCGGTGGCAGCGCGTCGACATCAAATCGATCTCGCTGCTACCCAATGTGCTGGCCAAACAGGCGGCGCGCGAGCGGGGAGCCAAAGAGGCTTGGTTCGTCGACCAGGACGGCCATGTCACCGAAGGGTCGTCGAGCAATGCCTGGATCGTCACCAAGGGCGGCAAGGTCGTCACTCGTCCCGCTGATAATGGAATCTTACGGGGTATCACCAGGACCGTGTTGATCGAGGTCATCGAGGCCCACGGCCTGCAATTCGAGGAACGGCCGTTTACGGTCGAGGAGGCGCAAGGCGCGCGCGAGGCCTTCCTGACCTCTGCCAGCCAAATCGTAATGCCTGTCGTCCGGATTGACGACCGACCGGTGGGGAACGGCGCGCCTGGGTCGGTGGCGACCGCGCTACGGGCCGAATTCCATCGCCACGCCGAACGGAGCTGACCCACCGATTTGCCCTCGACGGAGCACACTCTGCCCCCAACTTGTGCTTGCGCCGCCCGCGGACGTGCCCTGTAATGGCCCGGTCCGGGTCCTTTCGAGGGTGCAGCCTAGAAAATGGGCACAGCGACCTGGCAATAAAGCTCGCGGGAAGGGGCCCGTGAGCCAAAAAATGGAACAATGACAATGGCGGCCGAACGCGCACAAAACCTCCAAGACACCTTCCTCAACCATGTTCGCAAGAACAAGACACCGCTCACGATCTTCTTGGTGAACGGAGTGAAGTTGCAAGGCGTCGTGACCTGGTTCGACAATTTCTGCGTGCTACTTCGACGCGACGGGCACTCGCAACTGGTCTACAAGCATGCCATCTCAACGATCATGCCGGGTCACCCGATCCAGCTGTTCGAAGGGGCCGAGGAAGCATCGGCCGGAGACAAGGCCTGATTGGAACCGCGTCGGTTCGATAGCCACGGCGACCGCCTGAGTTCGCACAAGAACTCGGAGACGGGCCGCGCACTTGTCATTGAGCCGCATCTGCGGGGGCGCATGCCGCTCTCGACGGATGCGCGCGCCCATGCAGCGTTACGCTCTCCGGAAGCGAGGCTAGAGGAGGCAGTGGGACTCGCGCGCGCGATCGACCTGAGCGTAGTGTCATCCGGAATCGTGCCCCTGAGCGGCATACGGCCCGCGACCTTCATCGGCAAGGGCAAGGTTGAGGAGATCGCCGGTTTGGTCAAAGCCGACGAGGCCGGAATCGTCGTGATGGACTGCGCCCTCTCGCCGGTGCAGCAGCGTAATCTCGAAAAAGCCTGGGGTGCAAAGGTCGTCGATCGCACCGGCTTGATCTTGGAGATTTTCGGGCGGCGCGCACGCACGCGTGAAGGCGCCCTCCAGGTGGAGCTGGCGCATCTCACCTACCAGAAGAGCCGGCTGGTACGTACCTGGACGCATCTCGAGCGCCAGCGGGGCGGTTTTGGATTTCTCGGCGGCCCGGGCGAAACTCAGATCGAGTCGGACCGGCGCATGATCGAGGAGCGCATTGCGCGCATCGAGGCCGAGCTCGAGAAGGTCAAGCGCACGCGCAAACTTCACCGCGACAGTCGCAAGCGGGTCCCGTATCCGATCGTAGCGCTCGTGGGCTACACCAATGCCGGCAAATCGACCCTGTTCAATCGCATGAGCCGCGCGAGCGTGCTCTCCGCCGACATGCTGTTCGCAACCCTCGATCCGACTTTGCGCGCAGTCGAGCTGCCTCAAGGCTTGCGGGTCATCCTGTCCGACACCGTCGGCTTCATTTCCGATTTGCCCACCATGCTGGTTGCCGCGTTTCGCGCGACGCTTGAAGAGGTCATCGAGGCCGACCTCATCCTGCACGTACGCGACGTATCGCACGCGGACGCCGAAGCACAGTCGCTCGATGTCGAACAGGTTCTCAGACAACTCGGCATCGCGCCTGACGACGGCGCGCGGCTGGTCGAGGTGTGGAACAAGATCGACCGGCTCGACCGCGACGCCGGTATCCGTCTGCGCAATCGTGCCGAACGGCAGCCGGTCGAGCGACGTCCGGTGCTGGTTTCGGCGCTGAGCGGGGAGGGGATCGACCTCCTGGCGACGGAGATAGAAGCGCGACTCGCGACGCGGCGGGTGACGCTTGATCTGGTTATCGATGCTGCCGATGGTGCTGGGGTAAGTTGGTTGCATCGGAACACCGAAGTCATGACAAAGGTGTTGCGCGATGACGGCGCGCTCGCGATCACGGTTCGCTCCGACCCGGCGAACGCAGAGAAGGTGCGTGCCAAGTTCAACGCCCCCGGGGTTCCGTCCCACTGACGAGTGCGTCGAGCCAGAAGGTGCCGGGCGCAATGACACGGCTCTCGACAGCAGGCATCGGCACTGCTCTGGCGGCGCTTCTATTTACGACGTTCGTGCCGGCAGCCCGTAGTCAAACGCTGACCCTCCGCTACGGCCAGGCCTATTCCGCGGCGCGGAGCATCTTCTCCTTGCCGGTCGCGATCGCCGAGCGGGAGGGCTTCTTTGCACGCGAAGGGCTCAACGTGCAGATTCTCCAGCCCATCCCGGGCGGAGCGGACCACCAGATTGCCGCGTTGCATAACGACAGCGTCGATCTCACTCATGTGGCCACGCCGTTCCTGATCCGGGCCGCGCTCGCCGGATCTGATGCCGTCGCGGTGGCTGCCGAGTTCAAGAACCCGATCTACAGCGTGATCGCGAAGCCCGAAATAGCGACCTTTGCCGACCTCAAAGGCAGGCTGGTTGGGCTGGCGGACGAATACGGGACTATCACACTGTCCATTCGCAAACTCATGGGCCTGCATGGCTTGGCGCGCGGCGAGTTCGGCTTTCGCACCATCGAGGGAACCTCCGGTCGCTGGGCCTGCCTGCGCCGGGGCGACTGCGATGCGGTCGTACTGGGTCAACCACAGGATCTGATCGCCGTGGAGCAAGGGTTCCGCATGCTCGGGACATCAACTGAAGCGGTGCCAGAACTCCTCTACACGGTGACCGCGGTGCGGCGTTCCTGGGCGACGGCGAACAAGGACGCCGTGGTGCGTTACGTGCGTGCCCTTTCCACAGCCTTCACGTTCATTCGCAATCCCTCCCACCGGGACCGCGTGGTGAGAACCGTGATGCAAAGCACGAATGCGTCGGAGACGATCGCGCAACAGACGTTGGCGCTGTTCTTCGATCCCGAACGCGGTGTTCTGCCGAAGCGAGCCGAGATCGATCTCGAGGGCCTTGCGCAGGTGATTGCAATGATGGGCGACGCGGGCGCGATCAAGACGCCATTGCCTTCACCCGAGCAGTTTGTGGATCTGCAATATCTGCGTGCGGCAGGGGTGCCATAGATTGAGCTCGGCTTGAAAGAACGGCGCAGCGAACGCCGCTCGACAAATACGCGATCCAAGTCAGGATCGCTCAGGGCAGGGAACGATCGTGGGCAACATGGCAGGCGACATTACGCGTCAAGCGGTTATCGCGGCGTGGCTCTGTATCCCGATCGCGCCCGCGGCTGCTGACACCGTGACGCTCCGGTACGGGCAAATTCCCTCGACCGTAAGAAGCGTGTCGGCGGTCTATCTGTCTATCGCCCAGCAGAAAGGATTCTTCGCCCGCGAGGAGGTCAAGCTCGACCTCATTCCGATCGCGGGCGGCACCGACAAGATGATCGCCGCGCTCGATCAGAGCACCGTAGATGTAACTCAGACCGCCACACCCTATCTGATCCGTGCGGTGCTCTCGGGTTCGGATGCGGTGGCGATCGCCGGTGAAACGGCCAATCCCGTCTACAGCCTGATCGTGAAGCCGCAGATCCAGCATTTTGCCGAACTCAAGGGCAAGACGCTCGGTCTCTCGCTACCCGTCGATACGATTTCGATCTCCATGCGCAAGCTGCTGGCGCTCAAGGGGCTCGGCGAGGCCGACTATTCCGTCAAGGAACTGGTGGGCACGCCGGTACGTTTCGATTGCCTCAAGCGGGGAGAGTGCGACGCGGTGCCGCTCGGTCAACCCGAGGATTTCGTCGCTATGGGGGAGGGCTACCGGAGATTGGGTGTGTCGACGGAGGCAGTGGCGGCATTCCAATTCCAGGTCGTTGCCGCGCGCCGGGCTTGGGCGCAGGAGAACAGGGACGCGGTCGTGCGTTTCGTGCGCGCTCTCGCCGCGGCGTTTCGGTTCATCCGCGACCCCGCCAATCGCGAGGAGGTAGCGACCGCAATCGTGAAATTGACCGGATCGCCTGACCAGATCGCGCGGCAAACGCTCGCCCTTTATTTCGAGCCGGAAAGAGGCGTTCTCCCCAAGCAAGCTGAGATCGATCTCAACGGTCTGACCCAGGTGATTGCCTTCATGGGGGAGGGCGGAGCGATCAAGCCGCCGCTGCCCCAACCCGAACGGTTCGTGGATTTGCAGTATCTGCGTGCCGCCGGCGTCCAGTGACCCGCGGTCGCTAATATTTTTCGATGCCCTTGATATCCACCACCCAACTCCATCGCGCCGCATCACGCTCGATGTAGTCCTGCATCTGCTCCGGCGTGGAAGCCATCGGTACGTTGCCGACGCCAGCGAGCTTTTCGCGAATCTCCGGGAGCTTAAGGATCTCCCCGACTTCATGATTGAGCCGCTCGACGATCGGGCGGGGGACACCCGAAGGCGCTGCAAGCCCGAGCCACGACATGACCTCGAATCCCGGCAGCGTCTCACCGATGGCAGGGATGTCGGACTGCAGCACAAAGCGCTCGCGTGAGGAGACCGCCAGACCGCGCAGCAATCCACCCCTGATCTGGGCGAACGCGATTGTCCCTGTCTCGATCATCACATCGAGTCGGCCCCCCAACAGGTCCTGAACGATCTGGGTATTGCCGCGGTAAGGAATGCCGCGAAGCGAGGTCCCGGCTTCGACATTGATCAACTCGCCGGTCAGATGGTGCACGCTTCCGGGCAGGTTCATGCCGTAGGTCACGTCGAAGGGTGCGGCCCTAGCGCGCGCGATGAGATCGGCGAAGGATTTGATCGGTGAGTTCGGCGCCGTCGCGACTACCATCGGGTAGCCGGACACCATTGTGATGAACGTGAAGTCCTTGATCGAATGGTAAGGGAGCGATTTGGCAACGGCTGCCCGCGCAGAGAAGGCGCCGGTTAACATGCTGACCAGATAGCCGTCAGGTTGGGATTTTGCGACCGCGTTCCACGCCGCTACACCCGTTGTTGCCGAATTTTCGATCACCACCGCTTGGCCGAGACGCTCGCTGAGTTTCTCTCCCAGTAGCCGGCTGACGAAATCCGGGCTTCCGCCTGCGGGCGTCCCAGTCACGATCCTGATCGTGCGCGTTGGCCATTGTTGTGCGGCAAGCGGCGAGGGGAGCACCCCCGCGAGTAGAGTGGCGAGCAGACAAAAGGAGAGTTGCGTCAGTGGCATCATTGCTGAGCGCCGTTGGTCGGGACGGGGTAGGAGGTGAATGTTATCACCAGCCCCGGCAGCAGGGACAGGTACTTTGGGTCCTTCCGCAAGGTGAATGCGGTTAGCGGCGAATCGCGCCCTCACGGCTTTTCCGCAGACTTCGCTTCGTTCCAAAGGTCGTCCATCTCCTCAAGGGTCGCCTCCTGCGGGGTCTTGCCGCGCTCTTCCAACGCCCGTTCGATGGCGGCGAAGCGACGTTCGAACTTGCGATTGGTTGCGCGTAACGTTGCCTCCGGATCGACGTCGAGATGGCGGGCAAGATTGACCACCGCGAACAGGAGGTCGCCGACCTCGCCGGCCGCCGCCGTCCTATCTCCTGCGGCGATCTCGGCCTCGATCTCGTCCGCTTCCTCTCGGATTTTGGCCAGCACCGCGAGCGGATCATTCCAATCGAAGCCGACCCTGCCGGCTTTAGCCTGCAATTTGAGCGCGCGCGTGACGGCAGGGAGTGCCACCGGAACGCCGGCGAGGGCGGCCGCCACTTGCTCGCCCGTTCGCCCATTTGCCTTCTGTGCACGCTCCTCACGCTTGATCTGCTCCCATAGATCCTTGACCGCCTGGGGAGCGAGATCGCGCGCTTCGCCGAACACATGGGGATGGCGCCGGATGAGCTTTTCGCTCAGTGTTTGCACTACATCGGCAAAGTCGAACGCGCCTTGCTCCTGGGCCATCCGGGCATGAAAAATGACCTGCAGGAGAAGGTCGCCAAGCTCCTCGCGCAAATCTACAAGATCGCCGCGCGCGATGGCGTCGGCAACCTCGTAGGCCTCCTCAATCGTATAGGGCGCGATGGTCGCGAAATTCTGGTCGAGGTCCCACGGACAGCCCGTCCCCGGAGTACGGAGGGCCGCCATGATCTGAAGAAGATGGGCAATGTCGCGGGAAGGGCGCATCGGACGGCAGAGAGTGGGTCAGGAGCCCCGAAGACGGGCCGGAGAGAGAATACGACCCTGGCTGCCTTCTGTCTCGGCCCCTCTCTGCTGTCCATACTGTTTCCGGGTCCGCCACTCGGTCAATGACCCGTACGCTCGGCTGCGCGGCTTGCCTCGAACAGGAACCAGCAGCGTTTCTCGGCCTCGTCGATGAAGTTCTCCAGCAGGCTGGCAGTCGCCACGTCCTCGTGCTCGTCTGCGAGCTTGTGGGCTTCGCGCATGTGCTGAATTTGAGCCTTGTTGTCGTTCATGAGCTCGTTCAACATATCGATAGCCGCCACGTAATCCTTGTCGTTGTCTTTGACGCGCTGCAGCTTGGCGATCTGTCCGACCGAGCGGATCGTGGTGCCGCCGATCTTGCGGGCGCGTTCAGCGAGTATGTCGATACTGCCTTCCAGCTGCTCGCCTTGTTCGTCGAGCAGGAGGTGATAGTCGCGGAAATGCGGTCCGCTGACGTGCCAGTGGAAGTTCTTCGTCTTGACATAGAGTGCAAACGTATCAGCCAGCAGCGCATTGAGCGCCGCGGAAACCTCGCGGACTGCATCGTCAGAAAGATCGGTCGGGGTATCGAGCCGCGCCGGAGCTGTGTGCGGTTCGAGCTTTCTCACCTTGCTGGTCACAGGGCACCTCATTTTTAGGGAAGGGACATCATGGAGCGCCGGCGGTCCGGGTGTGTTGATGTCCATCAACCGGGGGAACCTTTCTCAAACGCGTGGCCTGCTTCCGAGTTCCGCCATTCGCATAAGAGATATTATGGAATATTATTATCCAGTCCCTGGGAAACCGCGGTTTGTTGAGTGCATGCCCTGGCGAATGACGGGCCTCACGTATTCCATTGAGACAGGCGGACCACGTCTACCGAAGTCACCTTAGGTTTCCGCGATAACCGGCTGATTTTATGAATAAAGCCATCTTGTGTCGCATTCGGCACTTCAACAAGAGTGTCGATATTTCATGGGATTGTCCCATGTTCCTACGATACGACTTCAGGACGGCGTTGCCGGCATTTCGATCGTGAGCCCGTCGAACCCGGGCTCCACATTGGCCGGCAGCCTGGCGCGCAGTGCCTCGTAGTCCAGATCGGAATGAAGGTTGGTCAGGACCGCCCGGGCCGGCTTGATCCGTTCGATCCACGCCAATGCATCGTCGACGCTGAAATGGCTCGGATGCGGCTGATATCTGAGCGCATCCACGACCCAGACATCGATCCCTGCCAGGGCAGCTACGCTGGACTGGGGCAGGCCGCTCAAGTCACAGGAATAGGCCAGGGCGCCGAACCGGAAGCCCAAGGAAGGAATATCCCCGTGCTCCTGGAGGATGGGGAGGATCACGATCGGACCGCCCTCCCCGTCGATGGTGACCGGCTGGCCGGGCTCGAGCCGATGCTCGGTCACGATCGGGGGGTATTCACTGCCGGGAGGCGACTGGAAGCAATAGCCGAAGCGGGCACGCAATGACTTCGACGTGGCTTCATCCACGTAGACGTCGACCCGTCGCCGGCGCTTGATAAAGAGCCCGCGCAAGTCGTCGATGCCGTGGGTGTGATCGGCGTGTTCATGGGTGAAAAGCACGCCGTCGAGCGAGTCGACCTCAGCATCGAGAAGCTGCTCGCGCAGATCAGGCGACGTATCGATCAGCACGCGGGTGACCGCGCCTGCTTCCCGGCGTTCCACCAGGAGCGACGTCCGCCGCCGGCGGTTCTTGGGATTGCCGGGATCGCACGCTCCCCAGCCGAGCGCGGGGCGCGGGACGCCACCCGAGGAGCCGCAACCGAGGATCGTAAACTTCATGGTCATGCGTACGCAGTTACCCCAGCGCGGATTGCGTAAGGGTGTCTGCGCTGGCCTCGGGACGCGGGACCTTGCAGAAGAGGCGAAAGAAATTCTCGGTGGTCTGCCGGGCGATCTCGTCGGTCGATACCGCCCGCGTCTCGGCCAGAATTTTGGCCGTCTCGACCACGTAGGCGGGCTCGTTTCGCTTCCCTCGATATTGGCCGGGAGCCAGATAAGGCGCGTCGGTCTCGACCAGAACGCGCTCCGCGGGCAGGCTCCGCGCAATGGTGCGGAGGGCATCGGATTTCCTGAAAGTCAGGATTCCGGTGAACGAGATGAAGAGACCGAGCGCGATGGCACGTTGCGCGAGATCTGGGCCGCCGGTGAAGCAGTGCAGCACGGCGGGGAAAGCGCCTTTAGCGGTTTCCTCCTCGAGGATCCGCGCCATGTCCTCATCGGCGTCACGCGAATGAATGACGATCGGCAATCCGGTGGTGCGCGCGGCGGCGATGTGGTTGCGGAAGCCCCGCTCTTGCGCCTCACGTGGGCTCAGATCGTAGTGGTAATCGAGCCCAGCCTCTCCGATCGCGACCACCTTGGGATGGCGCGTGCGGTCTATGAGGTCGTCCACCGTAACGTCGAGCTCCTCATGCGCATGGTGCGGGTGGGTGCCTACAGAGCAATAGACATCGGGAAAGCGTTCGGCGATGGCGAGCACCTCGCCGTGTCGCTTCACGCGCGTCGAAATCGTCACCATGCGCCCAACGTCCGCTGCACGCGCACGCACGATCAGGGCGTCTAGCTCGCCGGCGAAGTCGGGAAAATCCAGATGACAGTGGCTATCGATCAGCATCAGGTCTGTGCGCTTGCTTCACTGTCCACATAGCGGGGAAAGACCGGACTGGGCGCCGGGAGCGTGCTGCCAGCGGCGATCCGGCGGTCCCCGCCAAGCTCGCTGAACTGCCGCTCGCCGGCTGGAATGGCGAGCAGATCGAGCAGTTTTCCGGCAGAGCTCGGCATGAAAGGCTGGGCCAGGATCGACACCTGCCGGATGACCTCGGCGGTTACGTAGAGCACGGTCGCTTGACGCGGCGGATCGCTTTTGGCGAGCGCCCAGGGAGCCTCGCTGGCGAAGTAGCGGTTGGCCTCGGCCACCACCGCCCACACGATGGCGAGCACCTGGTGCAACTGCTGGGTCTTCATCGCCTCGCGTGCTTTGGCGATCATGCCGTCGGCCAGCGTCAGGATCGCCGTATCGTTGGCGGAAAATGCGCCCGGCTTGGGCAAGACCCCGTTGAGTTGACGCGCGATCATCGAGAGCGAACGCTGCGCCAGATTGCCCAGATCATTGGCGAGGTCCGCGTTGATGCGGTTGACGATGGCCTCGAGGCTGTAGTTACCGTCTTGGCCGAATGGGACCTCCCGCAGGAAAAAATAACGAAGCTGATCGACCCCGTAGGCGTCGACAAGCGCAATCGGGTCGATCACGTTGCCGACCGATTTCGACATCTTCTCTCCGCGATTGAAGAGAAATCCATGTGAGAAGATTCGCCGCGGAACGTCGACGCCTGCCGACATCAGGAAGGCGGGCCAGTAAACCGCGTGGAACCGCACGATGTCCTTGCCGATGACGTGCAGGTCCGCTGGCCAGTAGCGGCGGAATTTCGGGCTGTCCGTATCGGGGTAGCCAACCGCGGTGATGTAATTCGTGAGTGCGTCCACCCACACGTACATCACGTGCTTCGGGTTGCCCGGTACTTTGACGCCCCAGTCGAAGGTGGTGCGCGAGATCGAGAGGTCCTGCAGGCCGCCTCTGACGAAGCTCATCACCTCGTTGAGTTGTTCCTTCGGCAGGACGTAATCGGGATGCTTGGCATAAAGATCGAGCAGCTTCTGCTGATAGGCCGACAGCTTGAAGAAATAGCTCTCCTCCTCCACCCATTCGACCGGCGTGCCTTGCGGACCGATCCGCTCGCCTTTTTCGGTGAGCTTGGTCTCGTCTTCGTCGTAATAGGCTTCGTCGCGGACTGAATACCAGCCGGAATACTTGTCGAGATAAATGTCGCCTGCTGCTTCCATCCGCTGCCAGATGCCGATCGAAGCGCGATGATGACGCTCCTCCGTGGTGCGAATGAATTCGTCGTTCGAACAGTTGAGTCGCTCGACCATGGCCTTGAAGCGCGGCACATTACGTTCGACCAGTTGCTGGGGAGATAGCTTCTCCTTGGCCGCGGTCTGCAGCATCTTGATGCCATGCTCGTCGGTACCGGTCAGGAACAGGACGTCGTACCCGTCGAGCCGCATGAAACGCGCTATTGCGTCGGTCGCGATCGCTTCATAGGCGTGGCCGATATGCGGCGGCCCATTCGGATAGGCGATCGCGGTGGTGAGATAGTAGCGGGGCTTGTCAGCCATTCAGTCTTTCCGCGGGATACTTGCCCAGGACGTCGTCATTCCGATAGCGCGCGCTACCTCGGGTGACTTGACCCCGAGCCCTGCCATCACATGTCCTAGGTATCAACCGCGCGACGCCTCGGCAAGCCAGCCGAAGACATTGAAAACCAATGGCTTGCGCTCGAGATTGAAGACATCCACGTCGCGCGCGGAGAGGTTGATCCGCTCCCACACCTCGGCCACCCGCGCGAGCCGCGCGGGATCCAGTTCGCTCGCCAAGCGTGTCGACAGCCACGTATTCACGGTGTCAACGAAAGCCGCAAGCGTGGCCGGATCGGTGCCGTAGAGGCGATCGCCGAGCGCGTGCAGCGCGCGCGGATCGACCGCGGGTAGCCGCTCGAGCAACGTCGTGATGCGACTTCGCAGATCGAGCGTGTCGCCGTCGAGCAGCGCCAAGGCACGCTGGACACTGCCATCGGCGACCGCGGCGGCGGCCTCGATGTCGGCGGTTTCGGCACCTTCTCCGATCGCCGCGGCAGCCGCCCGGGCCACTTCGGAGGCCTGGAGCGGGCGTAGTGCCAGCAGCCGGCAACGGGAGCGAATGGTCGGCAAAACGCGGGCCGCTGAATGGCTGATCAACAACAGCACAGCGCGGCGGGGCGGCTCTTCCAAAACTTTGAGCAGCGCGTTGGCACCCGCGGGATTAAGGTCGTCGACCGCATCCACGATCGCGACCCGCCATCCCCCCTCTCCGGCGGTCGAGCCGAAGAACGTGATGGTCCGGCGGACGTCATCCACCTGGATGTCCTGACGCAGCTTGTTGGTCTTCTCGTTGATCGTGCGCTCCAGCACCAGAAGATCGCCGTGGCCCTGTGCCGCGATGCGCCGAATGACCGGATGATCGGCATCGACGTGAAGCGAGGTCGCGCTCTGCACCTCTGCTGCGCGCGGATCGGGATGAGCGAGGACGAAGCGGGCCATGCGGTAGGCGAGCGTCGCCTTGCCGATGCCGGCAGGTCCCGCGATCAGCCATGCGTGGTGGAAGCGCCGGCCCCGATAAGCTTCCAACAGTCCCCGCTCGGCCTCGCCATGGCCATGAAGAACGGTCGTCTCGCGAGGTGCCCGCGGCTCGATGCTCATTTCATCGGCATCGCTCACGATGCGGTGCCCGCATGCAACGGCGGCGTCCTCACTGGAGCAAGGCGTTCGCTCACGCTCTTCCAAATGTGCTCGGCAACTGCGGACTTCGGCTCGGTTGCGTCGATCAGCAGGCAGCGGGCGGGCTCATCGGTTGCGAGCGTCTGATAGGCGTCGCGTAGGGCCTCGTGGAACGCGCGCGCCTCCGACTCGAAACGGTCTGCAGCGCCCTCGCCTCGTCGCTTGCGTGCTCGCGCAAGCCCAACCTCCGCCGGCACGTCGAGAATGAAGGTAAGGTCGGGCTTGAGCTCCCCAACTGTCACCCGTTCGAGAGCGCGGATCAACAATGGGTCCAGATTGCCCAAAGTGCCCTGATACACCCTGGTCGAATCGATGAAGCGGTCGCAGATGACCCACGCACCCCGCGCGAGCGCCGGCTCGATCGTGGTGCGCACGTGATCGTCGCGAGCTGCGGCAAACAGGAGCGCCTCGGCTTCCACGCCAAGCGGTTTTGCTACCCCAGAGAGCAGGACGTGGCGAATTGCTTCAGCGCCGGGCGAGCCGCCGGGTTCGCGCGTGAGCACCACGTCGATGCCCAGCGCCTCGAGGCGATCTGACAGCAGGATCGAGTGGGTCGACTTGCCTGTGCCTTCGCCGCCTTCGAACGTTATGAAGCGTCCACGCATCTCGTCGCTTATGCCGAAGCTGTCGGAGGGCCCAGGGGCCGCGTTGACGGCGATCTCGTTCGCGCTGGCATCATCCGCGCTCCGCCAAGTGTTGAAGGCCGATGACGACCGGATGCTCCGCAACCGCGTAGCGTGCGCCGATCGACGTTGCAGCCATGCAACTATAGCCGCTGGAGGCCAGCGCGGAATAGGCCGACGACGAGTTCCGAGGCAGCGTCGAAGGCTCGCTGCGACATCGAGCCGGTGCCGATGCTCTCGGCCGCGCGTAGCGGAACTTCGAGAACCAAGGACTCTCCGCGCCAGACCTTGAGTGTGCCGATTTTCTGACCTTGCTGAACCGGCGCTGGCACCGGTCCGGTATAGACTACCCGGGCGATGACCTTCTCGCGCGAACCGCGCGGCACCATCAGCCGTACCTCCTTGCCGGCGACCAGCGGCACGTGCCCTTTATTGCCGCCATAGAGCTTGGCCTGGGCGATCTCCTGCCCGTCGGCGAAGAGCAGTCCGGATTGAAAACTGTGGAACCCCCATTCCAGCAACTTCTTCGCTTCGTCGGCGCGTTCTTTCTCAGATTTCAGGCCATTGACCACGACGATCAGGCGCAGTCCGTTCTGCACCGCCGAGCCGACAAGACCATAGCCTGCTTCCTTGGTGAAGCCGGTCTTGAGGCCGTCCGCGCCGATCGTGAGGGCCAGCAGCGGGTTGCGATTGTATTGGCGGATCTTGTTCCAGGTGAATTCGCGCTCGCCATAGTACTTATAGTATTCGGGATAGGTCTCGATGATGTGCCGCGCAAGCTTCGCCAGCTCGCGCGCGGTCATGAGCTGTCTTGGGTCGGGAAGACCATTTGAGTTGCCGAAGGTCGACTTGGCGAGCCCGATTTCGCGCGCCCGCTTGGTCATCAGCTCGGCGAACGTGGACTCGTTGCCGGAAATGCCCTCGGCAAGTGCGATGGCGGCGTCGTTCGCCGACTGGATGATCACGCCATGCAAGAGATCATCCACGGCGACCTTGCTGTGGATCGGAATGAACATGCTCGACGTGCGCGAAGGAGCGCCGCCCCGGCGCCAAGCATTGGTGCTGACGATGAATTCATCGGTGGGTTTGAGGCGGCCCTGCTTGATCTCGTTGAACACCACCTCCGCTGTCATCAACTTGGACAGACTGGCGGGGGGAATGAGATCGTCGGCGCCCTTTTCGAACAGCACGCTGCCGCTGTCGGCTTCGATCAGGATGGCATGTGCGGCTGACGTTTGATATCCGCCGTCGCTCGGCTTGGGGCCCGACACCGGATTGGGGGCCGCGATGGCCGAACCGATGGCGCCCGCTAGAAAGGCGAGGACGCCCCATTTCGCGACGGGGGTGGAGAACCAACTGGCAAGCGCACGCAATTTCATGACAGAGGCAAGCCCTACGCGGACCAGGCACGCGTAGCCGAAACCGGCGTGGCCACGGTCCACGCTCCCTTCCCTGCCCCGGCCATGCTTAGCAATTTCCGCCGGTCGAAAGCAATGCCGCCAGCGGTGTTTGACGCACTGGTGAACATCGCTGGCCTGCCGCTTCAGGATCGAATCACGGGCGGCATTTCCGGCCAAACAACGCTCAATAAAGCCCGCGACCGCTCATGAGCCCGAGTGCATTGCCTTGCATGGGCGCAAATCCGGCCGCGGGAGCGGGGCTCAGCGCGGGCGATTCGGTTCTTGTCTCCGCGGCCGAGGCATAAGTCGGGCGGACGGCCGGTTTGCTCTTCGGCCGATCGCCCGCGCTCGCCTCGTTGGTGGCTGCCGGCTTTGCCGGGCGACTCGATGCGCTGCTGAGCGTGAACTGACGCTCTTCCGATGCGGGCGAGCGCTTGTTGTCATCCGCGCTGGGGATGAAAGGCTTCGCAGCAGCGATCATGACTTTGGAGGGCGCCGGCGCGGGAGAGCCCTCGCGCAATGTCGCCATCAACATTTCGTCGTCGGTGCCCTCGATGGGGGCGCGCCCGACGTACTCGACCCTTACGCGCGCCAGACCCCGGCTGTAGAAATCGAGGGCCTTGGCCGTTCCGATCGAGAGGTCAATCACGCGGCTGTGAGCGTAAGGCCCGCGATCGTTGACACGGACCACGATGGAGCGGCCGTTTTCCAGATTGGTCACACGCACATAACTCGGCAGCGGAAGGGTTGTGTGCGCGGCTGAAATGCCGTGCATGTCATAGACTTCGCCGTTAGCGGTCAGCCGCCCATGAAAATCCCGGCCGTACCAGGAAGCGACGCCTTCAGCCCGGTAGGCTGGATTCTCCGCCGGGACGTAAGTGCGGCCGTTGATGTTGTACGGCTTGCCGACCCGATACATGCCGCCGCCCTTCGGCACCGGTTCGCCTTCCTCCACCACGCGTGGGCTGTACTCTTTGCTGGAGAACGAGCCCGAGCAATGAGCAAGCGCAAGGCAGCAAACCGCCGCGGCGGCGACCCGCGCGAGAGCACCCAGCTGTATGCCTGCAAGACGCCCCATCTAGCCCCCGCGTTGCGGCCATCCACGCCGTCGGCCGCTCCACTGAGCTGGGCGGAGGGCGACGAGTACCGCAAACCGGCCGCGACCAAATCATCGGCCGCATCCGAACCCTGATGGGCATATCGCAGTTTGATCGCGGCAGGAATGGGGCTGCCTCGTGCGGGCGGGAGCTAGGCTGGGGGGTTGTGCACCGCTGTGGCCGGCGCGCCACGGTTAGAGCCGATTTCGGGCCAATTCGTCCGCGCGTCGACCGGTGGAGTGCCTCCGAATCGCCTACTGGCCAAGTCAGAGCGTCGTCTTCAGTTTCAGATGGTCAAGGCGGTTGATCGACTTGATCTCCACCCGTCGCACTTGGCTGTCTTGCAGCACATCGATGGCGACCGTCGTGCCGGCGGCGCCCTGGGCCCAGACCTTTCGATAGAAATCTGCCAGGTTCTTGGGCGGCTCGCCGTTGACACCGACGACGACATCGCCGCGTTTGAGCCCTGCTTTCTCCGCCGGCCCGCCAGGCGTCACTCGGCTCACGAACAGACGCCCGCGCAGCTCGTCGGTGTTGACCCCGAGCCACGGCCGCCCCGGCCCGGCCACGCGGCCGTCGGAGATGAGGTCACCCAGGACGGGCAGCAGGCGGTCAATGGGCACGAACATGTTGCCCGGGGTCTTGTCGTTCCCGCCGGCGGCGTCGCCCACGATGAGCGAACCGACTCCGACCAACTTGCCTTCCCGGTTGATCAATGCCGCCCCACTCCAGGCCGGATGCGGCGGCGCGGTGAACAGGGCTTCGTCGAGCATGTATTCCCAATTGCCAGCGAACTCACGCTTGGCAACGACGTAGGCGCCCGCCACCATGTCGGGCCCGCCGAAGCTCGCGACCAGGACTGGATCACGTTCCTTGACGTCGGCGGATTTGCCGAGCGGCATCGGCTTGAGCCTGAGCGGCTCCATCGTGCGCAAGAGCCCGAAGCCGGTCTCGTGGTCGTAGCCAACCACACTCGCCGGCACGGTGCGCCCGCTATTGTCGACGACCTCCGCCGCATAAGCCTCCACCATGAGATAACCGATGGTCAGCACGAGGCCGTCGTTGTCGATGAGGATGCCGGACCCTTCGCGTTCACGGCCCAAGCCTTCGACGGTGCGTCCTTCGGGATTGACGTGCGTCTTGATCCGCACCACCGCCGAAACCAATTCCTCGATTCGAGTGCTCTGCGCCAGGCCGGTGGACCCGGTGATGGCCATGGCTAAGGTCGCAATCGCAGCCAGTTGTGCCCAGGATGCGAGGCCTGCAGTGCAAGCGCGGTGTGCGTGCGGCATCAATGCTTCCTGAGGGTTCGAAAGCTCCTGCGGCGTTTCCTCGCGTGCGTACGACCCGGACGCGCCCCTGGGCCGCCTGGGTTCGTGCGGTACGGGGAAAACCGCCCGACTACAGGAGATTGTCGCCTGCCGCGTGCGCCCCCGCAAGCCGTTGTTTCAGAGCTTTCGAGCCAGCGCCCTTGCTCTGGGAGCCGCAATGGCATCGGTCGCATTGCATGTCTATATGTTTCCGATGCTGTTCTTCGAACTTCTGATCGTTGTCGCGTTGATTCTTCTCAACGGCGTCTTGGCGATGGCGGAGCTTGCGGTCGTGTCGTCGCGCCGCGCTCGCCTTCAGGCTCTGATCAACCGCGAAGTGGTCGGCGCCCGTCGGGCGCTTGCACTCGCGTCCGATCCGGGAAGATTTCTGTCGACCGTTCAGATCGGGATCACGCTCAATGGCGTGCTCTCCGGGGCATTTTCGGGGGCGACGCTCGGACAGCGGCTTGTGCAATGGTTTGTTGCCGTCGGCTTGTCACCTGCGATCGCGGAAATCGTCGGCGTGGGATTGGTGGTCGCCGCCATCACCTATGTGTCGTTGATCGTCGGGGAACTCGTGCCCAAGCAGATTGCGTTGCGCGATCCGGAACGGGTCGCGGTGCGTCTGGCTCCCGCCATGACGCTGCTTGCGAAGGTCGCCTCCCCCGCGGTCTGGCTGCTCGACGTTTCCGGGCGCCTGGTCCTGCGAGCGCTCGGCTATGGCAGGCAGGTCGAGCAGCGAGTCACCGATGAGGAGATCAAGACCCTCATTGCGGAGGCCGAAACCGCGGGCGTCATCGAACCGAGCGAGCGCGCAATGATCGCCGGAGTCATGCGACTGGGGGATCGCCCGGTGCGTGCGGTTATGACGCCACGCCGGGACGTCGACATGGTCGATCTATCGGCCGATCCAGCGACGATCCGGCGCACACTCCTCGAGAGCCCGCATTCACGGCTGCCCGTTCACGACGGTGCGCCAGACGACATGCTGGGCGTGCTGCAGGCCAAGGATCTGCTCGAAGCATATCTGCGCGGTGAGGTGCCGGATCCGCGCGCGCGTGTGCGGCCCGCGCCCAACGTCCCCGACACCGCGGACGCTCTCGACGTACTGGAAGTGATCAAGGGGGCCCCGGTTCACATGGCTCTGGTTCACGACGAGTACGGCCATTTTCAAGGCGTGGTCACCAATGCCGACATTTTGGAAGCGATCGTGGGCGGTTCGCAAACGCATGAAAGCGAACCCGATGTCGTGCAGCGTGAGGATGGTTCGTGGCTGATCGCCGGCAGCATGCCGGTGGATGAGATGGCCGACCGGCTGGACATCGCAATTCCCCAGGAGCGCAGTTATCACACGGCGGCTGGCTTCGTGCTCGACTGGCTTGGCCACCTGCCCCAAATCGCTGAGAGTTTCGACACCCAGGGCTGGCGCTTCGAAATCGTCGATATCGATGGCCGTCGCGTTGACAAAATTCTGGCAACGCGCCTCGCGGGTGGACGCCGGCGAGCAGCGGCCTAGTTCGACCTTCGCTCCGGTGAGGCCATTCGCGGTCCTGGTTCGCGCCCCGCTAGTTGGCCGGGCACCGCTGGTAGTGGGTGAGATTCTGGAAATCAGGACCGGCCGACAGCTGGCCGCCCTCCTTCGGAAGAATAATGCGATTCAATTCTGTCTTCTCATCCGGCGCGGTCAGGCTGGTGCAACGCATATGGGCTGAGTAGATCGGCCCACTGCCACCCGCGGTTTCGGTGAGCCATTGAATCTCGCAACTGGCCTCTGGCGTCACGTAGCCCTTCTCCGACACGACGATTATGGACTTCTTGTCACGACAAAGGTCGGGGCTGCGTGCCCACGTGCCCCAGAATCGCTCCGGGACTTGCAGGTGCCGCACACTGTCCGCGAGCGACGACCCAGACAGAACCATGGAAACGAGGGCAATGAGCGTACGCATGATCTCCTCTCGCAGTCGAGCGCGCAGCTTACCCCGAATGGCCGGACAAGTTCCAGCGCGCATGACGGTTTGGCGAGTTTTCCTGCGCATCGCGTTCCGCGGCGCGCGCTTTGAAGCACTTGAACGCGACCCCGCCTCTGCTCGGGAGCCGTTTCACCGCCGCTTTCGGGGTTCGAACCGGGCGATGGTTTCGCTATGCTCGGTCAGTCCTGTTCGCTGAACAGGACATTCCGGCCGGTCGGGCCGATCTCACTTTTATAAGCGCCCGCGTCATTCGCAGGCTTGGTTTGGAGAATGTCATGATCGTCGTGCGCGACCCCATTCTGCAGCCCATCGCGATAACCGATCTGCGTCCGACCCAGATGACGGTCGGCATGCGGGAGGTGAACCAAAAGCGTGACCATCTGCGAACGCACGTCGGCAAGAAGATCGGCAAGTTTCTGGGCGGTCATATGATTCCGGTCGTCATGGGTCCACGAGACCGGTACTACATCATCGATCACCATCACCTCGCTTTGGCACTCCATAAGGAAGGCCTCGAGCACGTGCTCGTCAGCGTGGTCGCGA
Source organism: uncultured Alphaproteobacteria bacterium (assembly GCA_963725065.1). GTDB lineage: Bacteria > Pseudomonadota > Alphaproteobacteria > Rhizobiales > Xanthobacteraceae > VAZQ01. The sequence goes on from CAVRXD010000001.1 coordinate 91,801, forward strand.
ATTTGAGCACGCTGCAGCAGGATGCCTTCTGGATCGTGCTCGATCACCATGCCTGGGTGCATCCATACGATGGGAAGGGGCGTCGCCGCGAATTCGCAGATATTCCGCGCTCCATCACCGATCTGGGGGATGATCCGTTTCGCAGTCTCGCGGGCGAGTTGCGCCGGGCCGGCGGCTTCGCCAAGGACGTCACGCCATTCAGCGAATTCCTGTGGGCGGACTTTTTGCGCCGGCGCATGAAGCGCGGTCAAATCGAAAAAGACTTCACCGACGCGCTCGAGCGGGCGCTCATATCGGCAAAAAGCCAGGATGCCCGTTACTTGCCGGGATGGTGCGGGCCAAATCCGCCGTAGTCGGCAACATCGACCGGCTTTCGTTCGGGCACGGCGGCTCCTTTGTTGGCGCGCGACGAGTACGATTTCGTTCCCACTGGATAGGCTAAAGCTGAGTTCAAACCACATGATCGGGCGCGAGGTGGCAGGCTGAATCCTCGCTGATCTCGATCTGCAATGTTGTGTGATCGATTCCAAAGCGATGCCGCAACTCGCTCGCTGCCCGCAGGAGGAATTCATCACCGGGATGGCCGGCGGGAAACACAAGGTGGGCGGTCAAGGCGCTCTCGGTCGTGCTCATCGCCCAGATATGAAGGTCATGGACGGACGAAACGTCCGAGAAGGTCTCAAGGTATCGTCGAACCGCTTGGGGATCGATCTTGCTCGGCACCGCATTGACCGACATCGCAAGGGAGTCTCGCAAGAGACCCCACGTGCCCCATACGATCACGCCGACGATGACAAGGCTGGTCAGTGGATCGAGCCAAACCCAACCGGTGTAGAGAATGGCCAAGCCCGCCACGACTACGCCCGCCGACACGGCAGCATCCGCGATCATATGCATGAAGGCGCCGCGAATGTTCAGGTCGCCCTTGCGGCCAGAGGCGAATAGCCAAGCGGTCGCCCCATTGATGACGATGCCGACGGTGGCAACGATCATTACCGTGCCGCTGGCTACCGGTTCGGGATGAAGCAGTCGCAGGATCGCTTCCCAGGCGATGGCACCCACCGCGACAAGCAGGAACACGGCGTTGAACAGCGCGGCGAGGATCGACGAACTGCGCAGGCCGTAGGTATAACGCGACGACGGAGGCCGCCTGACCAGGACGCTGGCGATCCAGGCAATGACCAGCCCCAGCACATCGGAGAGGTTGTGACCCGCGTCCGCCAGCAACGATACGGAGTTCGCAAGCACGCCGAACACGAACTCCACCGCAACGAATGCGACGTTTAGGCCGATGCCTATGGCAAAGGCGCTGCCGAAGCTTGCCGGGGCGTGAACGTGACCGGCCCCATGGTGATGTTCATGGTCGCGGTCACTGAGTTGAGCTTGCGCGGCAGGGTCGTGAACCACGGGCAGCCCTTTCACCGGGTGTAGGACACCGAAGCAGCGTCCTTTGACTGCGGCTGCGCGTGAGCAGCGTGGCGTTGATAAGCCCTCCGATGGCCAAGGTCGCAATCGGTTTCTGCATAGCGGGCTCAGTTCCTGTGCACAGGCGATTGGCGCAAAGCCGAGTGGCGCCACCAGCGCGGTCACGTTCACGGGACGCGTGCCAGGTTGAAAAAGAAAAGCCCCGCCGAGGCGGGGGTAAGTTCGTCCCAGTTCGGCGTAATTTTCAAGACAGCCGGGGATCGGGGGGGACCGGGTAGCCGTCCAGCTTCGCCTTGCCTGTTGGACGCGATCCAGGTGTCCGGGGTTCAAAGCAAAGGAAAATAGTACAATTATACCTCTGAGCGACGTTTGGCCTCTGGCGGAAGGGGTGGGATTCGAACCCACGAGGGAGCGTAAACCCCCTGGCGGTTTTCAAGACCGCTGCCTTAAACCACTCGGCCACCCTTCCAACGCAGTAACAAAATGCAGGTTGAGGTCCGCCGGAGCAGTTTTTGCTCCCGCTTTGCATTTTGTCGCTGCTGTAGCGCGTCGGAGATGAGCGCGTCCACCCTGCGGCGATGATCGCTTGCTCCCGCTCTCGTGCTCGGGTAGCCCCTCGCATATGGAGAAGCGAAATTCAGATAGTGGGCGCGCGCCGAAGGTAAGCTTCGTCTCGCTTGGCTGCCCGAAAGCACTGGTCGACAGCGAGCGCATCATCACCCGCCTGCGCGCGGAAGGGTACGAGCTCACCCGCGGGCACGAGGGTGCCGATGTGGCGGTCGTCAACACCTGCGGCTTTCTCGATAGCGCCCAGGCAGAGTCGCTGGCCGCTATCGGCAAGGCGGTTCACGCGAACGGCAAGGTCATCGTTACCGGCTGCATGGGCGCGGAGCCCGAGAAGATCATTGCGCACTACCCGGGCGTGCTCTCGGTCACCGGCCCGCAACAATACGAAAGCGTGCTCGAGGCCGTCCATCGCGCGGTGCCCCCGCAGCACGATCCGTTTCTCGATCTGCTGCCGCCGGAGGGCATCAAGCTCACACCGCGACACTATGCCTATCTGAAGATTTCCGAGGGCTGTAACAATCGCTGCAGCTTCTGCATCATCCCCAAGTTGCGGGGCGACCTTGTTTCGCGGCCCGCGGCTGACGTGCTGCGCGAAGCCGAGCGCTTGGTGGCCGCGGGAGTGAAGGAACTTCTGGTTATTTCGCAGGACACATCGGCCTATGGGGTCGATCTCAAATACGCTGCGAGCGATTGGAAGGGCCGCGAGGTACGGGCAAGATTTTTCGATCTGGCAGGCGCGCTCGGCGAGCTCGGGGCTTGGGTGCGGCTGCATTACGTCTATCCCTACCCACACGTGGACGAGGTCATTGCTTTAATGGCCGAGGGCAAGGTACTGCCCTATCTCGACATTCCATTTCAGCACGCAGCGCCGTCCATGCTCCGGCGCATGAAGCGGCCGGCAGCGCAGGAAAGGACCTTGGAGCGGATCGCGCGTTGGCGCGAAATCTGTCCCGACCTCACCATTCGCTCCACATTCATCGTGGGCTTTCCCGGCGAAAGTGACGAGGATTTTCAATTTCTGCTCGACTGGCTCGAAGAGGCGGAACTCGATCGCGTCGGCTGCTTCCGCTACGAGCCCGTCAAAGGCGCCGTTGCGAACGATCTCGCGGCGCCGGTCACCGACGCGGTGAAGCAGGAGCGCTGGGATTGCTTCATGCGCCACCAGCAATCGATTTCCGCACGACGCCTCAGGCGTAAGGTGGGCACCCGCCAGCAAGTGATCATCGACGAAGTCTACACGCGGGACAGCAGGCTGCCGGACCGGGGTCCGGGCGCCGCAATGGCAAAGGGCCGCAGCCGCGGCGACGCACCGGAGATCGACGGCGCGGTCTATGTGACGAGCCGTCGTCCGCTGCGCCTGGGCGAGATCGCGACGGTGCGGATCGAGCGCGCGGACGAATACGACCTGCATGGGACGGCGGTGGGGTACTAGCTGCCGCCCGCCCCCAGACGGATCAGAGAGCGCCCAAAACCTTGGTAACCGCGTTGGTCAATCGCTCCAATTCCTCCTCGCCGATCGTGAAGGCGGGAGTGAGATAGACGACCGATCCGAACGGGCGCACGAAAACCCCCTCCTCCACGAACCGCGCGCGCAAGCCGTCGAGATCGTCGATGCGCTCGAGCTCGACCACTCCGATCGCGCCTTTCACGCGCACCCCTTTGACCGCGGGCAGGTCTCTGCAGGACGCCAGGCCGCGCTCTAGCGCGCTTGCAATGGCGGCGACCTGTTGCAGGCGCGGCTCGGACTCAAACAGATCAAGCGAGGCGTTGGCGGCGGCGCAGGCGAGCGGATTCGCCATAAAGGTCGGCCCATGCATCAGGGCATGCATGGGATCGTCAGACCAGAATTCGTCGAAGACCCGCGCGCACGCCACCGTGGCGGCGAGCGGCAGCGTGCCGCCTGTCAATGCTTTTGACAGCGTCACAATGTCCGGCACGATATCTGCGGCTTCGCACGCGAACAGGGTTCCGGTGCGGCCGAAGCCGGTGAAGATTTCATCAAAAATCAGCAGAAGCTCGTAACGGTCCGCAGCCTCGCGCAACCGACGCAGCACGAGGGCGTCGTGAAAACGCATGCCGCCGGCACCCTGCACCAGCGGCTCGACGATGATCCCGGCGAGCTCGTCCGCGTGACGCTCGAGGAAGCGGGCAAGACCCGCAGTGCTGTCCTCGTCCTGCGGCAGATCGATGACGTGATGCTCGGTGAGGAGGCCGCGGAACATCCCGTGCATGCCCATTTCCGGGTCGCCGACGGCCATCGCTCCTGTGGTATCGCCGTGATAGGCCCCGGTGAAGGCCAGAAACTTCTTTCGCGTGCGCACGCCCTGGTTCAGCCAAAACTGCACCGCCATCTTCATTGCGACCTCGACGGCGACCGAGCCCGAATCCGAGAAGAAGACGCGAGCAAGGCCGCCTGGCATGCGCGCCGCGAGCCGCCGAGCCAGCGTCAGCCCCTGCTCGTGAGCGAGCCCGCCGAACATGACGTGCGGCATCAGCGCGAGCTGGCGCTCGGTCGCCTCCCGAATGTGGGGATGGTTATAGCCGTGGCAGGCCGTCCACCACGACGCGATCCCATCGATCAGTTCGCGTCCATCGGACAGCACGATGCGGGAGCCTTGCGTGCGGACCACCGGGAGCGGCGGGCGCGCCGTCTTCATCTGCGCGTAAGGCAGCCAGACATGGGCGAGCCCCGCCTGGTACCACGCGGGCCCCTCGCCTGCTCGGCTGCTTGATGTCTTGCGATGCATTCAGCGCTTCCATTCGAGGTTCATTGCCGCCATTCTGCCCTCGCAGAACCGACAAGGCCGATGCGAGGATGCGTTCTCTCGATGAATTCGCGACCGCCAAGCTCGGCGAACTCGAAGGCAGCAGTCTACGCCGCGCGCTGGTCGACACCACCCGCGTGACGGGAATTTGGCTGCTGCGTGACGGTCGCCGACTGCTGTCGTTCTCGTGCAACGACTACCTCAACCTGACCCATCATCCCGCGGTCCAGAACGCCGCCATCGAGGCGTTGCGTGTCTACGGCGTCGGTGCGGGCGCCTCCCGCCTCGTAACCGGCAATCATCCCTTATTGGGTGAGCTTGAGTTGCGGCTCGCGCGGCTGAAAGGCGCGCAAGCATCTTGCGTCTTCGGGTCCGGCTACCTCGCCAATCTCGGCATCATTCCTGCGCTTGTCGGCCGGGGTGATCTCATCCTCATCGACGACCTGTCCCATGCCTGCCTCTGGGCTGGGGCGCGGCTCTCGCGCGCCGCCGTCGTCCCGTTCCGCCACGCGGATGTGGGGCATGTCGGGGCGCTGCTGGCGGAGTTGCGCGGGCGTCATCAGCGTGCCTTGATCGCGACCGACGGCGTTTTCTCCATGGACGGGGATATCGCTCCCCTGCATGGGCTCGCGGCGCTGGCACACCGCCACGACACGTGGCTCATGTCCGACGACGCCCATGGCCTCGGCGTGGTCGGCGGTGGTCGGGGCTCGAACTTTGTACAAGCCGTCCCGGCCGATGTGCCATTGCAAATGGGGACCCTGTCCAAGGCGCTCGGCTCCTATGGCGGCTATGTCTGCGCCTCCGCCGCGGTCGTGGATCTCATTCGCAACCGTGCCCGTACCGCGGTCTATTCGACCGCACTTCCGCCGGCGATGGCCGCGGCCGCGCTCGCTGCGCTTGACGTGATCGAAGGCGAGCCCGGCTATGCCGCGCTGCCCCTGACAAAGGCGAGGGCGTTTGCCCGCAGGGCCGGGCTGCCCGAGCCGGCCAGCCCGATCGTTCCCGTCGTGCTCGGCGAAGCCGGGACAGCGCTGGACGCATCGAGGATGCTGGCAGACGAGGGTTTCCTGGTTGTCGCCATAAGGCCCCCGACCGTGCCGGCCGGGACCGCTCGTCTGCGTCTGACCTTCACCGCGCAACATCCCGATGATGAAATCGAGCGACTTGCCGAACTCGTCCGCTCGCGTGTTCTTACGGCCGCGACGACCTGTGCAACCCCAGTGCAATGACAGCGTTCTTCATCACCGCGACCGGGACCGACATAGGCAAGACCTTCGTCGCCACGGGGTTGATCCGGCACATGCAGGCAACCGGCCGCGCGGTCGCGGCGATCAAGCCGGTCGTCAGCGGATTTGACCCCGGCGCCTGGCACGGCAGTGATCCGGCCGCCCTGCTTCTGGCGTTGGGGCGCCCGGCCGAACTGGCGGAGGTCGAGCATATTTCGCCGTGGCGGTTCAAGGCTCCGCTTTCCCCGCATATGGCGGCCAGACACGAGGGGCGTGCGATCGCATTCCAGGAGGTGGTCGAATTTTGCCGTCGTTCAATGACGAAGCCTCCTGGCGCGCTCTTGATCGAGGGTGTCGGGGGCATCATGGTGCCGCTTGACGACCGCCGCACGGTGTTGGACTGGATGTCGGTGCTGCGCATCCCGATTATCCTGGTGGCGGGGACCTATGTCGGCACCATGAGCCACACCCTGACGTCGCTCGAAGTGCTGGCCCGGCGCAACCTCGATGTCGCCGCGGTGGTCGTGAGCGAAAGCGCAGGCAGCGCGGCCTCACTTAAGGAGACGGTCGCGACCGTGCAGCGATTTGCGAATTCGATCGACGTCGTAGGAATTCCGCGCCTTGCGCCGGACGCCGGCGATCATCCGGCCTTCGCGCATCTCGCCGCGCTGATGTGATCGTGCCCCTTCGCGCTTAATGCTGAGTCCGCGGCCTCCAGGCGAAGCGTAGTTGGCGGGGGCAAATCCGCGCTGCAATCATTCCTAGCACGCGACATGCCTATTTCAGTGTCGCGATCCAGCGCTCCAGCAGGCCCCTCTCCTCTTCGGTCATGCCGGTATCGTTGCCGATCGGCATGTTGCGATCCCACACGACCTGTTCCAGTATTTTGGGCGCCCAAGCCTTCAACTCCTCGATCGATTCCAGCACAACCCGCTTGGGCGGCGCGTCGAAGCTTGGGTGCGATGGTGCCTGCGCGTGACACATCACGCAGTGCTTGCGGCTGACCGCAAGCACATCCCCGTCCAGGACGTCTCCGGCATGAACGTCGGACGCCACCAAGGTGGCTGCGGCGGCGAGCAATGCCGCCGCCGCAGCCCATGCGCGTGAGGTCATGGAGTTGGCGCGGCTGCGCTCAGGGCAGCAGAATGGTCGATCCCGTAGTGCCGCGGCTTTCGAGATCGCGGTGCGCCTTCTGGGCGTCCTTCAGAGGATATTTCTGGTTTACCGGGATCTTGACGGCGCCGCTCGCGACCACATCGAACAGGTCATTCGCCGTCTTTAGCAAGTCCTCGCGCTTGGCGACGTAAGTGTTGAGCGTCGGACGGGTGGCGAACAACGAGCCTTTGGTCTGCAGAATATTGATGTTGAAGGCGTCGACGGGTCCGGATGCGGAGCCGAAGCTCACGAACATGCCGAGTGGCTTGATGCAGTCCAGCGAGGCCGGGAAGGTCTCTTTGCCTACGCCGTCATAGACCACTTCGCACAATTTGCCGCCGGTGATCTCTTTCACTTTGGCGACGAAATCCTCATTGCGGTAGAGGATGACGTGGTGCGCCCCGTTCTTCTTGGCGAGCTCGGCTTTGTCCTTTGACCCTACAGTGCCGATCACATTGGCGCCCAGATAGTTCGCCCATTGGCAGGCAATGAGGCCGACGCCGCCGGCCGCCGCATGGATGAGCACGTTGTCGCCTTTTTGCACCTTGTATGTCCGCCGCAGCAAATACTGCACCGTCATGCCCTTGAGCATCATGGCTGCCGCCTGCTCGTAGCTGATCTTCTCCGGGAGCTTCACCGCCCGATCGGCGGGCAGGAGCCGTTCGGCGGCATAGGCCCCGAGCGCCGACGTATAGCCGACGCGGTCACCCACCTTAATGTCGGTTACGCCCGGCCCAACCGCGATCACTTCGCCCGCCCCCTCGTTGCCGGAGACGAACGGCATTCCCACTGGCGATGGGTACATGCCCATGCGGAAATAGGTATCGATGAAATTCACGCCACAGGCATGGTTCCTGATCTTGATCTGCCCGGGACCGGGCGCTGGCACCTCCACGTCCTCATAGGTGAGCACTTCCGGACCGCCCGTCTTGTGTACTCGCACCGCTGCGACCATTGTTGTCACTCCTTGTTCTGCCTTGCACGCACCGCGAACCGGCCGGCGGCGGCAATGTCTCCCAGCGGAGCTTGTGGATCAAGCCGTCAGGCGGGAGGCCGGCGCCGCCTGCGATTGCGACGAGCCATGACATTAAAGGCTTCCACGCCGGCAGCGAACGTCATGGCGAAATAGATATAGCCGCGCGGGATATGGAATTCGAATCCGTCGGCAACAAGGGCGACCCCGATCAACACAAGGAAAGCGAGCGCCAGCATCTTGGTGGTGGGATGCTTGGCGATGAAGGCACCGACCGGTCCGGCCGCCAAGTACATCACGATCATCGCGATGACCACTGCGGCAATCATCACCTCTAAGTCCTCCGCCATGCCGATCGCCGTGATGATCGAATCCAGCGAAAAGACCAGATCGACCGCCACGAGTTGAAGCACTATCCAGGCAAAGGCTTCTTTGGTGGAGGAAACAGCTGTTTCGTTTTCGCGCGCTTCAACCTCGCTGTGAATTTCATGCGTCGCTTTGGCGATGAGGAAGAGACCGCCCCCGATCAGGATGATGTCCCGCCAGGAAATGGCCATACCGAACAGAAGTCACGACCGGTGCGGTGAGGCCCATCAGCCAAGTGAGGCCGGCAAGCATAATGATGCGAAAAATGAACGCGAGTGAGAGGCCGATCTGACGGGCGCGGCGCGCCTTGTCCGGGTCGAGACGAGTGGTCAGAACGGAGATGAAGACGAGATTGTCGATTCCGAGCACGATTTCGAGCACCGTCAACGTGACGAGCGCGGCCCAGGCATTCGGATCGCTCAGCAGCGGTAGAACGTTCATTTAGCGTTTCTCGGTGAGCCCAACGGAGATGAAATATAGGCCGATCACGACCAAACTGCCGCTGACCCAGGGCCCTGGATCGAGATCGTGCCAAAGCGCGATCAGGGCGAGAATGGCCCACAGGATCATGACGGCGATATTGATTGCTCGGAGCCGTGTCACCCGCATCGGATGGAGGAACTTGAATGGTGCGAAGGTCAGCGCTGCGAGGAGGACGATCGTCACCCCAGCCAGCAGCGGTGTGGGCTTGAGCAGAAAAAGGTAAAATGCGGCCGCGTTCCAAAGCGCTGGAAAACCGCGGAAGTAGTTGTCTGCGGTCTTCATGTCTCGGT
>CAVRXD010000002.1:0-160364 GCA_963725065.1 uncultured Alphaproteobacteria bacterium
CGTGTGGTTGCCCCCCATCTCTCGGAAGCATTTGCGGTCGCGTCCTGGCTTACAGGGAACCGGGCAGACGCAGAGGACGTAGTACAGGAAGCTTGCCTGCGGGCGTTTCGGGCTATAGGCGGCTTCGCTGGCGTAAATGCGCGGGCGTGGGTGCTAACCATCGTTCGCAACACTGCCTATTCGTGGCTTGCCAAGAATTGCACACCTGACTTCGTAGCTTTTCAAACCGTTCTCGACGAGGAGCAGCACCTGGCAGCGCAATACGGTGGAGAAGGGTCTGGCACGAGCACGTCTAGTCCGGAGGCGGCGCTGATAGCGAAGGTAGCTATGGGCCATCTGGAAGCGGCAATCGCTGCGCTACCCGTGGCGTTTCGCGAGGTACTAATATTGCGCGATGTCCAGGGACTCGAGTATCGTGAGATTGCTCAGATTACCTCGCTGCCTGTCGGCACCGTGATGTCGCGATTAGCGCGCGCGAGGCGTCGGCTCATTGATGCGATCAGGACCGACGATACATGACGAACGAATCAGTCCTCGAAGACGACTTTTTGCTGGTTCATGCCTATTTGGATGGTGAGCTTGATCCGGCTGACACGCTTGTCGTCGGTCGAAAAATTGCCGCCAATCCCGCACTTTCCGCCGAACTCGAACGTACCAAGGCCTTGCGCCAAACGGTGAGCGAATTGCCCCGGCGGACATTGCCGCCTCATCTGCGATCACGGGTCGATGCGGCCTTTGGTTTTAAGCGCCAACCTGCGCGCTCATCGTGGCAGGCGTTGGCGGCTTCAACTCTACTCGCCTTTATGCTCGGGGGCGGATCGACGTGGCTCGTACTGCATCCGGTCGCGAGCGAGCGAACAGCCGAAGCGGTAGTTGATAGCCACATGCGCGGGCTTATGGCCTCGCGTCCGACCGACGTAGCCTCCTCCGAGCGCCACACTGTGAAGCCCTGGTTCAATGGCCGCATCCCCCAGGCACCCCGCGTCGTCGACCTTGCGCAGGATGGATTTCCGTTGGTTGGCGCGCGCGTGGATGTCATCGGCAACACTCCAGTCCCCACACTGGTGTATGGGCGCCGCCTGCATGTGATCAGCCTCTCGGCAATTCCGGAGCCGGGGCAAGGAGACCAGATTAAGGCGCACCGCTCCATTAACGGTTACAACGTGGTGAGCTGGCGAGAAGGTGGAATCGGCTATTGGGCAATATCCGACCTCGCAGTCGGGGAGCTGGACACGTTCGCCAGGCTGTTTAAGTCATCGCCGAGCTAAGGTCGTGGACTAGTGCCTCCTATGGCGGAGCAGCTGGCACTCCACCTTTCCATCGATCAGGCAGGAGCGTACCTTGTGGTGGTTCACGGCCTCGGCCACCAGCGGATAGCGCTGCGTCCAGTCATTGCCGCGCTAGGTGATGAGCCGGATGCCCACGGGATCGCGGCGGGCCATCAGCCGGAAGCCGTCGTGCTTGATCTCGTGAATCCAATTGGAGCCGGACGGGGGCTTGTCGGCAGGCGATGGGAGGCAGGGTTCGATGCAGCTCGCCCGGTCAGCGGACAAGCGCTTACGCATACGCTCAATCAACATGCCGCTAATTTAGGTGGCGGAGGCGGGGAGTTGAGTCGGACCGCCCGGACTCAGCGGCGGCCGTGGATTCGATTTCGTGGGTGGGGCGCTACACCCCTACGTCGGCAACTCACAGAAAGGCCCCGAGGAATTGAAGGATGCCGCGGGGCCTTAGCGCCGCACCCCAGGAGGGTTCGCCAGCCGGCGGCGCCACACCGATTAATTCGCCCCAACCCTGAGGTCCATTAAGTTTGTGTGCGCGGTTAAAATTAAAAACCGTAATATTGCTGCGTAAATTGAAACGATTTGGCGGCCCATTCTAATTTAAGCGTCCAGGCCGCGGAAAGCGTCCCGGCTGAGAGGGCGCCCGTGGACGAGCAGTCGGACATTCGCCGGCAGTTGGAAATACAGCGCTGTCGTGTCGAGTGGGACATGGCCGAACAGCGCTCTCGAACGCTTCGGCTGTGCGCCTTGGGTATCCTAGTGATAGCGATCGCGATGGCCGTCTTAGTATTGATCGCAAATGATTACTGACCGACAAACATTGGTAAGGCCCCGGTTGTCGAGCAGCAGCCAGACGGCGGCGAGAAGCGCGGTCATCCCACCGCGTGCGCCGCAATCCTTTGCACCGTGCCCGTACCGACGCCGAACTGCTTGGCGATCTTGTGCAGGCCCGGCCGATCAGGCGCAGCCAGTGCGGCGCGGATGCGCCCTTCCAGCTTGGTGTCGATGAAGGGGCGACCGCAATGCTTGCCCGCGGCCTTGGCTCGGGCAATGCCCGCATTCACCCGCTCGCGGATCATGGAGCGCTCTAACTCAGCAAACACCCCCATCATCTGGAACATGGCCTTGCCAGCCGGCGTCGTGGTGTCGATGCCTTGCTGATGCAGGAACAGGTCGATGCCCAGGCTGTGCAGCTCGGAGAGGAAGCCGCAGAGGTCTTGCAATGAGCGGCCGAGGCGATCGACCGACCAAGCCATCACCACATCGAACCGGCGGCGAGCCGCATCCTTGTGCATGGCATCGAAGCCGGGACGCTGATCCCGGCCCTTGGAGTGTGTGGCGCCCGACACAGGGGATGAGGGCACCCGAACTGAGGTCACTCAATGTCCCCTATACCGAGTCCATTCTGCTGCGATGAGGCAATGCAGCTAATGGCGGTCGTGCCGCCCGTTGGTGGCCCGTATGGGCTTCGGATTTACGTCTGTCCGAAGTGCGATCGCTCGAAGAGACATGCTGATCCCAGCGCATGATCTGCGGGCCGCTTAGCGTCTCGCCAAACACCATCGGCTACCCCACCTCTTCCAGCTTCGCCCACACCTTCCAGGCGTCCCAACTCTAAGGTTGCCACGCGATCTGGTCGCGTCATCGGGCCGTTGACGGTAGCGCCAGAACCAGCGCAGGCTGTCGAGGCACGGCGAAAGCCCTCTTGCTCAGTCGCGCAGCATAATGATGATCTTGAAGTCCTCATCGAGTTTGATGTCGTACTCTCCGTCCTTGCATTTGGCGTCATCCACTTCAAAGGCGAACACGCTGCTCTCGCTCTTCTCCATCTCGTCGGCCGTGCAGCCAAAGGCTTCCAAAGCCGTCTTGATCTTCTCGGCCTCTGCTGGAGAGACCGGAGTGTCGCTAATTGCGAAGGTGGTGCCGGCAATGAAGCTGGCAGCAGCGACTGCCATCAGGCGGTATCAACTTCACTTTCAGCCCTCCTCGACCTTGTGTGCGCCCCGCCATCGCCGAGCGCGGGTGATGCTCTCAAACGCGAAGACATCAAGCTTGTCGTCCTTCGACAGCGCAAGGTGAATCTGTTGGGACACCGTGGCCACGCTGGCTTCTTTCATGAGTAGCCGACGGACCTGTTCCCAATGAGCAAGCCGCCCGCGCTTCTGCGGCAGTGCGAGAATGTACTCGCCGGCGTCACCGATGGTGCGAAGCATCCACCCGTCCTTAGTCGGAAATGGGAACGGCGTAAGCGGCTTGGCAAGATATTCTGGGGACACTCTCACTCCCATAAGCGGTTCCGCTGGGTCACCTGGCCCAATCCTCTTCCGCCTCCCGCTTCACCGCCCCGCATGCCGGGTTCTTGACCTGAGCGAGTTGTTGCACGTCTTGTCGGGGAACCCGTGCGGCGCTAGTTCTTCCTGATCTTTGGTGCCAGCGCGGTGACTTCTGGGGTCTGGGAAGCCCGCGATAACGCATTGTTAAGTGCATCGCGTAGATTAACGGCGGCCTGAATGCTGCATTTCAGGTAAGCGGCGGTGACAGCCTCTTGGTGTAATTCACCGTTCGGTCGTATCTGAGAGCAAGAGGCACCAAGTGTGACGCTGACGATTCCGTCTGCATACCCCGACAGGGGGGCCCATTCAAAAAAAATGATCGGGGCGTGAGGAGTATCGCGTATCGGGACTACTAAGCGATGGGGTAGGCGAACATCGGAGTCCTTGGCCATGCGAAGCCCTCTTTTTGCGCTGAGTTTTAGAAGCCAACGCAGGACAGCCTCTTAAGTTCGTTGATGCGGTCGGCAGTCACCGCCTATTTTCTTTGCTCCATTCTTCCGCCTCACGCTTCACCGCGGGCGCCTGCGGATTCTTAAACTTCAGCCATTCCGGTGATCTGCCCGACCTGTAGCGCGATCCTATGCGTTTCGAGACTCTCCAGCCCATCTTGCAGGCGTGTTGGAACAACGGCGCCCCCCTGGTGCTCGTTCAAGCGCACACTGGCCGGCTCTTGCGAAGGATGCTAGCCAACGTCGCTTTGCGCGCCTCAATCGGCTCGCGGCGCTCGCGGGCGGCCGAGTTGGGTCCGGTCCGTCATCTTATCATTAGGCGATGAGCAATCCGATACTGACGGCGGGTGCGGACTAAGAGCAGGCTCAGCGCCCAAGGGGGGCAGTCAGGACACCTGATGTCGAAAGCAATCCGGGGACCTTGGCCGCATCCTGATTGCGGCTCTCACCAACCCCCGAACCTGTGGTCGCACTAGGAGATTTCGCGGCAGGTCCGCTCTTGCTTCCCGGCTGTCCAGTAATCCCAGCCCCGGAGTTTGGACTGGTCGGTTGCTGCTGGGCATTTTGCGCCAAAGCGGGTGTTGTCAGGACCAATGGCAAAACGGTGAGAATAGCTAAGCCACGCATCATGCTTCTCCCGGATGTGGATGCCTAGCTGAGCAACAGCGTCCGATGCGCAAAGTTCCCCCTCTGCCTACTCCTGATCCAAGCCGCAGCAGTCCTCAAGTCGCCTAGATTGATGGTGATGATCTGGCCCAGAGGGCACGCCAATGATCATCGCTGAGCCGACTTTTATCGTCTCGTTGGAGGGTCTGTGCGGCTTCATCCTTGAGGTCGAGGACGGAGAAGTGGATGCGTTCACTCCGTCGGGCGATCTGCTCGGCGTATTCCACGACCGCACCCAAGCAGCCGAGGCGGTTCTAATGCAGGGTCAGAGCAACCCCTGCAGCCACTGCTTAGGGACAGCAGTTTAGGCAGCGCGGTGGTTTGTGGGGGAACACACCCGCATGGCCATGGGGGCGCGTCCCCGCCCGCACACACCAAGTCGCCAGCCAGGAGCCCAGTGTTTGATGCTGAGGTCGCCGGCTGGCTTTAATAGGTGTTGCCAATGCCTGTTCGTCGCAGGCAACGGTCATTGCGGTTCACAAGGTTACATCACGCCTGCGTGATTGTTACTCGTGTCGTGATCACACCGCATGACCACGGGGCGCGTCCCTTAGGACGCAGCTTCATTCTCAGCGATGCTATGTCGTTCTCAGCGATACTGGGGGTGATTGGAGGTTGCGCGCTGTCCCCCGTCGCTCGTGAGCAGCAGCTTGCGTCCATTTGATCGGCTCGCGGGCATCTCAACGAGTCCGGAGTGGTTCTCCGCGGCGTCTATTGCCTCGATGCTCGGGTGACGGCTGTGCTCGGCGCATGGGCCGATCTTGGAGGCTTCGCGCACGGTCTTGTTCATGATGCGGCCCGCAGCAAGGTGTAGAGGCCGGTGCGCTCGGAAAAAACTGCTTCGAGCATGTTGGAATAGACGTCGCTTTCGATCTGCGGCGCCTTGCCGATGCGGAAGAACGTCACCGAGTAAAGATCGGCGGACGTGAGCGTCACGCGCACTTGGCTGACGCGCTTCGGGTTGACGCCGAGCTTGAAAGTCAGGCTGTCGGCGCTGCCGACCAATTCGCGCGCGCCGGTGATGGCGACAAAGCGCTCGCCGCCAAGCTGGTCGAGGATGCTCCTCGCCACGGTCATGTCCGTCATAAGGGATTGCTCCTTGGTCTGCCGCATCCGTCCCCTCTTGGGGGACACGCACGCGCTCGCGACAACAGCCCAGACGCAGCAATGATTGCGTCCAGGTTGGCTTCGTCGAGTGTTGTGCAACAACCCTTTGTCGCCGGAAGGGTCTTCGAGGTTCACACTCACACCTGGGGGAGGTATGGAGCGGGTCGCGGGAACGCACCAGCGAGGCTCCTACGGGCTCGCGATCCGGTCGCCCTTGTCCGTCAACTTCGCCGGCGGCGCCCGAAGGGCGGGCAGCTATCGAGCACGCCGCCCCAAGAGTGTCCTGCCTGGAAGGTGGGGGTGTCCCTGCCCTTTGCTGGCGGTTGCTTGCCCTTCCCGGGTCCCGTGGCTGGCTTAAAGTTGCGGGTCCGTGACGGGTCCGGGAAAAACGCCTAGGTGGGTTCGGCAGCCGGTCGGGTTAACGTGCTGGGTCGGACCCTAGCTCTGCGCAGCAAGCTGACGGTTCAGGGACGATGAAGTCACCGCGAACGACCCGCATGGTGAGCGTAGTCATCGCCCTGCCCTGCCCCCGCGGCGTTAGGCAGCCTTCTCGTCGTAGTCCGCGCACCCCGCGCACGGCGCGATGTGGATCAAGGGCGCGTTCTTGCTGACGAAGGCAACTCCCGCGCGAGTTCGATAGATGTATCTGCTGGCGGTTTCGCCGATCAGCTCGCCCAGCGCATAGCAAAACCCGAAGCGCGAACTTTCACGAACATAGGTCATGGCGAAGTCCCTCCTCCGGTCCTTTGTGGGGCCGGCGGATGCGGCGGAACCCGGCGCAGTTGCTTGAGCAAAGCGCAGCTCCCTCATCCATTCAGACCCGAAATACAGAGCCATAAAGCTCGCCAGCCCTACGGCCAAAAGGACCCCGAAAAGAAGGGGGGCGGCAATCAGGGTGGCCAGCACGATCAAGGTCGTCATCATAGGCTTAGTCCTTCACACACAATCGTGTGTCGCTCCCCGGCGCGGACGGGCGACAAGCCCCCGTCCGGCGCCAACTGGATTTACGAGATCAAGCACGATGGCTTCCGGCTCATGGACCGGCGCGACCCCGTGGGCATCCGGCTGATCACCCGCAGGGGCAATGACTGGACGCAGCGCTATCCACTGGTGGTCGAGGCGGTGAACCACCTCAAGGTGCGGTCGTGCCTGATCGACGGGGAAGTCGTGTGCTGTGACGAACGGGGGTTGGCTACCTTCCAGTTGCTCCGTCACCGGCGGAACGAGCCCAAAGCATTCCTGTACGCCTTCGACATGCTGGAGCTGAACGGCAAGGACCTTCGGCGGGAGCCGATCGAGGTGCGCAAGGCGACCCTGGCGAGCATCCTGCGGAAGAGCCCACACGGTGTGCGCCCGAACGAGCACATGGAGCACCCGGAAGGCGCCGTCGTGTTCCAGCACGCCTGCAAAATGGGGCTGGAAGGAATTGTCTTCAAGCGGCTGGGATCGCGCTATAGGTCGGGCCGATCGCCGGACTGGCTCAAGTTCTTGCCAAGCGCGGGCGCGCTCCTCTCGAGAGAAAATGCCATTGAATAATTGAATTTAATCAATCGGAATTCAATCGGCTCTCCTAGAGTTGTGTGGCTAGAATAGTACCGCTGCTGGGCGGTGTTGCGAACCATACTAACCATTGACCTCCCCTCGAGGCGCACAGGCGAGCTTTCGGTGCATGTCGGATGCCGGCACCGCGTCGTGCCTAAGTCCAGACTCCGGTTCATCAAGCCTGACCGCCGCGGCGACGCGTAACGTAATGGAGGACGCGCCCAGAACGCTCCCGCGTCGCGCCAAAGTCCAAACTCAGTTCATCAAGCTGAGCCGGCTGAACAGGGACAACGATACACGTAACAACCCTATTCTGCTCGAGCCCAGGGAGGCACCCAAACATCACGGGCCTTCTCCAATAGTTGGTGAAAGAGAACTAAGACGGCGGCGCGCAGTGCCTCCTCGTCCTGACGCTCATCCTGTTTCAACAGCCCAAGCTGTATGAGCTCGTCAATATTCGTTACGTGTAACGGGATGCGAACGAATCGTACCCCCAGACGACGTCGTTGGCGGTAGAGGCGCATGCGTTCGAATGCGGGAACGGGCACGGCTCCTTAGGTGATGACCACTCCACAGATGTTGGGCGCCGAATAGCTGAGCACCCGCGCCTTGCCGGCGTGGTGGATGAAGAGAACAGACTTTACTGTCCCATGGGACACTCACTAGACACTATCCCATGGGACAGTTTGAACGTCCCCGGACGACTCCTTGGGACGAATGGGATGTTACTTTTTTTTAGCCCCCTCCCCGTGTGTCTCGCCAGTGGCCTCCTGGCGGTCATGGCAGCTACTTGCAACCGGGCATTGAGCGCACCACACGTAGGGGTAGGTCAACGTTCCAAGGGGCACGAGGACCAACTTTCAGAAGGTTTCGACACGGTCTGCTTGGTCATCTGGGGCTACACCTTCGACGACATAGACGAGGACCTCCTCTCCGTTGAGGACCGCCGCTGGTACGAGGAGGCAGAGGAAGCTGACGCCGTCGAGTTCGCAGAGCAGCACGGGTACGACCTCTACATCGAGGAGGGCACGTTCTGCCTGCTCGACGACTGGGACCTATTCCTCGCCATGATCCTCGCGAAGGCGCGAGGCATCCCTCACCCCCGGGAATGTTGCGGCGCTGAAGATCAAGCGCGAGGCGGAGCGCTTCGTCGAGAACAAGAAGCGCGGCGTCATCAGCGGCCGCTAAGCGAAATCTCTCCAGCCAGTCTCGATGAGAAGATAAATGACTCCGCTGCCTGAGAAGCTGCCCGGCGAAGGACTCTTAAAAAAGATCTGGACGACCGTGGACAACGGGCTCGGCGGTCTCCTGACGCCGTGGCAGATGAAACGCGTTGGGAAATATCGCCTTGCTCCAATCCTCTCTGCCGGCTCCTCCAAGCGACCATGCGTCGACCTCGCGTGACAACGATGTGGTGAGGACCGCAGCGCTGCACCCCAGCGTCGACATGCATTACAAATCTACCGGTATGGAACCGAGTTCCGTACGCGGAGCGAAGATCCCACGTGATGGTCGCACCGGCGCCCTGCTCTCGCCCTGATCAGGCATCAGCCAAGGCTGCCGCAATGATGGTGGGGGACGCTCTGGTGTGGCGCGCGCTATTGAAATGATAATTCCCACGGGGTTGTCGCGCCGTAGCATGTTGCGCGTGCTGGCATCCGGCGCGTCGGCGTTCGCGCTTGAAGGATGCGCGTCGCTTGCGGGGACCGCCACTCGCTTTGACGTGGCGGAGCTCACGACCAATCCGACACTTCTGATCGCGACCACGCGCAAGCCGGTGAATGGTGCGCGGGCCAAGCCCTGGTTCGGCTCGGAGCGTGCCGCCCGGATGAGCATCGCGCGTGCAAAGCTCGCCGCTCCGGAGGAGGGACGCTTTTCGCTCGCTTCGATCGGTATGGATGATTGGCGCATCGATGCGATCGAAATAGCGCCGAAGATCGGCGATCTGCTCGTACCCGCCGCGGGCATGCGCGACGTGCTGCTTTACGTGCACGGCTTCAACCAGACGTTCGAGACGGCGGCGCTCGACGCTGCCCGCCTTTCGAACGCGATTCGGTTTCGCGGCGAGACGATGGTCTTTTCCTGGCCCTCGAAGGCGCAGCTGTTCGACTATGGTTATGACCGCGAGAGCGCCATGTGGTCGCGTGACGCCCTCGAGCAGGTCCTCTCAGGTTTGATCACAAGCCCAGCCGTCGGCCGCGTCCATATCGTTGCGCACAGCGTCGGCACCATGGTGACGATGGAGGCGATACGCCAGATCTACGACCGGCACGGGGGCATGGTCGCGGAGAGGATCGGCACGGTGGTGTTCGCGTCACCCGATATCGACATGGATGTGTTTTCGTCCTCGGTGCAACGGATCGGTCCGTTTGCGCAGAACATTACCGTCATTACCTCGACCAATGACCGGGCCCTTGCCGTGTCGCGTTGGATGGCGGGAGGAATCAACCGTGTGGGCGCCGCCGAGCATGCCGAGCTCAAGCGGTTGGGCCTGCACGTGATCGATGCCTCGAAACAGGGCTGGGGCATCATCAACCACGATCTGTTTCTGTCGAATGCACAGATCCGGGAGGTGATCCGCCGCGCCATCGACGGACAGCCGAGGTTGGCAGGTGATTGACCGCGCGCAATAGTCAAGGGCCGCAGACTAGCGACGGGGGCATCGCATGTATGTCAGCACCCTTTGCAAATTCCCAATTTCTGGTCCAACTCCATCTCGGCGTTAAAGCCCCTGCCTTCGCCGCTTTCCTTTCGCAAGACGCTTGGCGGCAAGTCCTGCACACGCGGCTGACGATGGCCCACAGGCGCCTGCATTCGGCCTTGCGTTTCTATCGGTTGCGTGTTCGGCCGTGTCGGCGAGGTGCCCCGCGAATCGGTTTGTGGCGGAAGGTCGCTTTGTGCGAGTCCTGCAGCCGGGAAGCTTGCCACCGCGATGAGCAGTGCCCCAAAGCGGGTGACGAACGTCATCATTCGGATCGGCTTGCGACGGTTATGCGCAAATCCATTCGTACGAGACCGTTCCATTGAAATCCTCCGCCTCAGCGAAGCGTCAAATTGGGCGCCCCTGAGTGGTGATCTGCGCGGCACTATGATGCTTGAAAGGTGCTGCGCCGTGCCGGGCAAAAATCTACCCGACACGGAAAAATGGCTTTGCTCTTATTGCTTTGTTTGGCGCGGCCTTGCGTCAATGGCGCAGCCCGTCAGACCGGCCGCCCAGGCCTTGCAGCAGGTCGCGCTGACCGGATTGCGACGCTTACCAGATGTCCGGACGGCCCCAACCACTTGCTCCGGCCGGTCTCCTGGCAGGTTCCACAGTACGGACGAAATTTGCCGCTTGGATGTTATCCCATTCGGAACGGATCGCGCATTGATCCGCCATCGGGCCATAGTATGGTTCGTCGCAAGGCGACACCCCCAGGAGAGAGCAGAATGGCTAACCGCTTAATGAAGGTCGTCGCTACGATCGTGTTCGTCGCGGGTACGTCGT
The DNA here is from genome assembly GCA_963725065.1 of uncultured Alphaproteobacteria bacterium. Taxonomy (GTDB): domain Bacteria; phylum Pseudomonadota; class Alphaproteobacteria; order Rhizobiales; family Xanthobacteraceae; genus VAZQ01. Next base: position 10,868 of record CAVRXD010000002.1, read on the forward strand.
CGCTCGCAACAGTCGCCTCCGCAACCCCGGTGGCGAACGGGTTCGCAATCAAGAATGCAGTTCCTGCCAGCGTGGAGATCGTGCAGTGGCGGCGCGGATGGGGTGGCGGCGGCTGGGGGTATCGCCGCGGATGGGGCTGGGGCGGTGTAGGTGCAGGACTTGTTGCCGGCGCGGTGATCGGCAGTGCCCTCGCCTCGCCCTATTACGGCTATGACCCCTATTACTACCCCGGTCCTTACGTGGCGCCTCCGGGCCCGGTCGTGTCCGGCGCGCCGGGTCCCGCTTATGCCGTTCCTGTCGCTCCCGTTGCCGAAGATGCAGTTGCGTACTGCATGCAGCGGTTCAAATCCTACGACCCCAGAAGCGGGACATATCTCGGCTACGATGGCGCTCGCCATCCCTGTCCCTGATTAGTGCGTATCAACAACGAAAGGGCCGCGTCACGCGGCCCTTTTTTATGTGCTCGGCGCGCCGCGCGGCAGAATGCCTGCCGGCTGCAAGCACCACCCCACACTAATCGATCCCAGCGGCCGAGCGAGCTTCGGCGGTCAGTTCCAAGATGTGCATGCCCGTATTGGCTCGATCGACGACATAAATGTAACCGCGGTCATCGGTCTCGACGTTGTTGCTTTGGATCGACGTGGTGCAGCGTTCCTGGCCATCGATCTTGAAGCAGCGCTTCTCGGTGGCTTCTGTCATCGCCGGGATGAAGTAGCCGACTTCCTTGGGATGATAAGGATTGCGCACGTCGAGCGCCCGCACCCCCCCGGCGAAATAGGTGATGAAGGCGAGCTTCTTGTGAAATGCCGGCGCCGTGCTCTCGTTGGAGGAATGGGCGCCGAAGCGCACACCGCGGTCGCAATAATTGCCGCTGGCCTCCGGCACCGAGAAGTTCGACACCATCATGGGCCTTGCCTCGACGCTGATGTCGGCGAACCACACCATTTGGTGGGTTTCCTGGCAGCCGTTGGCCCGGCCGGTCGCCTCGCTGACAATCATGACGAAATCGCGCACCGCCCCGACCCTGGACTTTGCGAATTCGGGCAGCGGCATCTGCAGCAACGGGAAAGACGTGTGCGCGCCGTGAAGCGGCGACATGTCCAGGCGGCCGACCTCGGGATAGCGCAAATTCGCCGGCGTAGGCTCCTTCGGCCCCTGCAACAGCTTCTGGCGGTCGATAATCTGGAAGATGCCGCCGTTTAGCGGCCCGTAGGCGAGGTAGAGGCGATTGCCCTGTGGTCCGGTCGAGATTGGACCGTGCAGGTCCGACGGCACGGCGCCGGTGGCACCGGGTTCATGACCCGGCAGGCCGAAGTCCCGAATCTTCACCGGCTTTGACGGATCGCCGAGATCGTAGATTTCGAGCATCCGCTGCGCTCGCCAGCCCGGCACGCCGGAAACCAGAAAGGCGATCCCGGTGTCGCACTCCCACCAGCTCTTGTGCGTATCCTTGTAGTCACCGCCGATGCGCACGACGAGTTTGGGGTTGGCCGGATCGGCGACATTCCAGATTTCGTGTGCCAAACGACCGAACGAGCGTAGCAGGTAGACTGCGTTCGCGTCGCCTCTTGGGAGGCTTCTGCCGTCGCACACCCGCGTCATCTGCGCGCCGCCGGTCTCGGGGCCACCCTCGGCGCCGGGAATGTGCGCCAGATATTTCGGTTTCACCGGGTCGGTGACGTCCACGATCGACGTGCCGTTGAATTCCGGTACGCCCTTGAGCGGGTTCGCCGGCTTGCCGTCATAGCTGGCCCCGTGGTGCCCGACATAGGCGATATAGCGATCGCCCTGCTTGTGGATCGTCGGCTGGTAGGCGCTACGCGCCTGCAGATCGTTGAACCCGACCAGCCGCATGTTCTTGGCTTCCGCGGGCTCGACGACCTTTGGCGCCTGGCCGTCGGCGGGCATCTGCGCGAGCAAAAGTCCTGCGAGCGCGACGCCCGCCGAGCGCAATGTCGACGCGGTGAAACATGTCATGACCGTTCTCCCCCGTGCGTCACAGCCGTGCCGGGTCCAGCCGTGACGCAAACCTGGCTGGCTTACTGCATTCCCGCGACGGCCCGTGCCTCGCCGCTTAACTCCAGAATGTGCATGCCGGTATTGGCGCGGTCGACGACGTAGACGTAGCCGCGGTCGTCCGTCTCCACATTGTTGCTCTGAATCGCGGTCTTGCAGCGGTCCTGGCCGTCGACCTTGATGCAACGCTTGTCCGTCGCCTCGGTGATCGACGGGATGAAGTAGCCGATCTCCTTCGGCTGATACGGATTGCGCACGTCGACCGCGCGCACGCCGGCATTGAAGTAGGTGATGAACACGACCTTCTTGTAGAACACCGGCGCCATGCTCTCGTTTGAGGAATGCGCGCCGAACCGGCCGCCGCGCTGGCAGAAGTTTCCGCTCGCCTCAGGGACGGAGAAATTCGAGACCACCATGGGCTTGGCCTCGACCGTCACATCGACGAACCACACGATTTGGCGCTCTTCCTGGCACTCGTTGCGGATCTGCTCGTCCACGATCATCACGATGTCCCGGACCCTGCCGTCCTTGTCCTGGGCGAATTCCGCAACCGGCATCTGCAGCATCGGGAAGACGGTGTGCGCACCGTTGAACGGAAGCATCTCGACGCGGCTGATCTCCGGGTAGCGCAGGTTGTCCGGCGTCGGCTCCTTCGGCCCCTTGATGAGCTTCTCGCGGTCGACGATCTGCAGCACGCCGCCCTTGTTGGTGCCGTGGCCGAAATAGATGCGATTGCCCTGCGGCCCGGTGGACACGCCGCCGTGCAGCTCCATCGGCACCGCCCCGGTCGCGCCGGGCTCCTGGCCGACGAGGCCGAAGTCGCGGATATGGACAGGCTTCAACGGATCGCTGAGGTCATAGACCTGGGTCATGCGCCGCACCCGCCAGCCCTCCACGCCGGAAGCGAGATAGGCGATGCCGGTGTCGCATTCCCACCAGCTCTTGTGCGTGTCCTTCAAGCCCATGACGATGTGGGTGAGCAGCGCGGGCTTGGCCGGATCGGTGACATCCCAGATTTCATGGCCACGGCCGCCGAAGACGCGCAGCATGTAGGTCTTGCCGGCGTCGCCCTTGGGCAGCGTCTTGCCGTCGCAGACGCGCACCATCTGCGCGCCGCCTTCCTCGTAGTTGCCTGGGAGCCCGGGGATATGGGCGAGGTATTTCGGTTGCGCCGGGTCGGTTACGTCGACGACCGAGGTGCCGTTGAACTCGGCTTGGCCGGTCAATTTGTTGACGGGCTTCGGCACGTCGGGGGTGCCGCCGTGATGCCCGATATAGGCGATGTAACGGTTGCCTTGGTGATGGATGGTCGGCTGGTAGGCGCTGCGCGCCTGCAGGTCGTTGTAGCCGACGAGCCGCATGTTCTTGGCTTCCGGCGGATCGCCGATCTTGGGCGACTGCGCGAGCGCGGGCAGCGCCGAATAGGCAAGTACCCCGGCGGCTGCGCCAGCCATCAGAGTGCGCAGCCCGTCGGCAGAATTAGTCCATGGCATTCAAGTTTCTCCCTAGTTGTTCGTTCCTTACGCCAATGCTTTCTTGACCCGCTCCGGAGTGAACGGAGTATGACGCAGGCGCACGCCGGTGAGTTCGGCCACCGCGCTCGAGATCGCAGGTGCCACGAGCGGTGTCGCCATCTGTCCGGCCCCGGTCGGATGGTTCTCGGTCGCGATCACCTCGATGTGCATCTGCGGCACATCCTTCATGCGCGGCACGTGATAGTCATAGAAGTTGTTCTGCTCAACCGCGCCGTTCTTGATGGTGATGAGCTCGGAGAGCGTCACGCCGAGGCCGTAAACGATGCTGCTCTCGGTTTGCGCCACCACGTTGTCCGGCTGCACCGCCACGCCGCAGTCGATGGTGCACCAGAAGTTATGCACCTTGATCTGGCCACTGCCGAGGTCGAGCGACACCTCGGCGATGCCGGCCACCTGTGAGCCGGAATAGTCGAGATAGGCGAAGCCAAGCGCGCGGCCGTCACGTTTGCGGCCCCACTCCGCCATCTGCGCCACGCGTTGGACCGCCTTGATGGCGCGGGGTGTGTCCTTCAGGAGTTCGAGCCGGTAAGCGACCGGGTCGACCCCGCGCTTGCGCGCAATCTCGTCCAGGAACGCCTCGGTTGCGAACCTGTTGGCCAAAAAACTGATTCCACGCAGCGGATTGGTGCGCACGCCGGTGTCGCGGTAGAGTTGCTCGACCAGTTGGTGCGGGACGTCGTAGCCGCGTAGGTCAGCGCCGAGCATCGCGATGAAGTCCTTGCCTCCGGCCATCTGGTAGCGCACCGGATCCATGTAAGCCCCGACCCGGTCGACTGCGATGCGGTGATGCCAGGCCGCGAGCTTGCCGGACCGGTCGAACCCGGCCTTCAGGTAGTGGGCGGAGATTGGCCGGAAGCGGCCGTTATGGACGTCGTCCTCGCGCGTCCACATCACCTTGACCGGTCGGCCGGCCTCCTTCGACAGCAGCACCGCATCGAGGATGAAATCGACGTCGCGGTTTCCGCGCCGGCCGAAGCCGCCGCCCATCAGCATGTCGTTGAGCTTCACCTTGTCGCGCGGAATGCCGAGCAGCTTGGCGGGCGCTTCGCAGGCGGTCGTCTGGCTCTGCGTTCCCGCCCAGATTTCGACCGAATCTCCGCCGGGCGCCACCGAAGCGATGGCGTTGAGCGGCTCCATCTGCGCGTGATAGGCGTAATCGCAGCGATACTCGGCATCGATCGTACTGGCTGCCTTCGGCATCTCGCCGCGGGCGTCGCCGATCCTGCTCCACTCCGTCGCGCCGCGGGCGAGATTCCTGGCATCGGCGGCGAATTGCTCAATACCCTTGTCGCTGTCGAAGCCCCAGGCGGTTCCGGTCCTGCTCCAAGTCACGGCGAGCGCCCGGCGTGCCTCGAACGCGGCCCACGGCGTGTCGGCGAGCACGCCGACCCCGTACGGCAGCCGGACGATCTTGACCGCGCCCGCGATCACCTTGGCCTTGGCATCATCGATCTTGTCCGGCACCGAGCCGTCCACCGGCGCCCGCAGCACGGCGCCGTAGAGCATGTTCGGGACCTGGACATCGATGGCATAGCGCGCGCTGCCGTTCACCTTGCCCGGCAGTTCGGCCCGCATCACGTCCCTCCCGATCAGCCGGAACTGGCCCGGCTTCTTCAGGTCCTCCGGCTTGATCTCCGGCGCCTTGGCGGGCACCTCGGCAATCGCCGCGATGTCGCCATAGCTGAGCTTACGGCCTGACTTGGCGTGGACGACCACGCTCGGCTCGGTGGTCAGTTCCTCGATCGGCACGCCGAGCTTCCTGGCCGCATTGTCGAGCAGCACGCGGCGCACTTGCGCGCCGAACGTGCGCAACGGCCCATAGTAGCTCGTCACCGCGTTGGAACCGGCGGTGTACATCATGCCTTGGAAGCCCGGATTGCCGTAGATCGCCTCGATCGGCGGCGCCGGCACGATCCGTACCTTCGACCAGTCGGCGTCGAGCTCCTCGGCGATGATCAACGGCAGCGAGGTCATCGACCCCTGCCCCATCTCGGTCGCCGCCGACATGATGGTGATCGTTCCATCGGGCGTGATCGACACCCATGGGCTCAGCGCCTTGCCGGCGCGCTCGGTGGCGAGCGCCGCCGCGACAGCCGAGCCGCTTTTCCCAAACGCAACCGCGAAGGACAGCCCAGCCACACCGACCATAACCTGGCGGCGCGACATGGAAACGCTCGCGCTCCGGACTCTTATGTGCTTTGTCATGGCTCAGGCCTCCCGCGCGGCGCGCTCAACGGCGCGCACGATGCGCTGATAGGTTCCGCAGCGGCAGATGTTCGTGTTCATGTGCTCGACGATCTGATCGCGCGTCGGCTTGGGATTTTGCTTGAGCAAGTCGGCGGCGCTCATGATCTGCCCGGACTGGCAATAGCCGCATTGCGGGACCTGTTCGGCGAGCCACGCCTTTTGCAATGGGTGCGACGAATCCAGCGACAACCCTTCGATCGTCGTCACCGACCTGCCGCCAATCTCCGACACCTGCGTCTGGCATGAGAACGCACGCTTGCCGTCGATGTGCACCATGCAGGCCCCGCACAGGCCGGTGCCGCAGCCGAACTTGGTGCCCGTGAGCTTGAGGCCTTCCCGGAGCACCCACAGCAACGGCGTTGCCGGGGGTGCGTCGGTAGACGCCGCCTTGCCGTTCACAATGAAATCGGTGGCCATGGTCTCCTCCCTGAGAATAGACAGCGAGCAGCGAGGTCGCGGTTAGGGCCGCTTGTTATTCGCTACTCGCTACTCGTAGTGGGTCATTCGCATGCTCCCTGGTCACTCGTCCGTCCTGCGTCGCTCGATCTACCCCAGCGCCGACTTGACCCGCGCCGGGTTGAGCGGAAGATCGCGAACACGTTTGCCGGTGGCGTTGGCGAAGGCATTGGCAACGGCAGCGACCGCGGGGCCCTGCGAGCCTTCACCGGACCCCAGCGGGCGCTCATTCGGACGGTTGATCAGCTCGATCTCGACCTTTGGCGCCTCCGGCATGGTCAGGATCGGATAGCTCGCCCAGTCGCGCGCCAGGATCCCACTTTTGTCGAAACGCACCTCCTCCTTCAGCGTCCAGCTCACCGATTGGACGATGCCGCCTTCGATCTGGCTCGTGAGCCCATCCGGGTTGATGATCAAGCCGGAATCAACCGCGGCCCAGGTCTGTGGCACACTGACCAGGCCGGTGGCACGGTCAACCACGACCTCCGCCACCACCGCGACATAGCAGGCGAGATTCTTGTATTTGGCAAAGCCGATGCCCCGGCCGCGCGTACCGTCGCCCTTCTCTCCATCCTTCCAGCCGGCCTTCTTGGCCACCGCCTCGATCACGGCCCGCGCGCGCGGGTCTTTCAGATGTGCAAGGCGGAAAGCGACAGGATCGGCGCCGGCCGCGGTCGCGAGCTCATCCATGAAGGATTCGAGCGCGAACACGTTGGCATAGGCGCCGAGCGTGCGCAGCGCCGAGACCCGGATCGGCATGTCCTGGACGAAATGATGGACCACCCGCTGGCTCGGGAAATCGTAAAGCGGAATGGCGTTGCGATCGCCGCCGCCGGCCGGTTGCGGCGGGCTCGTCGGCGGTCCCATCTTCTGCGGCTCGGCGAGATACCAGCCCGCGAGCACATTGGTACCGTCGGTGGATTCCGGACGTGTGGAATGGCTGTTGCTCCACACCTCGTATTGCCAGTCCGCGATCTTGCCGTCGCCTCCAAGCGCCGCCTTGGCGTGCATCACCATGGCGGGACCATAAGGTTCCCAGCCGAATTCTTCGTCTCGCATCCATTGCAGACGAACCGGGCGGCCGGGCACCGCCCGCGCCAGCAACGCCGCATCGGCGGCAACGTCGTCGGCGCCGTTGTGACCGTAGCAGCCGGATCCCTCCACATGCACACAGCGGATCGCGGCGGCCGGCATTTTCAGGACTTTGACCAGCTCGGCGCGCAACGGAAAGACGCCCTGCGAGTGCGTCCATACCGTCATGCGCCCATCCTTGAACTCGGCGACCGAGCAGGATGGACCGATCGAACCGTGCGACATGTAAGGCTTGGTGTAGACCGCCTCGAAGGTACGGGCATCGGCGGGTGCCGCACCCTGCTTGACGCCGATGGTGGCATCCTTGCTCGGCAGCGACTTGATCACCTCGAAGATGCGCGCGGGATCCGGCAACTCGGGTCCCAATGTCCACTTCGCGCTTTGGCGCAGCGCTTCGCGTGCCTTGATTGCCTGTTCTTCGCGCTCGGCCACGACACCGAGGAAGGAGCCGTCCCGCACCACCGCAATCACGCCCGGCATCGCCTTGGCGGCCGCTTCGTCGGCGCTGTCGAGCTTCGAGCCATAGCGCGGCGGACGGATCACCCGACCATGCAACATCCCCGCGGGGCGCATGTCCTGCACATACACCAGGCCACCGGTCACTTTGGCCGGAATGTCGAAACGCGCAATGGATTTTCCCACGATCTTGTGGCTCGCGGGCGGCTTCGGTGTCGCCTTGGCCGTCGCTTCCCGATTGAGGTCGGGATTGAGTTCGCCGTAGCCGATCTTGCGGCCGTCAGGCGCCGAGACGACGCCGTCGGCGACCTTCAATTGATCCGTCGCCACGCCGAGCCGCTTCGCCGCGAGGTCGATCAAAATGGTGCGAGCCTCGGCGCATGCCATGCGCAAAGCTGTGCCGCTGTTCTCGACGGATTGGCTGCCCGCAGTCTGACCCTCGTTCGGCGTCTGGCGGGTGTCGCCGGAGATCATCCTGACGCGAGCGAGCGGCAGATCGATCTCCTCGGCGGCAATTTGCGCGAGGGCGGTGAGGATACCCTGCCCCAGTTCGACCTTTCCCGTGAAGATGGTCGCGGAACCGTCGGGATTTATGCGAATCCAGCCGTCGAGCCTGCGATTGTTCTGCAGGCTCCCGGGCAGCCTTTCCTGACCCAGGGCAAGATTGGGATCGAGCGAGAAAGACACCACGAGCGCGCCAAGCCCGGCAGTGAAACGGCGTCGCGTGAAAGCGGGAGCGTTCATCCTCAGGTCCTCCCGCTTGCCTGGGCAGCGCGTAGTACTGCGCGAATGATCCGGTTATGGGTGCCGCAGCGGCAGAGATTGCCGACGAGCGCGGCGCGGACATCGGGCTCGTTCGGCCGTGGATTGCGGTCAAGCAGTTCCTTCGCCGACATGATCATGCCACTGGTGCAGTAGCCGCACTGGGCTGCCTGCTCCTCGATGAACGCCTGCTGGAGCACGTGCGGCTTGTCGATCGAGCCGAGACCTTCGAGGGTCGTGATCTCGCTCATCTCCAGCGCGCTGATCGGTGTGACGCAGGAGCGTACCGCTCGGCCGTCGACCAGCACGGTGCAGGCGCCGCATTGAGACAGCCCGCAGCCATACTTGGCGCCGTTGAGTTCGAGATCGTTGCGCAGCACGTAGAGCAACGGCGTGTCCGGCTCGGCTGTCACCGAGCGAGGCACCCCGTTGACTTTGAGATTGATGGCCATCCGCGGTCTCCCGAAATCTCAGCGCTTGCCGCGCCTGTTTAGATTGGTTTTATTCTGCGCCCATGCAACGGCGTCGTCGAGCCCCTATTGCGCGCCCAGGCCGAGGCGCTGGATCAACTCGCCCTTGAATCGGTAGTCCGCAATTGTCTGCGCCTGGAATTCGGCGCCGCTGAGATAACGGATGCTCTGTCCGGTATTGGTGATGATCTGTCGAACCACCTCGCTCTTCACGACATCGGCGCAATGCCGCTCCAACGCCGTCTTCGTAGCGAGCGGCAATCCGCCCGGCGCGTAGAGGCCGTTGTGGCCGGGCGGCACCTCGCTGGCGGCGCCAAGCTCGCGTGCGATCGGCACGTCTGGATAGGCCGGGTGCCGGGCCTGCCAAAACACCAGCAGCGGGCGAAAATTCTGCCCGTGGATCGTGGATACGGCCGGTGCACCGAAATCGATATCGCCCTTGAGCAGGGTTGGCAGCACCGGAGCGTCGCCACGGAATGGCACCGCCTGGAATTTCAGCTTCAGAGCCTCGGCGAAGTTCTCGACCGCCAGATGCGGAATGGTGCCGGTTCCGGCGTGGCCATAGGTCAGCTTGCCCGGATTTTCCCTGGCTGCCGTAATCAGGTCATGCATTGATTTGAATTTCGACTGCGGCGCGACCGCGATGGTGAACACGTTCTCGAAAATCTGGCAGAGATAATCGAATGATTCGACCCGATAACGCACCCCCTTCACCAGATAGGGCGCGTTGGCGATCGGCGTCGTAGGACCAAACGCGATGGTGCTCCCGTCAGGCGTGGCCGCAGCCAACGCGTTGAAGCCGATTGTTCCCGAAGCGCCATCGCGATTATTCACGACCACCTGCTGGCCCGACTGGTCCGCCAATGCGCTGGCGACCGCACGGCCGATCACGTCCACTCCGCTGCCGGCCGGGAACGGGATGATCATCTCGATTGGGCGGGCCGGCCATTTCTGTGCATTGGCTTCAAACGCAATCGGAGCAAGCGCGATCGCGGCGACAAAAGCGCCTTTCCATCTCATGACGTTTTCCTCCGCCTTGACCCTGAGGGTTGACCCCTCAGACGGTTTATTCGGCGGAGTTTGCGCCAGTCGTCGCGTGCGGTCGAGGACCTAAATACCTTGCGCGGGTGCCACGTCGCCACGCGCCCAGCTTTCGCGGGTCTGCGCGCAGAAATTCGTGAAGTTACCGACCGTGATCGCTGCGCGGATGCCCGCCATCAACTCCTGATAATACGCAACGTTGACCATGGTGAGCAGGATCGCACCGAGCATCTCGTTTGCCTTCACCAAGTGATGGAGATAGGCCCGGGAATAATCACGCGCCCCGGAGCAGGAGCTTGCGTCATCGAGGGGACGCGGATCGTCCGCGTGGCGGGCATTCTTGAGATTGATCGGCCCGAAACGGGTGAAGGCCAGCCCGTGGCGGCCGTTGCGGGTGGGCAGCACGCAATCGAACATGTCGATGCCGCGCGCCACCGCAGCCAGGAGATCGTCGGGCGTTCCGACCCCCATGAGATAACGTGGACGCTCGGCCGGAAGCGTGGGCGCCACCTCGGCAATCGTGCGCAGCATCACCTCCTGCGGCTCGCCCACGGCGAGCCCACCGATGGCATAGCCGTGGAAGCCGACAGAGGTAAGAGCACGCGCGCTTTCGAGACGCAGTTGCGGATCATCGCCACCTTGCACGATGCCGAACAAGGCGCCGCACCGGGGCGCGCTTTCGAAGGCGCGTTTGCTGCGCTCGGCCCAGGCGAGCGAAAGCCGCATGGCGCGTTCGAGCTCGCCACGTGAAGCCGGCAACCGTAGGCATTCGTCGAGCTGCATCGCGATATCCGACCCCAGCAGGTTCTGGATCTCGATCGCGCGCTCGGGTGAAAGCTCGACTCTGGCGCCGTCGATGTGCGAACGGAAGGTCACGCCGTGGTCCGCGACCTTGCGCAGCTGCGAGAGCGACATGACCTGGAAACCGCCGGAATCGGTCAGGATCGGATACGGCCAGTTCATGAAGGTGTGCAGGCCGCCGAGCGCGGCAACCCGCTCGGCGCCGGGGCGCAGCATCAGGTGATAGGTGTTGGCGAGCACGATCTCTGCGCCGGTTGCGCGCACGGCTTCGGGCGTAAGACCTTTCACCGTCGCTTGTGTGCCCACCGGCATGAAAAACGGCGTTGCGACCAGCCCGTGCGCGGTCGCGATCTCGCCGCGGCGGGCGTCGCCGTCCGTCGCCAGCAGGCGGAAGGAAAAGAATGCGTCGTGCATCGGCGCCGGCACCGGCGCTAAGGTGGGATCGGATTGCTCCATTACGATTTGGCTTCTGACCCAGATAACTTCGCGGCGCAACCATCACCGCGCAGGCTCCCGCCCTGCTCAGTGTCGTGTTTCATGCGGCCTCCAGCAATGACAGCAGGCCCTTGAGCAATTGCACCGGGCGCGGCGGGCAGCCGGGGATGTGGAGATCGACCGGGACAACGGCCGAAACCCCGCCGATGACCGCGTAGCTGCCGGAGAAGAGGCCGCCGTCGAGCGCGCAGTCGCCGACGGCGACGACCCATTTCGGGTCGGGCGTCGCGTGGTAGGTGCGCGCAAGCGCCTCGCGCATGTTCCTGGTGACCGGTCCGGTGACCAATAGCACGTCTGCATGGCGTGGTGACGCCACAAAGCGCAACCCGAAACGCTCAAGATCATAAACTGCGTTGTTGAGGGCGTGGATCTCGAGCTCGCAGCCGTTGCACGAGCCGGCATCGACCTCGCGAATTGACAGGCTGCGGCCGAGCCGCCGGCGTGCCGCGCGGTCGACGTTCGCTGCCAGCGCGGCCAGCGCGGCGTCGTTCGCCACCGGCGGCGCTTCCGTGAGCGGGCGGCGCACCAAGCCTTCGAACAATATTCTGCGCATACCGTCATCCTCGTGAAGCGTGACCGACAAACACCTGGTGTCGATCGGCCGCCATCGGCGGGCCAGGAGAATGTCTCGGGCGGCTAGAGATCATGTCCGGAATAGGAGCAGTTGAACGATTTGTTGCACAGGGGAAAGTCCGCAACGATGTTGCCTTCGATCACGGCTTCCAGCAGCGGCCATTGAAACCAGGACGGATCGCGCAGATGGCAGCGCGTGATCCGGTCAACATCGAGGCGGACCCACGCCAGCACATCGCCGCGAAATGCCTCCGCCATCCCGAGACCTTCGCGTATCCCCGCCGTCAAATCGAGCTCCGTCCGAACCGCGCCGCTGGGTAGAGTGTTCAGGGTCTGCTCGACCAGCCCGAGGCTTTGCTCGATCTCGCGGATACGGACCCAGACGCGGGCGTTGACGTCACCGCTCTGGAGGACGGGAATATCGAAGGCGAGCTGATCGTACGGCCGATACCCTGGGATCTTGCGCGCGTCGAAGGCGCGGCCGCTGGCACGCCCGACGTAGCCGCCGGCGCCAAACTGCCGTGCCAGCTCGGCGCGCAGGATTCCGGTGGAGGCGGTGCGGTCCTGCAGTGAGGCCGTGTTGTCGTAGAGCTCGATCAGTTCGGGGAACGACCGCCGGATGTCCTGCAACAAGGCCGTGACGTGCCCTACGCCATCGGCAGCGAGGTCACGGGCGATGCCGCCGGGCAGCACGGCATCCATCATCAGCCGATGGCCGAAGCATGCATCCGCCGCCCGCAAGGTCCGCTCGCGCAGAACGCCGCAATGCGCGTGCATGAGCGAGAACGAGGCGTCATTGCAGACAGCCCCGATATCCCCGAAGTGGTTGGCGAGCCGCTCGAGCTCGGCCATCAGCGCGCGCAGATGGCTCGCGCGTGGGGGGACCTGCACTCCTGCCGCCGCTTCCACAGCGTGGGCATAGGCAAGAGCATAAGCCACGGTGCTGTCGCCCGAGGTGCGACCGGCCAGTCGCGCGGCCTCGTCGAGGGTAGCGCCCGCCATCAGGCCCTCGATGCCCTTGTGAACGTAGCCGAGGCGCTCTTCCAGCCGCACGACCGTCTCGCCATTGGCGGTGAAGCGGAAATGCCCGGGCTCGATGATGCCGGCATGAACCGGACCGACCGGGATCTGGTGGAGATTCTCGCCCTCGGCCGGCAGGAAGGTATACGGCGCGCGCGACGATGGAGCGTCGCGGCGCTTCCCGAGGGGGTGTTGAACATCCCAGAAACCGAGATCGAGCCAGGGCCGGTCATCGGGCAAGCCGACCGGCACGACGCCATAGAGGTCGCGGATGGCCCGTTCCAGGCGGATGGCCGGCGGATGCAGCGCCCCGACCGAGGGGAAGCGCCCGTCCGGGCACGGAATGGTGACGACCGCAATCTCACGCGTATCCTCGGCCAGCGTGGCCATGTGCACCGCGCCCGTGTCGCCCCACAAGCCGAGCAGCGTCCAGGAGCCGGCCGACAGCTGGTTGATCGCGAGGCGCCAGCCATCCTCGTTCACAACCACTCGCGGGCACCCGCCGTGACCTGGGACCGCCTCTCCTGCGATCATGTCTGTCAGCGCCGACATCCCTCTATCCCAACACCTTCGCGACGTTCTGGAACCAGGTGACCAGCGCCGGCGGCAGATAGATGCCGGCGACGAAGACGAGCGCGAGATGCGCGAACATCGGGACGTAGGAGGCCTTGGCTTCCGCCGTCGTGCCGCGCGGTTCGCCGAATGCAATCGTGTTCAACCGCAGGAACAGCGCGGCGACGCCGACGAGGATGCCGACGACAAGCACAATGGCCAGCCACGGCGCGCGCGCGAAGGTCGAGGTGATAACCAGAAACTCGCTCATGAAGATCCCGAGCGGCGGGAATCCTGCAATGGCGACGACGCCGAGCACCAACCCCCAGCCGAGCACCGGATTCGTTGTGGTAAGCCCGCCCATATCGGCGATGCGTTGCGTGCCTTTGACCTGAGCAATGTGACCGACGGCGAAAAAGATCGCCGATTTGGTCAGCGAATGCATGGTCATGTGAAGGAGACCGGCAAAATTCGCGAGCGGACCTCCCATGCCGAAGGCAAAGGTGATGATGCCCATATGCTCGATCGATGAGTAGGCGAACATCCGCTTGATGTCGCGGCGGCGGTACAGCATGAACGCCGCGAACACGAGCGAGATGAGGCCCATCGACACCATCAGCGGGCCCGGCGCCAGCGCACCTGGATTGAGTGCGAGCAGCATCTTGAAACGCAGCAGCGCGTAGAGCGCGACGTTGAGCAACAGTCCCGAGAGCACCGCGGATATCGGCGTCGGGCCTTCGGCGTGGGCGTCGGGCAGCCAGGCGTGCAGTGGCGCCAGACCGACCTTGGTACCGTAGCCGAGCAGAAGGAATACGAACGCGACATTGAGCAATGCCGGGTCGAAGGCGCCCCCGCGCGTCATCAGCACGGTCCACACCATGGCATCGAGCCCCTCCCCGATCACCGGCCGCGCCGCCATGTAGACGAGGATGGTGCCGAACAGCGCAAGGGCGATGCCCACGCTGCCGAGGATGAAATATTTCCACGCCGCCTCGAGCGCTTCGTGCGTGCGATAGATGCCGACCATGAGCACGGTCGTCAGCGTCGCGAGCTCGATCGCCACCCACATCACGCCGATATTGTTGGTGATGAGCGCGAGGTTCATCGCGAACATCAGCACCTGGTACATCGCGTGGTAGAAGCGCAGCACTCGCGGGTTCAGGCGCCCGATCTCGAGCTCATGACCGATATAGCTCGCGCTGAACACGCTGGTGGTGAAGCCGACGAATGTCGTCAGCACGATGAAGACATTGTTGAGGTCGTCCACCAGCAGATATGGACCGGGTGGCGGACGGCCGAAGAACAGCGACACCGCCGCGAGGAACGTGAGGAACGTGGCAGTCACATTGAGGGTCGCAGTGAGCCGGTAGCCCGGCAACATCACCAGCAGCGCCGCCGCGACGGCGGGAATGCCGAGAACCGCTGCGGCCGGTTCAAACACCGTCATCGCCGCTCTCCGCGGAAGCGATCGAGCGCCTGGACATCCACGGTGTCGAAGCGTTCGCGAATGCGGAACAGGAAAATGCCGATGACAATGAAAGCGATGAGAATCGAAAACGCGACGCTGATCTCGACGACCAGCGGCATGCCCTTGGCGCCGGTCGCGGCGAGCACGAGGCCGTTCTCGAGCGACATGAAGCCGATGACCTGGCTCACCGCGTTGCGCCGTGTCACCATCATCAGCAGGCCGAGCAACACCACCGAGAGCGCGAAGGCGAGATCTTCGCGCGCGAGCGGGTCGGCGTCGGCCGTCACCCGCAGCATCACCACCATCGACAGGGCGACCAAGCCCATTCCCAGCAACATCGCCGGCCCGACGCCGACTACCTTTTCGATTTCGCGATGGATGCCCAGGCGAACGATGATCCGATGCAGCGCGACCGGAATAACGATTGCCTTGAACACGAGCGCGATCGCCGCGGTCACGTACAGATGCGGTGCGTCCTGGATATGAGCCTGCCACGCCACCGAGAGCGCCAATACCAAGGCGTGGAGCGCAAACATGTTGAGCAGCGCATAGAGACGGTCTTGGTAGAGCTCGAGGAAGCTCACCAGCACCAGCGAGCCTGCGAGCAGATGGGCGATGTCGAAGTTCAGGCTCCCGCGCATCTACAGGCTCCGTGAGACGAACAGGAGAAGGGTCGCCAACAGACCGAGCATCAGTGCGGCGCCCAGGAATTCCGGCACGCGGAAGACCCGCATCTTGGCGATCGAGGTCTCGAACAGCGCAAGCAGAAATCCGCCAGCCGCGAGCTTGACGATGTAGGCGAGGATACCGATCGCCAGCAGCGCGACGGCGGCCCCGGCAGGCATTAATCCCCATGGAACGAACAGGCAGGCGATCAACGACAGATAGAGCAGGAGCTTCAGGGAAGCGGAAAGCTCGATCAGCGCCAGATGGCGCCCGGAATATTCGAGCACCATGGCCTCATGCACCATGGTCAATTCGAGATGCGTTGCCGGATTGTCGACCGGAATCCGGGCATTCTCGGCAATGGCCACCATGATCAATGCGAACAGCGCCAGTCCCAGCGACACCCTCAGGCCCACGTCCGACGACACCAGGAAAGCGGCCATGGTCGAGAGCTGGGTCGAGCCGGCGAGCAGCGCGACCGTAAACACCACCATGATCATGGCGGGCTCCGCGAGCGAGGCGATCATCATCTCGCGGCTGGAGCCGATGCCGCCGAAGCTGGTGCCGACATCCAGCCCGGCCAACGCGAGGAAGAAGCGCGCACTGCCCAGGAGCGCGATGATGACGATGAGGTCGGCCGACCAGGAAAACAGCAGACCGGTGCGGAAGGTCGGCACCAATGATGCCGCCACCCAGGTAGCGGCGAAGATGAGGTAGGGACTGACGCGGAACAGCCAGGAAGCATTCTCCGCCAGCACGACCTCCTTGCGCATGAGCCGCGCCAGGTCGCGATAGGGCTGGATCAGGGGCGGCCCTCGCCGGAGCAGCAGGCGCGCCTTCACCTTGCGCACGAAGCCGGTGAGCAGCGGTGCCAGCAGCAGCACCAAAAGCATCTGCAAACCCTGAACGACGAGATCGAGGATCAAGGCCATATCGCAAGTACC
This sequence comes from uncultured Alphaproteobacteria bacterium, assembly GCA_963725065.1. Lineage (GTDB taxonomy): Bacteria > Pseudomonadota > Alphaproteobacteria > Rhizobiales > Xanthobacteraceae > VAZQ01. The sequence goes on from CAVRXD010000002.1 coordinate 27,462, forward strand.
AGCAGCAGGAGCACGAGCGCGGCGAAGACCAGGCTGAGGAATTGTCGGATCGTCAGGAACTGCAAATGATTGAGCCGATCGGCGGCAAAGCTCACGCCGCCGGCGACGGGCGCGTAGAGGGAATCCCAGACCAGGTCGCGCATGTCCACCGTCAGTCGCGCGGGCTCCAGCGCGCCTGGCGCGGGCATATGGACATGTTCGCGGGCGCGAAACACGACCGCGCCGAACACGCGACGGATCGGCTGCGCGAAGCTCGATGCGGTGTACTGGGTTGCCGGGCTCGCATCGGGGTACCCGCAGTCCCACGGCGGGGCACGGCGCACCTTGTCGGACGCCCAGCGGTGGATTGCCCAGGCCGCGAGCGCCCCCGACAGCAGCATGAACAGGAAGACCAGGAGGCCGTTATACGAGCTGCGGCTTTCGGCGACCGGGACGATCGAGAGCCAGTCGACGCCGCTTTGCACCGGCATGCGAGCCCCCACCAGGCTTTGCACCACGGGCGCCAGCGCATCGATGAAGGCGCCGGGCAGAATGCCGGCGACCAGGCAGAGCGCGGCAAAGAAGAACATCGCCGCCAGCGAAAACCGGTCGGTTTCGCGCGCGTGCGCGGCCGCCGGCGTGCGGGCGCGGCCGAGAAAGGTCACGCCGAATGCCTTGACGAAGCAGGCAGCGGCAAGTGCTGCCGAGAGCGCGAGGAGCGCGCCGACGGCCGGCACCAATAGCTTGAGTCCCCAGGACGGAATCTGCGGGCTGAGCAAGATCGCTTGGAAGGTCAACCATTCCGAAACGAAGCCGTTGAGCGGCGGCAGCGCCGAGATCGCCGCGCATCCGACCAGGAACACAAAGGCGGTCTGGGGCATCCTGTGGATGAGGCCGCCGAGGTGCTCCATGTCACGCTCGCCGGTTGCCGTAAGCACCGCGCCGGCGCCAAAGAACAGAAGACTTTTGAAGATCGAATGATTGAAAACATGCAGCAGGCCGGCGGTCAAGGCGAGCGCCGCCGCCAGCGCCATGCCATGGGCCTTGAATGCAAGCGCGAGGCCGAGCCCGATAAAGATGATCCCGATGTTCTCGACCGTGTGGTATGCGAGCAGCCGTTTGAGATCGTGCTGCATCAGCGCATAGAGCACGCCCATCACGGCGGTGATGCCGCCAAGCGCAAGCACCACCATGCTCCACCACCAGGCGGGTGTTCCGAGCAGATCGAATACGATGCGCACGAAGCCGTAGACGGCGACCTTGGTCATCACGCCGCTCATCAGGGCCGAGACGTGGCTCGGCGCGGCCGGATGCGCGAGCGGCAACCAGACATGCAGCGGCACCAGACCGGCTTTGGAACCGGCACCGATCAGGGCAAGGACGAGAACGGCGCCCGCGGCCCCTGCCGAAAGGTCTGCCGCGCGCATGTCGGCGAAGGCATAACTTCCGTCGGGGCCCGCGAACAATCCGAACATCAGCAGCAGCGCAAGCGTGCCAAAACTCGCCATGATGAGATAGACGTATCCGGCACGCACGTTGTCGGGCACGCGTTGATGCGCCATGACCAGCGCCCATGACGACAACGACATGAACTCCCAGGACACCAGAAACGTGAATGCGTCGTCGGCGAGCACGACGATGCACATGCCGGCGAGAAAGGCCGGATAGAACGGCAGCACCCGGCGCGGTGCCGCCTCGTGGCGGCCGTATCCAAGCGCAAACAGGCTGGCCGCGGCCGCGCCGAGCGCGACCACGGCCAGGAAAAAGGCCGAGAGCGCATCGAGGCGAAAACGCGCGCCCAGCCAGGGAATGCCGAGCGGAAGGATGGCGGTGGACGGCGTCCGGGCGATGCCCAGCAGCGCAAGGACTGCGATCACCAGCAGCGCCGACGAAGCGATCAGGCAAATGCCGTAGATCGCCTGGCGGGCACGCGTCGGCTCTTGGATTGCGAGGGCAAGGGGAGCGGTCGCGATCAGCACGGCGGCGCAGGCAAGGGCGAGCAGCACCATCAGCTATGTCCCTTGCGCGTGATGGCAACAGCGCGCAGGTCGCCGAGGTGCAATTCTCGCGTTCACCGTTTCAGCCGCACGCCACGACCACCATCGTGGCTGGCGGCGCCTTCCGCGATGAGTTCGATCCCGGCGGCCGCAAGCGCATCGACGAGCTTCATCAGCGAATCGACGTTCCCGCGCACGACCCCGCCGCTCGATTCCATGCGTTGGATCGTAGGCAGCGAAAGCCCTGAACGCTGGGCGAGTTCGCGTTGATCGATGTCCAGCAGCGCCCGCGCGGCCCGCATCTGAGGTCCAGTTATCATGTCTCAGATATCAGAATAGATGTAACCTATATTGGTATTCATGCTTAGCCCGCAGCGCAAGAGATGGCAAGCCCGGGACCACCACGCCTCGGGTCGCGCGGCTCAAGGGCGGAACAGCAGGCAAGCATCGCCATAGGAGTAGAATCGATAGTCGTCCCGGATGGCGTGCGCGTAGGCGCGCTGCATCACGTCGAGGCCGGAAAACGCTGCCGCCAGCATGAACAGGGTCGAGCGCGGCAGGTGGAAATTGGTCATCATCACATCGACGACGCGGAAGCGGTAGCCCGGCGTGATGAACAACGCCGTCTCCCCCTGGAAGGCTCGGATCACATCGTCCTCCCCGCTCGCGCTTTCAAGCAGCCGCAAGGAGGTCGACCCCACCGCGATGATGCGTCCCCCGGCGCGCCGCACGGCGTTGAGCGCATCCGCGGTTTCCCCGCTCAGGCTGCCATGCTCGGCATGCATGCGATGCCCGTCGGTGTCGGCCGCCTTGACCGGGAGGAACGTCCCTGCCCCGACGTGGAGCGTCGTTCTGTGAATTGCGATGCCGCGCGCCGTCAGCGCGGACAAGAGAGCTTCGGTGAAGTGCAGTCCCGCTGTAGGCGCCGCCACCGAGCCTTCGAGCTGCGCGAACATGGTCTGATAGTCGCCCCGGTCGCGCTCATCGGGTGCACGCCGCGCGGCGATGTAGGGCGGCAGCGGCATGGCGCCGCGCTCGTCGATGGCCTGGTCGAGCACCGGCCCGTGGAATGCGAACGCCAACGTCACTTCGCCCCCCTCGCCTTTGGCCTCGACGGTGGCGTCGAGCTGGCCGAGGAAGCAGATGTTTCCTTCGCTCCCGAAGCGGAGCAGGTCGCCGGGGGAAAGCCGCTTGGCGGGCTTCACGAAGGCGCGCCAGTGTGACCCGTCGAGACGCCGGTGCAGCGTCGCCTCGATCATCGGTTCCGCCGCGCCGCGTCCAACACGCCGGCCGCGCAGCCGGGCCGGGATCACCTTGGTGTCGTTGACCACGATTGCGTCGCCGGAACGCAACAGATCCGGCAGGTCGCGCACGCCGCGATCATCCCATTCGGGCGTCTGGCCCGGACGCACGACCAATAGCCGCGCCGTATCCCGCGGCGCGGCGGGACGAAGCGCAATGCGGTCACGCGGCAGGTCGAAATCGAACAGGTCGGTGCGCATGCCCCTTCATACAGGCGCCGGGGCGTGCGGTCATCGCTTGCAGAAATAGAACCGAGATGCCTTACGACGCCGGCGGATAGGGGTCGAGACCGTAGGTCCAAACCGGCTCCGCCGCCCCGTTTTCATCGACCCGGAAGACCTGGGTGTCCTCCCCCAGTTCGCCCAGCTTATGGGCCGCGTCGGTCGCGAACAGCATAGCTTCGCGTTCGCTCCGGTAAGGCCCGAATTCTTCGCCGTTGAAAGTGATGAACCAGACATCTTCCTGTCGCATCACCAGATAGCGTGTGCGCGATGCACCCAGCACGAAGGCCGCAACCCGGGCATCGTCACGGATTTGAGGTCGAGGCATGACGGCTCTCATTTTTCATAAGTCTTAGGTTGATGCCAACGCGCTTGTGATCACTTTGGTTCCCACGCTGATGGCGATTTTCTTGGGTAAAAGTCGCGTAACTCGCGCACTCCGCGATCCCGTCGCCATTGCGTCAAACCATGTTCACACCTGCGCTCTATGGAACTTGGCAGCATAGCTTGAGATGGGAGAGGCCAATGGGCGCCGTCATGATCAGATGCCCCGAGACGGGACAAGACATTCCCACGGGCATCGTCGCCGACCGCAAGAGCTTCGCGGCCACGCCGGTTTTTTTCGCGCGCGCATACTGTCCGATTTGTCGGACCGAGCACGAGTGGTTCGCCAGGGAAGCTTGGGTGTGCGAAGCGGAGCCGCGCCGACGACAAGGCGCTCTCGCCTGAACTACCATTTTTGGAGACGTCGACCGAGCAGGGCCGCCGCCTCCGTTTCTGTCCAGCTCGCGTGTTGAAAGAACCTGGCGCCAGGAGCCGCCAGGGTGGAGGTGATTAGGCGTCTGCCGTCATCTTCGCGGAGATGATGCGATCCGGATCGGTGACCGGCTCGCCCCGCTTGATCTTGTCCACGTTCCCCATGCCTTCCGTCACCTGTCCCCAGACGGTGTACTGGCCGTTGAGAAACGGTGCGTCCGCGAAGCAGATGAAGAACTGGCTGTCGCCGGAGTCCGGGTTCTGCGCCCGTGCCATCGACACCGTGCCGCGCTTGTGCGGCTCCTTGTTGAACTCGGCCTTGAGCTTCTTGCCGGAGCCGCCGGTGCCGGTCCCATTCGGACAGCCGGTCTGCGCCATGAACCCGTCGATGACGCGGTGAAACACGATGCCATCGTAGAAGCCATCGCGCACCAGTTCCTTGATGCGTGCGACATGGCCGGGTGCGAGGTCCGGGCGCATCTGAATAACGACCTTGCCTTTGGTGGTATCGAGCGTGAGCGTGTTGTCGTCGGTCATGGGGCGTTCTCTGCTTGTTTGAGTTTTCGATCGTCGACCAATCGCATGGTAAACGGACGGCCCGCCACTGCGTTCCCGAGCGCATCGGTGAACGGCAGGGGCGCGCAGCGCTTGAGCATTTCCGCCACCGCAACGCGGTAGACCAGCCGCTCGTCGTCAGACGCGCCGGACGATTCGAATGTGATCCTCGGCTTGCCGAAGAGCTCACCGTTGCGTCGGAAGGTCATCTGGACAGTCACTTGCATGCCGACCCGCGCCTGATCAAGCGGGGGCGGAATCCAGCAGGCCCGCAGCGTGGCCCCGAGTTCGTTGAGGGTATTGATTTGCCGTTGTGGCGCCTGCGCGGCCGCGACGGTCGCACACGCGGCGATAGCCAGCGCCGCCCCCGCGAACTCGACCGGGTTCATCAGGGCTTGTCCCGGTTGTCGACAAAGCGGATTGCGATCGGCCGGCCCGCCACCGCCCCGCCCAACCCCTGGCTGAACGGCAGCGGAGTGCAGCGTTCGAGTGCGGCGTTGATCGCATGAAGGTAGGTTTCCCGCGCCTCAGGCGGCGCGCCGGGGCTGACATAGGTCACGCGCGGCGTGGCGATGATCTCGCCGCTGCGCCTGAAGGCAAATCGCACCGACATTTGCATGCCGGCCCGGGCTTCGTCCTTCGCAGGCGGAATCCAGCAGGCGCGGAGCGCATCGAACATCGCGCGCAGGGTGTCTAGCTTGTGGTCCGAGGCATCGGACCGACCGTGGTCGTCGCCGTCCGGAGGCCGTTCAACCGTGGACACGCTCTCGATGGTCAATCGCAAATCCTGGCCGATCCAGTAGTCGGGATAGCAGGGGTGGCGGCCGAACACGCCGCACACGGTCGGAAAGCATGGATGCCTGGGGAAGACGCCACACATGGCGTCTGCTGACCGCACCTCGAGAGCGGATGTGGCCAGCATCAACGAACCCAATCCTATCAGCGCTTGGGCCCTGCGCACCCATTCTCCTCGTTACTTAGCGTCGGCTGCCACCTGCACGCGGGTCATGCGATCGGGATCGGCCACCGGCTCGCCTTTCTTGATCTTGTCGACCGCGTCCATCCCGGAGAGGACTTCTCCCACGACAGTGTACTTGCCGTTGAGAAAGGCGCCATCGGCATACATGATGAAGAACTGCGAATTCGCCGAGTTCGGGTCGTTCGCCCGCGCCATGCCGACGATGCCGCGCTTGAACGGCACATTCGAGAACTCGGCCGGCAAATTGGGATATTTCGAGCCACCGGTGCCGTCGCCACGCGCGCCGTCGCCGGTCTGCGCCATGAAGCCGGCGATGACCCGATGGAACGGCACATTGTCGTAGTACTTTTCGCGCGCGAGTTGCTTGATGCGTTCGACATGCTTGGGCGCGAGATCGTTGCGCAGCTTGACGACGATGCGGCCGTGTTTGGTGTCGATCAACAGCGTGTTCTGCGGATCGGCCCCTGCCGGCAGTTGTTGCGCAAGGGCGGGCGCCGCACAGATCAGCACGGCAAGAGCTGCAAGCAGACGGATCATGAAATCTCCCGGGGTCAACGGCCGGCTTTGCCGGCGAATTTTGCCTTCAGGCGGGCGGCAACGGACGACGGAACGAATTGCGACACGTCGCCGCCCATGGATGCGATCTGCCGCACCAGTGTGGCGGTGATCGGGCGGATGATCGGTGATGCCGGCAGAAACACCGTCTGCACGGCTGGCGCCATGGCCCCGTTCATTCCCGCCATTTCCATCTCGTAGTCGAAATCCGTCGCGCTGCGCAGCCCGCGAATGAGGAGCGTGGCCCCCTCGCGCTGGGCGGCCGCGACCACGAGGTCGGAAAAGGTGATGCAGGCGAAATCGATGCCGCTCGCGCGCATGACCGGACCGCAGGTCTCCTCGATCATGTCGCGCCGCTCTTCGACGCTGAACAGGGGCATCTTGCCCGGATGGGTGCCGATCGCCAGCACGAGCCGGTCGGCGAGCCGCGCGGCTTGGCGGACCAGGTCGAGGTGGCCATTGGTGACGGGATCGAACGACCCCGGAAAAAGCGCGGTGCGCGGCATGGAGCGGGGGTCTAGCGCGCGGCCGGAACCGCCGCAAGGTCCCGGACCACGGCCGGACGCCGGGCTCGCTGACCGCCCGGGCGTAGGTCCAGGTCATCCGGGTCGGGTTCCCGGCAATGCCAATTCCGTTGGCCTTCAGTGCTTTGCGGAGTATGGCGGCACTGGATTATCAATTCCAGTCGGGCGGGCCAAAGGCCTCGCAACGCGGTTCGCGCCGCTCGTGGCGATGCTAACATGGAGAGATTCCGGACAGCGGGTTCCAGGTGACGCAGACGCGCGGAGTGTGGACAGCCATCCTGACGCTCGGCCTCGCCGCTTTCGCGCTGGATTCGGCCCGCGCGCAATCCTACCCGAGCAAGCCGGTCAGGCTGATCGTTCCATTCGCGGCCGGCGGCCCGATCGACGTCATGGGTCGTCTGGTCGCGCAGTGGCTCTCGTCCAACGCTCGGGCAGCAAGTCGTGGTCGACAACAGGCCGGGGGCCAGCGGGGCCATCGGGACACGCGCTGCGACGGCGGCCGAGCCTGACGGTCACACCCTGCTGATCGGCAGTGTGACCACGCTCGTGACCGGTCCCCTGCTTTCCAAGAATGTAGGTTACGACCCGCTCAAGGACCTTGTCCCCGTTGCGATGCTCGCCAGCACGCCGTTTGCACTCGTTGTTGCCTCGTCGATGCCGCCCAAGACGCTGGAGGAATTCATCGCCTATGCGCGCCGCAATCCCGGCAAGTTGAATTTCGGTACTCCGGCGGGAACTTTGGCACACCTGACCGGGGAGTTGTTTCGGGTCAGGACCGGCATCGACATCGTGGTCATTCCATACAAGGGCGCCGCAACCGCCGTCACCGACATACTAGGTGGGCAGGTCGACATGACCTTCGAGCCGACCTCGGTGCTCGTGGCTCACATCCAGGACGCCAAGGTGCGGCCGCTGGCCGTCACCGGTGCGGTGCGCAGTCCGCAGCTTCCGGATGTGCCGACCATGATCGAAAGCGGGCTTGCCAGCTTCACCTCCTATTCGTGGTCCGGGATCCTAGCGCCCGCAGGTACCTCGCCCGAGATCGTGGATAGGCTCAATGCAGCCATCAATCAGGGCTTGAAATCGCCGGCGATGAATTCGAATCTGGGGCGGCTGGGCGCGGAACCGAACGCGGGCTCGCCGCAGGATTTTGTGGCGTTCATCGCCGATGAGACGACAAAATGGGGAGCGATCATAACGGCATCGGGCGTGAAGCTCGACTGAGCAAGCGTCCCGCCTTTCGGTCTCTCGGCTCAGCCATGACACGGCGCCTTTTCAAGGTGGTCCTTGCCACCGCCGGTGTGACGGTGTTTGCGGCCGTTGTCAGCGGCGCCGTCGCGCAAACGTCGCCGAGCGAACGGGAACTGCGCATCTATGCCGGCCTTCACGACGCCGCCGCGCGTGGAGACGTCGCCGAAATCGAGAAGCTGGCCGCGGAGGGTGAAAAGCTCAACATCCAGGACGCCAAGAGCCGCACGCCCCTTCATGTCGCTGTCTTCATGCGCAAACATGATGCGGCCCGCGCTTTGTTACGGCTGGGCGCCGACCCCAACGCGCTCGATGCCGAACGCTACGACATCATCACCATCGCCGCCGTGAACAGCGACCTCGAGATGCTCAAGATCGCGCTCGAGGGCGGCGGCAATGCGCGCGCCATCACCAGCCCCTACGACGGAACCGCCTTGATCGCCGCCGCTCATCGCGGACACGTCGACGTCGTGCGTGCCCTGATCGCGGCCAAGGCGCCGCTCAATCACGTCAACAATCTCGGCTGGACCGCGTTGCTTGAGGCGGTGGTGCTCGGCAACGGTGGACGGGACCACACGGCGGTCGTCGAGGCCTTGGTCAAGGCCGGCGCCGACGTCACGCTGCCTGACCGGCACGGTACGACCGCATTGGGACATGCCCGCACCCGCGGCTATTCGCAGATCGCGCGCATCCTCGAGAACGCCGGTGCGCGCTGATTCAGCGCGCTCGTCACCGGACGCGGCGCCGGGATGCGCGGTATGATGTAGGCAGCCGCCTGAAGCACGCCCAGCCCCGCGAGTGACGGAGTGAAACGTTGATATACGATCGAAGGGACTTTTTGCTTGCTGCTCTCCTGATCGGCTTCGGCACCACCGCGCACGCACAGGAGAAATATCCGACGCGGCCGCTCAGGCTGCTAGTGCCCTTCCCCGCCGGCGGGCCGGTCGACGTCATGGGGCGCCTGATCGCTCAACGGCTGTCATCGACGATCGGTCAGCAGGTGATCCTTGAAAATCGTCCCGGTGCCGGCAGCACGCTCGCCGCGCGCGCGGCCGCCGGCGCCGATCCCGACGGATATACGCTCCTGGTGGCGAGCGCCGCGTCGCTCGCGATCGGCCCCGCGCTCTACAACAATATCGGCTACGACCCGGCAACCAGCTTCGCGCCCATCGCGATGGTTTCCAGCGTGCCGTATGTGATGATCGCAGGTCCCAGCGTGTCCGCCAGGACCCTTCCGGATCTGATCGCCTACGCCAGGGCCAATCCCGGCAAGCTGAACGTCGGCGTTCCGAACGGCGCGCCGCCGCATATGATCGCCGCATGGTTCCGATCGGCGACGCGCACGGACATTGTGATCGTTCCCTACAAGGGCGCCTCCAACGTCATCACTGATCTCATGGGCGGGCAGATCGATCTCGGCTTTGAAACGACCTCGGTCACGTTCGGCCATGTCCACGAAGGCAAGGTCAAGGCACTCGGCGTCGCCACCCAGGCGCGGCTGCCAGAGCTTCCCGATGTGCCGACCATGATCGAAAGCGGCCTGCCCGACTTTATTGCCAGCTCATGGACCGGGATCGTGACTCCGGCCGGCACCCCCAAGGACATCATCGGCAGGCTCAATGCCGAGGTAAATTCTGCGCTGAAGTCCCCGGAGCTGCAGGACCGCTTCAAGAAGCTCGCCGCCGAGGCAAGTCCCGGCACACCCGAGGACTTCGCGGCATTCATCGTGCGGGAGGTGCCGAAATGGCAGGCGATGGCCAAGCTCGCCGGCGTGAAGGGCGAATGAATACGCCGCATCGAAGGCGCGATGGCGGGAAGCGTCGCCCGTTCGGAGGACTGCCGCGCCTGGCGCTCATCCTCGCGGCAATGCTCGGCGCCGCGGCGCCGGCACACGCGCAATCCTATCCGAACCGGCCGATCAAGCTGATCGTCGCCGTGCTTCCCGGCGGGCCAATGGATGTCATGGGACGACTGATCGCGCAGCACCTGTCGTCGACATTCGGCCAGGTGTTCGTCGAGAACCGTGCTGGCGCTGGCACGACCTTGGGCGCCAAGGCAGTGGCAAGCGCCGAACCGGATGGCTACACCCTTCTGTTGGGGAATGCGGCGACCCTGGCGATCGGCCCCACTCTGTACAAGAGCGCCGGCTACGATCCGCTCACGAGCTTCGCGCCGGTGGCGTTCCTCGCGAGCGTGCCGTACGTGCTGATTGTATCGCCCAATCTTCCGGTCCGGACGATGCCGGAGCTTGTCGCCTACGCCAAGGCGCATCCCGGCAAGCTGAGCTTCGGGGTGCCGAACGCCGCCCCGCCCCACATGCTGGCGGCCTGGTTCAAGGCGCTCACCGGCACCGATGTGGTGATCGTACCCTATAAAGGCGCGTCGGCGGTGCTCACCGATCTGCTCGGCGGCCAGATTCAGGCCGGATTCGAGACCACATCGGTGCTGTTCAGCCACTTGCAGGACAAGAAGATCAACGCGCTCGCAGTCGCCACGCAAGTGCGGCTGCCCGATCTGCCCGAGGTGCCGACGATGATCGAAAGCGGCTTCCCCGGTTTCATTGCCAGCTCCTGGACCAGCGTGATGGCGCCGGCCGGAACGCCCAAGGACATCGTCGGCAAGCTCAACGAGTTGATCAATGCCGGGCTCAATACGCCGCAGATGCAGGCGCGCTTCAAGCAGCTCGCGGCCGATGCCCGGCCCGGAACGCCGGAGGAGCTTGCGACCTTCATCGCCGGTGAAATTCCGAAATGGCAGAGCATGGCCAAGGTCGCCGGCGTCAGCGCCGAATGATCCAATGCGGCGTTGGTCGCAACCGTTTCGGACATGACGTGAGTTGCGAATAACGCCGGACGATGGCGATTACTCCAGTGGCGTCACTGCTCCGCGGGAGGACCGCGGCACGATTCGCGTCAGCGAGAGTGCGGCGGCGACGGCGACGAAGCTGCCGAGCAGTATGATCACGTCGTGCCCTGCGGCCAGCAGATGCCGCCCTTCGGCGGCAAGGGTGTTGTGGCCAGAACCCGTCAGCACCGCCAGCCGCCAGGCGAGCAGCGACGAGGCGGCGGCAACGCCGACGCTGATGCCAAGCGAGCGCATCACGTTGAGGAGCCCCCCGGCTTCGCCGGTGAGGCTCACCGGCGCGGCAGCCATGATCGCGCTGTTGTTGGGCGAGATGAACAACCCCTGTCCGACGCCGAAAATCGCCAGCGCCAGCATCACGAGAGCGAGGCTTGCCTGCGTTCCATCCATGACGGCGAACAGCAAGGCCAGGGCGAGCACGCAGATCAGCATGCCTGTCGCGGTGAGAAGGCGGGCGCCGAGCCGGTCGTAGAGCGCGCCTCCGACCGGCGCGACCAGGCCCAGCATCACTGGAACGATCGAGAGCCGCACTCCGGCCGAAAAAATCGAATCCTGGTAGACCCGCACGAACATGAACGGCATCAGGAAGAAAAGCCCGAACAACGCTGCGTAGGACAGGAGCCCGGCGACATTGCCCGTCAGGAACGCGCTCCGGCGGAACAACGCGAAGTCGATGAGAGGCGCCTCGGCACGCTGTTCGCAGCGAACGAACAATGTCAGCAGGATGAGCGCCAGCACCGCACAGCCGATGAGAGTTGGCGACGTCACTCCCCATGCGTAGCCCTCGTTCAGCATGGCCACGACGGCCGTGAGGGCCGGCGCAATCAGCAGCGCGCCTTTCCAGTCGAAGCGGCCCTCATCCGGCAGGTCTTTGGTGGGCGGAAGCAGGAACCATCCCAGGACGGTGCCGGCGAGCCCGACCGGCACGTTGATCCAGAACACCCAGCGCCAGTCCAGCAAATCCAGCACCAGCCCTCCGAGCGCGGGCCCGGTGCTCAGACCGACGGCTTGGGCCGCCGACAGGATACCGAGCGCGCGGCCGCGCCGCGCGGGACCGGCGGCCGCCACCACGATGGCGACGCTGTTCGACGACAGCAGCGCCGCGCCGATCCCTTGCAGGACGCGAAAGGCGATGAGCACCGGAAGGCTTGGCGCAAGGCCGCACAACGCCGAGCTCAGCACGAACAGCAGGAAGCCACCGGTATACAGAAGCTTGCGCCCCATCATGTCGGCGAGGCGGCCAAAGATCGGCAGAAACGCCGCCATGGCGAGCAGATAGGAGACGGCGACCCAGCTCACGGTGCTCAGTCGGGCATTGAACTCCAGCTCGAGCTTCGGAAGCAGCAGTTGCGCGATGCTGGAATCGACCTGGCCCATGAAGGCGCCGATGCAGACGGTGCCGATCACGAACAGCCAATAGGAGGGCAGGCGCGCGACGCTATCCGCCGCCGGCGGCTCGCGTCCTTTCTGGACGGCGTCGCGGAGGGCGGCCATCGAGGCCGGGCCGTGCGCTACGCCATCCATGCTGCCATCGTTACCGAATTATTCGCCAACGTATGCGCGCGAGACGGCCTCGTCAGTTCGCGCCCTCCTCGCAAGTCTTGCGAGCCCGCGCCGGCAGGCTCCTTGAGGCGGCGGCGGGCGCAGCGCGATCGGCGGGACGAGGTGAAGCGATTCGGATGCCGCGGGAATGGAGGCCGGTCTGCCGCTGTCGGCCGAATGCGCGGGATGGGTCAATAGATCCGCGCGGACTGCACGCACACGCGGGCTAGCAAGGCTCATCCCCCCGTTCGATCCGCCGCATCAGTCGCTCGAGTTTTTCCGAGGGCTTGGTGCGCAGATCCATATCGTACATCTGGCGAAGCTGTTCCGCGATCGCGAACAGCGTCTCGGTGCCCAAGCGAATAACGTTGTCGCCGTGTTCCGTGTCGTCGGCGTTGCTGTTGTCGGGCAAGGACATTTCGGATCGGCCTACCTTAAAACTCCAGCCGCGGTCGAAAGTTATCAACGCCGTCACAGCACAAAGGTTCCGCTGCGCGGCTTGCCAGCCGTGTGACGCGCAATGGCGTGGTCTGTAGACTGAACGCGCGGGCTTGTCGATTGCATGCCCCCGTCGAATTCCTATGCCGGATCATAAGGGGTCGAAAGGAGGAGGACAAATGCCGGGCAGAACCGTCTCGTCGGCAGCCATCCTGGCATTGAGCCTGTTTCTGGTTCACCCCGGGCACGCCCAGCCCTACCCGGCGCGCCCGGTGAAGATCATCGTGCCGACGGTCGCCGGGGGTACCGTCGATGTCATCACCCGGCTGATCGCGAACGATCTGTCGTCGCGCCTCGGCGTGAGCTTCTTCGTCGACAATCGCAGCGGCGCCGGCAACACGCTCGGCTCACGCGAGGCCGCGCGCAGCGAGCCCGACGGCCACACCTTGCTGATGAGCAGCGCCAGCGGCCAGGTTATCAGTCCGCTGGTCTACAAGGCCATCGACTATGATCCGGTGAGGAGCTTTGAGCCGATCGGTCTCGTTGCCGAGGGGTCGATCATCCTTGTGGTCAATCCCTCGCAGCGCTGGCGATCCGTGGCGGAACTGGTCGCCGATGCCAAAGCCAATGCGGGAAAGCTCAACTATGGCTCCGCCGGCACGGGGACGGTTCCGCACCTGAGCGGTGAATTGTTCAGATCGGCCGCGGGCGTCGACCTGGTCCACGTGCCGTATCGCGGCGGCGCCTTGTCGATCGCCGACGTCATTGGCGGAAACGTGCAGATGACGTTCGAGGCATCGAGCCCGCTTCTGCCGCACATCCGTGACGGCCGGCTACGCGCACTCGCGGTGCTGAGCAAGTCACGCCTGCCCGATCTGCCCGACGTTCCGACCGCGGTTGAGATCGGCCACCCCGGGCTGGTGGTGACGACATGGACCGGGCTGTTCGCGCCCGCGGGCACCGACGCCGCGGTTGTCCGCAAGCTCAACGAGGCCGTCAACGAAGGGCTGCGGTCGCCCGGGCTCACCGCTGCCCTCGCCAAAGTCGGGAATGTGCCGATAGGGGGCCCTCCGGACGCGCTCGCACAATTGCTTGTGGCGGAGAACCAGAAATGGGCGCCGATCGTGCGTGCGCTCAACCTCAAGGCGGAATGACGAGTCGCCCTTGCATCCGACGTGCTCAGGCTGGGCGGCGTGCCAGCGAGAGCCACAGGCCGCCGCTGATCAGCGCCAGTCCAGACAGCCGGCCCAGCAGCTTCGTCCGCCACGACTGCATGAACCATGCCCGGCCAAGTCCGGCCGCAACGCCCCAGCTGGAATCGGTGACCGCCGCCAGAGCGACTGAAACAGCACACATCACCGCGAGCTGTCGCCCGGCCGGCAGGCTCGGATCGACGAATTGCGGCAGGAAGGCCGTGAAGAAGGCAATGGACTTAGGGTTGGACAGCGCGACCACAAAGCCGCGCCAGAAATGCACGTGCCTGCCCGGAGCGGCCGGGGTGCCGTTGGCGCCGGCGTGACGCCACGCCTGGATGCCGAGCCAGATCAGATAGGCAGCGCCGACCCAGCGCAGGATGTCGAACAGGATGGCTGCGTTCCTGAGCACCCAGCTCAAGCCGAAGGCGATGGCGGCCAGCAGAATGGCGTTGCCCAGCGTCGTGCCCGCGACCGTGGTCAGGGCGGCGCGGATCCCTTGGCTCGCCCCAGTCGCGATAACCAGGGTTACGATCGGGCCCGGAGTGATGACGAGAACCGCAGTGATCAGCAGAAAAGCAGTGAACAGTTCCCAGTTCATGGCGCGCCTGTCTGCCCGTGCTGATTGATATCCGTTCTCGGCGGGCGTGACCGCCGTTAACCGCCGTTATCGTCGCCTTCTTCGCTGATCCGCTCGACCGAGACCACGCGCTCGCCTTCAGCGGTATCGAACACGATGACGCCCTGGGTCGAGCGCCCGACAATGCGGATGCCTTCGACGCGTGTGCGGATGAGCTGGCCGCCGTCGGTGACGAGCATGAGCTGATCCCCGTCCTCCACCGGGAACGAAGCGATCAACTTGCCGGTCTTTTTCCTGATCGTGCCATCGCGCTCGCGGACGTCCATGGCGACGATGCCTTTGCCGCCCCGGCCGGTGATCCGATATTCGTAGGACGACGAGCGCTTGCCGTAGCCGCGTTCTGAAATCGTGAGCACGAACTGCTCCGCCGCGGACATCGACACATAGCGCTGCTCGCCCAGCTCGATCGCGTCATTGCCGACGGATTCCTGCGCCTCCTCGACGTCGGGCGCGCCCTCTTCGGCTTCGACGCCGTTGAGCCCACGCCGCACTGCGCCAGCGTGCTTGAGATAGGCGGCACGCTCGTCGCCGGTCGCATCGGTGTGCCGCAGAATCGACAGCGAGATCACCTTGTCGCCCTCCGCGAGCGCGATGCCGCGCACGCCCATGGAGGTACGACCCTGGAACACGCGCACGTCGGTGACCGCAAAACGGATGCATTGGCCGTCCGCCGAGGTCAGCAGCACGTCGTCGTGCTCGGTGCAGATCTGCACGTCGACGATCCCCTCGCCCTCGTCGAGCTTCATGGCGATGATGCCGGAACGGCGCACGTCGACGAAATCGGAGAGCTTGTTCCGGCGCACGGTGCCGCGCGTGGTGGCGAACATCACGTCGAGCTGAGCCCAGGTCTTTTCGTCCTCTGGGAGCGGCATCACGGTGGTGACCAGCTCACCCTGCTCGAGCGGCAGGATGTTGATCAGCGCCTTGCCGCGCGCCTGCGGCGCCGCCGCCGGCAGCCGCCAGACCTTTTCCTTGTAGACCCGGCCATGGGACGAGAAGAACAGCACCGGAGTGTGCGTCGACGCGACGAACAGGCGCGAGACGAAATCTTCCTCGCGGGTCTGCATCCCCGAGCGGCCCTTGCCGCCGCGACGTTGCGCCCGATAGGTGGAAAGCGGCACGCGTTTGACATAGCCGAGGTGCGAAACGGTCACCACCATGTCCTCGCGGTGGATCAGGTCTTCCTCCTCGACCTCGCCCTCCTGGTCGACGATCACCGTGCGGCGCGGCGTGGCGAATTTCTCCCGCACGGCTCTCAGCTCGTCCTTGACGATGGTCTGGATGCGCGCGCGCGAGCGCAGGATCTCGAGATAGTCGGCGATCTCTTCCGCGAGCTTGTCGAGCTCGGCCTTGATCTCGTCCCGGCCGAGCGCGGTGAGGCGCTGGAGCCGCAGGTCGAGAATGGCTTTGGCCTGCTCGGCGGAGAGCCGCGCGGTGCCGGCTGCGGTCACCTTGTGGCGAGGATCGTCGATCAGCTCGATGAGCGACGCGGCCGTGGTGGCCGGCCAGTCGCGGCCCATCAACGCCTCACGCGCCTCGTTGGCATCCTTCGAGGCGCGGATCAGCTTGATCACCTCGTCGATATTGGCCACCGCGATGGCAAGCCCGACGAGGATGTGGGCGCGGTCGCGCGCCTTGCCGAGCAGATATTTGGTGCGCCGGGAAATCACTTCCTCGCGGAAGGCGATGAAGGACGTGAGCATGTCCTTGAGGTTCATCACCAGCGGGCGGCCGCCATCGAGCGCGACCACGTTCGCCCCGAAGCTCGATTGCAGCGGCGTGTAGCGGTAGAGCTGGTTGAGCACGACCTCCGCCATGGCGTCGCGCTTGATCTCGATGACGACGCGATAGCCATCGCGGTCGGATTCATCGCGTAGCGCCGAGATGCCGTCGATCTTCTTGTCGCGCCACAGTTCGCCGATGCGCTCGACCATCGTGGCCTTGTTCACCTGATAGGGAATCTCGCTGACCACGATCGTCTCGCGGTCCCCGCGCGACGTCTCGATCTCTACCTTGCCGCGCATGACGATCGAGCCGCGGCCGAGGTGGTAGGCGGCGCGAATGCCGGCGCGGCCGAGAATAATGCCCCCGGTCGGGAAGTCGGGGCCCGGAATGATGCCCATCAACTCATCGATTCCGAGCGCGGGATTTTCAATCAGCGCGATGCAGGCATCGATCACCTCGCCGAGATTGTGCGGCGGGATGTTGGTGGCCATGCCGACCGCGATGCCCCCCGCCCCGTTGACCAGGAGATTGGGGAAACGGGCCGGGAGCACCACCGGCTCCCTCTCATTGCCGTCATAGTTCGCCTGGAAATCGACGGTGTCCTTGTCGATATCCTCGAGCAGCTCCATGGCCGGCCGGCCGAGGCGGCATTCGGTGTAACGCATGGCCGCCGGCGGATCGCCGTCGACCGAGCCGTAATTGCCCTGCCCATCGATCAGCGGCAGGCGCATGGAGAAATCCTGCGCCATGCGCACCAGCGCGTCGTAGATCGCCTGATCACCGTGCGGGTGGTATTTGCCCATCACGTCGCCAACCACGCGCGCCGATTTCACGTATTTCTTGTCGGGCGTATGCCCGTTCTCATGCATGGAATATAGGATGCGCCGATGCACGGGCTTGAGCCCGTCGCGCACGTCCGGCAACGCCCGCGCCACGATCACGCTCATGGCGTAATCGAGATAGCTGCGCTTCATCTCCTCGGTGATGGAGACGGGGCGAATGTCGGACGGACCGGTGTGTTCCGGCGGCTGGTCGTCGTTGTCTGCCAAGTGAAAATTCCGTGCGGCGAGATCTCGGATTGCTTAGCTGAATTCATACCCGGCACGCCACCCTCAAAACGCGCCTGGATCGAGCTATTTTTAGATGGGAATTCAGAGGCTTATCGTCAAGTCCTGGCGAGCGCCTGGAACTCAGCGGCGGCCCCTCCCCTGAGGCCTGCACGCGCTGTCAATTCAGCCCCTCCAGGAACGCTCGCAGGCGCTCTCTCAATCGCCGAACAGCACCGCATGCATGATGCGGCCGGGCCAGAAGGTGAAGAGCCCTGCGATCACCAGTGCGCCGGTAAACAGCCCCACCATGGCCTTGCGGTGGTCCTTGACGCGATGACGCATGGCATGGATCACGGCGGGCGGGAGCATGATCAGTGTGAAGATCGACAGCAGATGGATCGGGCTCCACTGACCCCACACCCGCAGATCGTGGATCCAGAACGACGTCGTGGCTACGGTCACCATCAGCGCGACCCAGAGCCAGCCGACGGTGCGATGGGGCAAGGTGCCCTTGGGTGCCGCAAGCTGCACGGCGCCGAGCGCGAATGCGGCCATCGCCGCGAACGCGTGCACTTGGGTGGAGAGAGGTGCAGCGAGCAACGGCTCAAGCGACATGGCTCATTCTCCGGGCGCCATCATGGCCTGCTGGTCCGCGCCCTGGCGGCCTTGAAGCCTGAAACGAACCGCGCGAGCGTACGCGACGTCGCTCCCCGTGGCAGCATGACCTCCACCAGCGAAAATTGCCCACGCCGCGCCAGCGCATGCTCCAGCGCGTCCTCGAGTTCGCGTCGCGTCTCGACCCGTTGGCCATGACCACCGAGCGAAGGGGCCAGCGCCGCGAACCGCCAGTCGTCGAGGTCGTTGAAGCGCGTTTCCGGCTGAAACACGCGCAGCATTTCCCAGCTCTTGTTGTTGAACAGCACCACGATTGGATCGAGGCCGTAACGGCGGCAGTTGCCGAGCTCCCAGCCGGTCATCTGAAACGCGCCGTCGCCGACCAGGATCAGCGGGCGCCGGCCGGTCGCGGCTGCCACCCCGATGCCCGCGGGTACGCCGAAGCCCATGCCGGCGTAATAGCCCGGTGCGGCCAGCGCCGTGTTCTCGATTTCCATGGCGGTGAACAGGCAATCGCCCATGTCGGCGGTCATCGGCATCGGGCCATGGCGGTCGAACAGATCGTTGATGGCGGCGGCGATGTCGGAGGGAGCGATCGGACCATCGTCGGCCTTCAATCCCCGCGGATACTCGATCGCCCGCAGGTCCGCATGTGCGTTGCCGGCCCCGAGCGGGCGCGCGCGCGTCGCAAGCGCCTCGATCAGATCGTCGATCGGCACATCAGGATAAACGTGGTGGCCGACCCGCACCTCGCGGTCGAAGGCGAGCATGGTCCGCCGCGGATCGAGCCGGCGTTGCGACAGCGCGAAATTGGTGTCGGAGAGGATCACGCCGAGCAGCAGCAGCGCGTCGGCCTCCTCCACCAGCCGGGCGATAATGGGGTCACCGGCGGCGCCGAGATATGTGCCGAGCAGGACGTCGGGCGCGTCCTCGAGCAGCCCGCGTCCCATGAAGGTCGTGACGACCGGAATCCCGAGCTTGCGCGCCAGTGCCGTCACCCGCTGCTCGAGATTGTACCGGCGGATCTCCACGTCGACGAGGATCACGGGGGCCCTGGCGTCCGCCAGTTTTTCGATGATCTCCTCGGCGCATTCGGCGAGCGCGTCGGGATCAGCCGAGCGCAGTGGCAGCACTGGGACGGCCGCGGTCGGCGCCGCCGTCATGTCGCGCGGCAGCTCGATATAGACCGGCAGCGAACGCTCGCGGGCGCTGCGCAACACGCGCGCGATTTCCGCCGGCGCGGTATCCGCATTGGTCAGCACGGCCTGATCGCAGGTGATCTCGCGGTAGACTGCCATCTGGGTGTCGATCGAGCGGGCCTGGTGATGGACCCCGAAGCCGCTGCTGCGCTCGCCCGCGCCCGGAGCCCCGGCGATGACGACGACCGGGGAGCGCTCGGCATATGCGCCGGCAATGGCGTTGACCAGGTTGAACGCGCCCGCCCCATAGGTGACCACGGCGACACCCAGACCGGCGTGGTAGCGTGCTGCGGCATCGGCAGCGAAGCCGACACCCGGCTCGTGGCTCAGCGTGTAGTGCGGAAGGATCCCGCTGTCCTCGATCACCTTGAAGAATGGCAGCACGAAATCGCCCGGGATCCCGAAGATTTCGCGGGCACCGTGGTCCTTCAAGCCCTGCAGCAGGGACGTCGCGAGCATGACGCGACTTGGCCTATCTGTCGCGCAATTGCAATTGGGTCCGGCAGCGTGCTTCGCGCCTGCGCGCTGCAGGACCCTTGATGTTGCGGATCAGAACCGGTCGCGGCAAAGCCGCGCGGCGACGCTCAGGCTGCCTTGCACTTGATGTTCTTGTTTGCCTTCCAGGACGTGACCTGGATCGCGGTGCCGCCGCACATCCCAGGGCCCGACGCCTTGCCCCAAACGTCGACGGCAGTCCCTGGCGGGATCCACGGATTGGCGCCCCAAAGAGAATACCTTCCCTTCGCCGTCGAAACTCCGAGGCAATACGGCGCTTGCACATAAGTGCAGCCGCGCGCGATCGGGGCCGGACCCGCGGCGACGGCTTTCGCTTTCTTTTTGGCGGCGGCTTCGGCCCCCGTCACCGCGACCGCTCCGCAGAGTGCCAATGTCAAAGTCAGCCAGTGTCTTGCAGCCACTTAACCCTCCCTGGTGTTGTGCTGGACGCGGCGGACTCTAGGGACGGCACCACGACATCTCAACCCAATTAAGCCGGATTTGACCAAGCGTTCGCCTCACCAGGCCTGGGGCTCCAAATGATCAGCGCGAAAATCGCGATCACTCCGGCGAAGGCGGGCCACCCGAGCCAGAACCAGATACGAAAAAGTCGAAAATAGCCGGCGAAGTTCGCCGCGCCTTTGCGGCTCATGCCGCGTTCAACGCCCTTGCGTTACCGCGAGAGCAAATAGGCGAGCCAACACCCCGTTGCTGGACGCCGGACGTTCCGTTCGGCCGCCTCACCTCACGCTACGTTTGCGAGATTCCCGGAATTGCGCCGCCAGCGCGGCGGCAAGGTCCGGATGACGTCCGTCAAAACGGAATTTCGTCATCCATGTCGCTGCGCTTGCCGGCGCCGGCCATCGCCGGCTTGCGCTCGCGCGTTGACGGGCCTGAAGAACCGAAATCGCCGCCGCCCATATCGTCGGAGCCGATTTCGCCACCGCCGCCGCCCGCACGGTCCAGCATGGTGAGTTGCGAGTTGAAGCCCTGCAGCACGACCTCGGTCGAGTATTTGTCCTGCCCCGACTGATCCTGCCATTTGCGCGTCTGCAGCGAACCCTCGAGATAAACCTTCGAGCCCTTCTTCAGGTACTGCTCGGCGATCCGGCAAAGTCCTTCGTTGAAGATGACGACGCGGTGCCATTCGGTCTTTTCTTTCCGCTCGCCGGTCGCCTTGTCGCGCCAGGACTCCGACGTGGCCACGCTCAAATTCGCGATCGGGCGCCCGTCCTGCGTACGCCTGATCTCGGGATCCTTGCCGAGATTGCCGATGAGGATCACCTTGTTCACGCTACCGGCCATGACGCTCTCCTGCTGATTGCTTTCGTCACCCTAATCCCAAGTCCGCGGACAAGTCGCCGTCGGACCCCTTCCTGTCACGCTTTTCCACAACACGTGGGCAGCAGGTCTCGCTGCCGCGGCAATGTTCTCTTTTTGTTCTAACAGAGCGCCGCCTCAAATGCAATGCGCACGAACGGCATTTTCCAATCAGTGGACCGCGGTCCCACCTGTCGCCGGTCGCCAGCCGGCGTTGCAGCCACAGAAATATGAACCCGATGATCGGGACCAAGATGTCGCTGTAAAAAATGATGCCGGCGTTGCCGGGAGCGAAATTGCGCGTCGCGATCATCTGGTAGATGTGGACGCCGGCGGCTCCCCAGAGGAAGCAGGCCGGGCCGAGGATAGCCGCGAGCCGCATGTCGAAGCTGCCTTTGAATGCCAAAAGGCCGACAGCGGCAAAACCGAGGCTGGCAAAGCCCACCTCCAGTTGGAACGGACTGTCGGCCCACCCGATGAAGGCTGCGGCCGTTTTCCCGAAGAATACGTGCAGGACGAAGTTATAGAAATTCGCGATCGCGATCGAAAACAGCAGGAAATAGGAGAAGAGCGCCTCGACGATCACTGCCGGGTTGCGTGGCTGATGCGTGTGCCACAGGGCAATGGCCGATGCGATGAGCCCCAGCACAAAGAACGTCAGCGTGAAGTTGCCGAGCACGAACGCGATCGCGTCTCTCATCGCGCTCTCCACGATGCAGATGCCGGATCGCGTCCTTCACTGGTCACAACGCCGCCCGCAGGAAACGCAGCATCTGCGGGGCGGCCTGGGCGCCGTAGCTGCCCGGCTCCTCCACCGGCTCGCTCGCCCAGAAATGCCCCGATCCGGGGACGACGATGCTGCGCGCGAAGAAGCCGGCCTGCTTGAGAGCGGTCAGGAAGACTTGCGATTGGGTCTGCGGGTCGACGATGTCGTCGTCGGTGCCGTAAATGAGGAGAAAGCGCGTCCTGGTCTTCTCGTTCTTTTCGACGGTGGCGTAGCTCGTCGGCGAGGCATCGAAATAGGTGCGGCGGTTCTGCATCGGCGAGACGCCGAGGAATTTTTCGGTAATCTGGTCGCGCGGCCGGGTGATCTGGTCGTGCAGCCACTGCGCCTGCATGTCGTAGACGCCGTAAAAGCCGACCACCGCCTTCACGTTGGCGGCCGTGGCGGCGTTCGGATCGTTGCGATACTCGGTCGAGAACAAGGGCTCGTCGCCGGCCAGCGCAACCAGCGCGGTCAGATGACCGCCGGCGGAATCGCCCATCAGTCCGATGCGGTCCGGATCGATGCCGAGCCGGGCGGCGTTGGCACGCGCGAACTGGACGGCGGCTTTGACATCATAGACGGCCCCCGGAAACGTCTTGGCGCCGGGCTTCGAGAGCCGGTAGCTGACCGCGAACACCGCGAAGCCATTCTTGGCGAGAAAAGTTCCCCAATGCCGATAAGTGATGGGAGCACCGGCCTGCCATCCGCCACCATGCACCGCGATCACCAGCGGCGCTTTGTCGAGACCCTTCGGCAAGTAGAGGTCGCCCGTCAGGGTCACGCCGTCATGCTGCGCATATTCGATTTTGGCCTGCGTCGAAACCGCGTAGGTCGACGGCGGGGTTTGCGCCTGGGCGGCCGCCGTCGTGACCATCGATGCCAGCGCGAAAATTGTCAGCAAGGCCTTCATGTCCGCCCTCCTCCTCAATCCTGCCCCGCCTTCGTGGGCATCATTGCGGCTGAACTTCTCATCCTCTCCGCGGGGTTGTCCACAGCCGCGCGAAGCCCGAATGGCGGGCTTGCGGGGCATGGACTAGCGAACTGCCCTCGTTCTCACTACGTTCCGGAAGTCCGCGCGCAAAGGTGCGTCGGGACGTTCTTTTCGCTCTCGCCGATCTGACTGCGCCGACGGACCGCATGAACAACCTCTTCGACAAGAGCCGACCTCGCCGCCAGACGGCTCCCGACGGAGCTCGCGTGATCGCGATCCGTGGCGCGCGCGAGCACAATCTCAAGAATGTCGATCTCGAAATCCCGCGCGATCAGCTGGTGGTGTTCACCGGGCTCTCGGGCTCCGGCAAGTCCTCGCTCGCTTTCGACACCATCTATGCCGAAGGCCAGCGGCGCTATGTGGAATTGCTTTCCGCCTACGCCCGCCAGTTCCTGGAGATGATGCAGAAGCCGGACGTCGACCAGATCGACGGCCTCTCCCCTGCCATCTCGATCGAGCAGAAGACCACCTCGCGCAATCCGCGTTCGACCGTCGGCACCGTCACCGAGATCTACGACTACATGCGGCTGCTGTGGGCGCGCGTGGGCGTGCCCTATTCGCCGGCGACCGGGCTGCCGATCGAAAGCCAGACGGTTTCGCAGATGGTCGACCGGGTGCTGGCGCTGCCCGAGGGCACGCGGCTCTATCTGCTGGCGCCCGTGGTGCGCGGCCGCAAGGGCGAGTACCGCAAGGAGCTCGCCGACTACATGAAGCGCGGCTTCCAGCGGGTGAAGATCGACGGCAGGTTCTACGAGATCGCGGACGCCCCGACGCTCGACAAGAAGTTCAAGCACGACCTCGACGTGGTGGTGGATCGCCTGGTGGTGCGCCCCGACATCGCAACCCGGCTCGCGGAATCGTTCGAGACCGCGCTGCGGCTTGCCGACGGCTTGGCCGTGGTGGAATTCGCCGACGCGCCCGGCGCCGCTCCGCAGGGTGAGGCGCCCGGAAAGAAATCGGCCAAGATCCATGACCAGAGCGGGCCTGAGCGCCTGATCTTCTCGGAAAAGTTCGCCTGCCCGGTCTCTGGCTTCACCATTCCCGAGGTCGAGCCGCGGCTGTTCTCGTTCAACAATCCGTTCGGCGCCTGTCCGGCCTGCGGCGGGCTTGGCGTCGAGCAGCATATCGACGCCGATCTCGTCATTCCCGATAAGGACAAGACCCTGCGCGGCGGCGCGATCGCGCCCTGGGCGAAATCGACCTCGCCCTATTACATCCAGACGCTGCAGGCGCTGGGCAAGCACTACAAGTTCACGCTCGACACCAAATGGAAGGACCTGCCGAAGAAAACGCAGGACGCCCTCCTTCATGGCTCGGGCGAGGACACGATCCGCTTCGTCTATGACGACGGGCTGCGCTCCTATCAGACCACGAAGCCGTTCGAAGGCGTCGTCACCAATCTCGAGCGGCGCTGGCGCGAGACCGACAGCGACTGGGCGCGCGAGGAGATGGCGAAGTACTTCACCGACATCCCCTGCGCCGCCTGCAGCGGCTTCCGGCTCAAGCCCGAGGCGCTGTGCGTGAAGGTCGGCGGCCTGCACATCGGCGAGGTCGCCGAGATGTCGGTCAAGCACGCCGGCGAATGGTTCACCGAACTGCCCGGCCGGCTCAGTCCCAAGCAGAACGAGATCGCGGTGCGGGTGCTCAAGGAAATCCGCGACCGGCTCAAATTCCTGGTCGACGTCGGGCTCGAATATCTCACGCTGGCGCGCGCATCGGGCACGCTGTCCGGCGGCGAAAGCCAGCGCATCCGGCTCGCCTCGCAGATCGGCTCGGGGCTCACGGGCGTGCTCTACGTGCTCGACGAGCCTTCGATCGGGCTGCACCAGCGCGACAACGCGCGGCTGCTGGAAACGCTCAAGCGGCTGCGCGATCTCGGCAATACCGTGATCGTGGTGGAGCACGACGAGGACGCCATCCGCACAGCCGACCACGTGCTCGACATCGGGCCCGGCGCCGGCATTCACGGCGGTCATGTGATCGCGCAGGGGACGGTCGACGACATCGTCGCCACGCCCGCGTCCCTCACCGGCAAATATCTCTCGGGCGAGATGATCGTTCCCATTCCAGAGCGCAGGCCGAGGAATCCCCGGCGCGTGCTGAAGGTCGTCAACGCCCGCGGCAACAATCTCAAGAACGTCAGCGTTGAAATTCCGCTCGGCCTGTTCACCTGCGTGACCGGCGTCTCCGGCGGCGGCAAGTCGACGTTGCTGATCGACACGCTCTACAAGGCGATCGCGCGCAAGCTCAACGGCGCCTCCGAGGCCCCTGCCCCGCACGACCGCATCGAAGGGCTCGAGCATCTCGACAAGGTCATCGATATCGACCAGTCGCCGATCGGCCGTACGCCGCGCAGCAACCCGGCGACCTATACCGGCGCGTTCACGCCGATCCGCGAATGGTTCGCCGGGCTGCCCGAGGCCAAGGCGCGCGGCTACGAGCCCGGCCGCTTCTCCTTCAACGTCAAGGGCGGGCGCTGCGAGGCCTGCCAGGGCGACGGCGTGATCAAGATCGAGATGCACTTTTTGCCGGATGTCTACGTCACCTGCGACGTCTGCAAGGGCAAGCGTTACAACCGCGAGACGCTCGACGTCCTGTTCAAGGGCAAATCCATCGCCGACGTGCTCGACATGACGGTCGAGGAGGCGCTGGGCTTCTTCAAGGCGGTGCCGCGGGTGCGCAGCGTGCTCGAGCTTCTGCACCGCGTCGGCCTCGACTACATCCATGTCGGCCAGCAGGCCACCACGCTGTCGGGCGGCGAGGCCCAGCGCGTCAAGCTCGCCAAGGAGCTGTCGAAGCGCGCCACCGGCCGCACCTTGTACATTCTGGACGAGCCCACGACCGGGCTGCATTTCCATGACGTCGCGAAGCTGCTCGAGGTGCTGCACGAGCTGGTCGAGCAGGGCAACACCGTGGTCGTGATCGAGCACAATCTCGAAGTGATCAAGACCGCGGACTGGCTCATCGATCTCGGCCCCGAGGGCGGCGATGGCGGCGGGGAGATCGTGGCCGCGGGCACGCCCGAGGACATCGCCAAGGCGAAGCGCAGCTATACCGGCCAGTTCCTGGCGCCGGTGCTGGGACGGCGTGAGGCCAAGGGCAAGGCGCGGACGGAAGCGGCGGAGTGATTGCCGAAAGAAATTTCGGCAACTTCGACCCACTGTCGATCCGCCCCGGCCGGGCTGAGATCGAACACGCTCGAACCTGCTGAGAAGTTCCGCTGCGCAGCCTCCGCCGCGTTTCAAATCCGCGGCAGCGGCCGTTTCGACTTCGCGGCCGAGGGCACCTTCACCAGCGCCTCACCGTCGAGCACGATCTCGTCCGCCACCTTGCAGGTACAGGTGAGTCGGGCGCGCTGGCGCTCGGGAATGAGCTCCGCCACCGTCACGGTCACGTCGACCTGGTCGCCGATGCGCACCGGCGCGCGGAAATTGAGCGTCTGCGAGATGTAGACCGCGCCGGGGCCCGGAAGCCGTGTGCCCAGCACCGCCGAGATCAGGCTCGCCGTGTAGAGACCATGGGCGATGCGCTTTCCAAATTGGGTCTTGGCAGCGAAATGCTCCGACAGATGGATGGGATTGCGATCGCCGGTGAGCTGCGCAAATCCCACCACATCCGAGGAAGCAATGATCTTCGACAAGGTCTCGGTCATGCCGACCGAGAGATCTTCGAAGTGGAGAATGCGCAGTGCCAGGATCATCTGGACGCGAGCGTAGCCGGAATGCGGCGCCAGTGAAATGCGGGAGAAGATGCCTTGGGATTCTCCGCGCTACACCGGGGCGCCCCGCTCCTTACGCCGCGGCGAGTTCCTTGTCCTGCGCTTCGGCGCGTTGCAGTGCCGGTCGCGCCGCGAGGCGCCCGACATAGGAGAGGAATTCGGGACGCTCGGGCAGCAGCTTGAACAGCATGCCCCAGCGCAGTCCCGATCCGATGACCACGTCGGCGGCGGTGAATTGCTCGCCCAGGAGATAGGGCCCCTTGGACACGGCCTTCGCCACGACGTCCATTACCGTATCGAAATCCCCGTAGCCCAGCATGCCACGGCGTGCCTCCTCCTTGCGCGGAGCGGCGCGATCGATGATGGCAGGCTCGATGCAGCTCGGGCCGAAGAACAGCCATTTGAGATAAACGCCACGGCGCGGATCGCCAACCGGCACGTTGAGCTTGGCGCGCGGAAATTCGTCGGCGAGGTAGGCGCAGATGGCCGCTGCCTCGGTGATGACGACGTCGCCGTGCTTAAGGGCCGGAACCTTGCCCATCGGATTGACCGCAAGAAATTCGGGTGCGCGATTGTCACCTTTGTTCAAGCTGAGCAGATGAATGTCATACGGCTCGCCGATTTCCTCGAGCATCCATCGCGTGATCGAAGAGCGCGACGGGGCGGCGTGATAGAGCGTAAGCTTCGCCATGCGTAACTCCGTTGTTGGACGAGGCCGTGCCGTAGCCCGGAATCATGTCGGTTCTGCGAAATTCGCCGAGAGCGCGAGAGGAAAGCATCAGATGATCAAGGGCAACCGCATCGGCGCCGTCGTCGTTGTGTTGTCTTGCGCTCTGGTTGCGCCGGCGGTGACCGCGGCGCCGATCGCGCCCGGCAATGGCCAACAGACCATCGATATCGCCGGCACGCGCATGACGGTTTTCACATACCGTCCTCCGAACTGTTCCGATCCATCGCTGTTGCTGTTGTTTCACGGCGTCGCGCGCAATGCCCGCACCTATCGGGATTACGCGCGCCCGCTCGCCGACCGGAACTGCCTGCTGCTGGTGGCGCCATTGTTCGACCAGCGCGACTTTCCAGGATGGCGCTATCAGCGCGGCGGCATCGTCAAGGGTGGCGCAGTCCAGCCGCCGTCGGACTGGTCGGGCAACCTGGTGCCGGCGCTGGCCGAGTGGGTCCGCCAGCAGGAGGGCCGACCGCTTGCCTATTCCCTGCTCGGCCATTCGGCCGGCGGCCAGTTCCTGGAGCGGCTCGCCGCCTTCGTCCCCACCCAGGCGGGCCGGATCGTCGTCGCCAACCCCGGGAGCTATGTGCTTCCCAGCCTCGAGGTTGCGGCGCCCTATGGGCTGGGCAAAGTCTACGCCGGAGCGGCGGGCGAGGCGCAACTGCGGCGCTACCTCGAACTGCCGCTCACCATCTATCTCGGCGAAGCTGATACGCGCGATGACCGCGACGAGAGTCCGGAGGCGCGCGCCCAGGGGGCCTCGCGTCATCAGCGCGGCATGAATGTGTTCGACGCTGCGCGAAAGCTGGCGCAAGCGCGCGGCTGGGCCTTCAACTGGCGCCTGGTCGAATTGCCGGGCGTCGGCCACAGCGCGTCGAAGATGTTCGCCGCGCCGCAAGCCTCGGACGCGCTTGCGCCGTGAACATTCGGGACGAAGCAAACTGAATCGAAGAACAACGATTGAGCATGCCACGTGCTGCTCGGTCCGCTCGATTGCGGGTCGTACGCATCCTGATCCATTGTCACCGCGTCCGCTCATGAGACAGGAGAACCACATGTCAAAAGCCACTGTGCCGCTCGCCATTGCTACGCTGTTAGCATTGCAGTCGCTGCTTGCATTCACATCAGCCACGGCCCAAGAGGCCATGGAGAAGAAATCGTATAACTATTCAGCCTGGACACCGGGCATCTTCTCGGAAGCGGTGACCATCACCAACATGGGCAAGGGCAAGTTCATTTTCCTCGCCGGCGTCGGCGCAGAGGACGAGAACGGCCCGCGCGGGAAGATCCGCCACGCCGGCGATTTCGCGGCGCAGTGCGCCTACGCCTACGACAAGATCAAGCGTGCCTTGGCGGCGAACGGGTCGAGCCTGAAGGACGCGGTGAAGATGACGGTCTACGTGACCGACATGCGCCACCGTCTCGATTGGGCGAAGTGCTCTGGCGAGGCCTTCGCGGGCGCCACCGTGCCGGCGCAGACGCTTCTGGGCATCAGCCAGCTCGCCTTTCCCGAGATGATGGTGGAGATCGACGTCACCGCGGTTTCGCACGAATAGGCACGGCGCCAGGACGGGTGACCGACGCGAAATCCATCCTACCCTTGCGAAGAAGGTGCATGCGCGGGTCAAGCCCGCGCATGACAGTGCAGGGCGTATTTAGCCTCCGGCCTGCGGCGGCCCCTCGCGTTCGAGCACGCGCAACTTGCGCACCGTGAGCTCGTCGACCTCGAGCATTTGAAAGCGCGCCCGCTTGACCGTGATGCGTCCCACGGCGAGTCGGCCGATGGCCAGAGCGCCGATCGCGACCGCGCCGACGGCGATCGCACCAAAGGCGGCGGCACCGATCGCAGCCGCGATCACGCTCACGGCGGGTACGGCTTCCGCGCGGCGGCGGACGATTTCACGCGGCATCGGCGACCTCCGTCGGCAAGCCAGTGTGGCGGTTCAGAAGTCCGCATCATTTCCGCGGCAAGTCCGAAATGCGGACTTCTGAACCAAAGCCACACTAGGTCAATAAGCTGCTAGTGTCCTTCGATTCCGAAGTTCGCCAGCGAGCGTGCCGCACAATGATGCGAACTTCGGAATCGGGACACTAGCCCTTGCGGCATTACGTCCGTTCGGGTTTGCCGTTCGCAGCAGTCGTGTATCATCCCCCGGAATAAGAACAACCGGCGCCCAGGGAGATATCATGCCAGCTCGCTCAACGACGCTGCCCATCGTGCTGCTCGCATTCGCCGCTCTGATCGCAGCGCCCGTGAGCGCCGGCGCGCAGACCTATGCCGATCGTCCGGTGAAGATCATCGTGCCGATCGGTCCTTCGGGCAGCTACGACATCGTCGGGCGGCTGCTCGCGGACCAACTCTCGAAGCGGCTGGGGCAGAGCGTGGTGGTGGAGAACCGGCCCGGCGCGGGCACCATCGTCGGCACGCAGGCGGTGATCAGTGCGCCGCCCGACGGCTATACTTTGCTCGTGGGTGGCCTGAGCAACATCGTATTCAACGCCGGCCTCTATCAAAAGCTGCCCTATGACCCGCTGACCGACCTCGTTCCTGTCGCGCTGGTGTTCAACATCTCCTACACGCTGGTTGCTCACAAGGATCTTCCCTATTCGACCCCGAACGAGGTGATCGCGGCGGCAAAGAAGGATCCGGGCGGATTGAAGCTCGCCAATGCGGGGACCGGCACGGGGCAGCACATTCTCGGCGCTGCCTTCATGAAATTCACCGGCACCAAGTTCCTTGAGGTGCCTTATCGCGGATCGTCGGCGGCGTTTCCCGATCTGCTCGCCGGCCGTGTCGACCTGTTTGTCAATTCCACACCGGGAGCCCTGCCCTACATCAAGTCCGGCCAGGCCAAAGGGATCGCGATCCTGTCCTCGAAGCGAACCGCACAGATGCCCGACGTGCCGACCATGACCGAGGCCGGTGTTCCCAATCTCGAGATCAATTCCTGGATCGGTTTGTTCGCTCCCGCCAAGACGCCACCGGCGGTCATCGCGCGTTTGCAGGAGGGGATCGCCCAGTCGCTGCCGGAACTCAAACCGCGTTTCGAGCAGAATGGCGGAGAAGTGATCGACATGCCGCCCGATCAGCTCAAGCCGTTCATCGCGTCCGAATATGGCAAGTGGATCAAGATCATCCACGAAGCGGGCATCCGTCTCGACTGAGCTGACCTGCTGCTAACGCCGCCCGCCGGCCCGGCCCTTCCTCATTGGCTACTACCGAAGGTCTGGTGCGTCGTGTTATTCTTCCGCGGTCGCGACACGGCGACCACGGCATGAAGCGCCACCTGGCGTCGCGACCCCTGACTGCAGGAGGTACGACCATGGCGCACCAACATGTTCTCATGGGGGCGGAGTCGAACCGTGCCCGCCCGATCGTCCGCACCATCGGCCTGAGAGATATCAAGAATGCGCTCGCCGAGGGCATCGCTGACTTTTCGGCCATGCCCAGCCACGCCGTGTTCCTGTGTCTGATCTATCCCATTGTCGGCGTGCTGCTCGCGCGCCTGACGCTGGGCTACGAGGTGTTGCCGCTGTTGTTTCCATTGGCCGCCGGCTTCACCCTGCTAGGGCCATTCGCCGCCATCGGTCTTTATGAACTGAGCCGCCGCCGCGAGCAGGGTCTCGACGCTTCCTGGCAGGACGCATTCGACGTGCTGCGCTCGCCCTCGCGTGGTGCGATCGCGGCGCTCGGCCTTCTGCTGCTTACGATCTTCGTGATCTGGATTGCGGTCGCGCAGGCGATCTACGTCGCGTATTTCGGCTATGAGCCGGCCGCTTCCATTCCCCACTTTCTCGATCAGGTCTTCACCACGCCCGCCGGCCGGATGCTGATGATCGTGGGCAATCTTGTCGGGTTCTTGTTTGCCCTTGGGGTGCTCACCATCAGCGTGATTTCGTTTCCCCTGCTGCTCGATCGCGATGTGGGCGCGGTCGAAGCGGTGCTGACATCGGTGCGGGTCGTGGCGAGGAATCCGCTGATGATGGCGATCTGGGGATTGATTGTGGCGGCTCTGCTGTTGATCGGCTCCTTGCCGCTGTTCTTCGGGTTGGCCGTGGTCGTTCCGGTGCTCGGGCATTCGACCTGGCACCTCTATCGCAAGGTGGTCGAGCCGGATCCAAACCCTCATCAGGTACTCCCACGGCCGGCGAGAAGCCGCCATTACGCGGCGCAATTTCCGGCCGCTCTGTTCACCGGGGAACGCGGCAACCTTTCGAAAGATGCGGTGAAGCGCTCGAACCCGGAAGGCTGAACCGGGGGAGTCGCGCCGGGACGCGGCCGGCGCCGCACGCGGTTCACGCCGGAACGTTCGCGACCGACGCGGCCAACTCGCAAACATGCGTCACCGGCTGCGGGAGCGGGCTGTCATGCTCCAGCTCATAGCCGACCGCCCGCAGCACTCCACTCGCCGCGCACATCTCCACCGCGATACGGGTGTAGGGATTGAGTACCGGCGGCGACACCCAGGCGAAATCGGCGTGCTTGAACGATTGCGGCCACGACGACAGCGCCTGGCGCCGCGCGTTGCTGCTGGCTGCGGCCTCGGCTGGTGAAACGGTGAGCAACCGCGTCGCGCACACCCGCGCCTCCCATCCGGGCGCGCTGTGCATCCAGTCGTTGGCCGCCGACGTGTCTTCGTCGCGCGTGGCAAAGCCTTCTTCGGTTCGCTCGATCACGCAGCGCTCACCGCGCTCGCACCCGATGAGCGTGAAGATCACCGGACGCGCGATCGGCACGGTCTCGAGCCGGTGTCTGGCCTCACCGAAGTCGCGACAGATCTCGAACACCTCGCGCAACAGATGATCCGGCGGGCAGAAGCGAATCGGCCAGGTCCGCAGCGCGTTCATGGCGAGATCATAGGGCCGCAGCCACGGGTGGCTGGTACGGCGCCAGAGCGGCGCCTGGTTGATCGCGGCCGCGAACCGCCCCGGCGCTGAGGCCGTCAGCGTTCCGGCATAGCCGGGCCAGGTCACGTTGATGAAGTCTCCCGCGTGGCCGCGCATGCGGGCAATCTCGAGATGGCGCCCCAGCCCCGGGAACGGCCAGTCGAGCGTACGCGCGAGCCACGGTACGCCCTCTTCGTCACGGGCCACCGTGGTGCAGCCCCACTGATACGAGCCGTTGAGAAACCAGATGCCGGGAAAATCCAGCGTCGCGGCAATGGCCTCGACGTCCGCAGTATAAGGAGAGTACGAACGTCGGAGCCAGCCGCGCGTGATCGCGTCCAGCGCCGGAAGCATTGCGCGCGCGGGCCGCGGCAACCAGCTCAGACACTCATCCCCGAGGGCGCGAGCGCGGGCGCGCTCGTTGCGGGCGTGGCCAACAAGGCCGCCTTCGCGAAAATCCACGACCGGAATGGAAACCAGAGGGCGTAGCGCTGCACTCATTGCGACTGATGCTTACGACAATTCCAAGGCGCGAGCCATATCTTCGTATCAGGCGTATTGATGGAAAGCCGCGACGGGGTGCCGCGGCGACATTGGATTTGATCATTGGCCGCCCGCGCGGCATTCTCTACAGTGCGGGGTGCGTGTGGTCTTCGGCTGGGAGGGTCTTAAAGAGTGATCAAAGGTGCAGCCAAGGCGCTGAGCATTGTCGCGTTTGCGATGTTCGCAACGCCGGTACTCGGCGAGGACGACTTTCCACTCGTTGGCACGTATACGGAAAACCAGGTGTGCAAGGGCGACGGCTCGGACTCCGGTGTGTCGCGCGTGAAGATCACGGGACGCGACATCGACTCGGTGTTCGGACTCTGCACCATCCTGAGCAGGAAACGCGAGGGTGCCACCTTTGCGGTGCACGTCGAGTGCAAGGGCCCCGGCGGCAGCCAGATGCTGGGTGACGTCAACTTCACGCCGCGTGACGACAAAATCGTCGATTTCTCGGACCAAGACCAGACCTACAAGGCCACGCTCTACAAGTGCCCGGAGTGAGCGGCCGGCGCGTTCGCGGCAGGTCGGTCCAAGTCCTCCACATGCCCCGTCTTACGGGGCATTTTTGCGCGACGGGCACAATTGCCCAGATGTATAATCGGCCAGCGGCGCCGCCGCGCCACTCTCGGGGAGAGGAACAGCATGACCTATGAAAGTATGCTTGCGGAAACGGTTGCCTTTCGCGGCCACAAAGGAGACCTGGGTGAAGCCTACTACGCGCGTCCCCTCGGCGGCGGGCCGTGGCCCGGGGTCGTTCTCATCCATCACATGCCCGGCTGGGACGAATGGATCAAGGAGGCGACGCGCAAGCTCGCCCATCACGGCCTGGCGACGATCTCTCCCCATCTCTATTTCCGCGACGGTCCCGGCAGCCCCGATGACGTGGGCGCGCGGGTGCGCGCGGCCGGCGGCGTGGCCGACGAGCAGGTGATCGGCGACGTCGCGGGCTGCATGGAGTTCCTGCGCGCGCAGCCCTATGCCAACGGCAAGGTCGGCGTGATCGGCTTCTGTTCGGGCGGACGCCACACCTATCTTGCCGCGTGCTCGCTCCCCGGCATCGATGCAGCAGTCGATTGCTGGGGCGGCAATGTCATCGTCGATGACCCCAAGCAGCTCAATCCGAAACGGCCGGTGGCGCCCATCGATCTCACCGAGAAGATGCGCTCGCCGCTGCTCGGTCTGTTCGGCAACGACGACGAAAATCCCAACCGCGATCAGGTGAACCGGACCGAAGCCGTGCTCAAGAAACTCGGCAAGAATTACGAGTTCCACCGCTACGACGGCGCCGGTCATGCCTTTTTCAACGCCTCACGTCCGGCCTATCGCGCCGAGCAGGCGCTCGACGGCTGGACCAAAGTGTTCGCGTTCTTCCACAAGCATCTCGCCACGCAGGCCGCGGCACGCGCCGCCTAGTGACTTCGAGGAGATCATCATGTGCTCGTATATCGTGGAGAAGGCCAAGCTCCTGGGCAGCGCCAAGGGGCCGAATGGCTGGATGCGGATCGACACCGCCAACGTCTACTATGATCACCCCTTTCATGCGCCGCTCGATCATGCCCTCGGCATCGATTTCATCAACGAGGCCGAAGGCGGTCGCGAGCGCGTGGCGGTGGAATTAAGCGCCCAATCCGCGCGCGAACTGGTCGAGAGAATTCTTGCTGCACTGGCAAGCGGCGAAGTCGAGCACGGCAAGGCGGCCCATCACGCGGCCGCCGCAGCGGCGGAATAGGACAGCGTCCAGCACGCGCCATCAAAGACTTTTTTCTTATGGAACCGGCGTGGTCGGGTGGACATGACATGAGGAGACGAGGACACCCTCGGCGCGCGACATAACAACGTTCGGCTCAGCAGCGTTGCAAGAGCCGCGGAGGAAACGCCATGAACGTCATGACCCGGACGCGGTTCGACGTGGTTCCGCTGACGAAGCACATCGGAGCCGAAATTCGTGGGCTCGATCTGCGCGAAAAGCCCGATGACGAGACCATCCGCGCCATCTACCAGGCGTGGCTCGACCACCTCGTGATCGTCTTCCCGGGCCAGAGCCTGGCGCAGGAGGATTTCATCCGCGTGACCGGCTATTTCGGCGAGCTCGGCGAATTGCACCGGCCGGCGAAATACTTTCCCAAGGGCTATTCCAGCCTCCTGCCAGGCATCATGCTGATCTCCAACATCCGCGAAAACGGCGAGCCCATCGGCGCGCTCCCCGATGGCGAGATGATGTTCCATCACGACATGATCCACGCCGAAGTGCCCAGCAAGGGGACGCTGCTGTACTCCGTCGAAATTCCTTCGGCCGGCGGCAACACGCTGTTTGCCAGTGGCTACGCCGCCTATGACACGCTCGATCCGGCCATCCGCAGCAGGCTCGAGGGCCGGAAGGCCATGCACCACTACAATTACGGGTCGACGCAGAAGGGTGACGGCCGCGGCACTGCGGCCTTCGGTCAGTGCACGCATCCGGTGTTTCGCACCCAGGAGGACACCGGCAAGAAGGCGATCTACGTGAACCGGCTGATGACGGTCGGCATCGTCGATATGCCGCCGGAGGAGAGCGAACCGTTGCTCAACGCCGTGTTCGACCACGCCGAGAAGCGCGAATTCGTCTACGAACACGTCTGGCGCGTGGGCGACCTCCTGCTGTGGGACAACCGCTGCTCGTCGCATGCGCGCACTGATTTCTCCTCGGCCGAACGCCGGCTGATGCTGCGCACCACGGTCAAGGGTACGGTGCGGCCGTATTGAACACGTTGCGCGCTTCGATCCGGATCACATGGGCGGCTCCCGGCGGGAAGCCGGAGCCCCGCGGAGGATGGGAATGATCGCCTTGCTCGCACGAACGGCCTGCGTTCTCGCAATCGTCCTGACGGCGAATTTGCCGGCGGCGGCACAGGACTATCCCAAGAAGACGATCGAACTCGTGGTGCCGTTCGTTGCCGGCGGCACCACCGACAACATTGCCCGCCTCATGGCCCAGCGCTTCTCAGATAGTTGGGGCCAGACCGTGGTGGTCAACAATCGCGCGGGTGGTGGCAGCACGATCGGAACCAACGCCGTCGCCAAGGCGCCGCCCGACGGTCATACGTTGCTCGTCACCACGATCGGCTTTGCGATCAATGCCGGCCTGCAGAAACTGCCCTATGATCCGATCGGGGATTTTACCCCGGTCACGGAGCTCGCCTCGCTTCCGCTCGTGCTGGTGGTGCATGCATCCCTGCCGGTGACGAACCTGCAGGAGTTCATCGCGCTGGCGAAGTCGAAGGCGGGCGGCTGGGACTACGCTTCCTCCGGCACCGGCACTTCGCCGCATCTCGCCGCCGAGATGTTCAAATCGATGGCAGGCATCGAACTGGTGCACGTGCCGTTCAAGGGCAACGCCGAGGCCATGAACTCGCTCATGGGCGGGCATGTGAAGATCTATTTCGCGCTGGTGCCCGCGGTCCTGCAGCACATCAAAGCCGGCACGCTGCGGGCGATCGCCGTCACCACCGAGGAGCGCCTGCCCTATCTGCCCGACGTGCCCACGATCGCCGAATTGGGCTTCCCCGGCTACGAGATCAGTTCCTGGCAGGGCGTATTCGCACCCGCCGGCACCCCGAAAGATGTTGTCGCCAAGATCAACGGCGAGCTCGTTCGCATGCTCAACGTGCCGGAGGTCCGTCGGCGCATTTCGCAAGAGGGCGCCGATCCCGTCGGGAGTACGCCCGACGCATTCGCCAACCGGGTGAAGAACGAGATCACCAAATGGACCAAGGTGATCAAGACATCCGGCATCCAGCCCTCGAACTAGCTCACGGCTGCGTTGCGCGGCGGACGGCAGGTCGCCCAGAGAATTCCGACCAGCACCACGTTCGCAATGGCGAATCCGGTCAACGTCGCCACGGTCGCCACGGCCCCGGAATATTCGATCACCAGCGCGCCGGCCGACGGCGCGAGCGCCTGCACGATCAGGCTCGGGAACGCCAGGCGTCCCATCAGGGTGGCGTAACGGTTGGGACCGAACAGCGCGAGCGGCAGTGTGCCGCGCGCGATCCACATGATCCCGTAGCCGGCCGCATAGATCACGATCGCGACGGCGAGGATCGGAAACGTCGCGAGCAGAAGGACGAGCCCTGCCGCCATCAGGCCGCACGATACGACCATGGTCCAGATCGGATGATAGCGTTCGCCGAAAATGCGCTCGACGAAGCGCGCGCCGACCTGGGCGGGGCCGAACAGCGTGCCGAGCGTCACCGCCTCGGCGAACGTCACGCCCTTCGCCTGCAGGAAGATCAGGAGATGCACCACCACGATCGAGCCGATGCCGGCGGCAATCGTCAGCACCAGGGCGAGCAACCCAAATGTCAGGTATTCGTGCAGCGGCATACGCGTGGCCTGCGGCACTTGCGCTGCCGCGCTGGCCCCGGCGCCGCCCTTCGGCAACGCCGCTAAGCCCGGCATCACCGCCATCTGCAGCGGCAGCGAGACGGCGAGATGCAGAGCGGCATAGACGAAGCAGGCGCCGCGCCAGCCGACCGTCTCCGCCAGGAACGCGCTCAGCGGCCAACAGACAGTGCTGGCGAAGCCGCCGAACAGCGTGAGGTTGGTGATCGGTGTGCGCGCCTCCTTGCCGTAGATCTTGCCGAGCGCGGCGAACACCGCATCGTAGAGGCCGGTGCCCATGCCGGCGCCGAGCACGACCCAGGCCGCGAGATACACCGGCAGCGTCGGAGCAAGGCCGATGCCGGCGAGCCCGGCCGCGTAAAGCAGCGAGCTCGCGGCGAGCACCGGCCTGCCACCTCTGCGCTCGATGATGGAGCCCACGCTCGGCGCAATGAGCCCGGCGACGAGCAGGCCGATGGACACGCCGCCGACGACCCAGCCCAGCGACCAGCCGGTATCCGAGACGATCGGTTCGGCCAGCACCGCGGGAAAATAGAACGAGCTGCCCCAGGCCAGGATTTGAGCGATGCCGAGCGCGGTGACGACGACCGGCCGCGACCTCATGCCTCGAGCCTGGCGGCCAGATCCTCCAGGCTGCTCGCCGCGACATCGACGGGCGCCTTCGGCGCGGCTTCGCCCGTGCCCGGCCCGTGCTCGTTGGGCCGCGCGACGTGCCCCGTGCGCAGCCCGCATTGGGCGGCCGCAAGGAGATCGTTGGTGTGGGCGGCGACCATCATGCACTCGCCGGGCGGCAGATCGAAGGCCGCGCAGGCGGTGAGGTAGACGCGCGGCTTGGGCTTGTAGTCGCCCGCGGTCTCCGCGCCCAGGATCGCGTCCCAGGGAAACGTGTTGCGCCGCGCGAGATCGACCATCAGCGAGATGTTGCCGTTGGAGACCGGCGCGAGCAGGTGCCGTTTCCTGAGCTGCGCCAGGCCCGGCGCAACATCGGGCCAGCCATCGAGCCGGTGCCAGGCGAGGTTGAGATCGCGCGCGACATCGTCCTCGAGATCCGAGATCTTGAAGCGCGGCAGGATGCGATCGAGATTGCGCCGGTGCAGCACGTCGAGTTTGCTGAACGGTACGCGGCCGGCGCGCACCTCTTCCATGCCGGGTTGGTATTCGGCGCGCCACGCGTCGGCGAAGGCGAGCCAGTCGAGCGCGTGCCCGCGAGGTTTGAGAATGCGCTCGGCCTCCCGCGCAACGCCGGCACGCCAGTCGACCAGCGTGCCGAACACGTCGAAGAACAGCGCCTTCACGGACATGGCGTGCTGCCCGCTAGCGAGTGCTCAAGATCCCGCCGGCTCCATGCCCTTGGATTTGAGCACGTCGACCGCGGCCGGACCCGAGAGTGTCTTCAGCAACGCCTTGGCCGCCTCGCTCTCCTTGCCGTTGGCGCCCAGGCCGGCGGCATAGACCGTGTAGTTCTGGATATCCGCGGGCAGCGGACCGACCAGCGTGATGCCCTTCACTGGAAGGATCTCGCTGATCTGATGAATGCCGAGCTCCGCCTCGCCGCGAGCGATGTGCTCTGCGACCGCTCCGCCCGGGATCAGCTTCGCCTTCGGCTTGACCTCTGCGGCGACTCCGAGCTTGTCGAGCAGTCCGGCGACATAGATGCCGCTCGAGCCACCGGCGGCGGGATCGATATAGGCAACGGACTTGGCTGCGAGCAGCGCCCGCTTGAATGCGTCGACCGAGCTGAGATCGGGTTTCGGCGCACCCTCCTTGACCACGACGCCGACGCCGACACGCCCGAGATTGGTCCGGCTGCCGGCGACGAACTTGCCCTTGGCGGAAAGGTCGTTGACCGCGGCCGGCGTGAGGACGGCGAGATCGAACGCTTCGCCGCCTTCGATCCGCTTCGTCAGCGCACCCACCGTGTCGTTTTCAAGGATGACCTTGTGACCGGTCTGCTTTTCGAACTCCGGCACGAGCACCAGTAGAACCTGCTTGAAGGCACCGGCGGTGAGCACCTTGATTTCCGCCGCCGCAACACCGCGCGGCGCGCCCGCGGCCATGAGCACCATCGCAACGCCCACCAACGTCATTCTCATTTGCTCCTCCATGACTACGAACATCCTACAGCAACTCCGGAGAGGACATCAGCGACGCTTTCCTTGATCGGTCTTGAACGCCGGCCTTGTCCGGCCGTTCCGATGCGGAGCGGTTGCGTAAGGTCGGACCCGGGCCGTCGCCGCCCTAATTCGGCCGCGCAATGGTGCGATGCAATAATTTGGGCTGTGCGTTTTCTCCGTTGGCGTTTACAGTTCCATATCAAGGGGTTGATTCCACCGCTTGGCGGCGAGGTCGACCCAGGGAATAGCGCTCGTCCCCAGGGCCGCGTGCAAACTTGCGGCTTGCAACCAAGCTGGAACGCAGGAGCCATCTGCTTGAATTAATCGATCGCCGCGCCGGGACAACGAAAGGGATAACCCATGTTCCGAAGCCTCATCCGGCTTGCGCTGGCCTTCGTTACCTTCGCGCTCGTCATTCCCGATACGTCAGCCCATGACAGCTGGATTTCCCGCGGCGGCCATCGCAACGCCGCCGGTGAATGGTGCTGCGGCGATGGCGACTGTTTCGTCATCCCGAAAGAACGCATCATGATGACCGGCGAAGGCTATGTGATCATCCAGGGGCCGCTCGCCGGCGTCGGGCCACAACAATACGAAGCGGTTCCTTTCAGCGAAGCTCAGCCCTCGCCCGACGGAGAGTTCTGGCGCTGCAAACGTCCGGACGGCACGCGCCGCTGCTTCTTCGCGCCGCCGCCCGCAACCTGAGCGCCGGCCAAGCCAGGCGTGCTGCAGCGGGGGCGGCATCCGTCATGTTGGCGGGTGCCGCCGGAGCATGTTACCTATCGCCGATGCCGGCATTGATCCTTCCCCTCGTCGAGGTGATGCCCTACCTGCCCATTCGTGGCGCCTTGATCGGACTCGATCTCGGCACCAAGACCATCGGCGTCGCCTCGAGCGACCCTGACCGGCGGCTCGCCACGGGCGTCGAGACGATTGCACGCAAGAATTTCTCCGCTGATGCCGCGCGGCTTCTCGTGCTTGCGGCCGAACGTCAGGCCGCCGCCTTCGTGCTCGGCCTTCCCGTCAACATGGATGGGACCGAAGGTCCGCGCGCGCAATCGACGCGCGCATTCGCCCGCAACCTGGCGCGATTGACCCAGTTGCCGATCGCGCTGTGGGACGAGCGCCTCTCCACCGCCGCGGTCGAACGCGAGTTGATTGCCGCGAATGTGACGCGCGCCCGGCGCGCCAAGGTCATCGATCAACATGCCGCCGTGTTCATTCTGCAGGGCGCGCTCGACCGGCTGGCCCGCGGCGTGATGGCGCACTGATCGCCGATCGCGCGCGGCCTCGCAAAGCGCACAACCAACCGAACCCGGGCAAACCGAGTTCGGTTGGTTCAGATCTGCAAACTTAGTGCGTGCCGAGCGCTAGCAGCGGTTCTGCGCGCGCTGGGTGGGATAACAGACGGTGCCGTCGGGCCGCCAGCCGAGATCCCGGTACGAATACGCCATCCCGCTGGTGTCATACCCTGCCGGATAGTCCCAGGAACGGGCCACGTAGCCGGGGGAATATGCGTAGCCGTTATATCCGGCATAGCCCTGCGGGGCCGAGTAATAATAAGGGTTGGCATAGACGCCCTGCGCAGACGACGGCGCCATCGCCCCCACCACCAGCGCGCCGGCCAGCCCGCATCCAATCACCGCATGTCTCAAGATGTTCGCCATTGCTGGCCTCCTTTGTTTCGATGCCGATAGCATGCTGAATAAACGTGTGTTCGCGCGACGCGGTTCCCGCGCCGGTGTTGCAGCGCGGAACTCGTGCTTCACAAGAACGTGTGCTGGGATGTCCAGCTGCTCAGGTCGGCGGCAAGGCGCGCTCGAGCAAAGCAGTTTCGCCGGCACCGAGATCGTCGGTTCCGTATATCGCGTCGTGATGGGCGCTCAGCCGCGTGCGGGCGAAGAGCTCGGCGACGTCCGGCGGCGCGCTGCTGCGCAATGCCGCTGCCGCCGCCAGCAGCGCGAGCCGGCCCACGCCGGCGCGCGCACGCGCTTCGGCATCCTGCGCGGAAAATGCGCGCTCGACAAAATCCGCGGCCTCGCGCGCACCGGGTAGATCGGCGGCCTCGGACGCGAGCGCGTCCAGAACGGCTCGCGCCGCATCGCGGTCGCGCGCGAGCGCGCGCAACACGTCGAGGCACATCACGTTGCCCGATCCTTCCCAGATCGCGTTGACCGGCGCTTCGCGATAGAGCCGGGGCAACAGGCTCTCCTCGACGTAACCATTGCCGCCGAGACACTCCATCGCCTCATAGATGAAACCCGGGGCGGTCTTGCACACCCAGTATTTCACCGCCGGCGTGAGCAGCCGAGCGCGTGCGGCCTCACGCGGATCTGCGACCGCGAGATCGAACGAGCGCGCAAGCCGCATCACCAGCGCGGTCGCAGCTTCCACATCCAGCGCCATGTCCGCCAGCACCGCCCGCATCATCGGCTGATCGCTCAGACGCTTTTGGAATACGCTGCGGTAGCGCGCATGATGCAGCGCCTGGGCGAGCGCCATGCGCATGATGCCGGCGGATGCGATGGCGCAATCGAGCCGCGTGAGCTGCACCATGTTGATGATGGTGCGCACGCCCCTCCCCTCCTCGCCCACGCGCCAGGCAAAGGCGTCGGCGAATTCGACCTCCGAGGAGGCGTTCGACCGGTTGCCGAGCTTGTCCTTGAGGCGCTGGAAATTCAGGCCGTTGACCGAGCCGTCCGGGCGGAAGCGCGGCATCAGGACACACGTGAGGCCGCCGGGCGCCTGCGCGAGCACCAGAAAAGCGTCGCACATCGGCGCCGACATGAACCATTTGTCGCCGTTGACCGCATAGCCCTCACCGATGGGCTGCGCACGCGTGCGATTGGCGCGCACGTCGGTGCCGCCCTGCTTTTCCGTCATGCCCATGCCGAGCGTGATGCCGGTCTTCTCCCACCACGGACGGAAATGATCGTCGTAGCGCCGCGACACGATCTTCGGCATCAGCTTGGCGACGAGCGACGGCTCGACCGCCAGCGCCGCGACCGCGGCACGCGTCATGGTGATGGGGCAGAGATGTCCGGTCTCCACCTGGGCCGCCATGTAGAAGCGCGCGCCGCGGGTGACCTGCGCCGGTGCGGACGCCGGTGTCGCGTCGTCGCGCCACGTCGATGCCTGCAGACCGGCGGCGACGCTCGCGGCCATCAGATCGTGATAGGCCGGATGAAACTCGATGAAATCACGGCGATAGCCCTTGGCGTCGAGTGTTTTCAGCTTCGGTGGGTTCTCGTTGGCCTGGCGCCCGAGCTCGAACATGTCGGCGCTGCCCCAATGCTTGCCGAAGGCGGAGAGCGCGGCGGCGTCGCCCTCGCCGCCGTTACCCGCAACGGCGCCGCGCAGTGGTTGGTCGCTCGCGTAGAGATCGACGTCCACATAGGGCGGCGACTGATTGAGTAGCTCGTCGGAACGCGGCTGAGCAGCCATGTCGGCAGCCATGGGACGCCTCCTCGCGACCACGGAATTCTAGCATAGGTCCCTGGCATCGGCGCTCGACCCGACCCGCACGATCGAGCAGAATGATCGTCAACCCGCAAAGACAAGCAGGGGGAGGACATGGTGGGCGCCCTTCGAGCTGTCGCATGTCTCGCAGCGCTTGTGCTCGCAAGCGCAAGT
The DNA here is from genome assembly GCA_963725065.1 of uncultured Alphaproteobacteria bacterium. Taxonomy (GTDB): domain Bacteria; phylum Pseudomonadota; class Alphaproteobacteria; order Rhizobiales; family Xanthobacteraceae; genus VAZQ01. Next base: position 70,415 of record CAVRXD010000002.1, read on the forward strand.
CACGCTCAAACCTATCCCAGCGGAAACGTCCGCATCGTCGTGCCCTATCCGCCGGGCGGTCCGACCGACATCATCGCGCGCCTCTGCGCGCAAAAACTTTCCGAAGCGCTCGGCCACCAGTTCTATGTCGAGAACGTCAGCGGAGCGAGCGGCGCGCGTGGCGCGGCGATGGTCGCCGCCGCTCCGGCGGATGGGCAGACCTTGCTGTTCGTAACGAATGATCTCGCGGTCACGTCAACGATCTCATCCAAGCTGCAGTACGACCCGATCAAGAGCTTTGCGCCGGTCGGCCTGGTCTCGTCGTCGCCATCGGTGGTCCTGGTCCATCCTTCGGTCCCGGCGAAAACCTTGCAGGAGCTCATCCAGCTCGCGCGCGCCGACCCCGCAAAGTACAGCTTCGCATCCATGAGCCTCGGCCAGAATCTCCTCACCAGCGAGAAGCTCTTCCGGCTCGGGCTGAACCTGCCGATCGTCCGGGTGCCCTTTCCCGGCGCGGCTCCCATCCTCGCCTCGACCGTCGCCGGCCATACCCTCGTGGCCTATATCGGGCTGCCTCCGGCGGCGCCGCACATCAAGGAGGGGGCGGTCCGCGCACTGGCGGTGACCAGCCCAAAGCGATCTCCGATCGTCCCCGACGTTCCGACCATGGCCGAAAGCGGTCTCGACGACCAGGAGACCGAATTGATCATCGGTCTGGTCGCGCCGGCGGGGACCCCGAAAGCCGTGGTCGATGTCCTCTCCCGACAGTTGGCGCGGATCGTCCTGCTGCCTGACATCCAGCAACGGCTGGCGGCGCTCGGCTTCGCGGCGGTGGGGAGCACGCCGGACGAGTTCGCCGCCCAGATCAAGGCCGACATCGAAAAGTGGAGCAAAGTCGTGCGGGATGCGGGCATCAAGATCGAGTGACCGCGCCGCCGGTCCGATGGAACCGGCGGGGCGTCCGGCCGGCCTGCCGCCCGCGCAGAAACATCCACAGCCGCGTTCGATCCGCCGCCTTGCGGTGCTTGCGGGAAGGCGCCGCCAAGCCTATAGAACCGGCTTTAATGAACATCGCCCAAAAGTCCACATTCGTCCTCAACCAGCGCCACCTGTTGGGGATCGAAGGGCTTTCGCCCGCGGAGATTTCGGGCCTGCTCGATCTGGCCGAAGAGTTCGTCGCGCTCAATCGCCAGATCGAGAAGAAGCAGAGCTCGTTGCGCGGCCGCACGCTGATCAATCTGTTCTTCGAAGTCTCGACCCGCACCCAGGCCTCGTTCGAACTCGCCGGCAAGCGGCTCGGCGCCGACGTCATGAACATGTCGGTCGGTTCGTCCTCCATGCGCAAGGGCGAAACGCTGATCGACACCGCGATCACTCTCAACGCCATGCGCCCGGACATCATCGTGGTCCGCCACCACGCCTCGGGCGCGGTCGAACTGCTGGCGCGCAAGGTCGATTGCTCCGTGATCAATGCCGGCGACGGCTCGCATGAGCATCCAACCCAGGCGCTGCTCGACGCGCTCACCATCCGCCGCAACAAGGGCCGCATCGAGCGGCTGACCGTGGCCATCTGCGGCGATATTCTGCATTCGCGGGTCGCGCGCTCGAACATCATCCTGCTCAATGCGCTTGGCGCGCGGGTGCGCGTGGTCGCGCCTTCGACGCTGCTGCCGGTCGGCATCGAGCGGTTCGGCGTCGAAGTGACGCGCGACATGCGCGAGGGCCTGCGCGACGCCGATATCGTGATGATGCTGCGCCTGCAGCGCGAGCGGATGAACGGCTCGTTCGTGCCCTCGACGCAGGAGTACTTCCACTATTTCGGGCTCGACCAGAAGAAGCTGGCCTACGCCAAACCGGACGCGCTGGTCATGCATCCGGGCCCGATGAACCGCGGCGTCGAGATCGACACCGCCGTTGCCGACGGCGCCCAGTCGCTGATCCGCGAGCAGGTCGAGATGGGCGTCGCGGTGCGCATGGCCGTGCTCGAAGCAATGTCGCGGACGCTGCCGAATGCCTGAGGTCCGCGCCCGGCGCAAAGGCGATCGCCCATGATGGTCACCGAGCGCCGGCCGATCCTGCTTGCCAACGGGCGCATCCTCGATCCGTCGCGCGATCTCGACATCCACGGCGATCTCCTGCTCGCCGACGGCGTGATCCGCGAGGCCAAGCGCGGCATCGGCGCCGCCGGCGTGCCCGAGGGTACCGAGGTCATCGATTGCAAGGGCAAGGTGGTGGTGCCCGGGCTCATCGACATGCGCGCCTTCGTCGGCGAGCCGGGCGCGGAATATCGCGAAACCATCGCCTCGGCGAGCCAGGCCGCCGCCGCCGGCGGTGTCACCACCATCGTGTGCCAGCCCGACACCTCGCCTGTCATCGACGACCCCGCCATCGTCGACTTCGTCCTGCGCCGCGCGCGCGACACATCGATCGTGCACGTCCAGCCGATGGCGGCGCTCACCAAGGGACTGCGCGGCGACGAGATGTCCGAGATCGGCCTGCTCAAGGCGGCGGGCGCGATTGCGTTCACCCAAGGCGCCAAGAGCGTGACCAACGCGCAGGTGATGCGGCGCGCGCTCACCTATGCGCGCGACTTCGACGCTCTCATCGTCCATCACACCGAAGACCCCGACATCGTCGGCGAGGGCGTGATGAACGAGGGCGAATTTGCCGCGCGGCTCGGGCTCGTGGGGGTGCCGACGGCCGCCGAAACCATCATGCTCGAGCGCGACATGCGCCTCGTTGCTTTGACCGAGAGCCGCTATCACGCTGCCTCCCTCACCTGCGCCGAAGCGCTCGAGGTCCTGCGCCGCGCCAAGGAGCAAGGGCTCCAGGTCACGGCGTCAGCCTCCATCAATCATCTCACCTTGAACGAGATCGACGTCGGTCCTTACCGCACGTTCCTCAAGGTCAGCCCGCCGCTGCGGGCGGAAGGCGACCGTACCGCGCTGGTCGCGGCGCTCGCGTCCGGCCTCATCGACGTGGTGATGTCCGACCACAACCCGCAGGACGTCGAAGGCAAGCGCCTGCCGTTCGCCGAAGCGAGCGCGGGCGCGATCGGGCTCGAGACCATGCTCACGGCGGGCCTACGCCTCGTCCACAGCGCCGAGCTGCCGCTCATGACCCTGATCAAGGCCATGTCGAGCCGGCCCGCGGAGATCCTGGGCCTCGCGGGCGGAACGCTGCGGCAGGGAAGCCCGGCCGATGTCATCGTGATCGACCTCGACTCGCCGTGGGTGCTGGATCCCGCCGAGCTCAAGTCGAAATGCAAGAACACGCCGTTCGACGAGGCGAGGCTCGAGGGTCGCGTGGTGCGCACCATCGTGGCCGGCCGCACCGTGTACGAATACGTCTGAGCGCCCCCGCCCGCGCGTGCGATCGGTCAAACGCTGTTAAATACAGGCAAATACAGAACGTCGTCCGGTCGACGAGGCTGGGCCGTGACGTGGACCGCAGTGCCGCTCTGCCCATTGTTGCATTTCCGCAACGTGGGTTCGTTTCACCAAAATTGCTGACCACCTGGTGGCGGACGAAAATCCCGCAACAAAAAACCCGGCGCGGTGTCCCGCCCGGGCATGTCGCATACACCTAAATTGTACATTTCTTGTACGAGATTCGGTAACGCGAGCCAAGCAATTTCTGGCGTCCAGGCACCTCCCAACGCGGGTACTGCGGCCTCAACCGACCGGCACACACGCGCACTGTTCGTGCGTCGCGCCGCGCATCGACGGAGCTGTTATGATGCGTACGGGCGCCGCAAGGCGTGGGGGAAACGCATGCTGCAGTCTTTCAGTCCGTCGCTGCTGCCGGCCTATGCCGCGGCGTTGGTGTTCGGCTATCTCTGCGGCTCGGTTCCGTTCGGCCTGATCATCACGCGGCTCGCCGGCACGCGCGACATCCGCTCCATCGGCTCCGGCAATATCGGCGCAACCAATGTCCTGCGCACCGGGCGCAAGGGACTTGCGGCGGCGACGCTCGTGGGCGATGCGCTCAAGGGCACCTTCGCCGTGCTCGCCATCTATTTTTACTATGGACCCGAGTATCGCTACTTCGCCCACGACCTCGCGATCCCCGCCGCGTTCGGCGCCTTCCTCGGTCATCTCTTCCCGGTCTGGCTCGGCTTCAAGGGCGGCAAGGGCGTCGCCACCTATATCGGCCTCCTGCTGGCGCTGGCATGGCCGGTTGCGATCGCTTTCTGCCTGGTCTGGCTCGCGGTCGCGGCGGCCACCCGCTACTCCTCGCTCGCCGCGCTCGTCGCCAGCGCTGCGACGCCGTTCGCGCTATGGCTGCTCGGCTACTGGCCGGAGCCGGCGCTGTTCGCGCTGCTGACGGCGCTGTTGTGGATCATGCACCGCGCCAACATCGCCCGGTTGGTGAACGGCACCGAGGGCAAGATCGGTAAGACCACGGCATCGGAGACGTGAGCCAAGCGCGACGCATATCATCAGCGCGAACGTTGCGCCGGAAGCAACCATATTTAACGACACGGACAGAACCGCCGTTGCCCTACGCGGCAACGATGCGGCGTCGGTCAACTGCGTCGAGGAAAAGGAAATGGCCTAGGTGGTCGTCACGCGCTCGAGCAGCAAGGAGACTGACCGCTTCGTGACGGCGTTCTCGACAGGTTCTGAAAGCTTGTCATCGCGGCTCGTCTTCGAGCGCGTAGGCGGCCGTCAGGGGAGCGAGCGCTTCGCGCAACTCCCCGCTGAGCAGCGGCGTCGGCTGCGGAATGATGTCGGCGACTTTCCAGTTCGGTCCCGCGCCCTTTGGATTCAATCGCCGGATCATCACGCGCTGGATGTCCTTGCCACCCCGGGTCCGCTTCGCGACCGACAGGCATTCTGCCTCGAGCCAGGCCCTGCTCCGGGCCTGCATCGATTCCGCTTTCATGTGCTGTGCCATTGCTTCCGTTTCCTCGCTTTCACTGTGCCCACGCATCCAATATGAGATGAAATCTCTCTTCCGCAACCCCTGCTTGTACAGCGGGCCGGCAGGGGCCCGTCGATGAGCCGCCGGTGTCCGCCCGCAGGCAGTGCGGGGCATTGACTTCTGTACATTGTTTGTTCTCATAGGCAGGTTACCGAACACCGTCGGACCAGACCCGTGCACAGATCGATCGAGGGAGTCCATCTCAGCGACGACCAGCGGCTGGATTGGCTTCGTCTCATCCGCAGCGACAATGTCGGTCCCCGCACCTTCCGCGCGCTGGTCAACCATTACGGCGGTGCCCACCGGGCGCTCGCCGCCCTGCCCGACCTGGCCCGTCGTGGCGGCGCCAGCGGTCCGGCCCGCGTCTGCTCCCGGCAGGAGGCCGAGCGCGAGCTCACGGCGGCAAGATCGCTCGGAGTGGCGCTGGTGGCGCTGGGTGAGTCGGACTACCCGCGCCGGCTGATGATGATCGACGACGCCCCGCCGCTCCTCGCCGTGCGCGGCAGCCCTGCGGTCTTCGGCCTGCCGATTGTCGCCATCGTCGGCGCGCGCAATGCATCGGCGGCGGGCATCCGTTTCGCCGAGCGGCTGGCACGCGATCTCGGTGCGGCAGGTTTCGCCGTTGCCTCAGGGCTTGCGCGCGGCGTCGACGCGGCCGCCCATCGCGGGAGCCTCGCGAGCGGAACGATCGCGGTGCTCGCCGGCGGCCAGGATCACATCTACCCGCGCGAGCATGCCGATCTTGCCGACGCCGTCGCGGCCGAAGGCGCCCTGATTTCCGAGATGCCGCTCGGCTGGGAGCCGCGCGCCCGTGATTTCCCCCGCCGCAACCGGCTCATCTCGGGACTTGCGGTCGGCATCGTGGTGGTGGAAGCCGCCAGGCGATCGGGCTCGTTGATCACGGCGCGCTTCGCGCTCGAACAGGGCCGCGAGGTGTTCGCCGTGCCCGGCTCCCCGCTCGATCCGCGCGCCGAAGGCACCAACGACTTGCTCAAGCAAGGCGCGACCCTGGTCACGGAAGCTGCCGACGTGATCGCCGTCGTCCGCCCGATCCTGGGCGAGCCGGTGGAAGCGGCGGTTGCGGAGCCCGACGCGCCGCCTCTGCCGGCGGTCGAACCTGGCGGCGGCGAACGCGCGCGCATCGTCGAATTGCTCGGGCCGACGCCGGTGCCGATCGATGATCTCATTCGCTTGTCCGGCAGCTCACCGGCCGCTGTGCACGTGGTTCTGCTCGAGCTCGAACTGGCGGGACGGCTCGAGCGCCACGGCGGAGCGCTGGTGTCGCTGGCGGTGCATCCAGCCGGACGCCCGCTCCTGTCGTGATCGCCGACGGAAGCACTTGATAGCTAGCCGCCTCCTGCCCATCGACATTCGTGTGATGGCCAGCACATCCAGTTTCCAGGGCCGCATCTAGCCTCTCCCTTACAAGTCAAAGGAGGATGCGACATGGTTGCGGACTGGATTGTGATTTATGCGGTGTTGTTCGTCCTGGCCGCGGCGGTCGTAGGGCGTGTCCCTGCAGAGACCTGAGTCCACCTGCGCTGGCCGAAGGCGAAGATCGCCCTGCGACGGGTTGTACGTGTCGTCCACAAACGCTGAGCCTGACCATCACTGCTGGCGTCGCTCGTTTATCGGACCCCCGAAAGACTGTTGTCGTCCTGACCGCGACCGCGGCGCCCGGTTGAACGTCCGGGTATATTCAGATTGGCCTGGGCGGCAGCCGACAATCGGCAGCAATTGGCATGGACAATCGGGCGACCGGAGGAAAAGCAGCACCAATGGCCATCATCAGCGACGATCTCGTCACGGACCTCCGATCCTTGCGCGCCACTGAGCTTGAACGTACCGTTCACGACGCGATCAAGGTCGGCATCGATGACGCTCTTACGAAGAATATCGCGCCGGTGATGGTGGGCTACGAGGCCATGGCGCAGGGACTGGCGATCTTGACGGGGGCCGATCTCGATCAATCAAGGGACGCGCTGCTGAATGTGATCAAGGACCTTGGTGCACAGCTGTCCGCAATTCAGACCGTTACGCCCCCCGCGCATGATTGTCGATTTCGCACTCCCCATCGGATCGGGCCTTTCGAGCCCAGTGAGACACGCCTGTTCATTCTGGCGATTTGGCTATCTCACATCGGGCGAGACTGTTGCCGAGCTGGCAGTGATCCAAAGTGCAGGCGGTATCAGCCGCGGCGGAGTAAGGGGTTGCTATGGCGAACCAGTGCATTTGCGCGGTAGGGGATCACGGCCACGAGCCGGGGAAATGCCAGAGCGAGGCGACGGAGGCTAACAACCTGTGCGCGGACTGCCACGCCAAAGCCAAGGACGCTCTTGAGACTCAAAAGGTGTTTCCTGATGAATCGTTTTGAATTGAACGCATCGGGAGCCCTGCGGGGTAGTCACGGGGTTAGCCCGTTCGGCCCAGTGTTGCAGTGCGGCTCGAGCTCCACCGGGCGACAGTGTCGCTGACGGGGCATCCGCCCGGCAGGCTGCTCCGGTCGTGAATGCGACTGCGGCTACGCACGCTTTGACCGGTCGAACGTCAGGTACTTGTCGACCGGATGCCATTCGGCGCTTGGAGTCCCCAGGTCATAGAGGTCACAAAAGCGTGTGACCCAACGGTGTTCCCATCGATTTGTCCGGGCGTGCCGGCTGATCAGATGACACATTATGAACCAAACACAACCTGTTGAGAATTAGGCATTATTAGCTTGAGCCTGGGGTCGATGCCACGCCCTGGAGCATCAATTCTCGCAGGGGGAGGCGGCCGTGAAGCCGGCTGACTTCCGTCCCAATGTGTTGCCCAAATGCCACCACTCGGGGTCTGGGGCCGGGGTAGTACGGCCATCCCGAGCGCGGGGGCCGGCATCGGGGCTGTGAAACAAGGGGAGTACCGTTGATGAAGAAGCTGTTGCTCACTAGCGTCGCTCTAACCGCATTGTTTGGCGGGTCGGCATTCGCGGCCGACTTGCGGCCGGCCTACAAGGCCGCGCCGCTGCCCCCGCCCGTGTACAGCTGGACCGGCATCTATTGGGGCGTGAACGTCGGCTACAGCTGGGGCGAGGCGAAGAATGACGTGACCTTGCTCGGCGTTGGCACCGCGTCCTCCTCCCGGAAGATGGACGGCGTCATCGGCGGCTTCCAGGCCGGCTACAACTATCAGTTCGGAGCATGGGTGTGGGGCTTCGAAACCGACATCCAGGCCTCGGGCCAAAAAGGCGGCGAGACCTTCCCGGGCGTCCTTCCGCTGACGACCGTGAGCACCGATCACAAGCTTGATTGGTTCGGCACGTCACGGTCCCGCCTGGGCTTCCTGGCGACGCCGAACGTCCTGCTCTATGGCACGGCCGGTGTTGCCTACGGCGAAGTCAAGGACAGCGCGACGGTCAACGTCGTCGGCGTCGGGTCTGCGACCTCGACTTTCAAGGACCTGAAGGCCGGATGGACCGCCGGCGCCGGTATCGAGGGCGCCTTCGGCGGCGGCTGGAGCGCGAAGCTCGAATATCTCTACGTCGACCTCGGCAAGACCGAGTTCACTGTCGCCACCCCCGGACTGGGGACGTTCGCGACCGAGACGCGCCGGACCACCGACAACATCGTGCGCGTCGGCCTCAACTACAAATGGGGCGGCGGTTATTGAGTCGACGTGTGATCGAGGGAACGAGCTGAGCCGTTCCATCGAGACAGACCAAAGCGATCGGAATGCCAAGGTCCCGGCAACTCACCTTGCCGGGACCTTTCGGCGCCGGCCTGGGCGCCCAACCGTTACTTGCCGTCGCCGAATAACTTGTCGGTGGCGGTGATCAGACCGATGGTTGGATTCGCGCTGCAGTATTCCCCGAGCTTCTTCGCGTTGGCGACGAATTTGTCGGTATCGATGACCGGGGGATCCTTCTCGTCTTTGTAGTAACCGTCGAGCCAGGCCAGGATGATCTTGATTTCGTCCGGGCTGCTCGCCTGGAACTGCTTGCAGGTCTGGGCGGACAGGTCGATGGGGGCCGCCATGCCCTGCACCGTGGAAAATCCGGCGATCAGCGCCGCGACAACAATGGCCTTCATGGGATGTCCTTTCGATTCCGTTGAACCGTGATGGTAGGTGGGTTGCGCTCGTGTCGATCGCGGCCGGAACGCCGCAGCTGCGGCGGGGCCACGACCGGTGAAGTCACAGAGCTTTGGAGATTACAGATCTGGAGCACGCAGATTGGCGTCGGCGAGAAGACAGTGAACGGGGGTCAGTTGTTGCGCTGTTTGCGCCCGCGCGCGTCGGCAGACGCCACGCGATTGGGATTGCGCTCGCAGGATCCGCCCGTCCCCGACACATTGGCCTGACACTGCGCAAAGGTGTGGAAGCCGCAATTCGTGCAGCCCAGGGAGTCGCGCGCGCACCACGCGCCGTCGGCGCGCGCCTGGGTATTGGCAAACGCGAACGCAACACACGCGGCCGCGGCAAGCACGATCACCCGCATGGCGTATCTCCCGTTGACCGATGACGCCGTCGCCAGTTGCACTATATCCAACGCGACAACCGCCGAACAGCCGGCCTGGCGGTTACGCGCGCGCCGACGCAGGTATCGGGGATCGTTCGGACCAGTGATCGTCATGGGGCCGCACTCCAGACCACGCTAACGGCCGGCTCTCCAGGGAGAAGCGCCGGGCTCAATGCGCCCGACGTTGGGCGTTCGAGGAGCGGCCGGCATGCCGCCCGCCCTTGGCCGGCTTCGGCACCGCTACCGCCGGAGGCGCAGCCTCGACGGCCGGCTGGAGCAGGGCCGCCGGCTTGGGGGGGACGATGGGAAGCGAAGCAGCCGACGAGGCATGCGTTACAGCGCCAGTTGCAACCGAGCCTGACGGCGCCATGTGGGCATTCAGCGCCATGAGACCGGCCACCATCAGGCCGCCAATCACGACAAAGTATTTCAGGATAAGCATCACTTCCCCCTGGGCCCGCAAGGACCGCCGCACTCCATTAGTCGCGGCAGCGGCCGGGTTGGTTCATTTCCGCTCCGGCCGTGCGCCTGGGTGCGTTGCCGTCCGCTTGCGAGGGGGATGGCGGCGGGGGAATGGTTTCGAACCACCGTCTCGTGCTGTTCACGCACGCGCTCTGCCGATTGAGCTACCCTGCCGTCGGTCCGACAGTTACCCGCCCCGGCCTCGCCGGTCTGTTCAAAATTGCTCACCCGCGAGCGCGGCCTTCTGGCCGGCGCCTTCCGAGATGCGATGCCCGAAGCCGGCCGAGACCGGATGGTGAAAGCTCGACCTCTGCGGCGCGCGATCCGATTGCCTTTCCGGACCGAACACGCTTTTCTCCCGCCGGGCGGCAATCGAAAGCAAGAGGTGACAATCCATGAGGAAGACGGTTCTGTTTGCGGCAGCCGGCGTCGGGCTGATGATCGCACTGGCATCCCATGATGCGCAGGCGTTTGCTCCGATGGGCGCAATGCCGGTGGCGCCAACCGACGCGACGACGGTCGCGGGCGGATGCGGCTGGGGCTGGCACCGCGGGCCGTGGGGCGGATGCCGCCGAAATTTCAGTTCGGGCTGGCGCTGCTTCTGGCGCGGCGGTCGGCGCATCTGCCGCTACTAAATCGTGAACCCGCCCCGACGGCCTTGCTGTCGGGGCTCCTCCGGCGCCGTCCTTCGAGACGGCCCGAGCGGAAGCGGCGAGCGAGGGCGGGCGCCCAGGCTTGGGTCGACTTCGACCGCAGAGCCTGCCCCTGGTCCGGCCAGGCGCCGGTATCCATCCCTCCGTTTACGTTACGTTAGCTTATATTAATACCGCGGCTGGCCGTCTCCTCGGGGGGCCAGACGACTGCTGATCCAGAATATCTACAATCGCATTCATCTTGCTGGTCTTGCGCGTAAAAACTATTCGGGAATCCGGAGCATCTTGGTCCGGCGCGATGAGGGTCCGGAACGGCTGGCCGGGCGCGAAGCCCCCGACCCGGTTTGACAGCGAGGGTTGACATCACCATCTTTGGCCGCGACAACCGCGGGCCAATTTCGCCTTGGGCGCCCCGGATCTCTCGCCCTAACTTATTGGATTTTCATGGATATCGTTGTCGTCGAGTTGCCCGCCAAGGCAAAAACGATCAACAAATACCTTGGCTCCGGCTACGAGGTGCTGGCGTCGTTCGGGCATGTCCGTGACCTCCCGGCGAAGGACGGATCGGTCGATCCCGAGCACGATTTCCGCATGCTCTGGGAGGTCGACGACAAGTCCCGCAAGCGCCTCAACGACATTGCCCGGGCCATGAAGGGCGCCGACAAGCTGATCCTAGCCACCGACCCCGACCGCGAGGGCGAGGCGATCTCCTGGCACGTGCTCGAGGTGCTGAAAGAACAGCACGCCATCGGGAAGCAGGCGGTCGAGCGGGTGGTGTTCAACGCCATCACCAAGAAGGCGGTGCTGGATGCGATGAAGCACCCGCGCAGCATCGACCGCGCCCTGGTCGACGCGTATCTCGCCCGCCGGGCACTCGACTACCTCGTCGGCTTTACCCTCTCGCCGGTGCTGTGGCGCAAGCTCCCGGGCGCGCGCTCCGCCGGCCGGGTGCAGTCGGTGGCGCTGCGCCTCGTCTGCGACCGCGAGCTCGAAATCGAGAAGTTCGTCGCCCGGGAATATTGGTCGCTGGTGGCGACGCTCGCCACCCCGCGCGACGACACCTTCCAGGCGCGTCTCGTGGGCGCCGACGGCAAGAAGATCCAGCGCCTCGATATCGGTTCGGGCGCCGAGGCCGAAGCCTTCAAGCAGGCGCTGGAGAACGCGCGCTTTACGGTCGCCAATATCGAGGCCAAGCCCGCCCGCCGCAATCCGCCGCCCCCGTTCACCACGTCGACCCTGCAACAGGAGGCGAGCCGCAAGCTCGGCTTTGCGCCGGCCCACACCATGCGCATCGCGCAGCGGCTCTACGAAGGGGTCGACATCGAAGGCGAGACCGTCGGCCTCATCACCTATATGCGTACCGACGGCGTGGACATCGCGGAAGAGGCGATCGCCGCCGCCCGCAGCCTGATCGGGACCGATTATGGCAGCCGCTACGTCCCGCCCTCCCCGCGCCAGTACCAGACCAAGGCGAAAAATGCGCAGGAGGCGCACGAGGCGATCCGGCCGACCGAGGTGGCGCGCCGCCCGAAGGATACCAAAGCGTTTCTCGATTCCGATCAGGCCAGGCTCTACGAGCTGATCTGGCTGCGCACGATGGCGAGCCAGATGGAATCCGCCGAGCTCGAGCGCACCACCGCGGACATCACCGCCAATGTCAGCGACCCCGGCCACCGCTATCGCGCAATCGATCTGCGTGCGACCGGCACCGTGATCAAGTTCGACGGCTTCCTCACGCTTTATCAAGAGGGCGAGGACGATGCCGCCGATGACGAGGAGTCGCGACGCCTGCCGGAAATGAACGCAGGCGAGAACCTGACCAAGCGCAAGATCGACTCCACTCAGCACTTCACCGAGCCGCCGCCGCGCTATTCGGAAGCCTCGCTGGTCAAGCGCATGGAGGAGCTCGGCATCGGCCGGCCTTCGACCTATGCCTCGATCCTGCAGGTGCTCAAGGACCGCGGTTATGTGCGGATCGACAAGAAGCGGCTTGTCCCCGAGGACAAGGGCCGCGTGCTGACGGCGTTCCTCGAAAGCTTCTTTGCCCGCTACGTCGAATACGATTTCACCGCCGGCCTCGAGGAGCAGCTCGACCGCATCTCCAACAACGAGATGGCCTGGCGCGACCTGTTGCGCGACTTCTGGCGCGATTTCACCGCCGCCGTCGGCGACATCAAGGAGCTGCGCGTCGCGCAGGTCATCGACGCGCTCGACGAGATGTTGGCGCCGCATCTGTTTCCGCCGCGCGCGGACGGCACCGATCCGCGCAAGTGCCCGAATTGCGAGACCGGAAAACTCTCGCTCAAGCTCGGCAAGTTCGGCGGCTTCATCGGCTGTACGAATTATCCCGAATGCCGCTACACCCGCCAGTTCGCGCCGGGCAATGGCGCCAATGGTGGCCCCGACGGGGGCATGAAAAAGCTCGGCGAGGATCCCGTGAGCGGCCTCGAGGTGACGCTGCGCTCGGGCCGGTTCGGGCCCTACGTGCAGCTCGGCGAGGCGGTCGAGGGCGAGAAGCCCAAGCGCGCCGGCCTGCCGAAAGGCCTGTCGTCCGACGATCTCGATCTCGAGCGCGCGCTGGGACTGCTCTCGCTTCCGCGCGAGATCGGCAAGCATCCCGACGACGGCGAGCCGATCCTGGCCGGCGTCGGCCGCTTCGGCCCTTATATCCAGCATGGGAAGATGTACGCCAACCTCACGCCGGGCGACGATGTGCTCAGTGTCGGACTCAATCGCGCGGTGACGTTGATCGAAGAGAAACGCGCCAAGGGGCCGCGCAAAGGCCGCCTGGGCGCCGATCCCGGGCGCACACTGGGCGACCACCCGGACAAGGGTGGTCCGATCGTGGTGAAGAACGGTCGTTACGGTCCTTATGTGAGCCATGACGGCGTCAACGCCACGCTGTCGTCCGACATGACCCCCGAGGCGATCACGCTCGAACAGGCGGTCGGCTTGCTGGACGCACGCGCCGCGCGCGGCGGCGGCAAGAAGCCGCCGGCGAAGGCGCGCAGCACCGCGCGCAAGACACCGGCAAAACCGAAAGCTGCTGCCAAGGCCAAGCCGCCCGCGAGCGCGGATGCCAAGCCGGCGCGCAAGAAGACCAGGGGTCAGTGATCAGAGGTCGGCCATCAGCGGCTGGCATCCGGTGAAACGGACGCGCCTGGAACGGACCCTTGTTATTGGGGATTACCGACTCCGGTCGCTGCCATGAAACGCCCTCACAGCAAATCCCCGCTTCCCTCCAAAGACGACATCGTCGCCTTCATCGGCCAACAGCCCGGAAAAGTCGGCACCCGCGAGATCGCGCGCGCCTTCGACCTGAGGAACGCCGACCGCGCCGCCCTCAAGACGATGCTGCGCGAGCTTGCGGACGAGGGCCGCGTCGAGCAGCGCCGCAAGAAGCTGCACCATCCCGGGACCCTGCCCCATGTCGTGGTCGCCGACGTCACGGCGCGCGACCGCGACGGCGAACTGATCGCGGTCCCGACCGAATGGGATGAGGCCGAGCACGGCCCCGCCCCCAAGATCCGCATCCGGATTCCACGCCGCCCGCGGCCGAACGAGGTTGCCGGCATCGGCGACCGCGTCCTGCTGCGGGTCGAGGACAGCGGCGAGAAGGACGAGCCGCTCCATCACACCGGCCGCATCATCAAGCTGATCGATCGCGGCAAGCAACGCGTGCTCGGCATCTTCCGCGCGGCCCCGGGCGGCGGCGGACGGATCGAGCCGATCGACAAGAAGCAGCTCGGTCGCGAGCTTGCGGTTCCCGCCGGCGCCGGCGCGGACGCGCGCGACGGCGACCTGGTCGCGGTCGAGGTGGCGGCGCGCCGCAGCGGTTACGGTCTCGCGAGCGCGCGCGTCACCGAGCGGCTGGGCTCGCTGCAGACCGAGCGCGCGGTCAGCCTGATCGCCATCCACGCCCACTCGATCCCGAATGTATTTCCTGCCGCCACCCTGGCGGAGGCGGAAGCCGCCAAGCCGGCGCGGCTTGCCGCACGCGAGGATTGGCGCGACCTGCCGCTCGTCACCATCGATCCGGCCGACGCCAAGGATCACGATGACGCTGTGCACGCGATGCGCGATCCTGATCCGAAAAATGCCGGCGGGTTCGTGATCAGCGTCGCCATCGCCGACGTCGCCCACTACGTGCGGCCGGGCTCCGCGCTCGACCGCGAGGCGCTGGTGCGCGGCAACTCGGTCTATTTCCCCGATCAGGTGGTGCCGATGTTGCCGGAGCGGATCTCGAACGATCTCTGCTCGCTGCGGCCCGGCGAGGATCGCGCCGCGCTGGCGGTGCGCCTCGTGGCCGGCGCCGACGGCCGTAAGCGCTCGCACAGCTTCCACCGCGTGCTCATACGCTCGGCCGCGAAGCTCAACTATGTCCAGGCGCAGGCCGCGGTCGACGGCTGGCCCGATGAAACCACCGGGCCGCTGCTGGCGTCCATTCTCGAGCCGCTCTATTCCGCCTATCGCGCGCTCAAGCGCGCCCGGGACGAACGCGCCCCGCTCGACCTCGACCTTCCTGAGCGCAAGATCGTCCTCACCGCCCACAATACCGTCGATCGGGTGATGACGCCGGAACGCCTCGACGCGCACCGGCTGATCGAGGAATTCATGATCCTCGCCAATGTGGCGGCGGCGGAAACGCTCGAGCGCGCGCGTGTGCCGCTGATCTACCGCGTTCACGACGAGCCCGATCCCGAGCGGGTGAACGCACTGCGCGAGTTCCTGCAAAGCCTCGACATCTCGCTGCCGAAGGCCGGCGCGCTGCGGGCCGAGCAGTTCAACCGCATCCTTGCGCGGGTGAAAGGCCGAGAGGTCGAAAAGCTGGTCAACGAGGTGGTGCTGCGCACGCAGGCACAGGCCGAATACGCCGCCGAGAATTACGGGCATTTCGGGCTCAACTTGCGGCGCTATGCCCATTTCACCTCGCCTATCCGCCGCTATGCCGATCTGATCGTTCACCGCGGCTTGATCCGCGCGCTGGGCCTCGGCGACGGCGCATTGCCCGAGCAGCAAGACACCGCCGCGCTGGGCGAGATCGGCGCACAGATCTCAGCCGCCGAGCGGCGCGCCATGAAAGCGGAGCGCGAGACATTCGACCGGCTGCTCGCCCATTTCCTCGCCGACCGGATCGGCGCGACCTTCGAAGGCCATATCTCCGGTGCCACCCGCGCCGGCCTGTTCGTCAAGCTCGACGACACCGGCGCCGACGGCTTCATTCCGGCGCGTACCATCGGCGAGGAATATTTCCGCTATCACGAGGATCGGCACGCGCTGATCGGCGATCGCAGCGGCGAGAGCCACCGCCTGGGCGATCGCGTGACGGTGCGCCTGGTCGAGGCTGCACCGGTCGCCGGCGCGCTGCGGTTCGAGCTGCTCTCAGAGGGCCGCGTAACCGGCGGATCCCGCCGTCGCGGGCCGCGCAAAAGCGCCGCTGCGAGCGGGGACGCTCCCAAGGCCGGCGCTCCCACGCGCACGGGCAACCGCAAGCGACACGAGCGAAGCAAGCGAAGCAAGCGACGGTAGACTCAAACCTACGCTTGGCGTGGTCCGCCTGCGGCCTGTTGGATGGTGGTTACCGCCAGCGCACGCGATGATAACCGACCCGATCGGTATTCGTTGTCCGCCGACTGTCCAGAGGAGGACCTCCCAATGAGAATCCCGCTGCGGCTTCAGCCCGTGCTGATTGCGCTCACCCTGCTCAATCTTGGCATTCTTGGCGTGATCATTGCGCGTGAACAGGCCGTCGCTGCTCCTGCCCTCACGTCGGACGGGATTCTGCGCGGCCGCGGCCTGCAGATCGTCGACGACCAAGGCAAGGTACGAGCCAGCATCACAATCAATCCAGCTGTGAAGCAACCAGATGGCTCAACTTATCTTGAAACAGTGCTGCTCCGGATGATCACGTCGGAAGGGCGGCCGGTCGTGAAGATATCTTCATCCGAGGATGGGGCCGGCATGGCGCTGTCAGCGGCCGAGGGGCTCGCCTATGTGCAAATTCTGGCGCGCGGCAGCGATCCAAAACTCGTCGTCGTCGATGGCGCCGGCAAAGAGACTTTGAAACAGCCGTAGGCGTGTTGCTGGCCTCGCTCGGCACCAGCATCGCCATGTTGGCTCGACATCACAACGGCGCGTCCCGCGGCCGCAGCCGCCGGCGGGCTAGGCGCAGATGCGGGAGGCGCGCGCCCGCGCGAGCTTGGCTTCCTCGAAGCCGTGCATTCCCATGTGCCACTGCAGCGCAACGATGGCGCCTTTGACCGGCTGCAGCAGACCGAGGGTGAGAATGAGGGTGGGCGGCAGCCACAGCACTAGGTGTACCCAGTACGCCGGCGCAAAATTGGTCTCCACCGACAGCACGGCCGGAACCAGCAGGTGGCCGACGATAAGGATCACGACATAGGCTGGAAAATCATCGGCCCGATGATGGTGCAACTCCTCGCCGCACACCTCGCAATGATCCTTCACCTTAAGAAAGGCGCCGAACATCCGTCCCTTGCCGCAGCACGGGCACCGGCCAAAAAGGCCGCGCACGATCTCGTGGTTCAGCAGGCGCGCGGAAAAGGAATTGGACACGTGGGCTCCCCCGAATTGCTTGCGTAAAATGCATCCATACAATAAGTTCTCCGCTCCTTACACTCAACGCAATGTCGGAGAGAATGTATGGATTGGCGCCCTACGCTCAATGACCGCGAGGGTCCGCTCTACCGCCGCATCGTCGATGCCTTGACCGCAGACGTGGCCAGCGGGCGTCTGCGTCGAGGGCAGCAGTTGCCGACCCATCGCGCCCTGGCGAAGGCACTCGGCGTTGATCTCACGACCGTCACCCGGGCGTATACGGAGGCCCGCCGATGCGGCCTGACTGAAGCGCGGACGGGGCAAGGCACGTTTGTCGCCGAGAGCATGTCGCACCATGCCCCTGCCCTGCGCCCGGAACTCGACCTTTCCATGAATCTCCCGCCGCAGCCGATGGAGGCCGACCTGGAAGGCCGGCTCACCCGGGGCATTGCAGCGATCCAACGGGAGGTCGGGTTCTCCGCCCATCTCAGTTATCGCGACCCCGGCGGAAGCGGGGCCGAACGCGACATCGCAGCCGAATGGCTGCGTTCGCGGATCGCCGAGGCGCGTGGGGATCGGGTCGTGATCTGCCCCGGCACCCAGAATGCGCTTTTCGACCTGCTCATCGCGCTTACCTCGCCGGGAGACGTCGTGCTTACCGAAGCGCTGACCTATCCCGGCATCAAGGCGGCGGCCGCCTGCAGGGGCGCGCGCCTCGTCGGCGTCCCGATCGACGAGCACGGCATTCTTCCCGACGCGCTCGACGCGGCGTGTCGGAAACATTCGCCCAAGGCCGTGTACCTGATCCCGACGATCCACAATCCCACCACCGCTACGATGCCACGGTCGCGTCGCGAGCAGGTCGCCGACATTCTGCGGGCCCGCAACGTGCTGCTGCTGGAAGACGATGCCTACGGCATGCTGGAGCCCAAGGCCGTGCCGCTGGCCGCGCTCATTCCCGAGCGCACCTATTTCGCTGCGACGTTTTCCAAGTGCATCGCGCCCGGGCTGCGGGTGTCGTTCCTGCTGACACCCGATCAGGACGCTGCGAGCCTCCTGGCAAACGCTCTGCGTGCGACCGTGCACATGCCCGCGTTCCTGATGGTCGCGCTGGTGACGCGCTGGCTGCAGGACGGCAGCGCCAACGCCATCATCGCGGCGATCCGCGACGAAGCCACCGCGCGGCAGAAACTTGCGGCCCAGGTGCTGGCGCGACATGCATTTTCGCGCCACCCCGACGGTCACCACATCTGGGTCCCGTTGCCGCCGAGCTGGAACAGGACGGAATTCGCGTCGTACGTTCAAAGGCAGGGACTGGGCGTCGTGACGGCGGAAGCGTTCAGTGTCGAGGACGCGCCGCCGCACGCGATCCGCGTCTCGCTCGGCGCGGCGAGCAGCCGCGCCGAACTGGTGCGCGGCTTGGAGATCCTGGCTGGCGCCTTGCGGTCGCCGGCGGCCGTGACCCGCGTGGTGTAGGGTGCCATCTGTCCGGGCATACCCGCTTGTGAAACTGAATCGACGATCAGGGCCGGTTGCAGGCCGGCGATCAGAAACGGAGTGCGGGAATTCCGGAACGCCACTTCCCGTTCCCACCCATCAAAAACACGTCATTGGTGCTTGGCGAGACCGGGCAACAAGTGACAGAGAAGAGCCTCAAGGGAAATCGAGGACACCCAGTAATGAGCGACGTGCAAGCGGACCGGCTCGAGCGGATGAACCGCTTCGTCAACAGGATGAACGAGGTCGAGCGCGATCTCACGGCGCCCTATGTCCGGCCGAAGGATGCGGCGACCTTGATCCTGGTCGATCGCTCGGGCCCGGTTCCCAAAGTCCTGCTCGGCAAGCGCCACGAGCGACACAAATTCATGCCGGGCAAATTCGTCTTTCCCGGCGGCCGCGTGGATCCGGCGGACAAACTCATGCCGGTGGCAAAACCGCTCGATCCGCACGCCGAAGCCAATCTGATGAAGCATCTGCAACGCGCCAGCGCCGCCAAGGCGCGGGCATTTGCACTCGCCGCCATCCGCGAGACCTTCGAGGAGACCGGGCTCGTGCTCGGCGTGCCGACGACCGAAACGGTCAAGGTTCCCGCCGGGCCGTGGAACGGATTTGCGGAGGCGAAAATCCTTCCCGACCTCAGCGCGCTGCGCTTCATCGGTCGCGCCATCACTCCCCCCGGCCGGGTGCGCCGGTTCGATGCGCGCTTCTTCACCCTCGACGCCAACGCGATCGCCCATCGCGTGGAGGGCGTCACCGGCCCCGATGCCGAGCTCGTCGAGCTGGTGTGGATGCCGCTGACGGACGCCAAGCAGCTCGATATGCCGGCGGTGACCGGCGTCATGCTGGAGGAACTCGACGCGCGCATCGCGGACGGGTTCGGTCACGACCTCCCGGTTCCGTTCTACAGCATGCCGCGGGGGCGTTTAAACGGGAGCTACTCTGACCGGGCGGCCCCTTGCGCACATTGACATTGGCAGGCAAGGCATTAGGTTCCGCGCCAGTTCACGCCATCGAGGATTGCCATGGCCAAGGCCACAACCATCAAGGTGAAGCTGGTTTCCAGCGCCGATACCGGATTCTATTACGTGACGCGCAAGAACTCGCGCACCATGACCGACAAGCTGGTGAAGAAGAAGTACGACCCTGTCGCCAAGAAGCACGTCGAGTTCAGGGAAACCAAGATCAAGTAACTTACACTCTCGTACGATGAATAAAGGCGCCCCGGTTGGAGGGCGCCTTTTGCATTTCGCCGCACGCGCTGTGGAATAGCGATCAGTCGAGATAGAGGTGGCCGGTCGGGAGCGGCGTCATGAGGAGGCCACTCGTACCGCCCCCGAACCGGCCGAACCCCACGGACCCAGGAGATGCGGCGGACCTGAGCATTCCGTAGGGTTATCAATATGATAGGCGACGGCACGATGCTCCGTGGCCCCGTTTTGCCAGGGGCCAAGAGCCTCTCCCACCGCCTCGCGCAACGTAGCGCAACGGGTCCGGAAATCAACAATTTAGGTTGTGGACAAAGAAGAGACTTCGGTCAGCGTAAACTTGCCCGGCATGTGGCCCGGCGACCGAGCCGTCAGCGGCCGACTTCCTCGGCGGATCCGAGGAAGTGGCGGATGGTCTCGATGAACTTGCCGACCGAGATCGGTTTCGACAGATAGGCCTCGCACCCGCCCTGGCGGATGCGCTCCTCGTCGCCCTTCATGGCGAAGGCTGTCACGGCCACGACGGGAATAGCCTTGAGCTCCGGGTCTTCCTTGAGCCATTTCGTCACCTCGAGACCGGAGACCTCGGGCAACTGGATGTCCATCAGGATCAAATCCGGGCGGTGCTTGCGGGCGAGATCGAGCGCCTCGATGCCGTTACGCGTGCCGACGGTCCGGTAGCCGTGAGCTTCCAACAGATCGTGGAAGAGCTTCATATTGAGCTCGTTGTCTTCCACGATCATCACTGTCTTGGACATTCCAGACCTTTCGACGGTTCCCCGTGCGCGCGGCGCCCCCGCGGGGACCATAATTGCATGGCCGGGCTTCGCGCAGGCATGACACCTGGTGCGGCAGCAAGAGCGTGCAGACTGCGGAATCAGGACATAGTGCGAATACGTTACGGAAACGCAAATCTTGGTGTTCTGTTCATACCGCCGGGCGCGCGGCGTGTCGGGATAAAAGCAGGTAAGTTCAGCGGCTTGCGGACACTTTTTCGTGCGATTGATCGCTTTTCGATCGTGAGACGAATGTCAGCCCGGCGAGGCTGGCGAGACATCCATGGTACGGCGGCTGAGCGCGAGATTGAAAGTATAGCCGCCGAACAGGTCGACGATGGTGATGAAGATCAGCAGGCAGGCCGCCTCCCAGCGCTCCGTCGTTCCGACCAGTTGGGGCTTGCCGAACACCACGATCAGCACGACTGCGAGCGGAACAAGCGAGGCCATGCCGTCCACCACGCCGATGAACCTGTTACCGGCCGAGGGTAGGCTGAAGGGAATCGAGATGAGCTGGTAGGTGAGATAGAGGGCGGCGAGCCACGCCATGTTGAAGCCCAGGCGATCCGGAGTGAACAGCCCGACTCGCCCGGCGAGTTCCGGGAATGACCCGGCGTACCAGAAGAAATAGACCTCCCACGCCGCAAGGCCCAACGCGAACAGAATGCTGGCGCCGGCAACGGATATACGGCCCTTGCGCATAGTCGGCTCCCTCTGGAATTCGCTCCCTCACCTACCCGACATTTCGTCCCGGCGTCGAGGGACTTGATCCCGTTTCGCGATTAAGATCAGCGGGCCCGCGCCGCGCGATTCGACGGCGAGTGTCCCAGTTCCAACGTCGTATGCCGTCGCGGCACGCGCTCGTACGAATGACTCGCATCCGCCCGCTAGCGCGGAGATCGCCATGTCCAAGCAGCGCCGCGGGTCGAGCCGCAAGGAGCAGCAGGCCGCGGCCGAACAGCTCGCCATTGCGGCGCTTGGCTTCATCGCAGGCGAGCCGGAACAGCTCGGGCGCTTCCTGGCGATGAGCGGAATAGGGCCGGACTCGCTACGCGAGGCGGCGCGCGAGCCGCGATTTCTGGCCGGGGTGCTCGATCACGTGACGGCGGACGAGGCGCTGCTGCTCGCTTTCGCCGCGGCCAACGAGATCGATCCGGACGCCGTCATGCGCGCCCGCGACGTCCTCGCCGGCGGCCCTTGGGAACGTGACACGCCATGACCGGGCCAGCCGAGGTCGCGGCGCCCAACGAACCGGTGCGGCGGTCCCTGCCCGGCTTTTGCCGCGACTGTCGCGGCGACGCGCAGGACGGCGTATCGCGCTGCCCGGCGTGCGGCTCGCCGCGGGTGTTGCGCCATCCCGAGCTCGACGCGCTTGCCATCGCCCACGTCGACTGCGACGCGTTCTATGCCACGATCGAGAAGCGCGACGATCCGACGCTCGCGGACAAACCTGTGATCGTCGGCGGACGCCAGCGCGGCGTGGTGCTCACGGCGTGCTACGTGGCACGCACGTTCGGCGTGAGGTCGGCGATGCCGATGTTCGAGGCACGGCGGTTGTGCCCGCACGCCAGCGTGGTGCGGCCGGACATGGAAAAGTACGCCCGTGTCGGACGCGAGGTGCGCGCGCTCATGTTCAAGCTCACGCCGTCGGTCGAACCGGTCTCGATCGACGAGGCGTTCATGGACCTGTCCGGGACCGCGCGCCTGCACGGAATGTCGCCCGCCAAGGCGCTCGCCAAATTCGCCGCCGACGTCGAGAACAGCCTCGGGATCACGGTGTCGATCGGCCTCTCCTCCAACAAGTTCCTTGCCAAGATCGCCTCCGATCTGGACAAGCCGCGCGGCTTTGCCGTGCTCGGTGCCGGCGAGGCGGCCGCGTTCCTGGCGCCGAAGCCGGTGACGCTGATCTTCGGGGTCGGCAAGATGGCGCAGCAGCGGCTCGCACGCGACGGCTTGCGCACCATCGGCGATCTGCAGCGCGCCGACGAACGCGAGCTGATGCGCCGGTACGGCAGCGAAGGCGCAAGGCTCGCGCGCCTTGCGCGCGGACTCGACGATCGCGAAGTCAACGCCGACCGCGAGACCAAAAGCATTTCAGCGGAAACCACATTCGATCAGGACATCGCCGACTTCCGACGGCTTGAACTGCGGTTGTGGCACCTCTGTGAAAAAGTTTCCGCCCGCCTCAAGAGCAACGCGCTCGCCGGCAGCACCGTGACGCTGAAGCTGAAAACCGCCGACTTCCGCATCCGGACGCGGGCACAATCGCTCGCGCGGCCGACGCAGCTCGCCGCCCGCATTTTCGCCATCGGACGCGATCTGCTCGGACGGGAAATCAACGGCACCATGTTCCGCCTGCTCGGCATCGGCGTTTCCGCGCTCGATGCCGCCGACGGGGCCGATTTCGCCGACCTGCTCGACCGGCGCACCGCCGACGCCGAACAGGCGATCGACCGGCTGCGGGAGCGGTTCGGCGACGAAGCCATCATCAAGGGCCTCGCGCTGGACGAACCGGATGACGAGCCGCAGACGACCGACGACGGCTAGGATAACGGGTTGCGCTATTTGCAGGGCTTGGTGTCGCGAAGCTCGAGTGAGGTGAGGTCGCCGTTGATGGCGAAATCGTTGTAATCGAGCACCAGCGCGCGCGAGATGCCGTTCTCGTAGAGCTCGAACTTGATCGCATAGACCGGCGCCTGCTCGCCGCTCTTGGATGCCTTGTCGAAATAGCTCACCGTGACAGGCCAGCGCTTGAGGCCGGCGAGCACCTCCTTGCCGGCGGCGGCATCGGTGGGCACGCGTTCGCCCGGCGCGATCACGCGCCCGATGACGGTCAGTGTGTTGTAGACCTTCTCGCCCTTCTCCGAGCCGTCATAGACCGGGAGCTCGATGATGCTCTTGTCTTCGCGCGCGGCGGCGATGATCCGGCGCACGTGCTCGGTCGGAAACACGATGGCGGCTTCGAGATCGAACTTCTTGTCGATCGGCTTGGTCAGGGCAACGACGACCTTGTCGTTCTGCCTATCGGCCTTGCCGTCGACGGAATCGATCATCGTCTCGTTGAGATAGTTCTGCGACTTGAAGATGTACGACTTGCCTGCGCTGCTCTTCCCACGAGGTCGAGCGCAGATCGCTGAGCGTGACCTTGCCCTCGCCATTGTCGAGTTCCGAAACCTGGCGGAATTGCAGGGCATAGCCTTCGCAGGCACTGCCGGAGAAATCGTAGAGGATGCGGCCGCGCGCCGACATGGCGGGCGAATTACCGCGGGTCTGCGCAAGCTTGAGCTCGTAGACCGCACGGTGGGACGCAAGCTCGTCCGCCGGCGTAAGCGCCGTCGCCTGTCGCAAGCCGATACCGCCGGCCAACGTGACCGCAACCGCCAAAACCGCCGCCGACACGCAGAGCACCGATCTACCCGACACCATCATCGCAATTTGCCTCCGCGCCGCCCGCTGCGGCGCAACATAGGTAGGTCGCTCCCCGCGCGCAACCAGACGCAGCCAAAAGCGCACCTTGGCCCAGGCTCCCAGGCGGCTTGCACGGCCCCGTCCGATCGGCGAAGACAGGCCGCCAATTGCTCATCAGCAGCCCAGGAGAACATCATGGCCGGAACGGTCGAAAAGAAACTCGCGGAACTCGGGATCGTTCTCCCCACGCCGGCCACGCCCGTCGCCAATTACATCCCTTTCGTCCGGGTCGGCGCGCTGCTGTTCGTGTCGGGCCAGATCTGCCTTGACGCGAGCGGCAAGCTCGTCGCCAAGGGCAAGCTCGGCGACGGGGTATCAATCGAGGACGGCCAAAAAGCGGCGCGGGCCTGTGCGATCAACGTGCTGGCCCAGGTCAAGGCGGCGCTCGGCGATCTCGACAAGGTCAAGCAGGTCGCCCGCCTCGGCGGCTTCATCAATTCCTCGCCTTCGTTCCTGGAGGGCCCCAAAGTCATGAACGGCGCCTCCGACCTCATGGTGGCGGTGCTGGGCGACAAGGGCCGGCATGCACGCACGACGGTCGGCGTGGCGGTGCTGCCCGCGGATGCCGCGGTTGAGGTCGAGGGCATCTTCGAGATCGCCTGACGCGATGGCAGGCCTTGATTGGCTGATCGCCCGGCCGGTGGCGCACCGGGGCCTGCATGATGCTCAAAAAGGTGTCATCGAGAACACGCCGTCCGCATTCGCCGCCGCGATCGCCGGCGGCTACGGCATTGAATGCGACCTGCAGGTCAGCGCCGATGGCGAAGCCATGGTGCATCACGATGACGTGCTCGGCCGGCTGACCGCCGGCGACGGACGGCTGGACGCGCTGACGGCCGCCGAACTCAAGCGGGTGCCGTTCAAGGCGACCGGCGATCGCATGATCACGCTCACCGAATTGTGCGAACTCGTCGCCGGCCGCTCGACGCTGGTCATTGAATTGAAAAGCCGGTTCAGAGGCGACCTCGGTGTCGTCGGCCACGCGGCCAAGGTGCTCGCCGGCTATCGCGGACCGGTTGCGCTGATGTCGTTCGACCCGGCCCAGATCGCGGCCGTGCGCGAGATCACGCCGCAGCTGCCGCGCGGCCTGGTGGCGGAAAGTCCTCACTTTCTTCGCGGCGGGAGGCAGGCGTTCGATGCGACGAGGGACGCCGTGGCATTCTTCGTGCAGGCCCTTCACGCGCGACCGCAATTCATCGCATATTCGGTCAGCGACCTGCCCGCGACGCTGACGACGGTCACGCGCAAGGGTCTGGGCCTGCCGCTGCTGACCTGGACCGTGCGGACCGCCGATCAACGCCGCACCGCCGAGCGCTACGCCGACCAGATGATCTTTGAGGGATTTCGGCCATAAACTTGCATTACTTTCGACCATGATCGACGTACGACCATGATCGCCGAACCCATGATCGAAGTGACCCTGCGCGTTGCTAATTCTCTCAAGGAGGTAGCGGCCGAAGCCTGGGACGCCTGCGCCAATCCGGTGATGGGTCGCGACCACGGTAATGGGGCCGACCTGGCGTCCCGGGAAGACCAAGAAAACGCATTAGAAGATCAATATAACCCATTTATTTCATACGACTTTCTTTCGTCGCTCGAACTTTCGCAATCGGTCCGGACGCGCGGCGGTTGGCAACCTCTGCATCTGCTGGCCGAAGACTCCAACGGCACCCTCGTCGGCGCCGTCCCCTGTTATGCGAAAACCCATTCGCAGGGCGAATACGTCTTCGACCACGGCTGGGCCGAAGCATATGAACGCGCCGGCGGCAACTACTACCCGAAACTGCAGGTGTCGGTTCCATTCACGCCCGCGACCGGGCGCCGGCTCCTGGTGCGGCCGGGGCCAGAGGCCGACGCCGTGCGTGGGGCATTGGCCGACTCGTTGATGGATATCTGCCGGCGCTCCAACGCGTCGTCGGCGCACGTCACCTTCCCGACGCAGCCGGAGTGGGACCTGCTGGGCCGCCGCGGCTTCCTCAAGCGGACCCACCAGCAGTTCCATTGGGAGAATGCCGGCTACGATTCGTTCGACGCCTTCCTGGCGGCGCTCGCCTCGCGCAAGCGCAAGACCATTCGACGGGAGCGCGAGGACGCCCTCTCCGCCGGCATCAGCGTGCATTGGCTGACCGGCGCCGACCTCACCGAGAGCGTGTGGGATGCGTTCTTCGACTTCTACATGGAAACCGGCTCGCGCAAGTGGGGGCGTCCCTATCTCACGCGGCCGTTCTATTCGATGGTCGGCGAGAAGATGCGCGACCGCATCCTGCTGGTGATGGCCAAGCGCAACGGGCGCTGGATCGCGGGCGCCATCAATTTCATCGGGTCGCATACGCTGTTCGGGCGGCACTGGGGCGCGGTCGAACATCACCCGTTCCTGCATTTCGAGCTCTGCTACTATCAGGCGATCCAGTACGCCATCGAGCACAAGCTGGCGCGCGTCGAGGCCGGCGCCCAGGGCGAGCACAAGATCTCACGCGGCTATCTGCCGACCACCACCTATTCGGCGCATTACATCGTCGATCCCGGACTGCGCCGCGCGATCGAAGACTTTCTCAAGCACGAGCGCGCGTACGTGGCGGCGGCCGGTGCTGAACTCGCGGAAACGGCGCCGTTTCGCAAGCAGTGAAGCAACCTCCTCCGTGCCCCATCTTGCGGGTGCGGCGGCGGTCTTCCCGTGACGCGTGCGCTGCGCGATGGTCTCGACGATTGCGTTTCGCTCCAGTCCGCGATGATGACGCCGCCGCTGCATCCGCGCTACGGTTGCTTCGATCCAATAACAGGGAGAAGCACCATGACATCGCCGCGTTTCGCGTCGCCGCTCCAGATGCACCAAGCCATGTCGCGCCGCTCGATCCTCACCACGGGCGGCGCCTTGCTGGCCGCGGGCGCAAGCTCGCCAGCGCTGGCGCAAGCCGTGCTCGGCGACGGCAAGACGCCGCCGCACCTGCGCTTTCTGCAACCCGCGACCAGCTCCAAGCAGGCCGGATATTCACATGTGGTCGAGGCGACCGTCCCCGGCCGCATCATTTTCATCGCCGGCCAGATGGGCCTCGACAGCAGTGGCAACGTCGTCGGCCCTCCGGGGGATTTCAAGGCGCAGGCGACGCAAGCCTACGAGAACATCCGCGCCGCGCTCGCCGCCGCCGGCGGCGGCTTCGAGCACGTCGTGAAACTGACGCAGTACCTCATCCACCTGCGCGCCCATCAGACGCTGATACGCGAGGTTCGCGCCAAGTTCTTCAACCCGGATCTGCCGCCGCCGGCGAGCACGATGATCCAGGTCGGCGCGCTGACGCGGGATGGCGCGCTCTACGAGGTCGACGCCGTGGCGGTGCTGCCGCCGCGATGAGGCGGCACGGTGCGGCTTTATCCCCCACGCGTTCAATGATCTAATCCCGCTCTGTTTTGTCGAACCGGTGATGCCGCACCATGCCCGCCTATGATGCCAATAACCTCTTCGCCAAGATCCTGCGCGGCGAGCTGCCGTGCTACAAAGTCTACGAGGACGACAAGACGCTGGCCTTCCTCGACATCATGCCGCGCGCGCCCGGTCACGTTTTGGTGCTGCCGAAGGCGCCCGCGCGCAACATTCTCGACATCTCTCCCGACGACCTCGCGCATGTGATCAAGGTAGCGCAGAAGATCGCGAAGGTGAGCGTGGAGGCGTTCGGGGCGGACGGCATTACCATCCAGCAGTTCAACGAAGGCGCCGGCGGCCAGGTGGTGTTTCACCT
The DNA here is from genome assembly GCA_963725065.1 of uncultured Alphaproteobacteria bacterium. GTDB lineage: Bacteria > Pseudomonadota > Alphaproteobacteria > Rhizobiales > Xanthobacteraceae > VAZQ01. Next base: position 98,168 of record CAVRXD010000002.1, read on the forward strand.
CCACGTCCATGTCATCCCGCGCAAGACCGGCGTGGCGATGAAACCGCCGGCGAGCGAGAAGGCCGCACCTGAGGTGCTCGCCGATCAGGCGAAGCAGTTGGCTGCCGCGTTGCGGTGAGTTCCAATCGGTCGCGGATGTCCGCGTGGGCAGGCGGTCAAAGAGTCAGATGCCATAGGCAAGCGCGCCGAGGGTGAGCACGAGCTCCCCGGCGATCACGCCCGCGAACACCGATCGGCGCACCGCGAGGAATGCGACGAAGCCGCAGGCGATGGCGCCGAGGCGGATGCCCAGCGGCACGACCGCGAGCGTTCCGGGCGGAAGCATGACGATCTTGGCGATGACGCCGGCGAGCACCGCGATGGCGACCGCGCGCGCCCACATGAAGAATTCGGACTCCTCGTCGATCCCGCGCGCGACGACGAGCCCGAGCATCCGCCAGACTTCATTGGGCAGAAAGCCGACCAGCACCAGCAGCACGTAGGCATGAAGCTCGCCGCTCATCTGCGCGCCTCACGCAGGCGATAGATGCCATAGGCCAGTGATCCGCCCACGATCCCTGTCCACAACAGGTCGAGCCCCACCTGCCAGAACGCGAGCAGCGGACCGAGCACGAGACCGAAAACGAGCGCGAGCCAATCCGACAGCAGGCGGCAGTTGCGCGTCGTCGAGATCAGGAACGACATCGGCGTGAGGAACAGCAGCGCCGCGCTCAACAGCGGCGGCAACGACGTCGCGAGATAATAGCCGAACCCGCCGCCTATCTGCGCCGCCAGCATGAAGCTCAGCCCGAGGCCATTGGCGAACGGGATGCGCTGCTCGCGCGGCAATGGCGGCAGGAGGCGCAACGCCTCGATCCACATGCTGACGGCGGTGAGATGGGCGGGCAGCAGCAGGTCGCGGTTGCGCGTCTGCGGCTGCTTGATCAGCGGCAGCAGCGAGATGACCATGGGAAGCAGGCGCACGCTGCTCAGGCTCACGGCGATCGCGACCTCGACCGGCGCGGCGCCGGCGCCGAGCGCCGACACCAGGATCACCTGCGCCGGCCCCGCCCAGACCAGCACGGTCGAGGCCGCGAGCCACCACAGGCTGAAGCCGAAGTCATGCGCCAGCGCGGCGAGGCCGATATAGGTTCCGATCAGGACATAGGCCATCACCGACAGCCACGCCGCGCCAAAACCGGCGAGGAACGCGGCGGTCGCTGAGCGTTGCGGCGGGTCGATGGTGGGCGCAGGAGGCATAGGCGCGGAAGGCATGGGCGCAGGAGACATGGGCGCAGGAGACATGGGCTCGCGCCTCTGTTCCACAGCGCCGCTGCTGGCGCAATCGCGCTTCGGTCACAGCTGCTCCGCCGTGCCGTCGCCCGTGACGATTGCGATGTAGCGCGCGACCGAACGCTTGACCGCGTCCTTGCCCGCGCGCGGGATGACGCGGTCGAAGAATGCGCCATAGATCACGTCGAACGAGAACGGCTCGAGCATCGCGCCGATGCGCGCCACCGCCGGCGCCGACAGCGGAATGATGTTGGGATAGCTGCGCATGAAGCTGACATGGGTGCGGTCGGGGATGAGCTGCACGACGTCGCCGGACAGCAACGCGCCCCGCCCTTCCCCGCCTGCCGCCCAGTGCAGCACCGTTCCGCCGGCGAAGTGGCCGCCGCAACGCACCAGCGTTACGCCGCTCGCGAGCGGCAAGGTATCGCCGTCCCACAAGCGGATGCATGGATCCGGCCGCATGATCCATTGCCGGTCGGCGGCGTGCAGGTGAATCGGAACCCCGCCGAAGGCATGGCTCCACTCCACCATCGTGGAATAGTAGTGCGGATGGGAGATGGCGATGGCGGCAACGCCGCCGAGACCCTTCACGATCTCGACCGTGGCGGCATCGATGAACGGGATGCAGTCCCACAGGATGTTGCCGTCAGGCGCGCGCAGCAGCAGCGCGCGCTGCCCGATGGAGAACTTCGGCACCGTGCCGATGCCGATCAGGCCGGGCTCGTGCTGCCGGTAGCTGTTGAAATGTCGTCGCGCGAGCGTATCGAGCGTGGTCCACTTCTGCCCGCCGGGCGGGACGAACTGACGCTCGTCCTGACAGATCGGACATCCGGGCGGCGGCTGATCCGAGGGCGTGAACTGGCTGCCGCAGGTCTCGCAGAGGAAGGCGGGCATAGTGTCAGACGATCCGAGACGTTGACCCTATGCCCTTTGTCCCGCGGCGCGCCGCCCGACGCAATGCCTCACGCCCGATCCGCGCCATGCACCTGCGCGGATCCGACCATGCGAGATCAATACTGCGCGTAGACCAGCCCGCTGTTGAAGTGGAAGTTGAAGCCGGCACTGAACACGTTGTCCACGACCCGGCTGGTGCTCACCGCGGCCCCACCGGTAAGAGTGTGGTCGAGCCCTTGGAAATCGACGCGCTTGTAATCGAACTTGACGCCGACACTGGGGGTAAGCAGCCGCTCCATGCCGGCGCCCACGAACCAGCCAGCCTTGGTCCCCGACGCGCTGCCGGAGCCGATTGCGCCGACGATGGTGGAGGTGGATTCCGCTCCCAGCTGCGCGACCGCGCCGCCGCCGGACGCATAGATGAACAACTGGTTCGCGTCGATCGCGAGCCCCAGCTTGGGGCCGGCGGTGACCAGCCAATCGATCGTCTGGGTGGTGCGGATATAGGTGTTCTGCGCCGAGGTGGTGAAGGCGTAGCTGGTGCCGCGCGCGCGACCCAGATTGATTCCCGCCTCGCCGCACAGCACGACCGGCGAAGCCGCCATGCGGCAGTAACCGGCCTCGATGCTGCCGAACGAACCGTGGAACGTATCCCGGTTGATCGGATAAACGAAGGGACCGCGGGTGAAGGTGTCGTGGGTTCGCCCGGAGTGATAGGCGAAACTGGCGCCGGCATAGAATCCGTTCCAGTCATACATCGGCACCGGCGGCGCGGCCTTGAACGCCGGCATGTCCGCGGCGCCCGCCGGCACGCTGGCCGCCAGCAGCAACGATGCAATCACTCCAACAAGCTTGCTCATAGTACCCCCCGCTGACGCCAAATCCGGTGTCAATGCTCCCGGACGACATCAATCGCCGTTGGCGGTTCAAAAGCAATACGCAAGCAGCGCGAGGCGCCCGATTGCAATTCGCTAGTGTCCGTCATGCAACGTCAGTATTCGATCGTTCTAAATTTGAATTGATTTAAAGAAGAGCGGGCGGACTGCCGAGAAATCAGAGGCAGCGCAACATTCCTCCGCGGCACAACGCTTTCCGAATGCATCGGCTTTCGCACGAGCACCGGGATGCCCTGTAACACGCCCTGCATCGCCGGCGTTGGGCGCGGATCGACGCCAGCAGCGGACGCGGTAGCCGTCCCGCCTGTTTCAGCGAAGCGGCCAGCGAGACCGCTGGCGCTGAGCGCGCCCGGCCATCATTCCAGGGATTCGGCGAAGCCAGAATCAAAAACGGCGCTGATCGACAATCGCGATCAGCACCGTTGTTTCGCCAGACGCGGCGGCGGGGCCGCGCCGGAATCTCAGACCTTCACGAGCGGCACCTTGGGAACCGAGCCGCGCGGAGACGGCGGGCCGCCGCTGCCCTTGGGGCCGGACGGTTTGCGGCGGGGGCTACGGCGCTTGGGTTTCGCTTCCGGGATCTTCTCCGGCTTGGGCGTGACCGGCCCCTCGAGGTATTCGAACGCGAGCTTCTCCGCGCCGGTTTCTTCGTCCTTGGCCGCGATGACGCGCACGTGCCCGCCGGTCTTGAGCTTGCCGAACAGAACTTCGTCGGCGAGCGCCTTCTTGATGTTCTCCTGGATGAGGCGTGCCATCGGCCGCGCGCCCATCTGCTCGTCGTAGCCGTGGTTGATCAGCCACTTGGTGGCCTCTTCCGACAGCTCGATGGTGACGTCGCGGTCGCCGAGCTGGGCCTCGAGCTGGAGCACGAACTTCTCCACCACCTTGGCGATGATCTCGGGTGTGAGATGCGCGAAGGTGATGATGGCGTCGAGCCGGTTGCGGAACTCAGGCGCAAACAGCCGGTTGATGGCCTCGACGTCGTCACCCTCCCGCTTGATGCGGGTAAAGCCGTAGGCCTGCCGCGCCAAGTCGGCCGCGCCGGCATTGGTGGTCATGATCAGGATCACGTTGCGGAAGTCGACCTGCTTGCCGTTGTGGTCGGTGAGCTTGCCGTGATCCATGATCTGCAGCAGCACGTTGAACAGATCCGGATGCGCCTTCTCGATCTCGTCGAGCAGCAGGACGCAGTGCGGGTGCTGGTCGACGCCGTCGGTGAGCAGACCGCCCTGGTCGAAGCCGACATAGCCGGGCGGGGCGCCGATCAAGCGCGAGACCGTGTGTCGTTCCATGTATTCGGACATGTCGAAGCGGATCATCTCCACGCCCAGGGCGGTGGAAAGCTGCTTCGCCACCTCGGTCTTGCCGACGCCGGTCGGGCCAGAGAACAGGTAGCAGCCGATCGGCTTTTCCGGCTCGCGCAAGCCCGCGCGGGCGAGCTTGATCGACGAGGACAGCGCGGCGATCGCCTTGTCCTGACCGTAGACCACCTGCTTGAGCGTCTGGTCGAGATGCTGCAGCACCACCGCGTCGTCCTTCGACACGGTCTTTGGCGGAATCCGCGCCATGGTGGCGATCGTGGTTTCGATCTCCTTGAGGCCGATCGTCTTCTTGCGCCGACTTTCAGGCAGGAGCATCTGTGCCGCGCCCGACTCGTCGATCACGTCGATGGCCTTGTCCGGCAGCTTGCGGTCGTGGATGTAGCGGGCGGACAGCTCGACCGCCGCCTTGATGGCTTCGGTGGTGTATTTGAGCTTGTGATAGTCCTCGAAGTACGGCTTGAGCCCCTTGAGGATCTCGATCGCGTCCGGAACGGTCGGCTCGTTGACGTCGATCTTCTGGAATCGCCGCACCAGCGCGCGGTCCTTTTCGAAGTACTGCCGGTATTCCTTGTAGGTGGTCGAGCCGATGCAGCGCAGCGTGCCGGAGGCCAGCGCGGGCTTGAGCAGATTGGAGGCGTCCATCGCGCCGCCGGAGGTCGCGCCGGCGCCGATCACGGTGTGGATCTCGTCGATGAACATGATCGCGCCGGGATAGGCCTCGAGCTCCTTGATCACCTGCTTGAGGCGTTCCTCGAAGTCGCCGCGATAGCGCGTGCCGGCGAGCAAGGTGCCCATGTCGAGAGAGAATACGGTGGCGTTCTTGAGCACGTCGGGCACTTCGCCATGCACGATGCGTCGCGCCAGACCCTCGGCGATCGCGGTCTTGCCGACGCCGGCGTCGCCGACGAACAGGGGGTTGTTCTTCTGCCGGCGGCACAGCACCTGGATGGTGCGGTTGATCTCGGATTCGCGCCCGATCAGGGGGTCGATCTTGCCCTCGCGCGCCTTCTTGTTGAGGTTGATGCAATAGGCTTCGAGCGCGTCGCCCTTCTTCTTCGCCTCGTCGCCGCCCTTGGCATCGGTGTCTTCGTCGGAGCCGCGCACGGGGCGCGCTTCCGACATGCCCGGCCGCTTGGCGATACCGTGGCTGATGTAGTTGACCGCGTCGTAACGCGTCATATCCTGCTCTTGCAGGAAATAGGCGGCATGGCTCTCGCGCTCGGCGAAGATCGCGACCAGCACGTTGGCGCCGGTCACCTCTTCGCGGCCCGACGACTGCACGTGGATGACGGCGCGCTGGATCACCCGCTGGAAGCCGGCGGTCGGCTTGGAATCCTCGTTGCCGTCGCTGACCAGATTCTCGAGCTCGCTTTCGAGATAGGCGGTGAGACTGCGCCGCAGCTTGTCGAGTTCCACATTGCACGCACGCATGACCGCCGCGGCATCCTGATCGTCGATCAGCGCGAGCAGAAGATGTTCCAGCGTGGCGTATTCGTGATGGCGCTCATTGGCGAGCGCCAGGGCGCGGTGCAGAGATTGTTCAAGGTTGCGCGAAAACGTGGGCATGTGATGTCTCGTGTTACCGCGTTTATATAATCCCGGCGTCCCGCATTTCCATTGTCGTCACTTTTTTTCCATGACGCACTGCAGAGGATGCTGATGTTTGCGGGCAAAGTCCATCACCTGCGTCACCTTGGTTTCGGCCACCTCGTACGTGTAGACGCCGCATTCGCCGATGCCGTGCTGGTGCACATGCATCATGATCCGATGGGCCGCCTCCTGGTCCTTGTTGAAGAAACGTTCCAGGACGTGCACCACGAACTCCATCGGGGTGTAATCGTCGTTCAAGAGCAGCACGCGGTAGAGACTGGGGCGTTTGGTCTGCGGCTTGGTCTTGGTAATGACCGCTGTGCCCGGCGCGCCAGGGCCCCTGCGCTTGGTGTTGTTATTGTTGTTGGTGTTGTCATCGTCTCCCAGACGAGGCCCCCCTGGCAGCCCGGCGGTCGCATCCATTTCGGTTCGTTCTCGGATCATGGGAACTTTACAGGTCACGACGTGGCAGCTTTGGGGCAATCAACGCAAAACCGGGTGGATGAAACATAATAAAGACGCCGACGGCCCGGTTCCAGACCGACGTTTTCCTTCGAATCATTGAGGATTCTGACACGTTCTGCTGCCTGTCCCCGTTTCGCTCCCGGTTTAGCAAGTCCCGTGCCGGTACGCTCCATTGCGACGATCACGACTCATTACGGACAATTCGCGGCGTTACCTGGGGCGAGTCGCGGATCGTCCGATGGGCATTGCGCTTCACCGCCGCCCCCATCATCGGCAAAAACCAGAGCGATATCTGCGGAGGGAGAGCGGCAAAATACTATTTGATCGCTAATTTCACGTTCGCAAGGGAGGCGCGGCCGCTCCCGTGTTTCGGGCATCGGCGGACCTCGGTGAACGCGCCTCGCGCCGCATCGCCAGGTGCGACGCTGCACGCTCGTTCGCACGCTGCGCATCAGGTGTCAGAGCGCGCTTTCAGGTGTGAGATCTCGAGCGACGCGCGGTCTTCGGCGCGCTGCGAATGCCGCACCCAAAGGCACGCCGGCAACTATATGATCGCAGTGCGCTTTGGCGTTCACGTTGCCGCAAATGGCTCGCGGGCAGGAACGCCTGATCCGGACGACAGATACGACAAGGCCCGGCATTACCAGCCGGGCCTTGTCATTCCACCACTTGCGCCGACGTCACTTCGCCGTGACAACCTTGCCGAACTGGCTCTCGAACGGCTTGTAGACTTCGCGCGCGAGGTCCGCATAAAGCTCGCCAAGCTTGGTAGCTTCCGCGACAAAGCTCTCGTACGAGCTCTTGACGAAGTCACTCTGCACCTCGACCGCCTTTTCGAGCGACTTCGCGCCGATGAGCTTCTCGGTGGCCGCAGTGCTGTTCTCGAACATCTTCTTCGAGTAGTCCGCCACTTCCACCGCGATCGCCTGCATGCTCTTTGAAAGCGATCCAAACGATTTCATCGTCGCGTCCATGTTGTCTTTACCGAACTGCTGCATGTCTTCGATGTTCTTGACCATGATCCTCTAACCTCTCCGGCAGTCTCGCCGATTGCGTGTGACGTTCCCCGCGTGGCTCCGGCTGTCTAGCCGGCATGCAGGAAATATATTGCGATGCACAAAAATGTCAAGCCTTATTTTGCAGTGCAATATAATTGTCGGTCGGAACGGTGCTTAACCCTTTGGCAATCGCCATTCCCGTAAGCTTATCGGCTGTGCCGGATGGGCGCAGGCGGGGACGAAAACTCCCGGCCGCGGCCGGAGGGATCGCGGGACGGCGCAAGAAAAGGTCGGGAAAAGTTCAGAAAACCGCCCTTTTTACCTCGTCCAATCGCTCCACCTCGGCACGACAGGGGTGTCGGCGCTCCGAATGGGGCGTCTAGGGACGAGGACGGGGGAACTATCATGCTGCGGATCCGGACCGGAGCCCGTCACGGGCTTCGTGGGGGTATGTTCGGTTTTGTTGCTGCTCTTTTCACAATCTCAGGCGGTCCATCGCACGCCGCGCCTTACGCCGACATCGTCGTCGACGCCAATTCGGGCACCGTGCTGCATTCGACCAATCCGGATGCGCAGCGGCATCCGGCCTCGCTCACCAAGATCATGACGCTTTATCTGCTGTTCGAGCAGCTCGAGGCGGGCAAGCTCAAGCTCGACTCGCCGCTCCCAGTCTCGAAGGAGGCCGCGGGACAGATGCCGACCAAGCTCGGCCTCAAGCCCGGCAGCACGCTCGCGGTCGAAGACGCCATCAAGGGCATGGTCACACGTTCGGCCAACGATGCCGCCGTGGTGGTCGCGGAAGCGATCGCCGGCGATGAGGACGCGTTTGCCAAGCTAATGACGCGCAAGGCGCAGGCGCTCGGCATGAGCCGCACCATCTACAAGAACGCGTCCGGCCTGCCCGACTCGGGGCAGATCACCACGGCTCGCGATCAGTCGACGCTCGGCCGCGCCGTGCAGGAACGCTTCCCGCGCTATTACAAATATTTCTCGATCCGCACCTTCGTCTTCCGCGGCCAGTCGATCGGCAACCACAACAATCTCCTGGGCCGCGTCGAAGGCGTTGACGGCATCAAGACCGGTTACGTCAACGCATCGGGGTTCAACCTGGTGACGTCGGTTCATCGCGGCAATCGCTACCTCGTCGCCGTGGTGATGGGCGGCAGCAGCGCCGGCAGCCGCGACGCGAAGATGCGGGATCTGATCAGCGACAAGATTGCTCAGGCCTCGGTCAAGCGCACCGCACCGATGGTGGCGGAAGGCTCGCCGCCGCCGGAGGCAAGACCCGAACCCAAGGCCGTGGCCAAGGTCGAGACCGCCCCCGAGCCGAAGGTGGCCGCCAAGGTCGAAGCAAAACCGGAACCGAAGGTGGCTGCCAAGACCGAGGCGAACAAGACCGAGGCGAAGCCAGAACCCAAAGCCGAGGCGCGGTTCGCCGTCGCCAGCGCGGTCAGCTTGCCCGTGCGACTGAATTCCGCGCCGGGAGCGCAGACCGATCCCGCCACCACCAGAACGGAATCGATGGCAGCCGCGGCGCAACCGCGCACCGCTGCCGGCTCGACCGATCCGATCCGGCCAGTACTGGTGAAGACGCTGTCGGTGAAGGCGGGAACGACCGCGTCGCTCGCCCCGATGCAGGTATCCGCGCCGACCCCGGCCGAACCTGCGCCGGTTCGCGCGGCCGCGCCGGTGGCGGCGCCCGCACCCGTCGTCGCGCTCAAGCCGGAGCCGCCGGCACCGCAGCCCGCTCCCGTCGTCGTAGCCGCGGCCAAGCCGGAGCCGGCACCTGCACCGTTCCCGCCGCCGATTGCGGCCAAGATCGAGGCGCCGCTCCCGGCTCTGGTCACGGCCAGCAAGCCGGACGTGCCCGCGCCCGCACTGTCCTTTGCGCCGATTGCCGCGAAGGCGGAGCCGGCAGCAGCGCCGGTCGCGGCGCCGGCACGGGTCGCGGCGGCAGAGCCCGCCCCTGCTCCCGCGCGCGCATCAGCGCCGGCGGCGAAGCCGCAGCATCGCAGCGGCTGGATCATCCAGGTCGGCGCCTTTCCGGGAGAGCAGGAGGCCAAAAAGCGTCTCGCATCGGCGCAGACGAAGGCGGCCAAGCTGCTCACCAAGGCCGAAGCGTTCACCGAAACGGTCGAGAAGGGTGGCACCACTCTCTACCGCGCGCGCTTTGCCGGTCTCGACAAGGACTCGGCCGAAGCCGCCTGCAAGCATCTCAAGCGCAACGACGTCGAATGCGTCACCGTCAAGAACTGACGTCGAGCGTGAAACAGGATAGTCGCGTCGCCAGGAGCCGCCCCATGCGTCGAGTAAAGGAGTTCAGCGATGGCGGCGCAAAAGCACGTCCTTGGCTTCGTTCACGCGAGCCGCAAGATACGTCGACCCACCTTGATCGGGATGCAGTTTCTTCATGAGCGAACGGTGGGCGAGGCCGATGTCCTTGGCGCTCGCCCCCGGCTGCACGCCAAGGACCTGATAGGCCTCCTCCTCCGTCATTTTGCCGGTGCTCCAACCCCGACGGCTCGAGCCCGCTGTCGCGTCAGCATGCGTGTTTTCACGCCAGAGGGGCTCCCGGCGGTCAAGATACGCCATCAGTAGCGCGCGGCTTTCCTCGTCGATATCGGGGAGGAAGCCAGCGAGCGTCGCCACGTCGAGCGCGTCGAGGGAGGCGCCTTCATGCCGCCCGGCGAGGATGCGTCCGTGCATGGCGCCGGTGTCGTGATCGAGCTCCATCTCCACGAAGGCCGAACGCACCCGCGACACCTGGCCGGTGCTCTTCTGGGTGCGCGCGCCGAGCCCAGGAATGCTCCAGGGCAACCATCCCAGCAGCCCGAGACCGGTGAGACCAAGCGGGATTGCGATATCGAGCCGGCCGCGTGCGCCGAGCAGCCCGGCGACGGCAATGGCCCCCAGCCCGCCTCCGGTCTTCAAGACCACCGCGGCCGTCTGCGGCTTGACCTTGGTGAAGGCATGGAGCGCCCACAGCAGCAGCGCCAGCAGGACGAGTCCGAAGATGAGCGTCATTACGATCTCATCTGCTCGAGGAGCTTGAGGGCGCCGGCCTGGTGGCGCGCGGAAAGATCGGCGAGCGCGCGCATTCCGCCCGCGGCATAGGCGGCGGCCGCGCGCAGGAGCTCGGCAAGTTGATGCGCCGCGCCAGGGTCGAAGCGGCAATACGCGCCGCGCGTCAGCCGCGCGATCTCGCGGAACGCCTTTTCGGTGATCGGATCGGCGCCCTCCTGGAACATGAAAGCCGGCACCCCGAGCAGCCCGAGCTCACCTGCGGCGTGGCAGAGGTGGTCGAGCTTCTCCTCCATGGCATCGCCCACGAATACCAGGGCCTGCACCTTCGTCACCTGGGTCTCACGCTTGGCGTGCGCAATGATTTTGCCGATCTGGGTGTGGCCGCCGCGGCAATCGATTCGCTCCATGAGGCTGCCGAGCCGCTCGGCTTGCGAGACCCAGCGCGAGGCCCGGCATTCGGCGAGCCCGCGATAGTAGACCAGTTGCACGTCGAGCCCGCCGATCGCCGCCGCCTCGCGGAACATGTCGGCCTGCAGGCGGCAGGCCGAATCCCACATGGGCTGCCGGCTCATGGTGGCGTCGAGTGCAAAGATGAGCCGGCCACGCTGACCGGCTGCGGTCGTCGGCGCGAGGCCTTTCACCTGGGCAAGAAACGCATCGATCTCGGCACGCGTCGCGCCTGCCGCCGGCGTGCGGCCGCGGTCAGTCGGTGGCCGATTCTCGCGATCATGGGCCATGGGATAGGCACTTCGATTGGCGGCAATCCTGCCGGCCCCTAAGGTGGCCATACCAGGCGACGGGTGCAATGCCCGCTGGCTCGTGTAGTGAACACAAGGTGGCAGGCGGCCGCGGCCCGTGGCCTCGACGCGGCGGTTTTGGTAGCTTGCGCGCGGCGTTGCGATCCTCAATCAAAGCGAAGTCCCTCCTCATGGCCCCTCAAGTCGTGCGCACGGTGGCGGCGTTGCGCCGCGCCGTCATGCAGTGGCGGGCGGCGGGCGAGCGGGTCGCGCTGGTTCCGACCATGGGCGCGCTGCATGCCGGCCACCTCGCGTTGGTACAAGCGGCGCGACGCCGGGCGCAGCGGACCGTGGTCTCGATCTTCGTCAATCCCACGCAGTTCGCGCCCCACGAGGACTTCGGCAGCTATCCGCGCACCCTCGCCGCCGACCTCGCGGCGCTTGCCGCATTGCCCGTCGACCTCGTCTGGGCGCCGCCCGCGGAGGTGATGTATCCGGCGGGATTTGCCACCCGGATCATGACGGAAGGTGCGGCCACGGCCGGGCTGGAGGACAGGTTTCGCCCGCATTTCTTCTCCGGGGTCGCAACCGTGGTCGGCAAGCTCTTGATCCAATGCACGCCCGATTTCGCGTTGTTCGGCGAGAAGGATTACCAGCAGCTCAAGGTGGTGACCGCCTTGGCGAGGGACCTCGACCTGCCGGTCAGAATCGTCGGGGTTCCCACCGTGCGCGAGTCCGACGGCCTCGCCCTGTCCTCGCGCAACGGCTACCTGGACGCGGTCGAGCGCGCGGCAGCGCCGACCCTGTATCGCGTGCTCGCGCATTGCAGCGGCGAGATTGCGCGCGGGCAGCTGCTCGCGCGCGTGCTCGATGAAGGCGGTGCCGCGATCGAACGCGCGGGCTTCGCGCTCGATTACCTTGAAGCCCGCCACGCCGACACGCTGCAACGCGTCGCATCGCTCAAGGACGGCCCGATGCGGCTGCTGGTGGCCGCCCGCATCGGCAGGACGCGGCTGATCGACAACATGGCGGTGAGCCGCGGCCGGACCGCCAACGGCGCGAAACGCCGCACCGGATGAGTGCGGGAATCATTGTCGCGCCCTTCTCCGCCCTTGGACGCATGTCGCCTGGCGCGCAAGTGCGCGCCCGACGTCGCTCACTTCTTCACTTTCAGCGGATCCTTGACGTCATCGAATTTGGCAAACTCTGTGTTCCACAATTCGCCGTTCAGCTTTTCGACCCTGCGAATGTAGATCGGCTGCACGATGTCGCGCGTTTCGGGATCGATCGACATCATTCCGCGCGGACTTTCCCAGCGCATGCCCTTCATCGCTGCGAGCAGAGTGTCGCCGTCGGTCTTGCCGCCGGTCTTCTTCAGCGCCTCATAAATGAGATGCATGCCGTCGTAGCCGCCGACCGAGACGAAGTTGGGACGAAAATTGTTCGCCTTCTTGAAGTCCTCCACATATTTCTTGTTCAGGGCGGAGTCGTGGGACGCGGAATAGTCGTGCGCCGTCACCATGCCGAGCATCTGATCACCCATGGTGTTGAGCTCGTCGTCATCGGTGAGGTCGCCCGGCCCGATGATCTTGATCCCCGAATTGGCAAGGCCACGCTCGGCGAACTGCTTGGCGAAGATGCCGGCTTGTGTGCCGGGGAAATAGATGAACGCCGTATCCGGATTGATGTCGCGGATGCGCTGCAGGAACGGCGCGAAATCGGGGTTGGCGAGCGGAATGCGGATCGATTCCACGATCTGCCCGCCGAGCTCGGTGAAGCGTTGCTTGAACGCGGTCTCAGCTTCCGTGCCCGGAGCCCATTCGTTGACCAGCGTCACCACCCGCTTGCTGCCGTTCTTCGCCGCCCACTCGCCCATGATCCATGACGACTGCGCCAGGATGAAACTGGTACGCACGAAGTAAGGCGATGCGGTCGTCGTGACCGAGGCGCCCGAGATCATGACTACGGTGGGCATCTTCGCCTGGGTCACTAGCTGACCATAGGCGAGCGCGGTGGGCGTGATGCCGCCGGCTATGATCTGGACCTTGTCGTTGACGATCATCTCCTGGACGAGGCGGCGCGCATTGTCGGCCACGCCGGCGTCGTCGCGCAGGATCATTTCGATTTTCTTGCCGGCGACCATGTTGCCGTGCTGCTGAACATACAGTCGGGCGCCAGCGTTGGCCTGCCGACCCGCGGCGTTGAAGCCCGCGCCGGTCATGGAAAAGCTCATGCCGATCTTGACCACCTCTTGCGCGCCCGCATCCGCTGGCGCGAATGCGAGCAGGCCGGCGGCGGCAAGTCCGATCGTGACGTGTCGACGTTGCATCTGATTCCTCCCACATCCGACCTCCCGGGCTTACCCGGCGTCGGCCATTTGGATTGGCCGAGCCGGACAGATCCGACCGCGGCCGTGACGCTCGCCGTCTTCGCGGCTTGAGCTCAGTCTAACACATGGAGGACGATCGATGGCACGCGGCCGCCTGCGGCCTGCGGCGCCACGTCACAACGGCGGCATCACAGGAGCCCAAGCTCCCTGAGCTCGCGACGGAGCGTTTCCGGCATGTTCCGGGCACCGGGCGCGGCCCGGTCGAGGTCGCGCGGGACGTCCTTGTGCCCGAGATAGCGCCAGCCCTGGAACGCGCGCCAGGTTCTCGGCTCGACCAGAACGAGCTTCGGCTCCAGCACCAGATGGCAGCGGCCGATGCCGCCCTTGTCCACGAATGGCCGCACGTCGAGGAGCCGTTGCCGACACATCACCTCGCCGCGGATCACCCAATAGAGCGAGCCGCCGTCGCGCAACTCGTCGGCGCGTTTGGGCACCATCCGCGTCTTGTGCATGTGCTCGCGCGAAAGCCCGCGCTTTTTACGATCCTTGAGTTTCTCGCGGATCCAGTCGTCGAGGTCTTTGACCGAATCACAGCCGACGCAAAGCTTGATGAGGTGAAGGGCCACGGTGTTGTGCCGTATGTGTCGCGTTTCGGGAGAAGCCTGTCCGCGAGGTGGAATTCCGCAGCGAACCTGCCGACACCGTATCGCAGGCAACTGCGGCGGCATCGCAACGGCAACGACCCCTCGGGCCGGAAACCATAGCAAGCGCGCGGCGCGCGTTGCTACGTGGGAGCGATGCTTATCCTCAGAAGAGGTCGGCCTATTGCGGGGGCGCCAGCGGCATCGGGGGCGAGCGCGCCGGCGCTGCGGCGGAACTTGGGGGCTGACGCGCCGGCGCAGCACCCGCCGCCGGCTTGCGCGCGGATGTGTCTGCGGCCGCGCCGGTCGTGTCATGCGGCGGCTGCGGCGCGGCAGGTTCAGCCGTCATGATGTTGACCGGCGGAATTGAGGACGCCGACGGAAAGTAGAGGTTATTGGGCACGCGCGGGCCGGCGGCCGCAGTCGGCTGGGGTGCGGCCGCGGGTGGCGGGGTGCTCGCCACGGGGCGACCGCCGGAGGCCGGCCAGGCCGCCGCGTACTGTTTGAGGCGGGCTTCAAATGGCCGTTCCGCGAGATTGGCGCTGATCCGCCTGGTATCTTGCAGCAGCGTGAACGCGCCGCACTGCGCCGGCGTGCACCCATCCCGGACTGCCAGCACCTGCGCCACAACGCCGAACGGGTCGGCCTCGAGGGCGTGACGCAGCTGCATCATTGCCGAACCAGGGCCGGCGCGGCGGGCGTGGTCGCCGGCGGAAGCCAGGAGCGAGAGCTGGGCGGCAACATAGGAAACGGCAGCGGCGGCTGCCTCGGGGCTGGCGAACAGCGCCTTCTCGCAGGCATCCTCGACCACGTCGCCGGCCATCGCATCGAGACAGGCCAGGGCCGAGCCGGGCGCCATGGCCCGGGCCGTCAGCTCGAACGCGCGCGCATCGAGCGCCTGCCGTTCGGCAAGGAAATCCCGGCGCGCGAAGTGGTCGATCGCCCACCATCCGGCCAGGGCGACCATCAGCACCACAGCACTCTGCATCAACGAAGCACTGACGCCATCGAGCCCGTTGCGAACGAACGCGACGATCCCGGCGATGATCACCAAAGCGGCAAGGACAGCCGCCGCCCAGAGCGGTAGCGACGACCCCGCTCCGGTCAGATCCAGGGCCGTTGCCGATGCTCCGACACGGTCGAGCACGCTCAGCCCCCCAGGTGATGGCGAATGACGGAAGGGGGCGGCAGCGGCCACCCCTCGTCCCGTTGGGCTTTAGTTACGTCAGAGGGAGTTCTCCAGCTGGCTTTCCCGGGCCACCCGCTCGAACGCCTCGTTCGCATTCTTGATTCGATACTGATAGTCGGCTCCGTCTGAGGGAAGCAGCCTTACAACCTGATAGGTACTATTGGCAGCCATATGGCCGATCGGGCGGGAGGTGAAGTAAACGGTCTCGCCGATCTGAAACTTGTGTTCTTTCAACGCGGATCTCCTGAACTCCAACTGCACGATCTGCTCCTTTTGACGGTCCTTCCCCTCGATCGCGGCGAATATAGCAGTGAAATCGGCGATTGCCTCAAAAATTCCTCTTTTGAAGCGACCACCATCCGCCATTAGCAGTCACTCGATGTGCTTATATTTATCAACCTCTTATCGTGCGATGTTAGAGCGAATTATTGGTTCCGCGGCGCCGCTCATGGCCGGCATGCGCCAACATGGCTAAAACCTGCCTCCCCCGGCAATCTCGAGGGGATTCGCAAGGTCACGTGCGAACCGGTGCGGGCATCTTCTTGCACGGGAGGTTGCCCCCGCCGCTACGGACGTCGGATCGATCCACGCGTTCTTAGCGTCCTCCCTGGTCCCAGCGGGGAAACACAAAGACGCCGCCTTCCTGGCTTACGCGCCTGACTGCGGGAACGGCACGGGGGCTTCCAATGCGTCTGATTCTCGGAATCATCTTGGGCGCGGCGCTGACTGTAGGCGGCGCGTATGTCGCCGACAGTGCGGCGGGAGCCGGCGGCGCCAAGATGGTCAACTGGGACGTCGTGGCCAAGAATTTCGACGAGGTCAGCGCCGCGACCCGTGCCGGCTGGAAGCGGATCACCGGGTAATCCACCCGTTCGCGGCGCCCTGCCCTTTTCCGGTCCACGCACCCACGAACTCGCCGACCGGCCAAGCCGCGGCTGACGAACGACGTCGCTCGTCGGCAGAGAGCGGCCCACGTTAGCGCGGCGGAGCCTCGCGGTGATGGAGCGCCCCGGCGATCTCCTGCTTGCCGAGGTGCGTACCGTCGTCACCCTCGATCAGCAGCGCAACTCGACCGCCTTCATTGACATGACGCGCCCATGCCAACGCGCCGTCCAGCGTGTCGAATTCTTTGTACAGCAATCGATCCTTTTCCAGCGGAGCGATCGCCTGCGATCCTCGCGGACCGCTGTAGGTTCGGTAGGTCATCGCTGTCGTCCGGTTGCAACTCTATAAAGAACTCGTTCTTTACGAAGCCGTTCCGAAGGAACTTGAGCAAGGATGCAATCGTGCGTTCTTAGTTGTGCACGATGAATATCCATTAATCGAAACAACGCGCCGGTCATCGCGCGAAATACACGCGCCGCGTGGAACTGTGCAGTCGCTCGCTCGTTTTTCATGAGCCGGTTGCTCGGCGCACAGGGACATCAGAGAGGACCATCCAATGAGGAGCACACTGCTTGTCAGCACCGCCGCGCTATTGGCGGGCATAGGCTTGGCGTCAGCCCAAGGCAACCAAGGCGGCGGACAGTCCGGCGCGGCCCCGAGTGCGCAAGGTCAAGGCGCGCAAGGCGGCGCGGCGGGACAGGAGCGTCAATCGCCACAGAGCAGCCCGAGCCAGCGCGGCGGGCAGGCCCAGCAGGAGCCGATGCAGAAGGGCACTACGGGCCAGGCGCCACAACGCGATCAGGGCGCCCAAGACAAGGCCGGCCAGGAGGATAAGGCTCAACCCCAGCGCTCCGGCCAGGGACAGCGCGATCAGCAAAGCCCGACGCAGGCGCAGTCCCCGCAGCGTCAGGAGAATCAGCAGGGCAAGAGCGGGCAAGCTGCGCAGGGTCAGTCACAGGGCTCGAAGACTCTGACCACCGAGCAGCGCACAACGATCCGCAACACCGTGGTCTCCAAGGGGCCGCGCGCCACCAACGTCAACTTCACCGTCAGCGTCGGGACCACGGTGCCGACCAGCGTACGCGTCGTCGCTGTGCCCTCGACCCTGATCGAGATCTATCCGGAATGGCGCGGGCATATGTACTTCATCGTCAACGACGAGATCATCATCGTCGATAGCCGCCACAGAATCATCGCGGTGCTTCCGGTGTAAGGTCCGAAGTCGCGGGGCTGAAAGGGCGGCCACGTCGGCCGCCCTTAGCGATCAGTCGCGTAGCGTACCAGCCAGTGGCGTGAATGAAATAAAAGACGAGGGCCATGCCCTCGTCTTTTTCGTTTGCGTGCAGCGCGCGGTCGGGTGCCGAGCGTAGTGCTCAGGCGCGGACTTCCTGGCGCTGGAACACGACGTAGCCGATGACGAAGAGAATGATCGTTCCGGCCACCAGGCCGACGATCTGCGGCCATACGATCAGGACGCTTTGCAGCAGAGGAATTGGCGCGTCGGGAATGGCGCCCCGCTCGATCAATGCCAACCCCATGGCGGCGAGCATCGATTGCTGGGTCGAGCGCACCGAGGGATCGAGCACAACGGCCACGATCTCGTTGAACAATACGCTGGGAGAAAGCCGCGCAAACATCTGACGCGTGTCGAGCACTCCCAGCACGTCACCGGCCGAGGTGACGGCATCCGCCAGGGCAGGCGAAAACAGCGGCCAGAGGATGGTCAGGAACAGCCAAACCCCGAGCGAGACCAGCGCGGCCGTGGCGGCGGAGCGGAAGATGATCGAAAACAGCAGCGCGAGCGCGAACCAGAAACCGCCATAGGCGATTGTGACCACAAGCAGGACGAGCGCGCGCGCCATTTCCTCGGCGTTCGGGGGCACGCCGAGGCCGACCAGTCCGAACCCGATCACCAGCAGCCACAGCACGATGAGGGCGATCGACAGGGTGAACAGCCCGGCTGCGAACTTCCCGAACAGAAGCGCGTCGCGATAGATCGGCTGCGACAGGATGCGCGACAGCGTGCGCCGGTTGTGCTCGCCGTTCACCGAGTCGAAGCCAAGCCCGATCGCGATCAGCGGTATGAGGAACGAGAGCAGCGCCACCAGCGGCAACGGTCCGCCGCGGGTGAACAGCCGCAGGAACAGGAACGGATCTTCGGCCGTGATCTCCTTGATCTGGTCGACGGCGCCGCGCACGACGGCGACGGCAGTCGCGACCACCAGCACCACCAGCACCACGACGAGAATGCTGGTGAAGTGATCCGCGACCTCTTTCAAGGTCACGACCCCGAAGCCGTGCAAGGCAGAGCCTTCACGCCGCATGACGCTCTCCTGCATGGGTCTGGAAGTAGCGGGTATAGATCGCTTCGAGGCTCGGCTCCTCGACGGACAGGCGCAACAGGCGCCCACCGGCCGCAACGACCGCAGCCGCTGCTTCGGGCCGCACGTCGCGGTCGGCAAAAAGCAGCACCCGGTTCGCTCCCGCTGCCTCCACCCGTTGCACGCCCGGGATCGCGGCAATCCGCTCCGCAAGCCCCTGCCCTTCGGCTTCCACCTCGACGCGGAAGCCGCCGCCGAGCACCTCGCGGCCGAGATCGGGCACGGTCCCCATCAGGGCAATGTTGCCCTGGTTGAACAAGGCGACACGATCGCAAACGCTTTGCACCCGCTCGAGCAGATGCGACGACAACAGCACGCTCACGCCCTGGTGCTTGAGCTCGCGGATGATGTTGAGCAGCTCGACGGTCGCTTGCGGATCGAGACCGGAAGTCGGTTCGTCGAGAATCGCGATCTGCGCGTCCTTGATCAGGATCTCGGCGAGCCCGAGCCGCTGGCGCATGCCGCGCGAGAAGGTCCCGACGCGTTGGTCCACCACATCGGCGAGCCCGACATGCGCGAGCGACGCCCTGATCTTGCCCTCGCGTTCGCCGCGCGCGATCCCCATCAGCCGGGCGGCGTAGCGCAGGTTCTCGGCGGCGGTGAGATTGTCGTAGAAGCCGACCTGGTCGGGCAGATAGCCTACACGGCGCTTCACGGCGAGCGGCTCGCGTGCCGGATCATAGCCCAGCACGCGGGCCCGGCCGCTGGAGATGTCGCTCAGGCCGAGCAGCATCAAGATGGTCGTCGTCTTGCCGGCACCGTTCGGACCGAGCAATCCGAAAATCTCTCCGCGCGCGACCGAAAACGAGATGCCCTTGACGACGGCGGTCCCGTTGTAGCGCTTGGTGAGGTCCTGCACCTCGATGACGTTGTCGCTCATCGCCGGCCGAACCAGACCACGGCGCCGATCATGACCAGCAACGCACCGCCGATAAGGGCGATACCGACGATGCCCCATAGCGTCGAGGTCGTGACCGCCACGCGGAAGGACTGCGAGGCCGACTCGCCGCGTGCCGCAGCGCGGACGGTGGTGACGTAATCGCCGGCCACGGCCTTGGGAGCGGGCGTGACCATCGCCTGCACTTCCTTGGTTTCGTTGGGAGCAATGCGATCGACGGTCTTGGGCTCGAAATTGACTTTCCAGCCCGTGGGCGCAGTGCCCGACAGCTCGATCTGTTCAGCCGGCGCTGTGCCGGAATTGGTGAGGATCACCGGAATCGACGCTTCCTGGCCGGCCGAGGCCTTGGCGCTGAGCACGCCTTCGCGGCCGGCGATATCGATCTTGGGCTGGCCGGTGATATCCACGGTCAGCTCGGCGGTCGCGGTGGCGTCGTCGGCGGTCACCTTTGCCGTCACCTTGTACTTTCCGGCGGCGACCGTGTTCGGCGGCCGCACCTTGAGCTTGACGTCCTTCGACTGGCCGGGATCGAGCGGGAGCGCATTGAGCTCCTGGCTGCCATACTGCTCGGTAAAGGTGGCATCGAAATTCTGCGGAGCCTGCGCCGACAGGCTCACCAGGACTTTCTTGCCGCTCTCGTTCTTGATGGCGAGCTGAAACTCGAAGTTCGACTTCGAGGTGCCGCGCAGTTCGGGCAATTGCGGGGTGAGCGTGAGCTTCGCCGGCAGGTCGGTCGCGAGCGTGACCGCGACCGGGAGCGAGGCGTCGACCGCGCCGCCCTTGGCGTTAACGGTCAGGTTGGTGGTGCCGATCGGAGCATCCTTCGGCACGTCGAGCCGCAGCTCCAGCGACACGCTGGCATTGGTCGCAGGCAGCGCCGCCGCGACCGGCTGGCCGTTACCGATGAGGGTCACGGTCCAGCCCGCGGGTACGCCGCCGACCGACAGGGCCAGCCGCTCGGGCGGGAGCCCGTAGTTCTGCAGCTTGAGATTGATCGATGACGTCGATCCCGGACGCAGCGTCACCGCCGGGTAGTCGGTCAGCAGAAAAAGCCCCTTGACGTCGTTCTTGGCTTCTTCCGCGTTTGCTGCAATGCAAAACAGGGCAACGGCCGACAGCACAGCAGAACACAGAGCGATAAGACGATATCGCATGATGACAGCTCCAGGCGGTAAGGCAGGTAAACCCGCGATTTCGACGACACCTCCCGGCGGCACCCGAAAGAAGACCAGGGAGTGCTACAGGATCGGCGTGTATTTCCTTCGTCCCCGTGCCGGAATCAATACACGTCCTCGGCATTTTTTGGTTTTCGATGCCGCAGGTGCTAGGGCGGCAGCGGTCGCGATCTCAGTCATACGCGCATAACGGTCGGCCAGTCCACCTCGTCCTCCGGCAACACCCAGGGCTCGGCCAATGCCGCCGTGTGCCATTCGCGCCAAGCCGGCAACGCCATAACCGCATCCATGTACGCGCGGGCCACGGCACCGACCTCGACCGCGTAGGTGTGGAAGCGGGAGACGACCGGCGCGTACATCGCGTCGGTCGCGCCGAAGGCGCCGAACAGGAAAGCGCCGCCGCTGCCGTAGCGCGTGCGGCAATCTGTCCAGATGGCATCGATGCGCCGCACGTTCGACTGCACTTCAGGGGTCAGGTCCCGGTGTGCGACCGGCCGCCACATGTTCATGGGCAAATGGCGGCGCAGCGGAACGAAGCCGGCGTGCATCTCGGCCGCGAGCGCGCGCGCCAGCGCGCGGACAGCGGCGTCGGCCGGCCACAGGCCGGCGGCGGGAAACCTCTCGGCGAGATATTCGAGGATCGCCAGCGACTCCCAGACCTGAACGCTGCCGTCCGCCAGCGCCGGCACCTTGCCCGTGCCCGAAATCTTGCTCACCCGCTGCTTGAAGTCGTCGGCATTGAGCGAGATCACCTCTTCCTCGAACGGGATCCCTGCCGCCTTCATCGCGATCCAGGGCCGGAACGACCATGAGGAGTAGTTCTTGTTGCCGACGATGAGCTTGAGCGCCATCAATGCACCTTCATGATTTTTGCCCTTCGGCCGGCGCCTCGAACGGTCCGCCGGCGGCCTTCCAGGCACCGAAGCCCCCGGCGATGTGGGCAACCGGTTTCAGGCCCATGCGTTGCGCGGTCTCCGTCGCCAGCGCCGAGCGCTGCCCGGCCGCACAGAAAAATACGAAGCGCTTGTCGGCGGCGAAGATTGGCTTGTGATATTTGCTCTGCGGATCGACCCAGAATTCGAGCATGCCGCGCGGACAGTGGAAGGCGCCAGGCACCCGGCCTTCGCGATTGAGCTCGCGAATGTCGCGCAGGTCGACGAAGACGACGTCGTCGCGTCCGTGGAGCGCGATCGCGTCCCGCGTGGACAGGGTCTCGATCACCCGTTCGGCGGCTTCGACCAGCCCGCTGACGTGCGTGGTGATGTTTTGCGGCATGGCTTTGTTTCCGTGGTTGCAAAACGATGGTGGGCAGGGTGTGCGCACGCGGTCAAGCCTGTCCCCATCATCCCGCCATCAGGTGACCCGCCGCGCATGGTTCGAATGGCAGCGGCTCTCGTCACCGGCCGGCGGCGATCGGAGCGGGAAACAGGGCCGAGCTCATGCCCATGAGCCAATACGCCAGAAGACCCACCCATTCGCGCACCGCGGTGTCGGTGCGTCGCAGGCCGTCGCCGACGGTCGGAAACGGACGCAGCGCATCATCTTTTCCGCCCGTGCGCCAATCGACCGGATAAGGTTCGACGTCGAAACCGGCCTTGCGAAAAATGCCGATCGCCCGCGCCATGTGATAGGCGGACGTCACCAGCAGCCAGCGCTCACCCGGCTGGGGCCGCGCGAGATCCTTGGAAAGGATAGCGTTCTCGAGCGTGTTGCGTGAGCGGTCCTCGAGGATGACCCGCCCGCGCGGCACGCCGAAACTCTCGAACACGCGCACCGCGAATTCGGCCTCGGAACCCTCGCCGAAGATCAGCGCGCCGCTGCCTCCGGAAAACAGGATACGGGCATGGGGATAGCGCAATGCGAGTTCGGCGGCGACGGTCAGCCGTTCGGCCGCCTCGTTGAGCGCCACCACGTTGCGCGCCGCCGACACGTGCGGTGACAGCGAGCCCCCGAGCACGACGATACCGGCCGGCGGTCCGCTCGCGGGATCCCATGCCGGAAAACGCTCTTCCAGCGGAATGATCAACGCATTGCCGAGCGGCGAGAGGCCGACGATCACGAGCAGGATGAGGCTACCGAACGCAAGCCGCCGGCCGGCGCGCGCGTAACGGGTCAGCAGCAGCAACAGGCCGATGACGCCAATCGAAATAATCAGATTGGAGGGGATGGCGAAGAAGCCAACAATCTTGGAGACGACGAAAAGCATGCGCGCCTTCCCGGGATCAGCCGTCCCTACTTCTTCTTCCACGCGGCATAGCGCGCCTTGGCCTCATCGTTCATCGGATAGAGGCCGGGAAGTTTCGCACCGCGCTCGACCTCGCTGACGATCCAGCTCTCCATGCGCTCGTGCTCGGCGCCCTCCTCGGCGACGAAGGCCACCAGGTCCTGCGGGATCACCACCGCGCCGTCGTCGTCACAGACGATGACGTCGCCGGGAAAGATCGCGCAGCCGCCGCAGCCGATCGGCTCCTGCCAGCCGACAAAGGTGAGGCCGTTGACCGATGCCGGCGCCGCGACCCCCGCGCACCACACCGGCAGTTTCGAGGCGACGACGCCCGCCTTGTCACGAACGACGCCATCGGTGACCAGGGCGGTGACGCCGCGCTTCATCATGCGCATTGTGAGGATATCGCCGAAAATGCCGGCGGAGGCGATGCCCATGGCATCGGCGACCGCGATGCACCCCTCGGGCATTGCCTCGATCGCACCTCTGGTCGAGATCGGCTTCGACCAGCTTTCCGGCGTCGCCAGGTCCTCGCGCACCGGCACGAAGCGCAGCGTGAACGCTGGACCCACGAGGCGCGCACCGTCGGCGACGAGCGGCTTCGGCCCGTTCATCCAGCAACGGCGGATGCCTTTCTTCAGCAGCATCGTGGTGATGGTTGCGGTGGTGATCGCGCGGAGCGTGTCGTAGACGGCCGCACTCATGACGAACCTCTTGGCAGATCGCTTGGCAAACGCCTTTGAGCAACTTTGCTGGGTGGCGACAATCTCAGGCCGGCATGATGCCGAGGCGTTCGTCGCGCCGGCGCAGCCAAGCCACCAACGGGATCGACAGCAGTACCATCCATGCCTTGCCGACCACCTGCCCGGAGAGGAAGTCGAGCGAGCCGAACGCAAGCCACAGAAACACGATCGAATCGACGACCAGACCCGCCACCCCCGAGGCGATGACGGCAAGAACCAGCCCGCGGCGGGCGAGCGGGGTATAGACCCCGAGGTCCGCGAACTCCGACAGCAGGAACGCGACCGCCGAAGCGATGACGAGCGCGGGCGGCGCCAGCAATGCCGAGAGTGCCGCGCCCGCCAGAATTGCAAGCGACGATGCCACGACCCCGAGCCGGCGCTGGACCAGATCGCGCAGCACCAGCGCAATGCCTGCCATCAGCACGCCCGAGGGCGCCATCAGGCCCGGGGCGACCGGAACGAGACACGGTCCGTGCGGCGGGCACACCGTCCCGGCATGTCCGATCATCCAATTGGCCAAAGGAATGGTGAGCGCGAACAGCACGAGGAACAGGATTCCCTCGCCCCTGCGTCTGGTCTCGGTCGTCATCATCGTGCGGACTTCCACCTCGCAAAACCATCGGCCCGCAAACGGCAGGCCGGGCACTGCCCGCAACCGTAACCCCAGTCGTGCCGGTGCGAGCGGTCGCCGAGATAGCAGGTGTGGGTGTCCTCGACCAGCATGTCCACGAACCTGTCGCCGCCGATCTCATGCCCGAGCGCGAAGATCGCAGCCTTGTCGATCCACATCAGCGGCGTATGGATCACGAAACGGCGGTCCATCCCGAGGTTGAGCGCAAGCTGCATGGCTTTGATCGTGTCGTCGCGGCAGTCGGGATAGCCGGAAAAATCGGTCTCGCACACGCCGGCGACGAGATGCCTGACGCCACGGCGATATGCCAGGGCGCCCGCGAAGGCGAAAAACACGATATTGCGGCCGGGAACGAACGTCGTCGGCAGTCCGTCGTCGCCGATCTCGATGGCGACCTCGCGCGTGAGGGCGGTCTCGGAGATGGCGGCAAGCGCGTCGAGGCGTACCACATGATCCTCGCCAAGGCGGCTGGCCCATGCCGGACGCAGGGACGGGATAAGCCGGCGCACACGCTGGCGTGCCTCGAGTTCGGCACGATGGCGCTGATCGTAGTCGAACCCGACGGTTTCGACGCGGGCGAACCGATCGAGCGCCCAGGCCAGACAGACGGTGGAGTCCTGTCCCCCGGAAAACAGGACGAGGGCGCTGTCAGAGTCCATTGAGCTCACGCTTGCGGCTCCAGAAATGCCAAGGCGCGAATGGGCGAGCGGCGATAAGCGAGCAGCCGGCAGGCAAAAATCCGACGCGCCCTATGCGTTGCTCCCCGCTCGCTATTCGCCACCGGGGCGCTTGCCCGGCGCATAGGCGAGCTTGCGCGCGAGCGAGGCCAGGTCGCAACCTTCGCAATAACGCCGTCCTTGAAGTCGATCCAGTTGTGGGCGTAGACATTCTCGGCCGGGATGTCGTAGCGCTCCTGCAAAAACCGCACCAGCAACAACCAGGCTCGCGCCTGTTCGCGCGTCGCCGGTTTTGCCACATCGGGATAGTTGCCGACGAATTCGACACCGATCGAATTTGTCTTGACGACGGCGCGATAGGTCTTGGTGTTATCGAGATATTTGTTGTCGTTCCTGTTGGCGCCGTCGCCGTGGGTCGGAATGACGGTCTCGGCGGTCGACCAATACACGGTGCCGTCAGTCTCCACCCACACGGTCACACCCCGCTTGGTGGGATTTTTGGATTGCGCCAATGCCATGCTCTTGGCCGAGCCCGCCGGTCCTTCAGTCTGATGCACAATGATATTGCGCCACTGCTTGGCATCTGCGGGCGAGCCGAGCGGATGCAGGTAGACCATCGCGAGCCCAGGAATCTGCGGCTCGCCCGAGGCCCGGGCGAGCTCGCGGAAACCGCGCGGAAGCTCGACCTCAGGGACGATCGGATCCACGCCGATCTCGGGTTCGTCGGTGGTCGCGACGCCGCGCGGCCGCGGGCGCGGCAGGATCTGTTCGCGCACCACCGGCTTGGGGCCCCCCGATGGGCGGATGGTCTCGGCCCAGGCAGAAGCGCTCCCGCCGAATTGCGCCCCGAACCAGGAGGCCGGCAGCAGCGCCAGCACCGCGAGGCCGGCAACACGCCGATGGAAATTCAACCGCGCTGTCATTCTAACCGGCCATCAATCCCAGTTGGGCGATCCCGAATAGGCATAGTCGACGATACGCACATCGTGCCGCGCCAGCCCCGCAATCTCCGCCATCTCCGCCTCCGACAGCACGAAGTCGAAGATTGCGAGATTTTCCGACAGGCGCTCGACCCGGCTGGTGCGCGGAATGACAACGATCCCCCGCTGCACCAGGAAGCGCAGGCTCACCTGAGCCGCGCTCTTGCCGTGCGCCTTGGCAATGCGTGCGAGCAGCTTGTCGCTCTTGACCCCGCCGCGTGCCACGGGACTGTACGCGACGGTCGCCATGCCCTGTCGCCGGCAGGCCGCGATGACCTTCGACTGGTCGATGAACGGATGCACCTCGACCTGATTGCAGATCAGCGGCTCCTCTGCCAGCGCCGCTTCGTCGATCAGGGCGACAGTGAAATTCGAAACCCCGATATGACGCGCAAGTCCCATTCGCTTGACCTGGCTGAGCGCACCGAGCGTCTCGCGCAACGGGATCTGCGGGTTCGGCCAGTGCAGCAGCAAGAGATCGACCTCCGCAAGCTGCAGCCGCGTCAGGCTCTCCTTGGCCGCACGCTCGAGTTCGCGCGGGGCGAAGTGCGACGGCCATATCTTCGTGGTGATGAACACCTCGCCCCGTGCCAGGCCGGAGGCGCGCAGTCCCTCGCCGACCTCGCGCTCGTTGTCGTACATTTCCGCGGTGTCGACATGGCGATAGCCCAGGAGCAACGCCTGCTCGACCATTCGCACACAGCTACTTCCGCGCAGGTTCCAGGTCCCTAGACCGATCAGCGGGATGCGGGCGCCATGAGCTTCGACGACCGGGCTGTCCGTTGCCTTGCTTGCGACTACTGGAGTTGCGTCGGCGGATTTCATGCGACCTCACCGGCCTTCGGCGTTGTCGAGAAAGCCCAGCAGAAACAACGCCCGGCGCGCGGTCTCGCGGTTGTTGCAGAACACGCTCATGGGTGAGGCCATGGTGCCGCGGAAAAAATCCCAATAGAACGCGCAACTGCGTTCGCGGGAATCGATCCACGCGCGTTGCATCGCCCGGAGTTTGACCTTCTGCTCGGCGTCGAGCTTGTCGCGCAGGCGGCGATAGGTCTCGTTGAGGATGTCGTCCCAGACCGCGAATTCGCGCGCCGCGCACGCCACCTGATCGGCGGTCGACTGCGCGTCCGGCCGGTCGGCGCAAGGGTCGGCAATGATCCCGATGCAACGCTCGCGCTGCGACCCGTCGGCCGCGGATTTGATGCAGGATTGCACTGCGGCGGAATCGGCTGCGTCGGGCTTGGCGGTCTCGCACCGGCTCGCGGTCGCGGCCAGCATCAGCACGGCACATGCCAGCACGCCCGTCTTCGCCGCGTAGCCCTGCATCGCTATCCTCAAGCGTCCCATTTGGGAGCGTGCGGCGGATTGACCACGCGCGCGCCGGCCTGCCTGAGGCCGTCGATCTCGCCCATCTCGTCATCGGTCAAGGCAAAATCGAAGATCGCGAGATTGGCGGCGAGATGCTCGGGGTTGGCGGTGCGCGGAATCGGGATGATGCGCTGCTGCACGAGGTAGCGCAGTGCGATCTGCGACGCGCTCTTGCCATGCGCCTTGCCGATGCGCTCGAGTATCACGTTGCCAGGAATCTTGCCGCGCGCCAGCGGACAATAGGCCGTCACCGAAAGGCCATGGCCGCGGCAGGCGGCCAGCACCTTGTCCTGGTTGAGAAACGGATGGACCTCGATCTGGTTGGTCACCAGGGGCTCGCTCGCAAGCTTGGCCGCCTCTTCCAGCAGGGTGGTGGTGAAATTCGCGACCCCGACATGCTTTGCGCGCCCGTCGCGTTTGGCCTTGCACAGGACGCCGAGGGATTCCGCGAGCGGTACCTTCGGGTTTGGCCAATGGATGAGGAGCAGATCGACCCAGGGCAGTTTTAGCTTGGTGAGACTTTCATCGAACGAGCGCTGGAAGTCGGCGGCCGCGAGCTTGTCAAAATAGACCTTGGTGGTGACGAACACATCCTCGCGTTTGAGGCCGGCGTCCCGCAAACCCTGGTGCAGCCCCTCACCCACCGCGGCTTCATTGTTGTAGCGCTCTGCGGTGTCGATATGGCGATAGCCCAGCCGCAGGGCGGTCTTGACCGCTTCGACGCAGACCGCGTCCTGAAGCGTCATCGTGCCAAGGCCGATGGCTGGAATCCTGGCGCCGTTGGCTTCGACGACTTCCATTGCGTGCTCCTCTGATGCACTCATGTCCGACAAAATCGCGTCTGAGAGAATCGTGTCCCATAGACTCGTAGCGCTCGGTGACCAACCGACAGGCTCGCGCAAATCCCCGCGGCGATCAAACCTCGGCGAATGACCCCAGTCATGGCAATTGATCCGATCCCCCGCTCTCGGCGCAGCGTTGGTGCGCGCTGGCAGAGATTAGAATAATTCAATAATACGACAATGGCCTTGCGCCGACACCGCTGAAGTCATTCATATCGGAGGTCATTCCGGCCGTCCCCGAGGTCAAATGTGATGCGCGCTGTTGTTCTTGCGATGGTGCTGGCGGCACTCGGCGTCCTGGACGCGCCTGCGTTCGCCCAGGAATTCAATCTGGTGATCCGGAACCACAAGTTCGAACCGGAGGAGATCCGGGTGCCCGCCGGCAAGCGCGTGTCCATCTACGTCAGCAACGAGGACGCGACGCCGGAGGAGTTCGACAGTACCGCGCTCAAGGTCGAAAAGATCATCCCCGGCAAATCGAAAGGCTTGGTGCGGATCGGGCCGCTCGATCCCGGGCGTTACGAGTTCATAGGCGAGTTCCACGCAGACACGGCCAAGGGCGTCGTGGTCGCGGAATAGAAACATGCTGGGCGCACTTGTCATCGTCTTTCGCGAAGTGCTCGAAGCCGGGCTGATCATCGGCATCGTCATGGCCGCATCTCGCGGGGCGCCCGGCCGCGGCGCCTGGATCGCAGCCGGCGTGCTCGCCGGCGTGGTCGGCGCCGGCATCATCGCCCTGTTCGCCGGGGCCATCGCCGATGCGTTCGAGGGCTCGGGCCAGGAATTACTCAACGCCGCGGTGCTCGGGGCCGCGGTGCTGATGCTGATGTGGCACAACGCCTGGATGGCGCGCCATGGCCGCGAACTGGCGGCGGAGATGAGCGCGGTCGGCGCAGCGGTCACCGCAGGCCAGCGGCCGATGACCGCGCTCGCGGTGGTCGTGGGCCTCGCCGTGCTGCGCGAAGGCTCAGAAGTGGTGCTGTTCCTCTACGGCATCGTCGCCACCGGCACGTCGGCCTCCGCCCTTCTCCTCGGGGGCGCGCTTGGCGTTGCCGCCGGTGCGGCCTTCACCGCCTTGACCTATTACGGGCTGATCAGCATTCCGGCCCGGCACATTTTCACGGTAACGACCGTGCTCATTGCGTTGCTCGCCGCGGGCATGGCGGCGCAGGCGGTTCAGTTTCTCGATGCCGCCGGCGTGATTCACGTGCTGGGACAGCGGCTGTGGGACAGCTCCGCCTGGCTGCCACAGGACGGCGTCATCGGCCGCCTGCTGCATACGTTGGTGGGCTACACCGACCGGCCGACCGAGCTGCAGCTCGCGGCCTATCTCGGCACCCTGGCAGCAATGGCGGCGCTCACATGGACGGTCGGGCGCTCCCCGAGCCCGGTGAGAGAACGCCGGCAGTTCGCTAGATCGATGTGCTGACTCGAAGCCGGGGTCTTGCCGTCGGTTGTCCGATATCGTCGGTCGACTGTGCCTGGTCCCTGCGCAAGACGGCGAAAGCGACGTCGGGTGCCTTGTCGATCACCTTGAGCAGCGCGCGCGCAGGACCTCGGGGCGAGCGCTTGCCCTGCTCCCAGTTGCGCACGGTCTCGACCGGCACCCCGATGCGCGCCGCAAACTCCGCTTGCGTGAGCTTGGTGCGCGCGCGCACGCCCCGGGCATAGGCAGCGTCCGAGGGAGCGGGCGTGGCCGGTTGGCCGTCGGTCGCGGGATGAGGGGCCGCCTGCGCGAGGATCGCTTCGAGCCGCGTTGAGAGCGCCTGCTCCCGTCCGTCGGGAAGTATCTCGACGATCCGGCCGTCGGCTTTCAACCTGACCCGCATCATGGTACGTGCAGGAGTATGTGATTCCCCATGTTTGGCCAAGAGATTGCAGACGTCATCGGCCGCTGGCTCCGAGCCAATGGCCGATCGCTTCGCTGTAATAGGTCAGTGACCCACAGCGATCATCTCAGCCCGAACCATAGCGAGGCGATGCCGAGAAAGGAGAAGAAGCCGACGACGTCCGTCACGGTCGTGACGAAAGGCCCCGATGACACCGCGGGATCGGCTCCGAGACGGATGAGAAGCAAAGGGATCAGGATTCCCCCCAGCGCCGCCGAGGCAAGCACCGTGACCATCGCGAGGGCGATGACGAGCCCCAGGTCGGGCACCTGAAACCAGGTCCCGGCGATCACGCCCATGATCACCGCAAAACAAAGCCCGTTCAGCACGCCCACCAGAAGCTCCCGCCGGATGACCCGCCAGACGTTGGTGCTCGACAGCTCCCGGGTCGCGAGCGCCCGCACCGCCACCGTCATAGTCTGGGTGCCCGCATTCCCGCCCATGCTGGCGACGATCGGCATCAGCACCGCAAGCGCCACCATCTTGGAAAGGGCGTCCTCGAAATTGCTGATCACCCAGGAGGCGAGCAGCGCGGTCAGCAGGTTCGCGAACAGCCAGGGAAAACGTCCCTTCGCGATGCGCCAGACCGAGTCGGACAGCTCTTCCTCGCGGCCGACACCGCCAAGCGCGCGGATGTCCTCCTCGGCCTCCTCCTCGATGACGTCGACGATGTCATCGAAGGTGATCACCCCCACGAGTTGGTCGTTCTCGTCGACGACCGGTGCGGACACGAGGTCATAGCGCTCGAACAGGCGCGCCACGTCCTCCTGGTCCTCGGTGACCCGGACCGGACGCAGATCCTCGTCCGCCAGCTCCGCGATCGGCACTGGCCGCTTCGTCCGAAGCAGCCGATCCAACGCGACTGCGCCCTGAAGCTTGAGGTCGCCATCGACGACATAGAGTTCCCAGAAGCGATCGGGCAGATCCGGCGTTTCGCGCAAGTGGTCGATGGTCTGCCCGACGGTCCAGATCGGCGGCACAGCGATGAACTCGGACTGCATGCGCCGGCCGGCCGAGTTTTCCGGATACAGCAGGCTGCGCGCCAGCGCGACCCGCTCGGAAGCGGGAAGCTGATCGAGAATCTCGGTCTGCTCGTCTTTCGGCAGGTCCTCGAGGATGGCCACCGCGTCGTCGGAATCGAGCTCGCGCACGCCTTCGGCCACGGTCTCGGCCGGCAGCTCTTCGAGGATTTCCTCGCGCACGGTGTCGTCGACTTCGGTCAGCGCGGAAAAATCGAAGTCGTGTCCCATCAGCTTGATGAGGCGCGGGCGCAGATCCGGGTCGAGCGCCTCGATCAGATCGCCGACGTCGGCCTCGTGCAGGTCGCCGACCAACTCGCGCAACGCCGCGGAATCCCCGTCGGCAATCGCTTGCGCGACCCGCTCGACATAATCCTCGCGCACTGCCCCCTCCTCGTCGCGCAGTGCGACGGGGGCCGCGGCGGTCATGTCTTTTTCCTCGATCATGCCGAGCCTTGTGGCGATCAAGCCGCGGTCAAGCCTTGCCGCAAATCATGGAGCGGATGTGTTGGGCTTGTACGCTCGGCATCCTAGACTGGCAATCGCGAACGAATTCGACACGAGCTGACATGGCCGATCCCCGCGATCGCTACACGCTGCGACCGCCGCAGTCGTCCGATGATTGGATCGCCTATCACGCCATCCGTCGTGATGCGATCTTCGCGCCGCTGCTGCCGCGGCACGCCTACGATGAGTACGACCCGGACGAGTTCAAGCCCGGTCATCTTCCGCATCTCCTCGTGCGCGATGGCGAGATCATCGGTACCGTGCGCATCGACCTCATCGATCCCACGCAAGCGGGCCTCCGCCTGATCGGCATCCGCAACGACCTCCAGCGGCAAGGGCACGGCGCGATCCTGCTCCAGCTCGCGGAGAAGGCGGCGCATGCCTTCGGCCGAACCATGGTGGTCATCAACGCCCATCCGACGTCGCTGACCTTCTATCTCGCCAATGGGTACCGCACCGGCGACTGGCACGACGCCGGGCCGGTGCCGGCCGGTCTCATCAGGGTGGGAAAGCGGCTGGCATAAGACCTGCCGCGGCCGCCCCTGCCTTCTCGTGCGGCCGGAGAAATCCAGCCACTGCGGCAAAAGCGCAACAACGCTCGGCGCAGCGGTTTGCTATGGTCGAATCGTGTTGCGCGTTGCGTTCTCCCGTTCCCGTCCGTGGATGTCGCCCGATGCTCGCGCGCATGACCTTCTTGTGCCTTGGCCTTCTGACCGCGACTGCCGGAGCGGAAAGCGTGCCTGCCTGCTGGGCGCCGGGCGACCTCGTCCACCGCCAGGGCGAGGAACGGGTACAGAGGGACGTAGCGCAAGCACGCATCACCGCGCCGAAACGCACGTTGGCCGAGTATTCCCCCGTCGCGGCGCGCGGAGCCATACGCCGCGTCCAGCTGCCGCCGGGCAAGAAGCTCGTCGCCCTCACGTTCGATCTTTGCGAGCAGCCGTCCGAAATCTCGGGCTACCAGGGCGGTATCGTCGACTTCCTGCGCAGCAAGGGGATCAAGGCCACGTTCTTCATTGGCGGCAAGTGGATGCTCTCCCATCGCGAGCGCACCCAGCAGCTCATGGCCGACCCCATGTTCGAGGTCGCCAACCACACCTGGGAGCACCGAAACCTTCGTCTCACGTCGGGACAGGCGCTGGTCGACGAGATCAGGAATGCGCAGCTCGCCTATGAACAGGTCCGCGCGGAACTGCAGGCCAAGCAGTGCATGGGACCGCAAGGCAACGCGCTCGCGCACGAGCGTGCGCCACGGCGGCTCGGGCTGATGCGATTCCCTTACGGGGCTTGCAGCCCGGCGGCGTTGAGCGAGGTCGCGCAACAGGGGCTCTTGCCGATCCAGTGGGACGTGTCGTCCGGCGATCCGACCGTTGGACTGTCGGCGCTGGGGATCCAGCAACAGGTCCTCTCCAATGTTGCTCCGGGCTCGATCGTGCTGTTCCACGCCAACGGCCGGGGCTGGCACACGGAAGGCGCGCTTCCCGCCGTCATCGCCGGGCTGAAGGCGCGGGGCTACGAGTTCGTGACGGTTTCGGAGCTTCTCGCCGCCGGCGAGCCGGTGACATCCCCGAGCTGTTACGACTCGCGGCCGGGCGATGCCGACCGGTGGCCGTTCCGGCACCGCGCGCCGGTCGCCGCCGCGCCGTCCGGATTTGTCTGGCCATGGCAGAGCGTGGCGCAGAGGCGCTAGAGAAAATGGCTCGGGAGTGGCATGTCCGCGGCGCACGATCGGCGCCGCCCCCACTTCGCGCACGCCATCCGGGACTCCTGACCAGCGTGACCGGATGAAGATGCGAGCATCGATCGCGCTTCTCGCGCTTTTGCTCACCACGAACGGAGCCCGCGCGGAGGCGGCGCCGGATGCCACGCCTTGCCCCGGCAGTACCGATGCGCTCGGTACGGCGCGCATCCTCCCGGTGGATGCGGCGGTGACGCCGCGGGTCGGCCGCAAGCACTTTCCGCAAACGCTCGCGCTCGCGCCCAAGGAGGTGGTGCTCACGTTTGACGATGGCCCGGCCGCCGGAACGACCGGGCAGGTGCTCGATGCACTTAAGCGCGAATGCGTGCGCGCGTCGTTCTTCTTGCTTGGGCGCAGTGCGCTCGCCTATCCGGAGCTTGCGCGCCGCGCCGTGAGCGAGGGCCACACCGTCGCCCACCACACATTCTCGCATCCGCTGCTGGACCGGCTGCCGCCGGGCGCCGCCGAGGCCGAAATCGATCGCGGCTTTGCCGCCGTCGACGCCACGCTCTACGGCCGTTCCGGCCGCGTCCCGCACACGCCGTTCTTCCGCTTTCCCGGATTCGCCTCCTCCCCCGTCCTGCTCGACCGTCTGGAACGGCGCGGCATCGTGGTGTTCGGCGCGGACCTATGGGCGAGCGACTGGGATCCGATGTCGCCGCGACAGCAGCTTCAGCTCGTCGTCGGACGGGTCGAAGCCAATCGTGGCGGAATTGTGCTGTTTCACGACACCAAGAGGCAGACCGCGGCGATGCTTCCCGCTTTCTTGCGGTTCCTCAAAAATGGCGGCTATCGCGTCGTTCACGTCGTTGCGGCATCACCCTGACGCCTGCATGTTGCGGTGCGACGCGTCCAGACCGTGGGCCGTGTCGCCGCGGCCACAGGCGGCTTCCAACAGAGGCCACTAAGGGGTCATTAAATTGCCTCTCCCTACTGTTTGGGTAACCTCCTTATCCGATGATTTACCATTTGGGCCCGGGCGTATCTCGGGGATTGTCCAGAACCGGGGTAAACGGGGGCATGCGCAGCACCATCGCCGCGTCGCTTTTATTGGCGTCCATGATCGGCATCGACGCCGCTGGCGCCGCCGAATGCCCCGCAGGCGCAATGGGGGTCAGCCGCACGATCGTCGTGGACCCGAGCGAGCATGTGCGCCTGGGCGCGATGCAGTACAACGAATCGCTGCCGCTCAAGGATCGCGAAGTCGTCCTGACCTTCGACGATGGTCCCCTGCCGCCGTATACCAGCCGAGTCCTCGACACCCTCGCCTCCGAATGCGTAAAGGCGACCTTCTTCTTGGTCGGGCGGATGGTGCGCGGCTATCCCGCCATCGCGCGGCGCATCTACAACGAAGGCCACACGGTCGCCAATCACAGCCAGAGCCATCCCTTCACCTTCCACAAGATGTCGGTGGATCAGGCTTCGCAGGAAATCGAGGACGGCTTCGCCTCCTTGCGCTGGGCACTTGGCGAGCCCAAAGCGGTCGCTCCGTTCTTTCGCATTCCCGGCCTGCTGCGTCAGAGTTCAGTCGAGCAATATCTCGCCGCACACAACTACATGACATGGAGCGTGGATTTCGCCGCCGACGACTGGACCCACATCAACGCCCAGGAGATCACGCGACGCGCCATCAGCCGCATCGAGGCTCGCGGCAAGGGCATCTTGCTGCTGCACGACATCCAGCCGGCGACCGCGCTTGCATTCCCTGAAATTCTGAAAGAACTCAAAGCCCGCGGCTTCAAGATCGTCCACGTGGTGCCGGCGACGCCGGATCGGCCGAAGACCGTGACCGAGCCCGAGCTATGGGCCGTGCGCCATACGCCCGAGCCGAAGATTTGGCCGCGCACGCTGGTCACCGGCGAAAGTCCGGAGCCGGTCCTTGCGGCTCCGAGTCCCGCCAGTTTCGGCATCGAGAAGTTCGGGCCGGTGACCAAGGTCGCGATGGCACAGACCTTCGAGCGCAAGGTCGTCAGCGACGGCAGCGCAACTGTGCCGCAGTTGCCCCCGTGGCCGCGCCCAGTGGCCTACTCGGTACCAGCGGATGCCCATGTGCTACCCGTGCCGGGCGCGCACAATTTCAAGTATTCCCGCGTATTCCGATTGGGGCCACCCGACAAACCGAAGGTGGCGGCCAAGAAGCCCGCGGCGGCCAAGCCAGCCGCGGCGCAGCCGTCCAACGGCCTGTTCGGACCAGCGCCGGCGGCCCGTCCGCGCGCCTTTGGCCACCAGTTGAGCGGGGTGCGGCCGCCGACCAATGTGGTGAGTGCGCCGCAGATGCGCTGAACGCGCAGCCGGCCATTGCTGTTGCCTTCGATTCCCTCAAAAACAAATTCGCCGGGTTATTGACCCGGCGAACCGTCGATCGCTTCGGCCCTCGCGGAGCGCTGACCGCCTGCTTCGCGTTTCAGCGCCGTCAAGGCGGCGGCGACCTCAAGGTGGCATCACCAGCAGCGCCAGCGCCGGCAATAACCGCGCCATCCCCGCCACGTGCACCAGCAGCGCACTTGGCTGACGGTACCGATGTCCGCCGCCGCTTGACCAATGGCCGCGACGTTGGCCGGTGCCGATACCGTCGGCACCGCGCTTACAAGCGACAGCCCGGCGGCAACAATAGCTCCAAGCACGATTGAACGCATTCCGTCCTCCTTGAGTCACCACGGCGCAAACTTAGCGGATCACCACCCCGTCGCAATATGGATTCCCTATAGCGGCCGCCGAATACAGCCTGCGTCGCTGCTGCAGGCCTCCATCCACAACGGGTTGTCGGAGCCGGCGCTCCAACGTGGCAGCGAACCGGAACGAACGCCATCGGCCGCGCGCGAAGGTCGCGCGCCTAGCACGTGTTTCTGCTCGTGAATTTATCCGAAAAGTCTGTTGCTCTATCGGCTGCGAAGGCGGGGGTGCCGATGCGCCAGATACCGGTGCGGTGAACAGCTCGACGGCACCCGCGGCTGCCAACCAGCCATGCGCACTGATCTCTTAGCAAAGCTCCGAATCAGCCTCATACTGCAGGGTGGACTTCCCGTTGCTGGAGGGACGCCATGCGACTTCCTCGATTGGTTGTGTGCGTCACCATCACCGCTGCTCTCCTCGTTCTGGACTACGCTGTTCCGAGCGCACTGGCACGAGACAATGGCCAGTGGGAAAACTCACCGCCTCACGTGCGAAGGTGGTTTCAAGGCCTGAGACAACCCGACAACCCCAGAGTCTCGTGCTGCGGCGAGGCCGACGCCTACGAAGCCGACATCTTCGAGGTCGACGGCGGCCGCTACGTCGCGATCATCACGGACGGCAAGGGCGATATACCGAACGGGACGAAAATCCCCGTGCCCAACCACAAGATGAAATGGGACGAGGGAAACCCGACCGGGCACGGCATCATCTTCATCGGTATCCAGGGGCAGGTCTATTGCTACGTCGCCCCCGGCGGGGTGTGACGGCCCTGCGCCCCGGCTGACTCGCGGTTCGGCCGGCTCGCGGCAACCGATTGCCTGGCGCAGAGGTGCTGCGAAGCCTGATCGTGTGCCTGCCGTTATCTGCGAATGCGGGGCCGGGCAGCCGGAAAATATTGCCGTGAGCGCCCGCCCCTCGCCGCGACAAGCGGACGATTGGCCACCGATGCGACTGCATCCGCGTGTCACGCGCAGTTGATCGTGACGGGGCTTGGAACTTACCGCGTGTAAACCAATCTCATTGGTGGGACGTGTTTGAAGGGGATTGCCCCATGAGTATCATCTCCACGCGTATGGGATCGGCCGCCCCGTCGGCTGTACGGCCCTCGGAGTCCGAGACTTCATACGACGAAATGCTGATCCGACGGATCGCCGGCGGCGACCAACTGGCCATGCGAACGCTTTTTTGCAGGCATCGCGTCGCACTCTATCGCTGGCTCCTGCGACTCGTGCGTGATGAGGCCTTGGCCGAAGACCTCCTGAGCGACGTTTTTCTGGATGTGTGGCGGCAAGCCGCCTCGTTCGAAGGACGCTCTTCGGTTTCGACCTGGCTGCTGGCGATTGCGCGCTACAAGGCGCTTTCGGCGCGGCGCCGCCGCCGGGATGTTGAACTCGATGAGACGATCGCATCGACGGTGGCGGATCCGGCGGACGATCCCGAGGTCGTCCTGCAGAAGAAGGATCGCTCCGAACGCCTGCGCCATTCCTTGGAGCGGCTGTCCCCCGAGCACGGCGAGGTCATCGACCTGGTCTACTATCACGGCAAATCGGTCAAGGACGCCGCTGAGATCATCGGCATTAGCGAGGCCACAGCGAAGACCCGGATGTTTTACGCACGCAGGAAACTGGCCGACTTGGTCGCGCCGGCCTAGCGCTTCACCGGCAAAGACAGCGCCGCGGCAGATGTCGCTAGCGCGATCGCCGGCGTTGGACCGAGGCAATTTTGCCTCTTCCGGGATGGCCCGGTCCGATCGCCGGTCCGCCAATACCCAAATCCGTCAGGGCCCGTCTTTCGGAAGCGCGCGCGTCGGCATTCCCTGGCGCGTCGACGCTTCTTCGGCGGGCCAAGCGTTGCAACGCAGCCACAGGTTCTCAGCCATTTTTGCAGACCGTCTTGCGCAAGGAGCATGCACGGAGTTCGATGCGTGTTAACGATTTGAGAAGAGCACGTGCGATGCGATGCATGGCCTGCGGAGAGGAAATGCGTCTCACGCGGGTGGTGCGGGATGAGACCTGTGAACGCCACACGCTGCATTGTCTGGGCTGCGAAGAGGTTGAACGGCCTCTGGTCCTCCTTGCTCCCCGCCACGACGCGGGTGCGAAAGACAATCAAGCTGATCAGAAATTTGCTCCTCCCAGCGCCTGGGCCAGAGCGGTCGCGGCGCTCCGCGGTCGGCAGCGCTCCATGGACAAGCCGGCAACCGGCGCCAAGACGAATGCGCAATGGGATCGCGAATTTTCGCAATTATGGGACGAGCCGTTTCCCCGCCAGCGACTCTCGTAAGCGTCCGGAACGGCCGACCACCCCGCTTCATGGCGCGACCAGCCGCGGCGGCATCAGTGCAGGCGCTTGCGGATCGACCCGGAGAAAACGCACGACCGTCCGATTATCCGTGCGATGCAGTCTCCGGCCCGCCATCAGGCGGACGCTCTGAACGCCCGCGGCATGAGCCGCGATGCTGTCGCGGCCAGGCATGGCTAGCCCGCCTCGCAGAGCCAGGGATTTTCACAAGCGCTTGCAGTGGGATGCCGCAATCACTTGTGAAAAGGGATTGTTGGTGCGGTCGAGAGGACTCGAACCTCCACGGGTTGCCCCGCTAGCACCTCAAGCTAGTGCGTCTACCAATTCCGCCACGACCGCAGAAGGAATGAACGCGAGCCGGAGGCCTCGCGTCGAAGGCGCCCGATGTAACAAATCAACTCCCGCGGAACAAGGGCCACGACCCGTGCGGCGGAGCTGGTGGCGCGCGGTCCGGGGACACATATCTCCTGATTGCGGGGGTAAGTTCCGGTACCTTTCCCGCAACGCCCATCTCCGCGGGTGGCCTTAGAGAGACCGGCTTTCGGCCGATACCGTGGTCCCTCGGGCGCACTCAGAGACGATTGCAAGTCATCGGGATATAATCACGTGGTGGCCAGCGCGCGCGATGATGTGAGGCTCGGACTGGATCCGGCACCCGGTTCGGCGCCGGTAGAGTGGCGGATCAGCCAGGGATTGGTGCCCTACGAGGCTGCGCTGGCACTCATGGAGGCGCGCACCACCGCCATTGCCGCAGGCTCCGCGCCCGAGCTGGTCTGGCTGCTCGAACACCCGCCGCTCTACACCGCCGGCACCAGCGCCAAACCGGGGCAGCTGATCGAAGCCCGGTTTCCCGTATATCCGGCCGGCCGGGGCGGACAGTTCACCTATCATGGACCCGGCCAGCGGGTGGCCTACGTCATGCTCGATCTCAGGCGCCGGGGCCCCGACGTCCGCCGCTTCGTCGCCACCCTGGAGGAATGGATCATCCGCACGCTCGCGGGCCTGGATGTCACCGGCGAACGGCGCGAAGACCGCATCGGGGTTTGGGTGCAGCGGCGGGACAAGGGGGGCGGCCGCGAGGACAAGATCGCGGCGATCGGCGTCAGGATCAAGCGCTGGGTCACGCTCCACGGCATCGCACTCAACGTCGATTGCGATCTCTCGCACTATGCGGGGATCGTGCCGTGCGGCGTCTCCGAGCCATGCTACGGCGTCACCAGCCTCGCCGACCTCGGCATCGCAACGACCTTGGCCGAGATCGATGCGTTGCTGCAGCGTGAGTTCGAGGGGCTGTTCGGCCCGCTCGCTCGCAGTCACGCCGCCGCCGAGAGGCTGGTTTCGAGCCTGCCCGCGATCTAGCGCCCCTCCTGGAACAGGCCGCCGAAGCCGTGGCCATCCGCGCGCGCGTCAGGGACGTGGACGTCGCTCTCCTCGCGCAACTGGCCCTCGCACGCCTAGGCCGTGGGCAACACGGAAAAACCTGCGCTGCCGCGCAAGGCAAGCTCTTCCGGCGTTCCCGCACCCTCCTCGATCGCATCGACGCGCGCGCCGGGCGGTCCCTTGCGGCACGCCTCCACCATCGCCGTGACCGCCGCCTCCGGCCCCGCGAAAACGGCCTCGACCGCGCCATCACGCCGGTTGCGCACCCAGCCGCCCAAGCCATGATCGAGTGCGGTGTATTCGGTGAACGCGCGGTAGCCTACGCCCTGCACCCGGCCGCGAATGACGACGTGACGGATCGCCTCAAAGTTCATCCCAATTCCCCCGTGTCCCGGGCGCGCGCTCCGCGCCATCCTGACGGCGCCCAACGCGCAAGCGAGCGAACGTAAGGCTCGGGCAGCTTCCAATCACGCGCCGCGTCGACCACCAGTGCGATGTAGCCCGGCCGCGGCGTCCCCTCGCCTTTCCAGCGCGCGATATAGGCAATGGCGCTCGACCCGCGTCCGCCCTGCCGCACCATCAACCGCCGGCGCAGATACAAGCCTGCATCGACACTTTCATAGGCATTGATGGCTGCGAGGTCGCGCGCCGTGAGGCGCCACAGCACGCCATATACGCGCGCGCCTGTCCGCGGCGCAATCGAACCGAACCCTTCCGGATTGATAACGAAGCGCCAGCCGGAGAGCGTCGCAGTTCCCAGCGCCTGCGCGCCAGGGCAGCGCCCACTCATCAGTGCGCGGCTCATATTCGAGCCATAGGCGAAATGAAGCGTCACGTGGTTCGATTAGCAGAAACACGGCGCGGCGCAACGCGGCGGCCCACCTCAGATCAGGGCTGAGTTGGCGCGGGTGCCGCGCGCGGCCTCGTTCCGGTCCAGATCGAGAACCCCATCGCTATCAGCATGGGCGCGAAGATCAGCGCGAGAATACCCACGGCAACATAAGCGAAGAAACCTGGGTCGGGATCGCCCGCGAGGGCTCTCACCAGGTAAGACGAGATCAGCACATCGGTCCCACCGCCAGCGGTCGCACCGTCCGCGCCGGGCGTCACGCCGACGACCAGGGCGATGATGAGAAGAAGCAGGATCATCGCCAGCGCATAGAGAACCACGATCGCCATGGCCGGGCCGATCGGGCGGTCCGCATCGCGCAGGCGCTTGGCATGGACGCAGAACCAGGCCCACATCGCCATCGCCTGCACTAGCGCGAACGCCGCGAGCCCGATGCGCAGCATCACTGGAGGAGAAATCAGCAGTTGCGAGAGAAAGGCCGCTACATAGACGGCCACCACGGCACGCGCGAAGGGCTTCGGGGCAAGCCGGCCGAAGCCGGAGAAGAAGAGAGCGAGCGATTCCATCCGCCGGGATCGTGGCACGGCCCGACGGCAAATTCATCCCCGCGCACCACGGCCAAGCGGCCCCTACTTACGGCCGCGGATTTGCCGCTTGGACCTCTTTGATCTCGCGTTCGAAATCTTCGGGATCGCGATCCTCGAGATCGTCGTCGTGGATCGGATGTTGCGCTACACCGCCGTCCGCCTGTTCGACCGGTTGATCATCCGTCGGCGGCAGCGAATCCGGCAGTATCGTTTGCGACGGATCGGTGCGCCGAACCTTGTCCGGCATGACGTCGGTTCCCTCATCCCGCTTCGGCAGCGAATCCGGAACGTCTTGCGTCTCTCGCCTTGGTTTCGGTGCCATATCGCTCTCCTGATGCCTGTCCATCAGAACCCGCGCCATGACCCGATGGTTCCAGTCATCACGAGCCCGCCGCGTTGCCGCTGTTCCGGATTGCGGGGGCATTGCGCCGATCTTCGGCGCCAGGCGACAACTCGGTGCCGGCGCTTGAAGCGCCGGTCGCCCGTTCACGCAAATTCCATGATCACGGCATCCACGGCGAGGCTGTCACCGGGCTTAGCCTTGATGGCCTTCACGACGCCGTCGCGTTCGGCGCGCAGCACATTTTCCATCTTCATCGCTTCGACCACGGCGAGCGTTTCCCCCGTCTTTACCTCCTGCCCTTCGCGCACCGCAATCGACACCACGAGCCCGGGCATCGGGCAACGCACCGCCTTGCCGGAGTCCGCTACCTGCTTGATCGGCATCAGCCGCGCGGCCGCGGCTTCACGCTCGGTATAGACATAGGCGCGGGTCTCGACCCCGCGGTGGGAGACATCGAAGCCGTTGAGCGCTGCTCGCACCTGAACCCAGATCGGCCGCCCGTCGAACGTCCCCGACCACACGGGATCACCGGGCCTCCACGCCGACGCCAGCACGTGGCTCTTCTTGTTGCTGCCTTCGAAGCGCACCAGCAGCCGGTCGCCTTCACGCGTGATGGCGAGCACGCTCTCGCCGTCGCCGAGCCGCACCGTGCGCTGCTGCTCGCGCGTGATCATGGTACCCGGCTGCTGGCCGGAGATGCGGCGCTTGCGTCCGCCGAGCACGTGGTCCATCGCGGCCGTCACCGCGGCAAGGACCCGCGCGGTCTCACCTTCCGGAGCGACGGGATGAAACCCGTCGGGAAACTCCTGGGCGAGGAACGCGGTCGAGAGCTTTCCCGCTTGCCAGCGCTTGTGCTGCATCAGCGCCGACAGAAACAAGACATTGTTGCGAAAGCCTTCGATCGCAAAGGCGTCGAGCGCGTCAGCCTGGGCGGCGATCGCCTCCCTGCGCGTGGGCGCATGCGTCACGAGCTTGGCGATCATCGGATCGTAGTAAAGCGAGATCTCTCCGCCTTCATAAACGCCGGTATCGTTGCGCACCGTGATGCCGTCGGCGCTCTTTTCCGCCGGCGGACGGTAGCGTATCAACCGGCCAACCGAGGGCAGGAAGTTGCGTGTCGGGTCCTCGGCATAGACCCGCGTTTCAACCGCCCAGCCCGAGAGCTTCACGTCTCCCTGCTTGAGCTTGAGCTTTTCTCCCGCAGCCACGCGGATCATCTGCTCGACCAGGTCGATGCCGGTGACGAGTTCGGTCACGGGGTGCTCGACCTGAAGCCGCGTGTTCATCTCGAGGAAGTAGAAGCTCTTGTCCTGCCCGGCTACGAACTCGACGGTACCGGCCGAGTCGTAGCCGACCGCCTTGGCGAGCGCGACCGCCTGCTCCCCCATCTTCTTGCGTGTGGCAGCGTCGAGCAGCGGGCTGGGCGCCTCCTCGACCACTTTCTGATTGCGCCGCTGGATCGTGCATTCGCGTTCGCCGAGATGGATGACGTTGCCGTGCTTGTCGCCCAGGACCTGGATCTCGATATGGCGCGGGTCGACGATGAATTTCTCGATGAATACCCGGTCGTCGCCGAACGAGGATTTCGCCTCGGAGCGTGCACGCGTGAAACCCTCGGCGACCTCGGCCTTGGAATGCGCGATCCGCATGCCTTTGCCGCCGCCGCCCGCCGACGCCTTGATCATCACGGGATAACCGATCTCATCGGCGATCTTCACCGCGTGCTTCTCGTCGGCGATGACCCCGAGATGACCCGGAACGGTGGAGACTTTGGCCTTCGCGGCCGCCTTCTTGCTCTCGATCTTGTCGCCCATGGCGGCGATTGCCCGGGCGTTGGGGCCGATGAAAACGATGCCGGCCTTCGCCAGCGCCTTGGGGAAGGCCTCACGCTCGGACAGGAAGCCGTAGCCCGGATGCACCGCCTCGGCGCCGGTCCGCCTGCAGGCGTCGACAATCTTGTCGATGACGAGATAGCTTTCCGCAGCCGCGGGCGGCCCGATCAGCACGGCCTCGTCAGCCATTTCGACGTGCAGCGCGTCCTGATCGGCTTCGGAATAGACGGCGACGGTTTCAATACCCAAGCGCCGCGCAGTCTTGATGATGCGGCAGGCGATCTCGCCGCGATTGGCGATCAGAATTCGCTTGAACATGCCGCGATGGACCCCGCAAGCCCGGCATTTAGGCTTTGCTGCGGAGCAGCGGAAATGTCAACTGCCGCTCCAGGCAGCCGTAGGGGTTAAATGAACCTTCAGACGTTAAATGAAGCTTCGCGGCTGACGGCGGGTGCGGACGTGGCTGGCGATCCAAGCGAGAACGTAGGCGTCCACATCAGGCGAACGTCGCACACTGGCCCACGGCATCTTTTGCCAGCTGGCCCAGTCCCGGCTGGCCCGGTCCCGGACCTGCGAGAGTTGGCTGGCAAACCGCACCACAATCGGCGACCGCTGGATCGCCGCAAGCAGCGCTCCCAGACCAGTACCGGCCGATAGCCCGGAACCCGTGGTCATTGACGCTCTCCCGTCCCGCTGCGGGGACTCGTGCTCAACGCGTTGAGGGAGGTGACTGACTACAACAACGCCAACCGTACGGAGGCGGTTCCCTCGCGCCTATTGGTATTAGTCGCAGCACCCTCGGTTCCGGTTCGATCGATATCCGTCATTATCTTCGCGAGCGCGTTAGGCGCGCGGCCACGATATGGCGAAGTTGC
Organism: uncultured Alphaproteobacteria bacterium; assembly: GCA_963725065.1. GTDB lineage: Bacteria > Pseudomonadota > Alphaproteobacteria > Rhizobiales > Xanthobacteraceae > VAZQ01. The sequence goes on from CAVRXD010000002.1 coordinate 142,323, forward strand.
GGCAATGCCTGCAAACCAATCGGACTCACGAGGAATTGTCCCCGTCCGCACGCGCGGCCGCCTAAAACCGTACCGTTAGCCCCGTGTGTGCGTTGCGGCAGAGGTGCGATTCGAGGAGCGGGTGATGAGCGCCAGCGCAGGCATCCATCACGTTACGGCGATTTGTCGCGATCCCGCGAACAACGTTGCCTTCTACACCGGCAACCTGGGCTTGCGGCTGGTGAAGAGGACCGTCAATTTTGACGATCCCAGCACATGGCATCTCTACTACGGAGACGAGGTCGGCCGACCGGGCACCGCGCTGACCTTCTTTGCGTGGGGCGAGCAGCAGCCGTCCGGACGGAACGGCAATGGCATGGCGGCCGAAGCGGCCTTCATCATTCCGGAATCATCGCTCGGTTATTGGGCGCAGCGCCTGATCGAGCGCGACATCGCCCACGAAGCGCCGGAGAAACGATTCGGAGAACGCGTACTTCCCTTCCGCGACGCGGACGGCATGCGACTGGCCCTCGTCGCGGTAAAGGGCGCCGATGAAATTCCCGGCTGGTCGAACGGCGACGTGCCGCCGGAGCACGCATTGCGCGGCTTTCGCGGCGTTACCCTCATGGTCGCCGCCGGCGAACCGACCGCCGAGGTGCTGACCGGCGCTTTCGGCTTTCAGGCCCAGGCGCACGAAGGCCACGTCGTGCGCTACCGGGCCGGCAGCGACAGGCTCGCCACGGTCATCGATGTTCGCACGGCGGAGGGTTTTCTCGCCGGCCGCCAGGGCACCGGCTCCGTGCACCATGTCGCGTTTCGCGCGGCCACTGATGCGGCGCAAGCCGACATGGTCGCGGCAGTCAGGACGCACGGGTTGCACCCGACCGACCAGATCGATCGTTGCTATTTCCGCTCCGTCTATTTTCGAGAACCGGGCGGTGTCCTGTTCGAGATTGCCACCGACCAGCCCGGCTTCACCGTCGACGAGGCGAAGGGAACGTTGGGCGCGGCGGTCAAGCTCCCGCCTTGGTTGGAGGCGCGCCGCACCGAGATCGTTGCGGCGCTGCCGCCATTGGCATAATCCTGCCGCGGCAAAGCGTCGCCTCCCGGCCCGCACCGAGGCAAAATTCTTTCCCGGTGGGTGGCCACACGGGACCCAACTATTCTACTCCTGCGCATCCTGGCGGAATGTTGCTCTTATAGGCACGGACTATCGCGCAGGCTCTGGCTGTTGAATCTGCAACGCACTATATACTGCGCCCAAATTATCGGTTGCCACGGACGGAGGTGAACATGACTCTCGCGATCAACGATACTGCGCCGGATTTCGAAGCGGAAACCACCGAAGGCAAGATCCGTTTTCACGATTGGATCGGCGACAAATGGACCGTGCTGTTCTCGCATCCAAAGGATTTCACTCCCGTCTGCACCACCGAGCTCGGCTACATGGCCAAGATCAAGCCGGAGTTCGATAAACGCGGCGTCAAGGTCATCGGTCTGTCGGTCGATCCGGTCGACAAACATGCGGGCTGGGCGAACGACATCAAGGAGACGCAGGGCTTCGCGCCGAATTATCCCATGATCGCCGACATCGATTTCAACGTGTCGAAGCTCTACGGCATGCTTCCGGCCGCTGTGTCGGGAGACCCGGCGAAGCGCACGGCGGCCGACAATCAGACCGTGCGCAACGTCTTCGTCATCGGCCCGGACAAGAAGGTCAAGCTCATCCTGGTCTATCCCATGACCACCGGCCGCAACTTCGACGAGGTGCTGCGCGTCATCGACTCGCTGCAGCTCACCGCCAAGCACAAGGTGGCGACCCCGGTGAACTGGAAGAGCGGCGAGGACGTGATCATCGCCGGCTCGGTCAGCGACGATGATGCCAAGAAGCAATATCCACAGGGCTGGAAGGCGCCCAAGCCCTACATCAGGATCGTGCCGCAGCCGAAGAGCTGACATTCGGCAAGCGGCTTTCGCTCGAGGGCGCGGCGCAAGCCGCGCCCTTCTGCGTCCGCGGCGTTGGCGCGGCCGCTTCGCGCCAGCCGATCCTATCGACGCGAAACCCCGGGCTTTGTTTCCGCATGCCGCCTGCTTGCGATGCCGGCGACTTGACTTTGCCGTCGCGGTAGCCCGGATGGAGCGCGGCAATTCGGAATTCTGTTCCCTGCGTCGCGGCTACTACGCGGGTACCAAGCGTTGGACGAGGAGAGATATCGATGGACGTGCGCGCGGCGGTGGCATTCGAAGCGGGGAAGCCGCTCGAGGTGACGACGGTGACGCTCGAAGGCCCCAGGGCCGGCGAAGTCCTGGTGGAGATCAAGGCCACCGGCATCTGCCATACCGACGAGTTCACGCGTTCCGGCGCCGACCCGGAAGGCCTGTTTCCTGCGATCCTGGGGCACGAGGGCGCGGGCATCGTGGTCGACATCGGAGCAGGCGTCACCTCGGTGAAAAAGGGCGACCACGTCATTCCGCTCTACACGCCGGAATGCCGGCAGTGCCCGTCATGCCTTTCGCGCAAGACCAATCTGTGCACCGCGATCCGCGGCACCCAGGGCCAGGGCGTCATGCCCGACGGGACCTCGCGCTTTTCCATCGAGGGCAAGCCGATTCACCACTACATGGGCTGTTCGACATTCGCCAATTTCACCGTCCTGCCTGAGATCGCGGTCGCAAAGATTCGCGAGGACGCGCCCTTCGACAAGGTCTGCTACGTCGGCTGCGGCGTGACCACCGGCATCGGCGCGGTGATCAACACTGCCAAGGTCGAGCCGGGCGCCAAATGCATCGTCTTCGGCCTCGGCGGAATTGGGCTCAACGTGATCCAGGGACTGCGGCTGGTCGGCGCCGGCATGATCATCGGCGTCGACATCAACAACGCCCGCAAGGAATGGGGCGAGCGCTTCGGCATGACTCATTTCGTCAACCCGAAGGAGATCGGCGGCGAGCTCGTCCCCTACCTCGTCAACCTCACCAAGAGCGGCGCCGATCAGATCGGAGGCGCCGATTACACCTTCGAGTGCATTGGAAACGTGAACCTCATGCGCGCGGCGCTCGAGAGCTGCCACCGCGGCTGGGGCGAGAGCATCATCATCGGCGTGGCCGGCTCGGGCCAGGAGATTGCGACCCGCCCATTTCAGCTCGTGACCGGACGCGTCTGGCGCGGCACCGCATTCGGCGGCGCGCGCGGCCGCACCGATGTGCCCAAGATCGTCGACTGGTACATGGACGGCAAAATCGAGATCGACCCGATGATCACCCACGTGATGCCGCTCGCCGACATCAACAAGGGATTCGATCTGATGCACGAGGGGAAATCGATCCGCGGTGTCGTCACTTATTGAGCACTCGGCGACGCGAATCCCGGCTTCCTCCGCGGGAGCGCAAGCCTGCAACTACGGCGAAAGCGTGTCCGCGGGCTTAACGGAATCCCAACATACGACGGCCAAATCTTCGCCCAAAGTCCATGTGAATCACGGGCTCAGAATTTCGGGGCTGGATTCTTGCCGGGGGTTTCGGGGGTATGCGTCGTCTTGCGTTTGCGTTGCTGGTACCGTTTGCGTTTTGGGGGTCGTGTGCAAGTGCCGATTACCGCATCACCCGCGATCACGGTGGCCTGGTGGATCAGTACAAGGTCAAATATGCCTCGATCCGCGATCGTGGCGAGCGTGTCGTCATCGACGGCATCTGCAACTCCGCCTGCACCCTCGTGCTGGGGATCGTCCCGCTCAATCGGATTTGCGTCACGCCGCGCGCGAGTCTCGGATTTCACATGGCCTACTTCGACAAAGCCGACGACCGGCGGTTTGAAGGTCATGAGCTACGAAGGCACCGCTGACGTGATGTCCTACTATCCGAACACGGTGAAGGACTGGCTCAGTCGCCACGGCGGCCTCACCCCCGACATGAAGAAGGTGCGGAACGGGCCCGAGCTCTGGGCCATCATCGATCCCTGCCCGGACGAGATTTTCTGATCTGCGCGCACGAGACTAGTTCCGCAGCGCCTGCTTCGCTTTTTCGATCACGTCCTTGGGCGTGGCATAAATGTCGGCGAGCAGCCGGTCGATTTCCGCGCCGCTCGTGGGATTGACCTCGAGCTTGGCCTTGGCGATTTCGGCAAGGAAGTCCGGATCTTTCATGGTGGCATCGAAGGCTGCCCGCAACGCGAGCTTGCGATCCTCGGGCACGCCGGGCGAGGTAAAGTACGGTCGCCCGAGCCCCTGCCCCGCCAGCAGCACGCGCAGGATTTGCCGCTGCTCGTCGCTGCCCGCGAGGTCGCTGATCAGTGGTACCCCGGACGGAATGTCCGCCGCCTTCTCCAGCGAGAACACCGCGAGGAGATTGAGCTTGCGGTCGCGCAGCCAGTCCGGCCGCGTGCTCTTGATGCTGTCCCACGACCAGCCGCAGCGACCATCGACCTCACCGCGCTCGATGGCGAGGTTCATCTCGCTGCCGCCGGGATAGCCGGTGACGAGCCTCACCTTGGCGCCGAACACGTTCTTCAGGATACGTGCGAAGTTGTCCGGATCCGAGCCGGAGCCTTCGCCGGCCAGAGCGAACGGCTTGGTCAGCACGTCCTGCCAGGTCTGAATCGCCGTCGCGTGCCAGGTGGCGCACAGGCTGGAATTGCTGGCGATACTGCCGATCCAGGCGAACGTGCGACCATCGAATTGCGCGTCTCCCAGCAGCGGCTCGAGCGGCGCGCTGCGTCCGATCGTGGCAATGACGCTGCCGTCCTTCGGGGCGATACCGTAGAGATACATCGCCGCCTTGATGCTGCCCGCGCCCGGCATGTTCTGCGCGACGACCATCGGCCGGCCCGGGATGTGCCTGCCGATGAAGCGTGCGAGCAGACGCGCGTAGATGTCGTAACCGCTGCCGACGCTGTAACCGATGATCAGCGAAATGGTGCGGCCCTTATAGAATTCCTCCACCCCGGCGGAACGCGCACCGGTCGGCGCGGTCATCGCAACGACGGCAAGGGCGGCCGCGAAGACATCGCGAATGCGCATCAGGCACCACCGTCCGTGATCAGGAGCCGGTCGTCAGCAGATGGCAATCCCAAGAACATCGGGCGCGGCGCGCACGTCTTCTGATGACCGGCTGCTGACCAATGTCTCCGATCGGTGCAGGCTTTGTCAGTGCAAGCTCGTCAGTGCAGGCTCGTCAGTGCAGGCTTGGACCTTTGAGAAAGCGGTTGCGGTCGCCGGAGGTCACGCGCGCCTCGAACGTGCGGCCGTCGCGGTAGACGGTCAACGGCACCTCGACCCCCGCCTTGCCGAGCGACCACACCTTGCGGAAAAAGCCGGCAAGGTCGCTGACCTCGGTGTCGTTCACCGCCAGCACGACGTCGCCGGTGCGCAGGTTGGCGCGCCGCGCCGGCCCGCCCGTGGAGACGCGCGCGATCACCACCTTGTCGTCGACCTCCGTTGCGTTGAGGCCGAGCCAGGGCCGCGGCGGATGATTCGGCCGCCCGAGTGTCAGCAGATCATCGAGGATGGGTTTGAGAATGTCGATCGGCACGATCATGTTGAGCGGCTCGGGCGTGCCGCTTTCGCGGACCTGCTGCACCTGCAGCGATCCGATCCCCAGCAGTTCGCCCGAGGGCCCGATCATCGCGGTGCCGCCCCAGAAGGGATGGGCGGGCGCGGTGAAGATCGCTTCGTCCAGGACATATTCCCAATTTCCGGCGAACTCCTGCTTGGCGGCGATGCGCGCCACCACCGAATGCTTGCGCCCGCCGGCGCCGGCGACGACGACGGGATCGCCGACCTTCGCCGTCTTCGACTGGCCGATCGGCAGTGGAGGCAATTCCAGCCGCGCCAGCGCCTGCACCAGCCCGAAGCCGGTCTCCTGGTCATAAGCGAGCACATGCCCGGGCACTGCGCGCCCGTCGGCCAGATGCAGCCATACCGTTTCCGCCTCGGTGATCAGATAGCCGATGGTGAGCACGACCCCGTCGCGGATCAACACCCCGTTTCCGGACCGCTCGGTGCCGAGCGTATCGGCGGTAAAGGCGTCGGCGGGAATAATGGCACGCAGACCGACGAGCGAGGTCAGCGCCCCCTCGAGGTTGTAGGCATAGTTCTCCGGCTTGGGCTGGACGGTTTGGGGCATCTCCCAATCGCTTGAGGATGACATCCAGGGACTCCCTTCGCTGACGCACTGCTCGCGCCAGAAAAAACCATAGACGAAGCCACCCCGCTACCCCCCTTGAGCGCAGATCATCCTACCATCACCAACAAACGGGGCCACCGCGCCGCGCGCGGGGCCCCGGTCACAACAAAGCATCAGTCCAGGGGTTCCACCTTGACGATGCTGGCGCCGTGGTTGCTGCCGACCCACAGCACCGGCCGCGCGCCGGTCTCGTCGACGAACACCCGCCGGATGTTGGTCGTGCGCGGGAGCAGATAGTCCACGACCTCGCCGGTGGCGGTATTGAGCCGGGATACCCGGTCGTTCAGCATCGAGCCGGTCCAGGCCTCGGCGCCGTTCTTGACCGCGACCACGTCGTAAGGCGCGCTCCACGGCGTGGGCAGTTGCCACTCCTTGATGGTGTCGGTCTTGGGATCGAACAGGCCGATGCCGTTGCCGCCATATTCGGCAAACCACAGGCGGTTCTGCTCGTCGACCCGCCCGCGCCGCGGGCGCGACAGCGGCGTCGCGGTCGGCCAGATCGTGACCTCGAGCGTCTTGGCATCGCGCCGGCCGATGCTGTGGCCGCCGAATTCCAGCTGATAGAGGTTGTTCTGGTGGTCGGTGGGCATGCCGTAGGCGCGGATCTGCTTGCCGCCGGGCGTCTTGGCCTGACCCGGATTCTCGAACTTGCCGGTGGCGAGATCGAGCCGGTAGTTGAGGCTGTCCTCCTGGTTGTTGGTCCAGACCTTGCCGTCGACATTCGAGTACATCGGCGAGACCATCGAGGCCTGGGCCGACGTGGAAATCCATTCCTTCGGGAACGGAAACACCGACACCTCGTGGGTCTTGCGGTCGATCTTCGAGATCCCCGCCTGGTACATCATCGCCAGCCAGATATTGCCGTCGGGATCGAACTCGAGATCGAGTCCGCCTTTGGGCTGCTCCGGACGCACCACCGGGATCGCGATGTCCTTGGTCTTCCCGGTCTTGGGATCCATCACGCCCACGAACTGGGCGCCGAAGTCGGAATACCAGACCTGCCCATCCTTATCGACGACGACATCGTGCGGCAGCGCATCCTTGCGCGGCAGGTCGTATTCCGTGACCACAACCTTGGTGGAGCGGCCCTTGGGCCGCGGCAACGTCTTGAGCGGATATTCGATCGCCTCCGAATTGCCCAGCGTGACGTTCGCCAGGAATTCCGCGGCCGCCTTGGCGGCGTCGCCGGTGACGACCGGCCGCTCGCCGCGCGGGCCCGGAAGCAGCGGCTGCGGATGGGTCGGCGTACTGCCAGGCGAATAGCGCGACATGCGCAGGAACACCTGCTGGAATTCGGCGGCATCGTGGTTGGAGGTCAGTACGCGCTGGAGCGTGTGGCAGCCCACGCACATCGTCAGAAAGGCCTTTTGCTTGTCGGCGCCGGGAAGGCTGAGCAGCCACTCGCCACTGGAGAGCTGCGGCACCAGGCTCTTGACCTTGCTGAGCTTGAGATCCGCCCTGCCCTCGCCGGCCGCCGCGACATCGACGGTCTTAGCGCCGTCGAGCCGGTAGCCGATCGCCCGGATAGAAATCGTGTACTTGCCGGGCTCCAGCCGCGCGCTCGGGAAGCTGTACGCGCCCTGCTGGTCGCTCACCACGGTCGTGGTGATGCTCGAGCCGTCCTTCTTGGCGCTCACCAGCACGCCTTCCATCGGTCCCTCGTCGGACGAGGAGACGACGCCGGTGAGCGCGGCCTGCGCCTGCGCGTCGCCGCAGACCGATCCTGAGATCAATCCGGCCGCGAGAAGACCCGCCGCCACTCCAAGCCAACGATGCCCTGGTTGCATGGTAACCTCCCGATGCATTGTTGTTATGCGTGGATTATTGCGCGTATTCGGAGCCTGCGAAAGCGGCTCCCGCTATCCCGCGCGGCCGTGCGAGCCTTGGAGGGACGGGCCTGCTCGACCGCCCCGGCGGCATATGCGATATTGGACGCATGCAATGGACCTTCATTGTCGGCGTTGCGATCGTCCTCTATCTCGCCGGCTCGATTCGCGTGCTGCGGCAATATGAACGCGGCGTCGTGTTCCTGCTCGGACGCTTCGAGGGCATCCGCGGGCCCGGCCTCACCCTGATCTTCGTACCCTTTCAGCAGATGGTGCGCGTGTCCCTGCGCACCGTCACGATGCAGATCCCCTCGCAGAAGATCATCACCAAGGATAACGTCTCGATCGACATTGCCGCCGTCGCCTACTATCGGATCTCGGATCCGGAGAAGGCGGTGATCGCGATCGAGAACGTGTACGAGGCGATCAACCAGATCAGCCAGACCACCGTGCGCAACGTGGTGGGACGCTTTAGCCTCGATCAGCTCCTGGCCGAGACCGCCAACATCAACGAGCAGATCAAGGACGTGATCGACCGCCACACCGAACCGTGGGGCACGCAGGTGACGGCGGTCGAGATCAAGGACATCGTGCTGCCGGACAACATGCAGCGGGCGATGGCACGGGAGGCCGAGGCCGAGCGTGAGCGCCGCGCCAAGATCGTCGCCGCCGAAGGGGAATACCAGGCCGCGGTCAAGCTCGGCGAAGCCGCCGACATCATCACCCAGCATCCCGTGGCGCTTCAACTGCGCACGCTCCAGACCATGGCCGAAATCTCGACCGAGAAGAACTCGACCATCATTTTCCCCGCGCAGTTCATGACCACGGTGCAAGAGGCCCTGGCCCTCCTGAAAACCGATTCGGCGTTGAAGTAACATTGGCCCTCCCGCGCGGCTCGACATTGTTGCCTTTTTGCAACGTGGGTTCGTTTCACCAAATGCACCGAGAGTTTGGGGCGCGAGGGAGTACAGCTCTCGTGTCCCGGCCGAGTGCAGAGAGGCAAAGCCGAACGGAACGAGAGCCGGGACCCAGGGCACACTACGGGAAGTTTCCCTCGATTTGCCGTGTAGCCCCTGGGTCCGGCTCTTCGCTCGCGGACGCTCGCTCGGCCGGGACACGAGAGCGAGGGCGCGCGCACGCTACGCTCGTTGGCTCGCTTTACGAGCCAAGCGCCGTGAATTCGTCTCACGATGTCAAACAGCGCAGTATTGTTCGTTCCCGCGGCGCGTTGTTGCGCCCGGGTTCTCGCTTTCCTTTCGCGTCCACCCCAACGAGGGGTGGGCGGAGCGCCGACAGGCGCACTATCTCTGTTGTCGCGTTTGCGAGACGCGACGGGTCCGCGCGTGTGAGGCGCGGCGCGTCCCATGACGCGGGACGCTCGCCTCTCGGCGCTCCACCGTGGCGATTTTCGGCCGGGGGCCGCGCTTCCATCTCCGGCATTGCCTCCGGATCCGTGCAGCGAGCTCCTCGCAGCCAGGTCGTCATGCCTGGCGGGCGGTGTCCCGGGCAGCCCGCGCAGCGTTCGGAGACGTCCGGAGACAACCGTTAACGACCGCCAATAATGTTGCTGAACAATGGTTTGACCGCTTTACTTTGGGCCGCTAATGTCCGATAAGATACGTTACGTATCGGTAGCCAAACCGGTGCTCGAACCGGGGGTCGCAAGTCTGAGGCAGCGTATGCAGCTCACCGCCAAACGGGTGGCTACGTTGGTGAAGCGCCCCGGGCGATACCACGACGGACACGGCCTGATCTTGGTCGTGGTCAACCCCAACAATGCGAGTTGGCAATTGCGCTATCAGCGCAACGGACGCGAGCGCTGGCTCGGCCTGGGACCGCTGCACACAGTCACGCTCAAGGATGCGCGCGAGCGGGCGCGAGCGGCAAGGCTGCAATTGCTTGACGGGATTGACCCGATCGATGCTCGACGGGCTGAGCGCGCCAAGGCAACGCAGGTCGTGACGTTCAAAGCGGCGGCAGAGGCCTACAACGCCTTGCACGAGCAGAAGTGGCGCAACGCAAAGCATCGCAAGCAATTTCTCGCGTCGCTTGCCTGCTACGCCTACCCTGTGTTGGGCGACATGACGGTCTCTACCATCGACACGGCGGCAGTGCTGCGCGTTGTGGAACCGATCTGGCTGAGCAAAACTGAGACGGCAAACCGCGTTCGCGGGCGCATCGAGAGCGTGCTGGATTGGGCAACCGTGCGGGGTCACCGCAGCGGCGATAATCCAGCCCGCTGGAAGGGGCACCTCGCTGGTGTCTTGCCAGCGCCCGGGGCGGTTGCCCGAAGGAAGCACTATCCCGCATTGCCGTGGGCGCAGATCGCTGCCTTCATGGCTGAGCTGCGCATGCGCGAAGGTGTCGCGGCGCGGGCGCTTGAGTTCACCATTTTGACTGCAGCGCGCACGGGAGAAGTCGTCGGTGCGCGTTGGTCTGAGATTGACCTCGAGACTCGCACCTGGGTCATCCCCGCAGCACGGATGAAGTCGCGCCGCGAGCACCGCGTGCCGTTGTCGCCAAGAGCAATTGAGCTGTTGTCCGGCCTCTATCGCGAGGACGGGAACTCACATGTGTTCATCGGGGCCCGAACTAGAGCCGGCCTGGGCAACATGGCCATGCCGGATGTGCTGCAGCAGATGGAGCAAAGCGATGTAACGGTCCATGGCTTTCGCAGCACGTTCCGAGACTGGGCCGCCGAGGCGACCGCCTACCCGAACCACGTCGTAGAGCAGGCCCTCGCCCACACCATCGGCAATGCGGTCGAGGCCGCCTATCGGCGCGGCGATCTTTTCGAGAAGCGCCGTCACCTCATGAACGATTGGGCTCAGTTCTGCGGGCGCCCGAGGGCTGGCGCTGATGCCGCCCGCCATGGGGAGGCGAAAACATGAAATCGATAAGCCTGTCTTCTTGGGCGCGACTTCAACGCACGCGAGCTGAGAACGAAGAACCATGTGGAGACGCTACATGAAAAAGCTTAAACGAAATGCAAAAGGACAGTCAGCCAAGCTGCGCCGATGTTACGTCTACGAGATCCGAGTGGACGGCGTGGTTCGCTACATCGGTAAGGGTTGCAACGATCGCATCTACTCCCACCTCATCGAAGCAAAGCGGACCGCCAGCAGACCTGGCGTCAAAATTCGAAATCTGTCTCCGCATTTTCGGAAAATGCTAGTCTCTGCCGTTCGGCGCGGCTTAAACATCACAGAAAAGATAATCAGCTCCAAGCTTACCGATGCTGAGGCGTATAAAATGGAATGGCAGATGATCTGGGATTACCACAAGCGGCACGCTGGCCAGCTTTGGAACACGATCGACGAGCGTGGCAGGAATCCAGAGGATTTACCCGAAGCAATGGTCAAATCCGGTCTATCCCCTATACCGGCTACCACGACCGTTCAATAAGCTGCCTAACCGCTCAATAGCGCCTATGGAAGTTAAAACAAGGAATGGAGCTTGTACAAGAGCCCACCAGTACACGTCTTGTCCCATTCACGTGGCGGCGAGCGAATAGTCCCGCTACGGAGGGATCGGACTAACCACAGTTCAGAAAGTCACAGCACGCGAGCCGAGAACGAGAAATAAATGTGGGGACGTCAGGCCCAAAGAGGAATTGCAAAAAGACAGTTAGCCAAGTTACGTCGACGTTAAGTCTACGGGATGACACCGAGCACCGAAACAGCGGTTTGATGAGGTTTTTTGCTTGGGACCAAGACCACGGTTCGAAAGCGAAATCATCGTTCAAGTTTTGCGCCTTAGGGGGAACCGGCACGATGGTGTCGAAACGCAGGCGGATGGTGTGATGGATGAGGATCCTCTACGGCGCTTGTGCGACGTCCGTCGAGCCATCTACAGCGAGCGCGACCGACGACTCGCGGAGGCTTGGAAGGCACCGCCGAAGCAGGAAAGCAGCCTCGCAATACTCATCCGCGAGCCAAGCGTCCCCATCGAGCGTGTTGCCGATGTGCTGCGCGCGGAGTGCGCCAAGCGTGGGCGAGGCAAGCCTGGCGGAGCGCATTGGCGCTGGACGAAGCCACACTATTTGATCGCATGTTTTATCGAGCAGAGCGGCGCGGAGCGCACCGACGGGTGCATTAGCGCCTGGATCGATAGGGTCAACGGTTGGGCAATGATGCACAACCGACAGCTCGATCCACAACCTAGCTCGCGCGACCATACGCGCGTCAGAGAATTGTTGCGTGGATCGAAACGCCGGCGACTTTGACCGCCACAACCAGCGCGTCGAAAATATTTATTTAAACGCTGGCGAGTTACCGAACCGAAGCAGCCATAATCCGCGCACGGCCGCAATCTTTCGCGGCGTACGGTGGCGGACACATGGTGTGCAAAATTTACCGAGCGGGCGACCTTCACAACAAGCCAGGCAAGCCAGGCATCTTCAACGTTGGCCGAACCCATTTCTATGACGTAATCGAGCCACGCCTCGAGAAAGCCTGCCTCGGCGATCGCGCCGTCGGCTACACCGATCGCAGCGTCGAGCGCGTCCAGGCCGAGATGATCGCTGAGGGGGCCGCCGCTCCCCGACTTGCCCGTATCATCAAAACCGCGAGATGACCATCTCCTGCGCAGGCCGACTTGGCTACCAACGAATTAGCTGAGCGCAGGGGGTTAGGCATGGTCAACATTGATCGTCACACTCACCCGACTAAGCGTTCCGGACGAATACCTGTCACTTGCGCGGTCTGTCACCGTCAGTTCGAGGCACGCCGCAGGACGGCCCGGTTTTGCGGTACGCGGTGCAGAAAGGTGGCGGAGCGCCGCCGCGGCGAACCGTCCAAGATGGATGTCACGGTAAAACGACGTCCATCAGCCTTAGCCGTGGGCACCCGTTCGCCAAAATCGGCGGAGCGTACATTGCCGCGGCGATGCGCAGCCTCTTCTGCGGCGGATGTCACGCTAAATCATCCTGTCGACATCGTGCCGGATGCACACTGGCCGAATATGTGGCGCCTTGCATATCAAGATGGCCGACTGTCCGGCATGGTCAACCTCACAAGGGCGCGGGATGCACGACATGGGCGCCGATATCCGCGCGTGCGAGTCTCGCGGGAGACGGTGTGGACAATTCCAGGAGCGTGAGATGGTATCCGGCCATAAAAAAAGCATCGGCAGACGACGCGACAGGAACTGAACGAAAAGAGACGTCTCCGGCGTGCTAAAAAGGCGCTCGATACCACGGCATCGAGCCGGGGCTTTGCCGCGCTGGTCGCGCCCGGCGTGCGCAATTCTGGGACCATCACCGCGACCCTCGGCACGGTCGCGCTGGCATCCGGCAACAGCTTCACGCTCGACATCTAAAGCGTCGCGGGAGATGGTTGGTCACTGCGATAGTTTCCAGGCGTAAAGAGGCGTTCAACCGTACGATGGTGGGGGTATCGCGGGCCAGATAGGGAGAGCAGATCCCCTGGTTCTCCTCGTCTCTAGTCGAGGACTTTTCGTTCGCGACCGCCGGGCGGACGACGCCCGATCCCGCCCCTACCTCGGTCGAGGCGGAGAAAAACCTCCCCCCTCCGCGGCCCGATCCTGATGCCGCCGCGCGGCTCGTTCACGTTCTCTAACGCCGAGGCGCTAACATTACACTCCATCCTGTTCCACTTGGACGAGCTTGAATGGCAAATGAAGATACCGGTAATTATCCTCAATCCAGCGTTTCTGGTTTTCGTTCAGCTTATCGCGCCACGATTTGATTTCAGCCAAAAACCATTGATCTGGCCGGTAGACCAGCAGGTCGGGCCATCCTGAGCGGTGCCCCCAGTAATGCAGGATCAGGTAGCCGAGCACGGTTTTGAGAACAGCTGGTGCAATGAGCTCGATCAGCTTTCGCACCGTCTCAATGGACTCGCGGCGATGTGCCCCAAGGTACTCTCTCAGCCCGGCACTCGGCGCGAGCCAACTGTCAAATAGTCGAAGCAGCTCTACCCTCGTTTCGGCAATCGCTGACAGATGATTGGTCAGGGCCTTGGCCCGCCGACGTGAGTAAGCGGGAGTGCCAAAGTCGGACGGGAGCGGTATCCATATCACTTCGCTGGATTCCCCATGAGCGTAGCCAGGGTGGGCCATAATGCCGACAGTTCGGACCTGACGGTCGCCGCGATCTTGAATCACCGACCAGAGATACACGCCAAACAACACGCCAAATGGCTCGCCTTCAAGGAACGTCGCCTCAAACCCTGAGCGACGAAACTGGCGTGCGGCAAACTCCTCGACCCGACACGGTTCGACCCCGTCAAGGATTGCAGCCGACTTCATCCCAGCTTTGCGCACGTAGATGCCTGTCAGATCAACAATTTCGACCTGCCATGTATCTGTGAATGCCTGAGCTTTCAGGCGAGGGCGTGAAATCGTGGACATTGCTCGTCTCCGTGGCTGTGTGACTGACACGCCAGGGCGAGCGCCGCGCAGATTTATGCTATGGCTGGAATCGGTCATCGGCACCGCCTTGTGGTGCTGGTGGCAAGTCCCGGCGCGTCGCTTCCAACGGCGCGTCGGGGCGCTTCGAGCTGCACTCGCGCTTGGGCGCCTTCTCAGCTCAATCCCGTTTTGATGACAGGGTTTCAATGGGGCGTCAATCAGCCTGAACACGCTTGTTCGTTCATGGTGCTGCAGGCTGGTCCGAGCGCGCTGCTGACGCGTCAACGGCGTTCGCAAGGCCATTGTCGTGCGCCAATGCTGCTTCGGTGTGTCGAGCATTCGAAACTTCCCATCGGCGGGAGTTCTGAGCTTCGAGCACCATGCGGAGGTAGGCCTTGAACGCCTCGCAAGCTGGCGGCGCAAGGTCTGATCGCAGCGGGGCACGTCACGGCCCGAAGCGAGGAATTGGTGCAAGACTCGCTGTCTCGGCTCGTAAACCGTCCCCGGCGGGCGCCTTCGAAGGGCTCATCGTCACGCACGCATCCACGGCGGGCGCCTGGAGGGCCTAGCGCGCTGTGTAGCGATAGAGCAGGTAGCAGTCGTGTTGCTCCATCAGCTGCGGCTCTCTCTCTCTCTAGACTTGCGCGCGCGTGGCGTATATGCGCGCAACCATGAGCTATTTAGCTCCTTTCAATCGGTCGCACGCGTTCGGCTGGTCGGTCCCGAGGTGGTGGTGAGGCTGTGCATCGAGCGCTCGCTGGCGATGCTGGTGGGACTGCTCGGCATCCTCCTACGCGCGCGCACATTCGGCCGCCCATCGCGCTGTAGCGTGACATGGTCGAAAACTTGGACGGTAGCCTCGCGCGCGGGTCTAAAGTCGCAAGGTGATGGCCAGCAGACATTCTCGGCCGTGAATCCAAAAGACAAGAACTTCCTGGATCGGCTCTTAGCGCGCTCATCAAATTTTTGAGCATAGCTCAATGGGGCCAGCGCTTAGCGTGACATCGAAGACCTAGCGCGGTTGCCTGGCGCGCTGTGGGGCTGGGGCTTGCTTTGGGACGGGAGGGGACCGCAAGCGAATTGGTGGCCACGGCCACGGCTACTGCACCTTGCGTTAGCGTGACACGGTCAACACTTGGGCTGTTAGCGTCGCGCGCGCAGAAGCACTTACATTTGGACTGCGATCGGCGGAGCAAAAGTAAACCGCCGCCGGCGGGCGCACAAATTGGCGATAGGTAGTCGAGTTGCTCCATCAGCTGCCGCTCTCTCTAAGACTCGCGCGCGCGCACACGTATTACCGCGCGCGACGACTACCGATCGTTCTGTCATTCGAGCACCATGCGGAGGTAGGCCTTGAACGCCTCGCCAGCTGGCGGCGCAAGGTCTGATCGCAACGGGGCACGTCACAGCCTGAAGCGAGGAATTGGTGCAAGGCTCGCTGTCTCGGCTCGTAAACCGTCCCCGGCGGCGCCTTCGAGGGCTCATCGTCACGCACGCATCCACGGCGGGCGCCTGGTGGACCTAGCGCGCTGTGTAGCGATAGAGCAGGTAGCAGTGTTTTGCTCCATCAGCCGCGGCTCTCTCTTTAGACTCGCGCGCGCGTGGCGTATATGCAGGCAACCATGAGCTATTTAGCTCCTTTCAATCGGTCGCACGCGTTCGGCTGGTCGGTCCTGGGTGGTGGTGAGGCTGTGCATCGAGCGCTCGCTGGCGATGCTGGTGGGACTGCTCGGCATCCTCCTACGCGCGCGCGAGAGACGTTGGGTGCCATGTCTTAAAAATCAAAGCACTCGGCCGCCCATCGCCTCGCACTCGCGCTCGCGCCGCATTGGAGGCGGTTCTCACGCGCGCAGGGATTACTGCCGAATGCGCCGGAAACCGAAGTCGGCGCAAGCTCCGGTTCGCCAATAATCGTCATGGCCGTTTGCTGGGCATCCGCGAGGCTGGGAACGATTCCTGGCCGCCTTCATCGACGGGCGCACTCACGGATGATCGGCTCCGTTCGTCAGGAGCATCAAGTTCCTCGTAGTCTCCCTCGATCACAGGTATCGGCAAGCCGAGCTCCTTAATCCGCGCTAGCGCCTCCTCCGACGACACCACTTTCCTCTCAACTTTCTCGCTCGCTTCATACGATCGCGCAAATCCCGCCGGACGATTCGCGTTGCGCGATCGTGACCACACCTCCGGCCGCCGTCTCTCGAGAAGAAAGATCAACAGCTTGTCACTATACTGCGCGATCTCACCGACCTGAACTCCGCGGTGGCTCCAACGACTTCAACTTTACGTCCAGCACGCGTTGCGAGTTTGACGCCGAGTAGCGCCCAACACGGACTTGCGGGGTCGCGTGTCACTGCGAGGGGCGCGCAAGCTGCGAGACGTCGTTCCTGTCATAGAAGTAAGAGTTCGGACCGATCCGCTTTTCCAATTCCTGCGCGACCTGTTCGACAATTCCCCCTGACCTCCCCCGGAAAAGACAATGCGACCGCGAACTCGTGCTTTGTGATATCGACGGTTTTTGTCGCCTGGCCGAGCGTGACGAAATTGTCACGCTGCATAACAAAACGCTTTTCAGCCCGAATATCGTCGATATCTCAGGACGATCTTCCTGCTGCGTCCGCTTGCCAACGTACGCGTGAGTTCAGGGCACATGTAGAGGTACGCAGTGGGTTTTGGCGCATTTGCGGTTGGGTTGCTAAACTGCGTGATGCGATGGCGCGCCTGTTTGCCGGCAGCAGGTGCCGTTCTTGTTGTGCTCCTATGCGCAGTTGGCCCCGAAGGCAAAGCTCAGGAGCAGTTCGGCCCGACCGTTATCAACGTCATTCCAAATACTGGTCCGACGTCGGGGGGCACTAGCGTAACCATCACCGGCACCAATTTCTCCGGCGCGACTGCGGTCAGGTTCGGGAGCAACGCGGCTGGCTCTTTCACCATCAACAGCGCAACCCAAATCACCGCGACCTCACCAGCTGGAATCGGTACCGTTAATGTAACGGTGACCACCAGGCGCGGTGCTGCACGCCCCATGAGTACGGCGGATCAGTTCACCTATGTGTCGGTGCCGACCGTCACTAACGTCAATCCAAATACCGGTCTGCCGTCGGGGGGCACTAGCGTAACCATCACTGGCACCAATTTCTCCGGCGCGACTGCGGTCAGGTTCGGCAGCAACGCGGCTGGCTCTTTCACCATCAACAGCGCAACCCAAATCACCGCGACCGCACCAGCTGGAATCGGGACCGTTGATGTAACGGTGACCACCAGGGGCGGTACTAGCCCCATGAGTACGGCGGATCGGTTCACCTATGTGTCGGTGCCGACCGTCACTAACGTCAATCCAAATACCGGTCCGCCGTCGGGGGGCACTAGCGTAACCATCACCGGCACCAATTTCTCCGGCGCGACTGCGGTCAGGTTCGGCAGCAACGCGGCTGGCTCTTTCACCATCAACAGCGCAACCCAAATCACCGCGACCTCACCAGCTGGGATCGGGACCGTTGATGTAACGGTAACCACCGCGGCCGGTACCAGCGCCACCAGTTCGGCGGATCGGTTCACCTATGCGCCGGTGCCGACCGTCACTAACGTCAATCCAAATACCGGTCCGCCGTCGGGGGGCACTAGCGTAACCATCACCGGCACCAATTTTACCGGCGCGACTGCGGTCAGGTTCGGCAGCAACGCGGCTGGC
>CAVRXD010000003.1:0-70945 GCA_963725065.1 uncultured Alphaproteobacteria bacterium
TGGATTCCCAGCGTTATTCCGATTTGAACTTCAACATTCCCCCGCAGTCGGCCGAGCCTGACGGCACGATCAAATCCAACGAGATCCTCCGCGCCCGTTGGAGCGTGAGCTTGCGCGACAGCACGCGCAACCTGGAGGATCGCAAAGGCTACTCCGGCTCAAGTCGTGGTCTCCTCTGGGGCGGCGCGTGCGGCAAGGTGTTGGATTCGCTGGTCGATGCGGGTGTCCAGACCTGGGCCTTCATCGAGATCGTACAGTGCCCCGCGACGACGAAGTCGGAGCCCGCTGTCGAGCGCCGCGCCATGTCCGGCGTCCGTTCCCTGATCCGGTAACATCCTTCTGAGCAGACGACCGAGCATCAAGTCTCCAACTCACGGCCGATGGCTCCATCGGTCGTGATTTTTGCTCGCGCCCAAGGGCTCGATTGCGCGGCCGGGGATGTCGTAGGAGAAACTGGCAGGGATCGGCTGGCCTATGCCATGGTCCCTCAGGACGCGCCGTGAGGGAGGCAATTATGGCTGAGCACGAAGACGAGGTGGTCGGCGTTTACGAGCTGCTCGATGCCATCGAGGGCGTGATCCAGGCCGCCGACCCCACCAAACGCGAAATTCTCGCTAAAACCATTGATGCTTATGCCGAGGACTTCCCCGACGATTTCTATTGGGCGGTCGGACCGCAGGCCCCCGCGCTGCTGAACAGCCTGCTGCAGATGATAGACGCGGCCTGCCGTCCCGGCTCTCAATCGAAGCCGCGCGCAGCCATCCGGCTGGTGCACCGCAAGCCCGAAGGCGGCGCATAGCGGCGCGGGTCGGCCCTAGTCCAGCGGTTCGATCTTCACGATGGATGCTGCCAGGTTGTTGCCGATCCAGATCGTCACCGGGTTGGAACGGTCGTCCACGAACACGCGCCTGATGTTGCCATTGCGTGGCAGCAGGTAGTTGGTGATCTCGGCCGTCCGCGGATCGAGCCGCCCGACGCGATCGGAGGTCTCATTGACCTCCCATGCCTCGCCGTTGCGGTCGGCCACGACGTCGTAAGGCGCCTCCCACTGCAATGGATTCCGATATTCGGTGATCTTTTCGGTTTCCGGGTCGAACATGCCGATGGCATTGCCGCCAAATTCGGCGAACCACAGCCGGTTCTGCGCATCCACCCGGCCACGCCGCGCCCGGGCATAGGGTGTCGGCGTCGGGTAGAACAAAAGCTTGCCGGTCTTGGCGTCGATCTTGCCGATGCCGCCGGCCTGAAATTCGAGGATGTAACAGTTGTTCTGCTGGTCGGCATAAATGCCGTAGATGCCGATGGGCCGATCGGTCTTCGGATTGCGGAATGTGCCGAGGTTCTCGTACTCGCCGGTCGCGATGTCGAGCCGCATGATCTGCGAGCCGTCCGAATTCTTCACCCAGGCCTTGCCATCGACCTTTGATGCGGCCACCGAGAAATGCGACTGCTGCGTGGCATCCCGCTGCCATTCCTTGGGGATCGGGTACATGCGGAAGGTCTCGGACTTGCGATCGAACCGCGCAAGCCCGGTCTGGTACATCAGGCCGACCCAGATATGTCCGTCCTGATCGACCTCCAGGTCGAGCGTGCCCTTGGGATGATCCGGCTTCTGCACGGGTATCGGATAGTCGGTCGTCTTCCCTGTCTTTGGATCCATCTTGGAGAGGAACTGTTCCCCGAAATGCGAAAACCAGACCATTCCGTCAGGATCGACGATCACGTCATGCGGCTGGATTTCCCGCCGCGGCAAATCGTATTCCGTGATGACGACTTTGGTCGCCCGACCTTTGGGGCGCGGTAGCTGCTGGATCTCGAACGGATGGGTCGAGCGTCCGTTCAAGTTGATGGTCGCAAGATACTCGGCGAATTTCTGCGCCATGGCGGCCGGCACCGGCGGACGCCGGTGCGCGCCCACCAGCCGCTGCGGCTGCATGTCCGACGCGCCGGGATAGTACCCGGCCATCCGTTCGAACACCTTGAGGAAGTCGGCTTCGGTGTGCCTGGATTCGAAAATCCGCTGCACCGTGTGGCAATCCGTGCAGTTGAGCATCACCCGTTTGATCTCATCGGGACCAGGCGCGCTCATGATCCATTCGGCGTTGGCGATCTGGTCGGGGCGAGGCGGCGCGGGCTTGAGCTTGAGGTCCGCGACCGTCGACCTGCCTTGCGCGATGTCGATATCCGGCGCGCCATCGAGTGCGTAACCTGCAGCACGAATGGTCAACGCGTACCGTCCCGGGTCCAGGCGAGAGACGGGAAAGCTGTATTCACCCTTGGCATCGCTCACCACGGTCACGGTGATGGTCGCACCGCTTTTCCTGGCGCTGACCAGAACGCCTTCCATCGGACCCTCGGGGTCCGAGAGGATCTTGCCGCTCAGAGCGGGACTTTGCGCCTGGGCCCAGGCCGGCTGCACGACTGCCGGTGACGCGAGCAGAGCCATCGCCATTACCGGTACGCTCAATGTCCTCATGGGTCGCTCCCAAGATCTGAGATGGACTTTCTCGCGCTGCACGAGCAGCCATGAAGCCGGATCGGCGTAGCGGACGTATTAATTCGCAATGGACTCGATTTTGGCAGCCCCTGCCCTCGGCTGGCTTGACTGCGATGCCAGCAAAGCCCGCGCATCTTTTGCGGGTTGAGGCTTGCCGAACAGGTATCCCTGACCTTCGGTGCAGCCCACGCGTTTCACGTAGTCCAGCTGCTCCTGCGTTTCGATCCCTTCCGCCGTCGTTCCCATCCCGAGGCTGTTCGCCAATTCCGCAATCGCGCGGACAATGGCTCTCGAGTTCATCTTGTCCCCCAAGTCGCGGATGAACGAGCCGTCAAGCTTGATCCGGTCGAACGGATAGTGCCTCAGATAGCTCAGAGATGAGTGGCCCGTGCCGAAATCGTCCATGGCGATCTTCACGCCGCGAGCCCGAAACTTGTTCAGCGTCTCGATCGTCGAGGGGAGGTTCAACAGGATGACCGACTCGGTGATCTCAATCTCCAGGCGGTCGGCCGCAAGGTTGCTGCACTCAAGCGCGTCCACCACGCTCTCGTAGAGGTTCGGTACTCTGAACTGCACCGAGGACAGGTTCACGGCAACCCGTACGTCGTCCGGCCACTTGGATGCCTCCTCGCAGGCCGTTCGCAGCACCCAATCGCCGATCGGGACGATCAGGGCGGTTTCTTCCGCAATCGGAATAAATTCAGCGGGCGGGATTATTCCGCGACGGGGATGATTCCAACGGATCAATGCTTCGAAGCCATTGATCCGGCCGGTTTGCAAATTCACCACCGGCTGGTAGTGCAGCGCGAACTCCTGATTGGCCAGCGCTTTGCGCAGATCGGCCTCCAAGGCGGTGCGCGCCTGCATGAGGCGGTCCATCCCCGGTTCGAAGAAGCGATAAGTGCTGCGCCCGTCGGCCTTGGCCCGGTAGAGGGCCAGATCGGCCGCCTTCAGGATCTGAACGGCATCCGTGCCATCAGTCGGCGCAAAGGCGACGCCGATGCTCACGCCGATCACGACCTGATGGCCGTCGATATCGAACGGGGCGCTCATGGCGTCCACGATCCTGGCCGCCAGCGCGGCCGTTTCGGCACGCGCGCCCATGTTGCCTTGGAGGATGGCAAATTCGTCTCCCCCGAAGCGGGCCACCGCATCGGATTGACGCACGAAACTGCGCAGGCGAACGCCGACCTGCTTCAGGAGCTTGTCGCCGAACGGATGTCCAAAAGTATCGTTGACGTTCTTGAAGTGGTCGAGGTCCAGGCAAAGGACGGCAAACTTGTGACCGATGTCCGTCCAGGCGAAATGCTTTTCCACTTCTACGCCGAACAGATGGCGATTGGGCAGATCGGTCAACTCGTCGTGCAGGGCCATATGCGAGATCCTGGCCTCCGACTTTCGACGTTCGGTCACGTCCTCATGCGTTGTCGTCCAGCCGCCTCCGGGCATGGGCTTGTTGATTACGAATATGTCGCGTCCATCGGTCGTCGTGAGGATGCCCTCCGAGACCTTGCCCTCCGCCAGCTGGGCCAGAAGCTGGGTGCGAAACTCTTCCGGATCCGCCTTCAAGAGACCGGTCTCGGCGCGGTGCTGCAGCACGTCGCCAACCGAGCAACCCGGCTTAACGACCTCGGGCGACAAGCCGTACATCTCGACGAACCGGCTGTTGCAGACAATGATCCGATGCGCCGCATCGAACATGACGAAGCCTTGGACCATGTTGTTGATGGCGGTATCGAACCGAACGTTCTGGGTCTGCAGCATGCCGAGTGTCCGGTCCAGCTCCCGGTTGCTGTTCCGGAGGCGTTCGGCATGCTTGCCGGTTCGCCAGATGTAGGTCGCAATCGCTCCAGTCAGCAGAATGCCGCAAATCAGCACGATCCAGGCGCGCACATAGCTGGGAGCGACCGGGCCGCCGGCGATCGGGACGGCAACCATCGTCCAGGCGGAATCGCCCACGTTGAGCGGACCCGACCAGTGCAGACCACCAGCAAGCGTACGCTGCGCGTCCGCGCCGATCGAAACCATCCGCGCGCGCGCGCCGTCAAAGTGAAGCGACGCGGAGGGGCCACTGGCGCTGGTGGCAGGTGGAAAGAAAAAGAAGTCGAGACCGGCCACGTTGGTGGTGGTGTTCGGCATCAAGCGGGTAAATCGCCACGCCGATCGCCGCCGCGACGCCATGCTCGTCTTCGCCCGCCCGAATAGTCTTGCCGAATACCGAAAGCATCAGCTCACCGAGATGGTAAATCACCCTTCGAAAACGGCGGACCAAACCCGAGCAGAGCGCACTGGGCCCCAGATCGCGCAAGGAACGCGTCAGGGTGGACGGTTTCATGAATCAACGCCTGCCGGATGAGATCGTCGCCGACGGCCCGGCCGGACAGTTCGTTCGTGCTGGACATACAACCAATTCAAAAGGAGCAAGGTGTAGCATTGCCCTAGCGATTGCAGGCCGGCCTGCTGCTTGCGTGCTCACCGAAGCGCTCGCAATAGGTCAGCAAAGTCCGCGCGAGAACGGCGCTTAGCGAGCGCCCGAATAGCATAATATTCCAGCCATCCAGCCTGCCGGATGGGGCACATGCGATAAAAAAACGCCACCGGCCCCCGGACGGTATTCCGCGACCACGTAGGGCGTGGTCGGATCTGCCAGGAACAAAGAGCTCCGAGCAGGTCGATGGCTCCGCCACCCAGCGAGTTCGCACCAGCGCCCATAACCCTCGTTCCGCCGCACTGTTCCAAGCACCTCCAGCCGTGGATATAGTGGACTGTTCGCTATCGTTCCGGCGCGATTCTAGACCCGGAGTACGCATATGCCCTGGGCCGCGCGTCTGGCGATTGGGCCAGCGCTCACATTCCTGGCCGCATGCTCCATCCTCGCGCTCGCGCGCGTGGGGATCACCGTTCCGAATCCCGGCGTCATCATTTTCGTGACGGTGGCGTTCGCCGCCTATATCGGCGGCTGGCACTCCGCGCTGGTGAGTGCGCTGATCTCGATCGGCTTTGCAGTCATCCTCTTTGCGACTCCAGGGCATTATTTCACGCCGGACAGTCTGACCCGCATCCTGGTTATGACCGTCGGCACGATCACCATCGTCGCGATCGTCGCGGCACTAAGGCGGCGCGCGACGCGAAGTCTGGCGGCGCAAAATGCCAGAACCGCCGAGCTGGAAAGTTTGGCCAGCGAGCTGGCCGCGTTGCGCGGGGGCCTCGACAAGATCGAAGACGGCATCGTGCTGCTCGACAGGGACCTGAGAGCGCAGTTCATCAATCCGGCTTTTCGCAGGATATTCCGCCTGCCGCAGGAGATTGCGGACGAGAAGCCATCGTTTTCGCAGCTCATGTATCACGGCCGGGATACGCAGGCCTACGCGGTGCCGAGCGACGACCTTGATTCCTACATCGCTGACCGCCTGGCGAGAGTTCGGCACGGAGATGAAGCGCCGCTTGATCTCAGATTGGCCGACGGGGAAGTGGTCCGCTTCAAGTGCAAGACATTGCCAACGGGCGGCCGCCTGCTGACCTATGTGAACGTGTCCGACATCGTGCGCCACAACGATCGGCTCGAGACGCTGCGAGCGGCCCTGGATCAGATCGACGACGGGGTCATATTGCTCGACCGCCGATTACGTACGGAGTTCATGAATCGCGCGGCGCGGGAGCTCGGGGGATTGCGCGAACCCGGCCCCGGCGAGCGGCCGCTCTTTGCGGATCTCGCCCGCGCGGCGTCGCAGAATGCCGTGTACAAGATTCCACCGGACGAGCTCGACGCTTTCGTCGACAAGCGCATCGACTGGGTCAAACGCGGCGATCCTGGACCGCAAGAGCTTCGCATGAGCAGCGGAAAGATCATGCATGTGCGCTGCATCATGCTGCGTGACGGCGCTCGGATGCTCACCTATACGGACGTGACCGACCTTGTGCGTCTTGCCGAGATCGACAGCTTGACCGGGCTGTACAACCGACGTCAATTTCTCGCGCTCGCCGAGCAGGAATGGACGCGCTTCCGGCGATATCAGCGCCCGTTGTCGCTCCTGATGATGGACATCGACTTTTTTAAATCGATCAACGATCGATTTGGCCATGACGCCGGCGACAAGGTGATCGCCGGCGTCGCCAACGTCTGCTTGACGACACGGCGCAGCACCGATCTCCTCGGCCGTCTCGGCGGAGAAGAACTGGCGCTCCTGCTGCCCGAGACGGATCTGCGAAGCGCGACGCACGTGGCGGAACGTCTGCGTTTAAGGATCTCAGAGGAAACGATCCGGGTCGGGGGTGAATTGATTCCGGTTACGGCCAGCATCGGGGTGGCAGATGCTTCGATTGCCGTTGGCTCTTTCCCCGATCTGATGAAGCGGGCGGACGCGGCGCTCTATGCCGCCAAGCGCAATGGGCGCAACCGCGTCGAAGCGATGAGCGCCGAGCTAGAAGAGTCCATCATCGACGAATGAGGCAGAACGCCTTGGGAGGCGGCATTGGACCATCAGACCGCAATCAAGTGCGGGCACCTGCGCGCCTTCGCTTGCGCCGTCGCGCTCATTGTCGCGATGCCGGGGCCGAAGGCGAGCGGTGAAGCCGCCAACACCACGCCATCGAAGGCGCCGCCCGCCTACATCGAGGCCGACCGCTCGGACGCCGACCAGGTGCTCGGGCCAGCGCTTACCGACAACGTGTTCTCGGATCGGTTCACGGCGCTGCGCAAACAGCTGGTCGCCGCGTCGCTCCGCGGCAATCCGGCTTCGGGATGCGCGGAGCCGCCGGTCTTCACGCTCGAGGTCGTGTCACCGGAAAAGCCGACCGCGGAAGGATCGGCGTGGGAGGAGACCTACGCCATCAACTGCAAGGAGCGTGTGCGCCGGACGTTTCTGCTGTTCCTGTCCGTGAAGGAGGGCATGAAGCACAGCGAGCTGGCCCCGGGGGATACGATTGCCGACGCGATCCTGCAACGGGACTTCCTCCAAGGCGCGACGGCCGCGGCCATGAGCCGGGCCCGGGCCGGATGCAAAGGCGCGCAGGTTCGCAACACCCGCGTGACGTCGGCGACGGGCGGCGCATCGCAGCCCTGGACCGAAGTCTGGAGCATGGACGCGTGCGGCACCCCGGTCGACATCAACGTCACATTCTCGCCATCGCCAAACGGCGGGATCGACTGGTCCATCGTTCTGCCGCCCCCGCACCGCCGTTAATTTGACATCCCATTCGTTGAGTTACGCCGCGTACTCATAGGCGGGATTGGCACAGAATGAACTCCAGCGGTGAGGAAATGGCAGTCATGAGTTGGTTTCGGCGTTAGCGGATGCACGACCGAGCCAATTCAAACCGATCGAAGCGATCTTCCGCATGACGGTGCGCCCCTGACAGGACGCCGCTTCTGTGATTTTATCTTAAATACAACACCTAGATGGCGCGCTCGGAGGGATTCGAAGGCACGTCTCAGCAAGATGCGTGTCGCTCAAAGTGCTTCCTATTACCGGCTGACGGAACACATCCGCGCTCAGCAGCCGGTGGTCGAGTTGAAGTTTGAGTGCGCCGCTTCGCGTTTCACCATGAAGGGCTTGCATCCCGACGCCGCGGCGGCGTGGCGGCGTTTCGTAGCTGAAATGGTGGAAGCCAACGATTGTACCTTGTCCACCAACGATCTGACCGGCCGCGTGGTTGCGTTGCCGTCGAGGTAAGTAGGTGCAGCATGAAAAATGTGGATGATCTTTCCAAGCTACCGCCCAGCCTGCGCGCTAAGGTGCTGAGCGTTCGCATGAACGTCTATGGGACGGTGCGCGCGGCACCGTACGGCGGTGCTCAACTAGACGAATGGCTCAAACCGGAGCACGGCTTGAAGACTCTGGGGCGAGTAGAAGAGGATGCGACATGCGGTATCGAAGATCGGTGCCGGGCCGAACAACATCAACGAGTCGGTGGCGTCGACATAACCGCTCACCGCGTACGGGATGGCACCGCACCAACGGCTGAATACGAACGCGGTGCCGAAGAACGTCTTGCCGCGCAAAGCTCCCTCGACCAGCAAGGTTCCGGGCACGACGAGACCGAACAGATCGGGCCGCGGGTCTTGGTACTGAATTATCATCCCTCCCGGCCGCGGGTTGATGATCACCATCAAACTGCCGTTGTGGGTCACGAGCTTGCCCTCGTTGACCGGTTGCGCTACCGCGGCCACGGGCGCCCAGAGCATGGCGATGGCCAGAGAGAGGCTACGCATCGGCGCCTCCTGACTGATCACCGAAGCTCCATTAGCACTCGCGAACGTTGCCCTTGCGAGTGCTCTTGAGCACGCGCAGCGTCGCCGTCGCCCCGCAAGAGCAATCGACTTTCTCTTGCGGGATTTTCGAATACGTCTCGTGATCGTGGGACGTGCCGCAGAAAGGGCACTCCAATTCCAACACCTGCTTAGGCATTGCTTGATTCCTGTTTTGGCCAAACTCGCGTGCACGGGGCGACTGGCAATGGACACTGTCGATCCCGGCCGGGGGGCGGGTGATGAGACCGTGACGTGATGTGTGTCGCTCCTGGCTGAGCCGGAGACCTGTGATTGTTCGCCAAAGATTTGTTTTTGCGCGCCTTGAGACGAAGCTCTCACCGCGTGTGAAGCGGGGCCGACGTGGCGATAGAAACCGCAAATACCGGTTTTCGGCCGACGGGCGCTGGAAACAATTACATATTGTT
The DNA here is from genome assembly GCA_963725065.1 of uncultured Alphaproteobacteria bacterium. Taxonomy (GTDB): domain Bacteria; phylum Pseudomonadota; class Alphaproteobacteria; order Rhizobiales; family Xanthobacteraceae; genus VAZQ01. The sequence goes on from CAVRXD010000003.1 coordinate 9,173, forward strand.
TTTGTGGGATAAGCAATCGGTGCCTTCCTAATTCCAGATGGGGGCTTTGCAGAATGCGATCGATCTGTGTGCCAGCGGCACTCGCCGCTGCGATGAGCACCGCTGTGCCTGCGTATGCCGCCGGTGAATGGCCGGATGGTCCCAACCGGCTTTGGTTCGAGAATTTGCAGCGGCCGGACAATCATCTCGCGCCCGAGCGATGGACCGACCCTAAGTCGCTGTACTGCTGCGGCATCGCAGACACGGTCAAGACCAAGTTCAAGGTCGAACCCGGCGACGGCAAGCACCCCGACGATCGTTGGTACGCTTGGCTCAAGGAGGAATGGGTTGCGATCCCGGCGGAAAAGACCGTGCCCGACTTCGCACCCGATGGGCAGGCTTACCTATTCCTGCTTGCCGGCACGATTCAATGCTTCGTCAAGCCAAAGGGCGGACTTTAGAACATGGCCTTTGATATCACTTTAGCGCCTGCGGAAGAGCTAGAGCTGGAACCGCCGGCGCGTATGCACCGGCTGAGCGGGCATCGCGACGCCATCGCCATAGTGCTGTCGTGCCCTTGCGGCTGGACGCGCAAGATTCTGCGCCGGCAGAACGCCTTGGCGCGGGCCTCGAAGGTGCGTAGCGCATGGGCCGAACATCAGCGCGAGATCGAAGCCGAGCGCGTCGCCGCTTCCCTACGCTGACGGGGTCCGTCCCCAATTTGGGGGCGCGACTGGTTGTCCTACAATTCCTGGCGACCATGGCGACGTTGCGCTAGAACCGCCAAAAAAAAGAGGCCCGCGCGGGGTCCGCCAGCGCGAGGGCCTCTCCTAACAACGCAAGAGAGCGCCAATATGCGCGGGCGGTGCCCAGCGCGCAAGGGACGCTCTCTCATGCCCTCGAAGCTACTCGCCCTCACCGATGAGCAATTGACGACCGTTTTCAACATGGCCGCGCCGTTGGCGAGCCATAGCCGCCGATGATTCCTCGAAGATGTGGCGCGCTCGCTCGGCGATCTGCCCGATGGCGACGGCGTCGTGGCAAGGACGTCCGCCGAGGTCCAGAAGTGCTACTGGCGCGCACCCGATCTGTCGCGCGCGGCCGGGACCAGCAAGTATCGCTAAACCACCTCTTCACGCTCTTGATAGTCCTCGCACCCGCCGCACGGTGCGAGGTGGATCAACGAGCTTTTGCTCACGAAGGCGACGCCAGCCCGATTGTGATAGATGTACCGGGTGGCAGTTTCGCCGATGAGTTCGCCCAGCGCATAGCATGGGCCGAAGCGTGAACTTTCACGTACCTGAACCATGGCAAGTCCCTCCAGAGCCTTTGTCGCGGCGGCGGATCGATTTCGTTCATCTGCGCTCTTCACGAATTTGCGATTTCGTCGCTCTCTGCTTGGGACGAATAGTCCGGGCACGCCTTGCACGGCACGATGTGAACCACGGGCGACCGTTTGTCGACGAAAGATGCTAATGCATGGCCAAAACGTCGGCGATAGAAGTAACGGGTCTCAGTTTCGTCGATCAGCTCGCCCAGCAGGCTGCATCGGCCAATTCCGAGGGTGCGCACGATCTTTGTCATGCCTCTTAGTCGTTACGCCGCTTACACCACACTTGTTTTGCGCAGCCAAACATTTGTCCGTTTCAGCCATGCTACTCACGAACTTGCGAGCCGGCGGTGATCACATCGCGGGCCGTCCGCGATTCGTTCTCAAAGAAAAGCCCCGCTCGCGCCATCCGCATCCCTATTTTGCGGGCATGCCGACCCGCCGCCGAACCAACAAGGACACCCCTGCCAAGCTCGCCGGCCGGATGAAGCGCCGCTGGCGCGTCGTCCTGGTACGCGCCAAGGGCGAGATCCTGGGGACGGTTGAGGCTCCCAACGCCGAAGCGGCCAAGGCGGCCGCAGCGGTCCAGTTCAATCTGGACGAAGTCCGGCGGAATAGGATCATGGTGCAGGAGCTGGCGTGAGCCGGGCGGGGTGCTTCCCGACGGCCATTTTCCGCGCGGTTGATGCCAGTCAGGGCTTAATTGATTTTATTGGCGCGCTCGGAGGGATTCGAACCCCCGACCCCCAAATTCGAAGTCTGGTGCTCTATCCAGCTGAGCTACGAGCGCCCACGCGTCTCTTAGCGAAGACACCGCCCAATTCCAAATGGCTTCGCACGGTCGGGCCGCCACCGGCCACGACGACCGCGAACCCCACACACGCGCCCGTTGAACCTCTCACCCGGCCACGCCCGCTCCAGGAGCACACCGCGGGCAACCGCGCGCTGGCGCCCAACACCTGCCGTGCTATGGACCGGCATCGCAAGCAGCAGAGGAACCCCAATGGCCCTCCCCGACGTTCCACCCTTTACCAAGCTCCTCGGCGTGAACGTGCTCCACCGCACGGCGGAACGCACCGAAGCCGAGCTCACCGTGCGCGAGGAGCTGTGCAACCGTCGCGGCGTGCTGCATGGCGGAGCGGTCATGGCCCTGGGCGACACGCTTGGCGGCCTGACCGCGAGCGTGAGCCTGCCCAGCAACGGGCGCACCGCCACGATCGAGAGCAAGACCAATTTCTTCGCCGCCGTGCCCAAGGGCGATACCGCGCGCGCCGTATGCATGCCGCTGCATCGCGGCCGCACCACGATCGTGCTGGAGACCCGCATCACCCGCGGCGACGGCAAGCTCGCGGCCATCGTCACGCAGACGCAATTGATCTTCGAGCAGAAAGAGTGAGACCTCCGCTCCTGTCCCCCGCCCCGTTATGACTTTCTTCCTATCGATATCAGCCATGGGAACTCGCCGCGCAGGAACCAGGGAATTGCGCGCGGGTTATCCGTGTACGCAGATTAGGCAGGGAGATTGTCATGACCGACCCCCGCGACTTTGACCGACGCATGGACATGGGCGGAATGGACCGCCCGCTCGAGATGGAGCACCGGATGGGCTCGCCCACGCCGTGGGGCTGGATCGCCGGGGCGGTGTTCGTCATCGTCATGCTGGCGCTCGTGTTCACCAGCAGCGAGACCACGCGCACGGCCAACAACGACGCAAGTCCGCCGGCCGCCACCACCACCGCGCCGCCGGCCATTACAGTTCCGCCGCCCGAGACCACGGGCCAAGGCGGACAGCGCGGCCAATAACCGCGATCCATAACAATAGAGAGTAGTCGCACGCTCCGCCCCGGCTTCGGCCGGGGCGTTTTGTCGGCGCGCGACGATGCGATTCCTGACGATGCGATTCCTGTTGGACGAGCTAACTACTCGACCGCGGAGGGCTCGCGCGCGATGTCGAGCTCAGCGCGGGTCACCGCGACGGCCCCCGCGGCGCCCAGGCGAACCACATTGACGGTGCCGGCATATTCCGGCGAGCCCGAGTAATAGGCGGCAACATTGCCCACCTTGACCGCGCGATTCCAGTGCCCGAGCGCGATGTAATCGGAGCCGGTGGCCGCGAGTTCGTCATCTCCAATCAGCCACGACGGACGCAGGCGGATAGTGCGGTCGGGAACGGGGACGTAGTGCCCGTGTCCGACCGCCACCTGCCAGCGGGTCGAGCGCGGACGCAGGCGTTCGAACGGGATCATGTCGCCGTAGTCGCGGTGGGGACGACCCCACACCTCGAGGCCCAGGTTGGGAAACAGCACGGCTTCGTCGTGGGTGACCCCGAGGACGTGCAGGTTTTCGACCTCGGCCAGCGCGCCGTGGCGATAGACCGCGTCGGGCACCGCGGGATCGTGGTTGCCGGGCAGAATGACCACGGGCAGCGGCGCCGCGGCGATGACGGCAGCGGCGCGCTCGAGCAGATGATCCGGCAAGCGGTGGCAGTCGAAGGTGTCGCCGGCGAGGACGACGACGTCGGCGCTCGCGCTGCGGGCCGCGGCCAGGACCCCGACGAGACCGGCGGTGCCGTCACCGCCGTGCAGCCGCGCGGTGTAGTCGTGATCGAGGTGCAGATCGGAGCTGTGGACGACCACGATATCGCGGGTCGGCGCGGGAACGGCATCGGGCATGGCATCGCAACATAGCCGTTCGAGGCCGATTGGCAATCAAGGCCGGGTTGACGAAACCGCATGGCACGCGGGCCTTGCATCAGCCGCGATGCACCCTCGCTGCGGCGGCTGGCCGATCGGTCGTCAAATTCGAGCCATTCAAGTCAGCGTTCCGCACATTACGCAGAACCGACTGTCAGACCTTCAGCCTGGATTGATGTCGCCGCGACAGATACCAGGCCACGACGGCGGGCACGCCGAAGATCGGAATGAACGCGCCGATCTCGTTGAGCACCGGAATGCCGGCCTGCACCACGCCGACTACGCCATTGGCAATGGAGATGAGCAGCCACACCCAGATGAACGGACGCGCGCCGTCCACCGTGTTGCCGCCGCGGTTGATCAGACCGGCAACCAGAACGAATGCCGCGAGCACGAGATGGCCGAGCACGATCAGCATCAGAATGTGCACGTCAGTCCGCCTTTCAATCTACCTTGGCGCCCGACGCCTTCACGATCGCCGCCCATTTGGGAATTTCCGACTTGATGTAGGCGCGGAACTCCGCGGGCGTGTTGCCGACGACATCGACGCCGAGCTCGGTCAAGGCCTTGCGCACCTCGGGATCGTTCACGGCGGCGACCGCGGCGCGATGGAGCGTGGCGACCACCTCCGCGGGCGTCCCGGCCGGCGCGACGATGCCGTGCCACGTGGTCGCCTCGAAGCCGGGAAAGCCGGATTCGGCGATGGTCGGCACCTCGGGCAAGGCGGCGGTGCGCTGGAGCGTCGTGATCGCGAGCGCGCGGATGGTGCCGCTCTGGAGATGAGGCAGCAGCGGCGGCGGCGGATTGTAGGCCATCGGGACATGGCCGCCGATGACGGCCTGCAATGCCGGTCCGGTGCCGCGGAACGGCACATGCGTCATCTCCAGCTTGGCCTCCATCTTGAGCAGCTCGCCGGCGAGATGGGCCGGGGTGCCGATGCCACCGGACCCGAACGTCAGCTTGCCCGGGATTCGCCCTGGCATAGTCGATCAGCTCGCCCAGCGATTTCGCCGGCACCGAGGGATGGGTGTAGAGCACGTTGGTCTGGGTTCCGATCACCGTGATGGGCTCGAAATCCTTCTCCGGGTCGTAGCCGAGATTCTTGTAGAGACTCACATTGATCGCGAGCAGGCTGCCGGTGGCGAGCAGCACGGTGTAGCCGTCCGGCGTCGCGCGCGCGACCGCGGCACCGGCGATGCCGCCGCCGGCGCCGGCGCGATTCTCGATCACCAGCGGCTGCTTGAGAAGTTCCTCCATCTTGCGGGTGAGGATGCGCGCCATCACATCGCTCGGGCCGCCCGGAGCGAATCCGATCATGAAGGTGATCGGCTTGGTCGGATAGTCGGCTGCGCGCACCGCGGGGGCCAGGCAAACGAGCGCGGCGCTCGCCACAAGGGCAATCGCTTTCATGATCGTCTCCTCCGTGCCTGCCTTGTTGGATGAGCAGGTTCCTCCGGCATCTTCGCGCAGGGAACATCCTTCGTCAAAGCGGCCTGAAAGCGCGGCTTGTCCGCTGCGAGTTCCATCGGAACGTCTCCGCGCCTGTGGCATTAGCGTAGGGACCAGGGAGCGACGACATGGACTCGAAGATGTTTCATCAACGCGCGCGGGATTGCCTCCGGCTCGCCGACGAGTGTCCCGATCTGTACGCCAGAGAGGCGTTGATGGAGCTGGCGGACGAGTTCAAGCATATGGCGACGCAACTCGACGCGGATGCGCGTACGCGCACACGCTCCCGGCGACGGTCGGCACGCGAAGACGCCGCCGCCCATCGGCAGCCTTCGCCAAGGTGAAGTGAAGACTTAGTTCTCCGGCGTGAATCCCGAAGCCTTCACGATCGGCTCCCAGCGGGCGATGTCCGTTCTCACGATGTCGGCGAATTGCTCCGGGCTGGTGCCACCGGCCTCGAAGGACAGCTTGATCAATCCGGCTTTCACCTCGGCGGTGTCGAGCGCATCGCGCACGGAACGATTGAGTGCGTGAACGACCGCCGGTGGCGTCTTGGCCGGCACGAACAACCCTTGCCATTCCGTGATCTCGAGCCCGGAAAAGCCCGCCTCGGTGAGCGTGGGAACGTCGGGCAGGAACGACGAGCGCGTCGTCCCGGTCATCGCCAGCGCCCGCAGGTTCCCGGCCTGGATGTACGGCAGCGCGATGCCGAGAACGCCTACGGTCGACGCGACCTGGCCACCCAGGAGATCCTGCAGAGCCGGCGACGCGCCCTTGTAGGGCACGTGGGTGAAATCGAAATTCGCGGCACGCGCCAGCATCATGCCGGCGAAATGCAGCATCGATCCCGCGCCCGACGTTCCGTACGACGCGAGCTTCGGATTGGCTTTGCACCACTGGATGAAATCGGCGAGCGTCCTGACGTCCCGCGGCACCAGCGGGCCGACGCTGAGCACGAACGGGAAGCCGCACACCGTGGTGACGGCGACGAGGTCCTGCACCGGGTCGTAGCCGAGTGGCTTATAGAGGTGTGGGTAAAGCACGATCATGGACGCGGGGCTGAGCAGCAGGACCGACCCGTCGGGTGCGCCCGCCTTGGCGGTCTCCACCGCGATGCGGCCCCCTGCTCCCGGCCGATTGTCGATGATGATGGTCGAGGCGTAAGCCCGCATCTGATCGACAAGCAACCGCGCCGTGACGTCGGACGATCCGCCGGGCGCGAAGCCCACGATCATGCGCGTGAGCTTGCCGACCACCTGGCTGTGCGCCCGCCGTGGGGCTGCGATCGAAGCGCCGGCGCCCGCAGCGGCGGCGACGAACCGGCGGCGGCTGAGCATGATCTCCTCCGGGCGTTGCTGGCCCCGCGAGGATAGCTTTTTTCGATGCGGGTGACGGAGTCTAGCCGAAAAAAGTGGCGTGCAATCCGAAGCCGATCGTTGCGCTCAAGACCGCCTGGATGGTGTCGAACTCCAGGCCGCTCACGACCGTGTCGACGAACGGAAAGACCATCCGGCCGAGCGGCAGCATGATGCTGGCGACCAAAGCGACGCACAGGACTTTGGTGAGGACCGGATGATTTGCCATGTTTTCCCCTGGTTGCACAACCCGGCCGGCGCAATACCAGTCAATGGCCGCAGCTTCAAGGGCGGCACATCAGCGCGGCGTCGCGGCCCCGATGGCGACCGGCCGCACCGGCGATCCCGAGGCGCCCTGCGTGCGCAACGGCAGGATGACGGTGCAGGAGAGCCAGACCTTGTCGGCCGCCAGCGCACCGAGATTGGCGTTCTGGATGTTGTGGATGCCGGCCTGCGTGAGGTTCTGGTGATGGATGGCGAACGGCAGGCCGGACGGGGTTCCCGCCGGCGGCGGCGCCTTCCCTTCCAGGAACCCTTCGGCCACGGGATCGGTGAAGGGATTGTCGAGCGCCACCAGCACCACCGCCTTGCTCGCGAGGTATTGGGCCGCGTCGTAGGAGAGGCCGGGACCCTTGGTGTAGTAGAACTTCTCGGTATCGGGATCTTTCCAGTTATCGCCCCAGCCGGTGTAGATGTAGAGGACGTCGCCGGCGAGGAGACCGCGGCTCTCGAGACCCTGCGCCTTGAGCATCGCCTCGATGTCCTGCGCGGTGACCAATTGCCCCGGCTGCATCGCGCTGCCGCGCCCGACATGCGCCTTGGCGTCGAGCAGCACCGCGCTGGTGATGATGGGCGGCGCCTTGTCGATGCCGAGCTTCCTCAGCGGCGAATCCGGCGTGGGCTTCACGTCGCTTTGGGCGTAGCCGCCATAATACGTCGCGCGGCCGGAGGGAAACTCGCCCTTGCCGTCCCACGCCTCCGGCAGCACCGCGAAATGCCCGAGTGCATCCATCTGCGTGCCCTGCTGGCCGGGATCGCCGCTCGCCACCTCGTCGGTGTTGAAGGCGTGGCGGGTGCCGGGGATGCCCACCGTGGGCTTGGCATTCTCGCGCAGCGGCACCGCGAACGGCGATTGCGGCATGGTGTTCGAGCGCGGGAACGACAGCTCGTAGGATTTCGCAGCGGGATTGGCGAGATAGGTCGCGCAGCGCTGCCAGGTGGTCGGGCCCAGCGTATTCGCCATCCCGATCTCGTCGCCCGCCGGCCAGGGGGGACGATTCTGCGCCTGCGCCGGGAGCGCACAGGCCAACAGCGCGAAGGCAATTCCAAGGGGTCGAAGGACGCGATCCATGAAATGTCCTCCTTGCGCCGGTGAACCGCGGGCGCCGCAGTGGCGCCCTCCCCGATCACAGCGGCAGATTATCGTGCTTGCGCGCCGGCATCTCCAGCCGTTTCTCCCGCAGCATCGCCAGCGCACGGGCGACGCGGGCGCGGGTGGCGTGCGGCATGATCACGTCGTCGATGTAGCCGCGCTCGGCGGCGACGAACGGCGAGAGGAAGCGGTCCTCGTACTCCTTGGTGCGGGCGGCGATCTTGCCGGCGTCGCCGATGTCGGCGCGAAAGATGATCTCCACCGCACCCTTCGCGCCCATCACCGCGATCTGCGCGGTCGGCCAGGCATAGTTGACGTCGCCGCCGATGTGCTTCGACGCCATCACGTCGTAGGCGCCGCCGAAGGCCTTGCGGGTGATCACGGTGACGAGCGGAACCGTGGCCTGCGAATAGGCGAACAGGAGCTTGGCGCCGTGCTTGATCAGCGCGCCGTATTCCTGGTTGGTGCCGGGCAGGAACCCGGGCACGTCGACGAACGTGACGATGGGAATGCCGAACGCGTCGCAGAAGCGCACGAAGCGCGCGGCCTTGCGCGAGGCGTCGATGTCGAGCACGCCCGCGAGCACCATCGGCTGGTTGGCGACGAAGCCCACGCTGCGGCCGGCGATGCGGCCGAAGCCGGTGACGATGTTGCGCGCGAACGCGCCTTGCAGCTCGAAGAAGTCACCCTCGTCCACGGTTTTGAGGATGAGCTCCTTGATGTCGTAGGGCTTGTTCGGATTGTCGGGGATCAGCGTATCGAGCGATTTCTCCGCGCGCTCGACGTCGTCGAACGAGGGCCACTCGGGCACGCCGGCCTGGTTGTTGGCTGGCAGGAAGTCGAGCAGCCGGCGGATCTGCAGCAGGCACTCGACGTCGTTGTCGTAGGAGCCGTCCGCGATGCCCGATTTGGTGGTGTGAACCAAGGCGCCGCCGAGCTCTTCCGCGGTCACTACCTCGTTGGTCACGGTCTTCACCACGTCGGGACCGGTGACGAACATGTAGCTGGTGTCGCGCACCATGAAGACGAAGTCGGTCATCGCGGGCGAATAGACGTCGCCGCCCGCGCACGGGCCCATGATGACGGAAATCTGCGGGATCACGCCGGACGCGATGACGTTGCGCTTGAACACCTCGCCGTAGCCGCCCAGCGCCGCGACGCCTTCCTGGATGCGCGCGCCGCCGGCATCGAACAGGCCGATGATGGGCGCGCGCGCCTTCATCGCCATGTCCTGGATCTTGACGATCTTCTGCGCGTGCGCCTCGGACAGCGAGCCGCCGAACACGGTGAAATCCTTGGCGAAGGCGAACACGGTGCGGCCGTTGACGGTGCCCCAGCCGGTGACGACGCCGTCGCCGGGAATCCGGCTGTTCTCCATGCCGAAGTCGGCCGAGCGGTGCTCGACGAACATGTCGAACTCCTCGAACGAGCCCCTGTCCATCAGCAACTCGAGGCGCTCGCGCGCGGTCAGCTTGCCGCGCTTGTGCTGCGCGTCGATTCGCGTCTGGCCGCCGCCGGCGCGGGCGCGCGCGCGACGTTCTTCGAGCTTTTCCAAGATGTCTTTCATGGCCCCCTGCCTTCAGGTCCGGCGCAAAATCCATAGCATGTCTCGGTATTTGAGGGTAAGCTTCGATGTGGACTCTTTCCTCCGTGTGAGAGTGTTCGAGGAGAGCAAGGCATGCCCATGACGACCCGCACCAAAGCCCTCTGCGCCTGCGCCGCCACGCTGATCCTCGCCATGGTCGCCGCGGTGGCGCCGGCGACCGCGCAATTTCCCGCCGCGCCCGACGACGCGGCCGCCGGCGGCAAGAAGGGCGCCGCAGGCGCCGGCCCCACCATCAACGGCAACTGGGCCGGCGAGCTCACGCAGGTCGGTAGTCAAACACCTTACAAGTTCGAAATCGCGATCAGCGCGAAGGGGGCGGAGGCGAAATACCCCGACCTCGACTGCATCGGGAAGCTCACCCGCGTCGGCTCATCGAAAACCTACGTGTTCTTCGTCGAAGTCATCACCAAGGGCTCGGCGGACAAAGGCGGGCGCTGCCCCGACGGCACCATGACCGTGGCGCGGCAAGGCGACAATCTCGCGCTCGGCTGGTTCGGCAGCGTTCAGGGCACCACCGTGGTCGCCTATGGCACGCTGAAGAAGAAATAACGGAACAGCGGGACACGCCAAGCCGACCTGCGCGCATCAAGCCGTTTGCAATACGGTGGCGGCGGCCTGCATCTCGGCGAAACGCGACGTGCGGCGCTCGAGCGCAAGCTCGTCGCGGCCCCAGAAATCCATATTCCAGTCTTCGTCGACATGGGCCGCCGCCCAGGCCACATCGACGGAGAGGACGCCGCGCGCGAGCGCAAGCGCGATCAATGCCGAGCCGGTGAGCGTGGTGACCGAGTGGACCGCGCCCAGCCGCCATGGATCGCGCGGAATGGCTTCGTCCGCGGCGGCAAGCGCGGGCGCGGGCTGCGCGACGAAGACGATTCCTTCGGCCAGCACGAAACGCGCGCCCAGCGCATCGCACGCCCAGGCGAGCACGGGGTCCCACGCCGCGCTTTGCCGCGCGACCAGGCCGGCCGGACCCGGCGCGCGATAGAACACGAGATCGCAGGCGAGGTATCGCTCCACTTCCGCTACCACGGGACCGGGCGCCTCGACGACGCCATCGATGATGCTGTTGGCGAGCCGCGTCAGCGGCATCCGGGCGGGATCGATGACGTCGCGCTGCGCCTCCCATTCGGCTGCGAGCGCCTGCGCCAACGCCGGCGTCGGCGCAGCCAGCGCGTGACGGGCGGGCGTCCTGATGGGACGGCCGTCGAGGGCAATGCGAAAGGTGTTGTCGGAAGCCTCGACCTCGACCCGCTCATAGAACCGTCGCCGCAACTGCGGCCGCATGGAGCGGCGCGCCGTCTCGGTTGGATCGAGCGGCTGATTCTTGGAAATGTCGTCGAACAGATCGCGCATGTCAGCAAGATGGGCCGCAACGATGAAACATTCAACGTGGCCATTTCCACGTCTCTGGCGTCCCTCCGCACCGACCTTGTTGGAGCATGCGCTTTCAACGATGATGGCCGACCCCAGCCAGACAGAAACGAGCGCGAGGGCGAATGAAATTCGGCGTTTTCGACCACCTCGATCGGAACGATCTTCCCCTGCAAACCTTCTACGCGGAGCGGCTGAAAATCGTCGAGGCCTATGATCGTCGCGGCTTTCACGCTTACCATACCGCCGAGCATCACGCGACGCCGCTCGGCCTCGCGGCTTCGCCTAGCGTGTTTCTCGCCGCCGTCGCCCAGCGCACACAAAAACTGCGCTTCGGTCCCTTGGTCTATACGCTTCCCCTCCACCACCCGCTGCGCCTGGTGGAGGAGATCTGCATGCTCGACCAGCTCAGCAAGGGACGCTTCGAGCTCGGTGTCGGGCGCGGCATCTCGCCGATCGAAACCGCGTATTACGGGGTCGATCCTGCACACCGGCAGAAGATCTATCTCGAAACGCTGCAGATCCTGCGACAGGCATTGACCAGCCGGACGTTGACCTTTCACGGCGAGTTCTACGACTATGCCGATATCCCGATGGAGCTCGAGCCGTTCCAAAAGCCGCATCCGCCGTTCTGGTCGGGCGTGGGCACGCCCGACGGCGGCGAGAGTGCGGGCCGCATCGGCTTCAACATGGTGGCGAACGCGCCGACGGCGCAGGTGCGCGCGATCACCGATCGCTATCGCGCGGCATTCGCGGGCACACACAGTCCGATGCTCGGCCTCGCCCGCTTCGTCATCATGGGGGAGACCGACGACGAGGCATTGGCCATCGCCCGCCGCGCCTATCCGCTTTGGCACAAGCACTTCCATCATCTCTTTCAACTGCACGGCACGAGCCCCGCGGGCGGAGACCGTCCGCCGCAATTCGATCAGATCAAGGACGGCGGACGCGGCATCGCGGGTTCGCCGGCGACCGTCACGCGCATGATCAGGTCGCAGATGGAGGAGGCCGGCACCAACTATTTCGTCGGCCAGTTCGCGTTCGGCGATCTCACATCGACGGAAGTGCTGCGCACGATCGACCTGTTCGCGCGCGAGGTCATGCCGGCACTCGGCAATGGCGGATCGCATTAAGAGAAGAGTCGCGCGTGTCGATCCGTTGAGCGCCGCGCCGTTCGATCGTGCGCCCGCGGAGAGCCCGATTCCCGTGGACAAAAGACCGCACGCAACCAAGGCGCGATGCTGCGACGCGCTGGTTCCGTCACAAGTTCCACGCGAGACGCCGCCCCATCTTGCACCGCACAATCGGCGCCGGCCGAAGAACACAGGTTTTCCAACTAGTTACGACCGCAACCAATGCTCGTTATGACATTTTTACGAACATGCCCGCTACCCTCCCGGCACGTTGCACCGCCGCATCCGGCTGCCGGATGTAAAAGGCTGTTATGACAAATGTATCGGTAGAATTTGGAGGGGGTCTCAACTACTATCCGCGCCGGAATCGGCGGACCACAAGCCGGGCGTTGGAGGGAGCAGCCCACGTTTGTTTGCGCAGGGTTCTCAGGGGGCGCGCGGCAAACGTGCGTGCAGAGGAGTAAATGAAACCTACCGATATTTCGGCGCCGGACTACTTCCACAAGGTCGTGGACTGTCAATGGGCCTGCCCGGCACACACACCCGTTCCTGAATATATCCGATTGATCGCGGCCGGTCGCTACAGCGACGCCTACATGGTCAATTGGAAATCGAACGTGTTTCCCGGGATCCTCGGGCGCACCTGCGACCGTCCATGCGAACCGGCCTGTCGGCGCGGGCGCGTGGAGAAGGAACCGGTCGCGATCTGCCGCTTGAAGCGCGTCGCGGCCGACTTCAAGGACGACATCCGCGAACGGCTTCCCCCGCCCGCCGCCGTCAAGAACGGCAAGCGCATTGCGCTGGTGGGCGGCGGGCCGGCTACGCTCACGGTCGCGCGCGACCTGGCGCCACTCGGCTACCAGTGCGTGGTGTTCGACCAGGACCCGAAAGCCGGGGGCATGATCCGCACCCAGATCCCGCGCTTCCGGTTGCCGGAATCGGTCATCGACGAGGAATGCGACTACATCCTCAATCTCGGCATCGAATTCCGCGGCGGTACGCGCATCGACAGCCTCAAGTCGCTGCTGGCAGAAAGCTGGGACGCGGTGTTCGTCGGCTCCGGCGCGCCGCGCGGGCGCGACCTCGAGATTCCCGGCCGCAAGGAAGCGGCCGCCAACGTCCACATCGGCATCGACTGGCTCTCGTCGGTCTCGTTCGGCCACATTACCAAGATCGGCAAGCGTGTCATCGTCCTCGGCGGCGGCAATACCGCCATGGACTGCTGCCGCTCATCGCGCCGGCTCGGCGGCGAGGATGTGAAGGTGGTCGTGCGCTCGGGCTTCGAGGAGATGAAGGCGTCCCCTTGGGAAAAGGAGGACGCCATGCACGAGGACATTCCGATCCTCAATTTCCTGGTGCCGAAGGAATTCACTCACGAGAACGGCCGGCTCACGGGCGTCGTGTTCGAGAAGGTGAAGGCCGAGTTCGACGCCAAAGGCCGGCGCAACCTGGTACCCACCGGCGAGCCCGATCAGCACGTTCCCTGCGACGACGTGCTGGTCGCGGTCGGACAGGAGAATGCCTTCCCCTGGATCGAGCGCGATATCGGCATCGAGTTCGACAAATGGGACATGCCGAAGGTCGACACCACGACCATGGCCTCAACTCACCCGAAGGTCTTCTTCGGCGGCGACGCCGCGTTCGGACCGAAGAACATCATCTGGGCGGTGGCTCACGGCCACGAGGCCGCGCTGTCGATCGACCGGATGTGTTCCGGCCTGGACATCAACGAGCGCCCCCTGCCCATGGTCGACATCGTCAGCCAGAAGATGGGCATCCACGAGTGGAGCTACGACAACGATATCGCGCCCGACCGGCGCTACCGTGTCCCGCTGCGCGACAAGGTGGTGGCGCTGCGCGACATCAAGGCGGAGGTCGAGCTCGGCTACGACGTCCAGCTCGCCCTCAAGGAGGCCGAGCGCTGTCTCAATTGCGATATCCAGACCGTCTTCACCTCGTCGCTGTGCATCGAGTGCGACGCCTGCGTCGACATCTGCCCGATGGACTGCATCACCTTCACGGCGAACGGCGACGAAGCCGACTTGCGCACGCGCCTGCGGGCGCCCGCCAAGAACGTCACCCAGGACCTTTACGTCGCCAACGATCTCAAGACCGGGCGCGTCATGGTGAAGGACGAGGACGTCTGCCTGCACTGCGGGCTGTGCGCCGAGCGCTGCCCGACCGGCGCCTGGGACATGAAAAAATACCTCATCGACATGACTCACGCGGATGACCTATGCCGAGTAGCAGCCCGATCAGCAGCGTAAACGACTTCGTCGTCCGTTTCGCCAACGTCAACGGCTCGGGCTCCGCCAGCGCCAACGAGCTGTTCGCTCGCTCGGTGATGCGCATGGGCATTCCGGTCGCGCCGCGCAACATCTTTCCCTCCAACATCCAGGGCCTGCCGACCTGGTACGAGGTGCGCGTCTCGGAAGCCGGCCACCTCGGCGCGCGCGGCGGCACCGACCTCATGGTCGCGATGAATCCGCAGACCTGGGACAAGGACGTGGCGGGGATCGAGACCGGCGGATACCTGTTCTACGACTCCACCAAACCGATGCCGCGGTCCAAGTTCCGCGCGGACATCACGGTCATCGGCGTGCCGCTGACCGCGATCTGCAATCGCGAATACACCGATCTGCGCCAGCGCCAGCTGTTCAAAAACATCATCTATGTCGGCGCGCTCTCCGCGCTGCTCGACATGGAGATCGAGGTGCTCGAGCAACTGGTCAAGGAGCAATTCAAGTCGAAGGAAAAACTGATCCAGTCGAACCTGCATGCGCTTCATCTTGGGCGCGACTGGGCGCTGATGAACGTGCAATGCCCGATCGGGCTTCGCCTGCGCCGCGCCGACGCGGTCGGCGACCGCATCTTCGTCGAGGGCAACGCGGCGGCGGCGCTGGGCGCGGTCTATGGCGGCGCCACTGTGTGCGCCTGGTACCCGATCACGCCCTCGTCCTCGCTGGCCGACGCATTTGCCAGCCATTGCAAGCGGCTGCGAGTGGATCCCGAGACCAAGCAAAACCGGGTCGCCATCGTGCAGGCCGAGGACGAGCTTGCCTCGATCGGCATGGTGATCGGCGCGGCCTGGAACGGCGCCCGCGCGTTCACCGCGACCTCCGGGCCCGGCATCTCGCTGATGCAGGAATTCCTGGGGCTCGCCTATTTCGCCGAAATTCCGGCCGTGGTGTTCGACGTGCAGCGCGCGGGCCCTTCGACCGGCATGCCGACCCGCACGCAGCAATGCGACCTGATCTCGTGCGCCTACGCCTCGCACGGCGATACCAAGCATGTGCTGCTGTTCCCCGAAGATCCGGCCGAGGCCTTCGATTTCGGCGCCGACGCCTTCGACCTCGCCGACCGCCTGCAGACCCCGATCTTCGTCATGCTCGATCTCGACATCGGCATGAACCACCGCCTGTGCCGTGCGCTGAAATGGGACGACAGCCGCAAATACGACCGCGGCAAGGTGATGACCGCGGCCGATCTCGATGCTGGCAAGGATTTCGGCCGCTATCTCGACGTCGACGGCGACGGCATCCCGTACCGCACGTATCCGGGCACCCATCCGAGCAAGGGATCGTTCTTCACCCGCGGCACCTCGCGCGACCGCTACGCGCGCTACACCGAGGAAGGCGCGCCCTATGCCGACAACATGCAGCGGCTCATCCGCAAGTTCGAGACCGCGAAGGACTTGGTGCCGCGCCCGCTGCAGGCCAATGCCAGCAAGCCGACGAAATATGGCGTGATCTACTACGGCTCGACCTCGCCGGCGATGGACGAGGCGATCGATCTGATCGAGACCCGCGGTCACGCGCTCAATCGGCTGCGCGTACGCGCCTTTCCGTTCCACTCCAGCGTGACCAGCTTCGTCGCCGACCACGACTTCGTGTTCGTGGTCGAGCAGAACCGCGACGCCCAGTTGCGCTCGCTGATCGTCAACGAATGCGGCATCGATCCGATCCGCCTGGTGCCGATCCTGCACTACGACGGCACCCCGATCACCGCGCGCTTCATCGCGCACGCGATCGGCGACCATCTCGAGGCGTTGAAGGTGACGCCGCTGCGCAAGGTCGTCTCGTGAAAATGGCAAGACCATGACCTACATTACCAAGCCCAAATTCCACCATCCGGCGCTCCCGAAGAACGCGCTCGGCTACACCCATCGCGACTACGAGGGCTCGGTCTCGACCCTGTGCGCGGGCTGCGGCCACGATTCGATCTCGGGCGCAATCATCGAGGCCTGCTTCGAGCTCGACATCGCGCCGCACCGGGTCGCCAAGCTCTCGGGCATCGGCTGCTCATCGAAGACGCCCACCTATTTCCTCGGCAACTCGCACGGATTCAACTCCGTGCATGGGCGCATGCCGTCGGTGCTCACCGGCGCCAACCTCGCCAACCGCGAGCTCATCTATCTCGGCGTGTCTGGCGACGGGGATTCGGCTTCCATCGGGCTCGGCCAGTTCGCGCATGCGCTGCGCCGGGGCGTCAACATGGTCTACATCGTGGAGAACAACGGCGTGTACGGCCTCACCAAGGGCCAGTTCTCCGCCACCGCCGACCGCGGCTCCAAGTCCAAGCGCGGCGTGACCAATTCCGACAATTCGATCGACCTCGTGGCGATGGCGCTGCAGCTCGGCGCCACCTTCGTCGCCCGCTCATTCTCCGGCGACAAGACGCAAATGGTGCCGCTGATCAAGGCGGCGATCGAGCACGAAGGCGCGGCCTTCATCGACATAGTCTCCCCGTGCGTCGCGTTCAACAACCATGCCGGCTCGACCAAGAGTTTCGACTATGTGCGGGAGCACAACGAAGCGGTAAACCGGCTCGATTTCATCACCGGCCGCGCGCCGATCACGGTGGCCTACGAGCCGGGTTCAATGGAGGTCGTCGAGCAGCACGACGGCTCGAAACTCGTGCTCAAGAAAGTGGCCGCCGACTACGACGCGCACGACCGGCTCGGCGCCATGAGCTTTCTGCAACGGCACGCCGCCCTGGGGCAGGTGGTCACCGGGTTGCTCTATGTCGATCGCGAGCCCGAGGACCTGCACCGCCATTTCAACACCGTCGCGGCGCCGCTCAACAGCCTCTCCGACCAGGAGCTGTGCCCGGGCTCGGCCACGCTGGACAAGATCAACGCCGGCCTGCGTTGATCGTGCTCGGTTCTCAGCTGTCATTGCCGGGCTTGACCCGGCAATCCATCATTTCCCGCAAGAATTGTGGTCAAGAAGATAGACCCGCGGGTCAAGCCCGCGGGTGACACGTGGAGTGCTCCGCCCCATCAATGGCTCACCGCTTTTCGGCCGACTTAACCCACGGTTTCCTCGCCACCGCCTCCTTGACGGCCGCCATCATCTCGGGCGGCGGACCCATCTTCACACCGATCTCGATCGGCTTGCCGGTTTCCAAGACGCTCTTGAGGCTCGAGAGAATGAACGGCCAACCCTGGCGGCCGCCGGCCAGGATGGCATCGGGGATGTCCCACTGGTGCGCCTCGGTCATGGTCAGCTTGACGCTGCCGCCCATCGGCTCGATCTCGTAGGTTACGAGCGATTCCGGCAATTCCCGGAACGATTCCATTCCTTCGACGCGCCATGTGGTCGCGAGCCGGCGCGGCGGATCATATTCGATCACGCGGCCGCTCATGTGGACGCTGCCGTCGGGTGCGCGCAGGATGAAATCGGCCGCCGACCTTCGCCTCGACCTCGATGCTGTGCCCGAAGAAATATTGGCGGGTGAACTCGGCACCGGTCAGCGCCTCCCAGACCTTTTCGGGCGTGCTGGCGATGTAGGTGACATAGACGGTGTTAGGCACGAATTTCGGCTCGCTCATCTTCAGGCTCCTCGTTATCCGACATTGCTCTCGGCGAGGGCGATCGCGCGCTCGCGCGCGTCATGCGCCTGTTCCGCGCTCGTCGACGCCGACGGCCGGCCGGTCTCCAGCAGGCTCTTCAGGCTCGACAAGATCATCGGCCAGCCGTTGCTGACGGCCGCGTGCACCTTACTGCCCGGTTCGAATTCGTCGTGGGTCACCGTGAGCTTGACCTCGGGGCCGCCCGTCGGCTCAAGCTCGAACGTCACCCGCGACGGCTTCTCGCGGCGAAAGACCTCGTGGAATTCCACCTGCCAGCTGTAGGACAGGCGGCGATACGGCACGCAGTCCAGAACCTCACCGGTGTCGTGCACTTCGCCGCCGCTGCGGAAGATAACACGACTGCCGCGGCTCCAATCGGATTCGACTGACGTGCCGAACCAGAACTGGCGCGTGAACGCCCCATCGGTGAGGGCCTGCCACAGCTTTTCCGGCGTGGTCGCGATGTAGGTGACATAGACGAATTTCGGCTCACTCATTTTTTCGCCTCCAGACCGCGTTTGAGCTCGGCGAGCGCGCTCAGGCGATGGCGCTCGTACTTGCCGATCCATCGCTCCGCGAGCTCGTGGATCGGTACCGGATTTAGGTAGTGCAGTTTCTCGCGGCCGCGCCTGACGGTCGCGACGAGATTGGCGCCCTCCAGTATGGCCAGATGCTTGCTCACCGCCTGCCGCGTCATGGACGTTCCCGTCTCGGCAAGGCGCGCACAAAGCTCGTTCAAGGTCTGGCCATTGTGCGCGTAGAGCCGGTCGAGAAGCTCTCTGCGGCTGGCATCCGCCAGGGCCTTGAACACATCGTCCATGGCGACAATATGCAACCATTTGGTTGCCTGTCAACCCCAATGTCGGCGACGCGGGGCAAGCCGTCACGCGTCCTCATGCGCTCGGATGAAGATCTGTCTGCGTTAGCGCCGCAAGCAACGGAAGGGCGGATAGCACGCGCTGCCGTCCCCATCGGCACGCATCAGGGAATTGTGTGAACCGATCTTTCCGGCAGCGCTATTCTTCCGGTGCTTCCTCGATCGGATCGTAGCGTTTCGGATCGAGACCGATGAGATTCCACGACTGCTGCATGTGCGGCGGCAGCGGCGCCGTGATGTCGATCGTTCCACCGCGCGGATGCGGCACGACGATGCGGCGCGCCAGCAGATGCAGCCGGTTCTGCATGCCGCCGGGCAGCTCCCAGTTCTCCTTGGAGAAATATTTCGGATCGCCCACGATGGGATGGCCGACATGCGCCATGTGCGCGCGCAATTGATGGGTGCGACCCGTCACCGGCTTGAGCGAGAGCCAGGACAACTGGCGCGCCGCGGTGTCGACCACGGCGTAGTAGGTCACCGCGTGGCTGGCACCCTCCTCGCCATGGCGCGCGATACGCATGAACGAATCGTCCTCGCGCTCTTCCTTCGCCAGATAGGTCGAGATCCGGCCCTGGCGCGGCTTGGGCACGCCTGCGACCAGGGCCCAATAGACTTTTCGCGCCGACCGGGTGCGGAACGTCTTGGCGAGCGCCGTGGCCGCAAACCGCGTCTTCGCCACCAGCAGGCAGCCGGCGGTGTCCTTGTCGAGGCGGTGCACCAGCCGGGGGCGCTGGCCCTGCGCGTCGCGCAGCACCTCGAGCATGCCATCGAGATGGCGCGTGGTGCCCGAGCCGCCCTGCACCGCGAGCCCCATGGGCTTGTTCAGCACCAGCACGTCGGCGTCCTCGTGGAGCGTGATCGACTTGAGGAAATCGCGGGTCTTGGCATCCGCCTCGTTTTCAGGCGAGCGCGGCCTGGGCTGGTCCAGGCGCAGCGGCGGGATACGCACCGCCTGTCCGGCCTCGAGCCGCTGCTTGGGCTGCGCGCGCTTGCCGTTCACGCGCAGCTCGCCTTTGCGGATCACGCGCTGGATATGGGAGAACGACAGCCCGGGGAAACGC
The DNA here is from genome assembly GCA_963725065.1 of uncultured Alphaproteobacteria bacterium. Taxonomy (GTDB): domain Bacteria; phylum Pseudomonadota; class Alphaproteobacteria; order Rhizobiales; family Xanthobacteraceae; genus VAZQ01. The sequence goes on from CAVRXD010000003.1 coordinate 29,256, forward strand.
GCCTCGAGGAAACGGTCGACGCGCATGCCGGCTTCGTCCGCGCTCACCTTGGCAGTCTGCACGCCGGTCGACGGCGTCACGCGCTCGGCAACGGCGGCGTCGCCGCGCCCTGGTTTGGTTGCCGTGCTCTTCGTTGCCGTGCTCTTGATTGCCGTGGTCATGGACACCGTCGCAGTTCTTCCGCCGGCGCGCCGGCCCAACCGAGCAGGAGCTGCTCGCCGCGCATCCGCAGCGTGATGGGGACGTTGCTGATAGCACCTTCTCCCCAGCAGCGCGCGCCGATGTGCCACGCGTCCCGCACCCGGTAGCTCGTTCGCACGACGCAGGCGGCCTCACGCCACTGCAACGAGAGCGAATTGACGACGACGGGCGATGCGGGCGCGCTCGCGCCGACACAAGCCTGGAGGTCCGACGCCCAACGACCATCGAACGGCTCGCCGGCGCGCGCGGACACCGTGCTGCCGAGCTGCGCAGCAAGGATGACGATCCCGGCACCCGCCGCCCACGCCATGAGCCGCACGGGCTTCACGCCCGGCTCCGTTCTCTTCGAAGCTTCGCCCAATATTCCAGCCGTTTCCTGATCTCGCGCTCGAAACCGCGTTCGGGCGGATCGTAGAATGTCTTCCGGCCGAGCGCGTCGGGGAAATAGTCCTGCCCGGAAAAAGCGTCCGGCGCATCGTGGTCGTAGTCGTAGCCGTCGCCGTATCCTTCGGACTGCATCAGTTTGGTCGGCGCATTGAGGATGTGTTTCGGCGGCAGCAGCGAGCCCGCCTCCTTGGCGGTGCGCATGGCCGCGCCGTAGGCGACATAGGCGGCATTCGACTTCGGCGCCGTCGCGATATAGATCACCGCCTGAGCGATCGCCAGTTCGCCTTCGGGCGAGCCCAGGAAATCGTAGGCGTCCTTGGCGGCATTGCAGATCACCAGCGCCTGCGGGTCGGCCAGGCCGATATCCTCGACCGCCATGCGTACGACCCGCCGCGCGAGGTAGAGCGGGTCCTCGCCCGCATCAAGCATGCGGCAGAGATAGTACAGCGCGGCGTCGGGGTCGGAGCCGCGCACCGATTTATGCAGGGCGCTGATCAGGTTGTAGTGGCCGTCCTGCTTCTTGTCGTAGATCGGCGCGCGGCGCTGCACCACGTCCTGCAATTTCACCGCGTCGAAGACTTCTCCCTCGCGCGCCGCCCGCCACACCTCTTCCACCAGCGTGAGCGCAGCACGGCCGTCGCCGTCGGCCATGCGGACAAGGGATTGACGCGCTTCGGAATCGAGGGGGAGCTTCCTGCCCTCGATCATCTCGGCACGGGCCAGAAGCTTCTCGACCGCGGCGGCATCGAGCGGCTTGAACGCCAATACGCGCGCCCGCGAGAGCATTGGCGCAATCAGCTCGAACGACGGATTCTCCGTGGTGGCGCCCACGAGCACGATGGTGCCGTCTTCCATAACGGGCAGGAAGGAATCCTGCTGAGCACGGTTGAAGCGATGGATCTCGTCGACGAAGAGCAGTGTCCCCTGCCCGGTCTCGCGCCGTGCGCGCGCGGCGTCGAATACCTTCTTGAGATCGGCCACGCCGGAAAAGATCGCCGATATCTGCTCGAAATGCAGGTCGGTCGCCTGCGCCAGGAGGCGAGCGACCGTGGTCTTGCCGGTACCTGGCGGCCCCCAGAAGATGAGCGAGCCCAAGGTCCGGGTGTCCAGCAAGCGCGCGAGCGCGCCGTCGGAACCGAGCAGGTGATCCTGACCGACAACCTCGCCGAGTTCCGTCGGCCGCAGCCTGTCGGCAAGGGGGCGCGGGGCATCGCGTTCAAGTCCCGCGGCAGCGAACAGGCTCGGGTCTCCGCGCTTGGCGCGCGGCGGCGTCATCCCCGGAACTCCACCGACATCTGCTGGCCGCCACGTACGATCGTAATACTCCAGCGCCGGCTCTGCTGGCCGGTGACGCGCTCAAGATCGCGGGTTTTCGCGATCTTGGAATTGTTGACCGAGAGCACGAGATCGCCGCGCTTGAAGCCAAGGCTTTGCGCCGGCGAACCGTTGGCGATGTCGACGATGACCACGCCCTGCACCGCGGGATCGAGCCGTAGGTCGTCGGCAAGCGCTGGCGACAGATTGGACACCTTCGCACCCTGGAACGGCGAGGACGAAGCGATCACGAGTTCCTCATGCGGCATCTCGGGTGCCGCTTCGAGTGCCACGTTCAGGGACAATTCCTTGCCGGCCCGCACGACGCCGAGCTTGGCGCTGCCGCCGATCACTTTGGTCGCGAAGCGGTAATCGAACGCGTTCGCGTCCTCGACGATCTGCCCGTCGATGGCGATGATCAGGTCGCTGGTTCTGAGCCCGGCGCGCGACGCCGGGCTCGCCGGCGTCAGGCTAGCGATCAACGCGCCGGACGGGCGCTTGAGCCCCAGGCTCTCGGCGATCTCCGGGGTCACGGCCTGGATCTTCGCGCCCAGCCACGGCCTCTTGACCACGGAGCCCCCGCTCCTGGCCGAGGCAACGACCACCTTGACCATATTGGCTGGAATCGCGAAGCCGATGCCCTGCGACCCGCCCGAGCGCGAGAAGATCGCGGTGTTGATCCCGACCAGGCGCCCGCCGAGATCGACCAGAGCGCCGCCCGAATTGCCGGGATTGATGGCGGCATCGGTCTGGATGAAGAACTGGTAGTCGGTGATCCCGACCTGGGTGCGCGCCACCGCCGAAACGATGCCGTGCGTGACGGTCTGGCCGACGGCAAACGGATTGCCGATGGCGAGCACAAGGTCGCCCACTTGAAGCGCGTCCGAATCGGCGAACTCAAGCGCGGGAAAGCGTTCGTTCTGCGCCTTGAGGCGCAACACCGCGAGGTCCGAGCGCGAATCCTTGAGCACAATCTCGGCTTCGAGTTCGCGCTTGTCGAACAGCGACACCTTGACCTGGTCCGCTCCCTCGATGACGTGATAGTTCGTCACCACAAGGCCTGCGGCGTCGACGAGGACGCCGGAGCCCAGGGAGCGCTGGACCTGCTCGCCCGGTCCCCCAGGGCCGTCCGGTACCCCGAAGAAGCGACGGAAGATCGGGTCGTCGAGCAGCCGATTGCGGACGACGGCGACCGTCTTGGCAGCATAGACGTTGACGACGGCAGGCGCAGCGCGCTGCACGATCGGTGCGTAGGACAGCCGAACTTCGTTGGGCGAGGCCGGGACGCGCCGCTCCAGGGCACGTTCCTGGCCTAGGGCGCCAACCGGAGCCAGGGTCAGAACGACGAGGATGGCGGTGGCGAGCCGGCCAAGGCGAGGCAATATGTTCGGCTGTAAAGACATGGGATCCGATCCTGGCGCGGTGAGATATAACCCCGGCGTCGCGGCAATTGAAGGGCGACTGGACCTGGCCCCGCCAGTGGAACAAGGGCCGCAGTAAAGCCTAAACTGACCCGCCGTCCCCTCCCCGCCGAGGCTCCCGTGAACCAGCCCCCCGCCGAATCGCCTGCCGGACCATCGGATGCCGGCGACCTGCATGCGCCCGGGCGGGCCGTGATCTATGTGGCCGCCTTTGTCACCGGAGGGATCGTGATGAGCTTCGAGATGCTGGGCTCGCGATATCTCAACCCCTATTTCGGCAGCGGCATCTACACTTGGGCGGCGCTGATCTCCACCGTGCTCATCGCGCTGACCGCGGGCTACTTCCTCGGCGGAGCCCTGGCCGACCGCACCGCCTCGGTGACGATCCTGGCCCTCACGGTATTAATCGCATCGCTCTATCTGCTGGCGCTGCCAAGCTTCGCGCAGGGGATCCTTGAATTCGTGCTCGCCGGCCTAGACGATATCCGCGCCGGCAGCCTGCTGGCCGCACTCGCCCTGATGTTCTTCCCAGTCGCCCTGTTCGGCATGTATTCGCCCTTCGCCATCCGGCTTCTGCTGCGCTCAGCGCAGCGCTCCGGCAGCGTTTCGGGCGCGGTCTACGGCGTCTCCACCGCCGGCTCGATCGTCGGCACGCTGGGCACCACGTTCTTTCTCATTCCAACGATCGGCTCGCGCGCGATTACGCTGACGCTGGGCGCCCTCGGGCTGATCGCGGGACTGGCCTTGCTGGCGCTGGCGCGCATCGAACGCCGTGCCGGCGCCGCGTTCATCGTTCTCGCGCTCATGGCGCTCGCACCGTCCGCGAGCCGGGCCCAAAGCCTGGTGGACGACGGCATCCGCGCAGACATGCTCAAGCGCCCGAACGGGCGGCTCGCCCACATCGAAACCGAATACAACGACATCTTCATCACCAAGCGGCAGAACCAGCTCGTGATGTCGTTTCAGGTCAAAGGCTGGGACTACACCGAATCGGTCGCCAACCTGCTCGACCCCGATGACCTGCCGCTGCGCTATTCGCAGGTCATGACGATCGCGACCATCTATCCCGATTTGCCGCGCCGGATCCTCATGCTCGGGCTGGGCGGCGGCTCGATCTCGGCCTATCTCGGGCGCTTCATGCCGGCGGCCGTGATCACCACCGTGGAAATCGATCCCGGTGTCATCACCGCCGCCAAGACCTATTTCGGCCTGCGTGAGACCGAGCGCATGCGCTACCGGGCCGGCGACGGCCGCGTGTTTCTCAATCGCAGCGGCGATCTCTATGACCTCATCCTGCTCGATGCCTACCGTGGCGGCTACGTCCCGTTCCATCTGCTGACGCGCGAGTTCTACGCCCTGGTCAAGCAGCGGCTCGCACCCGGCGGCGCCGCCGCCTTCAACGTCCATGATGGCAGCAAGCTGTATGCTTCGACGGTGAAGACGCTGGGCGAAGTCTTTCCCGCGCTTGATCTCTATCCGACCGGAACCGGCGAGGTCATTGCGGTTGCCGGCATTGCACCGCTCGGCAAGGACGAGCTGGAGCGCAGGGCCGCGGCGCTGCAGGCAAGTCACGGCTTTCGCTTTCCGCTGCCGCAGATTTTGTCGCGCCGCATGGACGCGCCACGGGCGCACGGAGCCACCGGAGACGTCATCACCGATGATTTCGCGCCGGCCGACGTTTACGACGTCATGGGCAGGGAGCCCCGCCGGCGCAAATGAGGTGTTCGCATTGCCGTGAGCAGGAGCGTCACTCCTTCGGCGGCACCGTGCGCAGATAGGCGACCATGGCGTCGAGGTCGCCATCGGTCATCTTGGCATAGTAGGGATACCCCATCGGGGGCTTGAGCCTGCTGCCGTCTTTGCGCACGCCTTGCGTGATGGCGCGTTTGATGTCGGCGTCGCTCCAATCGCCGATGCCGCTGGCCTTGCTCGACGTGATGTTGCGCGAGGTCGACATGCCCCACGGCCCGGGAAATTCGCGGCCGCCCTTGCCGAGCGAATTCTGAAAATCGGCTCCCGATCCGGGCGGACCAAACGGCGTATGGCATTCCATGCAGTGCGCGATGGTGACGAGATAGAATCCGCGTTTCACCTTGTCGCCGAGATCGGCCTCGGACATGGGTTTCTCGGCGCCGGGAAACACCTTGTGCGGGATCTCCATCTTGTAGACGGGGTCCCTGACCTTGTTGCTGACCGGCTTAAGCGAGCGCAGATAGGCGACGATGCCGTCGAGATCGCCGGGCGTGAGAATCTTGTAGAAGCCGGTGGGCATGACCTCGGCCAGATGATGGCCCGAGGGCCGTACGCCGTCCAACAAGGCCGTCTTGAAGTCGGCGTCGCTCCATTTGCCGAGACCGGTCTCTGGATCCGGCGTGAGGTTGGACCCGGTGACATCGAACGGGGGCTCGTTGAACCGCAGGCCGCCCGATAACGCCTTGTCGAATTGCGGACCGTTCGGTCCCATGGGCGTGTGACAGTTGTGGCAAGTCATCACAGTGTTGACGAGATAGCTCCCACGCTCGACCGGCGTTTGCGCGACGGCGGTGGTCGCGGGCCCAGTTGCGAGCAAAGCCACGAAACCAAGATAGGCGCCACGATTCATTCCCAGCCCTCCTCGTTCCACCGGCTCACGCCGGCTGAAGTCACCCTCGTCGCCCGCCGGCAATTTACCGACTTCGCCGGACTTGCCAACGAGTTATCACCAGGAACAAACGGCCGGCGCTTCCCATGCAAAAGGGCGGCACAATGTGGCCGCCCTCGCGTCAGTCCGTGCCGTCTTCGTGTTACGCCGGGGCAGTCGCATCCGCCTGGGCTGCGGCCTTCTCCATCACCGGCCCGGAGTCCTTGCCCTTCGCCTCCACGTCACGATCGACAAACTCGATCACCGCAACCGGGGCGTTGTCGCCATAACGGAAGCCGGCCTTCAAAACGCGGGTATAGCCGCCGTGGCGGTCCTTGTAGCGGGGGCCGAGCACATCGAACAGCTTCTTGACCATCGCTAGGTCGCGCATCTGCGCGATCGCCTGCCTGCGTGCGTGCAGGTCGCCACGCTTGCCGAGCGTGACCAACTTCTCGACGATCGGCCGCAAGTCCTTGGCCTTCGGCAGCGTGGTCACGATCTGCTCGTGCTTGATCAAGGCCGCGCACATGTTGGCGAACATGGCGCGACGATGCTCGGGCGTGCGGTTAAGCTTGCGATGGGCCTTGGCGTGACGCATGGGCGACCTCAGACGGCGAAGGACGAAAGACGGACGACGGAAGCAAGCACGTCAATGATCTGACGTCCGTCGTCCGGCACTGTCCTTTGTTCAATAATGATCCTCGAAGCGCTTGGCCAGTTCGTCGATGTTGTCGGGCGGCCAACCTGGCACTTCCATGCCGAGATGCAGGCCCATCTGGGCCAGCACTTCCTTGATCTCGTTGAGCGACTTGCGGCCGAAGTTCGGCGTCCGCAGCATCTCGGCCTCGGTCTTCTGAACGAGGTCGCCGATGTAGACGATGTTGTCGTTCTTGAGACAGTTGGCGGAGCGTACCGAGAGCTCGAGCTCGTCGACCTTCTTGAGGAAGGCAGGATTGAAGGCGAGGTCGGGAATCGCCTCGGTCACGACTTCCTTGCGCGGCTCCTCGAAGTTGACGAAGACGTTGAGCTGGTCCTGCAGGATGCGCGCGGCGTAGGCAACCGCATCATCGGGGCTCAGCGCACCGTTGGTCTCGATCTGCATCGTGAGCTTGTCGTAGTCGAGGATCTGGCCCTCGCGGGTGTTCTCGACCTTGTAGGAGACCTTGCGCACGGGCGAGAAAAGACTGTCCACCGGGATCAGGCCGATCGGCGCATCTTCCGGCCGGTTGCGCTCGGTCGGGACATAGCCCTTGCCGGTATTGACCGTGAACTCCATGCGGATCTCGGCGCCCTCGTCCAGTGTGCACAGGACGAGGTCGGGATTGAGCACGACGGTGTCACCGACGGTTTGAATGTCGCCGGCCGTGACCGTGCCCGGTCCCTGCTTCTTCACCACCATGCGCTTGGGGCCTTCGCCCTGCATCTTGATGGCGATATCCTTGATGTTGAGCACGATGTCGGTCACGTCCTCGCGCACACCCGGGATCGACGAGAACTCGTGCAGCACGCCGTCGATATGGACCGACTGCACCGCAGCGCCCTGCAGCGAGGACAAGAGGATGCGCCGGAGCGCATTGCCCAGCGTCACACCGAAACCGCGCTCGAGCGGCTCGGCAACCACCGTCGCCTCGCGCTTGGGCTCGTTGCCCGGAGACACCTGGAGCTTGTTGGGTCGGATCAGTTCCTGCCAGTTCTTCTGGATCGTCACGTTGGCACCCATCGCTTTGACCGGCGCGGCAGCGGGGCGCGTCCCCCACTCCGCCCCGTGGGAATGATCTGCGGCGGATTCCTCGGCAGCCCGCCGGATGAGAATATCGTCTGTCATACTCGGCGCCTCTTGCGTGGACGGCAGCCGTTGTGGGGAATCGGCGTCACGTCGCGAATGGAAGTGATGGTGAATCCGGCTGACTGCAGGGAACGCAACGCCAACTCGCGGCCCGAGCCTGGCCCCGCGACCTCGACCTCGAGGGTGCGCATGCCGTGCTCCTGGGCCTTCTTGGCGGCGTCCTCGGCTGCCACCTGCGCCGCATAGGGTGTCGATTTTCTCGAACCCTTGAAGCCCATGGTGCCGGCGGACGACCAGGCGATGGTGTTGCCTTGTGCGTCCGTGATGGTGATCATGGTATTGTTGAACGAGGCGTTCACATGCGCGACGCCGGAAGCGATGTTCTTGCGTTCGCGTTTGCGAACGCGGGTGGCTTCTTTGCCCATTCTCGATCCTCTCGCTGCGCGGGAGCAGCAGGCCAATAGGTCCGGGACGCGGACGCGGACTTACTTCTTCTTGCCGGCAATCGGCTTCGCCGGGCCCTTGCGGGTGCGGGCGTTGGTATGGGTGCGCTGACCGCGGACAGGTAGTCCGCGACGGTGACGCAACCCTCGGTAGCACCCCAGGTCCATTAGCCGTTTGATATTCATGGCCACCTCGCGCCGGAGGTCGCCTTCCACGATGTAGTCGCGGTCGATCATCTCGCGGATTTGCAGGACCTCCTGGTCGGTCAGCTGAGATACCCGCCGCTCGTCCGGAATTCCTATTTTCGCCATGATTTCGTTGGCCTTTTGGGGCCCGATCCCATGGATATATTGCAGTGCAATAACGACGCGCTTATTGGTCGGTATATTAACGCCGGCGATGCGGGCCACAGCTATCCACTCCTGTTGCCGGCGCGACCGAAGCGGCCGGCGATCATTCCATTCGATGGCAAACGATAACGCGACACCCTCCCCGTCCCCCGGGGCCCGGCATCGTTCGATCTCTCGACTTGGATGCCGGTTATTAATGGATTCAATGTCGTTTCGTCAACCTCCGCGGGCGATTGCTTTTGCGTGATGACGCCGTGCGGCCGGCGGACTTGCCCGCCTTGGTCTTGGTCTTGGTCTTGGCCTTGGAGGCCTTGGCTTGAGCCTTGGTTTTGGCTTTGGTTTTGGGCTGGGCCTTCGGTGCCGCTCCTGCTTTTTTGGCCCCCGCCACGGCTTGTTTTGCCCCGGCCGGCGGGCGGGTGGCCGATTTGCCCTTCGCGGGCTTCCCGGCGGGCACGGCAACCGAGGTTTTGGCGCTCTTTTTCACGTTGCCCGGGGCTTTTTCAGCGGGCGGACTTGCGGCCGGCGCGCGTTCGCCGGATCGCGCTTTGAGCATCCGGTCGATGGCGCGCGATACTTCCGGGATCGGAGCCATGCCGTCGACCGACCGCAACACATTCTGCAGCTGGTAGTAGGTGGCGAGCGGCGCCGTCTGATCGCGGTAGGCCAGGAGACGGCGATGCAAGACCTGCGGATCGTCGTCGGCACGCAACGGCTCGCCCCGCGCCTTGGTCTCGGCGATTCGCCTTTCGATGCGATCGAGCAGGATGCCTTCGTCCACCTTCAGCTCGATCACCGCGTCGAGCTTGAGGCCCTTCTCCCGGAGCATGCGATCGAGCGCATGTGCCTGCGGCACCGTGCGCGGGAACCCGTCGAGAATAAACCCCTTGTGCGCGTCGGGCTCGTCGATGCGGTCGGAAACGATCGCCACCACCACGTCGTCCGGCACGAGCTCGCCGCGCGCCATCAGCTCCTTGGCGCGCAGCCCGACGGGCGTGCCGGCGTTGACCGCCGCGCGCAGCATGTCTCCCGTAGAAAGCTGCACCAGACCATGCGTGGCCACGAGCCGTTGCGCTTGCGTGCCTTTGCCGGCCCCCGGCGGGCCAAGCAGGATCAATCTCATCTACGCCGCCCCCGCAGCTTCGATCGCTTGATTAGACCTTCATATTGATGCGCCAGCAGATAGCCCTGGACTTGCGCCACCGTATCCATAGTGACGCTGACCACGATCAGCAACGACGTGCCGCCGAAGTAAAACGGCACCGCGGCATAAGAGATCAGAATTTCCGGCAAGAGACAAACCAGGGCAAGGTAGCCGGCGCCGACGACCGTGATGCGCGAGAGCACGTAGTCGATGTACTCCGCCGTGCGCTCACCGGGCCGGATGCCGGGGATGAAGCCGCCGTGCTTCTTCAAATTGTCCGCGGTTTCCGTCGGGTTGAACACGATCGCCGTATAGAAAAAGGCGAAGAAGACGATGAGCGCGACATAGAGAATCAGGAACAGCGGGCGTCCGTGGCCCAGCTGGGTGGTGATCGTGACGAACCAATCCGGTCCCTGCCCGGCGTTGAAGTTGGCAACCGTCGTCGGCAGCAGCAGAAGCGAAGAGGCAAAGATCGGCGGGATCACGCCCGAGGTGTTGAGCTTGAGCGGCAGATGCGAGGACTGGCCCTCGAACATGCGGTTGCCGACCTGACGCTTGGGATACTGAATCAGCAGCCGACGCTGCGCCCGCTCCATGAAGACGATGAAGGCGATCACGGCGACGGCCATCACCAGGATCAGGACGATGAGCCCGGTCGAGAGCGCGCCCTGGCGGCCAAGTTCGAGGGTGCCGACGATCGCGGAAGGCAACTCCGCCACGATGCCTGCAAGGATGATCAGCGAGATGCCGTTGCCGATGCCACGCGAGGTGATCTGCTCCCCCAGCCACATCAGAAACATCGTGCCGCCGGTGAGCGTGATCATGGTCCCGATGCGGAAGAACCAGCCCGGATCGGTGACCACGCTGCCGGCGCCCTCGAGGCCGACCGCGATGCCGTACGACTGAAAGCACGCGAGCACCACCGTGAGGTAGCGCGTGTATTGGTTCATGACCTTGCGGCCCTGCTCGCCCTCTTTCTTGAGCTGTTCGAGCGTGGGCGAGACCGTCGTCATCAACTGGATGATGATCGACGCCGAGATGTACGGCATGATGTTCAACGCAAAGATCGCCATGCGGTGGATGCCGCCGCCGGAGAACATGTTGAACATGCCGAGGATGCCGCCGGCCTGCGAGCGGAAGATCTGGTCCCACGCCGAAGGATCGATACCGGGCAACGGGATATAGGTGCCGAAGCGATAGACCAGCAGCGCGCCGAGGGTGAACCAGATGCGCTTCTTGAGCTCCTCGGCCTTGGCGAGGGCCGAGAAGTTGAGATTGGCGGCGAGTTGTTCTGCTGCAGAGACCATGGGCTTGAGCTCCCGTTCCGCCCCCCAGAAACGTTCCTTTGGGCGCCCCGACCGACCTATATAGGCATCAGGCCGGCTGTTCGCCCGCCTCCCGCTTGGGCGCCAGGACCGTGACCGAGCCGCCGGCCTTCTCCACCGCCGCCACCGCCGATTTGGATGCTCCCCACACCGTGAACGCGACCTTGGCCTTGATTTCGCCGGTGCCGAGCAACCGGACGCCGTCCCTGGCCCGCCTCAGCACGCCCGCCTTCACCAAGGCCTCGGCGTCGACCGGTGCACCGGCGTCGAGCTTGCCGGCATCGATCGCCGCCTGCACCCGGTGGAGATTGATCTCGTTCAGCTTGAGCGCGAACGCACCGTTCCTGAAGCCGCGCTTGGGGAGCCGGCGGTGGAGCGGCATCTGGCCGCCCTCGAAGCCCTTGATCCGCACACCGGAGCGGGCGGTCTGGCCCTTGCCGCCGCGACCGCCGGTCTTGCCGGTGCCGGAGCCGATGCCGCGGCCGATGCGGGAGCGCTTCTTGCGCGCCCCCGGACGGTCGGCGAGTTCGTGCAGTTTCATTGACGCTCTCCCTTTGCGTCCACCACGCGCACCAGGTGCCTGACCTTGGCGATCATGCCGCGGGTTTGCGGTGTGTCCGGCACCTGTGCCACTCGCCCGATCCGGTTGAGGCCCAGCCCAATGAGCGTCTCGCGCTGGGTATGGTGGCGGCGGATCGGGCTGCCGGTCTGTTCAATCTTGATGCTTTTATCGGTCTTGCTCATGTCGGCCTCCCGGCGCGCCTGACGAGGTTCAGTCGGCGGCCTGCTCGCTCTCGCCCGGCTCGCGCCGGCGCGACTGCAGCGTCGATACCTTGATATTCCGGCGCGCGGCCACGGAACGCGGCGAGTCCTGATGCTTGAGTGCGTCGAACGTCGCGCGCACCATGTTGTATGGATTGGACGAGCCCAGCGATTTCGCCACCACGTCCTGCATTCCCAGGGTCTCGAACACGGCGCGCATCGGGCCGCCGGCGATGATCCCGGTGCCGGCCGGTGCCGCCCGCAGATACACCTTGCCGGCGCCGTGGCGACCGGCCACATCGTGATGGAGCGTGCGGCCTTCGCGCAGCGGAACGCGGATCAGACCGCGCTTGGCGGCGTCGGTCGCCTTGCGGATCGCCTCCGGCACCTCGCGCGCCTTGCCGTGGCCGAAGCCGACCCGGCCCTTCTCGTCGCCGACGACGACAAGCGCCGCGAAGCCGAAGCGGCGTCCGCCCTTCACCACCTTGGCCACACGATTGATGTGGACCAGCTTGTCGGTGAATTCACTGTCGCGCTCGTCGCGGTCGCGGCGATGTGGTTCACGTGCCATGATCTTGTTCCAACTTGTTCTCGTCCTGAGTTTCAGTCGTGTCGTTCGAGTTCAGAAATCGAGGCCGCCCTCGCGCGCGGCGTCGGCCAACGCCTTGACCCGGCCGTGATAGAGATAGCCGCCGCGATCGAACACGACCTGCTTTACGCCCTTCGCCGACGCCCGCTCGGCGAGCCGCTTTCCGACCGCCTTCGCCGCCTCGACGTTGGCGCCGGTCTTGAGGCTGTCGCGCATGTCCTTTTCCAGCGAGGAGGCCGACGCCAGCGTCTGGCCTTTCGCGTCATCGATCACCTGCGCGTAGATGTGCTTCGACGAGCGGAAAACCGAAAGCCGCGCGCGCTCGCCGGCGGCGCGACGGACGTTCCGCCGCACCTTCGCCATTCGCCGCAGCGTACGATCAATAACTGTCGCCATCGTGCGCTCCCATCACTTCTTCTTGCCTTCCTTGCGGAAGATGTATTCGCCCGCGTATTTCACGCCCTTGCCTTTGTACGGCTCCGGCTTGCGGAAGGAACGGATTTCTGCGGCGACGTGCCCGACCTTCTGGCCGTCGATGCCGGTGACGACGACCTCGGTGGGCTTGGGCACCGCGATCGTGATGCCCTCCGGGATCGGGTACACGATATCGTGGCTGTAGCCGAGCTGGACCTGCAGGTTTTTGCCCTGCAGGGCGGCACGATAGCCGACGCCGGTAATCTCGAGCCTGCGCTCGAAGCCCTTGGTCACGCCCGTCATCACGTTGGCGAGCAGGGAACGGTAGGTGCCCCACATGGCGCGGGCGCGTTGGGTGTCGACGCGCGGATCGACCTTGATCTCGGCGCCCTCCACCTTGGCCGCCACGTCGCCGTGGAGCACGAGCGAAAGCGTGCCCTTGGGGCCTTTCACGTTGACGACTTGCCCGTCCACGCTGGCGGTGACGCCGGAGGGGACCGCAACAGGTTTTTTTCCGACACGAGACATGATCTTATTCCAATTGCATCCGACTAGAACGACCTTCCGATCGCCATACCCGGGCCCGTTCGTTTCAAATCAGAACACGGTGCAGAGAATTTCTCCGCCCACGTTGTTGTCGCGCGCGTCGTGATCCGCCATCACGCCCTTGGGCGTGGACAGGATCGCTACACCCAGCCCGTTGTTCACGCGCGGCAAGGCTTTCACCGACGCATAGACCCTTCGTCCGGGTTTGGACACCCGCGCAATCTCGCGGATGACCGGCGCGCCGTCGAAATATTTCAGCTCGATCTCGATCTCCTTGAGACCGCTGGAGTGCTCGACCGCCGCATAGCCGCGGATGAAACCCTCGGTTTTCAGCACGTCCAGCACGCTCTCGCGCAGCCTGGAGGCCGGCGTCGAGACCTTCGACTTGTTGCGCATCTGCGCATTGTGAATGCGCGCGATCATATCGCCGAGCGGATCGTTCACACCCATGCTCGACCTCCTACCAGCTCGACTTGACCAGGCCCGGGATCAAGCCCTTGGAGCCCAGATCTCGAAGCGCGATGCGCGAAAGCTTGTGCTTGCGGTAGTAGCCGCGCGGGCGCCCCGAAATCTCGCAACGGTTGCGAATGCGGGTCGCCGAAGAGTTGCGCGGCATTTCCGCGAGCTTGAGCGTAGCCGCGAACCTCTCCTCCATCGGAGTGTTCTTGTCGCGCGCAATAGCCCGCAACCGGGAACGCCGGCCCGAATATTTTTTGGTCAGCTTGCGCCGTCTGTTGTTCTTCTCAATCGAACTTTTCTTCGCCATCAATATCTCCTGGATTTCCGCGTTTGAGGATTCACCCTCACTGCCGGAACGGGAAGTTAAAGGCGCTCAGCAGCGCGCGCGCCTCGTCGTCGCTTTTCGCGCTGGTGCACACCGTGATGTCCATTCCCCAGACATCGGCCGCCTTGTCGTAGTCGATCTCGGGGAAAATGATGTGTTCCTTGATGCCGATCGTGAAGTTGCCGCCGCCGTCGAAGCTCTTCGGCGACAAGCCGCGGAAGTCACGCACGCGCGGCAGGGCGATGTTGATCAGCCGATCGACAAATTCGTACATGCGCGTCTTGCGCAGCGTCACCTTGCAGCCGATCGCCTGCCCGTCGCGCACCTTGAACGTGGCGATCGACTTTCTGGCCTTGGTGATCACCGCTTTCTGGCCGGCGATCAGGCTGAGGTCGTTGGCGGCGGCCTCGACCTTCTTGCGGTCATTGACGCCTTCGCCGATGCCCATATTGAGCACGACCTTTTCGATCACCGGCACCTGCAGGCCGCTCTTGTAGCCGAACTCCTCGGACAGCTTCTTTCGCACCACCTCTTCGAAATAGGTTTTCAGGCGCGGCGTGACGCGCTCTTCGGGCTTCCTTGCCTTCGGCGCCTTTTCGGCGGCCTCACCCTTGGCGGCCTTGTCGCGCTTCTCGGCTTTCGCGCCCTTCGGCGCCTGTTGGCCCTTGTCGCCCTTCTCCGGCCGCGGAGCCTTTTCCGATTTCTCGGACTTGCCCGCCTTGGCCTTGGTTTCGGTATCAGCCATCGATCTCAACTCCTGAACGTCTGGCCACCCGCACCTTGCGCCGGTCGTCGCCGGTGCCGACGAACTTGAAGCCGATACGGGTCGGCTTTCCGTCCTTGGGGTCGGCAAGCGCAAGATTGGACAGATGCACCGTCGCCTCCTTGGAAACGATGCCGCCCTCCTGCTGCGCGCTCTGCTTCTGGTGGCGCTTGACCATGTTGACGCCGCGCACCAGGGCGCGGTCTTGCTCGGGACGCACCTCGATCACCTCGCCGGTGCGGCCCTTGTCGCGGCCGGTGAGCACGATCACCTTGTCGCCCTTGCGGATCTTCGCTGCCATCACAGCACCTCGGGGGCGAGCGAGATGATCTTCATGTGGTTCTTCGCGCGCAGTTCGCGCGGGACCGGCCCGAAGATGCGGGTACCGACCGGCTCCATCTGCGGATTGATCAACACCGCGGCATTGCGATCGAAGCGGATGATCGAACCGTCCGGACGCTTGATGTCCTTCGAGATCCGTACCACCACCGCCTTCATCACCTCGCCTTTCTTCACGCGTCCGCGCGGAATGGCCTCCTTCACCGACACCACGATGACGTCGCCGATGGTGGCGTATTTGCGCTTCGAGCCGCCCAGCACCTTGATGCACATGACGCGGCGCGCGCCGGAATTGTCCGCCACGTCGAGGTTGGTCTGCATCTGAATCATGACGCCACCCTCGTTCCTTTGAATTCCACGCGCATGGCGCTCACACTACTTTCTTCTTTTCGCCCCGGATGACTTCCCACCGCTTGAGCTTGGAGAGCGGCCGGCGCTCCTCGATCCAGACGATGTCGTCGACGTGGTACTCATTGGTCGCGTCGTGGGCGTAGTACTTCTTGGTACTTCGTACCGTCTTCTTCATGACCGGATGGGTAAAGCGGCGCTCGACGCGCACCACCACGGTCTTGTCCTGCTTGTCGCTCACGACGACGCCCTGCAGCGTGCGCTTCGGCATCTCTCGCTTACTCCGACTTGGATTTCGAGCTCGCGGCGCGCTTTTGCGCAGCGATCGTCTTGATACGCGCGATATCGCGACGGACCTGCCGGACCCGAGCAGTATTCTCGAGCTGCCCGGTGGCCCGCTGGAAGCGCAGGTTGAAGCGCTCCTTCTTGAGTTTCAGAGCCTCATCGTCGAGCTGGTCGACGGTCATGGCCCGAAAATCACCCACCTTCATGGTCACTCCTCAACCTACTCTGCGATACGCTCGATGAAGCGTGTCTTGATCGGCAGCTTGGCGGCGGCAAGCGTCAGCGCCTCGCGCGCGGTCACCACCGACACCCCATCGATCTCGAACAGGATGCGCCCGGGCTTGACGCGGGCAACCCACAATTCCGGCGCGCCCTTGCCCGAACCCATGCGAACCTCGAGCGGCTTCTTCGACACCGGCACGTCCGGATAAATGCGTATCCAAACCCGTCCCGCCCGCTTCATGTGCCGGGTGAGCGCGCGCCGCGCCGCCTCGATCTGCCGCGCGGTGACGCGCTCGGGCTCCAGTGCCTTGAGTCCGAACTGACCGAACGCAAGGTCCACCCCCGAGGTCGCAAGGCCCTTGATGCGGCCTTTGTGCGCCTTGCGGAATTTCGTCCGCATCGGTTGCAGCATGGCTCTTCGCCTTTCTTATCCGTCGATCTCGATCGCTCAGGGTGCGTCGCGACGCGGACGCCCCGCCTCGCCTTCCGCCATCTTCTTGTCCTGCGCCATCGGGTCGTGTTCCATGATCTCGCCCTTGAAGATCCACACCTTCACGCCGCAGGTGCCGTAAGTCGTGAACGCCGTCGCCACGCCGTAATCGACGTCGGCGCGCAGCGTGTGCAGCGGCACGCGGCCTTCGCGATACCACTCCATGCGGGCGATCTCGGCCCCGCCGAGACGGCCCGAGCAGTTGATGCGGATGCCGCCGGCGCCGAGCCGCATCGCCGACTGGACGGCGCGCTTCATCGCGCGGCGAAAGGCCACGCGGCGCTCGAGCTGCTGCGCGATCAATTCGGCGACCAGCTGGGCATCGAGTTCCGGCTTCCTGATCTCGACGATGTTGATCACGACGTCGGACTTGGTGAGCTTCATCACTTTCTTGCGCAACTTCTCGATGTCGGCGCCCTTCTTGCCGATCACGACGCCCGGACGCGCGGACTGTACGGTGACACGGCATTTCTTGTGCGGCCGCTCGATCACGATCTTCGAGACCGCCGCCTGCTTGAGATCCTTCATCAGCGCCGCGCGGATTTTCATATCCTCGTGCAGCAACTCACCGTACTCGCTCTTGCCGGAGTACCAGCGCGAATCCCAGGTGCGGTTGATACCGAGCCGCAGCCCGATCGGATTGACCTTTTGACCCATCTCTTACCTCTTAAGACGCTGCAACCTCGACCTCGCGTACGACGATGGTCAGGTTGGCGAATGGTTTGAATATCCGGCCCATGCGGCCACGGCCGCGCGGGTGAAAACGTTTGATCACGATCGCCTTCCCGACATGCGCCTCGGCAACGACGAGTTCGTCGACGTCGAGTTCGTGATTGTTTTCGGCGTTGGCGATCGCCAACTCCAGGCACTTGCGCACGTCGCGGGCGATACGCTTGCGCGAGAATTCAAGATCGGCCAATGCGGCCGCGACCTTCTTGCCGCGGATGAGTTGCGCGACAAGATTGAGCTTCTGCGGGCTCACCCGCAGCATGCGGGCGACGGCCTTCGCTTCGTTCTCGGGAAGGTCGCGTTCGCGTTTTTTCTTGCCCATGTTCGCCTCTTCAACCTTAAGAGCTGCCGCCGGACGCACCCGCGCTGGCGGTGGCGGGACCGGAGGAACGCTTGGCCTTGCGATCCGACGAGTGACCGTAGAACGTCCGCGTCGGCGCGAACTCCCCGAACTTGTGACCGACCATCTCCTCGGTCACCAGCACCGGAATATGCTTCTGCCCGTTGTAGACGCCGAAGGTCAGCCCGACGAATTGCGGCAGGATGGTCGAGCGTCGGCTCCAGATCCGGATCATTTCGTGCCGGCCCGACGCGCGCGATGCCTCCGCCTTCTTGAGCAGATAGCCGTCGACGAACGGACCCTTCCAAACCGAACGCGCCATGATGCGGTCCCTGCCTACTTTTTCTTCCGAGCGTGGCGGCTCGAAATGATGAACTTGGTGGTGGATTTGTTCTTACGGGTCTTCTTGCCCTTGGTGGGGAAACCCCACGGCGTCACCGGATGGCGCCCACCCGAGGTCCGGCCTTCGCCGCCGCCATGCGGATGGTCGATCGGGTTCATCGTCACGCCGCGGTTGTGCGGCATGCGCCCCTTCCAGCGTTGGCGTCCGGCCTTGCCGATCGAGATGTTCATGTTGTCGGGATTCGACACCGCGCCGATCGTCGCCATGCAGCGGCCATGTACCAGGCGCTGCTCGCTCGAGTTGAGACGCAGGATCACGTATTCGCCGTCGCGTCCGACGATCTGGGCGTAGGTGCCGGCCGAGCGCGCGATCTGCCCGCCCTTGCCGATCTTGATCTCGACATTGTGCACGATCGTGCCGATCGGAATGTTGCCGGCCGGCATGGCATTGCCAGGCTTCACGTCCGCATGCTCGCCGGCAACGACCATATCGCCCTGCGACAGCCGCTGCGGCGCCAGGATGTAGGCGAGCTCGCCGTCCTCGTACTTGATCAGCGCGATGAAGGCGGTGCGATTGGGATCATATTCGATGCGTTCGACCTTGGCCGGCGCGTCGAACCTGCGGCGCTTGAAATCGATGGTGCGGTACGCGCGCTTATGCCCGCCGCCGCGGAAGCGCACGGTGATGCGGCCGTTGTTGTTGCGCCCGCCGCTCGAATGCTTGCCCTCGGTCAACTTCTTGACCGGTTCGCCGCGATAGAGGCCGGAGCGGTCGACCAGAACCAGCTGGCGCTGGCTCGGCGTAGTCGGGTTGTAGGACTTGAGTGCCATGCCGCCGCTCCTTACAAGCCCGTCGTCACGTCGATGGTGTGGCCCTCTTCGAGGGTCACGACCGCGCGCTTGACTTCCGACTGCTCGCCGACCGTCCCCTTGAAGGCTTTGACCTTGCCTTTGCGGATGTGGGTGTTCACGCTCTTGACCTTCACGTCGAACAGCTTCTCCACCGCTTCCTTGATCTGCGGCTTGGTCGCGTGCTTCGCCACCTTGAACATCACCTGGTTATGCTCGGAGCCGAGCGTCGCCTTCTCGGTGATGACGGGAGAAATGATCACGTCGTAGTGGCGCGGATCGGTGGTGCTCATTTGAAGCGCGCCTCCAATGCATCGAGCGCCGACTTGGTCAGCACGAGCATCTGGCGCCGCATGATGTCGTAGACGTTGATGCCCTGCACGGGCAGCACATCGATGTTGCGGATGTTGCGCGCGGCAAGCGCGAAATTCGCGTCGACAGCGGCACCATCGATGATGAGCGCGCTCTTGAGCCCGAGCTTGGTGAAGTTCTTCTGCAATGCGCCGGTCTTGCCTTCCTGCACTGTCGCCTTGTCGAGCACGATGATGCCGCCATCCTTGGCCTTGGCGGACAAGGCGTGCTTGAGCGCCAGGGCACGCACCTTCTTCGGGAGATCGATGGCGTGGCTGCGCGGCGTGGGCCCGAAAGAACGTCCGCCGCCGCGGAACAGATTGACCCTGGCAGGACCGTGACGCGCCGAGCCGGTGCCCTTTTGCCGATACATCTTCTTGCCGGTGCGGCTGATCTCGGCGCGGTTCTTGACGTCGTGGGTACCGCGCTGGCGCTTGGCGAGCTGCCAACGCACGCAACGGTGCAGGATGTCCGCCCTCGGCTCGAGGCCGAAGATGGCGTCCGAAAGCTCAACCGAACCCGCGTCGGTGCCGTCGAGCGACATGATCTTCAGTTCCATGTCACGCGCCCTCTTGATTGGCCGGCGCGGCTTCCGCAGGCGCCGGCTCGGCGTTGCCCGTGGACGCCTCCGCATCGGGCAAGCGGAACTTGCCTGGCTTCGGTGCGTCCTTCGGCAGCTTCTTCTTGACCGCGTCCCGCAGCGTGATCCAACCGCCCTTGGCACCCGGCACCGCACCCTCGACCAGGACGAGGCCGCGCTCGACATCGGTCTGCACCACCTTGAGATTCAGCGTGGTGACGCGATCGACGCCCATATGGCCCGGCATCTTCTTGTTCTTGAAGGTCTTGCCCGGATCCTGCCGCCCGCCGGTCGAGCCGATCGAGCGATGCGAGATCGAGACACCATGCGAGGCGCGCAACCCGCCGAAATTCCAGCGTTTCATGCCGCCGGCGAAGCCCTTGCCGATCGAAGTCCCGGTCACATCGACAAACTGGCCGATGACGAAGTGGTCGGCTGTGATCTCTGCACCGACCGGGATCAGGTCGCCCTCCGCCACGCGAAACTCGGCGAGCTTGCGCTTGGGCTCGACCTTGGCAACCGCGAAATGACCGCGATCGGCCTTGGTCAGGTTCTTCGGCTTGCGAGTGCCGGAGCCGAGCTGCAGCGCGACGTAGCCGTTCTTGTCCATGGTGCGGTGGGCCACGACCTGACATTTGGCAAGGCGCAGCACCGTCACCGGTACGTGCTCGCCAGCGTCGGTAAAGACGCGGGTCATGCCGACCTTTTGTGCGATCACCCCGGAACGCATGTTGATGTCCCTATCTCTTTCCAGCTCAGAGCTTGATCTCGACGTCGACGCCGGCGGCGAGATCGAGCTTCATCAGCGCATCCACCGTCTGCGGCGTCGGATCGACGATGTCGAGCAGACGCTTGTGCGTGCGCATCTCGAACTGCTCGCGGCTCTTCTTGTCGATGTGCGGCGAACGATTGACGGTGAACTTCTCGATCTTGGTCGGCAGCGGGATCGGACCACGCACCTGCGCACCGGTGCGCTTGGCAGTCGCCACGATCTCGCGCGTCGATGCATCGAGAATACGATGATCGAATGCCTTGAGCCGGATGCGGATATTCTGGCCGTTCATGTTTGCTCCGATGACGCACGACAGAGGAAGGACGACAGAGGACGGCTAACTTGTCCTCTCACGTCATCACGCTCGCCTTGGCTCGTCGTCCGTCTGTCCTCTGCCTACTCTGTTATCGAGACCACCACGCCGGCGCCGACGGTCTTGCCGCCCTCGCGGATGGCGAAGCGCTGCTTCTCCTCCATGGCGATGGGCGTGATCAGCTCAACGTCCATGGTCGCGTTGTCGCCCGGCATGATCATCTCCGTCCCCGCCGGCAGCGTGCATTGCCCGGTCACGTCGGTGGTGCGGAAGTAAAACTGCGGACGGTAGTTGTTGAAGAACGGCGTATGCCGGCCGCCCTCCTCCTTGGTCAGGATGTAGGCCTCCGCCTTGAACTTCTTGTGCGGCTTCACCGAGCCCGGCTTGCACAGAACCTGGCCGCGCTCCACCGACTCCTTGTCGATGCCGCGCAGCAGACAGCCCACGTTGTCGCCCGCCACACCCTCGTCCAGCAGCTTGCGGAACATCTCCACCCCGGTCACCACAGACTTCTGGGTGTCGCGCAGCCCGACGATCTCCACTTCCTCGCCGACCTTGATCTTGCCGCGCTCGATCCGCCCGGTCACAACAGTGCCGCGGCCCGAGATCGAGAACACGTCCTCGATCGGCATCAGGAACGGCTGGTCGATCGGACGCTCCGGCAGCGGCACGTTCGTGTCCAGCGCCTCGTACAGCCGCAGGATCGCCTCGTCCGCGGTCTCGCCCTTCTCGCCGTTGAGCGCCTTGATCGCAGAGCCGCGGATCACCGGGGCCGCGTCGCCGGGGAACTGATACTTGGTCAGCAGCTCGCGCACCTCGAGCTCGACCAGATCGAGCAGCTCGGGGTCGTCCACCACGTCGACCTTGTTGAGGAACACCACGATGTAGGGAACGCCGACCTGGCGCGCCAACAGGATGTGCTCGCGCGTCTGCGGCATCGGACCGTCCGCCGCCGACACCACCAGGATCGCGCCGTCCATCTGCGCCGCGCCGGTGATCATGTTCTTGACGTAGTCGGCATGCCCGGGGCAGTCGACATGCGCGTAATGCCGCTTGGCCGTGGAATATTCCACGTGGCTCGTCGCAATCGTCAAAATCTTGGTCGGATCGCGCCGACCCTGGCTCTCCGACGCCTTCGCAACCTGGTCATAAGGCACGAAGTTCGACGTCCAGCCCTTGTCCGCCGACACCTTCGTCAGCGCGGCCGTCAACGTCGTCTTGCCATGGTCCACGTGACCAATGGTCCCAACATTGCAATGCGGCTTGGTGCGTTCGAATTTCTGCTTGGCCATGGGACACTCCGTCTCGAGATCTTCTTCCGCGCGTCAGGCGAACTTCGCCTGGATCTCCGCGGCGACTGCCTGGGGTACTTGTTCGTAGTGATCGAATTGCATGGTGAAGGTGGCGCGTCCCTGTGACATGGAACGCAGATTGCTGACATAACCGAACATGTTGGCGAGCGGAACCATCGCGTTCACGACATTGGCGTTGCCGCGCATGTCCTGACCGTGGATCTGTCCGCGGCGAGAATTGAGATCGCCAATGACGGAGCCGGTGTAATCCTCTGGCGTGACCACTTCGACTTTCATGATCGGCTCGAGCAGAACCGGCGAGCCCTTGTTCAGGGCATCGCGCAACGCCGCGCGCGCGCAGATTTCAAACGCCAGCGCCGACGAATCGACGTCGTGATAGGCGCCGTCGATCAGCGTCACCTTGAGATCGACCACCGGGAAGCCGGCGAGCACGCCCGAACCCAGCACCGATTCGAGCCCCTTCTCGACACCGGGGATGTATTCCTTCGGCACCGTTCCGCCGACGACATCGTTCTCGAACTCGAACCCAGCGGCCGGCGGCAGCGGCTCGGCGACGATCTTGACGCGCGCGAACTGCCCGGATCCGCCGGTCTGCTTCTTGTGGGTATAGTCGACGGTAACCGACTTGCTGATCTTCTCGCGATAGGCCACCTGCGGCGCGCCGATATTGGCATCGACCTTGTAGGTGCGCTTCAAGATGTCGACCTTGATGTCGAGATGAAGCTCACCCATGCCCTTGAGAATGGTCTGCCCCGATTCCTGGTCGGTCGTGACCCGGAATGACGGGTCCTCGGCCACCAGCTTGGCGAGCGCGACACCGAGCTTCTCCTGATCGGCTTTCGATTTCGGCTCGATCGCGATCTCGATCACCGGATCCGGGAATTCCATCTTCTCCAGGATTACCGTTTTCTGCGAATCGCACAGCGTGTCGCCGGTGCGCACCTCCTTGAGACCCGCAAGCGCGACGATGTCGCCGGCATACGCCTCCTTGATGTCCTCGCGATTATTGGCGTGCATCAGGAGCATGCGGCCAATGCGCTCCTTGCGATCCTTGGTGGAGTTGATGACGCCGGTGCCGCTTTCGAGCCGACCGGAATAGATGCGACAGAAGGTGATGGTGCCGACGAAGGGATCGTCCATGATCTTGAAGGCGAGCATCGCCAACGGCTCGCTGTCGTTCGGATTGCGCACGACCTCGTTGCCCTTGCTGTCGATACCCTTGATCGGCGGCACGTCGAGGGGCGACGGCAGGAAGTCGACGACGGCGTCGAGCAGCGGCTGCACACCCTTGTTCTTGAAAGCCGACCCCGCGAACACGGGAAAGAACGCGCCGGTGATCACCGCCTTGCGGATCAGGCGCTTGAGCGTCGCTTCGTCGGGCTCTTTGCCCTCGAGGTAGGCGGTCATGGCGTCGTCGTCGAGTTCGACCGCGGCCTCGATCAGTTTCTCGCGATATTCCTTGGCCTGCTCGACCATGTCGGCCGGAATCTCGACGTCGTGATAGTTGGCGCCGAGCGCCTCGTCCTCCCACACCACGCCCTTCATGCGGATGAGGTCGACGACGCCCTTGAAATTCTGCTCGGATCCGATCGGAAGCTGGATCGCCACCGGCTTGGCCCCGAGGCGGTCGACGATGTCCTTGAGGCACTGGAAGAAGTCCGCGCCAATCTTGTCCATCTTGTTGCAGAAGACGATGCGCGGAACCTTGTACTTGTCGCCTTGCCGCCAGACCGTCTCGGTCTGCGGCTCGACCCCCTGATTGCTGTCAAGCACGCAAACCGCGCCGTCGAGCACCCGCAGGCTTCGTTCCACTTCGATGGTGAAATCGACGTGTCCGGGCGTGTCGATGATGTTGAGCCGTTTGTTCTTCCAGAACGCCGTGGTCGCGGCCGAGGTAATCGTGATGCCGCGCTCCTGCTCCTGCTCCATGAAATCCATGGTCGCGGCGCCGTCATGCACCTCGCCGATCTTGTGGCTCTTGCCGGTGTAATAGAGGATCCGCTCGGTCGTCGTCGTCTTCCCGGCATCGATGTGGGCCATGATGCCGAAATTGCGGTAGTCCTCGATGGGATGGCTGCGGGGCATGCGAAGCTAAGTCCTTATTGTACGGGCCGTCACCAGCGGTAATGCGAGAACGCCCGGTTGGCCTCGGCCATCCGGTGGGTATCCTCGCGCTTCTTGACGGCGTTTCCCCGGCTGTTGGAGGCGTCGAGCAACTCGGCCGAGAGCCGCTCCGTCATCGTCTTTTCATTGCGCTCGCGCGCGGCCGAGATGATCCAGCGGATGCCGAGCGCCTGGCGGCGGGTGGTGCGAACCTCGACCGGCACCTGATAGGTCGCGCCGCCGACGCGCCGCGAGCGGACCTCGATCGAGGGCATCACGTTGTCCAGCGCCTGCTCGAAAATCGAAACGGGATTCTGCTTGGTCTTGCCTTCGATGATCTCGAAGGCGCCATAGACGATGCTCTCGGCCACCGACTTCTTGCCGGCGCGCATGATCGAGTTCATGAACTTCGAGACCACCAGATTCCCGTACTTCGGGTCCGGATTGATCTCTCGCTTCTCGGCACTGTGACGGCGAGACATGGGGTCGGTCCTCGGTCTTCGCTTTGCTCTTCTTTGTTCATGACGGTCGTCGGGCTACCCCGGCGACCCTACGCAAAACGACCCAATCACTTGGGTCGTTTTGCTCCGTATTTGGAGCGCCGTTGCTTGCGGTTCTTCACGCCTTGCGTATCGAGCACACCACGCAGGATGTGGTAGCGCACGCCGGGCAGATCTTTTACGCGGCCGCCGCGGATCATCACCACCGAGTGCTCCTGCAGATTGTGGCCCTCGCCCGGGATGTAGCCGATGACCTCGAAACCGTTGGTAAGCCGCACCTTCGCGACCTTACGCAAGGCGGAGTTCGGCTTCTTCGGCGTCGTGGTGTAGACGCGGGTGCAGACGCCGCGCTTCTGCGGGCTCTGCTGCAGCGCAGGCACCTTCTTCTTGGCGTGTTGCGTGACGCGCGGCTTGCGGATCAGCTGGTTGATGGTCGGCATCGTCTCGCCTGCAATCCTTACGCTCTACCCTCCTGCCTCGCAGGAGATGAAGAGATGGCTTCATTCGAACGCGCAAAACGGAAGAGCGCCTTCCGCTTCCGGTGCGTGCGGCGCTCACCCGTTTCACAGAGGACCGCGCCGCGCGAAGGCGAAGCGGTCATGTACGTCTCACCTGACAGTCGTCAGAGGCAGCGTTTGAGCTTCATTCCTCGAGGCTGGTGACGCCCACCCGCAGCCGAAAGAGACTTTAGCGATCTCAGTGGTTTAGCGAGGTTCGGGCACGCCGTTCCGAGCAAGCGAAGCTCACCGCCTGCCGAAAGTGGGCGGTATGTATCGGCGCGGGGTGTCGAAGTCAAGGCATAAAGGGCCGGAAAATCGGGCTTTTTGGCACTATGCCCACTGGCGGAGCAGCCGTTTTCGCGCCGTCGCAATTCCACAAAGGACACCGGATCGCGGCGCCTTTTCACAGAAAAAAATGCGGCTACGCACCGCCCAACGTCGCCCGGCGACCGTGGGGATTTAGCCTCTCGAAAGCCGGCTAGGCCGCCTGCTTGCCCAGGCGCGCCACCTCGCGCCGGAGCAGGTTGGAATAGACCCCCTTGCTCTGGACAAGGACCTGAGGCGCGCCGTCCTCGCACACCCTCCCGGCCTGCAATACGACGATGCGGTCGAAACTGCGCAAGGTGGAGAGGCGGTGTGCGATGGCGATCACGGTGCGTCCCCCCATCAGGCGGTCCAGCGCCTGCCGCACCAGCTCTTCCGATTCGCTATCGAGCGCGGAGGTCGCCTCGTCCAGCAAGAGGATGGGCGCATCCTTGAGAAACGCGCGCGCGATCCCGATGCGTTGCCGCTGGCCGGGCGAGAGCTTCACGCCTCTGTCGCCCACGATGGTGTTAGTCCCTTCCGGCAGGTTCGCAATGAACTCCGCGCAATTGGCCGCAATCACCGCCTCCTGCACGTCGGCATCGGACGCATCCGGCCGGCCATATCGGATGTTCTCGATGATCGAGCGGTGAAACAGGGATATATCCTGCGGAACGACTGCGATTGCCGCCCGTAAGCTCTCCTGGGTCACGCGGGAAACGTCCTGGCCGCCAACCAGAATGCGTCCGCTCTGCACGTCGTAAAAGCGCTGCACCAACGAAAACAGCGTCGATTTTCCGCAACCCGACTGGCCGACGAGACCGGCGCGCTGGCCCGAATCGATACGCAAAGTCAAATCCTTGAACACCTTGCGTCCATCGGGATAGCAGAATGCGACGTTCTCGAACGCTACGGTGGCGCCCGAGCGCACCAGCGAGGTCGCTTTGGGGTGGTCCTGCAGGTGATGCGGAATGAGCAGCGTGCCGAGCGCCTCCGAGAGGCGTGCCAGGTGTTGGGTCACATCCACCAAGGCAACTGCCAAATCCCGCGTCGCATGCAGGATCGACAGGCCGAGCGTGCACACCAGCACGACATCGCCGGTCGTGGCCGCGCCGTTCTGCCAGAGAACGATCGCCCAGCCCAGCAGCCCGATAGTCAGGAATACCGTGACACCGGCATGCAGCAGGCGCAGCTTCTCCAGATAAAGGAGGCTGCGTCGCCGCGCTGTCATTTCCCGGTCGATCGTAGCGTCGAGCCGCCGGTGCTCGCGACCGAGCCCGCAGAACGACCAGACCAGAGACATATTTCCAACCACGTCGACCATTTCACCGTCCACCGCGGCGGCGCGGTCGGCGAATTCGTGGTGCAACGGCCGGCCGGCGGCGGCCAAGTGAAACATGGCCACGACCAGAATGGCGGCAAGCACCAGCAACGTGGCGGCCATGGGCAAGCTCACGGTCACCACGAATCCAATCGCGACCAGCGTGGCCACGCAGGGCGGCATCACGTTCCAGACGAACATGTTCTGCAGGGTGAAGACGGCGTTCGAGGTGGCGGTGATACGACTGGTCAGGGTTCCGGGCATCCGTTCGGCGAAATAGCTCGGCGAGTGCCCGGTGAGATGGCGAAACAAGTCGCGGCGCAGATCGCCGGTTACGGCAACAAAGGTGTAGCTGGCAATCCAGCTGGCAACCCGCCACAACAGGTTGTCCGCGGCGATCAACGTCGCGAGCAGCAGCAGGCCCAGCCATGCATTGCGAACGCTGCCGTCGACGTACAACCCCGCCGAAAGCGTATCCACCAGAAGCTTGACACCGTACTGCGCGCCCACCGAGCAACCGACCGCACCAAGGACGGCGGCCAGGATGGCGGCATGCGAAATGGGCCGCTTTTTTATGTAGTGAGCGAGGAGCGCAAAAGGACGCTGAGCGTACCGATTAGCGTCATTCATGTGGATTGGACCCCGGTCCAGATGCGCTTGTGCTGAGTGGCAACGCGAGAACACGCGCCGGGTTTCCCGGGAACTTGATTAAAGTTTAGCCCAGTGCGGTAAGTGACGGCTGCAAAGGCAGAGAAATACCGCGGGCGAGCGCAACGCTCCCAATCGGTCGCATACCAGCATCCCGGCTGGCGCAAACCTCCCCGTTTAATGACGAAATTACGACAGCGCTGGTGTCGGCGCCGAACTCGGGGCGGGTCTCCGGGAGCAGCAGCCAGACCAGGGCCAGCCCGCAAACGGCCACGCCCGCCAAACTCCAGAACGCGAGGCTGCTGCCGAAACGATCCATCATGAAGCCCGCAAGCGTGGTGCTGAGCGCGGCGCCGATGCCCACGGCGCTGCCGACAATCCCGAGCCCAAGATTGAACCGTCCCGTGCCGCGCATGACGTCCGCGACCACAAGCGGGAGAATCACCCCGAGGACGGCGGCACAGACGCCGTCGAGAACTTGCACGGCGACCACAAGATAAGGACTGCTCACGAGGGCGAAGAGCACGCCCCGCAACGCCAAGGCCGCAAAACAGAGCAGCAACAGCGGGCGCCGCCCCCACGCGTCGGCCTGGCGCCCGACCCACGGCGCGACTCCCGCGACGATGACGGTCGGAACGACGATGCACGCTGCGATCAGCGTCGATGCCCAGGCACTCGAGCGCATGGTCAGGATGCTGCCCATCATCGGGAGCATCGCGGCGTTAGCCAGCTGGAACAGCAGGATGCATCCGGCAAAAATCAGCAGCCGGCGGTCGCTCAATACGCACCACAGGCTTACATTCGGTGTTCCGTCGCTGGTCGGCTTGGGACGTTCGATATCGCTCATGCGAATGCGGGTAAGCGCCAGGATCGCAGGCGCGGCAAGGATGGCGGTCAGAAAGAACACGGCCTGACTGGAGACGAGGGACCCGCACGCGCCCATGGCAGCCGCGGCGACGCCGTTGCCGATCGAGGAGAAGCGGGCGTTGCGGCCCAGCCGCGCGCCGAGCGCGGCGTGGCCGACAAGACCGAGGCTGATCGCCGCGATGACCGGCCCGAGCACACAGCTCGCCGCCGCGTGGAGGACACGCGATCCCATGACCACCGCGAAATTAGGCCAGATCGCGAGTGCAAGCGCGCTCAGACAAATCGCCACCACCGCGAGTCCCGCGACCAGCCGCGCCGAGCGCACGGCATCGACCAACGCGCCGCCAGGCATCTGGCAGGCCAGCGCCACGAGGCCGCCCGCCGTCAGGACCAGGCCGATATCGAACTGCGCCCATTGATGCGCAGTCAGATAGATCGCGACGAAAGGACCAAATCCGGTCTGGATGTCCGCAAGGAAGAACGTGAACCAGTCGAGACCGCGCGCACTTGCCTGCGGCGTCGCACTCGCTGTCGCGGGCGCCGTTTGCTTCAATGTCGCCAGCGACGGGAGACCGACGTTGGCGCGGCGGTCGAGCCGACCGCCGTCAAATTCAAGTGCTAGTGTTGACAGCCCGCTATCTCCGGCGCCGTCGGGGAACTACGGCGTCGGTATTTGGTCGAATGCCCCTCGCATCCGACCCCCCTCACCTCTTCCGATCTCCGCAAACCGAAGGAGTATCGGAGTGTGCTCGTTGGTACTCAAATAGGCGAAAGGCGGCAATATTGAGAAGCCCTGTGAGTTCCCAAAGCAAAAGCTTCATGGAACAAAGTTCCAAAGTTCCGCAATCTTTGCATTAGGCGTGCTGGCACACGCGCCAAGCAATCGCGGCGCCTTTTTCTTGCAATACATCTTGTCTTGAACAAACGCCGCTCCCGACCATCGGCAAACGCCCACAGACTAGCTCGGGGAGAAGCGCTCAAAGCGATCGGCGACGCGCGGCCTGGCCAATCGCCAAAGCGACGCCTTTGCGCCTCGATCACTTCCGCTCGAGGATCGAGGCGATCGCTTTGATCTGATTGCGCGCGTAGATCGGCAATCCGGCGCTGATGGAATTGCCGCTGTTGAACGAGCTCTTGCCGGCGAGCACCTGCGCGGGCACCAGGTTTCGCAGCACCGGTACTTTCATGAACTCTTTCTTCTTCGCCAGGATGCTGGTCTCGACCGCGAGCGCCATGAACACGGTCACGACGGTCTGGTTTGCGTCGGTCGGGTGGTTCTGGAAGACCGCCAGCAGCTTGCCGAACTGCATCACCTGGTTGACGTAGAAGATATTTTGCTCGAGCGCGCCGATCGACGGGGTGTCGAGGCCGGTCAGGGTCGCGAGCCCCATCTCGCTGACCTCTGCGGCCGGGCGCAGCGTGAGTTCGCTCTCGAACTCAAGGTGATCCGGAAGCTTCTTCGAGCCTTCCCTGAGCTTGTTGGCGATCTGGATACCGACCGGCAGCTTGCCCTCGAACTGGTAGCGCGAGCGAATGCAGATGGTGACTGGTCTGGTCTCGCACCACCGCCGCAGCGGATGCTGATTGTTGATGGCACGCGGGTCCTTGGGGGACACCGCCTCCGCCGACGTGATCAGGCGGTGCTTGATCGCCGGATCGAGGCGCTCGATGAAGGGAAGCGTCACCAGGCTGGCGAGATCGATCGAGCCCGGCGGGCGCGCCAGCACAAAGCGCGCCTCGCCCACATACATATGAAGCTTCTCCTTGAAGCGCTTGCGCACCCCGTCGACCGTGACCTCGGAATACGGCTCGACATAGCTCGGGAAGGGAGACAGGAACTGCTTTTCGACCGGCCTCGCCTGCGCCCAATCCTCGAACCGAATAAGGCCAGCGTCCGGATCAATCAGTTCTTCACTCGGCCGATCAAGCAACGCGATGGTTTTCGGCTTGAGCTTGTCCACGGCGAGCCCGGCGGTCGAATTGACCTCCACGATCCCGAAATCCTGAGCGTGGACGCCTGTCCCGCACGTTACCGCAAATGCCGTCAATCCCAGGAAGAGGGCGGCCGGCCGGATGCTCCGCATGGTGACGTCTTTCATCAAAAGCGCCGGTTGCCCCAGATGTAGCCGGGCGGCTCGATCCGCTGCGGCTGCGGCGTCTGATAGACGCGCCCATAGGGATCCCGCTGCGGCGCAGCGGGCGCGGTGGTGCCGGACTGGCCGTAATACTGCTGCTGCGGCCGCACCGGGGCGGGCGGCGCGGGAACGTAGCGACCGTTGTTGTCGTAATAGTAGCCCTGATACCCCTGATTGCGTTGGTATCCCTGATAGCCTTGGTAACCCGGCTGCCCGGAGACGTCGTAGCCGTAGGGATTGGGCGCCACCCCGTAATAGCCGCGCGATTCGCGCGCGGTGTAGGCATCTTCCCGCGACACCAGCTCATATTGAGTGTCCACGATCTGGCCCTGGCGGTCGATCCGGAAACATTCGGTGACCGCTTTGCCGCCGCCGACCGGGGCTTCGCCGGATTCCAGATCGATCGACTTGCAACTGAGCTGGCGCTTGGCCTCCGGCGACGGCGGGGCGAGCACGGTTTTCGGGGCCACATTGGCCCATACCGCCTGGATGATCGGCTCGAAGATCGGAACGGCAACACCACCGCCGGTCGCACCGCCGCCGAGCGTGCGGCGCTTGCCGGTGGCATTATCGTAGCCGAGCCAGACCGCGACGGTGACGTCATTGGTGAAGCCCACGAACCAGGCGTCGTTTTCCTCGTCCGAGGTGCCGGTCTTGCCCGCGACATAGGGGGCAAGACCCGCGATCGTGCGCGCCGTGCCGCGCGCCAGCACGCCCTGCATCATGGTCTTGAGCTGATAGAACGCGGCGCGGTCCACCGACGCCACCGTGACCGAGGACTTCGGATCGTGGCGATAGACGGTCGCGCCATTGCGCTCGATCGAATTCGATCACATAGGGCGCGGGTCGCAGTCCTTCATTCGCGATCGCGGCATAGAACGCCGCGAGATCGATCGGCCGCACCGGCTGCGCGCCGAGCACGAACGGATAGTACCGCACGCACTCCCGGTAGATCTGAGCTTCCACCGCGAGCTTGCAGACGCGATCGAGGCTCGCCTCCGGAGTGTTTTCGATGCCGCCGTCGAGCAGGTGGACGGTGGCAAGATTGCGCGAATTCTCCAGCGCGCGCCGCAGCGTCAGAATGCCGCCCCCGCCGCCGTCATAGTTCTTCGGCGTCCAGTAGTCCTGCTCGCGGGCGCGGCCCCGGCCAATCGGCGGCAGCGTGATCGGCTCGTCACTCACCAGCGTATTGGGCTGGAGGCCCCTGCGCAGGGCTGCAAGGTAGCTCAACGGCTTGATCGCGGAGCCCGGCTGACGCATGGCCTGACTGGTGCGATTGAGCTGGCTCAGCGGATAGGAGAAGCCGCCGCTCATGGCCAGGATACGGCCGGTCTTGTTCTCCAGCACCACCACAGCGCCCTGCACTATGGGGCGCACCCGCAGTTCGGCGCGCGCGGCGGCTTTGCCCTTGCCATCGGTCACGCGAACAAGGACCACATCGTAAAGCGCGAGCTTGCGCTGAGCGACTGCGTTGTCGACGGAGAACGGAAGGACGCGGCCGTCAGCCAAGCCGACACGCCACGCCTCGTTCTTCTTGCCGCCGCCCGGCTTCTCCACCACGATCGCGGGCGTCCAATGCACGTCGTAGAGTGGCAGCCGCGCGGTCGCGAGCGCGACCTGCCAAGCCGGCCGCTTGTCGCCGGCTTTTCGCTCCGCGTCAGCGCGCTGGACAGCCTTGCCCAGCCTCGCCTCCGGAGACACGAACTGCACCCGACCGGCGCTGCGTTCATAGCGCGAAAGCCCTTCTTGCAGCGTCGTTTCGACCGCGCGCTGCAATT
This sequence comes from uncultured Alphaproteobacteria bacterium, assembly GCA_963725065.1. Classification (GTDB taxonomy): domain Bacteria; phylum Pseudomonadota; class Alphaproteobacteria; order Rhizobiales; family Xanthobacteraceae; genus VAZQ01. The sequence goes on from CAVRXD010000003.1 coordinate 61,531, forward strand.
GCGGGTTTATCGTCGAGCGCACGGTGTAGGAGTTGGCGGTGATCGTCTCGAGGCCGGCAACCGATTTGGCCTCGCGCGCCACCTGATCCACGAAATGGAAGCCGATGTCGCGCCGCGGCCGCTCGTAGGCGACCATGGCCGGCAGCGCAGGCAGCCCGCGGCCGACCTGCTGCTCCGCGGGATTTGCTTCGTCCTCCTGCATGCGGCTGAACACGTAGGCGAGCCGTTCCTGGGCCCGTCCGGGATGCCGGTCGGGATTGAAATAGTTCGGCCCCTTGGTCAGGGCGGCAAGAAGGGCGCCCTCTTCCAGGGTCAGGTTCTTCGCCTGCTTGCCGAAATAGCTGCGGGCCGCGAGCTCGATCCCCCAGGAGCCGCGGCCGAGATAAACCGAATTGAGGTAGAGCTCGAGGATCTCCGCTTTGCTCAGCGTGTGCTCGACCCGCGACGCCACGATCATCTCGCGGATCTTGCGGTCATAGGTGAGGTCCTCGCCGACCAGGAGGTTCTTCACGATCTGCTGGGTGATGGTCGAGCCGCCCTGCGGGCGCCCGGACTGCGCAAGGTTGCCGATGAAGGCGCGGATCAGTCCGCGCTCGTCGATCCCTCGGTGGCGATAGAAGCGCTTGTCCTCGGCCGCGAGGAACGCCTTCTGGACGTGTTCCGGAATGTCGCTGAGCGGGACCCATTGCCGCCGCTGGTTCTCCTCGAACACCTCCGCGAAGCGTTCGCCCTTGCGGTCGAGCACGACGCTGGCGCCCGGCAGCTTGAGGCCCTTGAGCTTGTTGTGATCGGGCAGGTCGGCGACCGCCTTGTTGTAGTGGTCGATGACCTCGCCGAGATCGACGGCCGGCACCGGCACCTTCTCGTTCTTGCAAAACTGACGGTAGGCCGTTTGCAGATCGGCAAAATTGATGCCGCGAAACGCCTTGTTCTCGCTGGTCATCGCCTGCGGATCGTCCATCGCCGTGGCGATGAGCTCATCGAGGTTGATGTCCTCGATGTCGAAGGCCTTGCGCATGTGCGTGCAGCCCGCGCCCAGCAGCCGTGCCACCTCTTCCTGATCGCGGGTGCGGTCGAACTGCGTCTTCACCGCGTCGGGTGTGGTGGTGACCTGACTGAGCGCAAGCGCCAAGGCAAAGATTTTGACGAGGAGCGATTCCATCGGACCATGCGAAGGGCTCGAACCAAAGGCGAGACCAAGCCTTCCCCCCTTAAACGACCGTTACAAAATGGCTTTTTGGGGTGCCGAGTTCCCTTTCCGGATAAATATAGTCGGCGATGCCGGTGCTTCGGCACCGCGTAGCCCTGGAAGCCGCCGGGCGGCGGGACAAAAAAGGGCTGCCCGAAGGCAGCCCCTGATCTCTCGTGTCGATGGGTCGCGTGGGCTCATTCCGCCGCCGGCAATTGCGCCGGCTCCGGAGCCTCCGCGGCGGCCGCCTTGGCTGCGGCCTCCTTTTCGCGCTCCTCGAGGATGAGCGCGTCGCGCTTGCCTGCGACCTCGCGCAGCCCGTTCATCATCGCACCGGTTCCCGCCGGGATCAGGCGGCCGACAATGACGTTCTCCTTGAGGCCCTCGAGCGTATCCACCTTGCCGTTGACCGCAGCTTCGGTGAGGACGCGCGTGGTCTCCTGGAACGACGCTGCCGAGATGAACGAGCGTGTCTGCAGCGAGGCCTTGGTGATGCCGAGCAGCACCGGATGGCCGACTGCCGGCTTCTTACCGTCGTCCTTCGCGCGCGCATTGAGCTCGTCAAGCTCGATCCTGTCGATCTGCTCGCCCTGGATCAGGTCGGTCTCACCGGCATCGTCGATCTCGACCTTCTGCAGCATCTGGCGAACGATCACCTCGATGTGCTTGTCGTTGATGGCGACACCCTGCAGCCGATAGACGTCCTGGATCTCGTTGACGAGATAGGCGGCCAGTTCCTCGACGCCCTTGATCGCCAGGATATCGTGGGGAGCGGGATTGCCCTCGACGATCGAATCACCCTTTTCGATGATATCGCCGTCCTGCAGGTAGATGTGCTTGCCCTTCGCGATCAGGTACTCCCGCGGCTCCTCGCCCTTGTCCGCGGGCTCGATGATGACGCGACGCTTGTTCTTGTAGTCGCGTCCGAAGCGGATGGTGCCCGAGGTTTCGGCGATGATCGCCGCCTCCTTCGGCCGACGCGCCTCGAACAGCTCCGCCACCCGCGGCAGACCGCCGGTGATGTCGCGGGTCTTGGCGCTCTCGGTCGGGATACGCGCGATGACGTCACCCGCCTGCACGTGCGTCCCTGGATCGACCGAGATGACGGCGTCCACGGCGAGCTGGTAGCGCGCCTCTCCGCCGCGGGCGAGCTTCAGGATCTTGCCGGCCTTGTCCTTGATCACGATCGAGGGCCGCAGGTCCACCCCGCGCGTGGTACGCCAGTCGGTGACCACGCGCTTGGCAATGCCGGTCGATTCGTCGAGCGTCTCCGACATCGACTGGCCTTCCACCAGATCTTCGAACCCGATCGTGCCATCGACTTCGGTGAGGATCGGCCGGGTATAGGGGTCCCATTCCGCGATGCGCTGCCCGCGCTTGATCTTGTCGCCCTCGTCGATCAGGACCCGTGCACCATATTGGATGCGGTGCACCGCGCGCTCCGTCCCGTCGGGATCGAGCACGGCGACGACCATGTTGCGAACCATGGCGACCGTCTGGCCGTCGGAGTTCTTCACCATGTTCTTGTTCTTGATCTTGATCGTTCCATCGAAGTTCGACTCGACGAACGACTGCTCCGAAATCTGCGCAGCGCCGCCGATGTGGAACGTGCGCATGGTGAGCTGAGTGCCCGGCTCACCGATCGATTGCGCGGCGATGACGCCCACCGCTTCGCCCATATTGACCGGAGTGCCGCGGGCGAGATCGCGCCCGTAGCACATGCCGCAGACGCCGGTGGTCGTCTCGCAGGTGAGCACCGAGCGAATGCGCAGCTCCTGCACGCCCGCCGTCATGATGGCCTCGACGTGCGGCTCTTCGAGCAGCGTGCCGCCCTTGACGATGACCTTGTGCGACGAGGGATCGCGCACGTCCTCGGCCGTAGTGCGGCCGAGAATACGGCTGGCGAGCGAAGCCACCACGGTGCCCGCATCGATGATGGCACGCACCTTGATGCCCGCCGTCGTCCCGCAATCCACCGTCGTGATGATGCAGTCCTGCGCCACGTCGACCAGACGCCGGGTGAGGTAGCCCGAATTCGCGGTCTTGAGCGCGGTGTCGGCAAGTCCCTTGCGGGCGCCGTGGGTCGAGTTGAAGTACTCGAGCACGGTGAGCCCTTCCTTGAAGTTGCTGATGATCGGGCTCTCGATGATCTCGCCCGAGGGCTTTGCCATCAGGCCGCGCATGCCCGCGAGCTGGCGCATCTGCGCGGGCGAGCCGCGCGCGCCGGAATGCGCCATCATGTAGATGGAGTTGACCTGGGCCTCGCGACCGCCCTCGCTGCGCTCCACCGAGGAGATCTGCTTCATCATCTCGTCGGCGATCTGGTCGGTAGCCTTCGACCAGGCGTCGACCACCTTGTTGTACTTCTCGCCCTGAGTGATGAGGCCGTCGTTGTACTGCTGCTCGAACTCCTTGGCCTCGTTGCGGGTCTTCTCGATGATCTTCCACTTCGTGCTCGGCACGACCATGTCGTCCTTGCCGAATGAGATGCCGGCCTTGAACGCGTGGTGGAATCCGAGCGCCATGATGCGGTCGCAGAAGATCACCGTCTCCTTCTGCCCGCAGTGGCGGTAGACTTGGTCGATCATGCCGGAGATTTCCCGCTTGGTCATGAGCTTGTTCACGACGTCGTAGGGAACCTTCGAGCTCTTCGGCAGCACCTGGCCGAGCATCACGCGGCCCGGCGTGGTCTCGAACCACTGAGTGAAGGACTTGCCCTTCTCGTCCACTCCGATCCAGCGGTATTTGATCTTGGTGTGCAGGTCGACGACCTTGGCATGCAGCGCATGCTCGATCTCCGACATTTCGCCGAAGATCTTGAGCTTCTTCTCGTTCTCACCGCCCTCGCGCATGATCGAGAGGTAGTAGAGACCGAGCACGATATCCTGCGACGGCACGATGATCGGCGAGCCGTTGGCGGGGTGCAGGATGTTGTTGGTCGACATCATCAGCACGCGTGCTTCGAGCTGCGCCTCGAGCGAAAGCGGCACGTGCACGGCCATCTGGTCGCCGTCGAAGTCGGCGTTGAACGCCGCGCAAACCAGCGGATGAAGCTGGATCGCCTTGCCCTCGATCAATACCGGCTCGAACGCCTGGATGCCCAGGCGGTGCAGCGTCGGCGCGCGGTTGAGCAGTACCGGATGCTCGCGGATGACCTCGTCGAGGATGTCCCAAACCTCGGGCTTCTCCTTCTCGACCAGCTTCTTGGCCTGCTTCACCGTGGTCGACAGGCCCTTGGCATCGAGCCGCGAATAGATGAACGGCTTGAACAGCTCGAGCGCCATCTTCTTGGGCAGGCCGCACTGGTGCAGCTTGAGCTCCGGACCCACCACGATGACCGAGCGGCCGGAATAGTCGACGCGCTTGCCGAGCAGGTTCTGGCGGAAGCGGCCCTGCTTGCCCTTCAGCATGTCGGCCAAGGACTTCAACGGGCGCTTGTTGGCGCCGGTGATGACCCGGCCGCGGCGGCCGTTGTCGAACAGCGCGTCGACCGCCTCCTGCAACATGCGCTTTTCGTTGCGGATGATGATGTCGGGCGCGCGCAGCTCGATCAGCCGCTTCAAGCGATTGTTGCGGTTGATCACGCGACGATAGAGGTCGTTGAGATCGGAGGTGGCAAAGCGGCCGCCATCGAGCGGCACGAGCGGCCGCAGATCCGGCGGGATCACCGGCACCTGGGTCAGGATCATCCATTCCGGCCGATTGCCGGACTGCTGGAAGGCCTCCACGATCTTGAGCCGCTTGGCGAGCTTCTTCTTCTTGGCGTCGGAATCCGAGCCCGCGATCTCAGCCCGCAGATCGGCCTGCATCTTGTCGAGATCGAGCGCCTTGAGCATCTCGCGGATCGCTTCCGCGCCAATCGTGGCGGTGAAGCTGTCGCCGCCGAAGGTCTCCTGCGCCTTGAGGTACTCCTCCTCGCTCAGCAGCTGGCGGTCCTCGAGCGAGGTCAGCCCCGGCTCGAGCACGACATAGCTCTCGAAATAGAGGATGCGCTCGAGCGACTTGAGCGTCATGTCGAGCAGAAGCCCGATGCGCGACGGCAGTGACTTGAGGAACCAGATGTGGGCGACCGGCGCCGCGAGCTCGATATGGCCCATGCGCTCGCGCCGCACGCGCGACAGCGTGACCTCGACCGAGCATTTCTCGCAGATGATGCCCTTGTACTTCATGCGCTTGTACTTGCCGCACAAGCACTCGTAGTCCTTGATCGGTCCGAAGATGCGCGCGCAGAACAGGCCGTCGCGCTCGGGCTTGAAGGTGCGGTAGTTGATGGTCTCCGGCTTTTTGATCTCGCCGTAGGACCAGGACAGAATCTTTTCCGGGCTCGCGATCGATATCCGGATCTGGTCGAAGACCTGAGCCGGCACCTGCGGGCTGAAAAAATTCATAATCTCTTGATTCATAGTGCTCTCCGTGTGGAGTATTCAGTTGTTCGCGGACCAACGACAGACGATGGGCGACGGAAGGATCGGCATTCCCTTCCGTCGCTCGCTGAAATCTGCCCTTCGTCCTCCATTATCCGTCGTCGCTACTCTGCGGCTTCCGCGGCCTCGCCACCGGGGCCCGTCCGCTGCTGCTTGGAATTGTGCAGATCGACGTTGAGACTGAGCGAGCGCATCTCCTTGACCAACACGTTGAACGATTCCGGAATACCGGCCTCGAAGGTGTCGTCTCCGCGCACGATCGCCTCGTACACCTTGGTGCGGCCGGCGACGTCGTCCGACTTCACGGTCAGCATCTCCTGCAGCGTGTAGGCGGCGCCGTAGGCTTCGAGCGCCCAGACCTCCATTTCGCCGAAACGCTGGCCGCCGAACTGCGCCTTGCCGCCCAGCGGCTGCTGGGTCACGAGGCTGTAGGGGCCGATCGAACGGGCGTGGATCTTGTCGTCGACCAGATGGTGAAGCTTGAGCATGTAGATGTAGCCCACCGTCACCTTGCGATCGAACGACTCTCCGGTGCGTCCATCGAACAGCGTCACCTGGCCGGAGTGATCGAGACCGGCGAGATCGAGCATGTGCTCGATATCCGCCTCCTTGGCGCCGTCGAACACCGGCGTCGCGATCGGCACGCCGTGGCGCAGGTTGTTGCCGAGCTCCACCAGATCCTTCTCGCCCAGCGACTTGATGGTCTCGTCGTCGCCGTAGACCTTCTTCAGCATCTCCTTGAGCGGCTTGGTGTCGTGCTTGGCGTTGTAGGCATCGACCGCCTGCCCGATACGCAAGCCGAGGCCGGCGCAGGCCCAGCCGAGATGGGTCTCCAGGATCTGTCCGACGTTCATCCGGCTGGGCACGCCCAACGGATTGAGCACGATGTCGACCTGCGTGCCATCTTCGAGGAACGGCATGTCCTCGACCGGCACGATCTTCGACACCACGCCCTTGTTGCCGTGACGGCCGGCCATCTTGTCGCCGGGCTGGATCTTGCGCTTCACCGCGACGAAGACCTTGACCATCTTCATCACGCCGGGCGGCAACTCGTCGCCGCGCTGCAGCTTCTCGACCTTGTCGAGGAAGCGCTGCTCGAGACCCTTCTTCGACTCGTCGTACTGCTTGCGGATGGCTTCGATCTCGGCCATCAGCTTGTCGTTCGGCGAGGCGAACTGCCACCACTGCGAGCGCGGATATTCCTCGAGCACCGCGCGGGTGATCTTGGAATCCTTCTTGAAGCCCTTGGGACCCGCGATCCCCTGGCGACCCTCCAGCATCTCGGCCAGACGGCCGTAGACGTTACGGTCGAGGATCGCCTGCTCGTCGTCGCGGTCCTTGGCGAGCCGCTCGATCTCCTCGCGCTCGATGGCGAGCGCACGCTCGTCCTTCTCGACGCCGTGGCGGTTGAACACCCGCACCTCGACGACGGTACCCTGCACGCCGGGCGGCACCCGCAACGAAGTGTCGCGCACGTCGGAGGCCTTCTCGCCGAAGATCGCGCGCAGGAGTTTCTCCTCCGGCGTCATCGGGCTTTCGCCCTTCGGCGTGATCTTGCCGCAGAGGATGTCGCCGGCGCGCACCTCGGCGCCGATATAGACGATGCCGGCCTCGTCGAGGTTCTTCAGCGCTTCTTCCGAGACGTTCGGAATGTCGCGGGTGATTTCCTCAGGCCCGAGCTTGGTGTCGCGCGCCATCACCTCGAACTCCTCGATGTGGATCGAGGAGAAGACGTCGTCCTTGACGATGCGCTCGGAGAGCAGGATCGAGTCTTCGAAGTTGTAGCCATTCCACGGCATGAACGCGACCAGCACGTTGCGGCCGAGCGCCAGCTCGCCGAGCTCGGTCGACGGACCGTCGGCGATGATGTCGCCCTTCTTGACCTGATCGCCCACCTTCACCAGCGGTCGCTGGTTGATGCAGGTGTTCTGGTTGGAGCGCTGGAACTTCATCAGCCGGTAGATGTCGACGCCGGGCTTGGTCGCGTCGGCTTCCTCGGTCGCGCGCACCACGATACGGGTGGCGTCGACCTGATCGACGATGCCGGTACGCCGCGCGCCGATCGAGGCGCCGGAGTCACGCGCAACCACGCCTTCCATGCCGGTGCCCACGAACGGGGCTTCGGCGCGCACCAGCGGCACCGCCTGACGCTGCATGTTGGAGCCCATCAGCGCGCGGTTGGCGTCGTCGTTCTCCAGGAACGGAATGAGCGCCGCCGCCACCGACACCAGTTGCTTCGGCGACACGTCCATGAAGTCGACCTTGTCGGCCGGCACCATCTGCACGTCGCCGGCGTGACGGCAAACGATCATGTCCTCGGTAAAGCGACCGCGGTTGTCGATCGGAATGTTCGCCTGCGCGACCGTGTAGCGCCCCTCCTCCATCGCCGACAGATAGACCACCTCGTCGGTGACGCGGCCGTCCTTGACCTTGCGGTACGGAGTCTCGACGAAGCCGTACTTGTTCACCCGCGCATAGGTGGCGAGCGAGTTGATCAGGCCGATGTTCGGCCCTTCCGGCGTCTCGATCGGACAGATGCGGCCGTAGTGGGTCGGATGCACGTCGCGCACCTCGAAGCCGGCGCGCTCGCGCGTGAGACCGCCAGGTCCGAGCGCCGAGAGCCGCCGCTTGTGCGTGATCTCGGACAGCGGATTGGTCTGGTCCATGAACTGGCTGAGCTGCGAGGAGCCGAAGAACTCGCGCACCGCCGCCGCCGCCGGCTTGGCGTTGATCAGGTCCTGCGGCATCACGGTGTCGATGTCGACCGAGGACATGCGCTCCTTGATCGCGCGCTCCATGCGCAGGAGGCCGATGCGGTACTGATTCTCCATCAGCTCGCCGACCGAGCGCACCCGGCGGTTGCCGAGGTGATCGATGTCGTCGATCTCGCCCTTGCCGTCGCGCAGGTCCACCAGCGTACGAATGACCGCGACGATATCTTCCTTGCGCAGCACCCGCATGGTGTCGGGCGCGTCGAGGTCGAGCCGCATGTTCATCTTCACCCGACCGACCGCCGACAGGTCGTAACGCTCGGGGTCGAAGAACAGCGACTGGAACATGTTCTGCGCGGTGTCGAGCGTCGGCGGCTCGCCCGGACGCATCACGCGGTAGATGTCGAACAGCGCGTCCTCACGCGTCATGTTCTTGTCGACGGTGAGCGTGTTGCGGATGTAGGCGCCGACATTGACATGGTCGATGTCGAGCAGCGGCAGTTCCTTGTAGCCCGCCTCGTTCAGCGCCTTGAGGTTCTTTTCGGTGATCTCCTCGCCGGCTTCCGCATAGATCTCGCCGGTCTTGGGATTGACCAGATCTTCCCCGATGTACTGGCCGATCAGCTCCTCGTCGGTCATGCGCAGGGCCTTAAGGCCCTTCTCGCCGAGCTGGCGCGCCTGACGCACGGTGAGCTTCTTTCCGGCCTCCAGGACGACCTTGCCGGTGTCGGCGTCGACCAGATCGTTGATCGCCTTGTAACCGCGGAAACGATTGGAATCGAACGGTACGCGCCAGCCTTCCTTCTGCCGCTTGTAGATCATCTTGCGGTAGAAGGTGTTGAGGATCTCCTCGGCATCCATGCTGAGCGCGAACAGCAGCGACGTCACCGGAATTTTCCGGCGCCGGTCAATGCGCGCATAGACGATGTCCTTGGCGTCGAACTCGATGTCCAGCCACGAGCCGCGATACGGAATGATGCGCGCGGCGAACAGCAGCTTCCCGGAAGAATGGGTCTTGCCCTTGTCGTGATCGAAGAACACGCCCGGCGAGCGGTGCATCTGGGAAACGATCACGCGCTCGGTGCCGTTGA
>CAVRXD010000004.1:0-75255 GCA_963725065.1 uncultured Alphaproteobacteria bacterium
ATGTTCATCACCATCGCGCCGCAGACGGGCATCAAGACACTGCCGGCCTTGATCGAAGCGGCAAAGCAGAAGCCGGGCGAAATTTCCTACGCCGTCTCCGGGCGCGGCCGTCAAAGCCATCTTACCGGCGAGATGCTGCAAAGACGGGCCGGCATCAAGCTGCTGATGGTCCCCTATTCCGGCGGTCCGGCACAGGCGCTGAGCGATCTGATGGGAGAACGGGTCCAGATGCTGATCGAAGGCGGCACCGCCCTGATCGGCGCCATGCAGTCCGGCAAGCTGCACGCGCTGGCCGTCGGATCGCAGACCCGGCTGGCGGAATTTCCCGATCTGCCGGCCGCCGCGGAGACCATTCCGGACTTCAGGTCCGCGGGCTGGATGGTGATGGTGGCACCGGCGGGAACGCCGGAACACATCGTTCGGAAGGTAAGCGACGATCTCAACGTCATCCTCAACAATCCAGAGGTGCGCAGCAAGCTTGCGGCGGTCGGCAGCTACGCGCGCCCGATGTCGCCGCAGGACACGACCACTTTCATCCAGACCGAGCAGCGCATCTGGGGCCCGCTGCTCGACGAACTGTCGCGCGGTCAGTAAGCGCGCGAAGCGCGGAACGCTCGCGGGATCGCTGGCGCGGATTCTAGTTGAGATTGTCCCGCAGCGTCGAACCGGTATAGGTCTTCTTGGATAGCCCGCGGCGTTGCAGCTCCGGAACGACGAGCTCGACGAACTCGCGGATGTTGTCCATGGCCGAATAGCCGCGTCCCAGGATGAAGCCGCCGTTGGCGCCGGACGCAACGTGTATCTCCTCCAGCTTGTCGACAATCGACTTCGGCGTGCCGGTCGCGACCAGGATGCGATCGACCAGGAAGCGGCGGCCGAACTCCTCCACGGTCTGCGCGGGGTCCGTCGTCTTGAGAAGCTCGTCGAAGCTTCCGTAGTTTCCCTTCTGCGCGCGCACCTCGTCGGCGAAGTCGGCGAGGCGCATGCCGGACCTGGCCTTGGAGAAATCGACATTGTATTGGGCCGACATTTCCACCAGACCGGCTTCCGGTCTGATCGCGGCCAGATAGCGCCGCTCCTTTTCGGCGGCGTCGGCCTCCGATTCGGCGACCTGAATCCGGATCGACCAGAGAATGCCGACGTCGCGCGGCTTGCGGCCGACCGAGGCCAGTTTCGCATCGAGCGCCGCGCGATGCTGCTTCATGGTGGCAACCGTGCGGCGTGTGCTGAACTGCATGTCGGCGTAGGTGGCGGCCAGGTCCATGCCGGGACCGGAAAGACCGGCCTGGATGATGACGGGCCGCTGTTGCGGCGACGGCAATGCCGGAAGCGGGCCGCGGACGTTGAAATACCGGCCGTGGTGATCGATCCGGTGCACCTTGGCCGGATCCGCGAAAATGCCCTTCTCGCGGTCGCCGATCAGCGCATCTTTTTCGACGCTGTCCCACAGCTTGCAGGCAACCTCGAGAAACTCCTGCGCGCGTTCGTAGCGCTCGTCGTGATCCATCATGGTGTCGAAGCCGTAATTCGCGGCCTCGTTCTTGTAGGCCGACGTTACGGCATTCCAGGCGATCCGCCCGCGTGTCACGTGGTCGAGTGCGTTGAAGAAACGCGCGACATAGAACGGGTGATGATAGGTCGTCGACATGGTGAGCGCGAAGCCCACGCCGGACGCGGCCTTGGCCATCAGCGGAATCATCGGCGCCATGTCATGGCGGGGCCATTTGGCGCCATAGCGGACCGGGGCCTCGTGGTTGCCCCCGTAGTCCTCGGGGGTGCCGCCGGTGTCGCCGAAGAACAGCATATCCATCACGCCGCGCTGCGCGATGCGCGCGATGTCCTCGTAGAATTCCGACGTGCTGTAATAGTCGTATCCGATCCACGAGCCAGGCAGCCGCCACAGATAATCCGTGTGCAGAAACGACAGATCGGCGGCGAGATGGATGGTCTGAGATTCGGACATGCAGCTGGTTGCTTGGCAGGGGCGGGATGTTAACGGAACAACCGACGTTGTGCCAGCGAAGCTGCCACGCACGCGAGTTGCATCGTCCGATGGGCGGAAGACGAAACTTGCAATGACAGTCGTGCGCGACCACGATGCAGAGAGATGCCGGAGGCCTAAACGGGTGCCCAAGCTTCAGATCAGCTTCGCCGGTTGCCCCTACGATCGGCTCAATCCCGTCATGAGCGGGCGTGTGCCGATCGAGGGATGCGACGTCAATTTCTTCCCGCTGCGGCCCGAAGAGCTTTTTCCGCGGGTCTATCATACGCAGGATTTCGACGTGACCGAACTCTCCGCCAGTTCGCACATCCTGACGAGCCTGCGCGGCGATGCGGACTACCTGGGCATACCGGCGTTCGTGTCACGGGTTTTCCGGCACGGCGACATCTATATCCGCACCGACCGCGACATTCGCACGCCGGAGGATCTGCGCGGCAGGATCGTCGGGGTTCCGGAGTATCAGATGACCGCCGCGCTGTGGATACGCGGCATTCTTTCCGACGAATACGGCGTCAAGACCTCGGACATCCGCTGGCGCAACGGCGGCCTCCAGCGTCCGGGTCGCGGGGAGCGAACTCCGATTTCGCTTCCCCCGAGCATCGAGCTCCAGACTATTGCGGCCGACAAGACCTTGTCCGGCATGCTCGCCGATGGCGAGATCGATGCGCTGATCACGGCGGTACGGCCGCTGTGCTTCACCGAGAAGGCGCCGAACGTGGGACGGCTGTTTCCCGATTTCCGCGCGGCCGAAGAGGCATATTATCGCAAGACCGGCATGTTCCCGATCATGCACATGATGGGCGTGCGGCGTTCGTTGGCGGCAGCGCATCCTTGGCTCCCCGGCAGCATCCTCAAGGCATGCCTGCAGGCGCGAACCATCGCTCTGGAAGAAATGAAATCGACGGGCATGTTCTACGCCATGCTGCCGTGGCTGTCGGACGATCTCTCCCGCGCCGAGGCCGTCATGGGTCCGAACATGTGGCCCTATGGCGTGACCTCCAATCGCAAGGAGCTCGAGGCGATGCTGGGATGGTCCTTCGAGCAGGGATTGGCGCCGAGGCAGGGGACCGTCGAGGAAGTGTTCGCGCCGGGTCTGACAGAAGCCAGGTGGGACACCGGCCATTCCCCTTGAGACCTGCTGACGCGGGTGACGAGTGCAACGGCAAACGGCCGAATACCTTGGACGTTTGACGCTCAAACTAATCTTCCTGCTTCACCCCCGCAGCCCGCGCAATTTGCTGCCAACGCGGGATTTCGCTCTCAATTTGCAATCGCATGATCTCTGGTGAGCTCATCGCGTTGTCGAGGCCCATCTTGACCAGCCGGGATCGATAATCCTCGCTCTGAGCCAAAGTTGCCAGCTCGGTCGACAGCCGGCCGAGAACCGCTTCCGGCATTCTGGGGGGCCCGAAGAGCCCGTACCAGATGCCGATCGTCGATTTCCCGTAGCCGTACTCTGAGAGAGTCTTGAGATCGGGGAACGCGGCCATACGGTTTTCAGTTGTGACGGCAAGGGGTTTCATTCTTCCGGCCTTCATATGAGGGCCGCCGCTGGTCTCGGTCGCATAATAGATGTCGATCTGGCTCGCCATGATATCGGTCATTGCGGGCACGGCGCCGCGATACGGAACATGGATCATCTTGAGCCCGGCTTCCGCGCACAGCATCTCCGCTCCGAAATGCTGCGGCGTACCGGGGCCCGGCGATCCGAACGTGTGTTTGCCCGGGTTGCTTTTGACGATGTCGATCAGCTCCGGCAGCGTACTGGCCGGAAAATCCGGTCGCGACACGATGATCATCGGTTGCGCCGCCAGCCGAGCGATTGACGTTACGTCCTTCCGCGGGTCAAAGCGCAGCGTTTTGTAGAGCGCCGGCTTCAGGGTGAGCTGGATCGAGCCCATCACCAGCGTATGACCGTCTGGCTCTGTTTTCAGCACGCCTTCGGTCCCGATATCGCCGCCCGCTCCGGGCCGATTCTCGACGACCACAGGCTTGCCGAGTTGATCCTGGAGCTTCTGCGCAATAATTCTCGCCAGAACGTCGTTCACGCCACCGGCGGCATTGGGGACGATAATTTGAATGGCCTTTGTCGGAAACGACTGAGCCTTGGCGATCGAAGGGAGCGCCGCCGCGGTCATCAATCCAAGAGTGAACGCCCGTCTTTCAATTGTGGCAGCCTGCACGCGCCTTCCCATGTCGTGTCCTCTCCCGATACGTCTTGTTTTTTCGCCTCCTGACCTTGGGCGATTTTCAAGTATCACTGAATAACACAAACCGTCGCGCTAGATCGCATGGGTGCGCCGTAACGCCCCGATCGCATCCTCGTCGAATCCAAGCTCCTTGAGAATTTCATCGGTGTGCTCGCCGAGTTCCGGTGGCGGGCGGACGTCGATCTCACGGCTGCCGTCGACCCGGACCGGTCTGCGCGGGGCGGTCAACGTGCCATGCTTGGCATGCTCGATCTCGTAGAAGACATCGAGATGCCGGACCTGCGGATCGGCTTCCAGGTCCTGCAGTTCATTCTCCACGCCGAAGGGCACGACGGCTGCCTCAAGACGCACCACCCATTCCGCGCGGTCGCGCGTGCGGAAGATGTCGCTCAGGTCGGCAGCCAGTGTCTCGTAGGCGAGAATGCGATCCTTGCGCGCGGGATATTTCTCGATCCAGTCGGGGCGCTCGACCGCCCGGCAAAGGCCCTGGAAGAACTTGTTGAGCATGGAGGCATGCAAGCCGACGCGCTTGCCGTCCCGACACGTCAGGGAATAGGCCTGTGACGTCGCCGCCCGCTCATAGACCGGAATGGGTTGGCGCCTTGCGAAGAACGATGTGATCGGCTCGATCGCGAGCCCGATCATCGATTCCAGCAGATTGACCTCGACCAACCGCCCCTGTCCGGTCCGCCCCCGTTCGACCAATGCGCTGAGAACCCCGATCGTGGCGTAGAAGCTCGTCACCGGATCGGCGATCGCTGGTCCAACGACGCGGGGATCATCCGCCCGGCGATGACGGCTCATCCAGCCCGACAGCGCCTGTCCGACGGTGTCGAATGCCGGACGGTTGGCGTATGGACCGTTTGGACCGAACCCGGTGATGGCACAATAAATCAGCTTCGGGTTGACCGGCTGCAGGCTGGCGTAATCGGCGCCGACCTTTTCCATCACGCCCGGCCGCGAGTTGCTGATCAAGGCATCGGCGCTGCGGACCAGCCGGTGCAATACCTCCCGGCCAGCGGGCATGGAATAGTCCAATGTGATCGATCGCTTGTCGCGATTGTGCGCCTGAAACTGCGGGCTGTAGAGACCGTGCTCGTCGGCCCGGAACTTGTCGCCCTTCGCCGGCCATTCGACCTTGATGACGTCCGCACCCATCTCGGCCAGCAGCAACGCCGCGAATGGTCCGGTGATGAAAGCGCCGAGGTCCAGAATTCGAGTTCCTTGCAGCATCTTCATGCGGTCATTTCACCTTCAAACCCATCAGGCCCGCGATCACGTTGCGCTGCATTTGCGACGTGCCGGCGGCAATCGTCGTGCTCCGCGAGTCGCGGAAATGGCGCTGCATGTCGAACTCCATGCTGTAGCCAGCGCCGCCGAATATCTGCATGCCGGCGTTCGCGATCTTCACATAGGTCTCCGACGCAAACAGCTTGGCCATCGAGATCACCCGAAGGGCATCGGCCGCGTCGTTGCCGACCATCCATGCGGCGCGCCAGACCAAGGTCCGGGCGGCCTCAAGCTCGGTCTGCAGGTCCGCCAGCATGTGGGCGATTGCCTGGAACGTGCCGATCGAACGGCCGAACTGCTGCCGGTCTTTGGCATAGCTAAGCGCCAGCTCAAACGCCGCTTGAGACCCGCCGCAATAGCCGGCGGCGGCCGTGATCCGTTCGATCTGCAAGCCGGACAGCACGCACGCCCAGCCGTTGTTCTCGCCGCCGACCAAGTGACTCGCGGGTACGCGGACATTGTCGAACGTTAATTCATAGGTCCCGACGCAACGGCGGCCAAGCATATCGAGCTTGCGCATTTCGAGCCCCGGCGTGTGGTTCGGAACCAGAATCAGCGACATACCCTTGCGGTAGTCAACGGCGGGATCGGTCTTGACGTAGACGTTGATGACGTTGTTCTTGGCGCCCGCGCCCGTTGCCCAGATCTTTCGGCCGTTGATGATCCATTCGTCGCCGTCACGGCGCGCGGCGGTCCGCATCGAGCCGAGGTCTGAGCCCGCATCGGGCTCGGACATCGAGATCGACATCTTGATTTCGCCCGACAGCAGCTTCGGCAACCAATAGCTCTTCTGCTCCTGCGAGCCCTTGCGCGCGACGTTGAGGCCGCAGAACACGCTGCCGCCGTAGGCGGTGAAAAAGTCGAAGCTCTTGCGCGCTATCTCGTCGGCCAGCACGACCATGTCGAGGGCACTGCCGCCAAGACCGCCGTATTCCTCGGCAAACGGCAGGCGCAACAGGCCCATCTCGACCCACGCGGCATAGAGCGCATCGGGATATGCCTGCTCGCGATCCAGCCGACGCACGTAGTCCGGCGTGGCAAGCCGGTCCATCATCTTGCGCACGCTGTCGCGCAAGATGATCTGTTCGTCGCTGAAAGCGAAATCCACGGCGGACCCTACTTGGCGCTTCCGCGCTTGGCCTTCTTCTTGATCGCCTCGTGGCCGCCCATGCCCGGCTTGTACAGACCCTTCATGAAGTCGCCGATGCCGCTTTCCACCCAGGCTCCCTTCTGCACCAGGTAAAGCTCGTTCTCCTTGGCGGCGCTGTAGTTCATCGCAGCCTCCCAGCCCATATCCAGCGAGAAGCGATAGGCGTCCTTCGTCGCCTTCAACGCCGCCGGGTCTTTGCCGGCGATTTCGTTGGCCAGCTCCATCACCTCGTCTTCCAGTCGGGCGAGCGGAACCGAATAATTGACGAAGCCGATTTCCGCCGCCTTCTTTCCGTCGAACCGACGTCCCGTCATTCCGTACAGGAGAGCGTCTCGCGGCCGGAACAGGTTTGCCAAGGTCTTGGAAACATGGCCTCCGGGAAACAGCCCGAAATTGATCTCGGACAAACCGAACTGCGCCTCGTCCGCGGCGATGGCCAGGTCGCAACACTCGACGTTGGGAAACGCGCCGCCGAAGCAATATCCGTTGATCATCGCGATGGTCGGCTTGGGGAAGAAGCGTAACGTGCGGCCGCGCCATTCCTGCAGCAGGCGATAGATACGATCGTACTCCTTCGGCTTCTTGCCTTTCAAATCGTAAAAGAATTCCTTGAGGTCCATGCCGGCGCAGAACGAATTTCCGGCGCCGGTGAGAACCACCACCGCGACGCTGTCGTCGTAGCGCAGGTCTTCCAGCACTTGCGCCATGTCCATCACCAACTGAGGATTCATGGCGTTCTTCTTGTCGGGGCGATTCATGATGACCTTGGCCACCTTGCCTCGCTGCTCGACCAGCACCGTCTTGTAACCCATTGCCTCTCTCCCGCAGACCAGCCGCTATTGAGCCGGCTCTGATTATTTGCTGGGCGGTGCATTCGACCGCGTCACGCGCCAGAACTTCGTGTGCGCCTCAGGCGCTTCCCGCTCGGGCCGCGCCTGCTCCGCCGACACGACAGCTTGTTTTGTCAATTTTGGTAGTTTCGGATAATGGACATGTCAATCCATTAAATGGGACAAGGTCCTTGGCATTATGCGTTTGGAATTCGTATGGTGCTGGTGCGAGCCGGCCGAAAGCGGAGCGTTTCACGATGCGATCCATGCGAAAGCCTACAGGGCGGTCCCGATTGCCAACGCGGCGACCGACGACCGGGCGGCGCAACACCGGCAATGCCGCCGGCACCAAGACGAGCTCGGCCAATTCCACCGCCGACCGCGCAATCGATATTCTCTTGCTGTTCACGGAGGAGCGGCCGACCTGGCTCATGGCGGAGATCTCCGCGCACTTCGATATGCCTCGGAGCACGATCTACCGCTATCTCGCGAGCCTGCGCTCGTATGCCCTGATCGTCGAGGACGACAGGGGCGGATATCGGCTCGGGCCGAAGATCTTTCCGCTGGCGCAGGCCGCCCGCGCCGGCACCTCGATCTTGAGTGTGGCGCAGCCTTATCTCGACAAACTCAACCGCGAATTCGGCGAGGCCGTGACGCTCTATGAGCGCGTCGGCCACGAAAGCATTCCGCTGCTGCGGCTCGAGAGCCGCCACAGCGTGAAGATGATTTACAGCCGCGGCCAGATGCTGCCTTGGCCCGCCGCCGCCAGCTCCAAAGCGCTGCTCGCTTTTGCGCCGCCCGGAGATCAGGAGGCGATCCTCCAGCTGCTGGTACCCGTGCGCTTTACCGGCAGCACGATCCGGTCTCTTCCCCTGCTGCGGCGGGCGCTGAAGACAATCCGGAAGCAGGGATACGTGTACAGCGATCAGGAGCGGGAAGAAGGCGTCCGCGCCGTTGCAGCGCCCATTTTCAGCCGTGGCGAGGGGCTCTATTGCATCACGGTGAGCGGCCCCCTGTTCCGCCTCACGAACAAGAAGATCCCGCTGATGATCGAAACGGTTTGCAAGACCGCCGCGGACATAACCGAAGGTCTCAAGCAACGCGAATACTGAAACGCGAGCCAGGCAGCGGGGTCGACGGCGGCAGCGTCGAGCGCGATCGACGTCGATCAGGCTCGCTGCATGATCGCAACCGCCGACGCAGTTATCCCTCAAGCCGACGGCGGCGGGGCGTATTCCTCGCGCACCGGGGTGAAGATGTCGAGGTTGAGCACCGGCTCGTCGCCGACCACCTCGCCCCAGTGCAAGACGTCTGGCGGAATTTGCAGGAGGCCGCCGGGACCGAGCACGACACTCTTTTCGCCGACGTGGAAGCGGATCCGCCCGGCGATGATGTAGACGATCTGCTCATAGCTGTGGGAATGCGGATTCGGTTTGTGCTTGGGCATGAGCTTGTTCAGCGCGACGGTCGCGCCGTTGCCGGAAAATGCCTTGCGCGTGATCCCTTCGCGCACTGGCTCCCATGGAATATTCTCCCAGTCGATCTGGTGCAGGTCCATGAACGCCTCCGTTGGCTACTCGGGCTGGATGCGAGCTTCCTTGATCAATGCCGTCCAGTTGGCCAGTTGGGCCCGGACATAGGCTTCGAACTCCGCCCGCCCGCCCCAGAAACTCTCGATGCCCGATGCTTTGAAGCGGTTCTGAATCTCGGCATTCATGAGCGCTTTTTGAACCGCGGACTCGAGCGCGACAACGACATCGTCAGGCAGGTTTGCCGGCCCGGACAGTCCTCCCCAAGCCAGAATTTCAAATCCCGGCATCACCGTTGCGTCGAGCGTGGGCACGTCGGGTAGAAATGCGCTGCGTTCCTTGGTGAAGACGGCGAGCGGGCGCACCATCCCGCTTTGGACGTGAGGCATCCCGGTGTTGAGATCGGGTACCATGATGTCGATGTGACCGCCGACCAGGTCCGTCATGGCCGCCGGGTTGCTGCGGTATGCCGTGCGAGCGATGTCGATCCCGGTGCGACGTTTCAATGTCTCACCGATCAACTGCCCCAGGTTGTTGCCATGGCCGTACGTCAACTTGCCGGGAGCATTCTTGGCGTAAGCGACGAGTTCCTGGATCGAATTGACTGGCAGGCTCGAACGCACCGCGATGAACGAGGGATAGCTGCCGATGCGGGCGATATGGGTAAAGTCTTTCAGCGGATCGATCGGCAGGTCCTTGTACAAGGCCGCGGCGGAATGAAATGAGCTTGCCGTCGCCAGCAGCGTGTAGCCGTCAGGATATGCCCGCGAAACGGCCGTGGCAGCGACCAGCCCACCGGCTCCCACCTTGTTCTCCACGATGAATGGCTGTCCCAGCTGATCCTGCAGCGATTGTGCAATGAGACGGGCCGCGGCGTCTGAAATGCTGCCCGGCGCAAATTGATTGATGATCGTTACGCGCCGTGTCGGGTAGCCTTCGGCAGCGCGGGAAATGTACGGCGCAGACAGAACAGGCCAGCCGACAGCCACCCCGTACGAAAGGATCCGTCTCCTCGTCACATTCATTGCAAGTCCTCCCATTGACCGATCGCCCTTTGCAGGCGTTTACGGCCATCTAAGCACAGCATGCCGTTGCGGCTCACTATTTCATACCGGTAAATGCATTTGATATGCTGGGATGACAGGGCGTGACGCCTCCCCATCCCCGGAGCAACCGAACTTGAAAAATTATCACGACGGCGGCGAGGCCATCCTCGAAGCATTCCGCAATCTGAACATCGAATATGTGATCTCCTCTCCGGGATCCGAATGGCCCTCCTTCTGGGAAGCGATGGCGCGTCAGAAGCAAAGCGGCGCGGCCGGCCCGACCTACCTCGATTGCGGCCACGAAACGATCGCCGTGACCATGGCCGCGGCTTACACCCACATCACCGGCCGGATGCAGGCCGTTCTGCTCCATGCCGGCGCCGGCCTGCTGCAAGGCTCCATGGCGATCGGAGCCGCGCGGGCAATGGAAACGCCCATGCTGGTGATGTCCGGCGAGTCGGCCGGCTATGGCGAAGCCGACTTCGATCCGGGCTCGCAGTGGTACCGAAACCTGAGCATCGTCGGTGGGCCGCAACGGCTGCTCGAACCGGTGGTCAAATGGGCACTGCAGGCGCCGTCCCCGGAGACGCTCTACCAAAGCGTCGTTCGCGTCGGCGAGGTGGCGCAGCGCACGCCCAGGGGGCCGGCCTACATTGGCGTTTCCATGGAAACGATGCTGCACGAATGGTTGCGGCCGGAGCAGCTACGAAAGATTCCCCAGGCGCCAAAGCTCCAGCCGACATCGGCCGATATCGAGAAGATCGCGGCGCTGCTGGCGAATGCGAAATGCCCGGTCATTTCGGTCGAGAACGCCGGTCCGGACCAGAAGGCATTCGATGCGCTGGTAGAGCTCGCTGAGCTGCTGGCGATTCCGGTGATTGAATCGCCGGGCGCATTCTTCGCCAACTTTCCGAAGTCGCACGACCTTTACCTCGGTGCGAACATCACCCCGTTGCTCGCAGAAACGGACCTTGCGCTGTTGGTCGAAAGCCGCTCGCCCTGGTACCCGCCGAGCAACGCGCCGAAGAACGCGACGATCGTGGCGCTCGGCAAGAACCCGCTCAAGGCCCACATGGTTTACCAGGTGATGGAAGCCGGACATTACCTCGAGGGCGACGTCGCGATAACGCTCGAGCTTCTCGTTCAGGCCCTGCGCAAGCTCGATTACGACACGACCATGGTGGCGAAACGCCGGGCGCGTTGGCAAGCCGAACACATCAAGTGGCGCGAACGGCTGATTGCAGCCGAGCAGAAGGCCGCTGACGCAGCTTCGATCACCGTTCCGTTGGTGGCAAAGACATTACGCGAGCGCATGCCCACCGACACAATCTATGTCGATGAAACGATCGTACATGCGGCGGCAATCCGAGAGCACACGATTTGGAACGACCCGTTTGGATTCTTCCGGGCGCCGAGCGGTCTGGGCCAGGGGCTGGGCTACGCCCTGGGCGTCAAGCTCGCCCTCCCGGAGCGCACCGTGGTGATGACGATCGGCGATGGAAGCTTCATGTATAATCCTGTCGTCCCTGCCATCGCGTTCGCGGACGAGCACAGGCTGCCCTTGCTGATTCTGGTGTTCAACAACGCCAAATATGCCGCGATGCAGTATTTCCATGACAAGTTCTATCCGTCCGGCACGTCGATCGCGACGAAGGACTACTATGGAGTCAACATCAGGGGTGTGAACTACGAAGAAGCCGCCGCCATGGTCGGCGGTTACGCGAAGCGCGTCGAGAACCCGAGTGAATTGGATGACGCATTGCAGGAGGCGCTTACTTCCATCCAGGCTGGAAAGACCGCCATTCTCAATCTGATCATGCCTGACCCCGGCAACTTACGTTGACGTAGGCCTGACGACTGGCGTGGCCCAGGGGCGGCGGCCTTGATCGCTTGCTTTGAACGCCGCGATTCGGTCGCGATAGCTCGCCGTCAGCGCGATGTCGTCCAGGCCCTCGAGCAGACGGGTGCGGGAGACCGGATCGATGGCGAAGTGGTAGCTCCTGTTCCCGCACAAAATCGTCTGCTGTTCGAGATCGACCGTCACCGCAAGCTCGGGCGTATGGGCCAGCGTCGCCATGATCTCAGCGGCGTTCTCGTCCGAGACGAGCGCGGTCAGGAGCCCGTTCTGCACCGCGTTGCCGGAAAAAATGTCGCCAAACGACGGCGCGATCACGCAGCGGATGCCGTAGTCGTAGAGTGCATAGACCGCGCCCTCGCGCGAGGAGCCACAGCCGAAATTACGGCCTCCCACGATGATCCGGGCGCCGCGCCACGCCGGCCGGTTGAGCGGGAAGTCAGGCCGCTCGCGTCCCTGCGCATCGAAGCGCAGGTCGTGCAGCAGCGCCTCTCCAAAGCCGGCCGAGCGCGGCCGCTTGAGAAAACGCGCCGGAACGATCTGGTCGGTGTTCAGATTGGCGACGTTGAGCGGACAGGCCGTCGCAGTCAGCCGCGTGAACTTGTCCATCGTGCCGCCTCAGGCCTTGCGACCAGCGAGGAGCGGTCGCACATCGGACAGCCGTCCGGTGACAGCAGCAGCCGCCACCATCGCCGGCGACATCAGGTGCGTGCGCGCGCCCGGACCTTGCCGCCCGCGGAAATTGCGATTGGTCGTCGACGCGCACCGTTCCCCGGGCGCGACCAGATCGCCGTTCATGCCGACGCACATGGAGCAACCGGACTCGCCCCATTCAAGACCCGCTGAGCGAAAAATGCGGTCGAGCCCCTCCTCCTCCGCCTGACGCTTGATCAGCGATGAGCCGGCGGAGACCAAACCCGGCACCTTGCTGGTCCGTCCCGCAAGCACCGCAGCGGCGGCGCGCAGGTCTTCGATACGGGAATTGGTGCAGGAGCCGATGAACACACGATCGACCGGGATCTCGGTTAGCTTTCGGCCCGGCGCGATCCCCATATAGTCGAGCGCCTCGCGCAGATATCTGGCGCGGTCTTCGTCCGGCTCGCGCGCCGGATCGGGTACGCTCGCATCGATCGGCAGCGCGTCCTCGGGGCTGGTGCCCCAGGTCACGATCGGGGCGATATTTGCAGCCTCGAGGGCGACCTCCCGATCGAACCGCGCATCGCCGTCGGTCGTAAGCGTGGACCACGCTTCGACGGCGCTTTCGAAACCCGCGCCATCAGGCACGTAGGGACGGCCCTTGAGATAGGCAAACGTTGCATCGTCGGGCGCGATCATTCCGCAGCGAGCACCGGCCTCGATCGACATGTTGCAGAGCGTGAGCCTGCCTTCGACCGACAGCGCCTTGATCGCGGGGCCGGCATATTCGACCGCGCAGCCGGTCGCGCCGCCGGCGCCGATATGGGCAATGATGGCGAGCGCGATGTCCTTCGCCGCGACGCCAGGCGCAGCGTGGCCGTCGACGGTGATCCGCATGGTTTTCGGCCGCCGCTGCCAGATGGTCTGCGTCATCAGCACATGCGCAACCTCGGAAGCCCCGATCCCGAATGCATATGCGCCCAGCGCGCCGTGCGTCGATGTGTGGCTGTCGCCGCAGACGACCAGCAGGCCCGGCAGGGTCAGTCCCTGTTCCGGTCCGACCACGTGCACGATGCCCTGCCGCGGGTCGTCCAGTCCGAACAGCCTGATCCCGTGCTTCGCCGCATTCTCCTCGATCTGCCGCACCATGCGCGCGATCTCGGGATTGGCGATATCGTGACGCGAGCCGCGGGTCGGAACGTAATGATCGGCGACCGCGAAGGTCAGGCCGGGCTCGGCGACCCCTGTACCCCGCTCCGCCAGCCGGGAGAATGCGTGGAAGGAGCCTTCATGCACATAATGGCGATCGACCCAGAGCAGCGATTGGCCGTCCTCGCGGCGCACGATCTCGTGCGCCGCCCACAATTTGTCGATCAGGGTGCGAGGGTCGTTCATGCCGGATACGGTTCCTCGTCAGTCCCCGCGTGAGTCCGGATAATATAGAAGCCCGCAGGGACCAATGTTAGTCTCGCCGGTCAGCACCCAGGAGGGAACGCATGTCTCGTCAGTTGTTGGCCGTGAGCCGCCGCTGGTTCCTGCAATCGACGACGCTGGGCGCCGCCGCGGCGGCGGCCGGAGTCCTGCACGCCCCGGCCGTGCTGCGCGCGCAAGGCGCGCCTGTGAAGGTCGGCGTGCTGCATCCGGTCTCGGGCGCGCTGTCCTATTCCGGCCAGCAGGGCCGGATCGGCGCCGTGATGGCGATCGAGGAGATCAATGCGGCCGGCGGCATCAAGGCGCTGGGCGGCGCCAGGATCGAAGCGGTGCTGGGCGACGCGCAGTCGACGCCGGAAGGTGGCAATGCCGAAGTCGAGAAGATGAATGGCGCCGGGGTCGCGGCCATCGTCGGCGGCTACGCCAGCGGTATCTGCCTCGCCGCCAGCCAGACCGCGGCGCGCTATGACCTGCCGTACATCGTGGACGTGGGCGTGGTCGACGCCATCGTGACCCGCGGGCTGAAGAACACGTTCCGGTTCGGCCCGGGCTTCGGCGTCATCGCCAAGACCGCACTCGACAATCTGGTCACCATCAACGATCAGGCCGACAAGGCGGCGAAGACGGTCATGATCGTGCACGAGGACTCGGCGTTCGGCGCAGGCCTCGCGAAGCTCCTGAACGCCCAACTGCCCGAGCGCGGGTTCCAGATCCTGGAGACCATTGCGCATCCAACGCCGACGCGCGACTTCAACAACGTCGTGCTCAAGATCCGGGCGCAGAACCCCGATCTCGTCATTCCGGCCAACTACTACAACGAGTACGTCCTGCTGGCGCGCACGATGCAGCAGCAGCGTGTGCGCCCGAAAGGCATGTATTCGGTCCTCGGCGGCGCGGCCTCGTCGTACAAGTTCGTCAAGGAATTCCCGGAGGCGGCGCAATACATCATGGATTGCAATCACTGGTTCGATCCGAAGAACCCGAAGGCGCTCGCGTTGAAGAAGAAGATCGAGGAGAAGGGCGAGTTCTACACCTACGAGGTGTACATGAACTATTCCTGCGTGCTGCTGCTCGCCGACGCGCTCGAACGCGCGGGCGGCGCCGACCGCGCCAAGATCATCGCCGCCCTGGAAAGCTCGACTTTTGCCGGCCACGTCATGCCGTATGGGCCGACCAAATTCGTCAACGGACAGAACCAGGGCGCCGCGCCGGTCAACACCCAGGTCATCAACAACGACATCCAGGTGATCTTCCCGGCCGCGTTCGCGTCGGCAAAGCCGGTGTTTCCGATGCCGCGAGCCTGACGAGGCCGGCTCCACGGACGGCGCCGCGCGGCGCCGTCCTGTCCGTCCACCATGCTGTCATCGGTCATCCTCGTTCCCGCGGTGCTCAACGGCTTGATGACCGGCGCCGTCTACGCGCTCATTGCGCTCGGGCTGACGTTGATCTACGGCGTCCTGCACATCATCAATTTCGCCCACGGCGCGCTGCTGACCGCCGCGATGTTCGCGGCGTTTTTTGCGCACAAGCTGCTTGGCCTCGATCCCTACGTCGCGGCGCTCGGGCTCACACCGCTGTTCTTCCTGTTGGGCTATGGCCTGCAACGCTTCGTCATCGGTCCGGCCGCGCACGGGGAGGATCGTAACATCCTGCTGGTGACGCTCGGCCTCGCGGTCGTGATCGAGAATGCGTTGCTCTACGCGTTCCGCGCGGATACCCGCACGATCAACCTGCCCTACGCCTTCGACGTCGTTGAAGTCGGAACGGCGTTTCTTGCCGTGCCCCGCGTCATCGCTTTCATCGTGGTCGTCGCCGTTGCGCTGGCGCTCTGGCTCATCATGCGATGGACCGACACCGGCAAGGCTATCCGCGCCGTGGCCAAGGAGAAACGCGGCGCCGAGCTCGTCGGCATCGACGTCGCGCACATCTATGCGGTCACGTTCGGGCTCGGCACCGCCTGCCTCGCAATCGCAGCCTGCCTGTTGATTCCGACCTATTACGTCAATCCCCAGGCCGGAAATGCCTTCGTGCTGATCGCCTTTACCATCGTCGTGCTTGGCGGCATGGGCTCGGTCACGGGCGCCCTGATCGGCGGCCTGTTCGTCGGCGTGGTGGAGAGCCTGTCCAGCCTCTACCTCGGTGAGTCGCTCGGCCAGATCGGTATCTTCGCGATGTTCATCCTGGTTCTGCTGTTTCGACCGAGCGGCTTGTTCGGGGAGCGGGCATGAGGGGGTTCGCGCCGATCCTTATCGTCACGGCACTGCTGGCGACCGTGCCGTTGATCACCTCGTCCAACGTCGTGCTCAACTTCCTGGTGGTCGCGCTTCTCATCGCGCTCGTCGGCCAAGGCTGGAACCTGCTCGGCGGATACGGCGGGCAGTATTCGTTCGGTCATGCCGCCTTCTTCGGCACCGGCGCCTACGCGACCGCCATCCTGCAGGTGCAGTACGGTATCAACGCGTGGCTCGGCCTGTTGATCGGCATTGCCGCGGGGGCCCTGGTCGGGGCCGTGATCGGCGCGCTGAGCTTCCGGTCGGGGTTGAAAGGCTCCTATTTTGCGCTGGTCACGCTCGCCTTTGCGGAAGTGCTGCGGATCATCGCCAGCGTCGCCCCCATCACCGGCGCCGGCGTCGGCACGCTGATCAAGCTCGACCTGCGTCCGGAGGCGTTCCAGTTCCAGAGCCGCGCGCCGTTCTACTGGATCATCCTTGCACTGGTCGGTTTGTCGCTGGTGCTGATCCGGATGATCGAGGACAGCCGCTTCGGCGCGTACCTTGTCGCCCTACGCGAAAACGAGGATGCCGCGCAGGCGCTCGGCGTGAACACCACAATGGTCAAGCTCCTCGCGATGACCATCTCGGCGGCGATCACCGCGGCCGGCGGCTGCTTCTACGCCCAGTATTTCCTGTTCATCGATGCAGGCATCGCCTATGGGCCCTGGATCTCGGTCGAGGCTTTGCTCGCTCCCATCATCGGCGGCATCGGCACGGTCTTCGGCCCGCTCCTGGGCGCGCTGGTGGTCAAGACCCTCGGAGAGCTCACCAAGCTCATGACCGGCGATGCACCGGGCCTCGATCTCGTCATTTATGGCAGCGTCCTCATCCTGGTCATCGCGTTCGCGCCGCGCGGCATCAGTGGCATTCTTCTCGACCTGCGGCGCCGTCTCCGATCCCTCAGGCGCGCGGCACCCGCATCTTTGGGCGGCGGCCATGGTTGAGCCACTGTTGCGTGTGGAGCAGGTATCGAAGCGCTTCGGCGGCCTGCTCGCCCTCGATCGGACATCGTTCCTGGCGCAGGCCGGATGCATCACCGCGCTGATCGGACCGAATGGCGCCGGCAAGACCACGCTATTCTCGATCATTGCGGGCTTTGCGCCGCCGAGCGCGGGCCGCATCATCTACGATGACGTCGATATCACGGGCGAGCCGCCGCATCGGCTGGCGCGGCGCGGCATCGCCCGCACATTCCAGATCGTGCAGCCGTTCACGACCCTGAGCGTGCGGGAGAACATCGCGGTCGGCTCGCATCTGTCCCGGCCGGCGCGGGCCGATGCCCTTGCCGCCGCCGGCGATGTTGCGCGCGCGGTGGGATTGGGCGACCTGCTCGACCGGCCGGCCGCAACGCTGACGGTTGCCGGCCGCAAGCGGCTCGAGCTGGCGCGCGCGCTGGCGATCGAGCCGCGGCTGTTGCTGCTGGACGAGGTGCTGGCCGGCCTCAACCCCTCGGAGATCCGCGATATGGTGCCGATCATCCGGGCCATTCGCGACCGCGGCATCACCATCGTCATGATCGAGCATGTCATGCAGGCCGTCATGAGCCTTGCCGAACATGTGCTCGTCTTGTCCGAGGGACGCATCATTGCGGAGGGTCCGCCGCAAGCGATCGCGGGCGATCCGCGCGTCGTGGAGGCCTATCTCGGCCACGGCGCGGCCGGCCGAATGCTGGCAGCGGGAACCGGCCATGCCTGAACCCATCCTCGCAGTGAACGGCCTCCATGCCGGCTACGGCACGACCGAAATCCTGCGGGGGGTGGATCTCACCGTGCGGCAGGGCGAGATCGTCGCTGTGCTGGGCGCCAATGGCGCTGGAAAGTCGACACTGAACCAGGTCATCTCCGGCTTGGTCCGCTCATGGAGCGGCGCCATCCGATTTGCGGATACCGCGATCGAGCGCGAGCGGCCGGCGGCGATCGTCGCGCATGGCCTCATTCACGTACCCGAGGGCCGGCGCATTTTCCCCAACATGACCGTGCGCGAGAATCTCGATCTCGGCGCCTATCGCCGCGGCCGGGCGCGTCGCGAGCCCAACCGCAGCAAAGTGTTCTCGATTTTTCCGCGCCTCGCCGAACGGCAGAGCCAGCACGCAGGCACGCTCTCCGGCGGCGAACAGCAGATGCTGGCGATCGGCAGGGGACTGATGGCCGAGCCAAAACTCCTGATCCTCGATGAGCCGTCGCTCGGGCTCTCCCCGCTCCTGGTCGAAGAGCTGTTCGCCCTGATCAAGCGCATCAATGCGGACGGAACAGCGCTGCTGCTGGTCGAACAGAATGTGGTGCAAAGCCTCGAGGTGGCCGAGCGCGCCTATATCCTCGACAACGGCATGTTCGTGCTAGAGGGAAAAGCGGCAGACCTCAAGAACGACCCTAACCTCAAGCGTACCTATCTCGGAATGTAGCCATGGCCGATGCGGAAACGCTGCGCTCTCGCCTGAACCGGAAGCCGATCGTGGTGGCGCCCGGTATCTATGACGCGTTCACCGCGCTGGTCGCCACGCAGGCAGGGTTCAGCACGCTGTATGTCTCCGGCGCCGCCATCGCCTATACCCGGCTTGGCCGGCCGGATATCGGTCTGGTCAGCATGAGCGAGGTTGCCGATACGCTCGCGCTGATCCGCGATCGGGTCGACGCCCATCTCATCGTCGACGCCGACACCGGCTACGGCAACGCACTCAACGTGGCACGCACGGTTCGTTGCCTCGAGCGGATGGGCGCCCATGGCATACAGCTCGAAGACCAGGACTTTCCCAAACGTTGCGGCCATCTCGATGGAAAAGCTCTGATCCCGGCGCAGGAGATGTGCGGCAAGATCCGCGCGGCGGTCGATGCGCGGCATTCGCCCGAGACGCTGATCATCGCCCGCACCGATGCGGTGGCGGTGGAAGGCGTCGAACCTGCGATCGAACGCGGCGAACTCTACCGCGCCGCCGGCGCCGACGTGCTGTTCGTGGAGGCGCCGAGGACGCGCGACGATCTGGCCCGCATCGCTTCGCGCTTGGGCGCGGGGATTCCGCTGCTGGCGAACATGGTGGAAGGCGGCAAGACGCCGCCGTTGTCGGCAGCCGAGTTGGAGGCGATCGGGTTCGCCCTCGTGATCTTTCCCGGCGGGATCGTGCGCGCGCTCGCCCGGACGGCGGGCGAGTATTATGCATCACTGGCGAAGCAGGGCACGACCGAGCCGTTCCGCTCCCGGATGCTTGATCTCGAACAGCTCAACACTCTCATCGGCACGCCGGAAATGGTGGCGCTCGGCAAGCGTTACGAAACACGGATTCAGCCGGCCGGCGAGAGGACGGACGTCCGCCGGTGATATGGCTCGGCCGTGGCGCGGCTTCGCGCGGTTCGGCTCGACCGTCATCGCGACGACCGCGAATAACATCTGCAGGGAACTATCAGGATGGATAAGCCTTTTGACCTTGTGATCAAGAATGCCCGCATCGTGCGGCCGAACAAGACGTCGGTCGATTGCCTCGACATCGCGGTCAGCGATGGCAAGATCGATCGGATTGCCCCGGATATCCGCGCCGAGCAAGCCAAGGAGATTTTCGACGCCAAGAATTACCTGGCGTTTCCCGGCTGCGTCGATGCCCATATGCATGTCGGCATCTATCAGCCCCTCGCGCAAGACGCCGTCTCGGAGAGCAAGGCGGCGGCGATGGGCGGCGTGACGTCGAGCCTCAACTACATCCGGACTGGACAATACTATCTCAACCGCGGCGGCCCGTATCGGGCATTCATGCCCGAAGTCTTCAAGCAGTCCGACGGGCGGTTCTGGGTCGACTACGGCTACCACGTCGCTCCGATCGAGGCGCAGCACATCGACGAAATGGAGCATCTCGCCGTCGATCATGGCGTGACGTCGTTCAAGATTTTCATGTTCTATGGCGGCTACGGATTGCATGGGCGGTCGAACGCCCAGAACGATTTTCTCATGATCGGCCCGGAGGAACGCTACGACATCGCGCATTTCGAATTCATCATGCGCTCCGCCCGGCGATTGATGACGCAGCATCCGAAGCTTGCGGATTACGTCAGCGTCAGCCTGCACTGCGAGCTCGCGGAGATCCTCAACGCCTACACCAGGATCGTCGAGCGCGAGGGCAAGCTCACCGGCCTGCATGCCTACAGCGCCGCCCGCCCTCCGCACTCCGAGGGGCTGGCGATCTGGATCGCGTCCTATCTCGCCAATGAAACGGATTGCCTCAACATCAACCTGTTGCACCTGAGCTCGCGCAAGGCGGTGGACGCGGCCTGGACCATGCAGCAGGTCTTTCCGCACATCGCGTTCCGGCGCGAGGTCACGGTGGGACACTTGCTGCTGGACACCGACTGCGAATGCGCGGTGCATGCCAAAGTCAATCCGCCGATCCGCCCGCGCGAGGACGTCGAGGCGTTATGGCAGGCCGTGCTCGACCGCAAGATCGATTGGATCGTCAGCGATCACGCCTGCTGTTCGAGCGAGCAGAAGTGGTCGAAGGACGACCCGACCGATATCTGGCTCGCCAAGGCGGGATTCGGCGGCACCGAGTATCTGCTCTCGGGCGTAGTGAGCGAAGGCAGCAAGCGCGGGATGTCCTACAATCACATGGCCGAGCTTCTGGCCTGGAATCCGGCCCAGCGGTTCGGCCTGCTGAACAAGGGCGATATCGCACCGGGGTTTGACGCCGACATCGCGCTGGTCGATCCGCACGAAAGCTTTGTGGTTCGCGCGGCCGAGTCGGAATCCAAACAGGGATATTCGCCGTTCGAAGGGCAGGAACTTACCGGCCGGGTGAAGAGCACCTTCCTGCGCGGCGCCTTGATCTACCATCAGGGCGAGGTCGTCGGGCCGGCACGCGGCCAATATTTGCGGCGGCCGCTCCAGCTCTGAGCTCGTTGTGGCATCCTCGCGCGCGAGGATTTCGCGGGGAAACTTTGGTGGGCGCGACAGGGATCGAACCTGTGACCCCTACCATGTCAAGGTAGTGCTCTTCCGCTGAGCTACGCGCCCGCACAACCCGCTCGCCGGCGGGCCTTGGTCATATCGGCTCCCCCGGGGCGAGGCAAGCACCGCTGGGCGCGTCCGCAGACCCTCAGGCGGCCAGCATCTTGCCGACCTCGCTGACGAGTTCGCGCAGATGCACCGGCTTGGAGAGGACCTTGGCATTCTTCGGCGCCGCCGAGTCCGAGTTGAGCGCCACCGCCGCAAAGCCGGTGATGAACATGATCTTGATGTCGGGGTCGAGCTCGGAGGCGCGGCGCGCCAGCTCGATCCCATCCATCTCGGGCATGACGATGTCGGTCAGCAGCAGCTCGAACGGCTCCTCGCGCAGGCGCTGATAGGCGGACAGCCCGTTGTCGAACGAGATCACGTCGTAGCCGGCGTTCTGCAGCGCCTTCACCAGGAAGCGCCGCATGTCATTGTCGTCCTCGGCAAGGATAATCTTCGCCATCTTCCAGCCCACTGGGGGTGGTGAGCTATCCCCCGCCCCTTGTTTCCCGGCGATCCATAAGCGGGATGCCGGGTAAATAACGGGTGAACCCCTGCGCCGTTCGGTCGGCGCTGCGCCCTCGCCCATGGACAATATCGTGTTTCCAGCGATAAGTGGTGCACAAAAGCATCAGGGGCGCATCCAGTCGCTCCCGGTCAGGTGAGGCCAGCCATTTTCGTCATGTCCGAAACGAACGACGAACTCGATCCCCCTTTCGAGATCATCGAACCGGCCCAATGGCGCGGGCCGGTCGTATTCAACTCCCCCCACAGCGGAAGCGTCTACCCGCACGCCTTTCTCACGGCGTCGCGGCTCGAGGTCACGACCTTGCGCCGCTCCGAGGACTCGTTCGTCGACGAGCTGGCTCTGGGCGTGGTGGAGCGCGGGTACCCGCTGATGCGGGCGCACTTTCCACGCTGCTACGTGGACGTCAATCGCGAACCCTACGAGCTCGATCCCCGCATGTTCGAGGGTCGCCTGCCATCCTTTGCCAATACCCGCTCGATGCGGGTCGCGGGCGGGCTAGGCACCGTGGCCCGCGTGGTGGGCGACGCCCAGGAGATCTACGGCCAGCGCATCCCGGTCGATGACGCGATCCGGCGCATCGAGGGGCTGTACAAGCCTTACCACCGGGCGCTGCGCCGGCTGTTCACGCGTGTGCACAGGGATTTCGGGGCCGCCGTCCTGATCGACTGTCACTCCATGCCCTCGGCCGCGGGCTCCAAGGACGAACGTCCTCGCGCGGACGTGGTGCTGGGCGACCGCTACGGCACAAGCTGCGTGGCTGCGGTCGTGGAGACGATCGAATCGACGCTCCGCGGCCAGGGCTATTCGGTAAGCCGCAACAAACCTTACGCCGGCGGATTCATCACCGAGCATTACGGCAATCCGGCCGCCGGCCTGCATGCCATCCAGCTCGAACTCAACCGCGCGCTTTACATGGACGAGCGGCGCTTCGAGCGCTCCGCCACCTTCGGCCGTTTGGCCGCCGACCTGGAGGCGCTGGCGGACTGCCTTGCCGCAATCCCCCTGCAGGAGCTGCGGCCCTATCGCGCCGCCGCGGAATAAAGACGCAAGCGATTCCCCCCGGTAGCGGAGCAGCCGCCGGTCCCCGAGCAGAACATCGACAAGAAAAAAGGGCCGCTTGCGCGAAGCAAGCGGCCCAAGTCTAGGGAGGAAACGCCCAAGGAGGGCGGCGGTAACGCGAGGCGCTACCGCACCGCAATAAGATACACCGCAACGCACAAATGGCAAGAGGAAAAGTAAGGGATGTTGACCCAATTGTGCATAGCGGGGTGTGCGGCTATGCAGGGAACAAAGGGCGAGGCCCCTCCCGCGGCTTTTGCATGGGGTCGCTGGCTTGGAAATAAACCAGCGAAACCAATAGGATGAATATTGCCTGCAGGCCGAACACGGCGCGATAGGCGGACAGCGAATAGGCGCCGTCGGCGGCAACCGGAAACCACTCGATGACGAATCCGCTGACCGCTTGCGACAGGAATACGCCGCCCATCGAGCCCATGTTGAGGACCGTGAGTCCCCTGCCGACCTGATGGAGCGAGAATAGCGCCCTGCCGTGCGCGATCAGGACCGGGCCGAAGGCGCTGACCAACCCGAAGATCGCAAACCACGCGACCAGCATGATCGGCGTCAGCGTTCCGACCAGCGCGAGATAGCCGAGCGCGGCCGCCGTTGCGCCCGCGCCGACGAGGACGGGAAGCTTGTGGCTTCCGGTCAGCCGGTCCATCGGGCCCCACACCATCGATCCGACGATCTGCGTCAGCACCGGGATGAGCAGGAAGCTGCCGCGCGCCTCCAGGCTGTAGCCATAAATGTGAGTGAGGTAGGGCCCGGCCCAGAGACCGACGATGAGACCGAAGGTCGAATACATCACGAGGTTCATAACGAACAACCGGCCGACCGACGGCGTGCGCAGCACCGCCACGATGCCGGACCAGCTCTCGCGCAGGGCCTCGTGCCGGCCGTGCGCGGGGCCGTTGTCGCGGACCACGAGCGCGATCAGCAAGCCGATCAGACCGGTGCAGACGCCCACCACAAGAAAGCTGCCGCGCCAGCCAATGGTCGCGGTGGAAAAGGCGAGCGGAGCAGTCGCCAGCAGAGCGCCAAGCGTTCCAAAGCCGATCTGCAGGCCGGTAAGCGTGGCAAACCGATCGCGCGGAAATCGCCGGGCATAGACGGCAAGCGATGCCACCAGCGAGCCCGCGGTCCCAAGCCCGAGCAGGGCGCGTCCCAGGATCAGGATGCCCGGATTTTCGGCAGCGGCGAATACAGCGGCACCGACCACCGTGACCGCCGCGCCGACCAGAAGACAAAGCCGGGGGCCGAAGCGGTCGAGCGCCACGCCGACCGGGATCTGGACGGCCGCAAAGACGAAGAAGAAGACGCTCGAAAGCAGCCCGATCTCAACCGGCGAAAGCCCCAGCTCCAGCGCGAGATTGGGCGCGATCACGCCGATCGAATTGCGCAGGAACTGGCTGACGATGTAAACCGAGATGAGCGTGGCGACGAGCGCAACGGCGGCGCCCGCGCCCGCCGTCTGCGGACCGCTTTGGATGCTCATGTACCCGGCCTTTGACCGACCGAGCACTGGTCGGCGGTTTTACGTCGCACAGCGCCCGCGGCCCGACAAGCCGGAAGCGGTTGCCGCGCGCGCCGGTCTTCGCTAGGTCGAATGACAAGCCGATGAGTGAGGGGCGCGCGGCATGACGGCGATCGACTTTTCGGCCTTCGTGAACGAGTTGGCCTCGGTCTCGGGCGAGACCATCCTGCCGTTCTTCCGCACGGCGCTCACGGTCGAGGACAAAGGTCGCTCCGGGAGCTTCGATCCCGTGACCGCGGCCGATCATGCGGCCGAGACCGCCATGCGCACCCTCATCCGCCGGACCTTTCCGGACCATGGCATCATCGGAGAGGAGTACGGCAAGGAACGCGCCGACGCCGAATACGTCTGGGTGCTCGATCCGATCGACGGCACCAAGTCCTTCATTTCAGGCATGCCCAACTGGGGGACGCTGATTGCGCTGCTGCGATCGGGCGAACCCGTTTACGGCATGATGAGCCAGCCCTTCACCCGCGAGCGCTTCAGCGGCGACGGCGGCGGAGCGTCCTACCGCGGTCCGGCCGGCGAGCGCGAATTGCGCGTGCGCGCATGTGCCGATCTGGGCAAGGCGGTTCTGTTCACGACCAGCCCGCGGTTGATGAACGCGAACGACCGCGAGACCTTCGGCCGGGTCGAGGACCTGGTGCGGCTCTCACGCTACGGCGGCGACTGCTACGCCTATTGCATGCTGGCGGCAGGCCACGTCGATCTCGTCATCGAAACGGACCTCAAACCCTACGACGTGCTTCCGCTGGTGCCGATCATCGCCGGCGCCGGAGGGATCGTGACCACCTGGGAGGGCGGTTCGCCGCATGGCGGCGGACGCATCGTCGCGGCCGGAGACAAGCGCGTGCACGCGGCGGCGCTGGAGGCACTCAAGGGATGACGCACCAGCGTTCCGCGTTTCGTTAATGGCTCGCACGGTGTCGCCGATTGCTTTGCCGATGAGCGGCGAACGCGTCAGGCGAATAGCGGCGTGCCGGGAACGAAAGCGTCGAACGCCGCCAGAGCCTGCAGCCGAAAGCGATCCTGCTCCATGAGCAGTTCGTGGCGCGAGCCCGGCACGATGAGGTGGGAGCCGGCGCGCAGGCGCACAGCGAACTCGTCGATCGCGGGCGTCGACACGATCGCGTCCTGACCGGCGGCGATGATCAGGATCGGCTGCCGGATTCTCCCGGGATATCCGGGTTCGCTCATCTCGCCCATCACGCGAAAGGCGGAGTCGGTCCACGCCACCGTCGGCCAGCCGATCGAGAGCGACGGCTCCGCCTCGAGCACCGCGACGTTGCGGGCGTAGCGGACGGGATCGGAGGTGAGCAGGTTGCCCATGAAGGGACGCTGCATCATCACCGATGCGTCGCCGCCCGGAACATAGGACGCGCCGAGCCCCAGGAGACGCATGGTCTTGACCAGCATACGGGTGGGGCGCGAGCGACGCATTCCCGGCAGCCCGATCATCGGCGCCAGCAGCACCATGCGGTCGAACCAGCGCGATCCTCCCGCATGGGCGGCGCGCAGCAGAACCGTCGCACCCATGGACTGGGCAAGCGCAAAGAACGGCGGCGGACAGTCCGGAAGAACGATCTCGTTGACGAAGCTGTCGAGATCGATCTGATATTCATTGAAATTGCGCACATAGCCTTTGCGTGGGTTGCGCAACGCACGGTCCGACATCCCCTGCCCGCGCCAGTCGAACGTCGCGACCGCGAAGCCGCGCGCACGCAGGTCCCGCACGGTCTCGAAATACTTCTCGATGAATTCGGAGCGGCCCTGGAACAGACACACCGTGCCCTTGCGGCCCGGTGGCGGCGCCCAGCGCGCGAACCGCAACGACACCCCGTCGCGGGTTTTGAAGGTTCCCGACACGACGTCTGACGGCACCGGATTGGCGGGGATGGAGACGAGGGTCATGACCTTCGGGCACGCTGGGGCGCCCGCCTTATAGCAGGGTAGCGGCTTGGCTCAATCCGCCTCCCGGGCGCGACGGATGCCGGCAGGCTGCCGCCGCACGGCGGAGGGAAGTCCCATGATTTTCAACCTGTTAGCCCCTCTTGCGAGCGCCGGAGCCGATCCCCACATGCTGCTCGCGCAGGCCCAAATGGGCTGCGCAAAACAACCGGTCTGGCCCATTCGGGCGGACCAATCGCATTTCGCTCAACAACGAGGATATGCCATGCGAACTTTCGATCTTGCTCCCCTCTATCGTTCGACCGTCGGTTTCGACCGGCTCTTTTCCATGCTCGATGGCTTCGAAGCCACTCCGGGTTATCCGCCCTACAACATCGAGCGCACCGGCGATAACGCCTACCGGATCTCGGTGGCGGTGGCCGGCTTTGGCGAGAACGAGCTTTCGATCGAGGCGAAAGAAAACACGCTGACGATCAAGGGCGAGAAACAGGCGAAGGACGAGAGCAACAGCGGCGAGGTGCTCTATCAGGGCATCGCAGCCCGCGCCTTCGAGCGCGTCTTCCAACTTGCCGACTACGTCCAGGTCAGGGGCGCAGCCCTCGAGAACGGTCTCCTGCACGTCGACCTCGTGCGCGAGATTCCCGAGGCCAAGAAGCCGCGCCAGATCCCGATCGGGAACGGTCAGCCCAAGGTGGTTGAAGCCAAGGCTGCTTGAGCCGTCGGCTCATCAGAGGGAGCGCCCCGGTTTTCCGGGGCGCTTTCATTTTGCGGCACGCTCAAATCTTGCAGCAGGTCCTACTCTTACTCCTCGACCGGCGCCGCGGCGGACGGATGGGCCGGCGTGGTGACGCTGCCGGTGGTTTCGTGCTCGTTGGCCGACTTTGATTGGACTGGCGGCGGCGGTGCGGCCGCCACACCCTGCTTGGCATCGGATGAATCGGGGGATGCGAGCTTGGGCCGTGGTCGCGGCAGCGGCGGTGGTCCCGCCTGGACCGCCGGATCGGGCGACGCGCCCGGAGCGCGAGCAGGCCCTCCCGGTATCCCGCCGGGGCCGGCAGCATTCGGCGGCGATGGACCTTCAGTGCCCGGCGGCAACATTGGGGCACGCGGGTCCGGACCGTAGCCCTCCGGCACCATCGCCATCGGCCGTGGCGGACGGCCATAAGGCGGCCGCAACAGCGGCATGGCGTAGCGCGGCGCCATCAGCGGTATCACCTTGACGATGCGTCCGCGCTGCGCATCGACGATCACCCTGACTTCTTCGCCGGCGGGATCGACCGCACGCAGCGCATAGGTCGGGCCTTGGCGCACCGGGCTACCCATCGGCTCGAGGCCGGTCGAGCGCACGATCGTTACGATCTCATGTGGCGGCAGCCCCGCGCCGGGATAGACGGTACCGGGATAGACGGGCGGTGGTGCGGGTTGCGCCAGAGCGTGTCCGGCTACCGCAAACGCGGCGACAAGTCCCGCGTAGAGGGCGATCTTGTGCTGCAAGATAAAGTTCCCCCGATCTGATGTTCCCAGTTCGCTGCCTTCGGTCGACGCGGCAGCGCGAACGCAATGCGGCTCAAGCGCAATCGATCGCGGCTTGGCGGCGCATGGCGCAACGATAGCAAGGAATTGGGCGTAGCTTTGGCGCTGCCGTGTCATCAACAAGCACGCGCCACCGCCACAAAACGATCGACCTCGTCCGCAGTCGTGGCGAACGAAGTGACGAGACGCACGAGGATGGCATCGCGCACCGGCATGAGGCCGTCCGGCAGCGCATCGGTCGTCCAGGGATAGTAACTCGCGCCGGCGGCCTTGAGTCGCGTGTCAACCGACAAGGGCAGCGCGGCGAACACCTCGTTCGCTTCGACAGGCCACACCGGATGAAACCCCGCGGCGGCAAGCCCGGCCGCCAGCCTGTCGGCCATGGCGTTGGCGTGACGTGCGAGTTTGAGCCAGAGATCGCCGGCGAGATAGGCTTCGATCTGCGCGGCGATGAAGCGATGCTTGGAAACGAGATGGCCGCCGCGCTTGCGACGCTCCGCCATATTGGCGCCGCGGGCCGCATCGAAGAACACGACGGCTTCGGCTGCCAGCGCTCCGCCCTTGGTGGCGCCGAACGAGAGCACGTCGACCCCCGCCATCCAGGTCGCTTGCGCCGGCGAGGCGTTCATCCGTGCCAGCGCATTGGCGATCCGTGCACCGTCGATGTGCACGGCAACGCCGTGCGCATGCGCGATATCGGCGAGCAGCCGGATCTCGTCCACCCGATAGACCGTGCCCGCTTCGGTCGCCTGCGAGAGCGAGAGCACCGCAGGACTTACATGATGCGGGCCGCCCCATTGCCCTTCATCGAGCGCGCGCTGCAGCGTCGTCGGCGCGATCTTGCCGGCCTCGCCCGCGAGGCCGATGAGCTTGATGCCACCGCCGAAGAATTCGGGCGCACCGCATTCATCGGTGGCGATGTGCGCCTCGTCGTGGCACAGCACGGCGCCCCATGGCGGCGTGAGGTGTGCCAGCGCGAGCGCGTTTGCCGCCGTGCCGGTCGGCACCAGGAACACCGCGACCTCGCGCTGAAAAATCTCGGCGAATCTTCGCTCGACCCGCTTGGTCCAATCATCGCGGCCGTAGGCGAGCGCGGCGCCGTCGTTCGCCCGGGAAATGGCCGCGAGGATCTCCGGCGCGATCCCGGCTGCGTTGTCGCTTGCAAAGTTCATGGCGTTCTCTCGGCTGATCGTAGGGATGGCGCGGCGGCACCATGCGATGGGCAAGCGCCTGGGAAGCGCTCAGCCGCCGGCAAGGTGGCGATCGCGCCGGTAGATGGTGCGGATCAAGGCGTCGATGGAGATGGCGCCGGGGCCCAACAGCACCAGGACGAGCAGAATCGACAGCCAGTAGACGTGCAACGACCACCACATCGCTGGCGCGACGTAGATTTGCAGCAGCATCGTCAAGGCGAGCAGGCCCGCGGCAGCAAAGCGGGTGGCAAAGCCGAGCAGCAGGCAGATCGGCAGCACAAACTCGGCATAGCTGAACAGATAAGCGGCAGCCGCCGGGGCGATCGGCAGTTCCGCATATTGCGTCTCGAACAGCTGGAAAGTCGTCTCCTTGATGGCGGCCGGCAGCGTCACCGAGAGGTCGACCCCGCCGGCCGGCCATTGGATCGGGACGCCCGGCCCCTCGATCTTGGCTTGGCCGGACAGGAAGAAGACGCGGGCCATGACCAGACGCAACCCCAGCGCCAGCAGTGCGTAGACGGAGCGCGCGCAGAGCCAGACCAACGTGTCCACCACCCCGCCCCTGATCGCGCCCGGGCCTGCTGCCTGCTCTGGGGCGGCACCCGCGATCGTAGTCCCGCCTGGAACCGCATTTTCCCGCATTCAGCACCAACCGGTCAGAGGGTGGTCCAAGCCGCCTGGCACGCAAATGGGCTCCGGTGGTTTTTTAAGCACTCGCTGAGGAAACTTCGCACGCATCATTCGATTTTCTCGTTAGGCGAACCCTTGTGTTCATGTTTAGAATTTGGCAAAGTAAACTAGGACAGCATTGCTGTCCCAGTTGACGGCCCGCCCGGTGTCCTCGGCCGGTTTTTCATCCGGCTTACATCGGAGGGTGGTAGGCGCGGCCAACCGCATCGCCAAGCCACTTAACACAAGCGGCCACACGCTTGCGCCGAGCGGCGGTAGCGAGAAGGCCGCCAATGACCAGCGGTGCCCTTGAGGCCGCAACGCGTTTTTGGCGCTGCGGAGGCGGAAGGTGCGCCGAGACGCCGGGTTCTTCGGTGTTTTGGCGGGGGTGAGACGCGAGGACGAAAATGGGCGCGGCACACATGCGCGCAAGCAAGAGCGGGCGCCGAACTGCGCGCGGCAAACGCGCCGCGGCGCGCTTTGCCGACAGCGCAGACCCCGGGCTGCCGCAAGCGCAGGGACTTTACGATCCGGCGCTCGAAAAGGATTCCTGCGGGGTCGGCTTCATTGCCGACATCAAGGGCCGCTCCTCGCACAAGCTGATCGAGGATGCCCTCGCCATCCTCTGCAATCTCGAGCATCGCGGCGCGGTCGGCGCCGACCCGCGCGCAGGCGACGGCGCCGGCATCCTGGTCCAGATCCCGCACAAGTTCTTCGCCAAGGAGGCGGAACGGCTCGGTTTCGCCCTGCCCAAGCCCCACGAATACGCCGTCGGCGCGCTCTTCATGCCGCGCGATCCTGATTGGCGGCAGGTGATCCGCGACATCTGGGCCCAGAAGATCAAGCGCGAGGGCATGACGCTGCTGGGCTGGCGCGAGGTGCCAACGGACAATTCGACGTTGGGCGAGTCGGTGAAGCCGACCGAGCCCGTGCACCTGCAGGTGTTCATCGGGCGGGGCAAGAAGATCACCACCGCGGACGAATTCGAGCGGCGCCTCTACATCCTGC
The DNA here is from genome assembly GCA_963725065.1 of uncultured Alphaproteobacteria bacterium. Taxonomy (GTDB): domain Bacteria; phylum Pseudomonadota; class Alphaproteobacteria; order Rhizobiales; family Xanthobacteraceae; genus VAZQ01. The sequence goes on from CAVRXD010000004.1 coordinate 30,657, forward strand.
GCAAGTCGATTTCGAATGCGATCTATACGCGCAAGGAGCGCAGGCTTTCCGGCTATTACCCGGTGTCCATCTCCTGCCGCACCATCGTCTACAAGGGTATGTTCCTCGCCGACCAGCTCGGCACCTATTATCTCGATCTGCGCGACAAGGACTTCGACAGCGCGCTCGCGCTCGTGCACCAGCGCTTCTCCACCAACACCTTCCCAGCCTGGTCGCTCGCACATCCCTACCGGATGATCGCGCACAACGGCGAGATCAACACGTTGCGCGGCAACGTCAACTGGATGGCGGCACGCCAGGCGTCGGTGGCCTCCGACCTGTTCGGCGACGACATCAGCAAGCTGTGGCCGATCTCCTACGAGGGCCAGTCCGATACCGCCTGCTTCGACAATGCGCTCGAATTCCTGGTGCAGGGCGGCTACCCCCTCGCGCACGCGATGATGATGATGATTCCGGAGGCGTGGGCGGGCAACCCGCTCATGGACGAGGAGCGTCGCGCCTTCTACGAGTACAACGCCGCGCTGATGGAGCCGTGGGACGGCCCGGCGGCGATCGCGTTCACCAACGGCCGCCAGATCGGCGCCACCCTCGACCGCAACGGCTTGCGCCCGGCGCGATATTTCGTCACCCGCGACGACCGCATCATCATGGCCTCCGAGATGGGCGTGCTGCCCATTCCGGAGAAGGACATCGTGACCAAGTGGCGCCTGCAGCCGGGCAAGATGCTGCTCGTCGATCTCGACGAGGGCCGCCTCATTCCCGACGAGGAGCTCAAGGCGACGTTGGCCAAGAGCCACCCCTACAAGGAGTGGCTCGAACGCACGCAGATCGTGCTCGAGGAATTGCCAGACGCGGCCAGCAAGGCGGCGTTGTCGAACCTGTCGCTGCTCGATCGCCAGCAAACCTTCGGCTACACCCAGGAAGACCTGCGCATCCTGATGGCGCCGATGGGAAGCCAGGGCGAGGAGGCCGTCGGCTCCATGGGCAACGACGCGCCCATCTCGGCGCTGTCCGACAAGCCCAAACTGCTGTTCACCTATTTCAAGCAGAACTTCGCCCAGGTGACCAACCCGCCGATCGATCCGATCCGCGAGGAACTGGTCATGAGCCTCGTTTCGATCATCGGCCCCCGGCCCAACCTGTTCGATCTCGAAGGCTCGTCGCGACTCAAGCGGCTGGAAGCGCGCCAGCCCATCCTCACGGACGCGGACCTCGAAAAGATCCGCGCCATCTCGGAGGTTGGCGACGGTCATTTCAAGTCCCGCACCCTCGACACCACCTGGCCGGCCGAGCACGGCGCCGCCGGCTTGAAGGAGGCGCTCGACACGCTCTGCGTCCGCGCCGAGGCCGCGGTGCGCGAAGGCATCAACATCATCATCCTGTCGGATCGCCGCGCCGGTCCGGCCAACATTCCGATGCCGTCGCTGCTCGCCTGCGCGGCGGTGCATCATCACCTCATCCGCCAGGGCCTGCGCACCTCGGTCGGGCTCGTGGTCGAATCCGGCGAACCCCGCGAGGTCCATCACTTCGGCTGCCTGGCCGGTTACGGGGCGGAGGCGATCAACCCCTATCTCGCCTTCGAGACGCTGCGGGCGATGAAGGACGATCTCCCGCACAAGCTCGACGAGTACGAGATCGTCAAGCGCTACATCAAGTCGATCGACAAGGGCCTGCTGAAGGTGATGTCCAAGATGGGCATCTCCACCTATCAGTCCTATTGCGGCGCGCAGATTTTCGACGCTGTCGGCCTCAAGTCCGATTTCGTCGCCGAGTATTTCACCGGCACCGCGACCCGCATCGAAGGCGTCTCGCTCAACGAGATCGCCGAGGAGACCGTGCGTCGGCACCGCGACGCCTTCAGCGACGCGCCGATCTATCGCGATGCGCTCGACGTCGGCGGCGAATATCAGTTTCGCGTGCGCGGCGAGGACCATGTGTGGACCGCGGCCACGGTGTCGGCGCTCCAGCACGCCGTCCGCGGCAACCTGCCGGACCAGTACCGGGCCTACGCCAAGGTCAGCAACGAGCAGTCCGAGCGGCTTCTCACCATCCGCGGGCTGTTCCGGCTCAAAACCGCGGACGAGGATGGCCGCAAGCCGATCCCGATCGAGGAGGTCGAGCCGGCGAAGGACATCGTGCGCCGCTTCGCCACCGGCGCCATGTCGTTCGGCTCGATCTCGCGCGAAGCGCATACCACGCTCGCGATCGCCATGAACCGCATCGGCGGCAAGTCGAATACCGGCGAAGGCGGCGAGGAGGCCGACCGCTTCAAGCCGATGGCGAATGGCGATTCCATGCGCTCGGCGATCAAGCAGGTGGCCTCGGGCCGCTTCGGCGTGACGACGGAATACCTCGTCAACTCCGACATGATGCAGATCAAGATGGCGCAGGGCGCCAAGCCCGGCGAAGGCGGCCAGCTTCCCGGGCACAAGGTCGACAAGGTCATCGCCAAGGTGCGCCACTCGATGCCCGGCGTCGGCCTGATCTCGCCGCCACCGCACCACGACATCTATTCGATCGAGGACCTGGCGCAGCTCATCTTCGACCTGAAGAACGTCAACCCCGCGGGTCTGGTGTCGGTGAAGCTCGTCTCCGAGGTCGGCGTCGGCACGGTTGCCGCCGGCGTCTCCAAGGCGCGCGCCGACCACGTCACCATCGCGGGCTTCGAAGGCGGCACCGGCGCCTCGCCGCTGACCTCGATCAAGCATGCCGGCTCGCCGTGGGAAATCGGCCTGGCGGAGACCCACCAGACGCTGGTCGCCAACCGCCTGCGCGGCCGCATCGCGGTGCAGGTCGACGGCGGCATCCGCACCGGGCGCGACGTCGTCGTCGGCGCGCTGCTTGGCGCCGACGAATTCGGCTTCTCGACCGCGCCGCTGATCGCGGCCGGCTGCATCATGATGCGCAAGTGCCACCTCAACACCTGCCCGGTCGGCGTGGCCACGCAGGACCCGGTGCTGCGCAAGCGCTTCGTCGGCCAGCCCGAGCATGTCATCAGCTTCTTCTTCTTCGTCGCCGAAGAGGTGCGCGAGCTGATGGCGGAGATGGGCTTCCGCACCTTCGCCGAGATGGTCGGCCAGATGCAGATGCTCGACAAGCGCCAGGTGATCGAGCACTGGAAGGCCAAGGGCCTCGACTTTTCCCGGCTGTTCTTCAAGCCGCACGCGCCGGCGGGCGTGCACATCCACAATTGCGAAGTCCAGGATCACAAGATCCACACCATCCTCGACCGCAGGCTGATCGCCGAGGCGCAGTCCGCGCTCGATGGCGGCGCGCCGGTACGGATCGAGACCGCGATCAAGAACACCGACCGCACCGCCGGCGCGATGCTCTCGGGCGAGATCGCCAAGCGTTACGGCCACGAAGGGCTGCCCGACGGCAGCATCCACGTGAAGCTGACCGGCACCGCCGGCCAGAGCTTCGGCGCGTGGCTCGCGCACGGCGTGACCTTCGAGCTCGAGGGCGATGCCAACGACTATGTCGGCAAGGGCCTGTCGGGCGGACGGATCATCGTGCGCCCCACCGCCGACGCGGGCATCATCCCCGAGGAGTCGATCATCGTCGGCAATACCGTGCTCTACGGCGCGATCGAGGGCGAATGCTATTTCCGTGGCGTCGCCGGCGAGCGTTTCGCCGTGCGCAATTCCGGCGCCATCGCCGTGATCGAAGGCGCCGGCGATCATTGCTGCGAATACATGACCGGCGGGATCGTCGTGGTGCTCGGCCGCACCGGCCGCAACTTCGCGGCCGGCATGTCCGGCGGCATCGCCTATGTGCTGGACGAGGACGACACCTTCAGATCGCGCTGCAACATGGCGATGGTCGATCTCGAGCCGATGCCCGACGAGGAAGAGATCAGCGAGCGCATCTATCACCACATCCACGACCTCGAGTCGCATGGCCGGGTCGAGGTGCTCGAGGACATGACGCGCTTCGACGCCGAGCGGCTGCATCTCCTGATCACGCGGCACGCGCGGCTCACCGGCTCGTCGCGGGCGGCGGAAATTCTCGCCGGGTGGAAGAAATACTGTCCGAAGTTCCGCAAGGTCATGCCGCTCGAATATCGCCGCGCGCTCGCCGAGATCGAGAAGGCGCGCACCATGCAGGCGGCCGAATAGTCTATGGGCAAGATCACCGGCTTTCTCGAGTTCGAGCGCAGCGACCGTGACTACGAGCCGGTCGACGAGCGCATCCGGCATTGGCGCGAATTCGTCCTCCCCCTGCCCGACGAGGAGAATACGAAGCAGGCCGCGCGCTGCATGGATTGCGGCATTCCGTATTGTCACACCGGCTGTCCGGTGAACAACCAGATCCCGGACTGGAACGACTTGGTGTATCGCGGCAACTGGCAGGAAGCCGCGCGCAACCTCCACACGACCAATAATTTTCCGGAAGTCACCGGCCGCGTCTGTCCGGCGCCGTGCGAGGCCTCCTGCACGCTCAACATCGACGACAATCCGGTGGCCATCAAGACGATCGAATGCGCGATTGCCGATCGCGCCTTCGAGCAGGGCTGGATCAAGCCCGAGCCGCCCTCGGTCAAGACCGGAAGGAAAGTCGCGATCGTCGGCTCGGGTCCCGCCGGCATGGCCTGCGCGCAACAGCTCGCCCGCGCCGGCCACGACGTGCACGTGTTCGAGAAATACGCCAAAGCCGGCGGCCTGCTTCGCTACGGCATTCCCGACTTCAAGATGGAGAAGTATCACGTCGATCGCCGCGTGGAGCAGATGGATATGGAAGGCGTGACGTTCCATTACGGCACCCATGTCGGCGTCAACCTACCGGCCGAGGATCTGCTCAAGGACTTCGACGCGCTCGTGCTCGCGGGCGGGGCGGAGAAGGCGCGTGATCTACCGATCCCGGGACGCGAGCTCGCCGGCATCCATTTCGCCATGGAATTCCTGCCGCAGCAGAACCGTCGCGTCAGCGGCGAGCCGCAGGACGCGAGCGCGCCGATCCTCGCCGGCGGCAAGCACGTCGTCGTCATCGGCGGCGGCGACACCGGCTCCGACTGCATCGGCACCTCGATCCGCCAGGGCGCGCTCTCGGTGCGGAATTTCGAGATCATGCCGCAGCCTCCCGCGATCGAGAACAAGATGCTGACCTGGCCCGACTGGCCGCTGAAATTGCGCACGTCGTCGAGCCACGAAGAAGGCGCCGAGCGCGACTTCGCGGTGCTGACCACCAAGTTCACCGGCGAGAACGGCCAGGTGAAGAAGCTTCACTGCGTGCGCGTGGACGGCAAGATCAAGCCCATCCCCGGCACCGAGTTCGAGCTCGACGCCGATCTGGTGCTGCTGGCGATGGGCTTCGTGCATCCCGTGCACGAAGGCATGATCACGTCGCTCGGGCTCGAGCTCGACCAGCGCGGCAACGTCAAAGCCGACGTGCTGTCCTATCAGAGCTCCAACCCGAAGGTGTTTGCGGCCGGCGACATCAGGCGCGGCCAGTCGCTCGTGGTGTGGGCGATCCGCGAAGGCCGCCAGGCCGCGCACGCCGTCGACAAATACCTGATGGGCTCGACGACGCTGCCGCGTTAGAGCCTTCTCTACTGGAGTTGAATCAATCCGCAGTCATTCCGGGGCCCGAGAGCAAGGAGCCCGGAATCTACCGTGCGTCAGCGGAACCAGCCGCCGCCCCCGCCTCCGAAGCCGAAGAACGAGCGCTGCTGATCATAGGGATTGGGCGCACGCGGCCGCGGACGACGCGGCGGTGGCGGCTTGGCTTCGGCCGTCTGGGCGGCCTGGGCATCCGCGCCAGGCGCGCGATCGGCGGCCGGCTTGGCGGTCCTCGCGGCGGAATCGGGCGTCGCGTTGGGGTCGTTGGTCGCAGGCTCGAGCGTGACATTCCCGCGCGGCCAGCTGAAATCGTCCGCGCGCCCGTTGGGAGCGGCGATCGGCTCGCCCCTGGTGAGCACGCGCGTGGCGGTCGTGTCCACGGCCGGCGCCGCGCGCGCGGCGCCGATCAGCTCTTCCGGCGCGGCGCGGACCGCCGTCAGCGGCAGCACGGGTCCGGCCGAGGGACGCGCAGCCGGACCGCCCGGCTTGCTCGGCGCCTGCGGGGCGACATCGACCGGCACCGGCAATGCCACCGACATGCCGCGGTTGTTGATGGTGCGCTGGATCTCGCGCTCCACATAGTGCGCGAGCTTGCGCGCGCCGAACTTGGTGAAATAGACGCCGTCGCCGGTGCGCAGGCGGCGAATCTGGCCTTCGTAGTCCGGCCCTTGCGGCGAGTACCGGCCGGCCTCGTCGACGAAGCCGTCCCAGATATCGACATAGGCGATGCCCGCCTTCTCGGCGCGGCTGCGGTAGAGCTCGTTGAGGTAGGACGAATCGGCGCTGGCCTTGGGACCGCGCTGCGACGGCAAGCCCACCCAGATGACCGGGACGCCCGCGCTCTTGAGCGCGGCGATGGTGGCATCGATGCGCTTGATATAGGCGAGCTCCCACTTCTCGGTGTGGAATTCCCACGGACCGAAATTGGCCTGCCGCGCCTGCTCCGGCGTCATGTTGGCGGGCTGTTCGACGGCCGCGGGTTGCTCGGGCGGCTGCTGCTCGGGGTCGGCCGGCGGCGCCGGCGGCGTGGTCGCCGCCGCGGGTGCATTCGGCTGGGCCGGCGGTTGCGCGCCTGCCTTCGGTGCCGGTGCGGCGGGTCGGGCGACCGCGACGACAGGCGCCTTTTCGCGGATGGTCTGACGGTCGTTGTTGCCGATCATCATGACGATGAATTTGGGCTTGTCGGCTGCGATGATCTCGCGCGCCACCTGCGGCCACTCGATATCGCGGCGCGTGTCGTAGCGGATCAGGCCGGAATCGGTGCGATGCTTGCGCAGGATGTTGATCTCGGGCTTTTCGGCGAAGGCGTCTTCGAGCCCGTAGGCCAGCCAATCGGCGTTGGCGTCGCCCACCACCACGATCGGGGTGGTGGCCTCGGGCTTCTTCTGCGTCGAGGCGGGCGCGCGCGAATAGTCGACCGGCGCCTCGCGTTCCTGACGCTGGTCGTAGCGCCGGTCGTTCCCGAACCAGCCGCCGCCGCCGCCGAACCAGTTATTGTTGTTGTTGTACTGCTGTTGCTGCTGGCGTTGCGGGCGATTGCCCCAGTCCCAGAACTGCGCCTGCGCCGGCAACAGCCAGGCGAGGCTGATGCCCGCCGCCATGACGGCCACAAATGCTCGGGATTTGCCCATGAGATCAAACTCCCGATCGCTGTTACGCCGCGGTCTACGCCGTTGTCGCCGGTTCCCGTCGCAGGGACGCCGGCCACCAGCTTAACCACTTAGTAATACGACCAAAAATGTCAACTTGAAGATGGCCGGAGGCCCCCACAGAGGCCCCTGCCCACCCCCACACGGTCTTACCGGCTGCGCAACCGCGCCAGCGCCGCCTCGGAGGCGAACCCGTCGGGCACCTGGCCGACGCTCGACTGGAACTGGCGCAGCGCGTTGCGGGTCTTGCCCCCGAGCCGGCCGTCGGGCTCGCCCACGTCGAAGCCGCGCTGGGCGAGGAGCTGCTGCAGCTCGTAGCGCTCGGCGCGGGTGAGCACGCGTTCGTGCCGGGGCCAGGGCTGCACGAACGGCCCCCCGCCGCGGAAGCGGTCGGCGAGATGGCCGATGGCGAGCGCATAGGCCTCGGCCGGGTTGTACTTCATGATGGCGCGGAAGTTCTGCAGCATCAGGAAGCCCGGCCCCTGCGCCCCGGCCGGCACCAGCAGGTAGGCGCGATCCTCGGGGCGCGGGAACGGCTTGCCGCCGGCGCGGCGGATGCCGAGGCGTTCCCATTCCCGCATCGTCATCATGCGCGAGCGATCGGCGAGCAGGAAATTGAAGTCCTTCGGCAGCACGACCTCGTAGCCCCAGCTCTGGCCCGCGACCCATCCGTCCTTCTTGAGATTGTTCGCGGTCGACGCGATGAGATCGGGCACGGAGTCGACGACGTCGCGGCGGCCGTCGCCGTCGTGGTCGACCGCGAAGCGCTTGAACGAGGTCGGCATGAACTGGGTCGGGCCGAAGGCGCCCGCCCACGAGCCCTTGAGATGGTCGGGGCGCACGTCGCCGCGCGCGAGGATTTCCAGCGCCGAGAGAAACTCCTCGCGGAAATAATCCTGGCGCCGGCCGACGCAGGCCAGCGTCGCGGTCGAACGGATCACCGAGCGGTCGCCGATCATCGTGCCGTAGTTGGACTCCACGCCCCAGATCGCGGCGATGATGGTGCGGTCGACCCCGTAGGCCTTCTCGACTGCGTCGAACGCCGCGCGGTGCTGCGCCAGGATGGCGCGGCCGTTGGCGATGCGCTCGTCGCTGACGAGGAGGTCGAGATAGTCCCAGAACGACTTGGTGAATTCGGGCTGGCTGTCGAGCAAGTCCATAATGCGCAGGTCGGGCGTCAGCCCTGCGACATTGGCGTCGAACACCGCGCGGCTGACCCCGCGGCGCTCGGCCTGCGGCCAGAGCCCCTCGAGGCAGCTGCGGAAATTAGCCGCAGCCGCGCGGATCGCCTGCGCCGTCATCAGCGGATGATTGGACGCACCTGACTCGCCGCTCCATTCCGGCGCCGGCGTCGGAGCCGCGGCAGCCGCGGGCGCGGCGGCCGGAGCGGCGCCGGTGGTCGCGCGCGGCGCACCGGACGGCGCGCGGATGTCCAGGCTCTGCCCGAGTACCGGCGCCGCCAGCGCGGCCGTGGCCAAAACTGCGCCGGACAGGCGCATCAGTCGGGCAAATGTCGCCATGATGCTTTTATCTCGGATCGATTGTTGGCTCGCCGACGATGGGGAACCCAAATGTTGCGGGATCGTTAAACGCTGGCGCGCTTGCGGCGCGCGGGTCAAACTGGCAAGCCGGTTGCAGCGAGCGGCGCGGATGGCGTGAACCCGCGTTGCTCATCGCATCATACCACCAACCCACCCTCGCCCGCTCCTGGTCAGGATCGAAGCGGTCAGGAAGCGATCTCGCGACGACCCGTATCATGACACACCCAGACTTCGGCAATACCGAGACAGGTTTGGGCGCAATCCGCGTTCCCAATCGCGTTCCCATGAGAGTGCCGGCGCCAGCATGAGACCGATCCGCAAAGCCGTTTTCCCCGTGGCCGGACTGGGCACCAGGTTCCTGCCCGCGACCAAGGCCATGCCGAAGGAGATGCTGCCGGTGGTCGACCGGCCGCTGATCCAGCACGTGGTCGACGAGGCGCGCGAGGCCGGCATCGAGCATTTCATCTTCGTCACCGGCCGCAACAAGGGCGTGATCGAGGACCACTTCGACCGCCAGTTCGAGCTCGAGCACACGCTCACCGAGCGCAAGCGCAACGACGATCTCGAAGCGCTCTCCCGCGACCTGCCGGGACCGGGCACCACGAGCTTCACGCGCCAGCAGCTGCCGCTCGGCCTCGGTCACGCGGTCTGGTGCGCGCGCGAGCTGATCGGACACGAGCCGTTCGCGCTGCTGCTGCCCGACGTGCTGGTGCAGCACGAGCGCGGCTGCCTGGCGCAGATGATCGATGCCGCGCGCGGCCTGCCCGAGAATCCGAACATCATCGCGGTCGAGGAGGTGCCGGCCGACCGCGTGCACATGTACGGCGTGGTCGGCGTCGGCAAGCGCCAGGGCAACCTGTTCGAATTGACCCAGATGATCGAGAAGCCCGACCGGGCCAAGGCGCCGTCGAACCTCATCATCACCGGCCGCTACATCCTCCAGCCCGAGATCTTCGACGTGCTCGCCGCCGAGAAGCGCGGCGCCGGCGGCGAGATCCAGCTCACCGACGCCATGATCGAGCTCGCCCGCAGCCAGCCGTTCTACGGGCTGGAATTCGAAGGCCGCAGCTTCGACTGCGGCTCGAAGGTCGGCTTCCTGGCCGCCAACGTCGCCTATGCGCTCGAGCGTCCCGATATCGCGCCGGCGATGCGGGCCGAGATCAAGCGGCTGCTGGGCGACGGCTAGCGTGAGTAGGTCATTGGCTCACCTGTGGGGTGGGCAAAGGCGCCTGCCAACGCATCTCGGTGAAATGGGATTCCTGAGTGCGGCAAAGACGGTGCGCTCCCCTCCCCCTTGTGGGGAGGGGTTGGGGGTGGGGGTAGCAGTTGGCGGACGTATCTCGTGCAACAACTGCGACCCCCCTCCCCAGCCCTCCCCCACAAGGGGGGAGGGAGCAGACCGCCGTTGCCGCTTGAGCTACTCCGACCGCCGCCGCAGCTACTCCGACCACCGCTACTCGCGACCACCGCCGCGCCCGGACACCCCGCTGTGGTTAACCCGGTGAAAACGAATATGGTAAAGCCTCACGGGGCGGGCCGGCGGTCGTTTCCCGCCGGTTTCCGTGCTATTCCACGGCTGCGATCCCGAGAGCCCTGACCACCGGCAATGGCGAAACCGCTGAGCACCGAGAGAGCGACCAACGCGCGCGGCGGCGACCTGATCGCCTCGGCGCTGCGCACGCTCGAGGCCGGGTCCGGCGGCATCACCGCGCTCTCGGCCGCCATTCACGACGGGCTCGGCACGCGCCTTCATCGCCGCGGTGGACCTGATCTCGGCCGCGCGCGGCCGGCTGATCGTGACCGGCATGGGCAAGTCCGGCCATGTCGGGCGCAAGATCGCGGCGACGTTCGCCTCGACCGGGACGCCGGCCTTCTTCGTGCATCCGAGCGAGGCGAGCCACGGCGACCTCGGCATGATCACGCCCGACGACGCCATCATGGCGCTGTCCTGGTCGGGCGAGACCGCCGAGCTCAAGGACCTGATCGACTATTCGCGCCGCTTCCGCATCGGGCTGATCGCCGTCACCGCCGTCACCGACAGCACGCTCGGGCGCGCCGCCGACGTGGTGCTGGCGATGCCGCAGGCGCGCGAGGCCTGCCCGCACAATCTCGCCCCCACCACCTCGACCCTGATGCAGGCCGCGCTCGGCGACGCGCTGGCGATCGCGCTGTTGGAGAGCCGCGGCTTCACCGCCATCGACTTCGGCCATTTCCATCCCGGCGGCCGGCTCGGCGCGATGCTCAAGTTCGTGCGCGACATCATGCATACCGGCGCCGAGATCCCGCTCGCCAGCGTCGGCGCGCGCATGTCGGAAGCGATCGCCGAGATGACGGCCAAGACCTTCGGCTGCGTCGGCATCACCGACCGCCGCGGCCATCTCGTCGGCATCATCACCGACGGCGACCTGCGCCGGCACATGAGCGCCAACCTGCTCGATCTCGCGGTCGAGGAGGTGATGACGCCGCAGCCGCGCACGGTGCGGCCCGACCAGCTCGTCAGCGAAGCGCTCGAGCTGCTCAACTCGTCCAAGAAGACGCAGCTGATGGTGGTCGACGGCGGCAAGCCGGTGGGTGTCGTGCACTTCCATGACCTCCTGCGCGCGGGCGTGGCGTAACGTTCTCTTGTCCCGGCCGAGGGCAGCCCGGCCATTGTTAATAACAACGAAATAACAAGGGGACTTCTGCACAAAGGCCCATTTTGCGGGGCTTTGGCGCGATCGGCCGGCGCAGATAACAATGGATAACAATGCAGAACAATGAAACCGCAGCATTGATGCGGTTTCTGCGGCACGCGGTTCGGACGTCATCCGATGCGCCTCGGTCAGAGCTGAAGGTGCTGGCGGCGATGATGCCAGGGTCACGCGTCGCTGCCGCGCGCGCAGAGCGAGCATGGCAATTCCTATCCGAGATTCGTTACGTAGTCAATATCGACTACGTTAAGCGGTCATAATTCCCCAGGCTGCCATCCGCCGGGCGAGGGCGAAGACGCGCCTTGACATCCGTTGAAATATATTCAATGAATATTTCTCATCGAATATAGACGCGGGCAAAACGCCCCCCGAGGCTTCATGTCACCCAGGCGCTACCGGCTGGAACGGCGGGCGGAAACGGCCGCAGAGACGCGCCGGCGGCTGGTCGACGCCACCTTCGCGCTGCATGTCGAGCAGGGCATCTCCGCCACCACCATGACCGACATCGCCGCGCGCGCCGGCGTCAGCGTCGGCACCGTCTACCATCACTTTCCGACCTACCAGGACGCGGTCGCCGCCTGCACGCGGCACGTGGACGAAAGCCTGCCGCTGCCGACCGCCGACATCTTCACCGGAGTGACGTCGATGCACGCACGCGTGCGCCGGCTGGTCGCAGGAAATCTTCCGCTTCTACCAGCGGCTGCCGGGCTACGAGCGGGTGCGCTGCGAGCGCTGGGGCATGCCGCCGCTCGAGGCCTATGCCGCGCGCGAGGAGGACAACCGCCTGGCGCTGACGCGGGAGGCCTTGCGGCCGTTCCGGATCGGCGCGCGGCTGCCGCGGGTGTGCGCCGCCCTCCTCGACGTCGCCGTCTATGGCGCGCTCACGCGCGCGGGCATGACGCCGGGTGAGGCCGCCGATGAAGTCTCCGCCGTCATCCTGGCGCGGCTGGCGACGCCGGCGCCCTGAGCCGCGCCGCGGCCGCGACGGCACGACATCCAGACCACGAAATCCAGATCACGAAATCCAAGCGGAGGGAGATGAGCGATGCAGACCAGGATCGACGAGATTGCCGCCGGCATCTATCGGCTGTCCGTGTACGTGCCCGACATCGCGCCGCCGGTCGGCTTCACCTTCAATCATTTTCTCGTCCGCGCCGACGAGCCGATGCTGTTCCATTGCGGGCTGCGCGCCATGTTCCCGACGCTGTCCGAAGCGGTCGGCCGGCTCATCCCGATCGAGGACCTGCGCTGGATCGGCTTCGGTCACGTCGAGGCCGACGAATGCGGCGCGATGAACGAGTGGCTCGGCGTTGCGCCGCGCGCGCAGGTCGTGCACGGCGCGACCGCGTGCATGGTTTCGGTCAACGACCTCGCCGACCGCGCGCCGCGCACGCTGACCGACGGCGAGGTGCTCGATCTCGGCGGCAGGCGCGTGCGCTACATCGACACGCCGCACGTGCCGCACGGCTGGGAGGCCGGCGTGCTGTTCGAGGAGACGACCTCGACCCTGCTGTGCGGCGACCTGTTCACCCATCTCGGCAACGGCGCGGCCGTCACCGACAAGGATATCGTGGGGCCGGCGGTGGAGGCGGAACGGCTGTTTCACTACACCAGCCTCGGGCCATCGACCGCGCCCAACATCCGCAAGCTCGCCGCGCTCAATCCGCGCACGCTGGCGGTGATGCATGGCGCCTCGTATCACGGCAACGCCGGCCGCGCGCTGCATGCCCTTGCCGATCACTATGACGCCGAGCTCAGCGCCGCGATGCTGGCGCGCGCCGCGTGAGGGTTGGAGCACGTGTTGTCGGGATGAATCAGTTCGGGAGGTTTCAGTCGAGCAGCAAAGGCGGTGTGCTCCCCTCCCCCTTGTGGGGAGGGGTTGGGGGTGGGGGTGGCAGTTGGCGGACGCACCTCGTGAAACAACTACTACCCCCCTCCCCAGCCCTCCCCCACAAGGGGGGAGGGAGCAGACCGAGTCTGCCGCACGAACTGTTCGATTTCATCGGAGCGCACTCTCTGCCGGGCGCGAGGCTCTACGCGCAGCCCGCAGACTCTAAACCCAGCCCTCGAGCTCGCGCTCGGTCAGCTGGCGGATCACCTGCATGCCCGGCGCGCTGTCGTTGAGGCAGGGGATGGCCGCGAAATGCTCGCCGCCATTGTGCTTGAAGATCTCCGCGTTCTCGAACGCGATCTCCTCCAGCGTTTCCAGGCAGTCGGCCGAGAAGCCCGGCGTGACCACGGCCATGCTCTTCACGCCCTCCTTGGCGAGCCGCTCGACGGTGCGGTCGGTCGCGGGCTCGAGCCATTGCGCGCGGCCGAAGCGCGACTGGAACGTCAGCAGGAATTTCGTTTCGTCGAGCCCGAGCGCGACGCGCAGCAGCCGCATGGTCTCGCAGCATTGCGTGTAATAGGGGTCGCCCTTGTCGACATAGGCCTTCGGTATGCCGTGGAAGGACGCGAGAATGACGTCAGGCTTGAAATCGAGCCGCGCGATCTCGGCATTGGTGGTGGAGGCCAGCGCCGCGATATAGGCGGGGTCGTCGTAATAGGGCGCGGCGATGCGCAGCGCCGGCTGGAAGCGCATGGTCTTGAGCACGCGAAACACCTCGTCGCCCACCGTCGCGGTGGTGGCGGCGCAGTACTGCGGATAGAGCGGGACGACGAGGATGCGGTCGCAGCCGCGCGCCACCAGATCGGCGAGCCGCGACGCGATCGAGGGATTGCCGTAGCGCATCGCCCAGTCGACCAGGAGCCGCGGCCCGCGCGGCGCCAGCGCGGCGGCGAGCTTCTCGGCCTGCGCGCGGGTGATGGTCTTGAGCGGGGATTCGTTCTTGTCCTGGTTCCAGATCTTGGCGTAGTCGCGCGCCTTGCGCCGCGGGCGGATGCGCAGGATGACGCCGTTGAGCGCGAGCTGCCACACCAGGCCCTGGTTCTCGATCACGCGCGGATCGGAGAGGAACTCCTTGAGATAGCGGCGCACCGATGCGGCATCGGCGCCGTCGGGGGTGCCGAGATTGACCAGCAGCACGCCGACCTTGCCGCCCACGGCGGGTACGGGCCCGGGCGCATAGACCGGAACGGCTGATGCGGCTGCGATCGGCGCGGCTTCGTTCATCGCCCTAACATAGGCAATGGCGGCGGCGGTTGCACGCGTCGTCGGGCCTCATTTGATTGCGCGCTCGCGCGGGCCACAAACGCGTTTGCTGGAAGCGGGCAAGCCCGCTGCCGGCCGTTCCAGGCGCTCCGGAATTTCAGGCGAGCTAATAAACGAGACGGCGCAGGGGCAACGCTGCTCTGGAATTAAATTCTGCAAGCGTCAGATACCCCTGCTTCTTGGTGTCTGCAGCCTTAAACCGTTGTTCCACAATTGCCAGGTATTCGTCTTTGCTCAGGGTGCCGTCTTTATCAGGGTCGGCAGCCGCGAAGTCTTTACGACTCAGTCGCAACCGACCCACTTCCCTTCTGGTCAGCGTGCCGGTGCGATTGCGATCCAGTGCGTCAAACTTGGCCGCCGCCGCTTTCTTGATCTCGTCAAGATCAAGCTTGCCGTCGCCATTACTGTCGATCGCCTGGAAAGAGGCACCTCTGGCGGCGAGGGCCGGCTGGCTGAAGCCGAGCAGCACGGTCGTGGCAACATATCCAATTGCGGCGCGCCTTGATAGCATACGTTCAACTCCCAAATCAGTCGGCACACGGAGGACGGCGAACTTGATCAACAGTAGGCCGAGAGGTTTCCCATGAGCAAGTCTCTGCTGACACTCCAAATGCCGTCACCACCGGACCCGGTCCCGGTCGTCCTCAACCCTGCGACAACGGCATTGCTCATATTCGACGTGATCGATCACATTTGCGCGCATCGACCAAACTGTAAGGAGCAGATGGTGCCAGCGATCGCTGCACTGCTGGCGCAGGCACGGAAAGTCGGCGCTACCATCGTGTACGGGACTCGCGCGGCAAACATGTCAACATGGTTGCCCGAGGTTTCGCCCGCGCCCGGCGACATCAAGATTGAAAATCATGCCCAGGACAGATTCTACAATACCGATCTCGACCAAGCGCTGAAGGCCAAAGGCATTACAACTCTCATTCTGACTGGCTGGAAGGTCAGCGGCTCGGTCACCTATACGTCGGTCGGAGCGACGCTGAGAGGCTACACCGTCGTTGTTCCCATCGACGCGACTTTGGACGCAACGGAGTACGAAATCGTTATCGGGCAGTTCCAGATTCTCAATCAGAACAGCTCGAATGCTGCAAACGAGCCTTTAAAGAATAGAGCCTCAACCCTTAGCCGCACCGATTTGATCATCTTCAAATAGCGGCGTCGGCGATTCTTTTTGCACGTGTCCATGGTCTTGTCGGGGCCGAAGCGGCGTTGCCGCCGAGACCCCGTCGCCGCACACCGACTACGGCATCAAGGGCGTCGGCGAAGGCGGCGCCATCCCGCCGCCGGCCGCCATCTTCAATGCGGTGAACGATGCCCTGCGTGGACTTGGCGTCGAATTCAACGAGACGCCGCTGACGCCGCCCAAGCTGGTGCTTGCGCTGTCTGAGGCCGAGGCGCGCAAGGGTGGGCCAGGCACCGACGCATAGACGGGGACGGCGCTGGCCGCTGAGATCGGATCGTTGAGTCTTCGGGCGAGCCACATACTCGCTGTGCTCCCCTCCCCCTTGTGGGGAGGGGTTGGGGTGGGGGTCGTCGTTATTGCGCTAAGAATGTCCTCGCACACTTCGTCGATATTCGACGGGACGTCGTTACTCTCGATAGCGAAGCACGCGCTCGTGATTCGCTTCAATTGCGCTTCGCCCTAGTGGTAGCTCGTCACGAGCGGACATCTCATCGTGTCCTTACTGCGACCCCCACCCCTAGCCCCTCCCCACAAGGGGGAGGGGAACAGACCGAGTTCGCCGCTAGAGTTGATGGCCGTACCGCAACTCCTCAGGCGTCGACGATCGGCGTGAAGCCGCCGTAGATCATGCGCTTGCCGTCGAACGGCATGTTGGCGTGGTCCGGCTTCATCCGCCCGTCCTGCATGATCTTCGGCCAGGCCGCGTCGCGCGCCTGCTTCGACGGCCATTCGATCCAGGAGTAGACGATCTTCTCGTCGCCCGTGGCCTTCACCGCGCCCTTGAAGTCGGTGACCTTGCCGTCGGGCACGTCGTCGCCCCACGCTTCGACCACCCGCGTGGCGCCGTATTCCTTGAACACCGCCGCGGCCTTGGCGGCCATGGCGCGGTAGGCATCCTTGTTGGCGGCCGGAACCGGCACCAGGTAGCCATCGGCATAGCCCATCTTGCCGCCGGCGCCCTCTTCGACGATGGGCGCGAAACCGCCGAAGATCATGCGCTGGCCGTCGAACGGCATGTTCACGCCCATCTGCTTCATGCGCGGATCGCTCATCATCTTCTCGTTGGCCGCGTCGCGCGCCGCCTTGTCGGGATATTCGAACCAGGAGAACACGACGACTTCATCCGGCTTGGCCTTCACCGCGCCCTTGAAGTCGGTGAGCTTGCCGTCGGGCACGTCGTCGCCCCAGGCCTCGACCATGCGGGTTGCGCCGAACTCCTTGAACATCGGCGCGGCGTCGGCGGCGTGCTTGCGAAAGGTTTCCTTGTTCGCGGCCGGAACCGCGACGACAAATCCTTCGACATAGCTCATGGCTTCTCTCCTCGTTGGGTTGATGATGATTGGATTCGGCAGCGGCCAAAATTCGGGCCGTGCGTTCACTTCAGGCGCGGCACGTGGTCGCTGATGTTTCGTTATGTCTTATTCGATTAAGTCTTGTTCGTTGTTCCCTTATTCGCTGAAGTCTTGCGGGTAGTCGCATTCGGCGGCCGCTCACGGCGCCAGGTCAAGGCGTCAAGTCGACCGCCGCTTTGAACGAGCCGTCCATGTAGAACGGCACCGACGTGTGCTCGTGTGTGACTTTCCAGGCGCCGCCGATCTTGCGAAAGCACAGCGTCAGGCGAATCCACACGTTGGTTTCGCTGCCGTCCGTGCGCTTGCCATGGATGCGATTGAAACCGTGGGCGAAGGCGATGTCGCCGCCGGTCTCGATCTTCAGGTCGCGCAGCTCGCTTCCGACCGGCCCGCTGAATGTTGCGAACCAGCCTTGAGATTGTCGCGAATGGTCTTGCGCCCGCCATGCTGCAGCGGCGGCGCGAGGTCGAAGTTGCGCACGTCGTCGGCGTAGTCGGCGACCGCCGCGTCGGCGTCGCGGGCGTGCACGGCTTTGGTCCACGCATGGATCATGCGCTCGAGCTCGTCGGCGTCGCCGCCTTTGGACTTGCGGGCCGTTGCGTTGGTCATCACGGATCTCCTTGTTTGGAAGCGCCCCCGCTCCCAATCGTTCTGTCGCCGCGACAGATGTCAGCCGAAATAGCGTTCGAGCCGGTCGAGCGTTCCGGTCCATCCGCGTTCGTGTCCGTCGCGCGCGGCCTGGTCGAAGAACTGCTCGTGCGTCAGCGTCAGCACCGTCGCCGCGCCGTCCGGCCGCAGCGCGACGGTCACGAGCGACTCGCGCTCCGGCGTCGAGCGCCACGCCCAGGTGAACACCAGCCGCTGGTCCGGCGTCACCTCGCGGTAGACGCCGCCGACCTCATGCTGCTCGCCGTTCTCGGTGCTGAAAGCGAACGCGGAAGCGGCCGCCGACCTTGACGTCAAGCTCGGCGCTGGCCGATCCGGCGACGGTGTCGGCCGGTCCGAACCACTGCGCTAGCTTTTCCGGGTCGGTCCAGGCCGCGAAGATTTTCGCCGGCGGCGCATTGATACGACGTTTGAGGGTGAGGCTGGGCTTTTCGAGCGGGCTTGGGATTTGGGCTGGGCAGATTTGGGTTGAGCAGATTTGGGTTGGGCAGACATGCATCCTCCTCAACGAACGCGGCAAGCCGATCGAGCTGGGTCGACCAGAAGCGCTGGTAGCGGTTCAGCCATTCCATGGCCTGCTCCATCGGAGCGGCGGACAATCGGCACGCGACGGTGCGGCCGGTCTTGGCGCGGGTGATCAGGCCGGCATCGGACAGCACGTCGAGATGCTTCATGATGGCGGGCAGCGACACCGGAAACGGCCGCGCCAGCTCGCTGACCGAGACGGTGTCATGCTCGCCCAGCCGCGCCAGCAGGGCCCGGCGGGTCGGATCGGCCAGGGCCGCGAAGGTGCGATCCAGCGGCGCTGTTTGATACTTAACCATGTGGTAAAGTATCGGATGCGGGATGCCTGTTGTCAAGTCCACACTCTCCGTCGTCATTCCGGGGCGACCGATCTCGGGTTTACCCGAGATCGGCATTCAAAATGCCCAAGTCGGCTAAAGCCGACTTGGGTGCGAAGTGAGGGCGCCCGGAATCCAGTAACCACCGCAGGCGACTACTGGATTCCGGGCTCGCCGCTTCGCGGCGCCCCGGAATGACAGCGGTGGATGTCGCGCGCCCGGAATGCCCGGGCACGACGGCGTTCGAAGTGACGGAACCTTTAGTTCAGCGTGAGCCGGAAATGCGCTAAGCAGCAGCCCGATCCAACCGGTCTGGCTCCCCATGCTGATCACCCGCCGCGTCGCCACCGGCCTGCTGCTCGTTCCGATGAGCGGCCTGCGCTTTGCCGCGGCGGCGCCGGCGGCCGCCGCGCAAGTGACCTTCGTCCTGGTCAACGACATCTATCTGATGGGCGACGTGGAGATGCCGGACGGCAAGCGCCGCGGCGGCTTCCCCAGGCTCGCCGCCGTGGTGAAGGCCGAGCGCGCGCGGGCTGCTGCCTCCGGCGGCAGCGTGATCTTCGCCCATGCCGGCGACACGCTTGTCTCCGTCGTTGATGTCGAGCCTCGACCAGGGCGCCAGCATCGTGAACCTCACCAACATGGTGCGGCCCGACATCTTCACGCCCGGCAACCACGAATACGATTTCGGCAAGGCGGTGTTTCTCGAGCGCATGGCCGCGGCGACGTTTCCGCGCTACGGCGCGAACCTGCGCAATGCCGACGGCGCGACGCTGCCGGACTTCCAGGACCGCTCGATGGTGACCGTCGGCGGCGTGCGCATCGGGCTGACCGGCGCCACCTACGAGGACAGCCCGCGCGCGTCCGATCCCGGCGACCTCAAATTCTCATCCTCGGTCGCGACGCTGATCGAGCAGGCCAGGACGCTCAAGCGCGAGGGCGCCGACTTCGTCGTCGCGGTCGCGCATGTCACCCGCGAGCAGGGCTACCGAGCTCTATCGCAGCGACACGATCGATCTCATCCTCACCGGCCACACCCACGATCTCTTCATCAACTATGACGGCAACACCGCCATGGTGGAATCGAACTACGACGCGCACTACGTCACCGCGATCGACGTGGCGATCGGCGTCAAGGAGGAGGACGGCAAGCGCCTGGTGACCTGGTGGCCGCAGTTTCGCGTGATCGACACCGCTGTTGTGACGCCCGACCCCGAGATGGCCGACGTGGTGGCGAAATACGAGGCCGATCTCGGCCGCCATCTCGACACGCCGATCGGCACCACCGCGATCGAGCTCGACAGCCGCAACACCACGGTGCGCTCGCGCGAGACCGCGATCGGCGCGCTCGTGGCCGACGCCATGCGCTGGTCGGCGCAGACCGAGACGGCGATCACCAACGGCGGCGGCATCCGCGGCGGCAAGGTCTATCCGCCGGGCGCGATCCTGACCCGGCGCGACGTGCTGGCCGAGCTGCCGTTCGGCAACCGGCTCATCACCCTCGACGTAACAGGCGCCGTGCTCACGGCCGCGATCGAGAACGGGCTCTCGCGCCTGCCCAACCCCAGCGGCCGCTTTCCCCAGGTCTCCGGCCTCACCATCGAGGCCGACATCAGCCGCCCGCCCGGCAGCCGCGTCATCGCGGTCAAGGTCGGCGACGCGCCGCTCGATCCCGCCAAGACCTATTCGCTCGCCACCAACGACTTCATGGCGCGCGGCGGCGACGACTACGTGATGTTCCGCGACATCGAGCCGGTGCTGCCGGTCGCGGACTCGCCGACGCTGGCGTACGAGGTGATCGATTATATCGTGAGTGTGGGGACGGTGAGGACGGTGGTGGAGGGACGGGTTGTGGTGAGGTGAGCGGGGCTGCGTTGTGGCTCCTGCGAGGCTTCCGCATAGTGCCTTGGGAAGCGCCTGATCCGTTGCCGGTCATGCGGCGGGAGCTGAAGCTGCTGCTCATCGAGATGAATCTCTTACGCATCGAAGTGGAACAGTCGCGCTCAATAAGAGAGGAAGCACAGGCGAGGGAGGCATTCTTCTCCGCATCGGTAAAGCAGCTCACCGAAGGCCGAGATAAATGGCGACGAGAAGCGGAACGCCTCCGCGACCTGATCGAACAAGGTCCGCCATGGACGCTGTTCTGGCGGCGGCTAGTTGACAGCTTCGCAGCCTCGCGAAGGTCGGCCTCTGAGTGGCATCGCGCCTGAGTAGGCGTCGAGCATCTTTGATACATGCGCGACCTCGTCGACCGAATTGGCAACCTCGGTCATGACTGCGACATCGTCGGCCAGCTACTGGCCCGCTCCAAATCTGTGCGGTCGCGACCAAGTCATCTCAATGCATTATTGAAGCTTGGCGAGTCGGAAAGCTCGCTTATTCTGCGTAGGGATGAACCGAAATTGCGTTCAGCAGAGCCGATTTGCATTGCGATCATGAGCCGAGTTATCTCAGGACGATCACCATCCAGCCGCGCAAAGTTGGGAGCGGTCATTCGGGGTGGCTCACCAGAGGGGCAAAGTTGGTTGCCTCACGCGCCCGATGTGCGCCTCGATGAAATCCAGCGTTCCTAGCGTTAATTCGTAATGTTCGCGCTCCGCAATCTCACGAACCCTGTATGCCATCACTTCTGAAACATCGCGGGACCAGCTTTCGCTCACGTTGAGTGCTACGACCCGCAGGGGCTCCCCATAACGGCCATACAGCAGGTTCTGGATAACCGTCGTTGCATCCGCCTCAGCGGGATCGGTCTCGACATATGCAAGTCCCGCCCGGCCGAAACGGCAAAGCACGAGATGGATATCCGCATCAAGGGATGGGGCGATGGACGCATGTTTCATGATGTGCGCTCACGGACACGGGGAGCCGAACAGTCTGGTGTCCGCCTCAACGAGGGTCAACGGAAAGATCTTGGGAGTGGTGGCCCGGCGTAGGTGACCTACGACTAATGGGGACGCGTGAAACTAGCCACCGGAGCCGAGCCGCACCGATGCTCTCACCGCTTACTTTCGGACGCGAGTCCTTCCCGCTAGCAGGCTGAACGGGGAGTTAACTCGCCACAGTTCGATGCCGAAGTCCGGTCGATCCTTGTCCAACCCGAAGCCGAGGCCGGTCGGGCGGAGCTGAGGGGCATCGCTCAGCTCATTAACCGCGTGTTGACCATTCAATGATGCAATGAAGGGAGTACGAGATATCGAGTTACTGACAATGATCTGGATTTATAGCGCTCTACGAGCCACCTCGACTAAAGACCGTCTGGCGTTGCTTATCGCCGGACTTCGCTGGGCCGGCATCTTAGTTTTTGCGCTTCTCAGTGGGTATTTCGTCACTCAGGACGCCTACCTCGAATCGACCATATCAATACTGACGGTTTTGGCCTGGATCGCGGCAACAACGGAAGCCCTGGACCTGGTACTCGAACGCTATTCATAATCGGTTACACGGTCTTCCTCGGGCCCCGCCTCACCGCCGGTGCTCCAGGATTCTTGAGCTTCAGCCAGTCGGACGAGTCGCCCGCTCACAACAAACAGGCCGAGCTAAAACAGCGAGAGGCAGCAACCACCGAGTGGGGTTCGGTCGTCGAGAAGCTCAGC
The DNA here is from genome assembly GCA_963725065.1 of uncultured Alphaproteobacteria bacterium. GTDB lineage: Bacteria > Pseudomonadota > Alphaproteobacteria > Rhizobiales > Xanthobacteraceae > VAZQ01. Next base: position 52,894 of record CAVRXD010000004.1, read on the forward strand.
CTCAAACAGCAAGCAGTGGCGGCGAGAGCCGAGGCATTGGCAAGGACGGTTGAGAAGCTGCGCAGCCTACACACGGGACTCCTGGTGAGAATGTCTGACAGTGAGTTCGACCGCGTCTGGTATGGTCACTGCCCGGACGAGGCAGCACCTAAGCCAGTCGCTTTGGGACCGAACCACTAAGAGATGATGGCGCTACTTGAGAGTTCACCCCCAAGGCTGCTCGGTGCTATCCGAATGACCGTGAAGGTCCATCACCCCAATCGCTGGCGTCCTCAATCACAGCGTCCATAATCTCAAAGGCGCTCGCTTGTGATTGGTTGTGAGCCGAGTGGTCTGCTGTCCGCCAAGCCCGTAGTGCTCGATCGCAATGGGAAATGACGTGCGTGCGACGCTCTACTCGATCACCTCGTCGGCGATCGAGAGCACCCCGGGCGGAATGGCCAACCCTAACGCTTTCGCGGTTTGTAGGTTGAGGACAAACTGGAATTTTGTGGGCTGCACGATCGGCAGATCGACGGGCTTTTCGCCCTTTATGATGCGGCCAGCGTAGACGCCGACCATACGATAAGTGTCGAGCAGGTCCACGCCATAGCTCATAAGTCCGCCGGCCAGAGGGACGTCACGCAAGGAGTAGATCGCCGGCAGGACGTACCGGGCAGCAAGTTGCGCGAGCTTGTCGCGCGCCGCGGCAAAGAACGCATCGGCTCCCACGTGCAGCGCGAGAATGCGGTTTTGTGCCATCGCTTCGAAGGCGGTCTCCAGTTCCTGCTCGTTACTGGCCTGCCAGAACAGAACTCGCAGGCCAATGGTATGCGCTGCTTCCTCTATTTCCTTTTGCTGGCTCGCGGCCGTCGGGCTCCATGGATTCTGAAGCGCAGCCATTGTGCGGGCCTGAGGCACCAACTCTCGCAGCAGGCCGAGACGCTTCAATTCGATCACTGCGTTCAAATTGCTGATTCCGGTGACATTGCCCTCGGGCCGGTTTAGGCTGCCGACAAGGCCGCTCGTAACAGGATCGCCGATGAACACCGCAACGATGGGTATGGTGCGCGTGGCGGAGATCGCTGCCCGGGCGGTCATGTCGCCCCCAAGCGCAACGAGCACTGCCACCGGTCGTCGAACGAATTCCGCCGCCTGTTCGGGGAGGAGGTCGTAGCGACCATCGGCCCAGCGATACTCGATAGCCGCGTTTTGCCCTTCGATGGCGCCTTGTTCGGCAAGGCCGCGCCGAAACGCAGCCACCAAATGCGCGCTCTCCTCACGCGAGCGCGCGCTCAGGAAGCCGATCACGGGCATCGCGGCTTGCTGCGCACGCGCCACGAGCGGCCACGCCGCCGCCGCACCGCCGATGAGCGTGATGAACTCGCGACGGGTCATTCGATCACCTCGTCGGCGCGGGCGAGCAGAGCCGGCGGCACCTCGAGGCCGAGCGCCTTGGCGGTCTTGAGGTTGATCACAAGCTCGACTTTGGTGAGCTGCTGTACCGGCAGATCGGCCGGCTTCTCGCCTTTCAGGATCCGACCCGTGTATTCCCCGACCAGACGATATGAATCGGTGATGGCTCCCCCGTAACCCATCAGACCGCCAGCGGCGGGAAACTCGCGATACTGATGCATGGTCGGCATCCCGTTGCGCAGCGCGAACGCGGCGATCAGCTCGCTGTGGCTGTTCAAGAATGGATCGGAGGCGATCACCAGCGCGCCGACTTGCAGCTCTCGCAGGGAGGCAAACACCGCCTCGAGTTCGCCTAAGCTGCTCGCCCGCACGACCTGAAGCTTGAGCGCGAGACTCTTGGCCGCCGCCTGCAGCTGGCGCGACAGCGGATCGGCAAGGGCGGGACTGGTCGGATTCACGAGGAGCGCGATTTTTGTTGCCGTCGGGACGACCTCGTGCAGCAGCTCGAGCTGTTTCGCGCCGAGCTCCACGTTCAAGATGCTCGCTCCGGTGAGATTGCCCCCGGGCCGACTGAGGCTGGAGACGAGCCCTACCTCAACTGGATCAACGCCGACATTGAAGACGATCGGCACGGTCGATGTCGCCGCCTTGGCCGCCAGCGCACCCGGCGTGCTGGTGGCGACGATGACACTCACCCGACGGCGTGCAAGGTCAGCCGCGCGCGCAGGCAGGCGATCATATTGGCCATCCCAGTTGTACTCGATCGTGACATTGCGGCCATCGTCGAAGCCCGCCTCGCTCAGGCTTTGACGGAACGCCTCCAACCGGCCTCCGAAGGAAGTCGCCAAGCTGAGAAGCCCGACCACCGGCAATGTGTGTTGCTGCTGCTGTGCCTGCGCGGCGACTCTCGGTAGGAGCGTCGCCGCGAGCACGCCTGCGCCAAGTCCCATGATGAACTCGCTCCGCTTCACTCGATCACCTCGTCGGCGCGGGCGAGAAGGGTCGACGGCACGGCGATGCCAAGCATCCTGGCGGTCTTGAGGTTGATGATCAGTTCGACTTTTGTGGACTGTTGAACCGGCAGGTCGGCCACCTTTTCGCCCCTGAGAATCCTGCCGGTGTAAAGGCCGGCCAGGCGGTACAAATCCGTATTGCTGCCTCCGTAGCTCATTAGGCCGCCGGCCGCGGTGAACTCGCGATACTGGTAGATCGCAGGTACTGCGTGGCGGGCAGTCAGTGCGGCGAGCTGTTCGGTCCTGCTATTGAAAAATGTGTCGGTGGCGATCATGAGTGCGCCGGGTTTCAGGTGGTTTAGGGTTGCGAAGGCGGTGTCGAGGTCGCGCTCGGTGCTGGCATGCAAGGCGTGGAGCCGCAGCCCCAGCGTCCGGGCCGCCGCCTGCAAGTCTCTCGACAGTGTCTCGGCGGTCGGACTGGTCGGGTTGATGAGGAGCGCAATGATGGTCGCCGTGGGCATCAATTCGTGCAGTAGTTCCAGCCGCTTTGGCCCTACCTCCAGGTTCAAACCGGTCACGCCCGTGAGGTTGCCGCCCGGGCGGTTGAGGCTGGCAACGAGGCCCTCCTGGACCGGATCGACGCCGGTAACGAAAACAATCGGAATCGCCGTGGTCGCTGCCTTTGCTGCCGGTGCCGCAGGAACAGTGGTTGCGGCAATCACTGCCACTTGGCGTCGAACCAGATCGGCCGCGAGTGCCGGCAGTCGATCATATTGACCCTGCGCCCAGCGATACTCGATCGCCACGTTCTGACCATCGACGTAGCCGACTTCCTTCAGACCTTGGCGGAACGCGGTCACGTAAGGCGCGTATCCCTCTGGCGATGCGCCGTTGAGGAACCCGATCACCGGCGTCGCCGGCTGCTGCGCGCGCGCCGAAAGCGGCCACGCCACTGCCGCACCGCCGAGCAGTGTGACGAACTCCCGCCGCCTCATGCCGGGCATGGGGGCTCCCTCCCAGGTGCCGCCGCCGATGATAGCAGGTAGGAACCGCCAGGCGCAGGCGGTTTGACGCATCAGAAGCCTAACGGCGCAAGTCCGCAGGTCCTTGGGGCGGACCTGAATTGTTGTGAATCGAGGTGGCGGCGGCCAGCCCCTCAGGCACTTCTAATGGCAGATAGCGGTTCGGTGGTATCTGTATGGAAATACATGAATAGCCCCCCCAGGGGAGTGCCTTCATTTCGCGCCCCTAGCGGCTATGCTACGGCGACGCTTGCGCCGTCGAAAGGGCGGCTGATGCGCTGCACTGTCGATGGATTGACGCCGAACCGCTCGGCAATGACCCGTATGCCAGGCCGCCCAGGAGTTGCCAGAGCCTCACGGATTCGTTTCTCCAGCGTAGCGGCTATCGGAGGTCGACCAAGACGCTTCCCCTCGCTCCTGGCCCTCGCAAGCCCGGCGCGGACGCGTTCCGCAATCATGGCGCGCTCGAACTCGGCAAACACGCCCATCATCTGAAACATCGCCTTGCCCGCAGGCGTCGTGGTGTCGAGCCCCTGTTGGCGCAGGAATAGATCGATCTTGAGTGCGTGCAGCTCAGACAGGAAGCCGACCAATTCCGGCCAACGCGCTTCACAAACCACGCTCTGGCCTCACAAGCAGATTGTGAGTGAGCCCAAAGTTCTGGCCCATTCGAGCTTCCCGGCAATCCAGAACATCGCTACCGTTCAATTCGGTTCGGGGTTCATCTGGGGAATCCCGGCTATCAATAATTGACAACGGGAGGGGATGATGGCCCGGTCGACGAAAATCAATCCAGTTAGCGCCGACCTCGATCGCGATCAGTATATCGACGGAATGCTCTCTAGCTTCGCGTGGGATGCGGCAGCGTTCTTCGTCGCCCCTTGGGACGCAGGCATTGTCTATAAAGAGCCAACAATTACTTACAGTTTCCCAGATAGCATGCTGGACTACGGAAGCAATTACAGCAATGAGCCTCGCTCAAATTTTGCGGCCCTAAATCCTGAGCAGCAATCCGCAATAGAATACATGCTCAAACAATTTGATTCGGTCATCGACTGGGGTTTCGCAAAAGTTTCCTACGGTGACTTAAACGATCAATTTGCGACGATCCGGTACGGCCTGACTGACAAGACGACCAGCGCTTGGGCGTACGAGCCCTCCGAAAAGGCTCAAGGTGGGGACGCGTGGTTCAACAATTCGAAGCACCTTTACGATGCCCCGATCATCGGGACTGATGCCTGGGCTACTTTTCTGCATGAAACTGGACATACCCTCGGATTAAAGCACCCGCACGAAAAGGTCTCAGGATTTGGCGTTGTTCCCCTCGATCACGATTCGCTCGAATACACGCAGATGAGCTACCGCTCCTACGTGGGCGACAAGACCAACGGGGAATATTCCAACGAAACATTTGGGTATCCACAGACCCTGATGATGTACGATATTGCAGCGTTGCAATACATGTACGGCGTTGAGTGGACGCCCAATGATGACACTAGGTACACGTGGTCCAACACAACTGGACAAGAGTTCATTAATGGCGTGGGCCAGCCGATTCCCGACGCCAATCGGATTTTCATGACCATTTGGGACGGGGGCGGAAACGACACTCTCGACTTCAGCAATTACACCACGAATCTACTCGTCGATTTGCAACCAGGCCATTGGATAAAGACCGACACACTCAACAATTTTCAATCAGCACACCTGGATTTTTACGAGGGCGACACCCATCTCGCCGCGGGAAACATTGCGCTCGCCATGCTGCCAGCATTCAGCAACGGCCAAGCTGTGCCCCTAGGTCAACAGCTGCAAGCGTCTATCGAAAATGCCATCGGCGGCTCAGGCGCCGACGTTTTCATCGGCAACCAAGTCAACAACGTATTCACAGGTAATGCAGGCGCGGACCACTTCGTATTTAATTCGACTCCTGGTCAGAACAACATCGACACAATAACAGACTTCATTTCTGGTGTTGATATCATCGATGTTGACGACTCCGCTTTTGCGAACCTGGGAAGCATAGGAGTGCTGACTGCGGATGCGTTTTATGTGGGCGTCAGCGCTCACGATTCGACTGATCGCATCATCTATGACCAGAAGGCAGGCGCCTTGTACTACGATGTCGATGGAACCGGGTCTGCCGTAGCCGCACAATTTGCTCAGCTAGATAAACACGTCACCGCCACGTATAGTGATTTCCACATTGTATGATTGCATAGGTCCGCTATTGCCCCCTTAGCGGCCGTTAGAGCGGACATGCCGGTTGGTCGCGTTCGTGCCACAAGCGGCTGTGAGCAATCGGAGCAAACTGCACTCTATTCGATCACCTCCTCGGCGCGGGCGAGCAGCTTCGCCGGTACTTCGAGGCCCAGCGCCTTGGCGGTCTTGAGATTGATCACCAGCTCGAACTTTGTCGGCTGCATTACCGGCAGTTCGCTTGGCTTTTCGCCCTTCAGGATTCGACCGATATAGATTCCAGCCTGTCGATAGGCATCTGTGATGCTGGTGCCGTAGGTTATAAGCCCGCCGGCAAGGGCATACTCGCGAAATTCATAGATTGCAGGTAGGGCATGATAGGCCGCGAGCGCGACCAACTGCTCACGTCGGTGATTAAAGAATGGGTCACCTGTGACTAATAGCCCTCCGGCCCGCCGTTCGATCAGTGTCCTAAACGCTGTATCGATGTCGCGTTCGCTGATCGCATTCAGGATCAAAATTTGCCGGCCGATGCGGGGAGCCGCCGCTTGCACGTCCTTGGCCTGCTGTTCGGGGTGCTCGCCATGGGGGTTGATTAGCACCGCGACGGGAGCGGATGCGGGCACCATCTCGCTTAGCAATTCGAGTCGCTTGCCCTCCAGATCGATATTCACAACATGCACGCCGGTGGCATTGCCACCAGGTCGGTTGAGGCTTGCCACCAGGCCAAACTTGACCGGGTCAATACTCGTAAAGACGATTGGTATCGTCGTGGTTGCTGCCTTAGCCGCTTGCGCTGCAGGCGGGCCAAAGGCGCCGATTAAAGCTACTTGCCAGTTGATCAGGTCGGCGACCAGCGTTGGCAGTCGATTGTATTGACCATCCGCATAACGATATACGAACCTCGACGTTCTGGCCTTCGACATAGCCAGCTTCTTTTAGCCCACGGTGAAGGGCTGCTCCCATGTGCGCCGTCGCACTGGCCGGACCCGTCTGGAGAAAGCCGATCACCGGCATCGCCAGCTGCTGCGCGCCCGCCGCGAGTGGCCAGACCGCCGCACCGCCGAGCAGCGTGATGAACTCGCGCCGCCTCACTCGATCACCTCGTCGGCGCGGGCGAGCAGCATGGAAGGGAGTTCGAGTCCAAGCTTCTTCGCGGTTTTTAGATTCGCTATCAGCTGAAACCGAACCGGACGTTCGGCGGGCAAATCTGCCGGTTTGGCACCCTGCAGCACCTTGCGCCCCATAGCTCCCGCTTGCCGATAAAGCCCCTGAATATCTGGCCCATACGCGAGAAGCCCACCCTCTCTTGCGATATCTGGAAAAAGCGAGATGGTTGGCACATGTCTGCGTAGAGCGAGGTCCGCGAGCAATTGTGGATTGCCCCCGAATAGTGGCGACGACAGCACCAGCACGCCCTGAACGCGTGCGAGGTCGAGCCCATAGAACGCGTCCGCGATATCGGCCACCCGACGCGCCTCGAAAATCTGCACATCGATGCCTAATTCTCGTGCGGCAATCTCAACTGCACCGAGTTGCAGGGGCCCGGTTGTGGGGTCCCAGAGGACCCCGATGCCGGCAATCGCCGGACAAGCCTCGATGAGCAGTTGCAAGCATTTCGCACTGAAGGTTGGGAAATCCAGGAAAACGCCGGTTACGTTGCCACCTGGACGAGCGAGACTTTCGATCCATCCGCTGGCTACCGGATCGCTCTCAAGATCAATCGCGATCACAGGGATATCGGCAGTGGCGGCTCTCGATGCCTGAACGGCGGGAGGGCCAGCAGCCAGGATCGCGTCCACATGGTCCTTGACCAGGCTCGTCGCCAGAGCTGGCAAACGGGACAGTTCTCCATCCGCAAGCCGAATGACCAGCTCGGTCTCGGAACGTTGGGTAGAGGAGCCGCCTAACCCTTCGTGGATTGCAGTAATACGCGCATTCACGGCCGCCGCTTGCCCCGGATGCAGCACTCCGACTTTGCGGCTTCTTCCCGCCTGCTGCTGCGCTCTTGCCGCGAGCGGCAACGCTGCCGCCGCCCCGCCGAGCAGCGTGATGAATTCACGGCGCCTCACTCGATCACCTCATCCGCGCGGGCGAGCAGCGATGGCGGTACATCTAGGCCAAGCGCCCTGGCGGTCTTGAGGTTGATCGCCAACTCGACTTTGGTCGGCTGTATTACAGGCAGATCGGCTGGCTTCTCGCCGTTCAGAATGCGGCCGACATAGAGACCTGATAGGCGATAGGCCTCGGTCAAACTTGGCGCATAGCTGACGAGTCCGCCTTCGGTCACAAACTCATTCCATGGATACATGGCGACTATGCCGTGACGCGCCGCCAGGGCCACTACCTGTGGCCGGTGATTGTTGAATAACGCATCTGCGCCGATTAGGAGCGCTGCGATCTTCCGTTCGGTGAGCGTGGCGAACGCTATTTCGATCGCGCGCGAATCGCCAGTATGAAGCACGGTCAGCTCGCGACCGGCGGTTTTCGCTGCTGCGAGCATTTCCTTCTCTTGGGCTTCGACGCCGGGACGATTGGGATTGACCAGCGCGCCGATGGCTCGTGCGGCGGGAGCAAGTTCGCTCAGCAGTTCAAGGCGCTTTGCGTCTAGCTCGATCGAAAAGCCAGCGTTACCGGTGATGTTGCCGCCAGGCCGATTGAGACTCGCAACTAAGCCGCTCTTGACCGGATCGGAGACAGCGGCGAACACAATCGGGATGGTCGAAGTCGCTGCCTTGGCCGCGAGCGCCGCCACCGGCCCGCCAGCGGTTGCGATCACCGCTACAGGTAGGCGAACGAATTCGGCGGCGAGCGCTGGGAGACGATCGTAATTATCGTCAGCGCCACGAGATATGACGGTTACGTTCGTACCGGCCACGAACCCCGTCTCCTTCAATCCGCGATGAAGGCCGTCGAACTGGTCGGGCCGCAATTGCTCTGTGCCGCTGTTGAGGATGCCGATCAGCGGCAATACCCGCGGCTGCGCCAGCGCTGCAACCGGCCACGCCGCCGCGCCGGCAAGTCCCGTGATGAACTCGCGGCGGTTCACTCGATCACCTCATCGGCGCGCTGCTGAAGGAACCAAGGCACATCGAGGCCAAGCCACTTGGCCGTCTTGAGATTGATCACAAGCTCAAACTTCGTCGGCAGCTCGACCGGAAGATCGGCGGGTTTCGTACCCTGCAAAATCTTGTGGACGGCGAGTGCACTGCGCCGAAAAATGTCGGGCACATCGGCACCATACGACATTAGGCCGCCTGCTTGCGCAAATTGCCGCAGCAACGAGGCGCTCGGCAAACGATGTCGGAACGCTAACTCGGCAACAGCCTTGGAAAAGAAGATGCCTTGAACGACAACAGCTTCCGCTCGCCCTTCTGTCATCTTGGCAAAAGCAGACTCCACCTCGTTCGGACCTCGGGCCATCACGACCGGCGCGATCTCAATCCCGGTGGTCTGTCCGGCGAGACGAACTTGTTGCAGGAGCGGCGTCGTGAATGGATCGAGGGGGTTAGCCAGAACCGCCACACGTTTCAACGAGGGCAGCATGTCTCGAAGTAATTCGACACTTTTTCCGGCCGTCTCAGCAGCCAGGTTGGAGAAACCTGTGATGTTTCCGCCTGGTCGCGCCAGACTTTGCACGAGGCCGGAGCCGACCGGATCGGCAACAGCCGCCATGACGATTGGAATGGTTGTAGTGGCCTGCTTCGCCGCCAACGCGCATGGCGTGAAAGTCGCCACGATCACGTCAACCGGCAGCCGTGCCAGCTCGCTGGCCAGCTCGGGCAACCGATCGGTATTCCCGTCAGCCGAACGGACCTCGAAGGCAAAATTCTGCCCCTCTGCATAACCGAACTCGCGCAATCCCTCCCGTAGCGCCTTGGAAAGAGACTGTGCGTCCGCACTCGTCAGCACCAGCGCGCCGATCCGCGCGAATTTTCTCTCCTGCCCCCGCGCAACGATCGGCCACGCCGCCGCCGCCCCGCCGAGCAACGTGATGAACTCGCGGCGTTTGATCCAGATCATGTGAAACCAAGGACTTGCGTTGTCAAAGCGTGCTTCGTGCGCGCATTGGCAGCATTAGGGTTTTCGCCCGATTGTCAGACGCCGGGCGCTCGCGATGAGCGCCGACATCCCCGCAAACTTCGATCTTCTCGTCCAGTGCATGACGTGCGAGGCGCGCTCGGCGGCGGGCGCGCGCGAGGAAATCATCAGAGAATTTCTTGCGATCCGTGACGGGCGGGAGCCGCCGAGCGACTTTGCCCGCCGCGATCCGCCGCTGCCGCTCAATTGCTGTCGTCGCCGACCGCAAGAGGCCGCGCCATGAAACGTCGCCGCTTCCGCACCCGTCGCGAAAATCTGTCGGCGCTTGCAACGCCGCTACCCGCAAGCGCGGCATCGGGAAGTCAACACGAGGAGGGAGCTTTGTCACAAGCCTCCCTTCGGCCGCACAAAGCAGACGATCTCGCGGTCGTACGGCTCTCCGTGCGGACCGTACAATGTCAGCATGAAGAGATAAGCCTGACCGTCTGGTGCATAGTTTGACACGATCTTTTCCGGCGGAATGTTTACCCAAGCGCCGTTGATCAAAGCGTACCACGTATCGTCCGGATGTGGACCATTGCCGTGCTCGACCTTGTACTTGGTATCCACAACATCGCCCGCGCCGCAGCATGACAACGGGTTGCGCTTGTCGAGTTGTGGCCGCGAGTCATTGTCTGGTCGCATAAGGTGTTGAAAGAATTCCTTCATCGGGCCATCGGGCCATTGCTTCGGCATGTCGAGTGGATCGAGCGCATACGCAGGCGAGAACGCCAGCGTCAGCGCGAACATGAGTGTCCGCATCACCGCTTCCCCACGATGCCGCAACGTCCGGTAGCGCCATTCCGGTTGGCCGCTCGCGCCAACCGCCATGACGATGAGGACCCACTTCATTTTTTACCAGACTCGCCTAATGCGGATCGGCTTACCCGAATCCTTTTGGCTGTCGCGATGGTTGATGATGGTCTGGCCGACGATCACTCGCCCACCAGTACGGAAAATCCGCCCGCCGGTCTCGAAACATCCACGATGGTTCGTGCATATGATCTCTGCTTGGGCGACGGTCCCGACCAGCACCAACAAACTCGCAAAAATAATGGATCGTCTCATATATATTGCTCTCTCCAATCATCGCCTAATGCTGCGACGGGAGCATCTCGACCCGACGTGATTGTCTACTTCTTAGTGGCGTCGCCCCCGTGCCAAGACTTGTTATTCTTCGCCAAACATTTTTCTTTGCGGCCAAGTCACCTGTATCGCGGGCAAAGAGGTGGGCAAATGCTCTACGGCCCGGGCTTGGTCTGGAAGAGTAGCCGGTCGTGCCATGTTGGTTCTCCTTGCACTCTGATAACTCGACGCACGAAGAAGAGGCGAGCCAGTCCTCTCGCCCCCATGCCATTTCGATCGCAATCTGGTTAGTCATGACGCGCCGACATCGTCGTTCCCGCGCGCCGGATCAACATCCAGCCTCTGCCAATGGGGTACGCTGGTCAATTAACCTGGGCCTTTAATTAAGGATAAACACCGCTGGCCCGAGGCACCCTTGCGGACGACCTATTCCCACGAAAGGGCGCGGTTGAGACCGGCGGGGCTATCCGCACGCGCCAAATAATCTGTCGCAAGGGCCCTGAGCGCGCGTGCCACGATGGGGTCAGAACTTTCGCTGGCAAGTTTCAGGCATCGTTCGGCCAGCTGCCGGTAGTCCTCGGAGATCAGCATCGCGGTATGGCCCTTCAGCCGCTGGCCAAGGGCAGCCGGCGTTGTTCCTTTCGAGGAATTCTGCCTTGCCGGCGGGATCATCGGGGGCGGCGTCCTGATCCAACGGGCCTCGGCGGCGCCGCTGGTGACGCTTCTCAATCGTATCCGCCCATGACTCTTCCGCCGTCGCAGGCCCTCCCAGGCCAGCGCTTGCAGGCAAGGGTTAGTAGCACCTCCCCTGTCACGGGTTCGTCATCCAGGCGTTAAACTTTAGTAAGGGTGAGGGCGCGCACGACCGCGGGCGCCCCGGATTCATGCAGTCGGTCGACGGCGATGGCGCGGCCGGGCCGAAGGCGGTCGCCTTAAAGGTCCCCACAAGTCTGGTTTACCCGACTTGAAGGTCTGTACGCCCACGCCGTCCCGCGCTGGTGCGCCTTTCCACCGCTTGGGCTTGCGCGAATACAAATAAGCGGCCGCGGCTGGTCAAACTGGGAAAACAGTTGTTCCAAAAAGGAGGCTACCGGCGCGGGGCGGGCTTCGCTAGGGTGGGCACGTTCGTCTGAATGGGCTTTTGCAGCCGTGACGCCGACCGTTCGCGTCGAGATGCCGGACATCCACGCGGATTGCTCGCGCCACCCAGGGAGAACGCCATGCTGACCGAACGCCACTTTAAAGGGACCTTCCATTGGCCCAAGGGCATCCGGACCGCGGTGACGCTGACGTTCGATTTCCAGGGCGGCGAAGACGTGCGCCCGTTGCCCGGACGGCAGCATGGATCACGAGGAATACACGCAGTGCGAATATGGCCCGCATACCGGCATCTGGCGCATCCTGCGCCTCCTCGAGGAAGAGAAGGTCAAGGCGACTTTCAACACCTGCGGCGGCATCGCCGAACGTTACGCTGACGCCGTGAAGGCGATCGTCGATCAGGGCCATGAGATCGCGGGCCACGGTTATCATCACGAGGTCGCGCGCGATCTCACGCGCGAGCAGGAAGACGATGTGATGCGCCGGACAGGCGCCATGATCAAGCAGCGCACCGGCCACCAGCCGATCGGCTGGCGCTCTTGCACGCAGAGCCCCAACAGCATCGAACTGCTGATGCAGCATGGCTATCTCTGGAACAGCAATTCCTTCTCGCACGATCTCCCGTTCGTCTGGGAGAGCAATGGCCGGCATCTGATCGAACTGCCCCGGCAGCCTTACGGCGACGGCCGCACCTACCAGCACCGCAACAACGATGCCGGCAACCCAGGCGACACGCTGTTGGTCTGGAAATCGATGTTCGATTGCTTCCACCGCGAGTCCAAGTCAGGGGGCACCTACGTTCCATTCCAGTTCCATCCGTACATTTCCGGCCGGCCGGGGCGCGCCGAAACCCTGCAGGCGATCATTCAGCACATGAAGAAGGCCGAAGGCACTTGGATCGCGACCGCAACGGACGTTGCCCGCTGGTGCCGCGACGAGGTGTTCAAGCTCGACCGCGACGCGGTGCCCATGGCGAAGGCGTCGTGACGATTACTGCCGGGTAACGCCGAGCCGTGGCGACGACGCCGCGGCACGATCGGATTTCCAACACATCAGCGATTGGGAGTGGGCCCTGGGTCGCGCCGCAACCTCAATCCGTCTCCTGCGCACCGCGCTCATTGGTCTCTGCGTGGCCGCGCCGCTTGGCGATGTGGGGGCTGAAGAGGTCGCCGACTTCTACCGAGGCAAGACCGTCACGCTGTCGGTCGGCTATAGCTCCGGCGGCGCCTACGATGGCGTCGCGCGGATCCTGGCGCGCTACATGCGGGCATATATCCCTGGCAACCCCACGATCATAGTCAAGAACACGCCCGGCGCCGGCACGCTGTCGCTGACGAACCAACTCTACAATGTCGCGGTGCGCGATGGGACGCAGTTCGGCATCATCGCGCGCGGAATGGCGATGGAGCCGCTGATCGGCCAGAGCAACACAAAGTTCGACTCGACGAAGTTCACGTGGATCGGGAGCGCTGCCAGCGAAGTCAGTATGTGCGCCACCTACGAAAGTTCGGTGGTGAAGACCTGGGAAGACGCGCTCATCAAGCCAATCATCGTCGCAGGCAACGGCTCCGGATCCGACCCGGACGTGTTTGCCAACGTGTTGCACAACCTGTTCGGCATGAAGAGCCGACTCATTTCGGGCTATCCCGGCACGGCCGAGATTTCGCTCGCCATGGAGCGCGGCGAGGTCGACGGACGCTGCGGCTGGTCATGGACCAGCATCAAAGCCGAAAAGGCCGCATGGCTCGCCGAGAAGAAACTCAACCTCATCCTCCAGCTCGCGTTGGAAAAAGCCCGCGACTTGCCGAACGTGCCGTTGATCGTGGACAAGGCGCAGACCGAGGCGCAGCGGCAGATCCTCAAGCTGATCTTCAGCCGCCAGACAATGGGACGCCCGTTCGTTGCGCCGCCCGCGATTCCGGCAGACCGGCGGGACGCCCTGCGCGCGGCCTTTGATCAGACGATGAAGGATCCGGGATTCCTGGCGGACGCAGAGAAAAGCAAGATCGAGATCAACCCGGTTGGCGGTGCAGCCATCGACGCCCTTGTAAAGGACCTCTATCGCACACCGCCCGACGTAGTTGCACAGGCGCGCAAGGCGGTCGAGAGCGCGCGCTGAGGTTCATCCTCGAAAAAGCTCACCAATATCGATGTCCGAAAGTCGCTTACTGAAGCAGCGACAGCGCTTCGAGCGGTCCCGCGAGCGAGCGCAGTGGAAAGCCAATGGCCGAGGGTCGTCCAGCTTGTTAATGCTGCATAGGCTGCCCGAGAATTGTGCGCCAAAATCCTAGACCGGGGCGCGCGACAGCGCTGGCAGCTGCACACGGACGCACCGGCCACACCACCTGACAGGGTGGGATTGATTGCCAAACTAGCTCACGTCCCAGGCCGGAAACAGGAACGTGCCGGCGCTTCGCTCCGTCACGCCGGCCGAGGCTTGCGCCGCCGATGGAAACGCTCGCCGCAGCTCGGCGGGGTAGATCGCGTAGTTTCCGCCGCGCAGCTTGCAGGCCGCCAGCTGACCCCTTCTGATCGCGCGGTAGATGGTGGCCTTGGTGACACCCTGCGGCCCGTGCCGCACTGCGTGGCGTGTGCATTCGCTACCGGTCTCATGACGCCAAAACGACGTCCGGTATGCTCCCATGCAGTCGTTAAGGGCCGGTTAAGCTCTGCGGCCGCACCAAGGCGGGAGACCGAGACGATCCGGCTCAGGCCTGCCGACGTCCGGACGCCCTACTCCTCGAATCCGGCGGCGTCCTGATGGCCCTTGGACGCAGGGGCAGGCTCGCGAACCGCGGCGGCCTCGCCTTCGACGATGCGCTTCGGCGCGTCTTGCGCGGGCTCTGCCGTACGCTTCGCCGGCAATCGCTTTGTCGACAGATCTGAACTTGATGGAACGCCAGGCGGCTTGTCGCGGGAGGCCGTCGCTGCGGACGAACCAGCCCCGGTCGTCACGGCGGTCGCCTGCCCCCTGCCCGGCAGCACCACCACGCGCGTGCCGACCTTGACGCGGGAGTGCAGGTCCGTGATGTCCTCGTTGGTGAGCCGGATGCAGCCCGAGGAGACGAAGGTGCCGATGGTGGACGGCTGATTGGTGCCGTGAATGCGATAGATGGTGTCACCGAGATAAAGCGCGCGCGCGCCGAGCGGATTGCCGTCGCCACCGGCCATGAAGCGCGGCAGGTAAGGCTGGCGCTCGATCATCTGCTCCGGCGGATTCCAATCGGGCCATTCCGCCTTCCTGGACACTTTCTCCGCGCCGGACCAGGTGAAGCCCTCGCGGCCGACGCCGATCCCGTAGCGCAGCGCCTTGCCCTGGCCGAGCACGAGATAGAGATAGGTGTTCGGCGTATCGACGATGACCGTGCCGGCCGGCTCCTTGCTGTAGTAGTCGACCAGCGTGCGCCGAAACTGCGGCGGCAGTTCCTTCCTGGGACCGGTCTCGGGCCGCACCTCGGGCGGCAGCGCGGCCATATTGCGCGAATCGCCATTACGCGAATCAATACGGCTCGGTCCGGTCGCGTCCGTTGGTGCGACCGGATCACGAACTGCGCGATCGGGATTGAGCGGAATGGGTTGGCTCGGCGAAACCGGCGCAGGTGGATACAGAGGGGCGTCGTATTGCGCCCACGCAGGACCGCCCAGCGCTCCGAGTCCGATCAGCAGTGCCGCAATGAGTCCGGCTCTGAAGAAAATCATCGCCCCTCCCTTCAGACTGCAAACTAGAGCGCGATCCGTTTGCGTTGACTCGATCATGTACTGAGACGCGCTCTCAATTCCTTTGCGTGGTCGCATTTTCTGCGGAAAACCGGACGCCACTTTTCCGGAAAATGCTCAGTCACCTCAGAACATTGGCACCTTCAAGACAGGCGTTGGATTTCAACGCCCCATTCCGTGGCCTTTTGTTGGAGCATGAACTTTTCCGAAAACCGGTATCCACTTTTCGGGATCATGCTCCAGCGGGTTACCGTTCGCGTCGTTGGGAACTCGGTTGGGGAACTTTCGCACCCTTCCCCCACTACCCCTGACGCTGGAACTCGCCGTCGATCACGCAAGGCGCCCGATCGCTGTCACGCCGCGTGCAGGCAGGCGGATTGATTCGCGGACCGATGCGCGATGCGGACTGAGCGCTTGACGAGCCGTTCGGTGACGTCGACAGCGCTACAGCCAGCGCCGCACGCGGGCGCGGTAGCGGCGATAGACCTCGCCGAATTTGCGCTCGAGATAGGCTTCCTCCCGCGCGACCACGCCGTAGCGGATGACGAGGGCGAAGGGCACGAGCGTCACCAGCGGCCAGAGGCTGTCGAAGGCGATGGCGAGACCGACGAGCGCCAGCATCATGCCGAGGTAGATGGGATTGCGCGTGAAGCGGTAGGGCCCGGTGTCGACGATTGATATGGTGGGCCTGTTGGTGGGCACGTTCGAGCCGGCCCGCATGATGGTGGCGATCGCCCAGGCGAACAGCGCAAGCGCCACGACACAACACCGCACCGCCAAGCCAGCCTGCAGGCACCGCCGCCGGCACGAACGGCAAGGGCATGAGCCAGTCGAGCGCGAAGGCGGCAATGACGGCGAGCGCCCATGCGAGCGGCGGCCGAATGATGACCTGCGCGGTGGCTGCCGTGTCATTCATGGCGGGGCCTCCTGGTGTCCCGGTTCCGGCGTCATATCCCTTTGCAGCACGCGCGCGTACCAACGTCGGAACCAAAGGGACGCTAGCAACTATGGATTCTAGAGCAGTCTCTCCTCCGTCATTGCCGGGCTTGACCCGGCAATCCATCTTCTTCGCAAGAAATTTATTGCGAAGAATGGATGGACCCGCGGGTCAAGCCCGCGGGTGACGCCAGAGAAAGCGGCGCGTTTGCCATTCGTTAACCGTCTCCTGCGCACCGTCGCGGCACGGGTCTCGTCGCACCCGCGATCCTTCGATGCTCAGGGAGACAACATGACCGCACTGTCACTCAGCGAAGCGCCCGGGGCCACCGGGGTGGCCAAGATCACCATCACCGGCGCCCTCAAGTCCAGATGGCATGCAGCCACCCGCAAGCAAAATGGCAGCTACGAGATCGACACCGTTGCACCGGCGTCGTCGGAGCGACGCGTGCGATCGCTCCTCCCCTGGCGCAGGGCCGCGGAGGCGCAGGGCCGACGCCGAGCTCAGGCAACAGCTCGCCGTGGCCGAGCAGCAGCTGGCGGACCTCAAGACCGCGCTCGATGACATGCGGGCGCAGCGCGACGCCTGGCAGACGATGGCGCAGGCGCGCATACGGCCGTCGCCGGAATCGGCCACGTCACGATGGCCGTGGCAGCGCTCGGCCGCATGACGGCGGCGGCCCGCTTTCGCCGAGGCGTGCCGGCACGCGGATCATTCGGTTAAGCAGTTTCCACTGCGTGCTGAACCGATCCGCTGTCATTCCGGGGCGCGGGCTTTAGCCCGCGAGCCACTGCTACGCACCCAAGTCGACTGCGTCGACTTGGGCAAACCAAATGCCGATCTCGGGTAAACCCGAGCTCGGTGGCCCCGGGCAATGACAACCGCACGGTCGGCGCAGATCATTCGGAAAAAGCGCTAGTAAGCATTGATGGGTTACCTCAGGGCATCGACTTGCGACGGGGCGGCCCTCATCGCCGCCCGCAGCCTGGAATCGAGCCGGCTGCTGGCAGGCGGCGAGCGTCAGCAGCAGCGTGCAAAGAAGCAGCAACTTTATCGAACTCACGCGCCACCTCATTCGATGACCTCGTCGGCGCGGGCAAGGAGTGTCGCGGGAATTTCGAGCCCCAGTGTTCGGGCCGTCTGGGCGTTGATGACCAGCTCGAATTTGCTCGCCTGCACGATCGGCAAATCGAGCGGTTTCGCGCCCTTGACGATGCGGCCGGTGTAGACGCCGAGCTGGCGATACGCGGCCGTCAGGCTCGCGCCGTAGCTCATCAGGCCGCCGGCCTCGGCATAGTCACGTAGCGCATATGTCGCCGGAAGCGCGTGGCGCGTCGCCAGTTGAGTCAATTGCACGCGCCGGCTGCGGAAGAAAGGGTCGGGACTGACAAAGAGGGCGTCGGGCCGCTCGCGTGCAAACGTCGCGAAGGCTGCATCGATCTCCCGGCTGTTGCCGGCGTTGATGATCTGAAGTTGCACGCCCATGGCGTGGGCAGCCCGGTTGATTTCTCGCAACGTGGTCTCGGTGGTACTGGAGCCGGTGACGAGCACGGCAATGCGAGTGGCAGCCGGCACCATCTCACGCAGGAGCTCCAGCCGTTTTGCGGTCAACTCGGCATTGAGAAAATTAATTCCGGTGAGGTTGCTGTCAGGACGGGCGATGCTGGCGACAAGGCCAACGCGGATCGGGTCGTCAGCGATATTGAAGACGATCGGGATCGTCGTGGTTGCCGCTTTTGCCGCAAGTGCTGCCGACGCCCCGCCAGCTGTAACGATCACGGCGACCTTCCGGCGAACCAAATCGGCCGCCAGATCGGGCAGTCGATCGATGTGATTCTCGGCCCAGCGATAGCTGATCGCCACGTTCTCGCCCTCGATATAGCCGGTATCCTTCAGGCCTTCGCGAAATGCGCGCAGAAGGTCCGCGTAAGTGTCGGGCGAAGTGGGGTCGAGCAACCCGATGACAGGCAGCGCCGGCTGCTGTGCTCGCGCGACGGGCGGCGATGCGACCACCGCCCCGCCGAGAAGGCTCATGAACTGCGCGCCGCCTCACGCGATCACCTCGCCGGCGCGGGCGAGAAGCGGGGACGGCACGTCGAGACCGAGCGCCTTGGCGGTCTTGAGATTGATGACCAACTCGAATTTGGTCGGGAGCTGGACCGGCAAGTGCGCGACGAATTCTCGGCGCTTCATGGGGATACCCTCAACCGGTGTGAGGTTACCCTGCCACAAAGGGCCCCTGATGTCCCGGTTGGAAACCGACTCTTTCGGAAGAGCTCGGCCTCGGCGCGCAATCGCCGGCCGAAGGCGAAGATCATGCTGCGAGGTCCAACGCTGCGGTGAAGCGGACGCAGGCTGGCCAGGCGGCTGTCCCTTGCAATCGCCATCTCAGGTCGGGCACGCGGCGGCATTCCAGCGATCTGGACCACGCCCGATTGCGTGTAAGATCGGGGGCGACGGCGCGCGGCGCGCCAACGGGGAGCGACTGATTGGTTCCGGACCTGGCCTCCAGCACGATGCGGGAGAGAGGCCGGAGAGCTCCACGCCATCCATTACCCCTCGGCGCGGCGCAAAAATGCAATAGCACCAATCTCGTCGACGATCTTGAACACGTGACGCTGCCCAGCACGCGCGCGATCGATGGCGGTACAGAGGATCGGCAGCACGAGCGTCTGGACGACGACGAGCGTTCCCGGTGCGGCAATCCCGCCCGTCTTCGCTCCAGGTTCGTTCAAACTGCGCTGGGCACGTGCCGCAGCTGCGTGGAAAATCTCAATTGAGTACTGCTTCAAGCTGATCGAGTTCTGGTCGATTACCGCAATCCTCGATTATGTGAGGAAACTTTTCGCGCATGGGCTTGGACAAGACCCAGCCCAAGGGGGGAACGATTGGTGCTTTGTCGTTCTCCGACACTTCGCACATGGCCAAATGTGCGAAGTGTGGCGCCGCGCGAGACCTTGTCGACTCGGACCCGGCTTCTGCCGGCGCGTGGATTGACTTTGAGTCTTGCGGGACGTTTCCGGCGGCAAGCAAATCGTTGATGGCTGCGGGCTCTTGCTTTTGGCCGGCCTGCTGAGCAGACGCCCTGAAGGCCTTTTTCTCCGCGCAAACGGCAGATGCCAATTCGGCAGCCGCCAAATTACCGTGCGCTCCGCGGACGGCGGTGACGCCGAGAAGCGGCGCAGCAAGCTCGTTCAAATAGGATACCACCCATCCTTCGCCGTCGTTCTTTTTCCATCGATGGGTAACAGAATCGAGACCGCTGTCCACAAAAGTCAAATAGTTCGATGCTTCGCCGGGGTTGGCCGTAGTCAACACGCACTCTGCGGTCTCGTTTTTGATTCGAACACGGGTCCGGGATTTCGTCAGCGTCGGGTCACTGCTGATCTGCAAAATGACCAGCTTCACCTTTCCTAGGCCCTTTTCCTGCTCGATCACGGAACGAGCGTGCCGCGCCAGCTCGAGCGCGGTGAGCGCGCCGTAGTTCTCGAAATAGCCTCCATCTATGACATAGCCGCGGTTCTGGCTTTTTTTTCCCGAATGGCTGCGGTTTTGGCTTTTTTCCCCCGACGACACGAGCTTGCCGGCTGGCGACACATAGGTGAACCTCGCGCTGTTATGCGCCGCGGTGCTCGCGGGCATATCCGACTCCAGCAGGTTGAGCTCGTCAAAGCTGTCCAGAAATATATCCCGCTCGATCTTGATATTGCTTGCGATGATCCGCCGGCCTGTCTCCTGGTGGGTTGCGTTCAAGAAGAGCGCCGGTCTCCAGGTCTTTTTTGCAGCTTCCTTATCGGGGAAGAAACTCAGGAAAGGATAAGAGAGATAACCGTCGCTGGCGTTTTCGAAAGATCGCTCCAGCGCCGTCCCGCGGTCGATCTGCCCGAGGTCGGGCAGGAAGTTGGAGGGCGTGTCAACGAAGATCATGCTTGCGATCGCTGGAGCGAGAAAATCAGATTGAAGGAATTCTGTGGGTTTAGCATTTTTTCCCGAGACGTCTCGGGCATGGAGAGCGGCAACATAGTTCATCGCTCCGACGCTTCCTCCTGAAACTCCGCTGATCGCAAAGATCAGATTCTGAAGCGGTGCATCTTTCTTCTTTTGGAGATCGGCTTCGAGCTGCTCCAGAACCGTGGCCGTCCAGAACGCAGCCCTTATGCCGCCGCCCGCCGTCGCGATGACAAGCATCGGCACCGGCTTTTCCTGATGAGCACCATCCTTGTGATAGAGCCGTTCGGCCTGCTCGTACCAGGCGAGCGCCGCTTCTCTTACGGTCGGACGTTCTTCGATGCTCTTAATGGGCGACCAAGCCGTGGACTTTTCGACTTTTCGACAGTCTTCCGTGTCGCACGAACGGACGCGATGAAAATGCCTCAGAGGCGAGGTGAAAGCCGCGAGCAGAAGCAGGAAAGTAAGAGATAATACTGCGAACTTTACGCGCTCGGCTCTGACGCTTCTGTCGATAAACAAGCTCGCAAACCAGCCGAGGCCGTTCATGATCGCAAGCACCGCGCCAAACGCAAAAAGGCAAATGTTGAGGGAGCCGAGGAAGTCTCCAACGTGGAGCGACGGCCACCAGATCAGGCCTCCTACCACGAAGGCGATGAGCGCCAGGACAATGGTGAACGCATGATGATGGCTTACAGGCTGTGGAACGAATGATCCGCGGTGCCAACTGATAATGAACAGGAAAACCAATGCGGAAGCCGAAATCCAGAGCGTCCCGGGAAAAAGCCCTTCGGGCAGCGATGTCGTTGTAGCGCCAAAGGCCAAGGAGAAAGACGATCACAGCGACCACAGATATCGTCGTGATCCAAATAGCAGTTCTTGGACGGAGCGGCTTCTTCGGTCTGCGTGAGAGGAAGCTGACGTCAATTGCCCATACAGCGAAGGTAACAAGCAATACCGCGGCGGGAGCAGTGAAAACCAGAAGATCCGATCGTTCTAAGATCGATGAGCTGCCATCGACGGCTGGCGACAACCCCCAGCTTGCCAGTGCCAGGCTCATTGCTGCGAAAAAATGAGCGCAAACCCCGAGCAGCCGGGGCGACCAAAACAGCCAGCTTTCAGTACCGCTTGGCGATGGAAAAGCATAATCGAGGCCGATACGGGCTGAATGCCAATTATTCACAGCCCAATAAATGAGGATCAGAAACAGCAGGAACAGCTTGGTGTGGCCTTCGCCGAGCAGGCCAACACCCAGGTCGCGGCCTTGCTCTTCATAAAACAGCAGGACACCGGCGGCCACGGTAACGCCGAGCGGCAACCACATGGCAAGAATGACGGTGAGAAACTCACGTATGTATCGCTCCGTCGCCAACCTGAAGATAAGCAAGCAAACCGCCGTCAGAGCGAGCGAAGCAGCGATGTTGGCGATCCACGGCGTTGCATCCGATTTCTTCAGCAGGAAGGCAATCAATGCCAAGAGGCCGGTTGCTATCGCCAGTTTGATAAGTCCGATCTTATTGAGCGACAGTTTCCTCGTCTTTGGGTCTGCTGTGTGCTGGCCAGGCGGTGTTTCCGTTGCTTGCTGCGGCGCCACACGGTCGCTTGCAGGAAGCTCAGGGCTACATTCGGAGTACGGTTTTTCAGTCATAGCCGCGTCTCCCAAACCGGGATCAAGACTCGAGTCGGCACGATGGTGGCCATCAGCAAAACCGTTGCGTCGGAACCGGTCGACGCCCCGCCTCGACGCAACCTTAGATTGATATTACCCCATCCGATCTTCTATCACAATCTCTGGATGTAGGATTATATCCTTAAGGAGGGGCAAGCCCGTCGTTTCCTGCCCCATGGCCTTCGGAAAACGTCCAGCAACGCCTGCTGCGTGGGCCGCTGCGTGTAAGATCGATGGCGACGGCGCACGGCGCGCCAA
>CAVRXD010000005.1:0-91627 GCA_963725065.1 uncultured Alphaproteobacteria bacterium
GGCGACCTACGGATTATGATTCCGCCGCTCTAACCATCTGAGCTACCCCGCCGCTAGTCGAATCAACTACTTAACACACCGCATCCGTCCAAGGCCCGCTTCAGGCTTGCACCAAGGCCGTGGGCCGGCGGGCACATTTATGTCACCCCGCGCAGCTTTCCAAGCGGCAATTTCGTCCGGGAACTAGGCGTGAAGCTCCACGGCATCGCGATGTCGTTGCGGGCTGCAGACCGTTTCGTGGCGCTAACCCGCCCCGCCTGGTGCGTAGGGAACCGCGTCCGCGGTCGGCCTTCCCTGGCCGTCCGTACCCGCCGCCCTCCGCCCAAACCGGATCAGCGAGAAATGCCCGAGCGGTGGCATCGGGCGGCGTTCGAGCACGTGCACGCCGCCGTGCTGCTCGGCCCATCGCGCCAGCCGCCCCCAACGGAATTCCGGCCGCCAGCCGAGTCGGCGCGCCATCGGCGCAAAGCCCTGCTCGAACAGGCGGCGTGGCCCGGACTCGGCGCCGAGATGGTTGACCAGGATGATCTCGCCGCCGGGCTTGGTGACGCGCGCGAACTCGTCCAGCGCCGCTTCCGGATCGGGCACGGTGGTGATGACGTATTGCGCCACCACCACGTCAAAGAAGCCATCGGGAAAGCCCAGGTGCTGCGCGTCCATCACCGCCAGTGCATCGACATGACCAAGCTGATGCGCAGCGACGCGCTCATGCGCCTTGCGCAGCATCGGCTCGGAGTAGTCGACACCCACGATGCGATGCGCGGGAGCGTAATCGAGCAGCGAAATGCCGGTGCCGATCCCGACATCGAGGATGCGCCCGCCGATGCGCTGGGCGGCCGCGATCGAGGCCTTGCGACCGGCGTCGAACACCGCGCCGAAGACGAAGTCATAGACCGGCGCCCAGCGCGCATAGGCCTTTGCCACCGTGTTGATGTCGATTTCGAGCGCCATGGCCCCCCACTCACGTCAACTTACATTACAGCCTATAGCCGGATGAAGCGAAGCAAATGCCGGCGCCGATGCTGAAGTGGACCGCGAGTGCGACCATGCCGCGCGCAGTCAGGGCCGGCTCGCGGCTGACGCCACGCGGGCGTCTTGCGTGGCGGGGGCTCTGGTTGCGGCGACCGCCGTCTGGATGAAGCCTCCGCCGAGCACGCGCGCCTGGCCCTCTGCCGCATCGTAGAACACGCAGGCCTGGCCCGGGGACACTCCGTCCTCGCCAGCAACGAGATCGACCTCGATGCCCTCGCCTGTCCTGCTCAGCCACGCCGGCTGCGGCGGCCGGGTGGAGCGGACCTTGACGAACACCTCTTGCCAGCCGGCGCACAAGGCCTGGTCGATGCTTCCCTCGCCCAGCCAATTCACATCGCGCAACCGCATCCGGCTGGTGCGCAGCGCCGCGCGCGGCCCGACCACGACCCGACGCGACGCGGCGTCGAGCCGGACCACGTAAAGCGGATGGCCCGCGGCGATGCCGAGCCCGCGCCGCTGGCCGACGGTGAAATGGATGATGCCGGCATGCGCGCCGAGCACGCGGCCGTCGAGATCGACGATGTCACCGGCCTCGGCCGCCCCCGGCTTAAGGCGCTCGATCACCTCGGTGTAACGGCCCGACGGCACGAAGCAGATGTCCTGGCTGTCGTGCTTGTCGGCCACCGAGAGCGCAAATTGGCGCGCAAGGTCGCGCGTCTCCGCCTTGGTCCGGTCTCCGAGCGGAAAGCGCAGCAGGTCGAGCTGCTCGCGAGTGGTGGCAAAAAGGAAATAGCTCTGGTCTCGCTCCTCTTCGCGGGCGCGGTAGAGCGCGCGGCCGCCACCGGGCAAGGTCCGGGAAGCGACATAATGGCCGGTCGCCAGGACCTTGGCGCCGAGCTCGCGCGCGGTCGAAAGCAGATCACGGAACTTGATCGACTGGTTGCATTCGACGCAGGGCACCGGCGTTTCGCCGGCGACATAACTCTCGGCGAAGCGGTCGATCACCATCTCCTTGAAGCGACTCTCGTAATCCAGCACGTAGTGGGGAATGCCGATGCGCTCCGCCACCGCACGCGCGTCGTAGATGTCCTGGCCGGCGCAACAGGCGCCTTTGCGATGGGTCGCAGCACCGTGGTCGTAGAGTTGCAGCGTCACGCCCACGACGTCGTAGCCCTCGGCCTTAAGCAACGCCGCCGTCACCGAGGAGTCCACTCCGCCCGACATGGCGACCACCACGCGGGTGTCCTGCGGTCGGCCATCGACATCGAGACTGTTGAGCATTGAGTTTTTCCGGCTCGAGTTTGCGCGACCCTAGAACAAATCGGAAGCCCGTCGGCGCGGACGGGCTCGGGCTGCGTGACCTTATTATAGGGACTCGGCTCCCGGATCGCACGCCTGCGGGGCGTCGCGCGATCGCCCGACGACCCGATTTCCCAGCTCCGCTGCCCCGGCGAACGGCTTGCGCGAGGCTCTGACCGCATCCCTCAGGCCATTGGAATATCGTTGCTTTTCGGGATCCCGAACGCAATGGACAGCAGACGCCTTCGTCTAGCGATTACCCGAACGCACGCGAGTCAACCAATTCTAAACTTTTGAGGCAACGCTCCGCCGGTCGGGCGGCCGCATTTCGACGGCAATGGTCCAATTGCAGGGTTCCGTTTAGGCAAATCTTAAGTCGCGGGCGGTACATTTCACGCGCATTGCCAAAGTCGAGTGCGTGAGTTGATCCATGACGGAGCCCCTCCGACCAAGGGCAAAATACGTTATCGGGCCTGACGGCAGCCCGTTGACGATCGCCGATTTGCCGGCACCGGGCACGAAGCGCTGGGTCATCCGGCGCAAGGCCGAGGTCGTTGCTGCCGTCCGCGGCGGCCTGCTTTCGCTTGAGGAAGCCTGCAGTCGCTACACCCTCACCGTCGAAGAATTCCTGTCCTGGCAATACTCCATCGACCAGCACGGTCTCGCCGGCCTGCGCACCACTCGCATCCAACAGTACCGGCAGTAGCGGCTCGATAAACGTCCGGCCACTCGCGCCGGGACGGAAAAATTCCCCCGCTGCCCTTCTCATAACCCGAAGCCAGATCTCCGGCGCGCCGTCGCCGTTCTCCCGGCCGCCTTCGCGCCGATTGTCCCATCGGCAGGTTCTCGCGTGAGGGGGTGCCATCGCCGCCGATCCGCCTGCCGTGTTAGCATTCCTCCCAGAGCAACACGCCTGAAGCGGATCTCACCATGACAGACGCCAAATTCACTACCGCGCTGATCGTCGGCGCGGGCTCGGGACTGTCCGCCGCGCTCGCACGGGCGCTGGCCAAGGACGGCATCAAGGTCGCCCTCGCGGCGCGCAGCACCGACGATCTTGCGCCGCTGATGAAGGAAACCGGGGCGCGGGCCTTCGCCTGCGACGCGAGCGAGCGCGCTCAGGTCGACAAGCTGTTCGCCGATGTCGACAGCGCCTTCGGAGCGCCCGACATCGTGATCTACAATGCGAGCTTCCGCACGCGCGGCCCGTTCGTCGATCTCGATCCCGCCGACGTCCAGAAGGCGCTCGACGTCACCGCCTTCGGCGCGTTCCTCGTTGCCCAGCAGGCGGCGCGGCGCATGTTGCCGAACAAGCACGGCGCGATCGTGCTCACCGGCGCGTCAGCCGGCGTGAAGGGCTATCCCCAATCGGCGCCTTTCGCCATGGGCAAGTTCGCGCTGCGCGGGCTGGCCCAGAGCATGGCGCGCGAGCTTTCGCCCCAGGGCATTCACGTCGCCCACGTCGTGGTCGACGGCGGTATCCGGAGCGCGCGCCGGCCGGACGCCGCCGACAAGCCGGACAGCATGCTCGATCCCGAGGCCATCGCCGCAACCTATATGCACCTCATCCATCAGCCCCGCAGCGCCTGGGCGTGGGAGATCGAGCTGCGGCCATGGGTCGAGAAGTTCTGAGTCTCGCGCAACAGCATCCGAGGGAAGAGGGGAATGATGGAGGCCAAGGTCACGATACCTGCGCTCCTGCAGATGAAGCGCGACGGGCGAAAGAGCGTGGGGGTCGTCGCCTGGGACTACCAGATCGCGCGCATCGCGGACCGCGCCGGGGTCGATATCGTCTCCGTGGGAGACTCCGTCGGTGTCAATTTGTGGGGGCATTCCAACCCGCTCGAAGTGACGATGGAGGAGATGCTGGTGGTGTGCAAGGCGGTTCGCCGCGGTGTCACGCGCGCGCTGGTGAGCTGCGATTTCCCGTTCGGTCCGCTGCAGGAGGGCACCGAAAGCGCGGTGCGCGCCGCCATCCGCCTGGTCAAGGAGGGCGGCGCCGACATCATAAAGCTCGACGGCGCGGCCGACTTTCCCGAGGCGGTACGCGCGCTCGTGCGCGCGGGCATTCCGGTGTTCGCTCAGTTCGGCATCACGCCGCAGACCGCGCTGCAATACGGCATTCCCTATGGCGCCCAGTCCGCACCCGGGGCGTTGGCTCCGGCGGAGATGACGGCGAAGCTCGTGGCGCAGGCAAAGCTGCTGGAGGAGGCGGGCGCTTCGCTGCTCGACTTCACCAATTCCGGGCCGGTCGCGGGCGCCGCTGTCGTCAGCGCCGTGAAGATCCCGGTGATCGGCGGCTTCGGCGGCGGGCCGTGGCTCGACGGGCGGGTGCGCCTCGCGCATACCGCCATCGGCTACGGCGAGAAGTGGATCGAGTCAAAGACCGAGACCTACGCCAATGTCGCGCGGATCAGTCTCGACGCCTTCACGGCGCTGATCACGGACGTGCGGGCGGGCCGTCAGATCAAGGGGTGACCTGAAGGTGGCGAGCGCGATCATCGACGGCATTGCGACGCGCTACGAGGTGGTCGGCTCGGGACCACCGCTGCTGATGTATGCCCCCGGCGGCTTCAACGCGGTCGTCGAGACCTGGTCAACACAAGGCGTCTACGCCAAGATCAAGCTGCTCGATCATCTTCCGAAAAAATACACCTGCATCCTGTTCGACCGGCGCGAATGCGGGCGGTCCGGCGGGCGGGTGGAACGCGTGACCTGGGCGCATTACGTCGCGCAGGGGAAAGGATTGCTGGACCACCTCAACATCAGCCGCGCGCACATCATGGGCGGCTGCATGGGGTGCTGCCCGGTGACGGTTTTCGCCGTGGCCCACCCGCAGACGACGCTGAGCATGGTGCTCTATTGGCCGGTCGGCGGCGCCCGGTACCGCATCAGCAGTCATCAGCGTTTCGCCGAGCATCTGGCTTTCGTTCAGCAACACGGCCTCGACGCGGTGGTCGCGCTGGTCACGAAGGATGGCAAGACGTTCGGCGCCGACCCGAGAGGGGGGCCGTGGGCGGCCGTGATCAAGGCCGACCCTGCCTTCGCCGCCGCCTATGCAGCGCAGGACATCGATGCCTACAAGCTGATCGTGGTGGGGATGGCACGCACCATGTTCGACCGTGACACCGCGCCCGGGGCCGAGCCCGAGGACCTGTTGCAGCTCGACATCCCCACGCTCGTCATTCCCGGCCAAGACGCTGCGCATGCAACCTCGGCGGCGCGCTACCTGGAAGAATGCCTGCCGCGTGCGGAATACTGGAATGTCCCGGTCGCCGAGCAGACGGAGGCGGTGGTCCCGCTGCGAATAATGGAATTTCTCGAGCAAGCGAGCGCCGCGGCGTAAGCTGGGATCGGAACGAGCGCGCTTCACGCCGCCGTGCGGACCACGGGCAAATCGTCACACGCGCTCCGAACTCATCGGCGGCCTGCTAGATTTTCTGTCGCGATCGAGCCTTCGGAGAAAAGCCAATGAAGCGGCTTTGCGCGGCGGCCGTCACGAGCGCGTTGATCTTGTGCTCGGCCGCAGCGGCCGATGAATGGCCGTCACGTCCGGTGCGCATGGTCAACACTTTTGCCGCCGGCGGGACCGCCGACACCCTGACCCGGCTCGTGGCTGACCACTTGAGCACGACGTTCAAGCAGCAGTTTTTCGTCGAGACCCGCGCCGGCGCCGGCGGCTCGATCGGGGTGCAGTCGGTCGCGAGTTCCCCACCCGACGGTTACAATTTCGCCCTCACTAACATCACTCATCTCGTGCTGCTGCCGATCAGCAATCCCAAGCTCGGCTACGACCCGCATCGCGATCTCACCAACATCGCCTATGTCGCCGGCGCTCCCATCATGCTGTCGGTGAACGCCGCAAGCGGCGTGCACAACTACAAGGACTTCATCGCCCACGGCTACAAAGCCGCAAACCCGCTCACCTATTCCTCATCCGGTGTCGGCAGTTCCGGACACCTGGTGGGGGAATCCTTCGCGCAAAAGGCCGGGATCAAGGTCGAGCACGTGCCCTACAAAGGCGCATCGCAAGGCATCATGGACCTCGTCGCCGGTCACATCTTCTTCTCAGCGCAGACCGTGTCCTCGTCGGCGGCACAGGTGCGCGCCGGTACCCTCAAGGCGATCGTGCATTCGCACGCGAGCCGCCTGCCGGATTTCCCCGACGTGCCGACCTTCAAGGAGATGGGTATCGACCTGGTGGCCACGACCTGGTTCACGATCTCGGGGCCGGCTGGGCTGCCCAATGACATCGTACAGAAGATGAACCGCGAGATCATTCGCGCGGTGTCAAAGCCGGAGGTGCAGCAGCGGCTGCGACATGACGGCATGATCACCGAAGTCATGTCAGTCGAGCAATTAAAGCACTACATCGACACCGAAACCGCGCGCTGGAAGCCGGTGCTCGAGCAGGCCGGGCTGATCGGCAACTGAACGTATTGTTAGTCAACTACGGCGATCCAAGCGCCGCGAGCGCGGCCTGCGCCACCATGACGTCCTGCTCGATCTTGGCACCGCCGGCCGCGACGGCGCCTACGACCTCTCCCGCGACCGTGATCGGGAAGCCGCCCGGCACGTTGGTGAAGTCGCCCATACGGACCGCCATGCTGAGCGCGTTTTCCTCCGGAGCGTAACCGGTCGGCAGGCGTTGCGACGCGGAGGTGATCGCCTTGCGCTGCGTGGTGATGATGGAGAAGTGGCGCGCGCCGTCCATCATCAGGAAGGCGACAAGCCGGCAGCTCTGGTCGACCACCGCGAGACTGACCTTGCAGCCAAGCTCGTTTGCCTTCGCGACCCCCGCCGCGAGCATCTTGAGGCTCGCCTCCTCGGTGAGCCGATGGCTCGCCACGAAATCCGCCATGGTGCGCGTCCTGATTAAAGTTTGTCGATATTACCAAGACAATGGCGTTTCACCGTCACCCTAGTGTGGCGCATTTGACGTTCCTATCAGTATTGGCCGCGAGTCCTTCATAGGAACGTCAAATGCAAAGCCACACTAGGATCATGACTGCTAGTGTTCCTGTGTTTCCGACGTTCGTAAAAGCGGGTGCTGCGAAATGATACGAACGTTGGAAACGGAACACTATGGTGCGAGCCCGCTTTCGAGCGAGCCTCGAAGGGCGACGGCCTGGAGTCGCCACGGAGCAATCGGCAAGGTCCCGGGTCGTTCATCCTTCGAGGCCCGCGCAAGAGCGCGGGCACCTCAGGATGACGGTCGGACATTCCATCACCCCACCAGCTTGCGCGTGCTGGGCGCGAACAATTCGTCCGCCGTCACTGCCTTGGTGATGATGCCCTGCGTCAGGGCATGCTGGATGAGCTCGTCGATCACTCTGCGGTTGGGCGCAAGGCCGTAAGGCAGCGGGTCCCCGGTGATCTCCATCACCCGCCGGTGCATCTCGTCCACCGCGGTCGGCTTCTCGATCTCTCGCTCCTTGAGGCGATCCAGGTAGCGGCGTTTCGCTTCGGCAAAGGCGTTGAAGACGTCGGCGGCCAGATCGGGATGCTTCGCGATCAGTTCATCCTTGATCACAACGGTATGGTTGATCGGATAGTGGCCGTTCCGGCGCAGCGACGCGAGCCCCGCCTCGAGCGCATCGGGAATGAGCGGCTCCACGTCGGGCGCGTCTACCTCGACGCCGATGGCGGCCGCAAGCTCGCCCGACGCCAGCATGTCCCCCATCTGCTTGCCCTGCGCGATCGGCACTACGTTCGCGGGCGGAGAATACTCGGCCACATGCTCATCACCGGACAGCACCCAGGTGATCTTGCCGAGATCGACGCCATGCTCCTCCTGCAGGATGCTGCGCGCCCACACCCCAGTCGTGACGGTGTAGCCGCGGTTGACGCCGACCTTTCGGCCCTCGAGATCCTTGGGCGTGCGGATGCCGGCCTCGGTGTTCACCAGCACCGCGCCGTGGTGGAACGCCCGCACCAGGAAGACCGGCACGGCCGTCATGGGTTTGCCATGGGCCTTGGCGCAGATGTAGGTGGTGATCGCCATCTCGCAGATGTCGAACTCATTGCCGCGCACCATGCGGCGGAACGCAGCAATGAGCGGATCGACCTCTTCGAACGCGAATTCGAAGGTCTTGGGCTTGACGGTGCCGTCCTTCAGCGCCCGGTTGTTGCCTTGCGTGCGGGTGACGGTCCTGAGCTTGGGTTCGGGCATAGGGAGTATGGTTGGTTGCTTGTCATCCCAGCGAAAGCGGGGAACCATCGTGCCACATATATCGGCCGCTAGTGTGGCGCATTTGACGTTCCTATCAGTATTGGCCGCGAGTCCTTCATAGGAACGTCAAATGCAAAGCCACACTAGGATCATGACTTGCTAGTGTTCCTTTGTTTCCGACGTTCGTAAAAGCGGGTGCTGCGAAATGATACGAACGTCGGAAACGGAACACTAGGACATGGGTTCCCGCCTTCGCGGGAACGACGGTGCAGCAGCAAGCCCCACAACCTCACGGAACGAGAGACAGGCTACACGGTCGTCTGTGCCACGCCGGGACGCGCGGTAAGCGCCTCTTTGGCGGCATCCTTGAACGCCTGATCCGGCGGGAGCACAACCGCGGCCGATCGCACCTTGTGGTGAGCCGGATCGATGCCGGGCGGCATGATGCCTTTGTCGGCCAGTGCCTTGGCCGCCCGCAACAGGCGATGGCGCGCCATGATGATGCCGTTGTCGGTGGACACGAGATTCTCTTTGGTACGGTCGCAGATCGGCCCCATGCTCTCCTGGAGCGAGGCGTCCTGGATTGCGAATCCGGCAACGCCGCTGAAGGTCTTACCGGCCTTCTGAGCGGCGCGGTCGATCAGATAGTCGTTGTCCTTGTTGGCGAGCGGCCGATAAGTCCCGGGAATGTACTTGCAGTGCACGCCCGCGCCGTCGCGCATGGCCTCGACCTCGCGGGTGCTGAGGGCGCGAACGGGGTGGAAGTCGTAGCTCCAGGCCCAGCAGTTCTCGTCGTCGATCGGGATCCAGAAGTGACCGTGGATCGGATGATCGCCGCGCGGCGGGATCATGGTGAAGCACGGCATCACCCACGGCGTTATGCGCCAGTAGTAATTTCCATTCTCGGCGTTGCGGCGGGCGCCGATATAGAGCCCACCCGGCTGCTCCACAACCTCGAAATAAGGTTGCATGTCGGACAGGTTGTACTGATTGCCGCGGGCGCCCTTGAACAGGGGATCGGAGCCGAGGTCGCCGCGATGCAGGAACGAGACGTGGCTGGAATCGATCCCGCCCTCCATGGCTTGCAGCCAGTTGCATTCCTGCAGGCGCTTGGAGACGAAGGTCTGATCGGCGGGGACGGTCGCGAATTCCCATTCCGGCAGCGGCGGCTGCTTATCGGGTGGCCCCATATAGGTCCACAGCACCGGCCCGCGCTGCACCAGCGGGTAGGACTTGAGCTTGACCTTCTGGCAGAAGCCGCTCTCGCGCGGCTCGGAAGGAACGTCGATGCACTGCCCGGTCACGTCGTATTTCCAGCCGTGATAGGAACAGCGCAGGCCGGATTCCTCGTTGCGCCCGAACCATAGCGACACGCCGCGGTGGGCACAGAATTCGTCGATCAAACCATACCGGCCTTCGCTGTCGCGGAACGCAAGCAGCCGCTCCGACAGGATCTTCACGCGCACCGGTGGGCAGTCATTCTCCGGCAGCTCCTCGAGCATCAGCGCCGGCAACCAGTAGGCGCGAAACATCTGGCCCATGGATGTGCCGGGGCCGGTTTGCGTCAGCAGGTCGTTCTGTTCTTTGCGAAGCATCGACTGACATCCGTGATCGTTAAACCCGCGGGACATGCCAGCCGGCGATGGCTCGACCCGGCGATGGCTTGACCGGTGTTCCGCGATGAAGAACTCGGTTCGGTGACGCAAGGGTAGGCATTCGGGCGATCTTCGGCAAGCCGCAACGTCGATGCCGCGACGCATCAGCAGCACTCGCACCCCAAACCCTCGATTGCGGCGAGCGCGTCCTTGAGCCAGCGGGGTGGAAGATCGTCCATGACCACCTCCGCCACCGGCTTGAACAGCTTGAATTGATGGCGCCGCTCGGTCTCGGTCCAGAACGCGACCACCGTCTCGCGCGGCGGACACCCCGGCAAGGCGCATGACACCTCGGAAACGAGGATTGCAGCGTCGTCCGCCAGCGCGAAGCGCTCGCGCGTCCACGCGCGGACGCGGTCGAGGGCCGCCGCGTGTTCGGGCCGTTTCTCGACAAAGCGCAGCATTCGTCGCTTCGGGCTGGCGACCATTTTTGCACGTCGGCTTGCGCACGAAATCCGGATATTCCCAGCATAGCAGACATACAGGCCGCGCCATCCTGGGCGCGGGGAACGGATGCCGTGCAAATCGCCCTTGACCGGTCGAGGTCCCCTCCTAGAGTGCCGGCCACGCGCATTGTGATCATTGGTGGAGATGGCTTCAGTGGTGGAAAAAGTCCTTGCGGCCGTGAGAGTGGCCCCGAGCAAGACCGAGATCCGTGAATATCCCATGCCGGACATCCCGGAAGACGCGGCCTTGATGAAGATGGAGGTCGCGGGGATCTGCGGAACCGACGTCAAGCTGTACAAGACGCCGCCGACCAAGAGCGCGGTGATCATGGGCCATGAGAACATCGGCACGATCGCCAAGGCCGGCCGCGAGTTCACCCGACGCAAGGGCTTCAAGGAGGGCGACCTGGTATTCGTGGAGCACTATGTCGCCTGCGGCAAGTGCGAGTGGTGCCATCTCGGCCAATACCGCCACTGCGAGAACACCGACTGGCGCTACAACCCCGATGCCATCCGTTACGGCTATACGTCGGCCGAGCGGGCGCCCCACCTGTGGGGCGGCTTCGCGCAATACGTCTATCTTCCGTGGAATGCCGTCCTGCATCGCGTCCCCAAGGGCGTTTCCCCGGAACTGGCAGGGCTGGTAACGCCGATGGCGAACGGCGTTGAATGGTCGCTGTTCGATGGTGGCGTCGGCTATAATTCCACCGTGCTCATCCAGGGCCCGGGCCAGCAGGGGCTGTCGCAGACGGTGATCTGCAAGCAGGCCGGCGCCTCGCTCATCATCGTCACCGGCACGTCCAAGGACGGTGCACGGATGGAGGTCGCGAAGGAACTCGGCGCCGACCACGTGATCGACGTCCAGAAGGAGGATCCGCTGGCGCGCATCATGGAGATCACCGGCGGCAAGGGCGTGGACGTGGCTCTCGACTGTACCGCGGGCGCAGGGACCATCCCGATATTGCTCGGCGTGGAGGCGCTCAAGCGCAAGGGCGGCACGATCGTGATCCAGGGTGAAATGGCGGAATTCCCCAACTTCCCAGTCGGAAAGGTCACGGTGAAGTTCATCACCATCAAGAGCGCACGCGGGCACAGCTTCAAGGCCTGCGAGCTTGCGCTGCAGCAGTTGGCCTCTCACCGTTTTGCACTGGAGAAGGTTACGACCCATAAATTCGGATTGAAGGACGTGGATCTCGCCATCAGGTCCGTGGGCGGCGACGGTGTACCCGACGTGATCCACGCGTCGCTCATGCCCTGGCAATAGGGCCGATGCCCCGCACCCGATGCGGTCGATACGAAGGACCGGCACGCCCAGGTCATGAGTAAGCGAGCGAAAATCGCCATCGCCACCGGCGACCCCGCGGGCATCGGGCCTGAGATCAGCCTCAAGGCCGCACTCGATCCGGCCGTGCGCAATGCCTGCCGCCCGATCGTGGTCAGCGATCTCGGGGTGATCGAGCGGCACGCGCGGGCTTGCGGCCTCGAGCCCGCCATCCGCGCGATCGGGCGGGTCGGGGACGCGGATTGGTCAAACGATTGCGTCAATGTGCTCGACTGCGCGCAACCGGATTTGGCCGCGCTCGACTTCGGCACCACCGCGGCCGCGAGCGGACGCGCCTCGCTCGCCTTCGCCGATATCGCGATCAAGGCCGCACTCGCGGGCGAAGTCGACGCCGTGGTCGCGGCGCCGCAAAACGAGACCTCGATCGCGCGCGCCGGCATCACGTTCGACGGCTATCCATCGTTCGTCGCGCGCGTCACCGGCACCGATGAGGATCACGTCTACCTGATGCTGTGTTTTGGCGACACCAAGATCGTTCACACCACGCTGCACCGGAGCGTCCGCGACGCAATCGCGATGATCACGCGCGAGAAGGTCATCGGCGTGATCAGTGCCGCCGAACGCACGCTCACGCTGATGGGCACGACGGCACCGAAGATCGCCGTCGGCGGGCTCAACCCGCATGCCGGCGAGGGCGGACTGTTCGGGCGCGAGGAGATCGACATCATCAAACCGGCGATCGACGCCGCGGTCGAGCGCGGGATCGCTGTCACCGGCCCGTTCGGCGCCGACACCATGTTTCACATGCAGGGCATCGACGCCTTCGTCGTCATGCTGCACGACCAGGGCCACATCGCCGCCAAGCTGCTGGCGCGGGACGCCACCGCGGCGCTGACCATTGGCAGCCCGATCCTGTTCTCCTCGGTCGCACACGGCAGCGCGCACGACATCGCGGGCAAGGGCGTCGCCAATCCGAAAGCCATGATCGAAGCGCTGCTGCGGCTGTCGACGGCCGGACACCGCAGCGAGCGGCGCGTCGCGCCTCCGGTTGCCCATTAATCTCCATATTCCATCCAGAGACGAGTCGATGCCGAGCAGAATCGAGTTATGCAATACCTCCGACGTGGACGTGGGCGGCGCTTTGAGAGTCGAGAAGGACGACCTGATCCTCGCGGTGTTCAACGTCGACGGCGAGTTCTTTGTGACCGACGACGCCTGCACCCATGGGCCGGGCTCGTTGTCGGAAGGCTATGTCGAAGGCGACGTCGTCGAGTGCAATTTTCACAACGGACAATTCAATATCAGGACCGGAGAGGTCGTCTCCCCGCCGTGCATGGTTCCGGTCAAGACCTATCGGACGGTGGTCGAAGACGGGAAAGTCTTTGTCGAGGTCTGACGGCTGGTTTGCTCCGCCGCCTCGCGTTGCACGGGGACCCGCGACGCACTTGCCTCAACGCACCGGGAAATCGAAATAGGTGTCGGGAAACGGTTCGTTCGCCAGCGTGAAGTGCCACCATTCCTTGTCGTAAGGCCGAAATCCGCCACGCGTCATCGCCTGGGCCAGCAGTGCGCGGTTCTGTTGCGCCTGCACGCTCACGCTCCTGTCCGACGGCCATGATTTCGGGCTGAAGAAGTCGAACGGCCCACCCATGTCGAGCTCGCTTCCATCCGCGCGCCGTACCAGTGTGAGGTCGACAGTCGCGCCGCGCGAGTGACCGGAATGCTCGGCGATGTAGCCCTGCTCGAACAGCACGCGCTTGTCGAGCTCGGGATAGAACTCGGACTTGCGCCTCACGTCGTCGATCTTGCGCGCCCAGCGCACGAAATGTGCGACCGCCCGTTGCGGCCGATAGCAGTCGAACACTTTGAGGCCGAGTCCGCGCGCCGCGAGACTACGCTGGACCTCGGCCAGCGCGGTCGCCGCCTGCGCCGACAGCAAGCAGCGCGGGCGCTCGTAGCCGTCGATGTTTTCGCCGACGAAATTGTGCTCGCCGAAATAGCGCATGTCGAGGACAAGCCCGTCGACGACGGTGGCGGCATCGACAAAGCCGGAAGGCAGCGGCGCCTGTGCGCTCGCGCTCGATGCGACCAATAGCAGCGGCAGCAACACTGCGAGCGCGCCGCGCGCGGAACGGTGCATGGCGTTGGTCCTCATATGATCGAGCATGCAGTCTGGGCGCGGATTCGTGTCAACGATGTGGCGGGTAATACCCCATAAATAGTCCCCTTTGGGCACGTTTCGTGATAACATTGCGCATGAATCCAACCAGGAGAGGTGTTCGGCCCCGCCGCTGCGGCGGACTGCGCGTCTATTCCCAACGCGGAGGGTGATTTGAGCGATCACAAGTTCAAGGTTGGACAAAGCGTGCTTTACACCTCGGGCCCCCATGGTCGCGGCCAGGCGAGCGGCGTCTACAAAGTCACGCAACTTCTGCCGCCGGAAGGCGACGACCGTCAGTATCGCATCAAGAGTTCCGACGAACCGCACGAGCGGGTCGTCAAGGAGAGCCAGCTCAACCGCGATATTTGACGGGGCGAGGCCGCGACCTTGGTTCGAATGCCTGCGCGCAGCCGCGTCGGGCGCACGTCAACGTTTGCCGGCGGCTTGGTTCTCGTGCGTCTGATCCATTGTTTTGGAAGGACCTGAAAGCAGCGCCATGACATTCGACTACGGCGCACCGGCCGAACTGTTCATGGCCAAGCGCAAAGGCGGCTCGCGGCAACCGCTGGGCTACCGGCGCTTCGCGACCGCGGCAGAGGCGATTCGCTTCGCAATCGAAGACTTTCCCACGATGCGTACGCTGGGCGCCTGGATGCAGGTCGGCGACGAGCGCTTCGATGGCGATGCCATCCAACGGCTGTACGACAGCAGCAATTATCCCCTGCAGCGGCGACCGCCGACCGGCGATTGACACCGCATGCAGGTTTGACGTTAAGGCCCCGCTCACTTATATAGCGGCCGCAACCAGTTTTCGGCCTGCCTTGCTACGCTCCCGCGTCAGGGTGCTCAGCTTAGCTCCCCAAAACTCGGATGACCCGACGCACGATGTTCGCGTGATCGGATTCGCAGAGCGTACAAACGCAAGGAGGCCATGATGGCCACAGGTACCGTGAAGTTCTTCAATACCCAGAAAGGCTTTGGTTTTATCCAGCCGACCGACGGCAGCAAGGACGTGTTCGTGCACATCAGTGCGGTCGAGC
The DNA here is from genome assembly GCA_963725065.1 of uncultured Alphaproteobacteria bacterium. Taxonomy (GTDB): domain Bacteria; phylum Pseudomonadota; class Alphaproteobacteria; order Rhizobiales; family Xanthobacteraceae; genus VAZQ01. Next base: position 15,028 of record CAVRXD010000005.1, read on the forward strand.
GCGCCGGGATGCGCACCCTCGTGGAAGGCCAGAAGATCAGCTACGACGTGGTGACCGAGCGCGGCAAGCAGGCTGCGGCGAACCTCCAGGACGCATGACCGATCGGATCGTCCTGATCCGTTCCTGATGAATGATAACGCCCGGCGTCATAGACGCCGGGCGGTTTTGTTTTTGACGCTAGTGTCCCAATTCCGAAGTTCGCATCATTGCGCGGCACGCTCGCTTGCGAACTTCGGAATCGAAGGACACTAGCAACTTATTGATCTAGTGTGGCTTTGGTTCAGAAGTCCGCATTTCGGACTTGCCGCAGAATGATGCGGACTTCTGAACCGCCACACTAGGCGCGCGCCGTACGGTCAGGAACTTTGCCGCTCACCCCGGGTTGAATCGGTGCGGCAACAGACCGGAGGACGGTCATGCATCCGTGGACGATTGCCATCGCCGGCGCGGTCGCTTTGTCCCTTGCCGGTACTTCCCCGGGCGATGCCCGACCGAAATTGGGTTCAACGGTGATGCCGGAGGCGGCGCCGGTCTTCTGGCCCGACGCTCCCGCCAACCTGATCGAATACCTTCTATTTCCCAAAGGGGCGGAGGAGCGCTTCTGGCGCTATGGCTACGGCGCGATCATGAACGCCGCCTTCGCGGATCCAGCTCCACGCCGCCTGCCGTTTCCCGGCAAGGTCGCCGCCGCCGCAGTCGCTGATGCGTCGTCAACGGTAGGACCGGCCTTGTCCCCGTCCGCGGTTGACCCTTGTGGCGGCGGTTCAGCGGCCGCCGATGCCGACGCCTGGATCGCGCGGATCGAACATGCGATCACGCCCGCTGCGCCGCAACGCGAGGTGTTGGAGCGGTTGCGCTCCGCTTTGATGCAGGCGATCGAACGGATCACGGCCGCTTGCCCCAGCCCGCCGCCTGCGACTCCGACGGAACGGCTTCAGGCAATCCAGGATCGGATCTGGGCGATGCGCGACACGCTCCTGACCATTCGTCAGCCGTTCGAGTCCTTCTACAGTTCACTCACCCAGGAGCAGCATTGGCGTTTGAACCGCGACTCGGACGCGCGCGAGATCGGAGCGAGGGGCGGCGACGGGCGCGGCGAAATGTGCGCCGATCCGGCTGCCATCGATGAGCGGCCTCTGCGCGCCATCGAACGCGCGGTACGGCCGACCGAGCAACAGCGCGCAAGCCTCGACGCGCTGCGGCTGGGATCGGCCGGGATGACCCAGCTCATCATGAGTTCCTGCCCGACCTATCCTCTGCTGGGCCACATGGGCCGGTTTGCCGCGGCCTCGGATCGCCTTGATGTGATGCTGTTCGCGGTGATGACCATCGCGCCGGCCGTCCAAGGTTTTTACGGGTCGCTGGACGACAGGCAGAGGGCAGGTTTCCATCGCACGGTGCGCCAGTTGAGACGTGGCGGTCCGGTTCGCGCCGGCTCGTGACTGCGCACGTCGCGTGCCCGCATCCGGCCGCCGACCGTGCGCGATCTCCCTGAGGTTCGGTGAGCGGCCAGAGGGGGCGCGCCGCGCAGTCGGACCCACGCGGCGACGAATGTAGGAGTCCCAATCTCCTGGGGATGACGGACCGGCCGAGATGTGCGACATCTTCGGGCGGCGCTGGCATTGATCGGCGCGACGTTATTTGCATCGAATGGTAATGCGATAGGGTCGCGGTCCGGGGGCACGGAATGGACGCAGACGCCACGCGCAGCCAGCTTGCCGCCGCCCTCGTACGCGTCGCGGGCGGCGACCGCGCCGCGTTGCGCCTCGTTTATCAAGATACCTCTGCGAAGCTTTTCGGCGTCTGCCTTCGTATCTTGAAGGACCGCGGCGAGGCCGAGGACGTGCTGCAGGAGGTTTTTGTGACGGTGTGGCGCAAGGCCGCGAGCTTTGACCCCGGCCGGGCCAGTCCGATCACCTGGATGGTGGCGATCGCGCGCAACCGGGCGATCGACCGTTTGCGGGCAAGCGCCGTGAGCCGCCGCATGGAGCCAATCGAGTCCGCCGACGCCGTGAGCGACCCGGCGCCCGCTGCGGTCGAGCGCGTGGAGATGGCGCAGCAACACCAGCGCCTGTCCCGCTGTCTGGCGGAATTGGAAGCGCGCCACGCGAGCGCGATCCGCGCGGCATTCTTGGACGGCACCACCTACGAGGAGTTGGCCGCGCGCATGAGCGTGCCGCTCGGCACAATGAAGAGCTGGATTCGTCGCGGACTGTTGAAACTGAGAGCCTGTCTCGAAGCATGAGCACGGACGACACCATAGATCCGGCTTCCGGTGGCAATCTGATCGCCGCCGAATACGTGCTGGGTGTGCTTGGCGCGGAGGAGCGGCGCGAGGTCGAGCGCCGGCTGGCGCAAGAGCCGGCGCTTGCGTCCGAGGTGGCATTCTGGGAGGAGCGGCTGGGCGGGATCGCCGATGCCGTGGCGCCGGTCGCACCGCCGCCGCATGCGTGGTCGCAGATCGAGGCCGCCATCGCCGCGGACGCCCGTCCGCAAGCCGCCGCCTCGCTATGGCAGAGCATCGCGTTCTGGCGCAGCTTCGCCATCGGCGCGGCAACGCTCGCGGCCGCCAGCATCGCGGCGCTGGCCTATATCGGGCTCGTGCCCGGCTCGCGGCCGCCGCTGATGGCCACGCTCGCGGGCAGCAGCGGCCAACCCAATTTCGTGGCCGCCGTCACCGCGACCGGCAACAACCTGGTCGTGGTGCCCGCCGCGCTCCTGACCAACGATCCGCGCGCCATGGAGCTGTGGCTGATCCTGCCCGGACCCAACCAGCGCCCGCATTCGCTCGGCCTGATCGAGCCCGGACAGCCGATCCGGCTCACCATCCCGCCGGATCTTGCAGGCCAGCTCACGCCGGACGCAGCGCTCGCGGTGTCGCTCGAGCCGCCCGGCGGCTCGCCGACCGGCCAGCCGACCGGACCGGTCATCGCCAGCGGCAAGCTGACGAGCCTTTGACCGCCGCGCGATCGTCGCGGTGATCATCACACGGCCGTGAAGAATCCTGAACCCGGCACGCTGCATCCACGTTCCGCACACCGCGTATCTCCACTCGCAAGCCGCTGGCGCGGCGCGACAGATGGAGAAACGACATGACCCTCAAACGCACGATCCTGCCGACGGCGGTCGCCGTCGCAGCGCTCAGCTTCGCCGCCGTCATGGCGGCCCCGGCATTGGCGCAGATGAAGGAGCAGACCGTCACCGTCGGCGGCGCTCCGATGTACCCCTCGAAGAACATCATCCAGAACGCGGTGAACTCGAAAGACCACACCACGCTGGTCGCCGCGGTGAAGGCCGCCGGCCTGGTCGATACTCTGCAGGGACCCGGACCCTTCACCGTGTTCGCGCCGACCAACGCCGCGTTCGCGAAGTTGCCGGCCGGCACGGTCGACTCGCTGCTCAAGCCGCAGATGAAGGAGAAGCTGGTCGCGGTATTGACCTATCACGTGCTGCCCGGCCGGCATTCGGTCAAGGACTTGTGGGAGGCGTCCAACAAGGGCGGCGGCAAGGCCAAGTTCAAGACCGTCGAGGGCGAAGAACTCACGGTCGAGTTCAAGGGACAGGTACTGACCATCCGCGACTCCAAGGGCAATGCCTCCAGGGTCTCGATCCAGAACGTGTTCCAGTCGAACGGCGTCATCCACGTGATCGACAATGTGCTGATGCCGAGTTGATCCTCCCGTGGGCCGGTCGTCGCAGCTCCCGCCCACACACCTGCATCGATCGGCCCGAGCCCGTCGCGGAAACGCGGCGGGCTTTTTTATGGAGCGGCGGAGAGCGATCCTGGTGCCTAGGGATCGACGCGCGAGGCTTGCATCTGCAGAGGCTGGCCCAAGCCGGCCGCGTCCGGTTCGATCTCGCGCGACGGCGATCCCGACTCATGATCCGGCAGGGGCCGGCCGGCATCGGCCTCTCCCCCGGCCAGGGCATCGCCCTTCGCCAGGTATTCGCGGGACATCTTGATCAGCCGGCTCGAAACTTCCTCGTCTGAGGCAATCAACGAAAGCCTCAGGCAGATGTCAGCTTGCCGGCGGAAATAGGCGCTGCTTGGCATGGCGGAGACCCCTGGCCTTTTTTTGCAACGCGATGCGGTCGGTACGGTTCCCGACAAACGACACTTGGTGGTACTTTTTTGCACGGGACGCGCGGGAGCACTGGCGCCGATGCCCATTCCGCAATGGCCTCGGGCCTCAATCGGCCGTCGCGGTTTCCGGATACCGCCGGGCTATTTTGCGATGCCCATCGCGTGCTCGAACGCCTGCCGGACCTCAGGGGGCTGGCCGTAGCAGTGCCGGAAGGCCCGCAGGCGCGCCTTCAACAGCGGGTATTTGTCGTGGTCCTCCAGCGTGATCCCTTCCACGCTTTCTTTTTTCTGGAAGAACGGCAGCTCGACGCAACGTGCGACGTTGGAGTTGCGGATGATGGCCTTGGGTTCCTGGCCCTGGGCGATGGCATCGAGATCGTCGAACAGGCGCTTGCGGATCATGGCGATGCCCATGTCGCTGGCGCCGATATTCTCCTTGGTGCGGTCGGCGATGCGGCCCTGCCCCACCCAGGCGCTGATGTCCTGGTTGATGACGTGGCTCGAAATCCAGCGGCCGTGCTCGTCCTTGATCGGGCTGACCCAGGTCGGGACCTTGTCCTGAACATAAGGCTCGCGCCCCTTCGGCACGCGCATGAAGAACCACGCCACACTCAGCGTGTTCTCATCATCGACCGGCACGCGCCATTCGAAATGGTTGCCGAGATAGAAGCCGTTCGGCCACAGCGCGATCCGGCCCACGGTCCAATACGGATTGCGCTCGTCGGAGTCCTCGCGCACGCGCTTGTAGATGAAGCCGTAGTCGAACTCCTCGAACTTGAGCTTGAGATGCTTGCTGGCATAGGGACCGGTCTTGCCGCTCAGCCGAAGGGTCCAGTTGTCATGCATCCATTCGAAGTGCACGGGGTCGCAGGAGTTCTCCTGGCACTGAAACCAGTTGCAGGGGACGTCGGAGAGCACCACTTCGCGAAAGCCGTTCTCCCAGGTGAACGGCTCCCAGACCGGGAGCTCGGGCACCGGCTGGGGTCCCATATAGGTCCACAGCAGGCCGGCGCATTCCTTCACCGGATAAGCCTTGGTGCCGCAGCGCTCCTTGGCGCGCGAGCGCGGGTTGACGGTGTCGTCATAGGGTTGCTCGATGCAGCGGCCGGCCTCGTCCATGAGCCAGCCATGATAGTTGCAGCGGATGCCGGTCGGCTCGACGAAGCCATAGGCGAGGTCCGCGCGCCGGTGCGGGCAATGTCGGTCGAGCAGTCCGAATTGCCCGCCCAGGTCCTTGTAGAGCACGAGATCCTCGCCCATGAGACGAATGGGCTTGATCGGATTGGTGTCGAGTTCGCTGGCGCCGCCGATCGGCATCCAGTAGCGGCGCAGCAGCTCACCCATCGGCGTTCCCGGACCCACCTGGGTGAGAAGGCGGTTTTTCTCAGAACTGAGCACGCGTCACCTCGCTGTAGTCTTGTGCTGTTGCGTGAATCTTATTGGAAATCGGCAAGCCGGCAACGACGATTTGATGGCTCTCGCCACCGCTTTATCGCATGCTCGACCGCGCCATGGAACGCAGCCACAGGACATCGAACCCACGCCGCTTCTTGCACAAGCGCAACGCCTGCGTCGGCCGGACCGCGTTGGCGGCCGCCGTGCTGCTTGCACCCGCCCTCCCCGCGCGCACGCAGGATGGGGCGGCGCAACCGCCTTCGTGCGCGACCGCCCGATGACGAGTTCCGAATCCATTCCCCCGGTGCCCGACGCCCTCGCCGCGAAGCTGCGCGAGCTGGCTGGCAGGGATACAGTTGCCGGCGCGGCGGTGACGGTGGTGCGCGACGGTCAGGCCATCGGCTTCTGGAGCGTCGGCTATGCTTCGCTGCCGTTTCGCGTTCCCGTCACTGAGCGCACGCTGTTCCACCTCGGATCCGTGGGCAAGCACATCACCGCGCTCGCGGTCATGCAGCTTGTCGATGCGGGCTCGGTCGCGCTGGATGATCCCGTCGGCGGCTACGTGCAGGGGCTGCCGGAGTCCTGGGCGGTCATCCCGGTGCGGCGCTTGCTCACCCATACCAGCGGCTTGCCGGATTACGGCCGGGTGATCAGGGACTGGGACCGGCCGCAAGGCCGCGAACTGATCCTCGATGCCATCGGTACGATGCCGCCGTCGTTCGCGGCGGGCGAGGCCTGGGCCTACAGCAACACTAACTACGTGGTGCTGGGCTGGTTGATCGAGGCGATCAGCGGCCAGCCCTATGCCGACTACCTGCGCGACCGGCTGCTCGGGCCGGCGGCCTTGCCGGCTGCGCGCGTCGACAGCGCAGGCGACGTGATTGCGGATCGGGCCGAGCCCTACGAGTATGCGGACCGCCGCTTCGTGCATGCGGTGCAGCTGGAACGATCGGTCTCCGCCGCTGCCGACGGCGGCACCCTGTTCTCCGGCCGCGACATCGCGCCCTGGTCGACGGCGCTCGCCGGCGAGCGCCTCGTGCGCCGCGCGCTCATGGCGCAGGCGACCACCGGAGCGCTGCTCACCACCGGGCGTCAGGTGCCCTACGGTTTCGGCTGGTTCGTGGAACGTACGGCCGGACATCACATGCAACGGCATGCCGGCAGGGTGCCGGGCTTCGCCGCCTTCCTGATGCACCTCGCCGGGCCGGGACTGTGGGTCGCGGCCACGGCGAACACGACGCCGTCGCCGCCGTTGCTGCTTATGGCCCTCACCGCCGCAGAGGCGTTCTCGCCCGGCTCGACCTTCCTCAACCTGCCGCCCGAGGGCGATGGCCGGGATGCCAGGACCTTGCGCGCGCGCGCGGTGCTCGAGCGCGGCTCCGCACCGCTCAACCCGGAATGGTTCGCGCCGGAGATGCAGGTGCTGCTGCGCGTTGGCGGAGAGGGATTCCAGGCAAGCTTGCCCGGCAGGTTACCGCCGCTCGATCGCCTCGAGCCGATTGAATCCTACCCCGTGCCGGGCGGCGGACGCATGGTGCGCTATCGTGCGTCGCTCGGCGGCCACGTTGCGCACTATCTCTTCGGCTGGACCGAGGACGACCGTATTTTCTGGGCGTCGTAGGCACGACGCTGCGACGATTGCATCAACGAAACGTCAGACCACCAGCTTTCGGATCAGGTCGGCAGCAATCACAAACAGCAGCACGGTGTATATCCGTCGCAGCCAGGTCTCGCTGAGCATGTGACCTACCCGTACACCGACCGGAGCGGCGATCATGATCGTCGGCATCATCGCGGCGAAGATCGCGAGATCGACATAGCCCAGGGAGTACGAGGGCAGGCCGAGCGCGTGCCAGCCTCCCGCGATGGCGCCGACGGTCGCGACCGTGCCGCTCACCAGCCCCGTCGCCGACGAGACGGCGATCGCGGCCTGCATCTTCATGCTGAACGCCTGCAAGATCGGCGTCGCCATCGTGCCGCCGCCGGTCCCGGTCAGAGCCGCGAGGCAACCGATGGCCGAGGCCACGCCCACCTTCTTCGCGCCCTGCGGCGGCGTGCGCGCGAACACCAGGCGATCCTTGAGGAAGCCCTCGTAGACCCCCACCGTCACCATGAAGATCGCGAAGATCACCTGCAGCAGCTCGGTGGAGGCATAGGGCAGCAGCGCGGTCCCGACCAGGACGCCGATCAATATCCCAACCGCCCAGGTCCGGAAGAACGCCAGATCCAGGTTGCCCAGCGCGAGTTGCTTGCGGGTCGCAGCGATCGCGCTGGCAGCACCAGCGCCATCGACGTTCCCACCGCCACATGCATCATCACCGATTGCGCCACGCCGAACAGCGGCAGCAGATAGACGAACAGCGGGATCCTGACGATGCCGCCGCCGATTCCGAACAGACCGGAGACGAACCCGGACCCCAGGCCGACCAGCGCGAATACGCCGATCCGCTCCACCACTCCATCCATCATGCGCCCCCGGGATCATGACCTCGTTGTGCTCCGCGCGGGAGCCGGTTGATTTCCACGGCAGCGCGTGTTGTGAAGTCGCGGCGACGCGCAAAATACTCAAACCGCACCTGGGAAGTCTGCAATGGCCGAAACCCGTACGCAAAGCCCCGCACTCAAGCCGGTTGATTCGCTCGTCGTCGACGTCATCACCGACGACGTCAGCGACGCCTATGTCAGCAAGACCTTGTTCGCGGTCTCCGAGACCGCGAGGGGGTGACTATCTCGTCACTCTGTTTCCTATCAGGTCCCATTAAATCAAGGTTCTTGATTTCAACAGTCCACCGCGTCCCTCTGAAAACCACCGCTTCCTATACAATCCGGTGGCAAAACCGGTGGCAAAAAGTTTCGCTTTGTTCTCCTATTCCGTGATGCCCGTCGCAGACGCCCGGCGCTGCGAGGGCGTGATCGCAAGCTGCTCAAGGACTGCATCCGGGGGGTGATCTGTAGGATGGATGTCCCGGTGCCGCCCGGTCCCGTCGATGCTGACGGGGAGGCGACTGAGTCCTCACGTGAGGAGCTTGAGCTTTTCTTCGAACTGGTGGCGGATGTGATCGCCGAGGAGGGCGAGCCGCGCCAGTTCGTGCTCAAGAGCCCCTGTCTCCCGGCGACCGTCCGCCCCCCGGCTCCAACTGGATTTGGCGAGTTTCGTCCGACACCGCGCGACGACTTGGTTGATGCCTCGACTTCCACCGTCTCCGACCGGATGATGGCAAGCCCTAAATCCGTGGGTTGATCGGACAGATGTCGACGTATCGTCTCGAGAAGCTGTTTTCGCCGCGGTCGGTGGCGGTCGTGGGCGCAAGCCCGCGCGCAACCTCGCCCGGTCGCGCCGTGCTGAGAAATCTTCGAGCGGCGGCATTTGAAGGTTCAATCGCGCTGGTCAACCCGCGCTATGGCGAGATCGAAGGAATCAAGGCGGTCAAGACCATTCAGGACCTGCCGGCGCCACCCGATCTGCTCGTGATCGCGACGCCGCCGCGCTCAGTCCCCGACATTGTGAAATTGGCCGGCGAAAAAGATGTGGGGGCCGCAATCATCATCACCGCCGGCCTTGGCCACGGAGCCGGCTCCCTTGCCGATGCCTGCGAGAAAGCAGCACGAGCGACCGGCCTCAGGCTGGTTGGTCCCAATTGCCTCGGCATGGTGTCATCGCGTGCCAAGCTCAACGCCAGTTTTGCGGCACGCATGCCGCCCATCGGGGATCTCGCTCTGATATCGCAGTCCGGCGCCATCACCGCAGGCATGATCGAATGGTCGGCGGCGCATGGTATCGGCTTTTCGGCCGTGGTCTCGCTTGGAGACATGATCGATGTCGATGTCGGCGACCTGCTCGATTTCTTCGCGCTCGATGGCGCGACCCGTGCGATTCTCCTGTACGTCGAATCCATCACCAACGCGCGAAAGTTCATGTCGGCGGCGCGCGCGGCCGCCAGGATCAAGCCGGTCGTGGTGGTCAAGTCGGGCCGCCATGCGCAGGCCGCGAAGGCCGCGCAGACGCACACCGGCGCCCTCGCCGGTTCGGATGCGGTCTATGACGCGGCGTTCCGTCGTGCCGGCCTGTTGCGGGTGCTCGACCTCGACGAACTGTTCGCCGCCGCCGAGACACTCGGGCGGCTCCGGCCGTTCCTGGGCAAGCGGCTCGCGATCCTCACGAATGGCGGGGGGATTGGAATCCTGGCGGTCGACCGGCTCGTTGACCTCGGCGGCACGCTCGCCGGCATTTCGCCGGAAACCATCCTGAAGCTGGATTCGGCGTTGCCGCCGATCTGGTCGCATGGCAATCCCGTCGACATCGCCGGCGACGCCGATCCGGCCCGCTATGTCGCCGCGCTCGAGGGCCTCATCGCGGATCCGGAGAACGACGCCGTTCTGGTCATGAATGTGCCCACTGCGCTCGCCTCGGCGCCATCGGCGGCCACAGCGGTCGCCGCCGCGGCGCGGACGTATCGCAACAGCGCGGTGAGGACGAAGCCGATCTTCGCCGTCTGGGTGGGCACCAGCGATGCCGTCACGCCGATCTTCGAAGCCGATGGCATTCCGAGCTACGAGACCGAATCCGAGGCGGTTCAGGGGTTCATGCATCTGGTGCGCTACCGGGAGGCGCAGGACGCCTTGATGGCGACGCCGCCGAGCCTGCCGCAGGACTTCAAGCCGGACCTGACCACGGCGCGCACGGTCATCGCGAATGCAGTGCAGCGCGGCCGCACGTGGCTTGATCCGATCGAGATGACGCGCCTGCTCGCGGCCTATTCCATTCCGTTTGCTCCCGCGCTCCTGGCCCGCAACGCCGATGAAGCCGCCGCCACCGCGCGTCCCTGGCTGGCACAGGGATTGGGCGTGGTGGCTAAAATCCTCTCGCCGGATATCGTTCACAAATCGGAGGTGGGCGGCGTAAGGCTCAACCTCACCAACGCGGCGGCGGTCCGCGAGGCCGTCACCGACATCCTCGCGCGGGCGAGGGCCGCGCGACCTGATGCGCGCATCTCCGGCGTGACGCTCCATCCGATGATCGTCCGCCCGAAGGCGCGGGAGCTGATCGCCGGAATTGCGGACGATCCGACTTTCGGCCCGGTCATGGTCTTTGGCTGCGGCGGCACCGCGGTCGAGGTCATGGCCGACAAGGCCTTGGCCCTGCCGCCGCTGGATCTCGCGCTTGCGCGCGACTTGATCGCTCGCACGCGGGTCTCCCGCGTGCTGTGCGCTTACCGCAACGTCCCGGCCGCGGACATCGACGCCGTCGCGCTGCTCATGGTCAAGCTGGCGCAGCTTACGGCCGATCTGCCGGAGCTGCGCGAGCTCGATCTCAACCCCGTGCTCGCCGACCAGAGCGGCATCATTGCCGTCGATGCCCGCGTGCTGGTGGCGCCGCTTGAACCGGCGCGGCGCGGCCCGGCCGGCCATCCCCGCTTCGCGATCAGGCCCTATCCCAAGGAATGGGAGCGATCGGCGGCGATGCGAGACGGAACGCGGCTGCTGCTACGTCCGGTCCGGCCCGAGGACGAACCGTTGTACGGGCCGTTCTTTGCCGCGGTCACGCCGCAGGATTTGCGCCTGCGCTTCTTCGCGCCGGTCAAGGAGTTCGGCCACCGCTTCATCGCGCGTCTCACCCAGATCGACTATGCGCGCGCGATGGCCTTCCTCGCGATCGAGGAAGCAACGGGCAACATGCTCGGTGTGATCCGCCTGCACGCCGACGCCAATTACGACGGCGGTGAATACGCGGTTCTCGTGCGCTCCGATCGCAAGGGGCGCGGCCTCGGCTACCTGCTCATGCAGATGATCATCGAATATGCCCGCGCGGAGGGACTCAAGACCATCGAAGGACAAGTGCTCAGTGAAAACACCGCGATGTTGGCCATGTGCAGGCAGCTTGGCTTCGGCATCTCGTCCGATCCGCGTGATCCCGATACTTGTATCGTGAAGCTTTCCATCGACGCGACAGGGCATTGAGCTGGAGCAACGCAGTTACGCGCTAGGGGTGATGGCATCAATTTTGCCACATGCATTACGGGTTTCGTCATTGCCGCCCAGGCTGACTGACGTCATCCCTTGCTGAATGGGATTGAAAATCGGTTGGCCTTGCCGTGCCGTGATTGCTTGGAGCTTGGGCGTGGTCCCCAAACGATCATCCCTTCCCTATCCGGTTCCGTCGGCCTCAGCTCGACGTTCGCGACCGCAAGGCTGCGGTACAGATCCCGACGCCTCGCCAGCGGCAACCACTCGTACAGGAAGATTTCGATCGGTTTCCAATTGGCCACCCACCTCAGGATGATAAAGCCCTCTTCCGTGAAGCGGCTGAAATTTCCGGCACCGGACACTGCGAGGACCGCTCGAGAGAGTAGAATGCAAGCAGCCAGCACGGTAAGACCAATCAGCATGATCTCCGGCCGATCCGAAATAGCTCATTGAGATCGCGCCCGACCACAACCGCGCCCGTCCGGCCGACTACTTCGTCGAGAAACTCTCGGAAGGCGTCGGGCTCATCGCCGCGGCATTCTATCCCAAACCCGTGATCGTGCGCTTGTCCGATTTCAAAACCAACGAATACGCGAGCCTGCTCGGTGGCACCGGGTTCGAGCCCAAGGAAGAGAACCCGATGCTGGGTTTCCGAGGTGCCTCGCGCTACGCGCATCCCGCCTATGCGGCCGGGTTCGCGCTTGAATGCGCCGCGTTGCGCCGCATCCGCCAAGACATGGGCCTGATCAATCTCAGCATCATGGTCCCGTTCTGCCGCCGGGTGGAGGAGGCGCGACGGGTGCTCGATGCAATGGTGAGCCACGGCCTCAAGCGGGGGGACAGCGTCGTGCCGCCACGATGGCCGCGCCTTGGCTGTGATCGACGCTTCTACCTTAATTCATGATCTTGGCCCCCGGCCGCGGGCCCGGTTTCCCTCTCCAGCTCTTCCGTGAGCAAATCCCCTTTTGACGACATGACCTCGCGGCCAAGACGGCCGCGCGCAACCTCGCGAATGCGCTCGGCGATCCTGGGCTCTCGCTCCATCAAGGCATGCAGATCATGGGTGTCCAGCACCAGGAGGCTTGTCCGGACGACGGCGGTGATCGTCGCGGAACGACGCGTGCGTTTCAGCGCCGCAATCTCTCCAAAGAAGTGGCCGGCACCCAGGCGGACGCGTTGATGCTTCAGCTCGATCTCCACCTCGCCGGCGGCCACGAAATACATCGAATGAGCCGGCTCGCCGCGCCGCGCCAGCACCTCACCGGCCTCGACTTGCCGCGCGCGCAACAACCGCATGATGTCGGCGATTTCCGCAGCGTTGAGCTCTGAAAACAAGGGAACGCGAGCAAGCATGCCCCAGGTGACGACGAAATCGCGCCGGTGGATTTCGTTCACGAAGGCAGTGGCGACGATTCCGACGGGCAAGGCAACCATGATCAGACCGGTGAAGATCGTTGCGCCGGCAACAACGCGGCCCAGGGGGGTGATGGGCACCACGTCGCCATAGCCGATCGTGCCGAGCGTGACGATTGCCCACCACATCGCATCGGGAATGGTTCCGAACTTATCCGGTTGGACGTGACGTTCGAGGACATGCATGACCGTGGCGGCCATTAGCGCCGCCCCGGTCAAGATAACCGAGCAGCCGAACAGAGCCCGACGCTCGACGTACAGCACCTCCAACAGCGATCTCATCCCGGGCGAATACCGAGCCAACTTCAGGAAGCGAACGACACGAAAGACCAACAGAACCTTTAGTTCAGCCGGTAGCACCAGCATCAGCCAGAACGGCAAGACGGCGAGGAGATCCACGACCCCGATCGGGCTGGTGACATACTTGATTCGAGCGTGCCAGCCGCGCGAATGCACATAGGGCGCATGCTCAACCGCAACCCATATTCGCATCAGGTACTCCGAGGTGAAGACAGCGAGCGACAGGATCTCGATGACCCCGAACAGGACGGCGTACCGTGCTTCGTACTCCGGAACGGATTCCAGCACGACCGCAAATAGATTGATGACAATGAGGAGGACAATCAGGCTACCGGCCAAACGGCCGACCCAGTTCCCGATTGGTCCCTGCTCCAGTATTTCGTAGAAACGATGCCGCAGCTCCAATCGATGTCGACTATATCGCCGCATCTCGAATTCCTGCCACAGCCCGGCGGTTTGCCAATAAACTTGTAGCGAGGCGGCGCACGCAAGTATTGATTTCGATCAAAAGCTCGCTCCCGGGTCAGCAATCATTCGTGACCGCGCCTGCATTCTCCCACGTCAAGGATCGATCCATGCCCGACCGCGGAACCATGAAGACATTCTGCGATCTTGACGCGACGCAATAAAGGAATGCCGGTTACGAGCATGTCCACATATGCGTGGAGTCCGGCCCACGCCCATCACTCCGGTCACTGTCATGCGCGCAAGGCCGCAGGCGTTGCCACCGGAACATTCGGCCCTTTTTGATCCTGGTCAAGCTTCGCGGGCTATTCCGTGGCATCGTGACATGAGCTTCTTGGACCGACGCGATGAATCTGCATTTCAAAAAACAAGATTTCGCTCGCCTTCGTGATGAAATGGTCGAAAAGGCCGTTTTCCGACGGGGCGTACGATCCGAATTGGTCTTGAATGCCATGCGCGCGGTTCCCCGCGAGGCCTTCTTGCCCGATCAACTTCGCGAATTTGCCTATCAGGATTCTCCGCTTCCGATCGAGGAAGGCCAGACAATCTCGCAGCCATACATCGTTGCGTTCATGACGGAAGCGCTCGCGCTTCAAGGCGGTGAAAGAATTCTCGAAATCGGTGCCGGATCGGGCTATGCGGCGGCGGTCCTGTCCAGGATTGCCGGCGATGTCTACACCGTGGAACGGATCGGCCAACTCGCCGAGAAGGCTGCCTCGACACTCGCCGACCTAGGCTATCACAACGTCCATGTTCGCCACGAAGACGGGACCAAGGGTTGGCCGGAGCACGCACCCTATGACGGCATCGTCGTCGCCGCCGGTGGCCCGGAAATTCCCGAATCGCTGAAAGAGCAGCTCAAAATCGGCGGTCGGCTGGTCATTCCGGTTGGACGCGATCCAAGGGTTCAAGAGCTAGTTCGCGTCACCCGCATTTCCGAGAATAGATACGATCGCGAGGACTTGGCCGATGTTCAATTCGTTCCCCTCATCGGCGAAGAAGGATGGGCTCCGGCGCCGCGCGACCGGGCGCGTGCAGCGCCGGTACGGCCGTTCACGCGGATCATCAAGCCATCTCTGGCGCAAAAAATTGCGGCTTACTGCGAGCCGTTCGAATCGCCGGAGACGGCTCAATTCGATCGATTGCTGGCGCGAATCGGTGACGCACAGGTCGTGCTTCTTGGTGAAGCAAGCCATGGAACTTCGGAATTCTACCGCATGCGCGATCGGATCTCACGCGAGTTGATCGCGAAGAAAGGCTTCCGATTCGTCGCGATCGAAGGCGATTGGCCGGACGCCGCGCGTGTCGACCATTATGTCCGGCATCTCGAGTATCCTCCCTCCGAATGGACCGCCTTTGCGCGGTTTCCGACCTGGATGTGGCGGAACAACGAAGTGCGCGTATTTGTCGATTGGCTGCGTTCGCACAATGCTGCGCTCAATCCGGCCAAGCGAGTAGCCTTCCATGGGCTTGATCTCTACAGCCTCTACGACTCGATCCGTGCGGTGCTGAAGGATCTCGATGAGGTCGACCCCGCGACCGCGCGCGCACGCGAGCGCTATGGTTGCCTAACGCCCTGGCAATCCGATCCGGCCACCTACGCCATGCTGCTCTCACCGGCGCGTATCCGACCTGCGAATCGGAAGTAGCCGTCGTGCTTTTGGATCTTATGCATAAACGCCGCGCCTATGTTGAACGCGACGGGGAGAGGTTCATGGATGCCGTACAAAATGCCAGGCTTATCGCCAAAGCCGAGCAATATTACCGCATTATGTACTATGGCTCGCGGGCATCATGGAATCTACGTGACAGCCACATGTTCGAAACTCTTAAAACATTGCTCGCCTTTTATGGCTCAAAATCCAAAGCGATCGTTTGGGCTCACAATTCTCACATCGGGGATGCTTCTGCGACCGAGATGTTTTCCCGCGGCGAATACAATCTGGGGCACCTCTGCCGAAAGGAATTCGGGACCCTCGCTTACACCATCGGATTCGGCACCAATGCCGGCACCGTGGCTGCGGCGTCCAATTGGGACGGACCGATGGAGATCAAGCGAGTAGTGCCCGCGGTTGCTGAGAGCTGCGAGCGGATCTTCCATGAGTCTGGCGTGCCGAATTTCTGTCTCGATCTAAGCCAAGCCTTGAATGGGTCAGAAGGACTGCGCAAGCCTCGTCTGGAGCGCGCTATTGGCGTGATCTACCGGCCGGAGACGGAGCTCGCCAGCCATTACTTCCAGGCGGTGTTGCCGAAGCAATTCGATGAATATGTCTGGTTTGACGAGACGAAGGCGATTACGCCATTTGAGACTGAAACGCTCGAATGCCCGACACCTATCCGTTTGGCTTATGAATGAACTAAATCGCACCAGCCCCATTCCGGATGCAGCGGCCGTAGCGGCTCGACTGATGGCGGAGTTCGCAATGCGAACCGGGCTTTGCCCGGGCGCTCAAGAGCAGCGGCGAATATCTTTGGACCGATGCATTCGCCGTCTGCAACTTTCTCGAGCTATTCCAGCGAACAAGTGATCAGCAATATCGGCGCTGCGCAGAAAAGTTGATTGATCAGGTCCATTCCGTGCTGGGGCAATATCGCAATGACGACGCGCGCCACAGGTGGATCAGCGGACTCGACGATGAGGGGCGGCGGCACCACCCGACGGCTGCATGGTCCAGCTGGTTGAGCGCCGACCGTACCGATGCCAACAACACTTCATCATCAAAGAGGGCTTCTCAAGAAAATCCAGCGCGCCGATCTTCATCGCTTCTGGCTCACGAGCGTGCGCGCTCCCGGCAACAGCGGGAGTTCTAAAAATCAATTCACTGTGACATTTCTGCGAAAAATCAAACGTGCCACTTCCAGATTCACATGGGCCAATTGGCCTTAAAGGAAACTAGTACGCGAAAAGGAAGACAACGAAGAGGGCGAGATTTCATTCGACGCCAGCTTCAACCAAGCTGCCGCCATGGCGATGAACGTTGCACGTCTCTTCGGATCGGAAGACGACTTCAACAGATCGAGGCATTCAGCCGCATGGCGCTCGAATTGTTCGCGCTTACTCTCTGGGAGCGTAGTCAAACAAAAAAGCATGCGCCCAGTCTGGTCGGACGGCAAGTGCAAATCCGGGCACTACCAAATTCAAATCCAACCAAATGGGTTAAGCCCCGGCCAGTAATCCGTAAGCCCGGATGGTGCCTCAGTTTGAACCCGCCGTAATTTTGTAGCCTGCATTTTTGAGAGCTGAGAGGATGGCAGTTGCCACAGTCTTGCACTCGTTCGGTTCTTTGTAATTTTGCGGCCACATCATGCCGTTTCCTGCATCCGGAAAGTCAATAAAAGCTGATTGAATAGCGCGTTCAATGATCCTTTGGATTTCGTCATCTCGTGTCATTGCGTGTTCTCCCACTCCTCGAGCGTCGCCACAATATCATTAATCCTCCAAAGTCACTCGGTCACGCCTGCGGCCATCGCGCCGCTTTCTGCTATTCCGGCCCCAGCCATCGCCTTCACGGATGCGCGGATTAATCCGTATTGATCCAGATCAACACTCAGACTTGGTTGAGGCTCAAACTGGGATAGTTGCCAGTGCCAACGGCGGCATCGTGCAAAGGAGTTTCAATGCGTTGATCGGCGTCAGACGGAATTATGATCTGAGCCGCACGAGGAGCCGGCCATGGTGGCTCCGCGATGGCGGCTAGGACATGAACCGACAACCGCGCGAGGACAACTCGAGGTTCAAACGGCAATGAGCGACAACGTCATCGAGGTTCAAAACCTCACTAAGCGTTATGGCCAAACGACCGTCGTTAAGGGCATCTCGTTTTCGGTGAGACCCGGAGAAATTTTCGGGCTACTTGGTCCCAACGGTTCTGGCAAAACCACCACCATCTTGATGCTGCTTGGATTGACTGAGATCTCGGAGGGGTATGTTCGCTTGCTCGGTCGCGATCCGGCGCGCGAACCACTCGCGGTGAAGCGGCGGGTTGGCTATCTGCCCGATTCGGTGGGCTTCTATGACAACCTCAGCGCCGCTGGCAATCTGCGCTACACGGCGCGACTCAACGGGTTTACGCCGGCCGAGCGCGAAATTCGGATCAAAACTGCGCTCGCGCAGGCCGGACTTGCGGACGTTGCCGACAAACACGTAGCGACCTTTTCGCACGGTATGCGACAACGGCTAGGTGTGGCAGAGATTTTGATGAAAGATGCGCAGATCGCTTTCCTCGATGAGCCAACTTCGGGCCTTGATCCGCAGGCGACGCTCGAGCTGCTCGAAATCATTCGCAACTTCAGGCACAAGAATGCGAGCGTGCTGTTGTCGTCGCACATGCTTGAGCGCGTGCAAAGCGTTTGCGACCGCGTCGCGCTGTTCAATAAGGGCAGCATCGTGCTTATTGGAACGATACCGGAGCTCGGCCATCAGGTCTTGGGCGGCGGCTTCCATGTCGAATTGGAAGCGGAAGGACAGGGCCTTGTGGAGCGGCTGGCTAATGTTCCGGGTGTGACTGCCGTCGAGGCTATTGGAACAAACCGTATGCGGCTTCTGGCCCAACACGACGTGCGTCCAGATGCAGCCGCTGCTGTCATCGCTGCGGGCGGCCGACTTCTGAGTCTCTCGATCGAGGAGCCGAGCCTCGACGACATCTACACCCGGTATTTTCAGAAAAAGGCTTCGCACTAGCCATCCTCGGCGGCCCGACGTTGGGTGATGTCTATTGACCGAGAAGATCGAACCCTCGCAACACTAAGGATTTCCCCGTAAGGGCATTATCTGAATTTTCGAGCGTGGACCCGGCCGCTAAAGAAACGTGGTGGGTCGGAGGGGGATACCATGTATACGCACACTCTCACGTCGATTTGTGGCGCCTTGATCCTCGCTGGGGTCGCCACCGTGATCGGGTTTGAAGGGATTGCGACCGCACGTCCAGAGGACGGCACCGTGCAAATTGTGAACCGCACGCAGAAGGGCGATAGGTTGCCGCTAGCCCAGATCAACATCCCGCGCGCACCCGTGTCCGATGCAAGCTTGCCCGAGGGCTGTGACTCGCTCGTCAGTTCTCTCACTCGTTCCGATTTGGCACGCATCGCTGGTCGTTGCGTGTGTTAGATTAGCACTACTTTGACAGATTTTGAGCGGCACGGGATTCCCAAATCAGTTTTTCTATGACTCATGGGTGGTCGGCTTTTGGAGGGGCCGACCATGGGTGGCAGGGGACGAACGGAGGTGCTCCATCCCAGTCCCAAGTGCGGCGCCGATTTTGGCACCCACATCTCCCGCCAGTCCGATCTCTACCGGCGGCTGATACGCGAGCTCAACATCCAGAGCGAATAACGCAGGCGTGAAAACCGGCCCCGTGGCCGCATATCGCCTCGACTAACGCAAGAGGTCTAAGCTCCACCCACGGCCGGCTGCACGATCACGTTGTTCTCGATCGCGCGAACGCCGGCGACCTGTTCCGCCGCCACTCGCGCGGCCTCTTTCTCCGCCTCAGAATCAACAATACCCCACAATTTGACTGTACCATCCTGGACCGTCGCGTTCAAAAGGGCATGCTTGCTCCATTGCTCCGATTTGAACTGCGCCATCAACTTCTTCCGGATCATAGAATCACTCATCGTGCCTTGCTGACTTTCTTTGCTCAAGCGGCTCGCCGCGCCAAATCGCCCTCGCTGATGATTCCGATCAACTCTCCATGTCCGTCGACAACCGGGAGAGCACTGATCCGGGTTTTGAACAAAATGTTGGCAACCTGTGGCACTGAGACTTCCGGACTAGTATTCACATTCATGACCATGATGTTCCTGGCTTTCATGACAGATGCTCCTCTTCAAGTAATTGACACCTCTCTAATCCAGTCGGCAATTTCATGTGCATTTCGATCATGGCGAGGGCGACGAACGGCGCACGCGACAACGGGCGCCCCGGATTTTCACACCTGTGTCGTCGACAGGATGTAGACAGCCGCGACAGCGAATCCCAACGTGGCCAAAGCCAACAGCATCAACGCCGGGCAGCGTGAGAATTCAACTATCCCGAAACTTAAGTGTCTGTCCGGGAGCAATTTGAATTCCTTGAATCAGTTGTGATTCAAGAGATCTCGTGGGAGCGACTGACACGACCCATTCGTGATCAATATCGCGCAAGGGGGCGTGCCTACAATGCTCTCTGCCGCTGTTCTCATTCAGCATCTTCAAATAACATTGCGAAGGCGATCTATGCCTTAGAGTCCGTCCGGGAACATCTCATTCGAGCACCTCGTCGGCTAAGAGTTGCGCCATGCATTGATTGATATGGCGAATTGAGTGTGGCGAAGTACAAATCGCAAGGTCATGGGTCGGCCAACAAGCGCGCCGTCGCGCCACATTTGTCTGAGGGGCGGATCGTGTGGAGTGTGTAAGCGAGAGTCCTGCTTAGATCGAACTTGTTTCCCATGGTTTGACCTGGATCAATGTTGAACGTCGGTGCGGGCGCGATGCTAGTGCTGACCGAACGGCTGCCACGCCAGCTGCTACGGTCAAAAACTGAGCCCCGGCTTCAATGGCCGGGGCCTTTTTCAAGATGACCTCCCGCTCGGGCATCGTCCAACCCCATACTGCAGCGTGGCAAGCCAGCACTACCGAAGTTGTCCAGCGCGCGCCCGGTCGATCACGCGGCCTGACACCTCGGGTTGAGGTAGATCAAAGCGGTATTGGCCAATGCGCCGTATTGATCATCGTCGCAGGGGCACGATTCGAACGTGCGCACGCAAGGGGCGTAACGACATGCGAACGACGTGGTGCGTGATCTTAATCGCCGCTTCGGCAATGATAGGAACGATTGATGTTTTGCACGCCCAGCCAGAAGAAAATCCTGGGCGGAACGAGTTTCTTCGATCCTGCGCCTCCTGCCACGGGGTATCGGGAAAGGGAGATGGACCCGTTGCGAAGTCGCTCAGCCCCCCTCCATCCGATTTGACCAGGCTTTCGGAGGCGAACAACGGCGTTTTTCCCGTCTCGCGTGTCCACGAGGTTATCGACGGTAGGATCGAAAGCTTGATCCATGGCACGCGGGATATGCCCGTGTGGGGTGATCGTTATATGCAGGAAATGATAAGCCGGGAGTCCCGAGATTTCGTGTCGAAGGAATGGAACGAAGCAATTGTCCGACGGCGTATCTTGACTTTGGTCGAATACATTTCAACATTGCAGCGAGCGACGCGCAGGAGCCGCTGAGCCTCCTCACGGAGTGCGCGGTTGGGTGAGCTCAATCAGCCCGTTGCGCTCGCGTGACCTGAGTTCGTCAATCACGCTATCGGGGACATGCGCGGGTCCGCCACCGTTCATGACGAGGCCCAATGTACCGGGCGCTCGGTGCGCGGCGTGCCACTGAAGCTCGATCACAACGAAAGCGTAGCCAGGAAACAACGGTAGCGTGACCTCGACGCGGCAACTGTGCCGGGTGCGTTGCTCGCGCAGGCGCGGCACGTAGACCTCAAAGCCAGAGAGCCGCAGGAAATGCAGCGCCAGCCGTTCGTACTTAAGCTGAAATCGGACAGCCGCCCAGTAAGCCATTAGCGGGGCCTACTTGATGTTGGCGCGCGCTCGTGGTCTGACATGTGGTTCGCGATCGGGTTCGGGGTGAGGAAACGACGCCTGCAGAACGGTTGCATCTGCTGCTCGATCAACAACAATTTCATCGATTCGATCTTCCGCATCCTCGCCCGCGACCGCGAGGTCGACTACCTAGTGGTCGAAACCACCGGGCTTGCCGATCCCTTGCCCGTGGTGCTGACGTTCCTGCGCACGGAGTTCCGCGATCTGACACGCGTCGATTCCATCATCACGGTCGCGGACGCCGGCAGCTTCTGCCTCGACCTGTTCGAGAGCGAGGCTGCGCGCAATCAGCTGCGCTACGGGGATGTCATCCTGCTCAACAAACGCGACCTGGTCGATGCGCGGCGGCTGCACACGCTCGAGGAGAGCATCCGAGGCGTGAAGCAGGACGCGCGCGTCATCCGCACCACGCAGTGCAGTTTGCCTCTCCCGCTCATCCTCAGCGTCGGCCTGTTCCAGTCGGATCGGTTCTTCGCCGCTCCGGAGCATCCGGACGCCGGTCACGGCGAACACGATCATGCGGCGTCGCATCGGCAGGCGCACGACCACGTGGCTGCCGACGGTTTTGAGTCGCTGTCCTTCCAGAGCGACCGGCCGTTCGCGGTCCACAAGTTTCAGGATTTTCTCAACCGACTTCCCGAGACCATCTATCGCGGCAAGGGCCTGTTGTGGATCGACGAGAGCGACAAGCGGCACATCTTTCACCTGGTGGCGAAACGTTTCTCCCTGGACGAGAGCCAATGGGAGGGGCCGAGGACGAACAAGCTGGTGCTGATCGGCCGCAAGCTGGACCGCGGACAACTGAGAGCGCAGCTCGAAGCCTGCCTCGCGCCGGTGCACAGCGCTGTCTCCTCATGGTGAGGAGCACCGCAAGACGCATCTCGAACCATGAGGGCGCGCCAGTCGATCGCAACGCTTCGCCTCACACCACGTGTTCGGACGTCACGCCGCGGCAGTCCATCTCGTATTCGAGCTCGCGCACCGGCGGCCGCGCGTAGTGCCAGGTCAGTCCCGAACGCGCCGCGCCGCGCCGCACGATCTCGTCGGCCAGGAACGGATGCAGGTCGTGGACGGTATAGACCTGCGTGGCCGTCGTGTCGGCCCAGGACAGGTCGAACGCCGCCAGCCGCCGCTCCATCTCGCCGAGCACGTAGCTGCCCTTCTCGCGCAAGGCGTCGGGGCTGGTTTCGCCGTGGCGGATGGTGCGCTCGCGGTAGCTCGCGCCGCCCTCCCGCGCCTCCGCGCTGCCGGAAATCACGAAGCTCGGCGCGGCGTCGGCGCTGGCGACGGTGAATGAAAACGCGTGGAACGAGGGCCCGGCGGGTGGATCGCCCTCGGGGCACACATTGCTGCGCGCGACCGGGTTGACCTTGCCGTCGAACAGGCCCCATTTCTGCAGCGTGACGACGTAGACCTCGTTGAAGGCGCGAAAGCCCTGCTCGGTGAACGGCGCGGGCGAGCGCAGCTCGCAGGCGCAGAACGACGTGAGCGGCCGGCCGGCTTCCTTGATGTGGCGCTCCACATGCGCAAACCCTTCCCGCAGCGGCAGCGGCTCGCGGAAGCGCACGCGCACGATCGCGTATCCAGGCGCAGCCGCGACGCCGCCCGAATATTGGAACACCGCCGGTATGAAGCGAAAGCCGCCGGCGGAAAAGTCCGCAGTACCCGCCATGTCGTTCCCCCCCTGGCCGCAAGCCCTGAGCTTATTGCACGCCGAATTTGAATTCGGCCTGTTTCACGTAATCCGGAAAGATCACCACCGGCTTGCCGCCCTGCAGCTGGAACACCGGCGGGTCGAGCGAGCTGATCTGGCCGGTGGGACCGAACTTGATGCGCCCGAAGAAGGTCACGGTGTCGAGCGCGGCGAGCGCGTCGCGCACCTTTGCCGGCTCGAGCGTGCCCGCCTTCTCGATCGCGAGCTGGAGCACCTCGCCGGCGGCCGCGGCCGAGGCCTGCGCATAATCCGGCTCGTCCTTGCTCTTCGCACTCCAGAGCTTGTTGAAGTTCTCGGTCGATCCGAACACGCCCTTGCCGTCGTAGCGTACGGCCGGATGCCACCAGGCCGCGCTCGAAATGTTCTCCGCCAGCGGGCCGACCGCGTCGATGTACTCCTTGTAGGCCGGGCCGGCGATCATGGTCACGACCGGCGCGCCCACGCCGAGATCCTTCATCTGCTTGCGGATGAGGATCAGGTCGTTGATGTAACCGGTCGCGAAGATCCAGTCGGGCCGGGCGGCGCGCATCTGCGTGATGGCCGATGCGTGGTCCATGGTGCCGATGGAATATTTCTCGAACATGACGACGTCGAGATTGCGCTTCTTCGCCGACTTCTGCATCTCCTCGCCGATCGCCAGCGGGAACAGGTCGTTGCGCGCGAGAATGGCGACGCGCTTCGCGTTGGCATCGCGCTTGACCACGATGTCCGCGAGCGGCTCGGTCAGCGTGTCGTTGGGCGTGAACGTTCCGAACAGATACTTGTAACCCTGGTCGTAGACCTGCGCCGACGACGCGGTGGCCGCGATGGTGGGTATGCCGTACTTCTCCGACACGTTGCTGGCGGCCTTGGCGGCCCCCGACCCGAACGGCGAGAACAGGAAGTTGACCTTGTCGTCGTTGATCAGCCGCTCGGCCGCCTGCACGGCGCGCGGCGTATTGGATGCATAGTCGACATAGACGATCTCGACCTTGTAGGTCTTGCCGCCGACCGTGATGCCGCCCTTGGCATTGGCGGTCTCCGCCCACAGGTCGTAGCCCTCCTTCTGCTTGACGCCTTCAGGCGACAGCGGGCCGGTCAACGGCAGCGGCGCGCCCACGCGCACCGCATTCTGAGCGAGCGCGGCGGAGCCCAATATCAGCGCGGCCGCCAGCGAAAGCGCCGGGATGGCAGCAAAAATCTTCAATCCATGACCGCTCATGCGCACACCATGTCGTTGGGTTGCGGCGAGTTTGCCCGTAGCCGCGCTCGCCCGGCAAGGGCAAATTCGCGGCAGTGGCTGACGCGCGCCGCGTTGCCGCACCTAGGCGAGCATTTTCGACGGGTTCGATTGAGCGTTGCCATATCCACCCCTGTCACCGCCGGCTATCACGACCCCAGTGGCACTAAGCCACGACACGGGCGATGGCCGTGACCGCGGCCTCGATCTCGTCGGCGGTGTGGTAGCAGCCAAATCCGAAGCGGATACGCTCGCCGCGCACGTCGGTGACGATGTTCGCGCGCGCGAGCCGATCGTGCAGCGCCTGCGCGCCGGAGAGCTCGAAGGTGAGGAAATGACCGCGCCCGGTCCCGATCGCGATCGGCGTGACCAACCGGGCATCGGCGAGCGGCCGCACCTTGGCGCGCGCGACCGCCGCAAGAAACAGATCCTGCAGCGCCAGCACGTGGTCGTGGATCGCACCGACGGTCAATCCGATCTCGTCCATCCAGTCGAACACGGCGGCCTGCCGGTAGAGCCCGGTCGGATCGAACGTCGCGCCCATGAAGCGGGTGCCATCAGCACCGTAGGCGACGGAGCCGTCGCCCTTGCCGCCGAGCGCGCCGAAGGCGGCGAACCATCCGGTGTCGCGCGGCCGCATGGCAAAGCCCGGCGGGCAATGCATGAAGCAGACGCCTTCGCCCGCCATCGCATACTTGTAGCCGCCGGCGAGATAGAACGCGCGACCGGCGCTGACCGTCAGGGCGGTCGGCACCGCCATAAAGCCGTGATAGCCGTCGAACACGACCAGCGCGTCGTCGTCACCAACCGCGCCGGCAATATCGTCGAGCGGCCCGCTGGTTGCTGCCGAATTGAAGAAGACCTGGCTGACATAGACAAGATCGTGGCCGCCGCGATGCGCGGCGGATGCAAAACGCTGCGGAAAGCTCGCGAACGGCTCGGCGGCGATGCGCTCGACGGCGACCAGTCCGTCTTCTTCCAGGCGGGCGATCTGACGCGTGAACGAATAAAATTCGCTGTCGCTGGTGAGAATGCGAGGCGTCGCGCCCTTCGGCAGCGCCGAGAGCAGGCGGCGGACGAAGTCGTGGGTGTTGGGCGCCACCGCGATGGTGGCGGGATCGGGCAGGGCCAGCACCGCCGCAATTGCCCGCTGCACGCGCGGCATGAGCACCCCGAATACCGTCTCCCATTTCCTGTCGGCAAGGCGCGCGGCATCTTCCAGTGCGCGGCGGTGGCCGCGGCACGCCGCGTCCGGCCAGAAATGATGGCTGTGCGCGGCGAGATGAATGCGCGCGGGATCGGCGCCACGGAATTCGCCGAAATGCTCGCGCAGATCGAGCGTCACGCGTTCGGCTCCGCCGTGTACTTGTAGCCCATCGCGTCCTCGACCTCGCGCGGAAGCTTGGGCAGCCGCGAGCGCGGAATGAGATACGTCGACAGCCGGAACAGGTCGGAGAAGATGCGGTGGCTTGCGGCGGTGTCGCGCAGATAATCGTGACCCGCGGATCCCCCGGTGCCGATCTTCACGCCGATCATGCGCTGGACCATGAGCGCGTGCCGGTATCGCCACAACGTCAGCAGCTCGTCGACATTCATCAAAGCCGCCAGCAGCCGGAACGGCTGTTGCAGCACCGGCCGGTCGCGATAGACGACGACGAACAGCGCCGCCTGCACGGCCGCGCGCGACATCCGCCACGGTGATGGACCGGAGTCCGGCGCAAAGATCGCCTGGAATTCCTGCAGCGAGCCTTCGATGCGGCCGGCTTCGGCCTCCCGGTGCTCGGGGCTGATCGCCGTGTTCGCGCGCACACGGGCCGCGTCGTCTTCGAGCATGCGCTTCACCGCGTTGCGGTAATCGAGCGAGAAATCGTAGTCGGGCCGGTGCACGAACGGCGTGCGCGACAGCCACCGGTCGAGCTGGTCGATCAGCTTCGGACCGCGCTCGGCCGCGCCGACGCGGGCTCGGTCGGCGTCGTCGAGCGTGGCGTCGAATGGCTTGCCGGCGTAGTTCGAGCGCGCGTCCCGGGAAAGACCGAGCCTGATCTCGATCATGCGAAACTGCGCCGACTGGAAGCCGGACGCCGGAAACAGGAAATCGCGAAAGTCCAGGAAGTCGAGCGGGGTCATCGT
The DNA here is from genome assembly GCA_963725065.1 of uncultured Alphaproteobacteria bacterium. Lineage (GTDB taxonomy): Bacteria > Pseudomonadota > Alphaproteobacteria > Rhizobiales > Xanthobacteraceae > VAZQ01. Next base: position 41,305 of record CAVRXD010000005.1, read on the forward strand.
CTCCAGGACTTCGAGCTGCTGGATCAGCAGCTTGAGGATCTCGTTGATGCGGTCGAGCCCGTGCACGATGCGGCCGAAATACTCGTCCTCCAGCACGTCGCCGCCGATGTCGACCTGGATGCGGTCGAGCTCGTGCAGAATCTGCTTGAACCACAATTCGTAGGTCTGGTGCACGATGATGAAGAGCATCTCATCGTGCGCGGGCCGGCCGTGGCGTACGCTCTCCGGCGCCTGCGCCGACAAGAGCTCGGGCAGCTTCAGATAGTCGGCATAGTAGAAGCCGCCTGTGGGGGACGATCCGGGCATCGCGGAACCTTTCCCATGGCGCGTCCGACAGCAGCCGGCGGTACCGCCCGGCCGTGGCTATGGAGTCCGGGCTCGCACCGTCGGTGCGACCCGGAACGGCGGCTGACCTATCAGTTCTCCAAACCCGTCGGGACGTTCTTGTTCTCGCTTTTGAGCTTCATGCCGGACGCGAGCGCCATCGTCTCCAGCAGCGCGGCGAAGTCCTCCTGCAGATACTTCTCGGGGTCGGACTTGAGCGTGGCCGCGCCGAAATGGGTCTGCAGCACCTCACGCGTAGCCGCCGTGACCGGCATCGGCACGTCCCATTCGCGACCGAGCGCGAGGCCGAGGTCGAGATCCTTGCGCAGCAGCTCGGGCGTGAACGTCGTCGTCCAGTCGAGATTGACCAGGGCCGGCGACTTATAACGTGTGAACATCGATCCCATCACGCCGTTGTTCATGAACGACAGGAACGCGTGGCGCGGAACGCCCATCTTGTTGGCGAGCAGCGTGATCTCGATCAGGTTCTCGATCACCACCGCGAGCATGACATTGTGGGCGATCTTGCAGATACGCGCGAGCTCGCCTTCGCCCACGTAGGAGACACCCTGCGGCGCGACCACCTCCAGCATTGGCGTGACCGTCTTGCAGGCGGCCTCGTTGCCGGAAACGACGGTGGAGAGCTTGCCGGCCTTGATCACCTTGGCGTTGCCGCTCACCGGCGCCGCGACGAACTCGCTGCCGAGCTGCGTGAGACGGTCGCGGATCGCAGCGGATTCCTCCACCGAGATGGTCGAGCAGTCCACGAAGATCTTCGGAACCTTGCCGCCATGGCCGGTGACGCTGTTCTTGCCGAAATAGACCTGGTCCAGATCCTTGCCGGTGGAGACGATCGAGAACAGCACGTCCACGTCCTTGAGGTCGAACAGATTGTCGACCACCTTGCCGCCGATTTTGGCCAGCGGTTCGGCCTTCGAGCGGGTGCGGTTCCAGATCGAGACGTCGTAGCCGGCCTTGAGCAGGCGTTCGGCCATGGGGTAGCCCATGCGGCCCATGCCGATCCAGCCGATCCGGGGCTTGTTCTGTGCCATTGCGATTTCTCCTTATTTCCGCACGGGTCGAATGCGGCGGTCTCTAGCACGTATCCCGTTGGGCTCGACGCACAGGTGCCGCGTACTCGGTGTGCTCCCTCCCCCTTGTGGGGAGGGGTCGGGGGTGGGGTGGTCGTTATCGCGCTGAGCATGTGCTCGGGCACGCCACTCGCGCGCAGAGTCCATTTTCAACGGGCTCGCTCTAGCACACCGGGAAAGCCTTTGTCGTCACGGATGGGTGTCCGCCCGCGCTACGCGCGCTTGTCATCGGACGGCGGGCCGAACGTCCATTCGGCGACCCGCCGGAACAGGACCAGCGCGGTACGGCACCACACCAGCACGATCAGGATGCGCATCAGCTGAAAGCCGGCGATCATGGTCGAGTCGAGTCCCAGCACCTTGCCGGTGAGCACCATTTCGGCGATGCCGGCGGGCGCCACCGCCAGCACCATGGTCGGCACCGAATAACCTGCGAGCCACGCCACCGCTGCGCCGAAGACGGCCATCGATCCCGCCCCGAACAGCACGACCACGCACGACGCCAGCAGCAGCCGGAACAGGCGGGTGAGAAATTCGGGCCTGAACTGGGCACCGAGCGCGCTGCCGATCACCACCTGGGCCGCGATGATCAGGATATCGGGCAGGCGCCCTTCGAGCCAGCCGAGGTGGCTGACGGCGCCCGCGATGAACAGCGGTGCCATCAGCCAGGCATTGGGGGAGCGCGTGCGCGATAGCAGCAGCGCCGCGATTCCCGAGACCGCGATCAGCGCGAGCACCGGCAACCATGGGAGCACCGGCACCGCGAGCAGCGGGTTCTGCGCGCCGCTGCCGGCGAAGGAGATCACCAGAAACGGCGCGAACACCACGATGAGCGCGACCCGCGTCGTCTGCGCGACCATGATCGGCTCGAGCTGACCGCCGTAGATCGGCGCGAGCGTCGTGGTCTCGATCACGCCGCCCGGCACCGTGGCGAAGAACGCCGTGGTCCGGTCGACCCCGGTGAGCCGCATATAGAGCAGGCCGCCGACCGCACCGACCAAGGTGGAAACAAAGGCTGTCGCGATGATCAACGGCAGCAGCGTGACGAGTTTCGCCACCACGGTCGCGGTGAACTGCAACCCGGTCGAGGCGCCGACCACGACCGTTCCTGCCGGCCGGCCCCAGGGAATCAGCCGGACTGGCGCGCCCGCAAGCGACAATGCCGTGGTGGTGAACAGCGCGCCGAGCAGCCACGGCAGCGGCAGATGGGCGTAGCGCGCGGCGAAACCGCCGGCAACGCCGGCGGCGAGCGTCCCCGCCATCGCGAGCACGGCGGCGAAGGCCTTCGGCATGGGTCGGGCGGTTCCGTGCATCGCGTCAGATGCCAGCGATCTCGGGTCAAGCCGCGAGCCGCGGCGACGGCGGTGGTAACAGCCTCACGCCCGCAAATCCATGGTCGGCCACGCGCGGCACGCATGCGCGCGGTGTTCCGACCGCCGTCTGCAACCGGCTTGTCTTTGCAGCAGGGATGGGCGACGGTTCAGCGCGAAAGAACAATCCGCATCCAAGCGGAGCAGTCGCGACGCCAGCGCGGCGGCCGAACGCGGGAGGACCACATGCGGTGTCCATCGAATGCAGTATTGAACCCAACGATCGTCGCGCTCGCCGCGCTGCTCTGCGCCGCTCCCGCCGGCGCCCAGGACTACCCCACCAAGCCGCTCAACATGGTGATCCCCTTCCCGCCCGGCGGGAATACCGACCTGATGGCGCGCGCCTTGCAGCCCGAACTGGCGAAGGCGTTGGGTCAGCCGGTCGTGGTGGTCAACAAAGGCGGCGCCGGCGGCACGATCGGCGATATCGAAGTGGCCAACGCCCGGCCCGATGGCTACACCATCGGGCTCACGCCAAACAATCCGCTGACGGCACAGCCGCACATCCAGAAGCTGCCCTACGACATGGCGAGCTTCCGCTATGTGTGCCTGACCTACGACGTGCCCTACGTGTTGATCGCATCGCCCAAGGCGCCGTTCGCGACCTTCGCGGAGTTCATGGCCTTCGCCAAGGCCAAGAACGACAATCTGATCTATGCCTCACCCGGGCCGGGGACGCAGCCGCATCTCGGCATTCTCGCGGTGCTGAGCGCCATCAAGGCCGAAGGCGTGCACGTACCTTTCACCGGCGCAGGGCCGATGTCGCAGGCGATGCTCGCGGGCACGGTGATGGCGATGGCGGAATCCCCCGCCGTCGCCAAGGCGAGTAATCTCAAGGTGCTGGCGGCGTTGTCTAAGACGCGAATCGCAGCGCTCCCCGACGTGCCGACCATGGCCGAGCTCGGCTATCCGGCCGAAGCCTTCACCGCCGGCGGCATCGTGGCGCCGGCCCGGACCGCCGATGCCGCGGTCGCGCGGCTGCAGAAGGCCTGCGCCGAGGCCGTCGCCAGCGAGGGCTACAAATCCGCCAGCGACAAGCTCAACGCCATCGCACGCTATCTGCCGGAAGCCGAATTCAAGGCGTTGTTCGAGGCCGATTCCGTGCGCAACGCCGAGGCGGTGAAGAAGGCGGGCATCACGCAGTAGCGAGGACGCGGTGTGAACGAACAAGCGCCGGCAGCCGCGCCGCGCGCGCGGCTTGTCGCCCATGCCGTGCTGGCAGGCATCGGGCTCATTGCCCTCGCGATCTCGCTACGGCTTGGGCTGTGGCGGCAGAGCTCGCCCGGCGAGGGGCTGTTTCCGTTCCTGACGGCGCTCGCCATGGTGACGTTCAGCGTGGCCGGGCTCGTCCGCGACTGGTTAAGGCGCGAAGCCGCAGCGGCACGCGCCGGCGGCGACCGCGCCGGGCTCATCCGGGTCGGTGCCTATCTCGGCGCACTCGTGTTCTATGCCGTCTCGCTTGAATTTCTCGGCTTCATCGTCGCGACCGCACTCACCATCACCTTCATCCTGCGCGTTGCCGAGCGCTATCCCTGGGCCGCGACGCTGGCCCTGACCGCGGGCACGGTCATCGGCTGCCAGGTGCTGTTCGTGCTCTGGCTCGGCGCCATGCTGCCGACCGGCACGCTGTGGGCGGACCTTTTCCAGCAATGAGGCGGCTCGGGCGATGACAATCGAGCGGTGAGCGAAGCGCGATGGACGTCCTGCACTCGATCGCTCTCGGCTTTGCCACGGCGCTGACCTGGCAGAATCTGATCTATTGCTTCATCGGCGTGTTCGTCGGCACGGTGATCGGCGTGCTGCCGGGGCTCGGGCCAGTGCCGACGATTTCGCTGCTGCTGCCGTTCTCCTTCACCATGGATGTCGCCTCCGCCGTCATCCTGATGGCGGGCATCTACTACGGCGCGCAGTACGGCGGCTCGATCACCGCCGTCCTGGTGCGGATCCCGGGCGAGGCGTCCTCCGTCGTCACGTGCCTCGACGGCTATGCCATGGCGCGGCAGGGCCGCGCCGGTCCTGCGCTCGGGATCGCCGCCTTCGGCTCCTTCATCGCCGGCGTCTTGGTGACGGCGGCGCTTTTCGTCGTCGGCCCGGTGCTTGCCGATTTCGCCCTGGCCTTCGGGCCGGCGGAGTACACCGCGCTGGTGCTGCTCGGCCTGCTGCTGGTGACGCAGCTATCGTCCGGTTCGCAAGTCGACGCGCTGCTGATGGTCGCGTTCGGTCTCCTGCTCTCGACCGTCGGCAAGGACCCGATCTACGGCACCGAGCGCTTCACGTTTCACATCTTCAGCCTGTTTGACGGGCTCAACATCGCGCTTCTGGCCATGGGCGTGTTCGGCGTCGCTGAGCTCCTGATCATGGCAGAAGGCGGAAGCGCCGCGGTGCAGCCGGTGGTCCAGCCCAAGCGCCTGCTCGAGCTGCTGCCGAACCGCGCCGACTGGCGCGCCAGCGCGCTGCCGATCCTGCGCGGGACCGGGCTTGGATTTTTCTCGGGCTCCTGCCCGGCGGCGGCGCCACCTTGTCGTCGTTCAGCTCCTACGTGCTGGAGCGCCGACTGGCGAAAGCGCCGGAGCGTTTCGGTCACGGCGCGATCGAAGGCGTGGCCGGGCCGGAATCCGCCAACAACGCGGCGGCGCAGTCCGCGTTCGTACCGTTGTTGAGCCTCGGCATCCCGGCCAACGCGGTCATGGGCGTGATCCTGGGCGCGCTGCTGATCCAGGGCATCACGCCCGGCCCGACCTTGGTGGCGAACCGGCCCGACATCTTCTTCGGCGTGATCGCGAGCATGCTGATCGGCAACCTGATGCTGATCGTGCTCAACGTGCCGCTGATCTCGCTGTTCGTGCAGATCCTGCGGCTCCCCGGCTCCATCCTGGCGCCGCTGATCATCGTGTTCTGCGTGATCGGCGCCTACACCTTGTCCAACAACGTGGTCGAGGTGATCATCATGATCGGCTTCGGCATAGCCGGTTATCTGATGCGCAAGGTCGACCTCGACCCCGCGCCGCTGGTGCTCGCCTTCGTGCTCGGCAACATCCTGGAGACCAACTTTCGCCAAGCCCTGCTGGTGGGCAAGGGTACGCTGGCGCTGTTCTACACGCGTCCGATCGCGGGCGTGCTGATTGCCTGCAGCGTCGCGCTGATCGCCCTGCAGATGGGGCGCGCGGTGATGCGGCGGCACGACGCGGCGTAGGGTGGCAAAATTTCGCGCGTGCAGACCTTATTTCGATGACAACCCCTGCTTGTCCAGGAGGGTGCTACCGCACTATCGTGCGTCATGGCCGATCTCGCGCCGACCGTCTCGCGCCACGTTCTCGCTGCACCGGCCTCGGCGGCCGCGGGCGAAAGCCGGTGGCGCGTCGTGGCGCGCACCGCCTTTCCGTTCCTGGTGGTGGCGGTGCTTTGGGAATTCACGGCGTATCTCGGCATCTTTCCGCGCAAGCTGTTTCCGCCGCTGGAAGACGTCGCCGCGACCTTCGTCCGCCTGACCGCCAGCGGGATCCTGCCGCACCATGTGCTCGACACGCTCATCCGCCTCGCCGCCGGCTTTGCGCTTGCCGCGGTGGCGGGCGTGGCGATCGGGCTGGCCATGGGACGCTCGCGCCGGGCGGAGGACATCTTTCTTCCGCTGGTCAGCATCGGCGCGCCAATCCCGGGCCTCGCCTACACGCCGCTGTTCCTGCTCTGGTTCGGGCTCGGGAACAAGACCACCGTGCTGCTGGTCGGATTCGTGTCCGCCTTTCCGATCATCTTCAATACCTGGACCGGGGTGAAGGCGGTCAAGGAAATCTGGGTGCGCTCCGCCCAGGCCATGGGCGCGGACAGCCGGCGCCTGTTCCACCACGTGATCCTGCCGGGCTCGCTGCCTTATGTCCTGACTGGCCTGCGGCTCGGCCTGGCGCAGGCCTGGCGCATCCTGGTCGGCGTGGAGATGCTCGCGGCGGTGCCGTGGGGGCTCGGCTGGATGATCTTCGGCGCGCGCGAATTCCTCAACACCGACGTCATGCTCGCCGGCGTCTTCGTCATCGGCGTGATCGGGCTCGCACTCGAGAAGTTCGTGTTCCAGCGGCTCGAGCAATACACCGTCGTGCGCTGGGGGATGATGACGTGAGCACTACCGCCGCCACCACGTCGGCTCCCACGGCATCGGTTCAGGCCGCCTCCGCGCGCGCGACCTCGGCCTACCGCGCGGGATTGACGCTGCTGGTCGTGGCCGCCGTCTACGAGGCGACCGCGCGCAGCGGCGCGTTTCCGCCGGCGCTGCTGCCGACGCTGCCGAAGGTCGCCGCCACGCTATGGGATCTGCTGCTCGACGGCACGATGCTCGAGCATGCCGGCTACACCATGTACCGCGTGCTGTTCGGGCTTGCGCTCGCGGTCGCGGTGGGGCTGCCGCTCGGCATCCTGATGGGGCGCATGCGCTCGGTCGAAAACTTCTGTCTCCCGCTCGCGAGCGCGTTGATGCCGATCCCGTCGCTCGCCTGGGTGCCGGTCTTTATTCTGTGGTTCGGGCTCGGCAACACCGTCGCCATCCTGATCGTGTTCTACGCCGCGCTGTTTCCCATGCTGCTCAATGCGTGGTCGGGCGTGCGCGCGGTGAATCCACTGTGGCTGCGCGCGGCCGGCGCCATGGGCGCGGACGAGCGCGCGCTGTTCTGGAAGGTGATCATCCCGGGCGCTTCCCCGTTCATCATCACCGGACTGCGCCAAGCCTTCCTGCGCGCATGGATCGCGGTGGTGGGCGCCGAGATGCTCGCCGCCTCCGACTGGGGCCTGGGCTGGGTCATTTTCGACGCCAAGGAATTTTTGAACGCGGACGTCATGCTCGCCTCGCTCGTGGTCATCGGCTTGATCGGCTTCGTGTTCGAGCGGCTGGTGTTCGGCTCGATCGAGCGCGCCACGGTCATGCGCTGGGGCATGGTGCGGACGGCAAAGAGCTGACGCATGACCCCGAGAAGCCGCGGATCGGTCTGAAGCGATTTTGCTTCGGCAACGAGCGGGGACGACGGCTGCGACTGACAACACAACAACAACGCGATCCGGTCAGGATCGGGCCAGAGCGACAACAGGGAGGAAACCATGAAGCGTCTTGCTCTGCTGGTTCTCGCCGGTCTTGTCGTCGGTGTGCCGACGGCGCCGCCTGCTTGGGCGCAGGACTTTCCCACGCGCCAGATCACCCTGATCGCGCCGTGGCCGGCGGGCGGAGCGGTGGATGCGATCTGCCGCGCGCTCGCGCAGCCCCTGTCGGAGCGGCTGGGCAAGTCGGTCGTGGTGGAGAACCGGCCCGGCGCCGGCTCCGTCATCGGCACCGCCGCCGGCGCCAAGGCCGCGCCCGACGGCTACACCATGGTGATGGCCGGGAGCGGCTCGCTCGCCATCAGCGCCACCATGTACAAGAAGCTGCCGTACGACCCGGTCAAGGATTTCATCCCGCTGACCATGGGCGCCAAGATTCCGTTCGTGCTCGTGGTCAATCCGTCCTTGCCGGTGCACTCGCCTGCCGAGCTCGTGGCCTATGCCAAGGCCAATCCCGGCAAGTTGTCGTTCGCGTCCGGCGGCCCGGGCTCGCCCCATCATCTCTACGGCGAGCTGCTCAAGAGCATGACCGGCATCGAGATGACGCATGTTCCCTACAAGGGCAGCGCGCCGGCGCTCACCGACGTGATCGCCGGCCATGTGCCGTTGCTGTTCTCGGATACGGTGCCCTCGCTGCCGCAGATCAGGGAAGGCAAAGTCCGCGCGCTCGGCGTGTCCACCGCGGTGCGGCTGCCGTCGGCGCCCGAGATCCCGCCGATTGCCGAGGGCGGCGTTCCCGGATTCGACGCCGCCGGGTGGGGCGTGTTCTCGGTGCCGGCCGGCACGCCGAAGGAGGTGGTGAGCAAGCTGCAAGCCGCGCTCAACGGCGTCCTGGTATTGCCCGAGGTTCAGCAGCAGATCATCAGGCTCGGCATGATCCCGGGAGAGCCGTCCTCGCCGGAGGAATTGCAGCGCTTCATCAACGGCGAGATCGCTCGCTGGGGCAAGGTCGTGCAGCAGGCCGGTCTGGCCGGGACGGAGTAGCGGCGCAGGAGCCTCACCGTCAGTCACCCGCGGGCTTGACCCCGCAAGTCGGATTTATCCGACTTGCGCACCTAGATGCCGAACTCAGGTAAACCTGAGTTCGGTTGGTCCATCTTCTTCGCAAAATGCAAGAAACATTTTCGAAAGAGGATGGATCGCCGGGTCAAGCCCGGCGATGACGTGGAGGAGTCTCCGCCCTCACAAAAACCGCGTTGGCCACATCAGCGTGCGCCACATGTGCGACGACGGCGTGTTGTCGAGGCCGAGGCCCTCCTTCGGCTGCCTGAAATTGCGCCCGATGATGTCGACGAAATCGTCGAGGTCGACCTTGGCGTCGGGGTCGAACGAATAGATGTCGTTCACGCAGATCAGGCGCGCCGTCATGTAGTATTTGTGATTGCGGGCACGCTGGTATTCCGCCTCGATATACGGCTCCGGCTTGTAGTCGGCGCCGAAAAATTTCACGTACAGATCGGGATACTTGTACCCCACCGACTCGTCGGGGAAGAACCGCAGTGCTTGGTGCACGCGCACCGACCAGCTCACCTCCTCGTCGACATAGGGTTCGATCAGCTGGGCGCCCCAGTAGCCATGATCGCAGCGGATGAAGCTGACCACGCCGATGTCGTGCAGCAGGCACGCCAGCACCACCTTCTCATCGAGGCCGGCCTTGAGCGCGTGGGTCGCGCTCTGCAGCAGGTGGTTGGTGGAGGCGAAGCGGTGCTTGAAGAAGTCGATGAGCGTGGGCTTCTCCGGCATCTTCGGCAGCCGCGGATCGGCTCCCATGAGGAAATGCTTGCCCGGGTTCTGCGCCATCAACTGGGCACCGCTCACCATGTCGGTCTGCCCGTCGGCCAGCGTGAACAGCACCGACTTGGTCGCGATCTTGTCGTTGAGTTCCTCCATCATCCGCTCTTCGAGCTCGTCCGCCTGTTCCGACAGGGTCAGCGGTCGCGATGCTGCTGCGTGCGGTCCCATTTGACGCTCCTGGCCTTGCGGTCGACGGCGTTGCGGCTAATTGTCCGACCTCGTCTCTGTCTACACCGAATCCAAATCGGGCGAAACTGATCCGTCCCGGTTCTGGTCAGGAACGCGCAGAGCATCTATGACAGGCGATCCAGGGTCGTGATGATGCCGCACATCGAAGTCGCCGACGTCTCGCTCACCTACGACACGCCGTCCGGTCAGGTTCCGGGGGTCGATGGCGTCAGCATCGATATCGAGGCCTCCGAATTCCTCTGCATCGTGGGCCCCTCGGGCTGCGGCAAGTCGACCCTGCTCAACATCATCGCGGGCTTTCTCAGCCCCACCGCGGGCGAGATCCGCATCGGAGGCAAGGTCGTCACCGGCCACGGGCTCGACCGCGGCGTGGTGTTCCAGGACTTTGCCCAGCTCTTTCCGTGGCGCACGGCGCTCGGCAACGTGACCTTCGGCCTGGAGATGAAGGGGATCGGCAAGGCCGAGCGCGAGGAGATCGCGCTCAGGCAGTTGCGGCTGGTGAAGCTCGAGAAATTCGTGCAGTCGTACCCGCACCATCTGTCCGGCGGAATGCAGCAGCGGGTCGCCATTGCGCGGGCGCTTGCATACAATCCGTCGGTGCTGCTGATGGACGAGCCGTTCGCGGCGCTCGACGCGCTCACCCGCGACGACATGCAGCGGCTCCTGGCCGACGTTTGGCGGGAGACGCGCAAGACCGTGATCTACGTGACCCACAACGTGGCGGAGGCGGTGTATCTCGCCGATCGCGTCGTGGTGATGACGCCGCATCCCGGCCGGGTGAAGATCGAGCTGCCGATCCCGCTGGCGCGGCCGCGCGATCCGCTCAGCGTCGAATTTCTGGAGTATCAGAAATCGCTGCTGCAGCATCTCGGCCAGCAGGCAGTCGCCGCGGTCGATGCGAAGAGCTAGAGGGATGTATCAGGGGTAACGAGTCGAGAATTGTGATGACCAGTACAGTGTCTCTGATGAAGACCGGCCTTTGCGGAGCGCTCGCACTGCTCGCGCTCGTTGGCACCACAGACGCGCAGGAGCCCTATCCGGCGCGGCCGATCCGGCTGGTCGTCGGCTTCGGCGCCGGCGGGCCGACCGACATCCCTGCGCGCTTCATCGCCGACAAGCTCGGCGACGCGCTCGGCCAGCGTGTCATCGTGGAGAACAAGCCGGCCGCCTCCGGCATGATCGCGACCCGCGACGTGCTTTCGCAGCCGCGCGACGGCTATACCCTGCTGCTCTGCACGCACTTCGAGGCGATCAACACCGCCGCCTACAAGAACGTGCAGTTCAAGCTCAGCGATCTCGCGCCGATCTCGCTCATCGCCAAATACTATTACGGCCTCGCGCTGGCCAATGTGATTCCGGCCGACACCATCGAGACCTTCGTGCAATACGCCCAGGCCCATCGCGGCGAGGTGACGTACGCCACCATCGGCGTCGGCTCGGCGCAGGAGATCCTGGCGCGGCAGCTGGAAAAGCTCACCGGCATCACCATGAACCGGATTCCGTTCCGCGGCGGTCCCCAGGTGGTGCAGGAAATGGTGGCCGGGCGCGTCGACTTCTACGTCTCGCCGACGCTCGCGATCGTGCCGCAATACGAGACCAAGCAGCTCAAGATCCTGGCGGTGTCGGCGCCCGAGCGGCTGAAGAGCCTGGCCGACATTCCCACCCTCACGGAGAAGGGCATCGATTTCGTGCGGTTCGGCTGGCTCGGCATCTGCGCCGGCGCCGGCACGCCGCAGCCCATCATCAACCTGCTGCACCGCAACCTCGTCACTATCGTCGCCACGCCCGAATACCGCGCGATGATCGAGAAGGCGGGCTCCTTCGCGGTATCGTCGACGCCGGCCGAGCTGGACAAGATCATCACGCAGACGCTGGACGAGGTCGGCTCCAGCATTCGCGAATTCGGCCTGCAGCAGGAATAGAGCATGATCCCGAAAAGTTGCAGACTTTTCGGACAAGATCATGCGACCAAAGAGACCATGGTCCCGAAAAGTTGCAGACTTTTCGGATAAGATCATGCGGCCGGGAACATTCTTGGATCGAGGTGCGCGTCATCTGAAATTTCAGTCACTCGATCGATCGAGACAAAACGGCGGGCAACGCCGATTGCAACAACATCACGGAGGACATGCGATGAGGAACGGGCGCGTTGACTTGACACGACGGCAATATCTCGCGGCGAGTGCCGGCCTGGTGGCGGCAGGCCTCGGCGGCGCGCGACCGGCATTCGCGCTCGAAACCGTCCGCCAGGGCTTCCAGACCAACATCTGGGGAATGCCGACCTACTATCTGCTCAAGTCGGGTCTGCTCGAGAAGCAAGGCATCAAGTTCGAGGAGTTCGCCGTCCCCTCGGGCAATCTCACCATGCAGCAGATGGTCGCGCGGCAGGTGGACATGGGCACCTACGCCGCGCAGTCGTTCATCATCGGCCACGACAAGGGCGGCCTGGTTGCGATCGCCCAGATCGAATATGTCGGCAAGACCGCGCAGATCGTGACCCGCAAGGACCTCAATCTCACCAAGGTCAGCGAGCTCAAGGGGCTCAAGGTCGCGAACCAGACCGGCTCGTCGGTCGGCAATGTGTTCATGGACGTGATCATTCCCGGCGCCGGCCTCAAGAAGGGCGACTTCCAGGAGGTGCGCATGGACGTCAACAACATGGTCTCGGCGATGGCCGCCAAGACCGTGGACGCCATGGTCAACGTCGAGCCGTACAACGAGATCGCGGTCGCCGAAGGGATCGGCACCTCGATCATGGATTTCTCCCAGGTCGACAAGATGCCGGTGTTCATGGCGGCGACGCCCGACTTCGTCGACAAGAGCCCGGACACCGTCGTCGCCTACCTCAAATGCTGGCAACAGGTGGCACGCGACTTCAAGGACAATCCCGGCAAGGTCACCGACGTGATCTACGCGTTCTTCACCTCGAAGGGTTACACCCTGTCGCGCGACACCTTCGCCAAGGCGCTGGCGCGGGTCCAGGTCGATCCGGGCTTTCCCACCGATCTCGTGCCGGGCCTGCAGAGGGACGCCGAGGTGCTGCTGCGCGAGAAGAAGATTTCCGCCATCCCGGATTGGAAGAAGGCGCTGCGGCCCGACCTCTGGGCCAAGGCCAGCGCGTAGCGCGGACAACGCAGGCGGATGAGCGCAGCGTAATCCGCCTGCATCTCGGCCCCCGCGCCGGGCGGGTTACGGCGAAGACGCCTAGCCCGCCCTGCGACGGCAGCCCGCCCCACTTTCTCAGCGCACATGACTGTCATCCCGCCAGGGTGATGCGGAGCCCTCGCATGCCGGATTGAAACGCGCTAAAGCTGCGCTCGATTTCAGGGCATGGAGACAATGGAATGAAAGCCGCAGGGAAGAAAGTCGCGAAGAAGGCTGCAAGGAAAGCCGCCACGAAGCCGGCGAAGAAGGCAGCCCCCGCCAAGGCCAAGAAGGCGATAGCGAAGTCGGCAGCCAAGACCGCAACCAAGACGGCACCCAAGAAACCAGCTGCGAAGACGACCTCGCCCAGCAGCAACGGCGGGCCCATCACCTGGAATTTCAAGCTGCTCAGCCACCACCTGCTCGACGGCTTCGGCGGCATGGGCGAAGGCATGTCGATCCAGACCGCGCCGGACGGCCGCCGCATCCTCTGGCTCGCGCATGAAAGCGCGCCGAAGAATTTCACCGCCGTCGACGTGTCCGACCCGCGCAAGCCCAAGGTGGTGGTGCAGACCGACCTGCCGCAGGCCCACATGCGCTCGAACTCGCTGGAGACCTGCGGCAACCTGATGGCGGTGGCCTACCAGACCCAGAAGAAGGGCCAGCAGCCGGCGGGGATGGAGCTGTTCGACATCTCGGTGCCGGAGAAGCCGAAATCGATCTCGTTCTTCGACTGCTCGGGCGAGACCTCGCGCGGCGTGCACCAGCTCTGGTTCTGCGACGGCGAATACGTCCACACCGCGTCGGGCGCGGCCGACTTCAAGCCGACGCATCCCAATGACGACCAGTTCTATCGCTGCATCGACGTGCGCAATCCCTCCAAGCCGGTCGAGCTCGGGCGCTGGCACATGCCCGGCACCAAGCAGGGCGACAACGTGATGCCGCCGCCGCGCCATCCCCTGGACAAGGGCTACCGCGCCCACAATTGCAACGTCTATCCGCAGCGGCCGGACCGCTGCTATCTCGCCTATATCGACGGCGGGATGTTCGTGCTCGACATTTCCGACAAGGCCAACCCGAAGCGGATTTCGGAGTGGACCAACTCGCCGCCCTATACCGGCTTTATGCACACGGTGGTGCCGCTGTTCGACCGCGGCCTCATGCTGGTGACCGACGAGTCGACGGAGAACAATGCCAAGGACTGGCCCAAGCTGATCTGGGTGCTCGACGCGCGCGAGGAGACCAACCTCGTGCCGATCTCGACCTGCCCGCTGCCCGACCACCAGGCCTTCGCCGCCAAGGGCCGGTTCGGCGCCCACAACATCCACGAGAACGTGCCGCTGCCGACCGCGTGGCAGAACGACCAGATCGTGCTCGGCACCTTCTTCAACGGCGGGCTTCGCGCCTACGACATCGCCAACCCGTACCAGCCGCAGCAGATCGGCGTGTTCGTGCCGCCGGCGCCGCCGATGGCGCCCACCGGCACCATCCAGCTCAACGACGTGTTCGTCGACGAGCGCGAGATCGTCTACACCGTCGACCGCCACATCGGCGGGCTCTACATCCTGGAGATGGATTTTTGAGGCTTCCTGGCGCGGCTGCACGCCACACGGAGAAACAACCTCGCTGTAGCCTCGTGGCCCGGGCGCAGCGCAGCGCGCAGCGGTGCGCTGCAGACCCGGGATCGTCGCGCATTCGAATTTGGAACGGTCCCGGATCAGCGGTGCAGCACTTCGCGCTGCACCGCGTCCGGGACACAGACACCTGATCCATGCTCGACCTCTTTCCCTCACGCGAGGCCGGCCCGTTCGGGCGAAGGCTCAAGCGCGCGCGCGGCGCGCGCATTCCGGTAACCGTCGTCACCGGCTTCCTTGGCGCCGGCAAGACCACGCTGGTGCGGCGTTTCCTGGCGACGCCCGAAGGCGCCGGCACCGCCGTCGTCATCAACGAATTCGGCAGCGTCGGCATCGACGACGCGCTGGTGCGCGGCTCCAGCGACGAGGTGACGCTGCTCGGCAATGGCTGCCTGTGCTGCAATACCCGCTCCGACCTGCAGGTCGCGCTGCGCAATCTCGTGGCCGAGCGCGCCCAGGGCACGGTGCCGCAATTCAAGCGGATATTGATCGAGACCAGCGGGCTGGCCGATCCCGGACCGATCCTGCAGACCTTCGCCACCGACCGCGCGCTGGGCGCGGAATTCCATGCCGAGGTGGTGGTCACCATGGTCGACGCCGCCACGGGGCTCGACACCCTGGAATGGTCGGCGGAGGCGAGGAAGCAGACCATCCTCGCGGACCGGCTGGTGATCTCGAAGACCGATCTCGCCAAGCGCAGGAGCATCGAGCGGCTGACCGCGCGCCTGCGCGCGCTCAATCCGCACGCCAGCGTCCATACCGCGGTCGATGGCGACCTCGATCCGCGCTGCCTGATCGAGAGCGACAACAGCGAGAGCAACACCGGCGAGAACGCGCGTGCGCCGCGGCGTGCCGGCTTCGTCGCCGAGGCCGAGCACAGCGACGGCATCGCGAGCTTCGTGCTCACCGACGACGCGCCGCTGCCGTGGGACGCCTTTGCGCGCAGCATGGAGACCTTGATCGCGTTGCGCGGCCCCGATCTCCTGCGGGTGAAGGGCTTCCTCAACGTCGTGGGTTGCCGCGGCCCGGTGGTGGTGCACGTGGTCCAGCACCTCGCCCATCCGCCGGTGGAGCTCGCGGCCTGGCCGGACAACAACCATGCGAGCCGGCTGGTGTTCATCACCCGCAACATCCCCGAGCGCCAGGTGCGCGATCTCATGGGTGCGGTGCGCGCGCTGGCGGGCGGGTCCAGTTAGCGGATGAGCGGCTCCGGGCCCGGGCACAATCCGAACATTCAGACCAGATCGCGCAATCTCCGAGTGCGGGCCACTTGGTCCCATCGACCTCAAGGCGTATCAGGTGCCGAGGCTTTAAGCCGCTGGATGAAATTTCCAGTGGCCGGTCAAGGAGGCATTCATGCCCATTGCAATCATCGGCGCCGGAGCGGTCGGTGCGACGCTCGGTCAAGCGTGGCTCGATCACGGCCAGGATGTGATCTGGGGCTTACGCAATCCCGCCGATCCGAAATATGCATCGCTGGCCAAGGAGCGCGTCAAAGCGCCGGCTGAAGCCGCCAAGGAGGCCGAGATCGTGGTGATCGCGACGCCCTGGTCCGCGACCCAGGCGGCCGTGAAAAGTCTGGGCAGCCTCGCGGGCAAGATAGTGATCGACTGCACCAATCCTTTGGGCATGGGTCCCGACGGGTTGCAACTCGTCCTCGGCTTCGACACCTCCGCTGGCGAGCAGGTCGCAAGCTGGGCGCCGGACGCCTTCGTCTTCAAGACCCTCAACACCACGGGCGCGGGCAATATGGCCAGAGCCGCCGAATATCCGGTGAAACCGCTCATGCTGGTGGCGGGTGACGAGGCCGGGAAGAAGCAGGTGGTGATGGAGCTGGTCGGCATGCTCGGGTTTGAACCGGTCGATGCCGGCCCGTTGAAGAGCGCGCGGCTCCTGGAGCCGTTCGGCATGGTCTGGATCGATCAGGCGATGAAGCGCGGCCGCGGCCGCAACTTCGCCTTCGCACTCGTGAAGACGAAGTGAACCAGCCGCGATCGCCAGGTGCCCTGACCCTCATGCCTTCCAAACTTAAAGTGCGACCCCATGAGGAATGTCAAAAAAATCAGATTTGACGCGAATCGTCTTGCGGTTGCGAGTGGGGGCACCGGCGAGCCAGCTGTCTTCGTACACGGTTTAGGTTCGAACAAATTCATCTGGAAACGTGTGTGTGACGGGCTCCGGGACGTATTTAGCTTTTATGCGATCGACTTACCGGGGTGTGGCGAGTCGCCAGCCCCGACACATTTTCGATACACGTTGGAGCATTTTGCCGATGTGTTGACTGACTTCATCGTAATGAAAGATTTGAAGAAGCTCACTTTGGTAGGCACTTCTTTTGGTGGCGCGATAATTCTAATAGCGTTGCTGAGGAATAGGGATGAATTGGCATCCCGGGTCAGGTCACTGTGTCTCATCGACATCGTTGCGTACCCGCAGGACTTTCCATTCTTTGTCGAAATTCTCCGAACACCCCTTTTTGGAGCCTCTCGCCGTCAACTTTCCATTTTTCGTCAAAATTCTTTCCAGGCCACTTGGCCCCTTTCCCGCCAATGCGTTGTCGCGCCAATACGTCCGATACTTCGGGCGCAGGAAAACTAGAGAGGCCCTGATCAAGACGGCAAGCCTGATCAAAGTGAGTCGCCTTGCGCGCTATGTACCGCGCCTCAAGACGATTGATATCCCTGCTTTGGTGATTTGGGGGCGCAAGGACGGTGTAGTTCCATTACGCCTCGGAAAACGCCTTGCTCGTGATCTGCCCAACGCGCGTTTGGTCGTAATTGACCACTGCGGCCATGCGCCTCACGAGGAGTGCCCGGCTGAGGTCATTGCTGCACTCAAAGAATTTAACGCAGAAGATCGACGACCCCGTTTCGTCATCTGATAGCGTGGACGACGGGCGCACGAATTTCGAGCTAGGAGCTTCGTCGCGAACATAGGCATCTGCAATCCGGCGTGAGATTGGCGCGGCGTCATTCCACGCGCGTATAGTGCCCTGCGCACCGCTCTCCTGCGAGGATCAATCATGTTTCAGAAACCGACGGTCGCCGATTTGCGTCAGGCAGCGCAGAAGCTCGGCATGAATCCGAGCGACGACTATCTCAAGGCCGTCGAGCAGATCATCACGCCGTTCGCCAACGCCTATGCCGTGCTTGACACGACGCCGGATGAGCTGCCGGCGGTGAAGTACCCGCGCGGTCCATTCCATCGGCCGTCGGTGGAGGAGAACCCGCACGGCGCCTGGTACGTGAAGACTTCGATCAAGGGCAAGCCCGGCGGCAAGCTCGCCGGCCGGCGCGTCGCGCTCAAGGACAATGTCTGCCTTGCCGGCGTGCCGATGATGATCGGCGCGGAGCTTCTGGAAGGCTATGTGCCGGAGGTCGATGCGACCGTGGTCGAGCGCATTCTCGATGCCGGCGGCGAGATCGCCGGCAAGGCGGTGTGCGAATATTACTGCGTGTCCGGCGGCAGCCATACCAGCTCGACCGGTCCGGTGCACAATCCGCGCAAACGCGGCTACACCACCGGGGGATCGTCGTCGGGGAGCGCGGCGCTCGTCGCCGCCGGTGACGTCGACATGGCGATCGGCGGCGACCAGGCCGGCTCGATCCGGATCCCGGCGAGCCATTGCGGGATTGTCGGATTGAAGCCGACCTTCGGCCTTGTTCCCTACACCGGCATCGGGCTGCTGGAGATCACAATCGATACCTGCGGGCCGATGACCGCGACGTGCGTGACAACGCGCTGCTGCTGGAGGTCATCGCCGGACCCGACGGCCTCGACACGCGCCAGCGCGGCGTTGCGGCCGGCCGCTACACCGAGTCCCTTGCGGGCGGCGTCAAGGGAATGCGCATTGCGGTGATCAAGGAAGGCTTCGGCCATCCCAATTCGGAAGCCGACGTCGACGCCCATGTGCGCGATGCCGCGCAGCGCCTGGCAAAATTGGGGGCGATCGTCGAAGAGGTATCGGTGCCGGCGCATATCCTGGGCTTTCCGGTGTGGGCGGCCATACGCGGCGACGCCGCCTGCGTCATGCTCCTGGAAATGAACGGCGCCGGCATCGGGCATGAGGGCCTTTATGTCACCAGCCTGCTCGACCACGCGATGGGCTGGCGCGAGCGCGCTGACGAATTCCCCGATACGCTGAAGATCGCCTCGATCTTCAGCAAGTACACGCTCGATCGCTATGGCGGTCACTTCTACGCCAAGGCGCAAAACCTGCGCCGGCGCGTGCGTGCGGGTTACGATGCCGTGCTTGCGACGCACGACCTGCTGTTGCTGCCGACAGTGCCGATGAAGGCGACGCCAATTCCCGGTAAGGACGCAACGCCGCAGGAGATCACGCGCCGAAGCTGGGAACCGACCCGCAACACGTGCCCGTTCAACGTCACCGGGCATCCGGCGATCAGCGTGCCATGCGGGATGGAAGACGGCCGTCCCATCGGGCTCATGCTGGTCGGCCGCCATTACGCCGAGGAGACGATCTATCGCGCCGCCGCCGCGTTCGAGCAGTCGGGCGACTGGACGACATTCTGACGCGGCGCCCGGGAATGACGGTGGAGGGCAGCGGACGCCTCGGGATGAGCGTCTGTGGCCTTTTGCCGAAATCGGTGGTTAGATTTCGATCGCCGGTTCTCATCGCGATCACGAAGCGGGGACTATCATGTGGAATCGCCGCCGCACGCTCCAGACGGGTCTTGCGACGCTGTTGTCTGCCGCCGCGCCGCTGCGGGCGTTTTCGCAGCCGAAACCGCGCGTGAAGGTTCGCTACAACGAGGTCGTGCGCTCGATGTTGTATGCGCCGGCCTATGTGGCGATTGCCAAGGGCTACTTCGAAGAGCTCGGCATGGACGTCACGCTGGCGACGGCGCAGGGCGGCGACAAGTCCGTGGCGGTCATGCTGTCCAATCAGGCTGACATCGCGCTCATCGGCCCGGAATCGGCAATCTACGTTCAGAACAGCGATTCACCCGTCAAGATTCCGATCTTCTGCGGGCTCACGGCAACCGACGGCTTCATGCTGGTCGGGCGCGAGAAGGTCGACAAATTCGACTGGAGCATGCTCAAGGGCAAGGAGATCCTGGGCTTCCGGCCCGGCAGCACGCCGCTGCTCTTTCTGGAGGCGGCGCTGCGTCAGAACGGGCTCGATCCGCAAAAGGACGTGAAGCTCATGAACAATGTCGGCATCCCGGCGCGCGTCGGGTCCTGGCTGGCGGGCCAGAACCAATACGCCATCTTCATCGAACCGGATGCCTCGCAGCTCGAGCTCGACGGCAAGGCGCACTTCCTCGCGTCGATCGGCGAGACCGTGGGTCTTGCCGATTACACCACCTTCATGGCGACCGACAAATACATCCGCGAGAACAAAGAGACGCTCCAGAACTGGACCAACGGGATCGCCAAGGGCATGAAATGGACGGCGGAAGCGCCGGTCCCCGAGCTGGTCAAGACGCTCGAGCAGTTCTTCCCGGGCGTGGACCCGAAGGCGATGGCGGCGTCCGCCGAACGCTACCGCCGGCTCAAGATCTGGAAGACCTCGCCGGTGATCGAGCCGGCGCCCATGGAGAAATTCCAGGACATTCTGGTGCAGGGCCACGTACTGGAGCCGGCCAAGCGCGTGAAGTTCCAGGACCTGGTCGTCACCGAGTTCTTCAACAGGACGAAGTGATCCGTGGCGGCATCGGAAATTGCCGCCTCGCCCAAGGTCGAGCTGCGCGATGTCAACCTGCGTTATTTCGGTCTCGAGGGCGAGACCGAGGCGCTCAAGGGCATCTCGATTGCGGTCGCGCCCGGCGAGTTCGTCGCGATCATAGGACAGAGCGGCTGCGGCAAGAGCACGCTGCTGTCGCTGATCTCGGGCATCCTCATGCCGACCGGCGGCGCCGTACTGGTGGACGGCAAGCCGGTGACCGGGCCGAGCCGCAAGGTCGGCTACATGCTGCAGCAGGACTATCTGTTCGAGTGGCGAACCATCCTCGAAAACGCGGTGCTGGGCGCGGAAATCCAGGGCGCCGACATGGCCAAGGCGCGCGAGCGCGCAAGCGGGCTGCTCACCCGGTACGGGCTCGGTGAATTCCTGCACCACTTGCCGCGCCAACTCTCGGGCGGCATGCGCCAGCGCGTGGCGCTGGCACGGACGCTGTGCACCGAGCCGGACATCGTGCTGCTCGACGAGCCTTTTGCCGCGCTCGATTCACAGACGCGGCTTGCGCTGGCGGACGAAATTACCGTGATCCTGCGCCGCGAGAAGAAGACCGCGATCCTCGTCACTCATGATATCGGCGAAGCCGTCAGCATGGCGGAGCGGGTGATCGTCTTGTCGCGCCGTCCCGGACGGGTGAAGTCGGACCATGCGATCGCGTTTGCGACTCGGACGGCGTCCGCCCAAACCCCTTGGCCGCGCGCAACGCGCCGGAGTTCAACGGCTATTTCAACGCGCTCTGGCAGGAGCTCGAAGTCCATGTCGAAGGTTGAGTCGCTGGCGACGGCATCGCCGAGCCCGCAATATCTGGCGTGGCTGCAGCGCCAGCGGCGCGGCCATCTGTTCGTGCGGGCCACGCAGGTCGCGATCCTGGTCGTGTTCCTGGTGCTGTGGGAGGTGCTGCCGAAGGCGCTGATCGTCAATCCCGTGCTGACCAGTTATCCGTCGGCGCTGTGGCCGACCTTCGTCTCACTGCTCAAATCGACGCCGCAGCAGGCGAGCATCCTCACCCACACCTGGGCGACCGTGCTGGCGACCATACTCGGATTCACCGGCGCCATGGTGCTGGGCACCGCGGTCGCCGCTGCGCTCTGGTGGTGGAACACGCTCTACAAGGTGCTGGATCCCTACCTCGTCGTCGCCAACGCCATGCCGAAGACGGCGTTCGTGCCGATCTTCTACATCTGGCTCGGCGCCACGATGTCGATCTACGGCATGTCGCTCGCGATTTCCGTGTTCATCACCATCCTGATGATCTATTCGGGCTTCCAGGGCATCGACCCCAACAAGATCAAGCTGGCGCAGACGTTCGGCGCGACCAAGGGGCAAATTTTGACCAAGGTCGTCCTGCCCGGGAGCGTGCCCACGCTGGTGGCCGCGCTCAAGGTGAATGCAGGCCTGTCGCTGGTGGGCGTCATCGTCGGCGAGTTCCAGTCGGCAAATGTGGGCCTTGGCTATCTCATTCAGTACGGCAGCCAGATCTTCAAGATGAACATCGTATCTGCAATCCGGCGTGAGATTGGCGCGGCGGCATTCCACGCGCGTATAGTGCCCTGCGCACCGCTCTCCTGCGAGGATCAATCATGTTTCAGAAACCGACGGTCGCCGATTTGCGTCAGGCAGCGCAGAAGCTCGGCATGAATCCGAGCGACGACTATCTCAAGGCCGTCGAGCAGATCATCACGCCGTTGGCCGGCGCGTATGCCGTGCTTGACACGACGCCGGATGAGCTGCCGGCGGTGAAGTACCCGCGCGGTCCATTCCATCGGCCGTCGGTGGAGGAGAACCCGCACGGCGCCTGGTACGTGAAGACTTCGATCAAGGGCAAGCCCGGCGGCAAGCTCGCCGGCCGGCGCGTCGCGCTCAAGGACAATGTCTGCCTTGCCGGCGTGCCGATGATGATCGGCGCGGAGCTTCTGGAAGGCTATGTGCCGGAGGTCGATGCGACCGTGGTCGAGCGCATTCTGGATGCCGGCGGCGAGATCGCCGGCAAGGCGGTGTGCGAATATTACTGCGTGTCCGGCGGCAGCCATACCAGCTCGACCGGTCCGGTGCACAATCCGCACAAACGCGGTTACACCACCGGGGGATCGTCGTCGGGGAGCGCGGCGCTCGTCGCCGCCGGTGACGTCGACATGGCGATCGGCGGCGACCAGGCCGGCTCGATCCGGATCCCGGCGAGCCATTGCGGGATTGTCGGATTGAAGCCGACCTTCGGCCTTGTTCCCTACACCGGCATCGGGCTGCTGGAGATCACAATCGATACCTGCGGGCCGATGACCGCTGACGTGCGTGACAACGCGCTGCTGCTGGAGGTCATCGCCGGACCCGACGGCCTTGACACGCGCCAGCGCGGCGTTGCGGCCGGCCGCTACACCGAGTCCCTTGCGGGCGGCGTCAAGGGAATGCGCATTGCGGTGATCAAGGAAGGCTTCGGCCATCCCAATTCGGAAGCCGACGTCGACGCCCATGTGCGCGATGCCGCGCAGCGCCTGGAAAAATTGGGTGCGATCGTCGAAGAGGTATCGGTGCCGGCGCATATCCTGGGCTTTCCGGTGTGGGCGGCCATACGCGGCGACGCCGCCTGCGTCATGCTCCTGGAAATGAACGGCGCCGGCATCGGGCATGAGGGCCTTTATGTCACCAGCCTGCTCGACCACGCGATGGGTTGGCGCGAGCGCGCTGACGAATTCCCCGATACGCTGAAGGTCGCCTCGATCTTCAGCAAGTACACGCTCGATCGCTATGGCGGGCACTTCTACGCCAAGGCGCAAAACCTGCGCCGGCGCGTGCGTGCGGGTTACGATGCCGTGCTTGCGACGCACGACCTGCTGTTGCTGCCGACAGTGCCGATGAAGGCGACGCCAATTCCCGGTAACGACGCAACGCCGCAGGAGATCACGCGCCGAAGCTGGGAACCGACCCGCAACACGTGCCCGTTCAACGTCACCGGGCATCCCGCGATCAGCGTGCCATGCGGGATGGAAGACGGCCGTCCCATCGGGCTCATGCTGGTCGGCCGCCACTACGCCGAGGAGACGATCTACCGCGCCGCCGCCGCGTTCGAGCAGTCGGGCGACTGGACGACATTCTGACGCGGCGCCCGGGAATGACGGTGGAGGGCAGCAGCGCCTCGGGATGAGCGTCTGTGGCGTTTTGCCGAAATCGGTGGTTAAATTTCGATTGCCGGTTCTCATCGCGATCACGAAGCGGGGACTATCATGTGGAATCGCCGCCGCACGCTCCAGACGGGTCTTGCGACGCTGTTGTCTGCCGCCGCGCCGCTGCGGGCGTTTTCGCAACCGAAACCGCGCGTCAAGGTTCGCTACAACGAGGTCGTGCGCTCGATGTTGTATACGCCGGCCTATGTCGCGATTGCCAAGGGCTACTTCGACGAGCTCGGCATGGACGTCACGCTGGCGACGGCGCAGGGCGGCGACAAGTCCGTGGCGATCATGCTGTCCAATCAGGCTGATATCGCGCTCATCGGTCCGGAATCGGCAATCTACGTTCAGAACAGCAATTCACCCGTCAAGATTCCGATCTTCTGCGGGCTCACGGCAACCGACGGCTTCATGCTGGTCGGGCGCGAGAAGGTCGCCAAATTTGACTGGAGCATGCTCAAGGGCAAGGAGATCCTGGGCTTTCGGCCCGGCAGCACGCCGTTGCTCTTTCTGGAGGCGGCGCTGCGTCAGAACGGGCTCGATCCGCAAAAGGACGTGAAGCTCATGAACAATGTCGGGATCCCGGCGCGCGTCGGGTCCTGGCTGGCGGGCCAGAACCAATACGCCATCTTCATCGAACCGGATGCCTCGCAGCTCGAGCTCGACGGCAAGGCGCACTTCCTCGCGTCGATCGGCGAGACCGTGGGTCTTGCCGATTACACCACCTTCATGGCGACCGACAAATACATCCGCGAGAACAAAGAGACGCTCCAGAACTGGACCAACGGGATCGCCAAGGGCATGAAATGGACGGCGGAAGCGCCGGTTCCCGAACTGGTCAAGACGCTCGAGCAGTTCTTCCCGGGCGTGGACTCGAAGGCGATGGCGGCGTCCGCCGAACGCTACCGCCGGCTCAAGATCTGGAAGACCTCGCCGGTGATCGAGCCGGCGCCGATGGAGAAATTCCAGGACATTCTGGTGCAGGGCCACGTGCTCGAGCCGGCGAAGCGCGTGAAGTTCCAGGACCTGGTCGTCACCGAGTTCTTCAACAGGACGAAGTGATCCGTGGCGGCATCGGAAATTGCCGCCGCGCCCAAGGTCGAGCTGCGCGATGTCAACCTGCGTTATTTCGGTCTTGAGGGCGAGACCGAGGCGCTCAAGGGCATCTCGATTACGGTCGCGCCCGGCGAGTTCGTCGCGATCATAGGACAAAGCGGCTGCGGCAAGAGCACGCTGTTATCGCTGATCTCGGGCATCCTCATGCCGACCGGCGGCGCCGTACTGGTGGACGGCAAGCCGGTGACCGGGCCAAGCCGCAAGGTCGGCTACATGCTGCAGCAGGACTATCTGTTCGAGTGGCGAACCATCCTCGAAAACGCGGTGCTGGGCGCGGAAATCCAGGGCGCCGACATGGCCAAGGCGCGCGAGCGCGCAAGCGGGCTGCTCACCCGGTACGGGCTCGGTGAATTCCTGCACCACTTGCCGCGCCAACTCTCGGGCGGCATGCGCCAGCGCGTGGCGCTTGCACGGACGCTGTGCACCGAGCCGGACATTGTGCTGCTCGACGAGCCTTTTGCCGCGCTCGATTCACAGACGCGGCTGGCGCTGGCGGACGAAATTACCGTGATCCTGCGCCGCGAGAAGAAGACCGCGATCCTCGTCACGCATGATATCGGCGAAGCCGTCAGCATGGCGGAGCGGGTGATCGTCTTGTCGCGCCGTCCCGGACGGGTGAAGTCGGACCATACGATCGCGTTTGCGACACCGGACGGCGTACGCCCAAACCCCTTGGCCGCGCGCAACGCGCCGGAGTTCAACGGCTATTTCAACGCGCTCTGGCAGGAGCTCGAAGTCCATGTCGAAGGTTGAGTCGCTGGCGACGGTATCGCCGAGCCCGCAATATCTGGCGTGGCTGCAGCGCCAACGGCGCGGCCATCTGTTGGTGCGAGGTACGCAGGTCGCGATCCTGGTCGTGTTCCTGGTGCTGTGGGAGGTGCTGCCAAAGGCGCTGATCGTCAATCCCGTGCTGACCAGTTATCCGTCGGCACTGTGGCCGACCTTTGTCTCACTGCTCAAATCAACGCCGCAGCAGCCGAGCATCCTCGTCCATACCTGGGCGACCGTGCTGGCGACCGTGCTCGGATTCACCGGCGCCATGGTGCTCGGCGTCGCGGTCGCCGCCGCGCTCTGGTGGTCGAACACGCTCTACAAGGTGCTCGATCCCTATCTCGTCGTCGCCAACGCCATGCCGAAGACGGCGTTCGTACCCATCTTCTACATCTGGCTCGGCGCCACGATGTCGATCTACGGCATGTCGCTCGCGATTTCCGTGTTCATCACCATCCTGATGATCTATTCGGGTTTCCAGGGCATCGACCCCAACAAGATCAAGCTTGCGCAGACTTTCGGTGCGACCAAGGGGCAAATTCTAACAAAGGTCGTCCTGCCCGGCAGCGTGCCCACGCTGGTGGCCGCGCTCAAGGTGAATGCAGGCCTGTCGCTGGTGGGCGTCATTGTCGGCGAGTTCCAGTCGGCAAATGTGGGCCTTGGCTATCTCATTCAGTACGGCAGCCAGATTTTCAAGATGAACATCGTGATGACCGGAATCACGATCCTGGCCATCATTTCATCCCTGATGTACCTCGCGATCTCCTGGCTTGAAGCCGCGGTGATGCGGCGCCGCTAAAAGCATGATCTCGAAAAGTATGCAGCGGTTTTCGGAAAAGATCATGCTCAAACAAGAAGGTAGAATGGGATGACGATTCAGGAAAAAATCATCTCGTTCTAGCTATCGAGCTTGCGGCCCGGCCGCACAGCCGGCGGGCGTTCATCGCCCGCAACATCTCCGTGCGTCAGGCGCGCAATCTGATCCTGCCCTGATGGCACGAAACTTGCTGTTTTTTCCGGAACAACGTCTCGCGCTCGTACCGCGCGTTGGGGGGCTTCCCCGCGCACCCCTCCGGTGTGCGGGCCACGGGTGATCACTCGGGAGGTTCACATGCCATCGTTCGATCTCGACCGGCGCACATTCCTGCAGGCGACGCTTGCGGCAGGGGCGGCGACGTGCGTCAGCCCATCGCTCGTCGTGGCACAGGGCCGCGGCGACGTTCTCCTGCTGGTGCAGGAGCTCGGCCCCAACAGTCTCGACATGCACGGCGTCGGCTCGAACCAGACCGTCAACGGACTCGCCTGGAACTGTTACGACCGGCTGATGACCTACGCGCCGAAAACGCTGGCCGACGGCACGGTGTCCTACGACCGCCAGGCGCTGGCGCCGGAGCTGGCGGAAAGCTGGCAGGTCGCCGCCGACGGCATGTCGTGCACGTTCAAGCTGCGCAAGGACGCGACCTTTCACGACGGCACGCCCGTCACCGCCGATGACGTGAAATGGTCGTTCGATCGCGCGGTGTCGGTCGGCGGCTTTCCGACCTTCCAGATGTCGGCCGGCAGCTTGGAGAAGCCCGAACAGTTCGTGGCGGTCGACGATCAGACCTTTCGCGTCGACTTCGTCCGCAAGGACAAGATGCTGATGTTCAATCTCGCGGTGGTGGTGCCGTTCGTCATCAATTCCGCGCTCGCCAAAAAGAATGCCACCGCCGCCGATCCGTGGTCGATGGCCTGGCTGCGCAACAACGAGGCCGGCGGCGGCGCCTATCGGGTGGAGAGCTGGCGGCCCGGAAGCGAGACCATCCTCGCGCGGTTCGACAACTGGAAAAGCGGGCCGCTGCCGAAGATCCGGCGCGTGATCGCCCGCGACGTCCCCTCGCCCGGCACCCGCCGCGCCATGCTCGAGCGCGGCGACGCCGACATCTCGACCGGGTTTCCGCCCAAGGACTTCGACCAGATGATCAAGGAGGGCAAGGTCAAGGTCGTCGGCGTGCCGATCCCGAACGCGCTCTGGTACGTCGCGCTCAACACCTCGCGCCCGCCCTTCGACAACGTCAAGCTGCGCCAGGCCATCGCCTGGGCGATGCCGTACGAGCAGATCCAGGCGAGCGCATTCTTCGGCCGCGCCAAGCCGATGTATGGCGGCGGAACGGCCGTGGAGCACGCGGCATGGCCGCAGCCCTCCCCCTACCGCACCGATCTCGATCGCGCCAAGGCACTGATGCAGGAGGCCGGGTTCGCGCAGGGCCTCGACACCAGCTTCGCGCTCGACGTCGGCACCGCGACCGTCGGCGAGCCCACCGCCGTCCTCATCCAGGAGAGCCTCGCCAAGATCGGCGTGCGCATCACCATCGAGAAGATTCCGGGGGCGAACTGGCGCACCACCTTGAACAAGAAGGAATTGCCGATGGTGCTCAACCGCTTCAGCGGCTGGCTCGATTATCCCGAGTACTATTTCTTCTGGAACCTGCACGGCAACAACTCGATCTTCAACATTTCCGCCTACAAGAACGAGGCGATGGACCGGCTCATCGATCGCGCCCGCTTCACCGACGACCCCGCCGAATACGACAAGAGCGTGAAGGACTTCGTCGCGCTCTGCATGCAGGAGGTGCCGATCATCCCGCTCAACCAGCCGATCCACGACGTGGCGATGCAGAAAACGGTGGGCGGCTACGAGTTCTGGTTCCACCGCGAACCCGACTTCCGGCAATTTCAGAAGGGCTGAGGCGTCCTGTCGGCGGCCGGGCGGTGCGCGTCCGACCATTTCGCATAGAGAAACGCGTCAAAACATCCTGCCGGATCGCAGCGGGCTGAGTACGATCAACCCGCGATCGCGAGCCGACCGGCGTGGGTCCGCGCGACCATGCCGATGTGAGGATGACCATGGCCATTGTCGACGTGGAGCATGCGCGCGATCTCGCCGCGTGGTCCGGGCGCACGCTCGGCGCGACGCCCTGGAGTACGATCACCCAGGCGACGATCGACGCGTTCGCCGACGTCACCGGCGATGACCACTGGATCCACGTGGATGCAGGCCGGGCGGCGCGCGAGATGCCCGGCGGCTGCACCATCGCGCATGGGCTCCTGCTCCTGTCCCTGATCCCGACCCTGCAGCGCCAGATTTTCCATGTCCGGCGCCGGGGCCATGGCCTGAACTACGGCTACGACCGGGTGCGGTTCGTCCGGCCCGTCGCCTGCGACGCGCGGGTGCGGCTCGCCCAGACACTGGTGGAGGCCCGACCGGCCGACGGCGGCACGCGGCTCACCCTCGACAGCGAGATCGAGCTCGAGGGCAGCGATAAGCCGGCGCTGGTGGCGCGCGGCATCATCCTGATCATGCACGAGCGAGCGCCGTGAGCGCCTCGCCGTTCATGACAGCCATCCGCCGGCATGCCGCGGAGCGGCCGCGGGCACCGGTGCTCACCTGCGGTGAAAGCCGACTTGACTGGGCGGGCTTCGCCGCGGCGGTCGAGCAGGCGGCGGCCGCCTTTCGGCGCTTGGACATCTCGCCCGGCGACCGCGTTGCGGTCCTCGCGGCACCTTCGCTGGCTTACATCACGCTGTTTTTCGGCGGCGTCGCGGCCGGGGCGTGCATGGTGCCGATGCCGAACAAATCTGGCGCGGGCACGCTCGAACGCCTGATCGCCGACTGCGGACCGAGGATCCTGATCGTGGATGCCGCGGCCGTCGAGACCCTGGCGGATTGCAGGCCGCACAGCGCCGCCGTGATCGCTCTCGACCACAAGGCCGTCGGAACGATCGCGCTCGACGACTTTCTTGCCGGCCCGGGGCATGTCCCGGAGCCGCAACTATCGGGCGATACGCCGTTCAACATCATCTATTCGTCCGGCACGACCGGCATGCCCAAGGGCATCGTACATTCGTCGGAGATGCGGTTCCGCCAGGCGTCGCGAGACACCTTCATGATCGGTGCCGACAGCGTCATGCTGCTGGCCACGCCGCTTTATTCCAACACGACGCTGCTGCCACTGCTCGCAACGGTGTTCCACGGCGGGCACACGGTGCTGATGCCGAAATTCGACGCGGAGGCATATCTGCGTGTTGTGGAGGCGGTGCGTGCCACCCACACGATGCTAGTGCCGGTCCAGTATCAGCGCATCGTCGCCCACCCCCGGTTCGACGACACCGACCTGTCCGCCTTCGTCCTCAAGCAGTGCACCGGCGCGCCGCTTCCGGTCGAGGTAAAGCAGGCGTTGATCACACGCTGGCCCGGCCGTTTCCTGGAAGTGTATGGTCTCACCGAGGGCGGCTGCACCGTCATTCTCGACGCTACCGCCAACGCCGACAAGCTCGCCACCGTCGGACGGCCGGCACCTGGCACTGACATCCGCATCATCGACGAGCGCGGCAACGAGCGGCCCAGGGGCGAGACCGGCGAGATCGTCGGCCGCTCCGGCCTGATGATGACGGGCTATTACGGCAGGCCTGAGGACACGAAGGCCTTGCTGTGGCGCGACCGCGAGGGAAACGTCTTCTTCCGCAGTGGCGATCTCGGCGCCTTCGACCAGGACGGCTTCCTGCGGATCGTGGGCCGCAAGAAGGACGTCGTGATCTCGGGCGGGTTCAACATCTATGCGTCGGACCTGGAATCCGTGCTGCTGCAGCATCCGGCTGTCCGCGAGGCGGCCGTGATCGGCATCCCGAGCGAGGTGTGGGGAGAGACCCCGTGGGCGGTGGTGGTCCTGCATGACGGTCGCAGCGCGGACGCAGACGAGATACGAGGCTGGGTCAACGCGCGCCTGGATCGCATGCAGCGGCTCGCGGGCGTGGAGATACGTCCCGCTTTGCCGCGCTCCGAGATCGGCAAGGTCTTGAAGCAGGAGCTGCGCGCCGCGTATTCAATGCCGGCGAGCATGGGCAGGGAGCGCTAATAGTGACGATGCACGACGATCTTTCCGGCCGGGTTGTGGTGGTGACCGGCGCCAGCAGCGGCATCGGCGAGGCGACGGCGCGGCTGTTCGCCGCCCACCGCGCGAGCGTCGTCGTCGGCTATCATCGCGACCGCGCCGCGGCCGAGCGGGTGGTCGCCGCTTTGCCGCCTGGCGACCATATGGCGGTGCAGATCACGATCGACGATGGAGCGAGCGTGCGCGCGGCGGCCGAGACCGTGGCGCAGCGTTTCGGCCGCACCGATGTCCTGGTCAACTCCGCCGGCAGCACCGTGATGGTGCCGGCGGCCGATCTGGACGCCTTGACCGACGAGATTTTCGACCAGGTCACCCGCGCCAACCTGCGCGGGCCCTTCGCCGTCATCCGCGCGTTCCGGCCGCTGCTGGAGAAGACGCCCCAAGGCGTGGTCGTCAACATATCGTCGGCGGCCGCACTGACCGGCGTCGGCAGCAACCTCGCCTATTGTGCGGCCAAGGCGGGCCTGGATGCGCTCACGCTAGCGCTGGCCAAGGTGCTGGGGCCCAGGATCCGGATCCTGTCGGTTTCGCCGGCGGCGGTGGACACCGACTTCGTCAAGGGCCGCGACCCCGAGCGGCTGCGCAAGATCGCCGAAACCACGCCGCTGCGCCACGTCACCACCGCGGACGACGTCGCACGCGCCGTCCTGGCCTGCGTCACGCATCTGGGCAGCGCCACCGGTACAAGCATCATCGTCGACGAGGGACGCCACCTCTGACCGCGAGTCACGTCGCTTCAGGGACCGCGCTGGACGCCCGACCAGAAAGTGAGGTGACCGATGGATGGCCTCAGGCCAGTCTTCGAGGTCCGCGGTCGCAACGGCAGGTTGGTGCAAGGCCGCTCGGATTGGGATACTGCGCCGGCAATTCGTGCTTAAGTTTCCAATATCGCTCGAGGGAGGCTATGTCCATTTCCTGGGACGAACCGGCTCACAGCAGGCGGGCAGAGCATGTCCGCTCTGCCCAGGTACATCAGACGTCAACTAGCTCCGCTATCGCGAGCGCGTCATCGACCTCAATGCCCGATATCGGACGGCGCTCTCGAGCTTTGTGCTCCCGAGCAAGAGCCCGGACGGCCCGAAGATTGTCGGTGCGCCGATCGCGCGCTTCCGACAAGCATTCAGTGAAACGAAGGTCTTCAGCTCATTATGCCTGACGGCGCCAGAAAACAACTCTCGGCAAATCCGCATGATGTGCTGAGAAGCCTGGCCGGGCTGAAGAGCGGCAGTCCTGTCGGGTTCCTGCCTGTTGTTCTGTCGAACCCGAAAGCCGAACGCGCCTTGCATGATTTGCGGGCGGTTGCTTTGCGCTTTCTCGACGTGGAATTTGTCACGGCCATAAGACCGTCGCACTCAGAGCCGGCCCATATGCTCGATGCCGGCATAGATGTCATCGGCTACGCCGCGTTCGTACAGAGCAGATACCGGGAATATGCCGGCATCCATAAGAACCTCGGTGCTCTCCACGAATATCTCCTCACCACGTCCGGGACAGACATCATCAACTATGATTTGCAGGCCTTTCTCATCACGTTGCGGGTGGCGCGCGAGACCGTGCCCGCATTGGCCGCCGCGACAACTGCGCTGGAACCCCTGCTGACAGACGAACAAACTCTTGGAACAGCTAGAAGACCTCATGAAAATGCCAAGCTGATTCGGCGCATTTACAGCAAAAGGCATCAGTTCGCCAAATTCTTTGGCCGACTTGCCGACTTGAACGAGGTCGTGGCCGGATTCTTTCCACTTCTCATGGAGGAGCCGGATGAAGCCGTATTGAGCTATCTCGAGATGAAGGAAAGAATCCGCGCCACCCTTGGCAGCCCGCTGCAGGGACAGCTGGACGCACCGACTAAAGAGAAAAACAAGTCACGCACTTACCCCGAACAACATGCGACCGATTTTGAACGCAAGACAGAACGCAAAGCGCGACCAAAGCTGAATTATTACCGCCCCGCTTCGGCCGCCGTCAAAGATCAGATTACGCGAGCCCAGAACTTTCGTGTGTGGACCGTCCCTGCCTCGATCAAAGAACTGTATGAGCAGCACGGGCGGGAGCTGACAAAGGCGCAAAAATCATGGCTTCAATACGCCGAAGAAACGCGGGCACTTAAATCGACCATGCGCTGGGTCCCATCGGAGGAAGGCGGATTCCTGCTCGGCTACTTGACGCAAAAAGTCATTGACCCCATCAGCGCCCCACCCGAGGTGACGTTGATCGAAGAGGCGCAGGAAGAGCAGGAAACGATCGCCTCCCTTCTGCTCGATGTATCCTGCTCCATGCAAGTCGATGAGCGTTACAAACTCGCCTACATGATCGCCGACCGTTTGAGCGACTTCTTGACCAAGGGTGAAATCGCAACAGAAATCATTGGTCATACGACCACCGGCGAGATCATCACTGATGTCATCGGCCGCAATCGTCCGATGCATTACGTCGTCTTCAAGACCCGCGAGGAGCCTCACAATTTATCGACGGTCCACCGATTGTGCGCCATCCTGCACACAGGGATGCATTATTTCGCTTACGATGGGGAAGCCGCCATGTGGTGCTACCAACGGCTCAAGAAGAGCCGCGCCAAACGCCGGCTCTTGTTCGTCGTGACGGATGGAGACCCCAGCGGAACATATATCAGCAAGAAAGGTGACGATATCAGCTATTTTACTGCGCGCCATTTTCGCGACGTGGTGGCCCTCATTGAAGCAGAGAAACACGTCGAGATCATTGGCGTGCCTGTCAAAGCCGATGTGAGCAGCATTTTCAGTCGTTCGGTACGAATAGACTCCATAGAGGACATCTACAGGAAACTAAGCCCCTTCATTCTCGCTTTGCTGCGTGAATTGAATGAGCATAAGAAGATCTCGACCGAGACTGCCATTGATTCGAGAATGGCGGCGCGCCGAAGAGCCAAGGTCATCGTTCCCCAATAGCGACTCCACCTCTGACCGCGGGTTACGTCGCTTCAGAGACCGTAGTGCGCGCCCGCACCTGGCCGAGCGCATAATACGTCATCACCACCTCGTCGCGCTGGTTCAGGACGGTCACGCGGGTGCGGATCGTTCCGCGGTCCGGCCTGGACGCGGACCTGCGCACCTCGACGATCTCGCGAGTGGTGCGGAGCGCGTCGCCGGGCCGGACCGCCTGCCTCCAGCGCAGTTCGTCGATCCCGATTCCGACGATGGGCGCATCGCCGTGACCGCCGGCTTCGACGAAAAGGCGCATGGACAGCGCAGCGATCTGCCATCCGCTGGCAATGATCCCGCCGAACGGCCCATTCTTGGCCGCGTCCGGGTCGACATGGATCGGCTGCGGATCGTTCGCCTTGGCATAGGCAACCATCTCGTCTTCGCCGATCACGATCGATCCGCTCTGCCAGACTTCCCCTTCGCGAAAATCCTCGAGGTACTTCGCCATCGCCCTTCCCGCCGATCCCGAGCGCGTCACATCGCGATGTTCGCCTCCTTCACCACCGGGCCCCACTTCTGCAGCTCGGAGGCGATGAAGGCCTTCAGATCGGCCGGGGAGCCGCCGACGGCCTGCATGCTCAGGTTGGCGAGTGTTTCCTGCCCCTTCGGGCTCTTCAGGAACGCATTGGCGGCGGCGTTGAGCTTGTCGATGATCTCGTTGGGCGTACCCGCGGGCGCCGCCAGAGCATACCAGGCGGTGGCCTCGAATCCCGGGAATCCGGCGTCCTGCACGGTGTTCACGTCCGGCAGATCGCTCGAGCGTTTGCCGGTTGTGACGGCGAGCGCGCGGACTTTGCCCTCGCGCACCAGCGGCACGTACGACGGCATGAAATCCATCGCGAGGTCGACCTGGCCCCCGAGCAGGTCGTTCACCACCAGCGCCGTGCCGCGATACGGCACGTCCGTCATGCTGATCCCGAGCTCCCTCTGCAGCAGCACCGAGGTGATGTGGCCAAGCGTTCCGTTGCCGGGAACGCCGACATTGAGCTTGCCCGGGTTTGCCTTGGCGTACGCCGCGAGCTCCTTGATATCCTTCACCGGAAGCGACACCTTCGCCGCGATGATCAGGGGCGACTTGGCAATCAGCACGATCGGCGTGAAGGCCTGCTCCGGATCGAACGGCAGGTTCTTGTACATCAGCTTGTTATTCGCGAGCGGCCCGGGCGTGCCGAACAGTATCGTGTAGCCGTCGGGGGCGGCTTTGGCGACGGCAGCGGCGCCGACATTGCCGCCCGCGCCGGCGCGATTGTCGACCACGAACTGCTGGCCAAACCTCTCGCCGAGGTCCTGCGCGAGCGCACGCGCCAGCAGGTCGGTCCCCCCGCCGGGGGCGAACGGCAGGATGATGGTGACCGGCCGCGACGGCCAGGTTTGGGCCGAGGCCGGCGACCAAGCAACCGGCGGTCCCACCCAGAGGCCCGTTGCGATGATGGCAAGCGCGACCCTTCGAGCGATGCAAGTTTTCATGCTGTCCTCCCATGCCCGCCGCGGAGCTGCGCCGGTTATTTTTGGGCAGCGTAGCCGACCCGACTGCCGATGGAGCGCCTTTGTGGGCGCGTTTCGCAGCGCGAAACAGGCAGCATTCGCCCGCCGTCGCACGCTCCTTATCGGCTAGCGTCGTCGCCGCAACGGCGAAAGGAAGCGGCCATGAGCGACAGCAAGGCGGGGACGAAGGAGGCGTCAGTGGACGCCCTGATGCGTGGCGCCGTCGACCTGCACTGCCACAGCGGCCCTTCCGTGATGGCGCGCTTGGTCGACCATATTGATGCCGTGGAGGAGGCCGCCACGGCCGGCATGCGCGCGGTCCTGTTCAAGGACCACTACTACCCGACCGCGCCGATCGTCGAGCTGATCCGTGAGCGCTATGCGCATCTCGGCGTGGAGCCGCTCGGCGCCATCGTGCTCAACAACGCGCTCGGTGGCTTCAACGCCTATGCCGTGGAGCACGCGCTGAAGATGGGCAGCAAGGTGGTCTGGATGCCCACCGTCTCCGCCGCCAATCACATCCGCGAAGGGCACAACAAGAAGCTTCTGGTGGCCAAGTCCGAGATGCGGCGCGCGACCGCGCTCTCCGTGGTGGACGAGCACGGCGACCTGCGCGACGAGGTGAAGCCGATTCTGGACCTGGTCGCCGAACATGACGCCGTGCTGTCCTGCGGGCACCTGCATATCAGCGAGGTGTGGCCGCTGTTCGAGGAAGCCAGGCGCCGCGGCTGCAACCGGCTCCTGGTCAACCACCCGACCTACACGGTCGGCGCGACGGTGAAGGACTTTCCCCGCCTGGTCGAGCTCGGCGTCTATATCGAGCACTCGATCTGCATGTTCATCGACTCGCGCTTCAAGTCGTTCACGCCCGAACAGCTCAAGAGCTATATCGACGCCGCCGGGGTCGATCGCACCTTCTTCGGCTCCGATCTCGGCCAGACCAACAACCCCTCCCCGGTCGAGGGCTTCCGCCAGATCATCGGCCTGCTGCAGCAGCTCGGCTATGGCGAGGAGGACATCCGCAAGATGGTGAGCCTCAATGCCATGCGCCTGGCCGGCCTCGGCGCCAATGAGGCGCCGGCGCTCGCCAAGAGTGCGTAACAAGAGTGCGTAACAAGAGTGCGTGACAAGAGCGCATGACGAGAGCAGGTGAGATGGCCGACCCCACGATGCTCCGCAGCCGGCTGCTCGCCCGCGAGCATCTGATCGGCACCTTCGTCAAGACGCCGACCACCCACGCGACCGAGATCCTCGGCGCGCTCGGCTTCGACTTCGTCGTGATCGACGAAGAGCACGCGCCATTCGACCGCATGGCGACCGACACGGCACTGCTCGCCGCAAGGGCCGCCGGCACGGCGGCGCTGGTGCGCGTGCAGAGCGCGACGAGCATTCTGTCCGTTCTCGATTGCGGCGCGACCGGGGTGCTGGTGCCGCACGTGGCCAGCGCAGCCCGCGCCCGCGAGGTCGCCGCGACCTGCCGCTACCAGGGTGGCCGCCGCGGCTACTCGGGCTCGCCACGGCACGCCGGCTACGGCGCCACCGGCATGTGGAAGACAGTCGAAGCAGCCGACGCCGCCACCACCGTGATCGCGCAGATCGAGGACCCGGAAGCGCTCGACGAGATCGACGCCATCGCCACGGTGGATGGCATCGACGCGCTTTTCATCGGACGCGGCGACCTTGCCGTTGCGCTCGGGGCAAAATCCTCCGATGCCCCCGAGGTGCGCAGCGCGGTTGAACGGATCGGCAAGGCCGCACGCGCCGCCGGCAAGCCCGTCTGCGTGTTCGTCGGTGGCCAGGCCGAGGCATCGTGGCTGCGCGACCAGGGAGCGACGGCGTTCGTGGTCGCCTCCGACCAGAGCTTCATGCGCAAGGCGGCGGCCCAGGCTCTGGCCGAGATCCGCTCGCTCGGCGCACCGGCCAACACCGCTCAAGCTAAGAGTGCTCATGCCTGACGCCAGGCGTCGATAGGGAGACCCCGTGAATGAGCGCGCAGATCAGGCCGGCCAGCGCCGGCCGCGCCTATGAAGCCCCGCCGCAGCTGACGGAAACCGGCAGCCGGACCTGGATCACGCGCGGCGCCAATTTCGTGGTCGCCATGTCCGCGGTCGAGCCGGGCGCGGTGCTGAGCCGCAGCGATCATCCCGACGAGTACATGGTGCTGCTCGGCGGCGTCGCGGCCACCATCAAGGCGGGCGCAGAGACGATCGAGGCGGCGCCGGAGTCGCTCACCATCGTCCCGCCCGGGCCGAGCGAGGTGGTGGCGAAGGGCGCGGGCCACCTGGTTCGCGTGCTGTCGAACCGCGCCGCCGACTTGCTCGCCAAGGCGGACAACGCCGCGACCTACGCGGACGGCGCTGGCGAGATCGCGCCGCTGGTGTCCTGGCCTGATCCACCCGGCGGCTTCAAGCTGCGCAACTACAAGCCGTTCGACTACGACAAGCCTGACACCAATATGCGGCTGTTCCGCTGCACGAACCTGATGATCAACGTGCTCACCAAGCGCAGCGCGCCGCGCGACGTCAAGAAGCTCAGCCCGCACGCCCATGATGATTTCGAGCAGGCGTCGCTGCTGCTCGAGGGCGATTACATCCACCATCTTCGCTATCCCTGGGTGCCGGACATGTCCCAATGGCGTCCCGACGAGCACCTGGAGATCGCGAGCCCGTCGGTGATCGTCATCCCGCCCAAGGTCGTGCATACGAGCCGCAATGTCGGCGACAAGCGCTCCTGGCTGATCGACATCTTCGCCCCGCCGCGCCTCGACTTCTCGCGCAAGCCGGGATTGGTGCTCAATGCCGACGAATACCCGATGCCTGCGGGATTGCAGTGACGGCACTCTCCCTCGCCCGTGCTGCCGCTGGCTCCATGAAATCGGTCCAAATGAAATCGGTTCATGTCCGCGCGCCCGGCGGCCCAGAGGTATTGAGCCTGGTCGAGCGCGCGGTACCCTCGCCGGGACCCGGCGAGGTGCTGATCCGGGTCGCCGCCGCCGCCGTGAACCGGCCCGACGTGCAGCAGCGGCGCGGGCTCTACCCGCCGCCGCCCGGCGCGTCCGTGGTGCTCGGGCTCGACGTGGCGGGCGTCATCGACCGCGTTGCGCCGGACGTGGACTGGCCGCGGCCGGGCGAAGCCGTCTGTGCGCTGGCCAATGGCGGCGGCTATGCCGAGTTCTGCAGCGTGCCCGCAGTGCAGTGCATGCCGATCCCGAAGGGCTTCGATTTCGTCGAGGCCGCCGCCCTGCCGGAGGCGTTCTTCACCGCCTGGAACAGCATGGTCTGGCTGGGCCGCCTCGACCATGGCGAGACCGTGCTGGTGCAAGGCGGCACCAGCGGCGTCGGCATGGCGGCGATCCAGATCGCACGTGCGCTGCGCGACGCGCGCGTGCTGGCGACCGCCGGCACCGAGGAGAAGTGCCGGATCTGCCTGGAAACCGGGGCCCAGGCGGCCATCAACTACCGGACCTCGGATTGGGGAGCGGAGGTGCGACGGCTGACCGACGGCCGCGGCGTCGATGTCGTTCTCGATGGTCAGGCCGGCCCCTACACCGAGCGCGAGCTCGCCTTGCTGAAGGACGATGGCCGGGTGGTGCTGCTGGCGAGCCATCTCGGCGCCACCGCCGAGGTCAATGTCCGCAACATCGTCCGGCGTCGCCTGACGCTCACCGGCGCGACCCTGCGTCCGCGCCCGCCCGCCTATAAGGGCCGGATCGCCGCCGAGCTGGTGGCGCAGGTCTGGCCGCTGCTGGAGGACGGCCGCATCCGCGTGCATGTCTGTGCCACCTTTCCGCTGGCCGCGGTCGCCGAGGCGCATGCGCTCATGGACGCCAACGAGCAGATCGGCAAGGTGGTGCTCACGGTCGCCGAGGACATCTGCCGTCGATCGTGACAGGCAGGCCGACCTGCGGTAACGCGGTGTCATGCCGTCCTTCCCGCCGGTCCAGTCCGTGCAGCGCGCGCTCGCTCTCCTCGCCGAGCTCAACCGGCAGCGCGTCACCAGCGTCGGCGAGCTGCACCAGCGCACCGGCCTGCCGAAGCCGACCATTGTCCGCCTGCTGGAAACCCTGATCGCGGAGGGTTTTGCCGCCAGCGACAGCCGGCTCGGCGGCTACCAGGTGACGTCCAAGGTCGCCGCGCTGAGCAGCGGCTTCCATGGGGCGCCGATGGTGATCGAGGCCGCACGGCCCTGGGCGATCGAGCTCACGCGCAAGCTGAAGTGGCCGGCGGCGGTGGCGGTGCTGCAGGAAGACGCCGTGTTCGTCCGCTTCAGCACCATTGCGGACAGCCCGGTTTCGCCGTTCCACGCCACCATCAACATGCGGCTCAGCCTGATTTCGCGCGCGCTCGGACGCGCCTATCTGGCCTACT
The DNA here is from genome assembly GCA_963725065.1 of uncultured Alphaproteobacteria bacterium. Lineage (GTDB taxonomy): Bacteria > Pseudomonadota > Alphaproteobacteria > Rhizobiales > Xanthobacteraceae > VAZQ01. Next base: position 80,422 of record CAVRXD010000005.1, read on the forward strand.
GTCCGAAGGAGGAGCGGCAGCTGCTGGTGCGTATGCTGAGCGCCTCCGACCACGCCGAGGACCGCCTCAAGAACCTCGCGCGCGTGGTCCAGCAGCTGGTCCGCTCGACGCGCAGCCGTGGCTTCGCCGAGCGGGACCTGAACGTCGAGCCCAGGAATTCCGGCACGATCGCGGTGCCGATCATGGCGCACCGCGTCGTGCTGGCGACGCTGGGCCTGACTTATTTTCGCTCGGCGGTCCGCCGCTCCACCCTGGTCGACACGCTGGTGCCGGCGCTCAAGGAGGCGCGCACCCACATCGAGCAGAGCATCGAGGCCATGCGCGCGCCGTGAGGGCGTCGGCGGCGTGAACGCCTACGCGCGCCAATGCGCAAACTGATGACGTTTCAGGCGGCTGCGTCGATCGTCATTTCCGTCGCCGGTTGCCGTCCGCTCGCCGGCGCGCTTGCGAGCGCGCGGCGGCGCGCACGATCCAGGCCCGGAAGGCCTGAAATGCCGCCTCGTCCCGGCGCCCCTCGCGATAGATCAGATACCAGTGCTCGCCTTTCGATACCGACTGCGCGAACGGCGCGATCAGCCGGCCCGCGTTGAGGTCGTCGTCGACATAGGGGCTGATGCCCATGGCGACGCCGACGCCGTCGGCCGCCGCCTGCAGGGCCTGGCCGTAAAATTCGAACTCCGGCCCCCTGGCGCGAACCTTCGGCAGCGCGACCGCGTCGAACCAGCGCGGCCATTCGTCGGCGGCGTGCGCGACCCGCAGCAGCGTGACGTTGCGCAAGTCCTCCGGCGTGCGCAGGCGCTTCGCCGTCACCGGTGAGCACACCGGCCGCAGATCGGCCGCGAACAATCGCTCCGCCGCAAATCCGGGCCAGTTGCCGTCGCCCAGCCTGACGCCGCAGGTCCATTCGTCGTTGTAAGGCACCGTCGCGCCGCCGGTGGCGAAGCGGACCTCGACCTCCGGCTCCCGCCGCTGAAAGTCCGCCAGCCGCGGGATCAGCCAGCGGGTGGCGAAGGTCGGTCCGACGCCGATGGTGAGCACGCGCGATCCCGCCAGCGCGGTGACCTGCGCGGCCAGGTTCGCGAGTTGATCGAAGATCGGCGTTAGACCGCCCTGATAGGCGCGGCCGGCGGCGGTGAGGGTGAGCCGGTTCGCCTTGCGCTCGAACAGCGGCACGCCCGTGCGTTCCTCGAGCAGCTGCACCATCCGGCTGACGGCGGCGGGCGTGACATTGAGCTCGCCGGCGGCCTTGGCGAAGCTTTCGGCGCGCGCGGCCGCCTCGAATGCCCGGATGCCGTTGAGGAAGGGCAGCTTGCGCATCGCGCCATCGTCAAGAAAGCTGGTCCTGATCCTTCGATAACGCAGGACCGGGCAGGCAGTCAAATGTGACAAGCATCAGGAAAGCTGATGCTGAGCGTGCGGTAACTCAGCTTGCCCTGCGCTGCCGCCGGGATCATTCGGAGGGCGGAGCCTCGCGCCATGAGCCCGCTTCTGATCGCCGCCTTGTGCCTGACCATGGTCGGCACGTCGTTTCTCTCCGGCATCTTCGGGATGGCGGGCGGAATGATCCTGGTCGGGGTCCTGCTGGCGATGCTGCCGGTGCCGGAAGCCATGATGCTGCACGGCGTGACGCAGATGGCGTCGAACGGATGGCGCGGGCTGTTGTGGTGGCGCTATGTGCGCTGGGGCGCCGTCACGCCCTACATCCTCGGCTGCGCCGCGGCCTTGCTGCTGTGGTCGCTGTGGCGCTACGTCCCGAGCAAGCCCGCGGCCCTGCTCATGCTCGGGCTGACCCCGTTCCTGGCGCGGATGGCGCCGGCGAGCTACCGTCCGAATCCCGAGAGCATGCGTCAGGGCGCGATCTACGGCGTCGCCTGCATGACGCTCATCCTGCTCACCGGCGTCTCCGGGCCGCTGATCGACACGTTCTTCCTCGGCGGCAAGCTCGACCGGCGCGAGATCGTCGCCACCAAGGCGGTGTGCCAGATTTTCGGTCACGCCGCGAAGCTGATCTATTTCGGCGCCGTGATCGATCAGGCGGCGTCAGTCGATCCGATCGTTGCCGGTCTGGCTATCATCGCGTCGATGATCGGCACCAGCCTCGCCGCCAAAGTGCTGCTGGCGATGACGGACCGGCAGTATCGCTCCTGGGCCAACCGGATCATCACCGCCATCGCCGGCTACTACGTTGCGCACGGCACGCTCATGATCGTGCTGGCCGCGCGGTAACGGCAGTCCGGGCAAGCACCGCGAAGCGCGAGCCCAGGATCGACATTTTCGACTACATCTCGACTTTGCTATTGACTACGTAACGAATTTATAATATAAGGATTTGCATCCTGGCTCAGCAGGGGGCGTCTTCCGGAGACGATCCTAGAGACGGAGCAAGGAGTGGCGTCCTGCGACTGCGGCGCGAACCGCACCGCGGGAGGTCCGGCCCCCGACCGCCGGGCATTAATGCCTGGCGCGGGCAGTCGCTGCGGCTCCGGTTCCACTGCCGGGAGCCGGCTTCGTGGGTCCGCATCCGAAAATCGCCACGGTGGAGCGCCGAGAGAGGTCCCGGTCGCCCCGGGACAGGGTGGTCGCGCTGCGCAGGCGCGACCGAAAGAAAGAGTGCGCCTGTCGGCGCTCCATCCACCCCTCGTTCGGGGTCGATGCGAACAATAAGACGCGACGCGGCCGCCGCAGGGCGCCGCGGGATTGAGAGCTGCTGTTTGAAGACCAAGGAGGAGAGTTGCGTTTGAAGAAAGAGAGCTGAATGGCTGCTTCACATCGTGAGATGCGAATATGCGCCTCAGCATGAGCACGGCAGAGCCGCGCGTGAAGACAGAGCCAGAAACAGAGCCAGGCGTGGAGCCAGCGGAGGACGAACTCGGCCAAGAAACCCGCGCCGGGGGTGTTTCCCTGCGCCGCCGGTTGGACTAGCGTGGCCACACTAGAACAATTCGCAATTGCGGCGAAATGCACGGCCGGCGCGCGAAGCCTGGTTCCGCGCGATTTGGCGGCCGCATCCGACGCGAATCGCAAGGGAGACCCGCATCCATGGCTCGAATAAATCTCGACGTGAACGGCAAGGTTCAGACGATCGACGCCGATCCCGACATGCCGCTGCTCTATGCGCTGCGCAACGATCTCGGGCTCAACAATCCGCACTTCGGCTGCGGCGTCGCGCAATGCGGCGCCTGCACCGTGCATGTCGACGGACAGGCCGTGCGCTCCTGCGTCACGCCGGTGTCGGCGGTGGGCAACGGCAAGGTGGTGACGCTGGCCGGCCTCGGCACGCCGGAGAAGCCGCATCCGATCCAGAAGGCCTATGTCGAAGAGCAGGTGCCGCAATGCGGCTATTGCATCAACGGCTGGATCATGACGGCGGCGTCGCTGCTCAACCAGAACAAGAAGCCGAACGATGCCCAGATCAAGGACGCGCTCACCGGCCTCAAATGCCGCTGCGGTACGCATATGAGCATTCTGCGCGCGGTCAAGCGCGCGTCGGCGATGATGGGTTGAGGGAGGGCGCACCATGACCAGACAAGAAAAAGCCGCGCAGTTCTCCCGCCGTGCAATGCTCAAGGCCGGCGGCGCGCTGGTCGTATCGATCGGCATGCCGATCGGGCTCGACACCGTGCTCGACATCGGACAGGCGTTCGCGCAAGGCGCGACAAGACCGCCGCTGATGCCGGACCAGCTCTCCTCATATATCGCGGTCAATGCCGATGGCACCGTCTCCGCCTTCTTCGGCAAGATGGACATGGGCCAGGGCCTGTTCGTCGCCATCGGGCAGATGGTGGCGGAGGAACTCGACGTGCCGTTCAAGGCCGTCACCGTGATCATGGGCGATACCGCCACCAGCGTGAACCAGGGCGGCGCCTCCGGCTCCACCGGCATCCAGCTCGGCGGCAAGCAGATGCGCATGGCCGCGGCCGAAGCGCGCCGCGTGCTCGTCGAGATGGCCGCGGCGAAGCTCGCCCTGCCGGCCGATGCGCTCACCGTCACCGACGGCGTCGTGCACGCCAAGAGCGATGCGTCGAAGAAGGCGTCCTATGCCGAGCTGATCGGCGGGCGCTACTTCAACGTCCAGCTCGAGTGGAACAAGCAGTGGGGCAACACGCTCTATGCCCCCGGCAAGGCGAAGCCGAAGGACCCGAAGGACTACAAGATCGTCGGCCAGCCGATCCACCGCGAGGACATCGCCCCCAAGGTCTATGCGCAGGAAGACTTCTGCACCGACGTCAAGGTGCCGGGCATGGTGCATGGCCGCATGCTGCGGCCGGAGGTCGCCGGCGCGGTGCCGGTGAAGATCGACGAAAGCTCGATCAAGAACATTCCCGGCGCCAAGGTGGTCTGGGACAAGGGCTTCCTGGGCGTGGTCGCCGACAAGGAATGGGACGCGATCAAGGCGGCGCAGCAGCTCAAGGTCGAGTGGTCCGACGTCAAGCCGCCGTTCCCCGACCAGGCCGCCCTCTACGAGCACATCCGCAAGGCGCCGGTGCGCAAGCGCGAGGTCGACGCCAAGCAGACCGGCAATGTCGACGACGCCTTCAGGACGGCCGCGCGGGTGATCGAGGCCGAGTATGAATGGCCGTTCCAGTCCCATGCCTGCATGGGTCCGGCCTGCGCCCTGGTCGAGATCAAGGACGGCAACGTCACCTGCTGGACCGGCTCGCAGAAGCCGCATTTCGTCCAGAACGGCATCGCGCTCTCGCTCGGCATTCCGGTCGAGAAGGTGCGCTCGATCTGGGTGGTCGGGCCCGGCTCCTACGGCCGCAGCGACGCCGACGATGCCGCCATGGACGCCGCCATCTTGGCGAACGCGGTCGGCAAGCCGGTGCGGGTGCAATACACCCGCGACCAGGCGACGGGATGGGACCCGAAGGGCCCCGCCTCCACCCACCGCGCCCGCGCCGCCATCGACGCCGCCGGCAACGTCATCGCCTACGAGTTCAACAGCAAGGGGTTCTCCCGCGTCGACGTGAACACCAATGGCGGCAACCCGCTGGATACGCTTGCCGGGCACTTCCGCGGTGTCGAGCTGAAATCGGGCGACAATTTCGGCGTGCCGGCGGAATCCTACGAGTTCGCCAACAAGCGCATGGGGTGGGAGACGATCCCGCCGCTGCTCGACCGCGCCTCGCCGCTGCGCGGCGCGCATCTGCGCGATCCGGTCGGACCGCAGATCCACTTCGCCAGCGAGTCGTTCATGGACGAGGTGGCGGCAGCGCTGGCCATCGATCCGATCGAGTTCCGCCTGCGCCACGTCAAGGACCCGCGCGACATCGCCGTGATCAAGGCCGCGGCCGAGAAGGCACAATGGCAGTCGCGGCCGTCGCCCCGGAAGGACCAGACCGGCAGCAAGGTCAGCGGGCGCGGCATCGCCTACTCGCAGCGCAACGGCACGCGCTGCGCCATCGTCGCCGAAGTCGATGTCGATCGCTCGACCGGCAGGATCTGGGCGCGCAAGTTCACGGTCGCCCACGACTGCGGCCAGATCATCAATCCCATCGGGCTCACGCAGACCATCGAGGGCAATATCGTGCAGGGCGTGAGCCGAACGTTGTGGGAGGAGGTCAAGTTCGACGCCAAGAACGTGACCAGCATCGATTGGATGACCTACCCCATCCTCGACATCACGGAGACGCCGGAAACGATCGACGTGGCGTTGATCGACCGTCCGGAGGTCGCTCCGAGCGGCGGCGGCGAGCCGTCGATCCGCCCGGTCGCGGCGGCCATCGCCAACGCGATCTTCGACGCCACCGGCGTGCGCATCCGGCGGGTGCCGTTCTCGCCCGACCGGGTGAAGCAGGCGCTGTCGTAAGGGTGAGATGGAATGAGAGCGCCGCGAAACTGGTGCGCCCCCCTCCCCAATCAACCCCGGCCTGCCGGGGTTGATCAGATTGATATTTGCCGGAAGCGGGCAAGCCCGCAGCCGGCTGGGGAGGGGTTGGGGGTGGGGGTGGCAGTTGGTGGACATACTTGGTGAAACAACAACCGGCGGAAGGGACCACACTGAGTCCGCGGCGCACTCTGTGATCAGATCGCACGCATGATCGTCCGCTCGCTCGATGAAGCCTTGGCGCCCATCACCGACGGCTGCCTGCTGGCGGTGCCGCGCGACGTCTCCGGCGTCGCGATGGCGGCCACCCGCGCGCTGATCCGGCGCGGGGTCAGGCGGCTGCGTCTGGTGGCGCTGCCGACCTCGAGCCTGCAGGCCGATCTCCTGATCGGCGCCGGCTGCGTCGAGAGCATCGAGACTTCGGCCGTCAGTCTCGGCGAATTCGGCCCGGCGCCGCGCTTCACCGCCGCGGTCTTGGCGGGCGCCCTCGCGGTAAAGGACGCGACTTGCCCGGCGCTGCATGCCGCGTTCCAGGCGGCGGAAAAGGGCGTGCCGTTCATCCCGCTGCGCGGGCTGATCGGTTCGGACCTGTTGGCGCACCGGCCGGACTGGAAGGTCGTCGACAATCCATTCGATGACGACGACCCGATCGTGCTGCTGCCAGCGCTCAAACCGGACGTGGCGCTCTTTCATGCGCCGCTCGCCGACCGCGACGGCAATGTCTGGATCGGGCGCGACCGCGAGCTTGCCACCATGGCGCATGCCGCGGCCAAGACGGTGGTGACGGTGGAGAAGCTGCACGACGGGAATCTGTTCGACGACCCCTGGCTCGCGGCCGGCGCACTCGGCGGCTTCTATCTCGAGGCGGTCGCGGTGGCGCCGAAGGGCGCCTGGCCGCTCGGGCTGGCCGACCATTACCCGCCGGACACGGTGCATCTCGCGGGCTATGCGCGCGTGGCGACGACCGCGGAAGGGTTCGCGGCCTATCTTGACCAGCACGTGCATGACCAGCGTGCCGCGTGAGGTCTCTATGAACTTGTCGTGCGCGGGATTGACGAAGGAAGAGATTTGGCTTGCTTGAAGATAGCACATCGTTCCGAGAAGAAGAGCTGCTGGCCAGCAGCATCGCCGGACTGATCGGCGACGCGCGCCACGTCGCCGTCGGCGCCTCGTCGCCGATCCCGGCGGCCGCGGCGATGCTGGCGCGCGAGCGCGGCGGCGGGCGGCCCTATGTCTCGCTGCTCGGCAGCCGGCGGCAGAACTTCTTCACCGACGGCGGGCGCGAATTGTTCGATTGCGCCGGCCAGGGACGGATCGACGCCTTCTTTCTGTCCGGCGCCCAGATCGACGGCGAGGCCAATATCAATCTTGTGAGCATCGGCGACTACGCGCATCCGAAGGCGCGCTTCCCCGGCTCGTTCGGCTCGGCCTATCTCTACTATGTGGTGCCGAAGGTGATCCTGTTCCGTCTCGAGCACACCCGCCGCACCTTGGTGGAAAAGGTCGATTTCATCAGCGCGCCGGGAGCGAGCGCGGACAACGTCCATCGTCCGGGCGGACCGTGCGCCCTCATCACCAATCGCTGCCTGTTCGCGTTCGACCGGGCGCGACGGCGCTTCACGCTCGCGAGCGTGCATCCCGGGCATACCGTCGCCGAGGTCGTCGAGAACACCGGCTTCGCCTTCGATCGGGGCGAGGACGTGCCGACGACGCCAGCTCCGTCGCGCGAGGATCTGCGCATCCTGCGAACGGCGGTGGCGCCGGAGCTGGTCGAGGTCTATCCCCAGTTCGCCGCCCATGTGTTCGGGGTGCGACAAACTGCCTGACACATGGCCGGCATCTCCGCCGGCCCTGGTGTCGTCCCCGCGCAGCGGGCCCGCTACGCCGTGTCCAGGCAGGGTGGCGCGCGGGTGCCACATCGGATAGTCAGTGCCTTACTGGATGCCCGCTTGCGCGGGGACGACACCGAGCGATCTGCAGCAAAGGGGAAAGCGAGTGAAACAAGTCGAAGTCGCAGTGATCGGCACCGGCTGGTGCGGTGGCATCCGTGCGGAGACGCTGTCGCGCTCTGCGCTGGTGGACAAGCTGCACATCTGCGAAATCCGCCCGGACCGGCTGGCCGAGGTGAAGGCGCTCACCAGGCCGGCGACCGCGACGCTCGACTACCAGGACATCATCAAGAACCCGAACATCTCGGTGGTCTATATCAGCACCACGCCGGAGCAGAACCATTACCCCATCACGCGCGACTGCCTCAAAGCCGGCAAGCACGTGCTGTTGGAAAAGCCGATCGCCATGGAGCTGTGGGAAGCCGACGAGCTGATCACGCTGGCGCGGCGCGGCCGGCTCAAATTCACCATCGGCTATTCGCAGCGGTTCAACACCAAGTTTGCGTATGCCAAGAAGAAGATCACGGACGGGACGCTTGGCAAGGTGGTCTCGGTGATGGTGAGCCGCCATCTGAGCCGCGGTCTCGGCGCCAAGATCGCGAAGCGGGTGAAGCTGTCACCGGTGGTGATGGAGTCCACGCACGATCTCGACTTTGTGTTCTGGCTGCTCGAGCCCGCCAAGCCGGTGCGGGTCTATTCGCAGGGCGCCTATGGCTACATGCAGCCGATCAACGGCTCCTATGACGTCATGTGGTCGATCGTCACCATGGACAACGGGATGCTGGTGACCATCGGCGGCGGCTGGAACCTGCCGCCGGGCTACCCCAATTTCTGCTCGACCTGGGTCGAGATCACCGGCACCGAGGGCGCCCTGATCCTCGACGACACCCACCGCGACGCCTGGCTCAACACCGTCGCGGACGGAACCCGCTTTCCGATGTCGACCATGCCGGGCGAGCAGGTCGATCACGTGTTCGCGGGCCAGATGGGCCCGGAAACCATCCACTTCCTCGAGGCCTGCATCATGGACCGGCAAGTGATGGTGACGCCTGAGAGCGCCCGCATGGTGATGGAAACCTACACCGCCGCTGATCTCTCGGCCGAGCGCAACGAGCCGATCGACCTGCCGCTGTCGAACGCGACGCTGTCCGCGGTCGCCGAAATGGCGGGAGCGCGGCGATGAGCCGACGCCAGGCCAAGAGCATCGGGCTCGCCATCATCGGCGCCGGGCGGGTCGGGCTGTTCCGCGGCGAGGTCGCGGCGCGCCATCCGGCGGTGCAGTGGATCGGCATCGCCGAGAAGAACCACAACCGCGGGCTTTATGTCGCGGAAAAGATCGGCGCCGACTTCGTCACCCAGGACTACCGCGAGCTGCTCAAACGTCCCGAGGTCACCTGCGTCATCATCGCCACCGACGAGCATCTGCATGTCGATCCGATCATGGGCAGCGTCGAGCGCGGCGTCCCGATGCTGATCGAGAAGCCGCTGGCGACCGATCTCGGCAAATCCGCGCGCGTGCTCAAGGCCATCACCGACGCCAAGCTCGACGCGGTGGTCGGTTACACCCAGCGCTTCCGCCGCAAATGGCTCGCCGCCAAGGAGAAGGTGCGCACCGGCGCGCTCGGCGACGTGACGCTCGTGACCTCGCGCGCCTTCATGAACCGGCTGGTCGCGATCGACAATTACAAGCGCACCAACGACCCCAAGACGATCTCGCCGATGGTCATCTCGGGCACGCACGCGCTCGACATCGTGATGTGGTACATGGAGGCGAAGACGCCGGTCGAGTGCTACGCGCGCTCGATCGACAAGGTGCTTGGCCCGCTCTACCAGGGCATCGACGCCACCGCCGGCATGATCATGTTCTCGGACGGCAGCGTGTATCACCTGAACATCTCGTGGGCGCTGCCGGTGACGTGGCCGGGCGCGGTCTACAGCCTGGAAGTCGGTATCACCGGCACCGAGGGCGTGCTGACCATCGACGATACCCATCGCGACATGGTGCTTGCGGTGTCGGCGCCGCAGGAGGAGGGCTATGCGCCGGACAAGAGCCGGCTCGTCGATTTCATGGGCAGCTATCCGCCCGGCGACATGGCGCTGGGCGAATTGCGCGGGCCGATGCGCGAGGAAACCAATTCCTGGCTCAACCGCATCGCGCTCGATCTGCCGACGCAGGCCGCGACCGCCGCCGAGGCGCATAACCGCCTGATGCTGACCAAGGCGCTCGATCTGTCCGCGCGGCGCAAGCAGGCGGTGAAGCTGCCGCTCGCGCCCGACGAGGAACGCGCGGCGGCGTGACGTGCCGCCGCAGCAGCCGGCGTCATGCACGGGCTTGACCGCGCAAGTCGGATAACGCCCACTTGCGCGTCATGAAGCGGCCGAACCAAACGCAGGTTCGGATGTATCGATCTTCTTGCGAAATGATGGATTGCCGGGCCAAGCGCGGCGAAGCGACCGGGAGGACAGAACGGATGAAAAAGACTTTGCTCGCCCTATCCATCTTTCTCGCCGCCGGTTTGCCGGCGGCTGCCCAGCAAGATGACGTCGCCGCCTTCTTCAAGGGCAAGACGATGCGGCTCGTGGTCGGCATCGGTGTCGGCTCCGGCTACGACATCAATGCCCGGCTGTTGGCGCGCCACATGGCCGCGCATATTCCCGGGCAGCCCACCATCATTGTGCAGAACCAGCCGGGCGCCGGCAGCCTCTCCATGACCAACGCGCTCTACCACACCGGGCCGTTCGACGGGACGGTGATGGGCGCTTCGTTCAACGGCATGCCGACCACGCCGATGCTGCAGCCCGGCGGCGCCCGCTTCGATCCGGTGAAGCTCAACTGGCTCGGCAGCACCAACCGCGAAACGCAAGCCATGTATGTCTGGCACACTGCGCCCGCGCAGGCGCTCGAAGACATGAAGAGCAAGGAGATCGTGATGGGCGCGCAGGCGCCCGGCTCGACCCAGTTCGACTATCCGGTTCTCGCCAATCGCCTGTTCGGGTTCAAGTTCAAGGTCGTCACCGGCTACGAAAGCACGCCGAAAATCCATCTTGCGATGGAGAGCGGCGAGGCGCACGGCACCATCGCCAACTGGTCGACCCTCAAGGCGATCAGCACGAATTGGATCACGGAGAAAAAAATCCGCATCCTGGCCCAGTGGGCGCTCACCAAGAGTCCCGAGCTCGGCGACGTGCCGATGTTCCTGGACCAGGCCAAGACCGATGCCGAGCGCGCGGCGTTGCGGCTGATGCTGGCGCGCCTGGAATACGGCCGCCCGTTCTTTCTGCCGCCCAACGTGCCGGCGGCGCGGGTCGAGGCGCTGCGGCGCGCGTTCGACGCCACCATGAAGGACCCGGCCTATCTCGCCGAGGCGGACAAGCTCAAGATCGACGTCGATCCGCTCTCCGGCGAGCAGGTCGCGGCCCTGGTCGAACAGGTCTCCCGCACCGACCCCGAGACCGTCGCTCGCGTGCGCGCAGCGATGGAGAACAAATA
>CAVRXD010000006.1:0-107654 GCA_963725065.1 uncultured Alphaproteobacteria bacterium
GGTGGGCGCTGCAGGGATTGAACCTGCGACCTCTCCCGTGTGAAGGGAACGCTCTCCCGCTGAGCTAAGCGCCCGCACCGAGGCCAGCATTTAAGGCAGCTACGGACAGTGTCAAGCGAGGCGAGCCTGGGCGACAGTCCGCCGGGGCTGTGAAACCGACCTGCCGCCCGTCTGGAAGCGATCAGGACCTAACGGCGTTGCTGGGCGTTGCGCGCGGGGCCGCGGGCCGGTTCGGAAGCGCCAGCAGCGCGCGGCGCCCCGCCTTGCAATGTGCGAATGCGGTCCGCGAGCGTGTCCTTGGATTCTGCCGGTGCGCGGCGTCCTGGCCGTGGGTGCTCCGTTCGCCCCGCTCGCGGCCGGGCGGCCGGCGTCGCCATCGAGGATCGCAGCGATAGGCGAGTCAGGCCCTTCCAGCGTAGCGGTGAGCCGGGCGACCTCGGCCGCAACGTCGTTGATGCTTTCGCGTAGCACCGCGTTTTCCTTGCGCACGTTCGCGCCGCCGCTCTCCGCGTCGCGCCTCATCGCCGCGATGTCGCGCTGCAGCTTGGCGCGTTCGTCCTGGGACCGCTTGAGCTCACTTTCGATCAACGACTTCTCTGTGGTCACGGTATCGATCGCAACGCGATAGCGACCTTCCGTTTCGGTCAGCTGAGCGCGAAGCGCGGCCTCGCTCTCGCGCGCGCTCATCGCTTCGGTGCGCAGGCGGTCGGACGCGTTCTCGTAGTCGGTCAGGAACCGCGCCTGCTCCTCGAGCTGGGTGCCGAACTCCTGGACGCGGCGCCCCAGAGCGTCCGCCTGCGCGGTCTGCGCGACGAGCTGACGCTCGAGTTCGCCGGCGCGGGCGCCCAGCTGCTCCGCCCGGCCGCGCTCCGCGGTGAGCTGTTGTCGCACCGCCTCGACCTCGGCGGTCTTGTTGCTCAGGCGCTCGCGCAATTCCTTGTTCTCTTTGTCGTAGCCGCCGACGTGGTCGTGCAGGAGCGCGGCCTGTGCCTGTACGGCCGCAAGCTCGGCGCGCTGGGTATCGGACGAGAGTGAGCTCTGCTTGAAATTGGCGGCGATCCGGGCGAGTTCGGCCCGCGTGCTTGCCAGCGCGCCTTCGGTCTCCTGCAATACGCCGGTTCTGGCCGCGAGCTCGTTCTCGAGCGCGCGGACCTCGTCCCCCAGCTGTCCTTCCTTGGCTTCGAGCGCCAGCAGCGCCGCGGTCTTTTCGCCGAGCTCGAACTTGAGCCGGCCGATCGCATCGCTCTTCCGACCGATCTCGGCAGCCTGGCTGGTGGTCTTCGCCTTCATCTGCTCGACGTTCATCTCGAGCCGGCTCATGGCCATGGCGAATTCGGCGCGCAGCTGATCCTTGTCAGCCTGGATTTCCGCCCGCGAAATCGGGGTCAGCGCTTCCAGGCGACGCATGGTCAGGCGCACCGCGCGCGCATGCACCAGCGGGATGACGCCGATGACGAGCAACCCCGCGATCAGGAACCCGATCCCGATATACATGACCGGTTCGATCATGAGCCCTCCTGAACCACCTCAGCCGTATCTCGACAGAATGGCACGCCCGGCCGGACGCTTCCAGCATCGCCGGACCCTAATCTAAACCAGTGCGAGCATGATAGCAGCGCCACACGTCGCGGGCGCTCGGCGGCATGTCCCGGTCCGGCCGCGGGGTCGACCGGTAACCGTTGGTTTAGACCGGAAAGCGGGCTCAGAACGGGTTCCAGGTCGCCGTCGGCGTGAACTTCACATAGCCCACATTGGCGCCCAGTCGCAGGCCCACGCCGGTGCGGATCGGAACGACGACGATGTTGCTGGCGGTCAAGGCCGTCATCCCCAATCCCCCGACGAAATAGGCCGAACCGTCGATACCGGCGAAACGCTGGTACACGGCTTCGGTGGCCGGGAGGTTGTAGATGAGCATCATCGTGCGTGCGCCTTCGCCACCGAAATCCCAGCCGAGCGAAGGACCTTGCCAGAAGACCCTGAGGTCGCCGGCATTCTTGGTGTAGAGGACCCCTTCGCCGTAGCGCAGTCCGGCGACCAGGGCGCCGCCGGCTTCCTGGCCGAGCACATACCCGTTGGGCAGCCCCCATTGGCTCCCGGCCTTTTCGACAAGTTGCGCCAAGCCTCGCGAGACGCTGCCGAAGAACCGGTGACCCGCGTCGAGAACTTCATTCGAGGAGTAGTGCTGGCTCTGGGGGCTGGGTCTGGCCTGCGGCGGAGGATTTCCCTGCGGCGGAGGATAATTCGGGGGCGGATTGCCCTGCTGCGGAGGATAGTTCGGGGGCGGCGGACCGCCCTGGGGATTGCCCTCGGGCGGCGGGTTGGCCTGGGCCGCCACCTGTCCGGTTCCCACGCCGATAAGGAGAAGGAAGAGTGCGATGGTCCGTGTCACGGGGCGCATCGAGTGCTCCTAAGATCGAGAGGTAACTCCGCTGGACCCGCTATGGGCGGGATACCGCTGGCGGCCAACCGCAACCGACTCGCCGCATCATCGGCAACACTATGACCGCAGCGGGGCTAACGAAGTCTTAGGCCTCGTTCCGGCCGGCGTTTTGCCCCTGGCGCAGCGGAACATCCGGCGAGACCCGCCCGCTCAGGCCGGCCGTCTTCAGACCCCGAGGGCCTTTGGCAACGACGGGTCGCCCCAGGCTACGAAAGCCGGGACACGAAAGTTCTCGGCCTTTCGTCCGTAAGGCAAGGGCATTCCCTCGGGCGTGATCACTGCGCCGCCTGCGGCCGCCAACACCGCGTGGCCCGCCGCAACATCCCACTCGCAGGTGGTCGAAAGGCGCGGATAGACGTCGGCGCCTCCTTCGGCGATGTGACAGAATTTGAACGCTGACCCGCATGCGCGGCGATCGGCGATCGGCAGCCGCGCGAGGAATGTCTCGGATTGGGGGTCGAGATGCGAGCGGCTGACCATCGCGACGAGTTCCGCGCGCGGGGCGGTTCGGGTGTGAATGGCTATGCGTTCCTGCGCGGCACTTGCGGGCGCGCCCGGCGACAGGCGCAGCCGCTCGGCGCCTTCGCCCTCGATCCCGCGCCACAGCACGCCCCTCGCCGGGGCGGCGACGATGCCGAGACGGGGACGTCCACCGCTGACGATCGCAACGTTGACGGTGAATTCGTCCCGCCCGGCCAACAGTTCACGGGTGCCGTCGAGGGGGTCCACCAGCACGAAGCTCGCGGCGATGCTGGCCGGCGGTGCGCGGCCCACGGCCTCTTCCGACACGACGCATGCACCGGGAAGCAGGCGGGCAAGGCCTTCGAGGATCACGGCTTCGCCGGCGTGGTCAGCGGCGGTCACCGGAGAATGGTCGGCCTTGGTCCGCGCATTGAGCGAGTGCGTGCAGGCGTCAAGAATAGCGGCTGACGCCATCGAGACGATGGTGGTGAGCTCGTCGAGCAGCCGGACGTCCAACGTTATGATGTCGCCGTCGCGCGGCAAGGCTGGCTGCTCCCATTGGTCCTGCAGGTTCGAGGCTTGTCAGCTCGAATCCTGTAGGGTCCGAATCTTGTAGGATCCGAATCTTGTAAGGTCTTAGTCTTGTAGGGTCTTGGCCTTGGCAGGTCGAGCGGCAGCGGTGTATCACACCGGCCCACCGCTGCCATGTCCGAATCGTCCTCGAGCACCCACGGTTCCGTTTGTCAGACGCCCGCCCACCGGAGACGTCCTCCATGTCCGTAGCCGTCGCTCTCGACGCTCTCGACCTTGCCGCGCTCCTGTGCTCCCGCGTCTGCCACGATCTGATCAGCCCGGCTGGCGCCATCGTCAACGGGCTCGAAGTGCTGGAGGAGAAAGACAGCGACGAAGAGACCAAGACCTTTGCGCTCGACCTCATCAAGCGGAGCGCGCGGACGGCCTCGGCGCGTCTGCAATTCTGCCGCCTCGCCTTCGGCGCGGCGGGCTCGGCCAGCGCCCAGATCGACCTCGGCAACGCGCAGGTCATGGCGCGCGGCTTCATCGAGGATGACAAGACCAAGCTGACCTGGAATCTGCCCCACGTGCTGTTGCCAAAAAATCGGGTCAAGCTGCTGCTGAACATGCTCATCATCGCGGGGCAGACGATCCCGCGCGGCGGCGCCCTCACGGTCGACCCGATCGGTGGGGGCGAGACCATGGGCTTCCGCATCTCCGCGTCCGGGCTCAACGCCCGCATCCCGCATGCCGTGCCGGCTCTGCTCGAGGGCACATCCGAGAACGGATCGATCGATGCGCATGCGGTCCAGCCGTACTATGCCGGCCTGCTCGCCCGTGCCTGCGGACTCAGGGTCAGCCTCACCGCCGAGGGCGATGCCATCATCGTCGCGACCGTCTGACGCTCCCGCAGGTTCAATCCCGCCGCACCAGCTTGTCCTCGAACCAGTCCCACATGGTGGCGCAGCCGAGGGTCAGGTAGTCGCGCTGGCAGTGCTGCGCGCCGCCCTCGTCACTGGTGAAGACCCGCAGAGTCTTGTCCTGCGAACCGCAGGCGTCGTAGAGCGCCTGTGCATCCGCGAGGGGAATCTGCTCGTCGTCTGCGCCGTGCACGACCAGGAATGGGCACCGCATTTTCTGCACGACGCCGTCGAGCTTGAACGGTTCGAGCCGCTTCAGCGCCTCCTCGAGGGTTGGGGCGCCCACGATCCACATGATGTGGTGGCCCGGCACGGAGAGCGACGCCTTGAACTGCGCCTCGACCCGCCGCTTCCACACGGCGTGATAGTCCCAGATCGCGCCCCAGGCGATGCAGGCGGCAAATCGCGGTTCGAGCGCGGCGCAGCGCGGCGCATAGTAGCCGCCAAGACTGATCGCGACGATGCCGATCTTCTTCGGATCGACGTCCGCGCGCCGCTCCAGGAAATCGATGCAGGCGCTGCCCGCCTTCTCGTAGTCGTGGCGCAGGACGAGGCCGCGAAAACGGATCGCCTCGCCGGTGCCGGGCCCATCCATCACCAGCACCGAGATGCCGCGTTTGATCAGGTCCGGCACGCCGGCGACGTATTGGATTTCCTTGGTGACGTCGAGACCGTCGAAGAAGACAACGCACGGTGTTCGCGCCGACTTCGCATTCCGGGCATGAACGAAATATCCCGGCAGGTGGGTGCCTTCGAACGGCACCTCGACGATCTCGATCTTGACGTCGGTGAGCCCGGCGAACTGGTGAAAGCAATCGACCGCGGTGCGATAGACGTCCAGCGCCTTCTTGTCCTTCGGCGTGCGAAAGCGCTCGCCCATCTGATAATAATGGCAGGCGCGCAAATAGAACGCGGCGGCGGAGACGGGATGATTCGACGCGCGGAAGCGCTCTGCATGTGCGCGCACCTCGTCGGCGATCGTGGTGCAGGCGTCGAACCACGCGTCGTCGTCCTCGGCATCCTTGCCCTCCAGCAGGCGTCCAATCTTGTGCAACTCGCTGATGTCGGCGCCACCATAGCTTCCGCGCCCCAGCATGTTGACGAAGGCCGCCGACCAGCGATAGTTGCCGGGAAAGTACATGAAGTATTTGGGCGTCTTCGGCATGGACCTCACCTAGCTTTGGCGTCGTTTCTCTGGCGCGAGTGACCCGGTCGCGACGGGCGCGAATGCCGGGCGCAGCCCGGCCGATCAATCCCAGGCGGGCGCACGGCCGGCGGGGTCGGCAATCCTGCCGTCCGGCCGCTTGCGCGCGGCGATCCGCTTCATCTCGTCCTCGGTCAGGGCAAAGCCGAATACGTCGAGGTTCTCGGCCATCCGCTTGGCGTTCGACGACCGCGGGATCGGGATGACGCTGCCCTGCTGGATCAGCCAGCGCAGTGCGACCTGCGCCAGCGTCCATCCCTTGTGAGCGGCGATGTCGGCGAGCACCGGGTCGCGCAACAGGCGTCCGCGGCCGAGCGGGCAATATGCGGTGAAGATCAGACCGCGTTGGCGGCACGCCTCCACCAGCTTGGTCTGGTCGAGATGGGCGTGATACTCGGCTTGGAGCGTCACCAGCGGCTCCGGGCAAAGCCGGATCGCTTCATCGAGCAGCGCGATATTGAAGTTCGCGACGCCGATATGGCGCGCAAGGCCCTCTCGCTTTGCCTTGGCGAGCGCGGCGATCGGCTCGTTGAGCGCAATCTCCGGGTTGGGCCAATGCACGAGCAGGAGATCGACGAAATCGACGCCGAGATTCTCGAGGCTTTCGTCCACCGAACGCGCGAAGTCGTCGGTGCGCAGATATTCGTGCGACACCTTGGTGGTCAGGAAAATCTCGTCGCGCCCCACGCCGGAGGCGCGGATGCCCTCGCCGACGCCGCGCTCGGTACCGTATTTCCAGGCGGTGTCGATATGGCGGTAGCCGAGCTTGAGCGCGGTTGCGACGACCTCGCCGCAATCGCCCAGCGAGGAGGTGCCAAACCCGATCGCCGGTATCTCGGCGCCGTGTGCGGTCAATGTGGGGACGGAGTGTGGGGCCATCGGCAGGACCGGGAGGGGGCGGGGCGGAAGTGTGGGGGAGCGCACTGTACGATCCGCACGCCGAGGGTCAATCGGCCTCGCGCCGGGAAATGCTGCAGCGCCCGAGCCCGGGCGATGCGCGGCGGCGTCCGCCGTCGGCTTCGCTCGAAGCGGTGCGCGAACCGCTATGGCGCCGCGCGCGTCGGCGCGTCTGCCCCGACGCAGGCCAGGCAAATCTGCTCGACGTGACGATGGTCGGTCCCGCAGCAGCCGCCGAGCACGTTGAGATGACTGAATCTGTGACGCAGCGTCCGGTATTGCCGACCGAGCTCGGCCGGATCGCCCGCGTCCAGATCCTTGGCCTGGTCGAGCTCGGCGTGACTGCGCTGCGAGGCGTTGGCGCGAATCCCGCGCAGGCGCTGCACCCAATCCGCCCCGACCGGCAATGCGGACTCGAAGTGAGTGGGATGCGCGCAGTTGATCATGTAATAAGCCGGCGCGCGCCGCGTTGCGGCGTCGACCGCTCCGATCGCATCCTCCAGGCTCTGTCCGGTCGGGAGGCTGCCATCGGTCTCGAGCGTGAATGAAATGGCGACCGGCATGCCCGCAGCCACCGCGGCGCGGGTGATGCCGATGGCCTCGTTGGCGTTGGTCATGGTGATCGCGGTCACCATGTCGGCTTGGGTTTCGCTGAAAGTCGCGATCTGGCTGGCGTGATAGGCTTCGGCTTGGGCCACGTTCATCAGGCGGCCGGGATCGTAACCGTCTCCACGCGGCCCGACGCACCCGCTAATGACCATCGGCGCATCCTTGGTCTGGTGCGCGTCGCGCAGCTCGACCATCAGGTCGATCGACCTGCGATTGACGTCGGCGAGCGCCGCGGCCGAATAGCCGAGCTTGTCGCCCCAGTCCGGGCTCGCCCGCCAAGTCGGGCTTTCAAAAATAAAACCGAGGCCATGCGCGGCCGCGATCGAGAGATAGCTGCGATAATACGCAAGCAACGCGTTGCGGCCATGCTCGCTGTTGATCAGATCGAAGGCCGCGAAATACGGCAGCTCATGACCCTCGAGAAAGATGAGCGTGGTCTCGAGCCCGCCGTCGGTGAGAAACAGGCGGTCCTCGCGTTGCGGCAATTCGGTGCGATGCCTGGCCATGGCGCGCTCTCCATGTGACGCGGCGCCGGACCATACGCATGGCGCATGCACGCGCAACGCGACACATGGTCCGCTTGCCCTGTCGATCCGATGATCGGGCCAAAACGCAAAAACCCCGCCGGTGCCGGCGGGGTTCTGGATCGATCGCGGGGAAGGAAGCGGCCGGTCTCTGCCGCCTGCGTCAGGCGGGGATCCGGGCCTCTTCATCCGACGGCTCGCGCAGCACGTAGCCGCGGCCCCACACCGTCTCGATGTAGTTCTTGCCGTTCGAGGCATTGGCAAGCTTCTTGCGCAGCTTGCAGATGAACACGTCGATGATCTTGAGCTCCGGCTCGTCCATGCCGCCGTAGAGGTGGTTGAGGAACATTTCCTTGGTCAGCGTCGTGCCCTTGCGCAGGCTCAGGAGCTCCAGCATCTGGTACTCCTTGCCGGTGAGGTGCACGCGCGCCCCGTTCACTTCCACCGTCTTGGTGTCGAGGTTGACCACGAGGTCGGCGGTCTGGATCACCGACTGGGCGTGACCCTTGGAGCGGCGCACGATGGCGTGGATGCGCGCGATCAGTTCGTCCTTGTGGAAGGGCTTGGTCATATAGTCGTCGGCGCCGAAGCCGAGACCCCTGACCTTGTCCTCGATCCCGGCCAGGCCGGTGAGGATGAGAATGGGCGTCTTCACCTTGGAGACCCGCAGCGACCGCAGCACCTCGAACCCGGACATGTCCGGCAGGTTCAGGTCGAGCATGATGATGTCGTAGTCGTAGAGTTTGCCGAGATCGACACCCTCTTCCCCGAGATCGGTGGTGTAGACGTTGAAGTTCTCGGACTTCAGCATCAGCTCAATGGATTGAGCGGTGGCGCTGTCGTCCTCAATCAGCAATACGCGCATGCCAGTCCCCTTCCTCGCCGCCTCGGGCTCAGGTCGGCACGCCGCAGCGGCGGCCCTCGAAAACGCTTTGGGACAAACCGGGTCGAAGCACTAACGACGCGTGGTTAACAAAACCGCATCCAACACGCGCGCATACTTTCGGGAAATTCGGACGAATTGCCCTAAGATATTGCACGGGAGCGGTTTTCTTTCCAAGCGTCATCTCATGTTCGACTTTAAGAGTTGGCTGTAATTACTCAGAAGACTCTGCCCCTCCGCCCCAGCCGGACGACGGGCCCCCTGCAGTCCCGCAACGGTGACCTAATGATTAACGACGCGGGTAAACACGAAGTTAAGAAAGTGCTCCGCGATCGGTGCAACGGCGCCGGTCTCGTGCCCCTTGCTGGTGTCCCGCTTGCGACGTTCGCAAACCCTCGCAGCATGTTCTGACGCGCGTGTCGAATTCCAAGAGACACTGGCGACCTTCATGATTCTAGTGCGGTTTGGATTCGAATTGCCGAAACGCGATCGCGGCTCAACCGCACTAGCCGGCCAAATCGGCTTTTCCGGGATCGCGGGTGTCGGGGCTCGCTGATCGCGCCTCCATCGCCGCCGCGGGGGCCGCCTGGCAGCGGTAAGGAAGCCGCAACCAGTCTTGGATCAGGATGTCTTGGACAAGGATATCAACGCCTTGAACGGGACTACTGATGTGGAAACCGAAAACTAAACATTGTTCCGGCACACTGCGCGCCGGCTTGGGCCATTCCGCCCAAGGGGGACTGTCTGCGTCTTGACCGACGCAGTGTCGGTGCCGGGGGCGTCGGGGGGAGCACGGGTCGATGAAGTCACGCGAGACACTCATTCGCCTGAAGAAGTTTCAGGTCGACGAGAGGCGCCGCAAGGTCGCCCAGATCGAGGCCATGATCGCAGAGTTCGAGCGCATCAGCGGCGATCTCGATCGCGACATCAAGACTGAGCAGGACCGGACCGGGATCCACGACCCCAACCATTTCGCGTATCCGACCTATGCCAAGGCGGCGATGCAGCGGCGGGAGAACCTCAAGCGCTCGGTGGACGACCTGAAGGTTCAGCTCGAGGATGCCAAGGCCGCGTTGGGTGAGGCCTTCGAAGAGATGAAGAAGGCCGAAATGCTCGATGAGCGTGACCAGATGCGGGAGCGCCTCGAGGAGGACGTGCCCGTACCGGCCGAGCTCGCGGCCGTCGGCTCCATGAGCAATCGCGCCCGGGCATAAGGGGCGCACTCGGAGCGATCGGACCATAGAACCGCCGCCTCGCGGCGGTTCGCCTCTCGTCGCGCCCGGCGGAGTTCCAAACGATCTCGAGGGGCGTGAGCGGACCGCTGCTTGCGATTCTTGCCTCGACGACAGGCCGCATTGGCGGCCATAATCGCCGCCTAGGGTTTCCTTCAGGATCGCAGGCCCGCCGCAGGTTGTTGCTGAACGCGTTTTCCAGGAACTGATGTCGACGCCGGTTGAAATTACGTGGTTGCTCGCCGCCGTCACCAAGGGTGACCCGGTCGCGTTCGAGCGCCTTTATGGCGCGACCTGCGCCGAGCTGTATGGCGTGGTGCTGCGCATCGTGCGCCGCGAAGATCTTGCGGCCGATGTCATGGAGGACGCCTATCTGCAGATCTGGGGCAGCGCAGGGGAGTTCGATCCCGCGCAGTCGGCACCGCTTGCCTGGATGGTCGCGATCGCGCGCCGCCTGGCGATCGATGTCGCGCGGCGGCCGCTACCGCTGACAAGCGATGGCGAGCCGGAGGTCATCGACGACAATGAAGGCCCCGGCACGGTGCCGCGGCACCAGCTCACCGATGACCTCAAACGTCTTCTGACCTGCATCGGGCGGCTCGAACCGGATCGGCAGCGCATGCTTTTGCTCGCCTACTACGGCGCTTTCAGCCGTGAGCAGCTTTCGACCAAGCTCGACATGCCTGTCCATCTGCTGCGGGCGTCGCTCCGCCGCAGCCTGGCCGAGATCGAGCAGTGTCTGGGCTCATGAGCGACGTCGCCCACACCGATGCACTCGCGGCCGAGTACGTGCTCGGCACGCTCGATTCTGACGAACGCGAGCAGGCGCGCGCCTTGCTGCGCACGGACGCGGCATTCGCCGTCAAGGTGTCGCAGTGGGAGCGCCGGCTCGGCGAGCTCCACCTGATGGTGGAGCCGGTGGAGCCGGACGCCGGCATCTGGGCGCGCATCAAATCCAAGATGCCGGAAGCCCAGCAAAGATCGAATGTCCGCCTCCCGGAAGCGCATATCCCGGAGCCCGCGCCCGCGACTATACCGACCGAGGCGCCAAGTCTGGATGCCATCGAAGCCACCATATCGGAGACCGCCTTGGCACTGACGTCGGAGGCGGCGGCAGCACCTGCATGGGAACCGGCCGAAGCGTCTGCATCCGAGGCCGTCGGCGCGCCGACATCGGAGACGACCGAGCCGCCCGTATCGGACCCGGACGCGCTGACATGGGACACGACCGAAGCGCCGGTGCTGGAGACGACCGCCGATGCGGCTCCGATATCGGTGCTGGAGTTGGCTCCGGCGGCGGATTTGGACGCCGCCGCGATGCCGGGTCCGGCGGAGAGCGTGTTGTCCGTTCCGGAGGCGACCGCGACGGCGATCTTGGACGTAACGCCCGCGCCCGCCTGGCACGCGACGCCAACTCCGGCAGCCGTCGCCGAGCCCGCGGCCGTTCCCCCGGTGGTGCCGCCGGCACCGCCCGCAGCGATCATCCCGACGCCGGAGGCGACGCGGAGGACGGACGAGACTGCGCGACAGGTCGTGGCCATACACCGGAGGCTTCGACGCTGGCGCGCATTTGCGATCCTGATGACGCTCGTGGTCGCGGCAGTGGCCGCACTTCTCGCGGCGTGGAAGTTTGCGCCCGAGCGTGTCCCGCCCGTCTTGCAGCCGTTTGAGTTGCTGCGGTACGTGGGCGTCACGCCGCGTGCGGGCGTTCCGTCGCGCCGGCCAGTGCCGCCGCCTTCTCATCTAGAAGAGTGATGGCGGCTCCCTCGATCGCGCCGGATCGGAAATTTTTCCGACGCGTGGCCCGGCGGCAACACATTGAAGGGAGGGGCGAGCGGCCGTCGGCGGCTTGATGTTCGCGTAAGCCAGAAAGAAAAAGCGCGCCCGAAGGGCGCGCAAAGTACGGGGGTTGAGAAGACGTAAAACGGTCAGCGGATGGTGCGGTCCTCGCTCGTGGACGCGGTCATCGGCTTGCTGGCCTTGACGACGGTGACTTCGACCCGTCCGTCGCCGGCGCCATCGGTGACGCGAGCGGCAACACCGATGCCGGCGACCAGCGTCGCGCAGACCAACGCCATCGCGACCACCTTCAGGTGGGTCATGCGGTCGGCGCCGAGCATCGAGAAATTGTTCATATCACCCTCCCCAGAGGTCCCGTGTTCATTGGTCGCGCCGGCCGGGAAAAAGGTTCATGGCGTCCGCCAGAAAAAAATGGGGTCGCGAAGGGGCTGGTTGGGCCAAGGAATTCACGAAAAAATTCCAGCAATCTCAGCGCGTTACATGGCTCTCAGTGCTGGCGGCGCCTCGCATCGCGACTGACGCGCACAAGCCGGCCAACGAGCCGAAGGGAAACATAATAGAATCAGCTGGTTACGGGAAATCTTGGGGCCGTCCTCAGGGCCCGGGCGGGCACCGTTGCCCGGCCGCTCCATCGGCCTATGGATTGCAACGCGGTTAACCGCGCCTTAACAACGAGATCAACAGATGTCCTTCACGCTTTATAACGCGCCGCAGTCGACTTGCAGCCAGCGCGTGCGCTTCGTGCTCAACGCCAAGCAGCTTCCGTTCGACGAGAAGAAGCTCGACCTGCTCGCGGGCGACCAGCTCGAGCCCGGCTACCTCGCGCTCAATCCCAACGGCGTCGTGCCGACCCTCGACCACGACGGCGAGATCATCACCGACTCGTCCGTCATCATCGAATACCTCGACGAAATCGTGCCGGAGCCCCAAGGCTTCACGCCGGAGGCGCCGGTCGCGCGTGCGAAGATGCGCGCGCTCATGCGCTTCATTGACGAGATGCCGGCCGCGGCGGTGCGGGTGCCGACCTTCAACCTCGCTTTCCTGCCGCGCTTCGCGGCCATGAGTGAGGAGGAGTTTCTGGCCTTTGCGGACAGCAAGCCGCTGCGCAAGGAGTTCATGCTCGCCATGGGGCGCAAGGGCTTTCCCGAACAGGAGATGAACGCGGCGCTCGAACGCATGCGGCGCACCTATGAGCGCATGGACGCGGAGATTGCCGCGACCGGCGGCCCGTGGCTGATGGGCAAGCACATCACGCTCGCCGACGTGGCCGTCATGCCGGCGCTGGTGCGCATGGCCGATCTCAGCCTCGACGCCATGTGGAAGGAGATGCCGCGCATCGTGCGCTGGTACGACGAGATCCGCGCGCACCCCGCGTTCAAGCCGACATATTATTTCGGCTCGTTGCTGACCGAGCGCTTTGCGCATCTCAGGCCGAAGCCGGGTCAGGCGTAGTTGGTCAGCGGTCGTCAACGATCGTCGAGGAGTTGACGCGCGGCAAACGCGCGGCATGTCATGGGCGAGCCGAAGGGGCGGATACCTTAGCTCACCACCGCCTCGGGCGTGCGCGCGGCGAGATATTTCTCCGCCGTCATCGGCTCACCTTCGACCGGCGGGCGCCTGATCTCGACGCCGGAGAAATTCGTCGCCTCCTCGACCCAGGTCCGCGGAGCCGGCAGCCCCCAAAGGTTCGAGTTCGCCTTCGGGCTGACTGGGCAGCGTACCGGCTCGTCGTCGATGTCGATGACCTGGATTCCCGGAAGCAGCAATTCGGTGCGGTGTCCGTCCGGATCGCGCACATAGAGATAATAGGAATGCTGATGCCCATGGCGGCCGGGACCATGCTCGATGCGATCGCCGAAGCCCAAATTGCCCGCGACGTCGCAGGCGCGGATCATGTCCTCGAGCGCCTCGATCACGTAGCCGCCGTGATGGAAGCGCGGCCCCGACCGGGTCAGCAGCACGATGTCCCAGGGATTGTTCTTGCGGTGCAGGAACGTCCCCACCACGTGCTCGCTGCCTTCGATGCAGATGTAGTCGGAAATCCGGAAGCCGAGATCCATGTAGAACTTCGCGGCACCCAGCACGTCCGGCACCAGCACCTGATAGTGGTCCATCCGCAGCGCGCCGGCGCCGCGATGGGTGTAAATCTTGGTGTGCATGCGCGGGCGCGTCGGCATGGTCGCGCACAACTCGACCGGCGTGCCGGCCGGATCGGAAAAATGCAAGGTGCGGCCCTGATGCGGAACGTCGACGAAGGCCGCGGAGATGCCGGTGCGATCGAAGTGCGCTTTCGCCTTGCCCAGGTCCTCGTCGGTGAACACCCGAAAGCCGACGCGCTCGCACTGCGGCTGGCCGGTCGTTCGCTTGAGCGTGAGGCTGTGGTGACAGCGCTCCTCGACCCCGCGCAGCCAGATCGTGTTGGCATCCTCGTCGCTCACGATCAGGCCCATCACCTCGACGTAGAAGTCGCGGCTGGCGGCGAGGTCGCGCGCCGTGAACACGAGATGGCTGGCGCGCGTGATGTTGAACGGCGGATTGAAATTGGTCTGCGGAATGGTCACTGCGGCTTCCTCTTCGGCGACATGTTCGATCAGGCCTTCACGCGCACGCCGGTTTCCTGCACCACGTCGCCCCACAACTTGAGCTCGCGATCGATCATGGCGCCGTAGGCCTCCGGCGACAGCGTTCCCGGTTCGTAGGATGCATCCAGCAGCTTCTCGCGGATCGGTCCGCTCGTGTTCATGCGCACCATTTCACGATTGAGCGCCTTGATCACGGCGGGCGAGGTGCCCGTGGGCGCCAAGAGCCCGTTGGCCACGAACAGGTCGTCGAACCCGTCATAGCCGAGTTCCTTGAGCGTGGGGACGTCGGGTGCAGCGCTGGCGCGTTGCGCCCCCGTCACCGCGAGCGGGATCACCTTGCCGGCATCCACCAGCCCGCGGGCATTGCCGACGGTGTCGAAGGTGAATTGCAAGGTGCCCGCGGCCGCCGCCAGCAATTGCTGGGTCGTCCCTTGATAGGGGATGTGCACGGCATCGATCCCGGTGCGCTTCACCAGCAACTCAGTCACGAGGTGCCCCCCGGTTCCCACGCCCGGCGAGCCATAATTGAGCTCGTTTGGTCTCGCCTTGGCATAGGTGACGAGGTCCTTGAGCGTACGCACCGGGAGAGCCGGATTGACGACCAGGAGGAAGGGGAACGTAAACATGAGCGCGATCGCGGCGTAATCCCGCTTTACGTTGACCGGCGAATTCGTCAGCACCAGCGGCGCCAGCACGATGTGGCTGTTGGAGGCGAGCAACAAGGTGTGGCCGTCGGGCGCCGCGCGCGCCACCGTCATGCTGCCGATCGCGCCGGAGCCGCCCGGCATATTCTCGAGCACGAAGCTCTGCCCGAAAGTGTCCTTGAGCTGCTCGGCGTAGAGCCGGAAGTTCTGGCCTGGGCCGCCGGTTCCGGTCGGCGAGATCACGCGCACGCTGCGCGCGGGCCAGCCGTCCAGGCCCGCCGGCGCTTGCCCCCGCGCGGGGGCGGCCAGGCCGGCGAGCCCGGCGGCAACAGCGCCGATGAATTGACGTCGCGTGGACATCGGGCCTCCTCTCGCGTGGAGGACGAACGGCCGACGACAAGGGTCCTGATCGCCGTGCGAGCGCCGCGTCGTCCTCTGCGTTTCCTGTCGTTCGTGATCCGTCGGTGTAGTCCCAACGGTTGGCATCTTTGATCAGCACTAGCGCACGGGCGCAAGAACGTGCTTGAAGAACATGCTTCAAGAACATGCTTGATGCTCAGAGTGGAGTCAAAGAGCCATCAAAGCCGTCCGGAGAATGTTTGCATGACCCAGCACCTGCTGCCGACCACGGTCGTGGGCAGCTACCCACAGCCCGACTGGCTCATCGACCGCGCGATGCTCGCGACCATGGTGCCGCGCGTGCGCCTGCACGAGCTTTGGCGGGTCGCCGAACCTTACCTCGCGCAGGCGCAGGACGACGCCACGCTTCTGGCGATCCGCGACATGGAGCGCGCCGGCATCGACATCATTACCGACGGTGAGATGCGCCGGGAGAGTTATTCCAACCGCTTCGCCACCGCGCTCGAGGGCATCGACAACGAAACGCCGGCCACGATCACGAACCGGGCGGGACGTTCGGTCAAGGTGCCGCGCGTCGTCGCCAAAATCCGGCGCCGGCATGCGGTCGAGGTCGGTGACATGGCGTTCCTGCGGCGCAATACCGAGCACAAGGCAAAGATCACGCTGCCCGGCCCTTTCACCATGGCGCAGCAGGCCAAGAACGAATTCTACGCCGACGACGACGAGATGGTGATGGACCTCGCCGCCGCCGTGAACGAGGAGGCGCATGACCTCGTGGCCGCCGGCGCCGACGTCATCCAGCTCGACGAGCCCTGGGTCCGCAACGATCCCGAGGCGGCGAAGCGGATCGCGGTCAAGGCAATCGATCGCGCACTCCTGGGTCTGTCGGTGCCGACGATCGTGCACGTCTGCTTCGGCTACGCCGCCGTGGTCCATGCGGACAAGCCGAGCGGATATTCTTTCCTGCCGCAGCTCGCCGACAGCACGGCGGCGCAGATTTCGATCGAGGCCGCGCAGCCGAAGCTCGACCTCGGCATTCTCGCCGACCTCGCCGGCAAGACCGTCGTGCTCGGCGTCATCGACCTGGGCGACCAGACGGTCGAAACGCCCGAGCTGGTGGCGCGGCGGATCGGCGACGCGTTGAAATACATTCCCGCCGAGCGGTTGGTTCCGGCGCCCGATTGCGGAATGAAATATCTCACGCGCGAGGTCGCGTTCGGCAAGCTGCAGGCGCTGAGCGCGGGGGCCGCGCTCGCGCGCCGACAGTTGTCGTAGACAAAGGCGGGTGTGGTCCGGCGACCTCCCGCGGGCTTGCGGCGCCCAGCCTCAGGCTTCGTATTTGAACGAAAGCGACACGCGCGTGCGAAACGCGGCGACCTTGCCGTCTTCCACCCTCATGTCCATTTTCGTCACTTCGGCCACGCGCAGGTCGCGCAACGAACCGGCGGCCGTCTCGACCGCGCGGCGGCCCGCTTCTTCCCAAGATTTGTCGCTGACACCGACGACCTCGACGATCTTGTAGACCGTGTCCGCTTGCTTCTTCGCCATGACATCCTCCCTGGTGCCCAGATTCCGAAGTTTGCAGACCCTCGCCGCGCCCTCTGATGTGAATTCCGGAATCAAGGGACGCCAGCGAAGTTCTGATTCCAATGCGAGACTTGATTTGAAGTTCGTGGCCGCGCTTGCGGCTGAAACGACAGGAGCTTCAAATCCGTCCGCACCTGGCCTCGGGTTGTGTGCGCGCTCGACCGGCGCCCGACGATGCTAGCAGCATCGTCGCCTGGAACCTACCGCCTCATCTCTTTGTGGCTGTTGCCCAGTCACGACCGCGACAGCGCGGTGGGCCCGCGCATCGCCTGGTACTCAGGAAGGATTTCTGCTCGTGCGATCGGCATGATCGCCGAAGGCCGCGCTCAATCCGCATAGCGGCTACGAAAGGCCGCGCAGATTTCGCGCGAAGATCTTCGCCTCAAGGACGCCGCGCTCAAGCTGGGTTATTTGACGGCCGTGCAATTCGGTCCGATGGGTGCGGCCCGCGGACATGACGCATCCTCTGGCGTCATTGTCGCTGCGGGCCGCAGAATTGCTTTCGTCGTTTCAAAAATCAACGACGCGATGGCGCGCCGCTCGATCAGCGCCTTCCCTTGCGCGCGCCGCCGCCGAACGCCGCCCGGCAGGCGGGGCTGAGGTAGCGGCGGTAGTGCGACATGCAGGCCGAAACCCGTTGAACGTCGGGAACATACTGGTTGCAGAGCCGCATCGCGTCTGGTTCGCAGGCCGCTCGTTGCTCCGGGGTCCACTGCTGCGCGGCCGCGGGCGAGGACGCGAAAGTGAGCGCGAGCCCGAGGAACGCTGCAAGTCCGAGGACCGGTCCCAGACGACGTTGTGCGGTGCGAATTCCCATTATCGAGGCTCCTTTGGGTGTTTGTGGTTTGTGGCGGTACTTCTAGTCAATTCAACAGCCATGGCAATAGCAGCGGCACCAGCAGCGCCGTCAGCAGGCCGTTGAGGCCGAGGGCGATGCCAGCGAAGGTTCCGGCCAGCGGATCGACCTGGAAGGCGCGCGCGGTGCCGATCCCGTGCGAGGTCAGGCCGGCGGCGAAACCGCGCGCCGCATAATTCCGCAGCCGCAGCGCATTCATCAGGGGGGTGACGATGATGGCCCCGGTGATCCCGGTGAGAATCGTCAACACCGCGGTCAGCGCCGGATCGCCCCCCATCTTTTCCGCGATGCCCATGGCGATCGCGGCGGTGGCCGATTTCGGCGCCAGCGCCAGGATTTCGGCACGGTCGAGCCCGAATGCACGGGCGAGCCATACAGCGCAGGCGATGGCGGTTGCCGACCCCGCGACCAGCGCCACCAGCATCGGCACCAGGGCACGGCGCACCTGCGGCAGGTGACGTACGAGCGGAACCGCGAGTGCGACCGTCGCCGGGCCGAGCAGGAAATGCACGAACTGGGCACCGGCGAAATAGGCCGGAAAGGACGTGCCACTCGCGACCACGACGATCGAGACGAACGTCACCGCGATCAGAACCGGATTGGCGAGCGGATGGCGGCCGCAGGCGGCGGAGATGGCATCCGCCGCGAGATACGCGAGCAGCGTAGTGGTGAGCCAAAGGAGCGGGGAGCCGGAGAGATAAACCCACAGATCGACGAAGTTGGTCATGGTCGCTCGCCGCTCTCGGGTTTCCCGGCCGCAAGCGCATCGGCGTGCAGCAAGCGCGCCAGGGCCGCGAACACGAGCGCGGTCACCGCCAGCGTGATCAGGGTCGTCAGCACCACGACGGCCATGAGTCGCAACCCCGCGCCGCTGAGCAATTCGAGATGCTGCACCACGCCGACGCCTGCCGGCACGAACAGCAGCGACAGATGCTGGAGGAGACCGTCGGCGGTATTGCCGAGCGTGACCGGCAGCGGCGCACGCGCCAGCATCAGAACGAACAGCAGGATCATGCCGACCACCGGCCCCGGGAAGGGCAGATCGACGGCGCGCACGGCCGCTTCTCCGATAAGTTGGCAGACGAGCAGGGCGGCGATCGCGGCCAGCATGCGGGCACCTCGCTTGGGACTTACGCGGAGCGAGGGTGCAGTTACCCTTGCTTTTTCGCAAGCCGCAACCCAGTTGCTTTGCAGCAAGTCCATATCACCGTGAGGTCGGCATGATCATCGATCTGAGCGGCAAGCGAGCAGTCGTGACGGGATCGACGTCAGGTATCGGCTTCGCGATCGTGCGCGGTCTCGCCGGCGCGGGCGCATCCGTCGTCATCAACGGCCGCAGCCCCGGCACCGTGAAGGCGGCGCGGCAGCGGCTCGAGAAAGAGGTCCCGGGCTGCAGCGTCGACGGGATCGCCGCCGATCTCGCCAGCGCGGAGGGCGTGACGGAGTTCGTGCGGCTCGCTGGGGAGGCCGACATCCTGGTGAACAATCTCGGGATTTTCGAGCCGTCGCCGTTCGAGGCGATCACCGACGCCGATTGGCAACGCTACTTCGATACCAATGTCATGAGCGGAGTGCGCTTGTCGCGTCACTATCTGCCGGCGATGCTGGCGCGCGGATGGGGGCGGGTCGTTTTCATCTCCAGCGAGTCGGCGCTGAACATTCCGGTCGAGATGATCCATTACGGGATGACCAAGACCGCGCAGCTTGCGATCTCGCGCGGCCTTGCCGAATCCGTCGCCGGTACCGGCGTTACCGTGAACGCGGTGGTCCCCGGCCCGACACGGTCGGAGGGCGTGGCGGATTTCTTCGGCAAGCTGGCCAAGGAGCGGGGCATGTCCGAGGAGGAAATGGAGGCGCAGTTCATCGCCCTGAACCGTCCGACCTCGCTGCTGCGCCGGCTCGCGACGCCGGAGGAGGTGGCCAATATGGTGGTCTACGTCTGCTCGCCGCAGGCCTCGGCCACGACCGGCGCCGCGTTGCGCGTGGACGGCGGCGTGATCCGCTCGATTGCGTGACGCGCTTTGCGGCGGGGACGTTCGAGGCTAACAATGGCTTTGCGCGTAACCAGGTAGGGATAACATCAGGATGCGATTGCCTCTGACCGGTGGATGCCAGTGCGGGAGCGTGCGCTACCAGATCACGGCGGCACCGCTCGCCGTGTATGTCTGCCATTGCACGGAATGCCAGCGCCAGTCGGGAAGCGCGTTTGCGCTCTCGCTTGCGGTGCCGCGCGATGCTCTCACCGTCGTCGACGGCGCGCCCGCGGTCTGGCGGCGCGAGCTCGAGGGCGGCCGCATCATCGACTGCCTGTTCTGCGGCGCGTGTGGCGTCCGGCTGTTTCATAATCCGGAGCGCAATCCGAAAGCCTCGATCGTCAAACCGGGCACGCTCGACGACACCACATGGCTCAAGCCGGTGGGACACATCTGGACCAAGAGCGCGCAATCCTGGGTCCCGATCCCGAAGGACACGGTCAACTACGAGGCGCAGCCGCCCGACCTCTCCCGCCTGATCGAGGCGTGGCAAGCGCAGCAGGCGAGGGGATAGACGTTCCCGAATAATATCGGCGCCTTGCGCGCTGATGCGTCACCCCGGGATTGAGCCGGGGATCCATCTCTCTTCGCAAGCGTCTTGCTCGACGATGATGGATTGCCGGGTCAAGCCGGCAATGACGCTCGGCCCGTCAATACCTGTTGGCGATCGGCAGCTCTTCCGCCGGGAACAGCGTAATCACGCGGCAGCCCTTGTCCGTGACCACGACCTCCTCCTCGATGCGGGCGGCGGAGTAGCCATCGGTGGCGGGACAATAGGTCTCGAGCGCGAACACCATGCCCTCCTTGATCTCGGTCGGATGGTCGAGCGAGACCACGCGCGAAATGATCGGCCGCTCATGCAGTGCAAGCCCGAGCCCGTGGCCGAATTGCAGGCCGAAGGCGGACATCTCGTCGGGGAAGCCGAAGTCCTGCGCCTTCGGGAACACCTGGCAGACCTTGTCGGTGCTGACGCCCGGCTTGATCAACGCGATCGCCTTGTCGAGCCATTCGCGCGCCTTCTTGTAGGCGTCGTGCTGCACCGGCGTCGCGCGCCCGACATTGAAAGTGCGGTAGTAGCAGGTGCGGTAGCCCATGAACGACTGCAGGATATCGAAGAACGCCTGGTCGCCCGGCCGCAGCATCCGGTCGGTGAAATTGTGCGGATGCGGGTTGCAGCGCTCGCCCGAGATCGCGTTGATCGCCTCGACGTCGTCGGAGCCGTGGCGATAGAGAAACTCGTTGACCTTGGCGACGATGTCGTTCTCGCGAACGCCCGGCTTGAGCTCCTCGTGGATGAGGTGATAGGCGCCGTCGACCATGGCGGCGGAGCGGTTGAGCAGCGCGATCTCGTCGATGTTCTTGAGCTCGCGCGCCTCCAGCATCACCTGCTGGCCGTCCGCGATCTTGAGCCCCGCCTTCTCCAGCTCGAACATCATCGGCGGCTCGATGATGTCGACGCCCACCGCCATCTTGTCGGCGCCGGCCTCCTTGATCAGCGAGGCGATTTCCTTGGCGTGGCGCTCCATCAGCCCAAACGCCGGGTTGACGGTGCCGCGCAGGCCGATGAGACCGGCCTTGCAGTTCTCCGGCTTGAGCCAGGGCGTGTAGAGCTTGTGGTGCACGGCGGCCGAGCCGAAATCCCACAGAATGGGGTCGCCGTCGCGGGTGAGCAGCGCCCAGCGGCAGAGCTTGTCGCGCTCCCACTCGCCGATCTTGGTCGACGTGATGTAGCGGATGTTGTTGACGTCGAAGACCAGCAGCGCGCCGAGCTCGGATTTCTCCAGTGCCTGCTTGACGCGGCTCAGCCGGTAGCGGTGGAGGCGGCGGTAATCGACCCGTTCCTCGAAATCGACCCCCATGGTGCCGAGCGCCGGCAGCGCCCGGCCCCAGTTGTAGCGTGGATTGATGTCGTCGGCGCTGATCTTGCGGACCGTATCGTCCATGGGATTCTCCTGCGATCGTTCTTGTCTTGTGGCGGCGCCCGCTTGGCGACCGGGGTGATGGTCGTGAGTATAGCCAGCTTTTCATTGCGATAGTGATCGGCCGCTTGCATAATTCGCGGCAGAACAAGTGCCGGTTGCCGGCCCACGACTTCCGAGGACGCCCAATGGCTCTGGTCGACGTCGCCGTCAAGTCCGCTTGCGCGGTCGATCCGCGCGCGGCCGTGGAGACGATTCCCCGCAGCTACAATTTCGCCGCCGACATCCTGGAGCGCAATTTAGCGGCCGGGCGTGGGCAGAAGCCGGCCTTCATCGATCCGCGCGGAAGCTGGACCTACGGCGAGCTTGCGGAGCGCGTCGACCGATTCGGCAACGTGCTGCGCGCGCTCGGGATTCGCTGCGAGGAACGCATTCTGCTGGCGCTCCTCGATACCATCGACTGGCCCACCGCATTCCTCGGCGCCATCAAGGCCGGCGTCGTCCCCATTCCGGTCAATACGCTGATGACCGAGGACGACTACCGCTTCATGCTCGCGGACAGCCGCGCCAAGGTCCTGGTGGTGTCGGAGGCGCTGCTGCCGAAGTTCGCCAACCTGATCGGATCGAGCCCCGATCTCATGCACGTCATCGTCGCGGGAAAGAATGCCGGCGGGTATCGCCTGTTCGAGGATCTGATTGCGAATGCCGACGCCCGGTCCACGACCGCGGCCACCACGCGCGATGACATTTGTTTCTGGCTCTACACCTCGGGCTCCACCGGTCGGCCCAAGGGCGCGGTGCATGTGCACGCCAATCTGCGGCTCACCGCCGATCTCTACGGCGGCGGCGTGCTCGGCCTGAAAGAAACCGACGTGTGCTTTTCCGTGGCCAAGTTGTTTTTCGCCTACGGGCTCGGCAACGCGCTGACATTTCCGATGGCGGTCGGCGCCACCACCATTCTCTCGCCCGACCGTCCGACGCCCGAAGGCGTCGCCGCGATCCTGCGCCGGCACCCGGTCACGGTGTTCTATGCGGTGCCGACCTTCTATGCCGCCATGCTCGCGAGCCCCGACGCGCCCCAGCGCACGGACGTGAAGCTGAGATATTGCATCTCCGCCGGCGAGGCGCTGCCGCCGGACGTCGGGCGGCGCTGGAAGGAGCGTTACGGCGTCGACGTGCTCGACGGCATCGGCTCGACCGAGATGCTCCATATCTTCATCTCGAACTATCCCGGCGAGGTGAAATACGGCACGACCGGCAAGCCGGTGCCGGGCTACGACATCCGGCTGGTCGACGACGACGGCCATGTGATCGAAACCAGGGGCGAGATGGGCGAGTTGCAGGTGCGCGGGCCGACGGCTGCGATCATGTACTGGAACAACCGCGAGCGAACGCGCGAGACGTTCCTCGGGGAATGGACTCGCTCCGGCGACAAGTACGTGCAGGACGAGGACGGCTATTTCGTTTATTGCGGCCGCCGCGACGACATGCTCAAGGTCGGCGGCATCTATGTGTCGCCGTTCGAGGTCGAAGGCGCGCTCTGCACCCATACGGACGTGCTGGAGGCCGCGGTGGTGGCGTGGCCGGACGAGGACGAGCTGATCAAGCCCAAGGCCTTCGTGGTCCTCAAGTCGGCCGACAATGCCTGCGAGGAGCTTGCGCGCGCGCTGCAGGAGCACGTGAAGACCGCGCTTGCGCCGTACAAGTATCCGCGCTGGATCGAGTTCCGCGCAGAGTTGCCCAAGACTGCGACCGGCAAGATCCAGCGCTTCAAGCTCCGGGCCGAGAGCGTGCGCTAACGTCGGCGGCCTCTACCGAAAAAGGAAGCAGCACGTCGTTATGCGAAAGACCTTCCTGGGCCGCACCGGGCTCGCCATTTCAGAGCTTGCGTTCGGCGGCGGCGTGACCGGCGGCATCCTGATCAATCCCGCCGAGGCCGTCAGGCACGACGCGCTGCAGCGCGCGGTCTCGGCCGGCATCAACTGGATCGACACCGCTGCCATCTACGGCGACGGCGCATCGGAGGAAACGATCGGCCGCCATCTGCGGGCGCTGACCCCGCAACCTCATGTCTCCACCAAGGTGCGGCTCGAAGTCGCGGACATGCACGATGTGACCGGCGCCATCGAACGCGGCCTGGAACAAAGCCTGCGGCGCCTGCAGTCGGATTCGATCGCGCTGTTTCAACTGCACAATCACCTCGGCCACGGCGTGGGCGAGCGCCTCGCCCTGCCGCCGGAGCAGGTGTTGAAAAGCGGTGGCGTCGCCGACACCTTCGACCGCCTCAAGGAGCAGGGGCTCATTCGCGCGTGCGGCATCACCGCGGCCGGGGACACCGCGGCCTGCCTTGACGTGATCAATAGCGGTCGCTTCGACACCGCCCAAATCTATTACAACGCCATCAATCCGAGCGCCGCATGGGCACGCGTGCCGCCGGGGTGGCGCGGCGGGCAGGACTTCTCCGGCCTGGTGGCGGCCTGCACCGATCAGGACATGGGCATTCTCAATATCCGGGTGTGGGCGGGCGGGGTGTTGGCCAACCCAGTACCGCCGCAACGCCTGTTCGTGATGACCTCCGGCACGGACATGGGGAACGAGATCCGCTGTGCGGCGGCCGTGCGCTCCGCGTTAGGCGACGACTACGGGTCGCCGGCGCAAGCCGCGCTGCGTTTCGTGCTCGCCAACCAGGACTTCGCGACCCGGGTGATCGGCATCACCGAACTCGCCCAGCTCGACGCCGCGCTCGACGCCGTGACGAAGGGGCCGCTGCCGGTGGCAGCCGTGTCCAGGCTCGAGGCACTCTGGGCCAACGGGTTTGCGAGCGCATGATCCCGGAAAGTTGCAGACTTTTTCGGCTCGGGTCGTGCGACCGATCGTTCGCGGTTTTGATTTTCCCTCGTGGTCGAACGGATCGCGATCGGGCATATTGAACAGATCAGGAGAAGGTCCCGATGCCGATCCAGCATCCGAACGCCAAGCGCGCGTACATCACGCATGAAGGCCGGTTCTTTGCGCATCCGTTCCGGATGGTGCTGGTGATCGAGACCGACCTGCATACCAATCCGCAGCATCCGGATTTCGACGCGCAGAAGCTCAACGACCTCATCAACGCCGGCCAAGCCTATGTGGCCGCGCAGAGCCGGCAGATCGACGGCTTTCACATTATTCCGACCGACGATCCGATCTGACGAAGACAGGGTGGGGGCGCGGAGGTCGCGGCCGCCGCGACCGCGCTTGACGCCGTGCGGCGGCATGCATTATAGTGCATGAATTATAATTCCTGTGGTGGAGCAGGTTTGTCTTGCCCGATCTGAATGCGAAATCGAAACGCAACGATGCGCGCGGGCCGGCGGCCGAGCCTCTCGACGCGGTCTTCGTCACCAGCATCGGCCGGCTGGTGCGGCTCTCGCGTGCGAAGCGCGGCATGACGCGGCGGCAGTTGGCGCAGGAGTCGGGCGCGTCCGAGCGCTACCTCGCGCAGATCGAGA
The DNA here is from genome assembly GCA_963725065.1 of uncultured Alphaproteobacteria bacterium. Lineage (GTDB taxonomy): Bacteria > Pseudomonadota > Alphaproteobacteria > Rhizobiales > Xanthobacteraceae > VAZQ01. Next base: position 24,954 of record CAVRXD010000006.1, read on the forward strand.
GCGGGCAGGGCAATCCGTCCGTGCTCATCCTCAAATCGATCGCGCAGGCACTCGATGTCCCGATCATCGAGCTATTGCCGCGCGCGAACGGTCGCCCGGCAGCGATGACCCATGTGCTCGACGTGCTCGCCCGCACGCCGGTCGCGGAGCTTCCCGCACTGGCCGAGCTGATCGAAAGCCACGCCGCCCGTCATGTCGCGGCCGACCGCGCCCGGCGCATCGCGCTCGTGGGGTTGCGCGGCGCCGGGAAGTCGACGCTGGGACGGCGCCTTGCCGATGAGCTCGCTTGCCCCTTCATCGAGCTCGACCGCCTGGTCGAGCAGGATTACGGCGCGCGCATTCCCGATCTGATCGAAATCGCTGGGCTCGCGACCTTCCGCCGCTACGAGCGCGCCTGCCTCGAACGCGTCATCGACGAGCACGACACGGCCGTGATCGCCACCGCCGGCGGCATCGTATCGGACGCGGAAACCTATGCGCTGCTTCTGCGCCGCAGCCACACGGTCTGGGTCAGGGCAAGTCCGGACGAGCATATGAAGCGGGTGATGGAGCAGGGCGACTTCCGGCCGATGGCGCAGAACCGCGAGGCCATGGCCGACCTCGTCGCCATCCTGGAGGCGCGCCGCCCCGACTATGCGCGCGCGCAGGCCGAGCTTGATACCTCGGGCGACACAATCGAGCGCAGCTTCGGGAAACTGCAGGACGTCGTGAAGCGTTGGCTGGACGGCGAGCGGGACATCGCTCGGCCATCGGCGCTTCGGATCGAAACGGGAGCAGGCGGACATTGACGCCATGACCAGGCTCGCCGATCAAGGCTTCCTCCAGCTCGGCCAGACGCGGCTCGAATACCGCATGATCGGCCCACGTCCGGACGCGGCGCCGACGCTCGTGCTGCTGCACGAGGGGCTCGGCTCCGCCGACATCTGGGGCGGTTTCGCGCAGGAGCTCGCCACCGCCACCGGCGCCGGGGTTTTCGCCTATTCGCGCGCGGGCTACGGCCAGTCGTCGCGCTCGCAGCTGCCGCGTCCGGTTTCGTTCATGCACGACGAGGCGCGCGAGGTTCTTCCCCTCGTGCTCGACGCCATGGGCTTCCGGCGCGGGCTCCTCGTGGGTCATAGCGACGGGGCATCGATTGCCGCGATCTATGCCGGCAGCGTCCAGGATCATCGCGTGCGCGGGCTCGCACTGATGGCGCCGCACTTCTTCACCGAGGACATGGGTATTGCCGAGATCGCGCGTGCCAAGATCGCGTTTGAAACCGGACCTTTGCGGGCGAAGCTCGCGCGCCTGCATGCCGACCCCGACAATGCGTTCCACAACTGGTCCGGTCCCTGGCTCGATCCCGAATTCCGCAACTGGGAGCTCAGCGATGCGCTGGCTCATATTCGCGTGCCCATCCTGATCGTGCAGGGAGAGAACGACCAGTACGGCACCATGCGGCAGATCGAAATGGCGCAGCAGGAATGCTATTGCCCGGTCGAGGTCGCGATGTTGCCGGATACCCGGCACGCGCCGTACCGCGAGGCGCCGGAGGCGACGTTGCGCGCGATCTCAGACTTCGCGAACCGCCTGCTGCGCGATCACCACGAAGGCGACATTGCCGCTCACACCGAATCCGGGTCCGCACGAGCCCGGTCTCTATAGGCGACCGCAATCGGAAACATCCGATGTCGGCTGTCGAAGGACGTTCGAGGAAACACCCATGGCTGATGCAGAGCGCAAGTTGAACAACGGCAAGAGCCGGATCGATTTCCAGACCGATCCTTCGAAGTATCGCCATTGGAAGCTCGAGGTCAACGGCGATGTCGCGACGTTGCTCATGGACGTCGACGAGAAAGGCGCGTTGTTCGAGGGCTACGAGCTCAAGCTCAATTCCTACGATCTCGGCGTCGACATCGAGCTTGCCGACGCCATCGAGCGGCTGCGCTTCGAGCATCCGCAGGTGAAGGTCATCCTGCTGCGCTCGGGCAAGCCCCGAGTGTTTTGCGCCGGTGCCAATATCCGCATGCTGGCCGGCGCGACCCATGCCCACAAAGTCAATTTCTGCAAGTTCACTAACGAAACGCGCAACGGCCTCGAGGACGCGAGCGAGGCCTCGGGTCTCTCGACCATCTGCGTGATCAACGGCACTGCGGCGGGCGGCGGCTACGAGCTTGCGCTCGCGGCCGATCACATCATGCTGATCGACGACGGCTCGTCGGCGGTTTCGCTGCCGGAATTGCCGCTGCTTGCGGTGCTGCCAGGCACTGGCGGGCTCACCCGTGTTACCGACAAGCGCAAGGTGCGGCGCGATCGCGCCGACGTATTCTGCACCACCGAAGAGGGCATCAAGGGCAAGCGCGCGGTGGAGTGGCGGTTGGTCGACGAGGTGGTGCCCGGCTCCAAGCTTGAGGAGGCGGTGGCGCAGCGCGCCAAGGACTTCGCCGCCAAATCGTCGCGCGCGGCCGGCGCCAACGGAGGCGCGCTCAAGGGCATCGCGCTCGGTCCGCTCAAGCGCGAGCGCTCCGCCGACGGCGTCGAGTACGGTGCGGTTTCAGTCGAGTTCCAGCGCGGCGCGCGGCTCGCGACCATCACGCTCCGCGGGCCCGATGCGCCGCCGCCGGCATCGGCGGACGCCATGGTCGAGCAGGGCGCCGGCTTCTGGCCGCTCCAACTCGCGCGCGAGCTCGACGATGCCATTCTCGACATCCGGGCCAACGAGTTCGATATCGCGGTGGTGCTGTTCAAGTCGTCCGGCGACCCCGCGCAGGTGCTCGCCTATGACCAATTCCTCGACGCCAACAAGGAGCACTGGCTCGCGCGCGAGATCAGGAGCTTGTGGAAACGCACGCTCAAGCGCGTCGATCTCACCTCGCGCTCGCTGGTGGCCCTGGTCGAGCCCGGCTCGTGCTTCGCCGGCACCCTTGCCGAACTCGTGTTCGCGAGCGACCGCTCGTACATGCTGATCGGGAAGCTCGCCGGCGACAACAAGCCGCCCGCGACCTTGGCGCTGGCCCAGGTCAATTTCGGCGTCTTTCCCATGTGCAACGGGCTGTCGCGCCTCGCCAGCCGTTTCCTCGCGGATCCCGCCGACGTCGACAAGGCGAAAGCCGCGATCGGCAAGATGCTCGACGCCGAGGCAGCACAGGATCTCGGCCTCGTCACCTTCGCACTCGACGATATCGACTGGGAGGACGAGATCCGCGTGTTCCTGGAGGAGCGCGCGAGCTTCTCTGCTGACGGCCTCACCGGGCTCGAAGCCAATCTGCGCTTCGGCGGTCCCGAGACCATGGAATCGAAAATCTTCGCGCGCCTGACCGCCTGGCAGAATTGGATCTTCCAGCGTCCAAATGCCGTCGGCGAGGAAGGCGCGCTCAAGCGCTACGGCACCGGCCAGAAGCCGACCTTCGACACGCGCAGAGTTTGATCCGGCATTCGTCCGGACATAGGAGTCAGCCATGAGTGACATCGTCAACGTCGATTACTCGACCAAGATCCCGAACAACGTCAATCTCACCGAGGACCGGCAGGTGCTGCGTGCACTGGAAGGCTGGCATCCCGGCTACATCGATTGGTGGAAGACCATGGGGCCCGAAGGCTTCCAGGAGGCGCTCGTTTATCTGCGCACCGCGGTCTCGGTCGATCCCAAGGGCTGGGCCAAGTTCGACTATGTGAAGATGCCGGACTACCGCTGGGGCATTCTTCTTGCTCCGCAGGAGGCGGATCGCAAGATTCCGTTCGGCCAGCACTTCGGTGAGCCCGTCTGGCAGGAGGTTCCCGGCGAATACCGCGCCATGCTGCGCCGGCTCGTCGTCATCCAGGGCGACACGGAGCCGGCCTCGGTCGAGCAGCAGCGCCATCTCGGCAAGACCGCGCCCTCACTCTACGACATGCGCAACGTGTTCCAAGTCAATGTCGAGGAAGGCCGGCATCTCTGGGCCATGGTCTACATCCTGCAGAAATATTTCGGCCGCGATGGTCGTGAGGAGGCCGAGCAGCTGCTGCAGCGACGCTCCGGCGACCCCGACAAGCCGCGCATGCTCGGCGCCTTCAACGAGGCGACGCCCGACTGGCTCTCCTTTCATATGTTCACGTTCTTCACCGACCGCGACGGCAAGATGCAGCTCGAGAGCCTCGCCCAGTCCGGCTTCGATCCGCTTTCGCGCACCTGCCGGTTCATGCTCACCGAGGAAGCGCACCACATGTTCGTCGGCGAGACCGGCATCGGGCGCACCATCCAGCGTACCTGCGAGGCGATGAAGGCCGCCGGCATCGAGGATCCGAACGATATCGGTAAGGTCCGCGAGCTCGGCGTCATCGATCTCCCCACCATGAAGAAGAAACTCAATCTCCATTACACGCTGTCGCTCGACCTGTTCGGCTCCGAGGTCTCGACCAACGCGGCCAACGCATTCAATGCCGGCGTGAAAGGCCGTTTCCAGGAGACCAAGATCGAGGATGACCACCGGCTGGAGAATTCGACCTATCCCGTGCTCAAGTTCGTCGACGGCGAGATCAAGCGCGTGGACGAGCCGGCGCTCACTGCCATCAACATGCGGCTGCGCGACGACTACACCGCCGACTGCCAGCGCGGGCTCGACCGTTGGAACAAGATCATCGAGCGGATCGGCGTCGACTTCCGGTTCGAGCTGCCGCACGTCGCCTTCCATCGCCAGATCGGCGAGTTCAAGGACATCAAGGCGAGCCCGACGGGCGAGTTGGTCGACGACGCGACCTGGAACCGGGAGAAGGACAAGTGGCTGCCGTCGAAGGATGACGGCGACTTCGTCCAGAGCCTGATGCGCCCTGTCACCGAGGCCGGCCAGTTCGCGAGTTGGATCGCCCCGCCCCGCGTCGGCATCGACAACAAGCCCGGCGACTTCGAATACGTGAAAATCGCCGCCTAGCCCCCGTTAGGGTAGCCAAAGCGAGGCGCGCGCGCGTTCAGCGCGGCGAACACGTCCGATCGACCTGACGCTGAGGAGCGCGCGATGTGCGCGTCTCGCAGCCCGAGGCGACCTCATCCCTCGAGGTGGCGCCCAACCTGGGTCAAAATCGCGCGCCGGATGCCGGCATCAGTTTACCGAAAAATAACCTCCCGCCGCTTGTATCGGCCCTGGGCTGGAACGCTGGCCTCGTGAGTTCGCGCCTGCTGCGCGGTGCCGAGGCCCCGTCACGTTGATCTGCACGGCGCTGTCTGCCTGGAACCGGAGCCTCACGGGATCGTAAATCCGCCGCGGCGTCATCGTGTCCACCCGCGCCGTAGCTGCGCCGAAGCGCACTTTCCGGCCAAGTGTGAGCTGGTTCGCAGAACAGAAGTGTGAGGCGGTTCGCAGAAGAAAGTGCGCCAAACGCAAAGAATGCAGATCGGCTTCAGATTCCAACGAATCCGAAACCGATCTGGCGGGTCCGATCCGCCTCACGGAGGACGCACGGCAATGCACCAGGTGACCGCCGCCGAGACCCCGACCCCTGCGGTGCGCGGCTTCTGGCAACTCGCCCGCGGCTTCTGGGCGCGCGGCGGGCCTCCGCTTTCACGGATATTCTCCGTGGCGCTCCTGCTCATGGTCGTTCTCGGCCTCGCCGCCTCCTACGGCATGAACGTCTGGTATCGCGTCATCTTCGACGCGCTGCAGAACCGGGAGTCCGGCACGGTCCTGTCGCTCTCGTTACTCTACCTGCCGCTGCTGGCAGGGAGCGTGCTCGTCAGCGTCATGCAGCTCTGCCTGCGCATGTCCATGCAGCGGCGCTGGCGTGCCTGGCTCAACCAGCGCCTGCTCGATCGCTGGCTGCGCGACGGCCGCTGCTACCAGCTCGATCTCGCCGGCGGGGCGCACCGCAATCCCGAGTGTCGCATCGCCGACGACGCGCGGATTGCGACCGAGGCGCCGGTCGACCTCGCGATCGGACTGACGACAGCGGTGCTCTCGGCGGCGACCTTCATCGTGGTGCTCTGGACCGTTGGCGGCGCCGTCACCTTCGAGATCGCCGGCGCGGCCGTCACCGTCCCGGGTTTCCTCGTGGTCGCAGCGGCGATCTACGCAGTCCTGGCGAGCGGAACCATGTTCCTGATCGGAAGGCGTCTGATCGCCGTGTCCGAGCACAAGAATCAAGCCGAGGCGGAGTACCGCTACGGGCTCACCCGGCTGCGCGATAACGCCGAAGGCGTCGCCTTGCTCGGAGGTGAGGGCGAGGAGCGCCGCGGAGCCGAAAAATCCTTTCACGCGGTGTTTCGCGCGTGGCGCGATGTCTGCCACCAGAGCATGCGTACGACCGTGGTCTCGCAGACCAGCGGCTATATAGCGCCGATCCTGCCGATCATCCTCTGCGCGCCAAAATTCCTCGACGGCGCGCTCACGCTCGGCGAGGTGATGCAGGCAGCGTCGGCGTTCGTGCTGGTGCAGTCTGCCCTCAACTGGATGGTCGACAACTATCCCAGGCTTGCCGAGTGGGTCGCCTCCGCGCGGCGTGTTGCTGCGCTCGACGTATCGCTTGCTGCGCTCACCCGCGCGGACGCGACGCCCGCTGGCAGGATCGAACGCGGCGATCACCCGCATGTCGCTTTGCGGCTGCGCGACGTCTCGGTGCTGCGCGAGGACGGCTCAGCACTCGTCGCCGGTGCCGAGCTCGCGGTCATGCCGGGCGAGAAGCTGCTCCTGACCGGTGCCGCCGGCACCGGCAAAAGCACGCTGGTGCGCGCGCTCGCGGGCGCCTGGCCGTGGGGCCGGGGCAGGATCGAGGTCCGTGCCGGCGCGAAGCTATTGGTGTTGCCGCAACGGCCCTATCTGCCGGCCGGCTCGCTGCGCCGGGTCGTGAGCTACCCGGACGCTGGCGACCGGCACAGCGCGGGCGAGATCGCCGCCGCCTTGCACAAGGTCGATCTCGGGCATCTCGCGACGCGCCTCGACGAGGAAGCGCCTTGGGACCGGACCCTGTCCGGTGGGGAGAAGCAGCGTCTGGCGTTCGCGCGCGTCTTCCTCCTGCGTCCGGATATAGTCGTGCTCGACGAGGCCACCGCGGCGCTTGATCTGGTGAGCCAGGAGCGGCTGATGAAGCGCCTGTTGCACGAGCTCAGGGACGCGACCGTTCTCAGCGTCGGCCACCGCCCGGAGCTCGCGGCGTTCCACCATCGCATCGTCACGCTCGTGCCCGGCGCGCGGGGTGCGACGCTTGCGAGCGATCTCCGTCATCGCCCGGAGCCCGGCCGCACCGGGCGTCCGCGGGAGGCGGTGCGCAGCGCCGGCGATCCCTGCCTGTTGCCGCCGCATGGATTGCCGCGGCGGCGCGACGCGTTCGAGCCAGCCGCGCTGCAGGGATAAAGCCTTGTTGCGAGTCGCGGTAGGGTGGGCAAAGGTGCGAGCGGCGAGGGCTTGCCTCAGTCGCCCGACTTCGGCGCCCAGCGGCGGATGATCGTGCTCAGCTTGGGCTCCCGTACGGTTTCGGCCGCTTCCTGCGCGGATACCCATTTGACCTGGCGCTCTCCGCTTTCCGGCCACCGCTTGCTCTGTCGCAGCACCCGGAGCGCGTAGACCTCCACTTCGCAGTCGACGACGCCGCCGTTCTTGAGGCGCTTTTGGTAGGGAAACGTTCCGACCGGGCGGCTGTCGATGACCCCCTCGACGCCGGCCTCTTCGAACGCTTCGCGCGCGGCGGAATGGTGGGGTGCCCGGCCTTTCTGCGGCCAGCCCTTGGGGATGATCCAGCGCCGCGTATCGCGCGACGTGACCAGCATCACTTCGGTGCGGGATCTGCCCATCAACCGGTAAGGTAGCGCGGCGTATTGGACGCGCTTCACGATGGCTGCCGAACAACTCATCGAATCTACCCCCAGACCCCGATTCCTTTTGAACGGTAAAAACGAGAAAAATGCGGCGGCCAGGCGGCTTTCAGCGGGAGGAAGCCAGGCAGACCGGGCTATTCGGCAGGAATCAGTCGTTGCGGGCGCAATTCGCCCCATGCCTGCCGTATCACCAGCGCCGCGCCCTGAAGCGCGAGGGCGGCCATGATGGTTGCAACGACGAGGTCGGGCCATCCTGTGCCGGTGCCGAACACGCCGGCAGCCGCCAGCAGCACCGCCAGGTTGCCGACCACGTCGTTCCGCGTGCAAATCCAGGCCGACCGCATATTGGCATCGCCTTCCCGGAAGGCCCAAAGCAGTGCGAACGACGCGGCGTTGGCGACCAGCGCCGTGATGCCAACCGCGCCCATCGTGAAGGCGCTCGGCAATGTCCCGTGCAGCGCGTGCCAGACGACCGTTGCGATCACCCACAGCCCGAAGGCGCCCATGGTCGCGCCCTTCGCCAGCGCCGCACTCGCGCGATAACGCAACGCCATGCCGACAACCAGGAGGCTGATGGCGTAGTTCGCGCTGTCCCCGAGAAAATCCAGCGCGTCGGCTTGCAGCGACGCGGAGCCCGCCGCCAGGCCTGCCGCGATCTCGATCAGGAACATGACGGCGTTGATCGCCAGCACCGCCCAGAGCACGCGGCGATAGGCGCTGTTGCCCCGGTGGGGGTCTGGGTTCAGCGGCGGCGGGGCGCAGCAGCAGTCGGCCATGCCCCTCAAGCTATGCAACGGGGCCGCACTTCACAACCGCGAGGCCACCGGGGGGCAGGTGCGGCCAATGCGGAACGGTGACGCGGCGTGCAACGGCGGTCAGGCCGGCAGCATCATTCCGCGGCTTCGCCCCGCAACACGCCGTCCCACCAGGGGCAGACGCCGGGCGCGAGCTTGTAATTGCCCTCGAGCACGTTCACCGGCTTGCGCAGGCCGCTGGCGGCGGCCTCGACGCGGATCGCGCGCGCTTCGACACGTTTCTCCGGTGTCATCCACAGCCGGTCATGGCCCCACATGCTGGGACCGAAGGTGACCTCTTCGGTCTGCCAGGTGTCGACGTCGATGACGCGCCCGCCCCAGCCGTACTCGACCATGAACCCCGACGGCGAGTTCGAGTAGAACGAGGTGACCTCGTCGTTGATGTGGCGGCCGAGCGTGACGCCGATCCGGTCCTGCTCGCCCAGCGCCAGGTCGTAGCACTGCCCGACGTCATCGAGGCTGAACAGCTCCACCATCAGATGGTGGGTGGCATTGCGGCCGGTTTCGATGAAGGCGATGGAATGGTGGCGCGGATTGGCGTGGAAGAAATAGGCGTTGAACGGCCGCAGCATGTAATCCGAAAGCTTGAAACCGAGCACGTCGCGATAGAACGGCACGGCGTCGTTGATGTCCTTCACGTGCAGCACCGCGTGACCCATGCCGAGCGGCCCGGTGCGGAAGCCCGAGATCGAGCGGCCGGGCTTGAACGCGTCGGTGGCGGTCTCGGCGCCATGGAAGATCTCGAGGCGGTTGCCGAGCGGGTCGGCGAGCACGATGAGGTCCTTGACGCGGCGCTCGTCGGCGAGCGCGCGCGAGCCGCGCGCGACCTGTACCCCGGCCTTCTCCAGCCGTGCGCCGAGATCCTGCAAGGTGGCCGCGTCCGCCACCTCCCAGCCGTAGAAGCCGACGCCCTCGCCGCCGTCCTCGCTCACCACCACGCGCTGCTTGCGGTCATCCATCCGCAGCGCCAGGCTCTTGGCGCTCCGATCGGTGAGCTGCATGCCGAGAAACCGGGTGCCGAAGCTCGTCCAGTCCTCGAGCGATTTGGCGCGAACGCCGACATATCCGAGACCCTGAATGTCCATGGGCGGCCTCCGTCATGGCTCGATGTTGCGGGCGAATATGGTCTTTCGCCGCGCGCTTGGCAATTCCGCCGATGCACGCATGCCCCGGCCACGAAGGACATCGCTTCCGCCCCGTGCATAGGAACAAGTCCTGCGGAGCGGACGTTTCGCCAGTGAACAGTCCTCACAGGAGTCAGAGATGTCCGACCCCCATGGTGATCCCTCAAGTCTTGACCCAACGCGCGACCGGTATGTCCGCCAGCGCAACGCGGCGCGGAGCTGGTCGCTCGCCATCGTGGCCGTCGCGGTCGTGCTCGCCGTCGCGTACTACCTGCACGGCCCGTTCACCGACTGGTCCGCCCCTGCAAATGACCCCGCCGTCACTGCGGCGCCCGCTCCCGCCACCGGAGTTCGCCCGCCGGCTCCGGAGGAAACCACCGGACAGCGCGGGCCCAAGGCGCAGTAGAGAAATCTTTGCTACGTGGCCCCGTTTCGGCGAGGCTGTCTGTCTGCGCCGGTGAGATGATTTCAGCTCGACGAAGACCCGCGCTGTTCACTGCGCTCAATCTGGTTTCCGGGATTGCGCCGCAGCCTTGTCCTGCAGATGCTTCCAGATCTCGGCGAGCTGCAGGAGCGCGGCCTTGTCCGTCAGCCGCGTTAATTTCGCTCTATTGCCAGGCGACAACGATGTCTCCGCGCCGGTCCTGATCCAGATCACATCCATCTGGCCCTCGAAAGGCCGGCGACCGACGGGGCTCTCTTTGGTCCACTCGTCCACTCCAAGACTGTATGGAGTTAAACCGGAGGCATACAGCTGATCCAGCATGCCCTCGTACGACAAGCCGCCGGCTTGGCTCAAACCCGGCGAGTGTTCGACGACCACCACTCCGGCACGTGCCAGCGCCTGTTTTGCGCCCGCTACCACCTCCGGCTCGTAACCCTCCACGTCGATCTTCATGATCAGGATCGGCCGGTCGGCCAGACCGAGAGTCGCGAGTTCCGTATCCAGGTCGGTAATCGGCACCATTTGCGACCCGTGCCCGTAATCGGCCAGGACGGAATGGCGGCCGCGGTTGGATCCCTTGTATTGGTGGAGACGGACGGAGCCGCGTTGTGCGCCGACGGCACAGGTCCTGACAATGACGTTGTCGATGCCATTGAGCGACAGATTGCGACCGAGCAGCGACGCGTTGAATTGGTCGGGCTCGAAGGCGACCACGGTTTCGACGGCTTCGTGCTTGGCGGCATGAACCGCATACCAGCCGAGATTGGCGCCGACATCGACGAAGATGCCCCGTGGCGAGGTGGCCAGGTGCTCGGATATCCATTGGGTCAGCAGCGGCTCGTGGGTGCCGTATTTGGCAATGTGCCGGCCGATGATGTCGCGTCGATTCACGAAGAAGGACAATTTCGATTGCTTGGCCCGGGCGCGAAACGCCGGACGCCAGGGCGTGAGCCAAGCCAACAGAAAAAACAATGTTCCGACCGGACGGACGAGACGAATCACGCGTAGCGTCACCTTCTTCTTGCGAACGTGCGACTCATCACGCTCCGCAGCCTCGAGTCTGCCGCAGTTCTTAATGGTGCGCGGCGTTCGTGCCTAGGGGAAAGAGGGCAAAAGGCCGAGCGCCGCATTCCGCCGGACTGTCTTTCGCGCATTCCCGCCTGCTGATAGCGTTTCTTGTGGCATCGCCGGTTAACAGGCGAATCCAGCTCAACAGGGAGGCATCGATGAAGACGGCTGTGTTGGCAGCGCTATTGTTCACGTCGACCCTGACCATAGGCACCGTGGCCGCGCAACCGGCCCCGTACAACGAGATCGGCGTGACCATGGGTCACTGGCACATCATCTCGAAGGACGTGGAAGCGAACAAGAAGCTCTTCCTCGGCATGGGCGGCAAGCTGTTCATGCCCGGCGGAAACCCGGTGATGATGTTCCCCGGCATCTATATCAACCTGAACCTGGGGACCGAGAAAGGAGACGGCGGCACCCAAGGTTCGGTGGTGAACCACGTCGGCTTCATCGTCGACAATGTCCAGGAGCGGGTCGCTCAGTGGAAGGCCGCGGGCGTGCCGGTGCTGCCGGGCAACAACAACCGGCTGGACCAGGCGTTCGTCGAGACGCCGGACGGCGTGCGCATCGAGATCCTGGAAGATAAGACGCAATCGATGCCGATCCGGCATGAGCACGTTCACTTCTTCCTGCCCGAAGCCGAGCTTCCCAAAGCTCAGGCCTGGTACGCGAAGACATTCGGCGGTAAGGCCGGCACCCGCAACAACGCGCCGGTCGTCGACGTTCCGGGCGGTCAGCTCCGGTTTGCCAAGGCCGACACGAAACAGGCGCCGACCCGTGGGCGCGTGCTCGACCACATCGGTTTCGACGTGAAGGACCACCAGGCCGTTGTGAAGAAGATCGAGGCGCAAGGCATCACTCTCGACGAGCCGGTTCGCAAGAGTTCCACGACCGGCAACACCGTCACGTACATCACGGATCCCTGGGGCACCCGCATCGAGATCATTGAGCGGGCGCCCTTGGGAGCGTTGGTGCAATAGCTCTCAAGCGTGGGTGGCGCGTGCACCAGCGCGCGCCTCCTCGCGTGGGGCCCGCGCGCGCGCGTCGGCTCCATTCCAGAACGGGTTTGCGTCAAGCCCGCTGGGCTGTGCGCTCGATGTCCGAACCATTCGCGCAGCGCCTCCGGGATCAGGGAGGGATGCCATAAGACTTATCCGCAGGCGATTTCTGCATCTGGCAGCGGGTGCCGCCGCGCTTCCGGCCGTTTCGCTCATTGCAAGAGCGCAGACCTATCCGGTGCGGCCGATTCGCATCGTGGTTGGGTTCTCGGCCGGCGGGACCGGTGACATCCTCGTGCGTCTGATCGGCCAGTGGCTCTCGGAGCGTCTCGGCCAGCCCGTCATCATCGACAACCGGCCGGGGGGCGCCGGCAATATCGGCACCGAAGCGGTCGTGCGGGCGCCGCCCGACGGCTACACGCTGCTCCAGGTCGGCACATCCCACGCGGTCAATACGACGCTCTTCAAGCTCGACTACGATCTGATCCGGGACATCGCGCCGGTCGCCGGGATTGCGCGCACGCATCTGGTCATGCTGGTCCATCCCTCGTTTCCGGCCGGGACCGTGCCCGAATTCATCGCGTATGCCAGAGCCAATCCGGGCAAGATCAACATGGCGTCGGCGGGCAGCGGAAGCTCGCCGCGCTTGGCTGGCGAGCTGTTCAAGCTCATGACCGGCGTCGACATGCTGCACGTTCCCTATCGCGGCGGCGCGCCCGCGATGAGCGATCTCATTGCGGGCCAGGTGCAGGTGATGTTCAGCAACCTTCCCGCGGTCGAATACATCAAGGCGGGTAAGCTGCGCGCGCTTGCGGTGACCACGGCCACACGCTCGGACGAGCTTCCGGATGTCGCGACCATCGGCGAGTTCGTGCCGGGCTATGAGGCGAGCGCGTGGTATGGGCTCGGCACGCCCAAGGGCACGCCCGCCGGCATCGTCGACCGGCTTAACAAGGAAACCAACGCCGCGCTGGCCGATCCGACGATCAAGGCGCGGCTTGCCGAATTCGGCGGCGCGATTCTAGCGGGCTCGCCCGCCGACTTCGGGAGCCTCATCGCCGCGGAAACCGAGAAGTGGGGCAAGGTGGTGAGGTTTGCGGGCCTCAAACCGGAGTGATCCACGCCCTAATGCATCGGCCATATCGAGGCTACGGCTTGTTCTAGACCGGTGCGCCGGATCAGCGAGGTCGCCCGATCCTGCGCTTCCTCGTACAGATCGTGTTCGTTGAGCGTGAGCACCTTGCCGCCGCGCATGAGAATCCTGCCATCGACGATGACGGTGTCGGCGCATCCGCCGTGGGCGCAATAGACGAGGTTTGCAATCGGATTGTGAACGGGTTGCCACTCGGGCCGCATGATGTCGAGCAGCGTGACGTCGGCTTTCTTGCCAACTTCGAGCGAGCCGAGATCCCGGTCCCACTGCATGCATCGGGCGCCGTTAATGGTCAGCATCTCGACCGCCGTCTCGGGACGAAGCACCTTGGGATCTAGACGAGCTTCATGCAAGCCACCCACGATCAGGAACGCTTGCCGGATCGCGTCCAGATAGTTGCTCGACATTGCCGAGTCCGATCCGAGCGACAGGGACAGGCCGAGTTCCAGCATCTCCGGCGTCTTGCCGTGGCTGATGTTGCCCATGGCCTGATGCATCGACGCACTGGGCGCGAGCGAGATCTTCACGTCCCGCTTCTGCAGCATGTGCAGCTCTTTTGCGTCCACCCAGCCCATATGAAGCAGCAGCATGTTCGGCCCGAGCAGTCCCAGTTTCTCCAGCCGGGCGATATCGCCCATGCCGTACTTCAAATGCGAGGCGACGGTCTCGTCGCGATTCTCGCAGGCGTGGCCGATGATGCCGACGCCGCGCTTCTCGGCAAGCTTGCCCAGCCGGCGCAGCAGGTCGTCCGACATCGCGACCGGCACGCGGATCGAGAACCAGGCCTTCAGGCGGCCGTCCAGTGCGCCCTCGAACTCGGCGACCATTTCGTCGGCGCGAACGAGCGCCTCGTCGGTCGGTTCGAAGAACCCCTTCGGAAGATCGCCCATGGTGGTTTGACCCATGTCGAACACTGTGCGGGCAATCATCCCGCGCATGCCGCTTTCCTTGACGGCCTGCGCCGTCTCGGCGCTGAAGTAGCTGCCCGGATCGGCAAAGCACGTGGTGCCGGCACGGATCATCTCGAGCTGGGCAAGCCGCGCCGCGCAAAGCGCATCGCCTTTGTCCATGTGCGCCTCGACCGGCCATAGGCGGCGGAACAGGCGCTCCGGCCCCGAATAGGCTTCATCGCCGCAGCTGCGCCCGAGCTGCTGGGAATTGTGAACGTGGGTATCGAACACGCCGGGCAATGCGAGCTTGCCGCGTCCGTCGATGACGTCGTCGCCCGGGTTGGACGGAAATTCACTGCTTTTGCCGACCGCGACAATGCGGCCATCCTGGATGACGAGCGCGCCGTCACGGATGATGCGGCGGCTCGGATCGACCGTGACCAGATATTCGATGTTGACAATGACAAGGCGAGGCATGGGCGAGGACGCTCCTGGCTTTCTTATCGGGCAAACGTGCGCCCGCGTCGATCTCAACAGACCGGCGATCTCCACGCAATGTTCGCTCTGGTTGCAACCCCGGCCGGAAGCCGCGCGGCGAACGATAGAAAGCGCGCCGCGGTCGGTGTAGTCTTACAGCGGCTGCGCGGGACAGGCCGGATTCTCGATCGTTGGCTTTATCGTTCACAACTTGCGGCGTCGCTGGTGCGCATCGCGCCGACGACTCCGGGAGACATCCATGAAACTTCCCCGCCGTCGATTTCTGCAATTGGCAGCGAGCGTGCCCGCACTGCCGGCACTCTGCCGCCTCGCGAGCGCGCAGACCTATCCGTCGCGGCCGGCGCTTCTGCTCGTCGGTTATGCCGCCGGTGGCGTCAACGACATTGTCGCACGGCTTACGGGGCAAATGCTCGCCGAGCGGCTCGGCCAGCAATTCATTATCGAAAATCGCCCCGGCGCCGGCAGCAACCTCGCCACCGAAGCGGTCGTGCGAGCTAGTCCCGACGGCTATACGCTACTTGAAGCCTCCACCTCGAATGGCTGGAACGCGACGATCTATCAGAATCTCAAGTTCGACTTCATCCGTGATATCGCGCCGGTTGCGAGCACGGTGAAGACCTACAATGCGATGATCGTCAATCCCTCGTTTCCGGCGAAAACCGTTCCGGAGTTCATCGCCTATGCGAAGGCCAACCCGGGCAAGATCAACATGGGGTCGGCCGGTCCTGGAAGCTCACCGCATCTTTACGGCGAGCTGTTCAAGGCGATGACCGGCGTTGATATGGTGACAGTGCATTATCGCGGCGATGCCCCCGCGATACCGGAGCTCATCGCGGGGCGAATCCAGGTCATGTTCGGCTCCGTCGTGACCTGGATTGAACAGATCAAGGCGGGTACGGTGCGTGCATTGGCGGTGACGAGCGCAGCGCGGACGCAACTGTTGCCGGACCTTCCGCCGGTCGGGGAGTTCGTGCCCGGCTACGAGGGTGTCGGCTGGCAGGGGATCGGCGCCCCGAAGAACACGCCGGCGGACATCATCGACAAGCTCAATAGTGCGATCAATGCCGGGCTGGCCGAGCCGAAATACAAATCCCGCTTCACCGATCTGGGCGCGGAGATATTTGCAGGATCGCCCGCCGATTTCGGCAAGTTCATCGTCGACTATACCGAGAAATGGGCGCCGGTGATCCGCGCGGCCGGCGTCAAGGCGGAATAGCGCTTTCCCAATCGTTCTGTCACAGCCGCCGCGGGCTCATTCGCAACTGCTCTTCACGAACAGGATGGATTGCCGGGTCAAACCCGGCAATGACCCATCCAATTCGTTGAGATCAGATTGGAAGCGCGTACTAAGCGCGCGGTGGACGGCGCCGCTCGTGGAACCAGGTGCGGTAGTCGGTCATCTTCGCGCGTTGCGCCGCCGAGGCACGCCGCTTGCACGTCGATGCCTCGTCGCTCTTGTCCGCCGCGCCCCACCGCAGCTCGACGCAGTCGTTCAGATTGTACGCCATCTCCAGAGCTGCCGCACGGTCGATCACGTCCTTGAGCGCGAGCGTCCAGGCGGAGCCATCGCTACGGGTATACGAGAACTTGCGCGCCGCCAGCTCAGAGGCGAGCACGCTCTCCAATTCGGCCTTCACGTCCGCGACGCTCTTCCCCGCCGGCATCGCGTAGCGCTCGGGCCGCCGCGCGACGCGATCCGGGAAGGTGCGCACCACGTCCATCGCGATCAGCAGGCGCAGATCGCGCGACGGCGTCGCGAAATCTTCCCATGCCCCGGTCGTCTCGAAGATCGATGCGCCGTCCGGCATCTCTGCCTCGCCGCGCCCGCTGCTCTGGAACTTCCGCCCGTTTTCGACCGAGGTCACGCGCGTCTTCACCTGCTCGTCGAGCGCCGTGATCACCTCTTTCATCGCGCCCAAAGGATCGAGCGGCGCCGGCGACATCACGTCATCCATGCGATCGTAAAAGTCTTCGATCCCGAGCCGCGCCTGGTCGAGCGAGAAATCGCTGTACTGCGGATTTTTCGCGATTTCGGCGTTGGTCAGCCGTCGCAGCGCGCCGTTCTTCTCGCGCACGATCGGCCGGAAGCGCTTGAACCCGGGGCCCCCGAGCGCGGGATCCTGCGCGAACAGGAAATTGCCGCGCCAGAAACGCTTTCGAGCGACCGTCCCGTCGGGCTGCCCGTCGACGGCGAGGAAGACGCCGGCCGCGCCGCCGGACTGCGGCACGCGCCGCACCAGGACCAGAAGGTGACCATACGGATCGGCGTACACGGTCCCGGGCCGCAGCGTCTCCTCGTTCAGGGGTACGGGATAATAATCGGTGTTGTCGTCGTTCGTCGCGGTGCGGCCGGATCCGGAATGGACGCCGTCCGCAACGGTCTGGCGCAGATATGTGCCGAACGCCGGCGCGAGCCCCATCTGCTTGGCCGCCGCCAAGCTCAGCATCCTGGGCGCGGGCGGCTGCGGCTTTGCCGCAACCGGGACCGGCGGCTGCGCGACCGGGCGGCCAAACACGTCCAGCAGGGGACGGAGCGGCGCGGCGATCTGTTCAGGCGGGGAGGGCGGAGGGGCGCGAGGCTCCTCGAGGTTCTGAATGTTCCACCACTCGTAGCACTTCGGCCCCTCGCCGGCGCCGCCGCGCGTGCACTTCGCGTAGCCGAACGGCAGCCCCATCTTGAACGCGAAATAGGCGCGCAGGAAATATGGGAGGTCGGCGCAGTCTGGGCGAATGATGAGCCCCATCTGGTCTTCGCGCAGACCCAGATGGTTGAACAGGACATTGCGCGACCGGTCGCGCAGCACTTCATGCAGCGCCGGCCACGACGGCGCCGCATCGAGCGGCGCGTCGAACAGCTTCTCGATCCATGCCGAGTACAGATTTTCCGTCTCGCGGTTCCAGGTATTGCGCAGGGGCCAGAGGCTCCCATCGGTCGAGCGCGGTCGCGGCGGCTCGACAGCGCGTACCGCTATCTCGTGGGTGATCGCGGCGCAATCCGCCGGCCCGCCGTCGCGCGCGAGCTTGGCATGCCACGTCCCCGCGGCAGGCGATGCGACCTCCGCGAACCAGAAATACGGCGGCCCGCCGTGCCGTTCACGCGACTTGGCCGCGACGCTGCCGTCCGGCGCGATCAGCGAAAACTCGCCGTCGAGCGGCTTCTCAGCGGCGATGATGACGCGCAACGGCGCGCCCTTCCAGGGCGCCACCGGCGAGGGCAGGACCGCGACCTCGGGTGCCTCCTCGCAGTTGCTGGCTGGACTTTGAGCCTGAGAATCCGCTGCCGAGAAAAGGCAGACGACAAATGCCCCTGTGATCAGCAGCGATGCTGTCGCAGCAGCGGTAAGCTGGCGTGCTGGAAACAATTGAGCCCCCGTCCCTGGCCCCATTTAAATCCAAGGTCGCAAAAAGCTTTGGCTGAATCATGGCGGAATCGCAGGCAGTCCACGATGCCCTCGGCCCCCGAATGTTCCCTGGCGAAAGGTTCCGAAGGCGATGCGATATTGGAACTTTCCGGCTCGACGGCCGGTTTCGGTTGCGTGAGACGGAAGACTTGCAGATGGGGTGGGCTGCACATCCCGCTGGTCGCGCGCTTCTGTC
The DNA here is from genome assembly GCA_963725065.1 of uncultured Alphaproteobacteria bacterium. GTDB lineage: Bacteria > Pseudomonadota > Alphaproteobacteria > Rhizobiales > Xanthobacteraceae > VAZQ01. The sequence continues at coordinate 43,301 of CAVRXD010000006.1, forward strand.
CTGCCGCGCAAGGAGAGATCATCATGGCGCAATCCGCCCTCTTCCAGCCGATCCGCGTCGGCAATCTCGATCTGTGCAACCGGATCGTGATCGCGCCCATGTGCCAATACTCCGCCGAGGACGGATGCATGACCGACTGGCATCTGATCCACCTCGGCCATCTTGCGCTCTCGGGAGCGGCGCTGCTGACGATCGAAGCCACCGCGGTTCTTCCGGAGGGCCGCATCACCTGGGCGGATGTCGGGCTGTGGAACGACGAGACTGAAGCCGCCATCGGCCGGACGCTCGACAGCATTCGACGCTGGTCCGACATCCCGATCGCGCTGCAGCTGGCCCATGCCGGCCGCAAGGCCTCGACCGAGGTGCCGTGGGACGGGGGTGCGCAGATCGCTCCGGGCGATCCGCACGGCTGGCGGACGGTGGCGCCCTCGGCGGTGCCGTTTGCCGACGGCGACGTTGCTCCGGTCGCGCTTGATCGGGACGGGCTCCGGCGGGTGCGGGATGCCTTCGCGGCATCCGCCGTCCGCGCCGCCCGAATAGGGATCGACGCGGTCCAGTTGCATGGCGCCCACGGCTATCTCATCCACCAGTTCCTGTCACCGCTCTCCAACCGGCGCGATGACGAGTACGGCGGCTCATTGGAGAACCGGATGCGGTTCCCGCTGGAGATATTCGACGCCGTGCGCGCTGCCTTTCCTGCTGACCGGGCGGTCACCATGCGGGTATCGGGCACGGACTGGGTCAAAGGCGGCTGGGACATCGAGCAGACCATCGCCTTCGCCGAGAAGCTGGAGGCCCGCGGCTGTGCCGCGATTCACGTCTCGAGCGGCGGCTTGGATCCCGCGCAGCAGATCCCGGTGGGTCCGAGCTATCAGGTGCCGCTTGCCCGTGCGGTCAAGTCCGCCGTGCGTATCCCGGTGATTGCCGTCGGGCTGATCAGCGGCTTCGATCAGGCCGAGGCGATCGTCGCGACCGGCGATGCCGACATGATCGCGCTGGCGCGCGCGATCCTCTTCGATCCGCGCTGGCCATGGCACGCCGCCGCGGAGCTGGGCGCCCAGGTTCGCGTGCCCAGTCAGTATCTTCGTTCCGAGCCGCGACGATTCAAAGGCCTGTTCGCACCCGAGGCAATGGTCGAGCCGGTGAAAAAACGTCGGACGACGCATGGCGGCGCGCTTCACCGCTCCGCCGAAAAGCGTGCGTAGGAATCAGGGATCCTGGGCGCGTCGCAGGTAGGCTGACCTTGGCTACCGGCGGCGTTCATGCGAAGCCGCCGCACCAAACTGCAATTCTTCAGACTTGCGATACCGTCATCGAGCCGTTCGCGTGCGGCGATTGTTATTGTCGGTTTGCGCCTCCGGTTCTCTCGAACACGGCCAGCATCGGGCCAAGCGACAGGATGTTGCCATGGCGATTGAGCGATGGCGCGTACAGACTCGAGGCGCTGCCGCCATCGAGAAACAGAGCATTGGGGCAATTCAGCCCGTCACGGAACAGGCGTGCAAAGGCGTCGAACGACACCTCGCCCTGAGAAATAGCGAACATCACTTTGCCATCCGCGCGAACGCCCACACCATTGCGCGCTTTGAGCGACGTGCTGTCCCGGTCGAAACGCGGATGCAGGCGCCCATCGATCACCAGCATCGGCCCGGACTGTGTCGCGAGCCCCGTCCGGGGTCTTTGCTTGAGGAATGCCCGCGTCTCCGCGACGGCTGCACCATCGCCGGTTACGTAGAAGACCCCGTTCGGCTTCATGTGAAAATTGCCATAGCCGGGCTTGGTGCTGACGTGCACGAGCTCCCGTCCCTGTTCCACGTAAAGTCCAACGGGTTTGAGGGCCGGGTCGAACATGCCGGCGTTGGTGGCGAACAGCAGCTTGCCGGCCTCGCCTTCCAGAGCGCGCGGCAGCGCGGAAAGATATGCATAGGGAGTTCCGTCCGACCGCTTCCAATAGAGCCTGACCGTGTGCTTGCGCAGATCGACCTCGCAGACGGTGTAGGCGTTGCGCTCGTACTCCATGACGCGGCACGGCCGGGTCTCGGCCCGGGCGCCGTCGCCGTGGGCGGCCAGGGTTGTTGCCGCCGCCAGTAGGAAAGCAATGGTTCTCGCTTTGCGCATGTCGCACCGCTCCGCGTGCCGAATCTCTGGCTGAAGGTTTATTTGCCGCTCGCCAGAATTTTCAGTACGCGTGCTTTCTGTTCGGGCGTGACGCTGCCAACGGCAGCGACCGCATTCTGGTGCGTGCTGACGGGATCGAGGTATTCGATGATCCGCTCCGCTTTCTCGCCGTCGGCGATGAGCTGCGGGTCGTGCAACGTCTGCTTCACCGCATCCTGCAGGTAGGCAAGCCGTGCCGGCGGGATTCCGGGCGGCGCCATCAGAATGCGGCCGAGCTTTTCGACATTGGCAAGGAAATCCATGACCCAGGTCTGGTCGGGATCCATCCTGGCCGCCTCGAAAATGGTCGGACGGTCCGGGAAGAAGCGCGACTTGGTGCGCGAAATCGTCGCCAGCGCCCAATTCTGTTTGGCTTTGACGAAATTGTTAGCGGACGATTCCGGCACATAGAGCGCGTCCATCTCACCGCGCGTGACCGCGAGCCCGGCGTCGGCGCTGCCCTTGTATCCTTGCACGACGTGGCAATCGAGCTTGAGGGCTTCGCAGGTGAAGGCGGCTCCGATGCCGAGCCCGGACGTTGCTCCCGAGGAGGCCCATCGCCACTTCATCCGGGTATTGATCGCCTGCTCGACCTCCCTGATGGGAGAATCCGGTCCCACAAGCCAGAGCCCGGGCGGCGCGCCCACGGTCGACAGGTAGGTGAACTTGGCAAGGTCGAAGCGTGCGGCCTGATCTCCCGTCAGTTGCGCGAAGGCCGCGCTGGTGCCGTTGGCGAGGGAGATTTGCAAACCGTCCGGCGGCGCAACGTACAGGCGATTGAGCGCAATGAGTCCGCCGGCGCCAGGCTGGTTCTCGACGATAACCGTCGCCCCCAATGTTTTGGCCAGGTAGGGCGCGATCAGCCGCGAGAAGATGTCGTAGCCTCCGGCCGGGCCCGAGCCCACGATCATCCGCACGGTCTTGCCGGCGTAGAACGACTTTTCGGCGTCCTGCGCTTGCCCCGTCGATACCGATACGGTCCCACAGACCGCCAGCGACACAAGGACAACCCAACGCGTAATCATTGCTTGCACCATCCGACCTTTCTCGTATCGTATCACAGCCGCAACCTGAATCGCATCAGCCGGGTGGGAAAACCGGGCGCTCTCCGTGTGCGGGAGATCGAGTTTTGAACCAAAGTCCTGCCGCCCGGAAACCCTTCGCGGCGCCCACGGTCGACCAGCTCTTCGTCCGCGTGGTCGTCGACTCGCGCTACGAGCGCTTCCTGCCGAAGATGACGCATCCGTTCACGGCCATCGAACATGTCGGCCAGGTGCCGGGCCGTCAGATGACGTCGCTCGCCTGCGAATGGGGCCTGTCATTGCATCTCGAGTCCCACTGCGCCGGCGCCAAGGCGCAGTACATGCTGGATTTCGGCTATACGCCGGAGATCGTTCTGCGCAACGCCGATCTGCTCGACATCGACCCCGCCAAGATCGATGGCCTGATCCTTAGCCACGCCCACCGCGACCATTTCGGCGGCCTGATCGGCTTCCTGATGCAGCATCGCGCGCGCATGCGCAGCGACCTGTGCTTCTACAATGGCGGCGAAGAAGGCTTCCGGGAAAAGTTCCTCGGCGATCCCAAGGACCCGATCTCGTGGGGTTCGGTCGATCGCCAAATGCTCGCCGCCCAGCATGTGACGCCCGTGTGCTGCCACGAGCCGCATGATCTCTCCCAGGCGTTTACGACCGGCTACATCGAACGCAGTTCGTTCGAGCAGGTGAGCGGCGGCTCGATGGTTTACGAGTACGATCATTTCACCGAGACCGAGCGCCGCGGCAAGCTCCTCAAGGACACGCATCCCGACGAGCATGCCACCTGCTATGTCGTGCAAGGCCGCGGGCTCGTCGTCATCAGCTCGTGCGGTCACGTCGGGCTGATCAATACCATCAAACAGGCGATGGCGGTGTCGGGCGTCTCGAAGCTCCATGCGGTCATCGGCGGATTTCATCTCGTCACCGCGCCGCAGGACTACATCGACCAGACGGTGACCGAGCTCGAAGCGCTCGAGCCCGACGTCGTCATCCCCATGCACTGCTCCGGCGCAGACTTTATCGACACCATGCGCCGGCGCATGCCGCGCCAGCTGGTGACGACCAACGTCGGCACCCGCTTCACGTTCGGCGTGTGACCCGGCCGCCGGGCTGGTGCATCCGAGCCGCCACATCGCCCCTCCGTCTTGCTGGAACTGGGAAAAACGCGAATAGTCACGCCAGTCGGATTAATCTGACGAACGTTCAAGGGAGGAACATGATGCTAAAAACGGCACGACACCGCTTATTCGGATGCAACTGTTGCGCCGAGCCCTTCGCCGCCACCGGCGTGAATCGCCGCGAGCTGCTGGCCGGGGGCGCGGCGCTCACCCTTGCCGGCGTGGGCCTCGGGCCCAGGGCCTTTGCGCAAGCCAAGCCGCACCGCATCGACGTGCATCATCATGTCGCGCCCCCGGTCTGGCTCAGCGCGATGGACGTCATCGGGCGCACCAATCCGCCGCTGGCGAACTGGTCGATTCAAAAATCGCTGGAGGATATGGACAAGGGCGGGATTGCAACGTCCCTGCTTTCGCCGACCGCGCCGCAGGTCGTTCCGATCGGCAAGCCGGTCGCGATCAAGATCGCGCGCGACTCGAACGAGTACAGTAAGAAGATGATGGCCGATCATCCTGGACGGTTCGGCATCTTCGCGACGCTGCCGCTTCCGCATGTCGACGAGTCGCTGAAGGAGATCAGTTACGCCTTCGACACGCTCAACGTCGACGGCATCGGCATGCTGACGAACTACGGCGACAAGTGGCTTGGTCACCCGTTCCTCGATCCGGTCTGGCAGGAGCTCAATCGCCGCAACGCCACCGTCTACACCCATCCGACCGACGCCAATTGCTGCGTGAACCTGATGCAGACTGTGCCCCCGTCTGCCATCGAATGGGGGACCGACTCGACGCGCAGCATCGCCGATCTGATCTTCAGCGGCACCGCGCAGAAGTATCCGAACATCAATTGGATCTTCTCGCACGGCGGCGGCGCGCTGACGTCGTTCGCCGAGCGTTTTCTGGTGCAGATGGTGAACACGCCGCCCTACAAGGGCAAGTTCACGCGCGAGGATGTGCAGGGCCAGCTCAACCGCTTCTATTACGATACGGCGCAGGTTTCGATGGTGGGAACGCTTGCAGCGCTCGCCAAGCTCGTCCCGGTCTCGCAGATCGTCTATGGCACCGACTTTCCTTATCGGACCGGCGCCGAGCACACCAAGGGCGTTGCGACCGTGTTCAGCGGCGAGGACCTCAACAAGGTCGAGCGCGGGAACGCTCTGCGGCTGGTGCCGCGGCTGGTCTGATCGGGTCTCGCGCCGGCCGGAGATTTGCAGCGGCAGCCTGCTGGCTGCCGCTCATTGCGCTCCCGCCGATTGGGATGCCGTTCGACAAGATCGTGAAGGGGGAGGGCCCGGCGGTCCGCTGCCGCCGGCATTCGCAGCCCGTTCCCCACTCCTTCGATGCCGAGCGCGGCAGGGATGAGGAGAATTTCATTCCGCGCGGCCGGGCGGGATATCGCTGGGCTTGATCCCGCTCAGAATCTTTCCGAAAAGGTCGGCTGCGCCAGTCGCGCCCGTCGTCTAACTGAGGCCTGTCGACCGTCATGGGAATGACAAGTCATACCGCCGGTAACGTTCGAAGCATCTCGTTGCCATCGATCCTTGCTGCCGCTGGTGCTGGCGCCGTCGCGCGCATCATCGATGCAGTCACGCCTGGCGCGCTTGCGACGACGCGTGTGGCTCTTGCGCTCGGACTCTTGGCCTCGCCGCCCGTTTCCGACGCCATCGACAGGACAGCCGACACGGTCGCTGCGCTCGTCTCGGCCGACATCGGCCATCTCGGTTTCATCTCCCGCGCAGCGGGTCAGCCGGCCGCACTCACGAAGTCGCAGTCGGATGCGCTCGATGCATACAACAATGCGGTAAGGCAATTTAAGTCGGTCCTGAGCCAGCGGCGCGCGCAGATCAATTCGAATCAACAACTCCCGAACCTGCCGGGACAAGCGCTCTATCTTGCGCGCAACAGCATGATCAGCGCGTACAAGGACCTCACCGATGCGCTTCCGTCCAGGATCGGAAGGCGCAACAAGTTTGGAATTCCTCCCGCGTATTTCGATGCCGACAACGAGCCGCTGATCGACGAGTATACCAATCTGTTCAGCATCATGCAGGCGCCACCCACCAATGCGCAGAAATCGGACACGCCATTCAATGACGTTGTCGACCTGGGAGCCGTCATTGCACGCGCCAAGGGCCTGGATGCCTCCCACGCCGAAGCGGCGGGTCGGATCAGCTTGGGCCTGTTCTTTGCCGAGACAAACGGCAATCAGAACATGGGGAATGCGCGCTCGAACACGTACAAGGGAAGTCTGCAGACCGGTGTATCCGAGGATCAAAACGGTCAAAGAAAATGGGCGTCGATCAAAAGCTCGATCGCGACCCTAGATCCTGCGTTGAGCGCTCGCGACGACAAGGAAGAGGCGCGGATCGGCAGTCTGGATCATCGCTTCAATCACTGGACGGCTGTGCGGGACGCCCTGATGAACGCACACGCGGACCTGTTCCCGCGGATACCTGCGATCGTGAAGACGTTGCCAAATCCGATCGATCAGATGAAGCTTTTTGAGCTGATCCAGATCGTTCCGAGCCCGACCAGATCCGCGCTCAATTCGGGCAACTTCGCCAGTTACAGAGTGTCCGACCCGACGATCATGGGATACCTGCGCAACAACAGCATCTTCACCTTCGGGCAAGCCGACAGGGCGAGAACGTCCGCGACCTTCCGCGAGATTCTCGATGCGATGTGGCTCTTCAACGACAAGTTCGAACGAGCGCTGTCCAAATTCAACGAGATCAAGGTTCGGCAAAAGGGGTGAGAACGGCCGGTACCGGCTCGACCGGTGAACGCTCAGCCGGATGGCTGCTGCCGGCGCCGTGGCGCCAGCGACATTCGTCATGCCCGGCTACTGCGCAACGACGACGCCGTCGGCTTTCTTGCCCATGCGCTCGATCGCCTTCTGCGCGAAGCCCGAAGCCTTCATGTCGGCGACAAAGGCCTTGGCGTATTCGACCACTGCCGTTGGCGAGCCCTTCGGATAGCCGATGGCGATCGGCACATCGTAGTAGCTGCCGGGCAGAATGCGCGATCCTGGCAATGCGGGCTGCGCGTTGGCCAGCATCGGGACGACGTGGCTGAACGCATCGGCCTGGCCGGAGGCGATGAGATCGGTCGCGGGCTTCGTGGTCTCGACCGGGACCCGGAGCATGGTCGCATTCTTGATGATCTTCTCCAGGTGCTCGCCCTGGGCGCTTCTCGCCGGCACGACGATGCGCACGCCGGCCTGATCGATTTCGGGGATGCTCTTGATGGTCGAGGACGCGGGCACCAGGAACGTCGTCCGCAGCCCAATCATCACCGACCCGAAATCAAAGGCCGCGGCGCGATCCTTGGTGATGCCGATGAACGTCACGTCGATCTTGCCGCTCTTGAACGCGTCGATCATGTCCGCCGGATTGCGGATCGACACCAGTTCGTGCGGCACGCCGAGCCGGCGCGCGAGCTCGATGCCGATGTCGGGACTCCAGCCCTCGATCTGCCCGTTCTGCTCGACCGCGAAATACGACAGCATCAGCACGCCGACGCGGAGCTTGCCGCTCGGTGCAAACTGGCGCGCGGTTTCGGCCGCGCTCTGCGCGTTGGCGCCGGCGGCAAGGCCGAGCACCGCGGCAGCGGCGATGAGTATGGCGGCGGTCGACGATCGCATGCTCATGTCAAACCTCACGACATTTTACCGCGTCGCTTGCACGAGAGCTCTAAATGATCCTATCGCAAAATCGGTTCCCGGACTTGCGGTTTATGCATCAGCGGGAGCCTGGCCGTAAATCCCTGGCGGCCAGGCGCGCGCCTTTGCCCAACGCCTTCAATTTCGCCCTCGGACTCGCCCAAGCGATCATGCCCCCTTCCGTGTCAGTGCGGGACTACGGTAGCTTGATGACAGAGCTGCCACGCCGGGACGTGGCGAATTCCCGCTTCGTCGGCGGCGCTCATGCCGTCGGCGGGCATCGGACCTTCATCGATCGCCTTTGGTCATTTGATTCTCGGGAGAAGAACGCGATGTGGCACCTAACACGACGAACCCTGCTCGCAGGCGCGGCAGTGATGGCGGGAGACGCGGCGCTCGCGCAGTCGGCTCCGCCGGCGCGCGTGAAGGGGCCGCTGGTCTGGCTCGACCTGGACCAGAAGGAACTCGATGACGCCTACGACCAGAGCGTCTATGCGCCGAACCAGCGCCAGGTCACCGGCCGCTACGTGACCAACAGCGAGGCGGTGCGTGCGCGTATTGGGGCGCCCAAGCGGCTGGCTTACGGCTCGACACCGATCGAGGGGCTCGATCTCTACGCCGCCAAGACGCCGAACGCGCCGGTCCAGGTGTTCATCCACGGCGGCGCCTGGCGTGCGGGCCTCGCCAAGGACTATGCCACGCCCGCCGAGATGTTCGTGGACGCGGGAGCGCATTTCGCCGTCGTCGACTTCAACAATGTCATCGAGACCAACGGCGACCTCATGCCGATGGCGCGACAGGTGCGCAGTGCCGTTGCGTGGGTCTGCAAGAACGCGGCGAGCTTCGGCGGCGACCCGAACCGCGTCTACGTCTCCGGGCACTCCTCCGGCGGTCATCTCGCGGGCGTGGTCCTCGCCACCGACTGGAGCAAGGACTTCGGCCTGCCGCGCGATGCGGTGAAGGGCGTGGTGTGCTGCTCCGGCATGTTCGATCTCAAGCCGGTGCGGCTCTCCAAGCGCGGGGAGTATGTGAAATTCACCGACGAGATGGAGCAGGCGCTCAGCGCGCAGCGCCATCTCGACAACATCAACTGTCCGGTGACCCTGGTCTACGGCACGCTGGAGACGCCGGAATTCCAGCGGCAGTCGCGCGACTTCGCGGCGGCCTTGCAGGCCGCCGGCAAGCCGGTGCGGGTCGTCGTGGCTCCGGGCTACAATCACTTCGAGGTCAATGAGACGCTGGCCAGCCCCTACGGATTCTTCGGCCGCGCGGTGCTGGAGCAGATGAAGCTCAAGCCAGCGTAGTCCGCTCGCGCCGCGGTCACATCGGCGCCGTGACTCCATGCCGGCCGACCCGCCACGTGCGGGCAACCGGCGATCTGCGGGTTGTCGACGCGCTACCTTTAGTTCGGCGCCGTCGCGGCCTTGACCACATAGGTCGAGCCGTCGACGCCGTCGATGGCGCCACGGATACGGATTGCATCCCGCGCCCGTGCCGTTGCGATGCCCGATACCATCATCAAGAGCGCGCCAACAGCAACGCCCGCACGCGCTGCTGCCGTCATCTTGTAATTGGCTTTCATGAGCCTCACATTGGTTGCCGCGAGACGTTATGACAGCAAGGGATTGAGGTTTAGGCCGAACGTGGTCGGACGGCCCCGCTCATGTCGCTCACGACGCCAGCGAGTTGAGCAGCGCCTTGGCTTCCTTCAGGTCGAGCGTGTCGAAGCCTTCGGTGAACCAGTCGTAGACCGGAGCAAGCAGCTCCCGGGCTTGCAGCGGCTTGCCCTGATCGCGCCACAGCCGCGCCATGCTCATCGCAGCGCGCAGCTCCAAGGACCTAGCCTGCTGCGTGCGTGCAACCGTGAGCGCGCGCCGAACGTAGTCTTCCGCTTTCTGCCGATCCGGATCCGGCGATCTGAGCCAGATTTCTCCGGCCACGCGATTGACCTCGCTCTCGCACCATCTCTCCTTGGCGGTTTCCACCGCCGTCATCGCCTCGCCAATGCAGCGCCGCGCTTCATCGGATTGGCCGAGCGCTGAATGGGCTCTCGCCAGATATGTCAATAACAGCGGCATCCACATGGTCGATCCTGTCGACCGCAATGCGGCGAGCCCCGCGGTGATTGCGGGGATTGCATCCGAGGCTTTGCCGGTCATTGTCAAAAGGCAGCCGCGCCACAATAATCCGGACGCCTTCCATAACGAAGCGTCCTTTTCCTCCGCCAGCACGGCAAGCTCGTCGGCATCGGCGTTTGCCGCCGCGTAATGGCCGAATTGGATTTGGGTCAACGATGAGTGATGCAGCGCAAACATCAGGCTGGCGGCCTGGCCGATCCCGCGGGCATGCTGAACGACGCGCTTCGTGTCCGCGAGCGCGGCATCAGGATAGCCGAGCAACCACAGCGCGATCGAGCGGTAGCACCAGATCGAGACCGCAATGTCCACGGCAAATCGCGCCGCCAGCGTCGGGTGCTCGACGGGATCATAAAGTGTGATCGCCCGATCCAAGGACTCCCGGCCTTCCGAGATGTCGCCCGTGAGCAGCAGGGAAACGCCTACGATGCGATGTCCGTTCATCAGTGGAACGGTCGCACTTTGCTTTGACGCTAGCGCCAGGAACTGGGCTGAAAGGTCCCGCATGGCGTCGCCGTTGACCGCGATGCGATCCACCCCCCAGACACCATAGAGGACGGAGAACACCAGCAGCGGATCTTCGGGCGGCTCGCCAAGCGCTTCAGCCTGCTCGATCAGCTTGCGTGCCAGCTCCAGCGCCGCCTTGGTTTCAGGCGCCGCATAGCCTTTGATGGTCATCAAAGCGTTGGCGAGGGCGACTTGCGCCCTGATCTGCTCGCGACGCAGGCCCGTTGTGGCGGGCAACGTCGCGATCTGGGCGAGCGCGCGCCTGAACTGCTCCGCGGATTCCACCAGCGCCGAGCTCTCCAGCGACCGTTGCCCCGCTTTGCCCCACCATTCGATCGCGGCCTCGGTCATACCGGCCTGCGTAAAGTGATGCGCCAGCAACTCCGGCTCGGCGGCGGCAGTGGCGGCATTGTCGCGTAACGCCTCGGCAACGCGGCAGTGCAGCGCTTGGCGCCGGCTCTTGAGCAAATTCTCGTAGGCCGCGTCCTGGATCAGGGCGTGTTTGAAGCGGTAATCGGATTGCGGCGGCAGACCCCGCGCCAGCAAGATGTCCGCCTCGGCGAGCCGGTCCAGCGCCGCCTGCAACGACGCGTCGTCCATCCCGGTCAGCGTACGTAACAGCCAGTAGGTGAAATCGCGGCCGATCACGGCCCCGATCTGCGCCACCTCGCGCGCGCTGCCTAACCGGTCAAGCCGCGCGGTGAGCGATTGTTGCAGCGTTGGTGGGATCGAATGGATGCCGCCCTGCTCGCCTCGCTCCAGGAGAAGCCGCGTCACTTCCTCGATGAACAGCGGCACGCCGCCGGTGCGCTCGGTGACGCCATCGATCATGTCCTTTGCCAGCACGTGGTGCGCCGCAAGGTTGCCGACCATATGCCGCACCTGATCGCGGTCGAGCGGCGCGAGCGAAATCGTGCCGTGGTGCGAGCGCATCCCCCAGGGCAGCCGGAATTCTGGGCGTGTGCTGACGAGGACAATCAACGGCGCCAGCGCGCCGCTTTCGGCGATGCCGCGCAACACGTCGAGCGTGCTCGGATCGGCCCAATGCAGGTCTTCCAGCGCGAGCACCATCGGCTGAAGCCGGGCGCTGGCGATCAGGATCGCAGTCAGCGCGCCCAGTTGCCGGCGCCGCAAGTCCTCTGGCGCCAAAGTCGGCATGCGTTCCTTTGGCAGCGGAACGGCCAGCAGTGTCGCAAGCAACGGGACATTCTCGATGGGGTCGAGTTTGATCTGTGTCAGCGTGCTCTCCAGCTCCGCGATCCGTTGCTCCGCCGGCACGTCGGCGCCGCCGAAGCGCTCACGGCCCCATTCGGCGATCGGGTGCAGCGGCGTGTTCTGCAGGAGCTGCGAACAGCTCCATTCGACCCAGGTATGCGGGGTGTCGCGCAGCCGCGTCTGGAATTCCTCCATCAGCCGCGACTTGCCCAAGCCAGGCTCGCCAATGATCAACACCAATTGCCCGTCGCCCCGCCGCGCACGCTCCCAGCGCCGCAGCAGCATGGCGAGCTCCTCGTCACGACCGACCAGCGGCGTGAGACGGCGCTGCCCCGCGCGGCGTCGGACACCGCTCGCCCGCACCAGGCGGAACAGGGTCACCGGCTCCGGCACGCCGCTGAATTGGTGACTGCCGCGCTCCTCGGCGACGAACAGGCCGGCGATCTGCCGCAGCACCCGCGCCGTCACCACGACCTCGCCCGGCTCGGCGGCAGTCTGCGCGCGGGCCGCGATGTTAGGCACGTCGCCGAAAATCTCGCCGGCTTCGACCACCACCGGCCCCCAGTCGATCGCGATGCGCGCGGCCAGCGCTGGCTTGCCCGAGCATATGTTCTTGCGATTCAATTGCGCGACTGAGCGTTGGATCGCCAGAGCGGCGCGGGCCGCGCGCTCGGCGTCGTTTTCCAGCGCGACCGGATAGCCGAACAGCACCATGAGCCCGTCGCCCGGCTCGCCGACCACCTTGTGCCAGGGCCTTTGGCTGAGGCTTCCGCCCATTTCCGTCACCGCCGCCGACGTCCCCTCGAGGTAGGCGCCAAACAGGTCGCGCCACTCCTCCGCGTCGAGCTTCGCGGCAATCCCGGTCGAATCCACGAGATCGCAGAACATCACCGTGACATGACGGTGGTCGCCGGCGGCTTCGGGCGCGGGCGGAGCGGGCGGCTTTGGGAGCGCGTGGACTGGCGCCGCTGGTGGCTTGCCTTGCAGCGGTGCCGGTGTTGCCGTCGCGGCTGAGCCGTCCAGCGCGGCTATCGCCCGCAATAGCTTGCGGCGGTGACCCAGCAAGACACCGAGGTTGTTCAAGTCTTGATCGGTCAGGTCGTGCAGAACGTCGGCATCAATCGCGTTGTCGCGGAATGCCGCCTCATACTCCTCGAGGCTAAGGCTCCGCAGCCAAACCCCGATATCCATGATCGCGTCCTATCTCTGCCGCGGCGAGCATCATCATCCAGGTGAAACGAAGTGTCCAGGGTGCCGGCCTGCCGATGACGACGCCGGTCGTGCAAAGACGATGGCCGGCACGAGCTCAAGGCCGAATGGCCGTTCCCTGTTGTCGCTCGCTCGCGAGCGCATGCCGGGCATTGCGTCGCTTGCAACTATGAGCCTGCCGGGATAGCTACGCGGAGCGGTCACGTGGCTTGTGATCTCTGGCGTTGGCTTCGAAGAAGCGACCTTCTGCCGCATGAACCAGAATTATTTGGCATCCGCGATCGGCTTGTTGCTCGCTTGTGCCGTTGGCGCGGTGGCGGCGCAGGCGGCCGGGCCGGCTGCCGATTACAAGATCAATCCGGAATACACCTCCACGTCGCCGGACGGCGCAACCACTGTCGAGCAGTACGCAAGGATCAGTGCCGACGGCGATTACACCTGGCAGTTCTGGGCGCGCCGTCAGGACAAGCTGACCCTGCTCAAGCCGGAGCAACCCGACTACGCAGCGGGCTTCAGGTTCACCAGCGATTCCCAATGGCTCGTGCGCACGCAAAAGACCGGCGCCGGATACGCCAGCTTGTATCTCTACCACCTCGGTCCGCAGGGATTCGTTGCCGCCACCGCGAAGCCGCTCAGCGATCTGGCATGGGCCTACTTCAAGCGCCGTCCCGAGTTCCGAAAGATCAGGAAGCCGGATTTCCATATCGAAGCCGGTCTGGTGAAGGGAACCGACGACAACTATCGCTCGCTGGGTCAGGACTGGCCCGACAGCCGTTATCTCGTCATCTCCCTGTCGGGTGAGGTGTCACCCAACAGCCGTCACGGTCAGCTTCGGTCGGTTCGCGGCTGGCGCTGCCGGTATGACCTGCAGAAGGGTACGTTCGACGTGCCGCCGGATTTTGCCGAGAACAATGCGAAGGCAATTGCTCCCGAGCGGTAAAAAAGAGTGGCTCGGCCTCTGGATGAGCGAGTCATGCAAATCTGGCGTCGTACCTACCATGGTCAACTTTCAAAAAGCCGACCACCCTTTAATTGTTGAAAGACTGTTGCGGAAATTTCGCGCTGCTATCGTGGATCAGAATCTGCCAAAGCAGTGCTAACGATCGGAAAGGCCGCTGTTCGGAGCGCCTGTGCGATCCTGAGGCTCGGCCCGGCAGCTTATTCGGGATGCGCGGTCAATGCGCGTCGTATTGCTGATGCACCAGATCCGTCGAGTTGCTCATCAACTCGTGTGGGTTGATCAGCCTGCTCGACGCGGCGGAGGCTTCGGCGCGATTGACGGAGTGGGTCGTCGTCGCACCGGACCACACACCGATTGCGAGGAGCGCGAGCAAGGCGGTAAACCCGAATGCCATGATCGTCCGCATGTGATCACTCCTTCATGCTTGAGCGACGCGGCTTTGGTTGGGCGCGGCCCTCATCGGACGAAGGCTGCTGTGGATTCACCCCTTGTTATCGCGCCGCGACGTCGCTCACGACGGCGATGCTTTCCTTCGCCTGCATGGCGCTTGTGACGCGTTCGATCGCGGCCTTGCGCCGCATCTGATGAGAGGGATCGTCCCGGCCACCTGCCAGGTTTTGTCGGGCGATCAACCGATCGATGGTTTCCCTCGCTTCCGGGGAAAGGGTTTGCGCACGCTCGATTTTGGGTGCGAGCCGCTCGAGCTGAGCGATGTCCTCGACGCCCCGGCCGGCAGGGCTCATGAAAACAGCAACAAGTCCAACGGCGAGCACGGTGGTGTAGCACCAGCGCAGCCGCAGCGGACGGTGGTCGGCGGGGATGCGTGCGCCGGCGGACCTGGAGCTCCGCCATGCGCTCGGGGCGGTCGGGAGCTGCTCCGCGGCGAATCTCACGTGAGGCTCCTCATCGCTGGAGGATGACTGCTCGCGTCTTGGCGGAATGAACTCTGCGACCCGAGAGACGCAGCGGTACGGTTCTGGACCGTAACGAGAGAGCCGCTTAAGGTCTTTGGTTCAGGAGCTGAAATGTTCTGAATTTGCGGCCATGACCGGTGGCGCGCGATGAGCGGCGAAGAGGTAACATTCGGCCGTTTTCGGTTCGACCTCGGGCGGCGTCAACTGTCGCGCGACGGAATCCCGGTGCGGCTCGGCAGTCGGGCTCTCGACGTCCTCTTTGTGCTCGCCGCCGCCAGGGGAAATGTCATCACCAAGGACGAACTGCTGGCACGGGTCTGGCCGGGGCAGGTGGTCGAGGAGAACAACCTCCAAGTCCAAGTTTCCGCGCTCAGGAAAGCACTCGACGAGGAGAAGAGGGGGCAAAGCTACCTGGTTACCGTGCCGGGCCGCGGCTACCGCCTCATCGGGATAGCTGGCGGTTCGCCCGATCCGGCGCTTCCGGACAAGCCGTCGATCGCCGTGCTGCCCTTCCAGAACATGAGCGATGACCCGCAACAGGAATATTTCGCGGACGGCATCGTCGAGGACATCATCGCCGCGCTGTGTCATATGCGCTGGCTGTTCGTGATCGCGCGCGATTCGAGCTTCGCGTACAAAGGACGCACGGCGGACGTCAAGCAGGTCGGCCGCGAACTGGGCGTGCGCTACGTAGTGGAAGGCGGCATCCGCAAGGCGGCGCAGCGGGTGCGCATCACGGCGCAACTCATCGACGCGTCGACGGGCGCGCATCTGTGGGCCGATCACTTCGACGGCGGTCTCGAGGACATCTTCGATCTGCAGGATCAGGTGGCGGCGAGCGTGGTCGGCGCGATCGCACCGAAGCTGGAGCAGGCCGAGATCGAACGCGCCAAGCGCAAGCCGACCGAGAGCCTCGACGCCTACGACTACTTCCTGCGCGGGATGGCAAGCACTCACCGTATGACGCGGGACGCCACCAGCGAGGCGCTGGAACTATTCGCAAGGGCAAGCGAACTTGATCCGGATTTCGCCTCGCCTTGTGGCGCGGCGGCGTTCTGCTACGTGGTGCGCAAGATCAACGGCTGGACGACCGATCGCGGGCACGAGATCTCCGAAGCCACGCGGCTGGCGCGACGGACGGCGGAGCTCGGTAAGGACGATGCGGTCGCGCTCGCTTTCGGCGGGCTTGCCCTCGGTTACGTCGCCGGCGATCTCGAAGGAGCCATCGCGCTGATCGATCGGGCGCTCGTTCTCAATCCGAATCTGGCCGTTGGATGGTACGCCAGCGGAACGGTGAGGGCCTTTCGCGGCGGCGAGCCGGAAGTGGCGATCGCGCATCTCCATCGCGCGATGCGCCTGAGCCCGTTCGATCCTTTCATGTTCACCATGCAGGGCGTGACCGCATTTGCCCATTTCTTCGCCGGCCGCTACGCCGAGGCCACGGCATGGGCCGAAAAAGCGTTCTGGGAACGGCCGAACATACTCGCGACCTTGCGCATCGCGGCGGCCAGCAATGCGCTCGCCGGCCGGTTGGAGGAGGCGCGCAAAGCCATCGCGCGCGCGCTCGAACTCGACCCCGAGATGCGCGTGTCCAATCTCGAGGGCCGTATCGGTTGGTTCCGGCGGCCGGAAGATTTCGCCAAGTATGCGGATGCCCTGCGCAAGGCCGGCCTGCCGGAGTGATCCTTTGATCGTCCCTTCGTGGTCGACGGCAAGATAAAATTCAGATTGCGGATTCGCTTCCATCTCGGCGTGAGGCCTGTTTTCGACGAATCTCCAGAAAATCTTCAGGAAGACTCCACGTCCCCTCCGAGCTTGCCGTCGCTTCTGCCGCTACATGTCCCCGCCATGGTCCCGGTATCCACCGGCCGCCGCTCGCACTCGCGCGAGATGACGAAGACACAAGGGGGCGCCATGAAACTTCTTCGCCGCAGGTTCCTGGGTCTGGCCGCGGGTGCGGCCGTGCTGCCGGCCGTCGCCCGTATTGCGCGCGCAGAGACCTATCCGTCGCGGCCGGTCCGGATCGTCGTTCCTTTCGCTGCCGCCGGCCCGAACGACATCATTGCCCGCGTGCTGGGACGATGGCTGTCGGAGCGGCTTGGCCAACCATTCGTGATCGAGAACCGGCCGGGTGCGGCAACCAACATCGGCACCGAGGCCGTGGTCAATGCGGCACCCGACGGTCATACCGTCTTGGTGGTGTCGTTGCCGCACGCGGTCAACGCCACGCTCTACGAGAAGCTGCATTTCAATTTCATGCGCGATATCGCTCCGGTCGCCGGGATCATGCGCGTATCCAATGTGATGGTCGTTGCCCCGGCATTTCCGGCCGGGTCGGTGCCGGAATTCATCAGCTACGCTAAGGCCAACCCGGGCAAGCTCAATTTCGCGTCGTCGGGAATAGGAGCGTCCAACCATATCGCCGGGGAGTTGTTCAAGATCATGACCGGGATCGATATGGCGCACGTGCCATACCGCAGTTCCGGACCGGCGCTGACCGATCTCTTTGGCGGTCAGGTCCAGGTGATGTTCGACGCGATCACGTCCACGATCGAGCATATCAGGGCGGACAGGCTGCGCCCGCTGGCCGTGACGTCGGCGCCGCGCTCGGCCCTGCTTGCGGACACGCCGGTCATGAGCGATTTCGTGCCCGGCTACGAATTGAGCAACTGGTTCGGGCTCGGCATGCCAAGCCACACGCCCTCGGAGATCGTCGACAGGCTCAATATCGCCGTCAATGAGGGTCTCGCGGATCCCGGGTTGAAGGCGCGATTTGCCGACCTGGGAGGAAGCATGCTGCCCGGCTCCCCTGCCGATTTTGGCAGGCTCATCGCCGATGAAACGGCGAAGTGGGGCAAGGTCATCCGCACGGCCAATATCAAGCCGGAGTAGCGCCGCTCAAGGCGATCTTCAAGATCCGCTCGGCAGAGACCTGGCTTGCGGATGCTGCTGGGTTCGATGGCGGGCTGGATCCTTCCTACTGCGTAGACGGATTGGTGGTGTACACTGATCCGAGAGCTGCTCGCGGAACGTGCCAGGCCAGTTTCCTCCTTCCACGCTCCTGCCGTCGGCAGCAGTCTTGTTTCGAACGCCGCGCGCCGCGTTCAGCGATGATGCCAGGAGGACTCCATGACGCTGCCCCGCCGTCGGTTCCTGCATGTAGCAGCCGGAGTTGTCGCGCTCCCGGCGCTCATCCGGTCGGGAGGGGCGCAAACCTATCCGTCGCGGCAGATCACGCTGGTCGTGCCGTTCCCGCCCGGCGGTTCGACCGACGTGGCCGCCCGCATCATCGCCGAAAAGATGAAGCCGCTGCTCGGTCAGCCGCTCATCATCGAGAATGTCGGCGGCGCCGGCGGCAGCATCGCCGTCGGCCGCGTCGCGCGCGCGGCTCCCGACGGCTACACCATCGACATCGGCCAGTGGGACACGCATGTCGGCAGCATCGTCTTTAATTTGAACTACGATCTGCAGAAGGATTTCGAGCCGATCGGACTGATCTCGGTCAATCCGCAGCTTTTGGTCGCCAGGAAAACCCTGCCGGCGAACGATCTGCGGGAGTTGATTGCCTGGATGAAAGCGCGTCCCGGCGAAGCCAGGTTTGTCAATCAGCTCGCCGCCGCGCAGGTGAGCGGAATTCTGCTGCAGCAGCTCACGGACACGAAGGTTACGTTCATCCCGTATCGCGGCGCCGGTCCGGCCATGACCGATCTCGTCTCCGGCCAGGTCGATCTCATGGTGGTGCAAAGCGCGGCGGCGCTGCCGCAGGTGCGGGGCGCGACGATCAAGGCGATCGCAAACTTGTCGCCGCAACGCTCGCCGTCGATTCCCGACATCCCGACATCAGACGAGGGCGGCGTGCCGGGATGGCACATGGCGGGATGGTTCGGCTTCTTTGCGCCCAGGGCCACGCCGAAGGACGTCATCGCCAAGCTCAATGGCGCCATGATGCAAGCCCTCGCCGATCCGGCGGTGAAAGCCCGGTTCACCGAGCTCGGGCTCGACGTCGCCGCGCGCGAGCAGCAGACGCCGGACGGACTCGCCGCGTTCCACAAGGCCGAGATCGAGAAGTGGTGGCCGATCATCAAGGCGGCGAACATCAAGGGGGAATAGCAGCTGTCTCATCTTGCCGCGGCATGCGCCGCGCGTTCGGCCGCCAGCATCTGTTCTGCCCGCTCCTTGTCTTCCAGCAGCCGGCCGCTGGCGAGCCGGAGGAAATGGAATCCAAATTCCGGATTCTCGAAATAGAGCGCGCGCACTTCGTCATAGGGCAGCGTCAGCACGCGGCCGGATTCGACGCACTCGATCGATTGCGTCCGGTAATAGCCCGGCGTCAGCAGTCCGAGTTCGCCGAAGATCTGGCCGGGCTGAAGCTCGATGTCCCATTCGACCACGAGGTATTTGCCGGTCTCGGCCAGGAACATTTCGTCGGCAAGGTCGCCCTTGTGAAAGAGAATGTCGCCCTTGCGATATTTCCGCCGTTTCATGTAGGGCCGCAGCCAATTCATCGACAGGTCGGTGCCCGCCGCGATGCGAACCTTCTTGATCAGCGCCAGCATCTGATAGAGGCGGATCGAATGCACCGGCAGCAACAGCGCATAAAGCGCGATGGCCGGCAACGACCGCGCCAGCAGCGAGGCCCCCAGCAGACAGAGGGCGCTCACCAGGCTCGTGATGCGCAATGGGATCGCGGTCTTCATCGACATCGACACGACATAGAAAAGGGCGCCGGTGGCGCCCAGCGCGTTGTTCCATGTGATGAAGCTCATCACGTAGTCCGCGGTCCAGTCGTTCATCTCGGCGTCTCCAGTCCGGCATCCGCCGGGCCCCAAGCTTACCAGAGTGCGCGTCGCCTGCCTCGCAAGCTTCCGTCCCGATGGAGGCAGGGCGAGCAGGATGGCGCGCGCCGTTGCGTGTCGCAGGCAAATCGCTATTTCGCGTAGAGGCGCCGCGCCGGTGGCGTCGCCCGCGTCGGGCCGGGATCGGCGGGCGACAGCGCATAGGTGAGCCACAGGTTCCAGCCTTCCGGCCGGTTCGCTGCGGCGAACTCCTTGTAGGCTTTGATGCTCACGTTACCGTCGAGGTCGCCCATGGGGATGGCGTAGCCGAGCTGGGCCCCGGCGCTCGCGACGCGGGACTGGAAGCAGCCGACCCGGTCTCCGGCCCCGCCGTCGCAGCTCGCCTGGTTATAGAGGTAGCCGACCAGGCCCATCTGGAGCTGTTTGGTCAGGTAACGCGACGCGCCCCAGTCCAGATGGACGTCGATGCCGTTCTGATATTGGGTGTGGGGATTGACGAAGTTGTAGGTGAAGCCCGCGACCGCGGAGAATTCATATCCGGTCTGTTCGTTCAGATAAGTGTATGCGCCGCCGGCGTCCACCGCGCCGTGCCCGATGCCGATATTGGAAAGGCGCGCGCGATTGTAGGCGCCGACCGGAATGTTGCCGGTCATGTAGGTCATGACGTTATGGACCCCGGCATTCCAGCGCAGCGAGAACTGCGGGGACAGGTCCCCGAAGCCCGTCACAGTATCGCTGATCGTGTCGAACCTGGACCGGGTGGTCGCGAACGGTCCGACCAGCACCGGCGTGTTGAGGACCGCATCGTCGGTCGTTCGCTTGCGACCATAGACCGCCTGCAGGCCGATGGCGGCCTGGCCGCCGAGAACCGGGGTCGCGAACGTGTACGAGGGCGTGATCATCGCCAGATCTTCGGGTGACACCGAGATCGCGCTCACGTTTTCGGCGACCGAGGCCTCGAACCGTCCGATCCTGATGGCGCGCGCGCGCGCGACCTCGCTGCCGGCCGTCGTCGAGGTACGGTACCAGGTCGACGACAACGAGAAGCCGGGCTGCGACGGCGTGGCGGCGAGGCTCCCGAAGGATCCCGGGGTCCAGAAGCTCTCGCCGGTTTCATCCGCGCAGGCGAGGTCCGGCGCGAGCGCGAGCGCAGCCGCGGCGGCGCCGCGCGCCAAGCGTTGCCGCCACGCGCCGTGCCGCCAAGAGCCGTCCCGCGCACCCGATCCCGTCGTCCCCATTGCGCCCCTCTGGAATTCCTCGTCGTGCGCACGTCCTGGCCGCCGCGGCCGCCGCCGGGTCGGCCGGCTCGACTATACGAACGGCCGCGCGCACGGGCGCGGCCGCCGGCACAGGAGAACCGGGTCGGCACGAAGAATGTTGGCGATTGTTGCCGGTCGGAAACACCGGCGCCCGGCACGTCGGTCCGGGCGAGGGGATGTCGCGACATTCACAGGCGAATGGTATTCGCCACCGTGAACGGCACCGAACTCCACCTGCGCCGGTTCCAGCCATCACGGCTTCGACTGACGCCGCTCTCAGCATGCCCCCGCGCCATTTCTTCTCCGGCCAATCGCTTCGTTTCGGGGTGCGGACTCCATCGGCTTTGCGCCATGACGGGTCGTCATCCCTCGCCGGATTCGGAGCCGGGCTTGCCCAGCAGGGCGAGAGCCCGGCGCAATTGCCCGCCGGTGCGGTTCAAAGCAGTGGTCGCTTCATTGAGATCGCAACCATGGAGCAGCAACACCGCAACCTTGATGCTGCCGTCTGCCTGCTTGAGCGCCGCGCGCGCGTCCTCGCGACTGCGGCTGGTGATCCGCATCAGAATGTTCTCGCTCCGCTGCACCAGCTTTTCGTTGACCGCCTTCAGGTCGACCATCAGGCCTTCATAGACGCGACCCAGCAGGATCATGACCAGGGAAGACAACAGGTTGAGGGTGATCCGCTGCGACGTTCCAGCGTTCATGCGGGTCGAGCCGGCGATCGGCTCGGAGCCGGTATCGAGCCAGATGGGATGGTCCGCTTCTTCCAGGATCGGGGTGTCGCGATTGTTTGCGATCCCGACCGTGAGGGCGCCGCGTTCCTTGCTTTCGCGCAGGCACGCCAGGGTGAACGGCGTCTTGCCGCTGGCGGCCACGGCAATGACCACGTCATTGGCGTGAATATTGTGCTTGCGCACGAGCCGCACCGCATGCTCGGCCTCGTCCTCGGCGCCTTCGATCGATTTGAGCAGCGCTTCGTTGCCGCCCGCCATCAGAAGGAGCAACCGCTCCGGCGGCCAGTCGAAGGTTGGAATCAACTCGGCGCCGTCCTGGACCGCCAACCGCCCGGAGGTGCCGGCGCCGGCATAAATGAGCCGCCCACTGTCCCGCAGCCGCGCTTCGATGGCGCTGGCCGCGCGCGCGATGGCAGGGCGCACCGCGCGCACCGCGGCCACCGCAGCGAATTGGCCCTCGATGATGGCGTCCAGAATATCCGAAGGATCCCAGACGTCGATCCCGGAATAGCGAGGGCTGGGGCGCTCCGTACTCATTTAATTATCAATAACGTACCAAGCGCGGTATTTTCAATGACAATACCTGCAGCCGCGATTCGTTTCGCGCAGGGCTTTCAAGTGGGCGGTTTCGGGAGCATCACTCGGACATGAGCACCGAGACACTCCTGCTTGGCGTCGACGGCGGTGCCACGCTCTGTCGGGCTCGCCTGCAGGCCATGTCGGGAGAACTGCTCGGCGAAGGGATGGCCGGCCCCGCCAATATTCGTCTCGGCTTGCAGCAAAGCTTTTCCTCGGTGCTCGAGGCCACGACGGAATGCTTGCGCCAGGCCGGGCTGGCACCAGGCGACCTGGCAAGGATTGTCGCGTGCCTTGCCCTGGCGGGCGCCAGCGAGCCCGGCGCTCTTGCCCAGGCGCAGCAGCATGGGCATCCCTTCCGCAAGGCCATGATCACCACCGACGCGCGCGCGGCTTGCATCGGCGCGCATGGCGGCCGCGATGGCGGCGTGCTCGTGGTGGGAACCGGAACCGTCGGCTGGGCGGAGCTTGCGGGGCGCAGCCATCGTGTCGGCGGTTGGGGGCCGGCCGTGTCCGATGAGGGCGGCGGGGCATGGCTCGGATGCGAGGCGCTGCGCCGCGTCTTGTGGGCGCATGATGGTCGCATCCCATGGACCCCACTGCTCACCGCCGTGTTCGAACAATACGCGGCGGACCCGCACGCCATCGTGAGCTGGACCTCGACGGCGGCGCCGCGGGACTTCGGCGCCCTGGCGCCCGTGATCGTGGAACACGCGTCCAACGGCGACCCCGCCGCTGTCGAGCTCATGCGGCTCGCTGCCGGTCATATCGACGGTCTGGCGCAGCGGCTGATGTCGATCGGAGCGCAGCGCCTGTCGCTGGTCGGCGGACTTTCGCTGCATATCGAGCGCTGGCTGGCGCCGACGACCCGGCGTCAGCTGTCGCCGCCGGCTGGCGATGCACTCGAGGGAGCGCTACAGCTGGCGCGCGCCGCGGCCGGATCGACGGTCGCCTGAGCGTCCCGCGCTGTCATAGGGAAGTCGGACTTGAGCACATTTGGGCGAACCATGGAGGTCGAGGTCCGCGAGGCGCCTGAGGTCTTGCGGCGGCAGTCGGCTGGCGTTGCGGCTCCGATCGCGGAACTGGTCGGCCTCCTCGGGCGCAAACCGGTTCATGTCGTCGTCACCTGCGCCCGCGGCAGCTCGGCCCACGCGGCGACCTTCGGCAAGCACCTGATCGAGCGTCATCTTGGCATCCCGGTCGCGGCCGCCGCCCCGAACATCACCACCATCTACGGCCGGCGCCTGGAGCTGCGCGATCAGCTTTTTCTGGCCATCTCGCAATCCGGACGCAGCGACGACCTGGTGGAATGCGCCATGATGGCCAAGGCCGCGGGCGCCCGAACGGCAGCGATCGTGAATGACACCGGCAGCGCGCTGGCGGCGGCTTGCGACATCGTGCTGCCCATGGCGGCCGGCCCGGAGCTCAGCGTGGCCGCGACCAAGACGTTCGTGGCCTCGCTCGGCGCCTTGCTGCACCTGGTGGCGGCGTGGACGAACGACACTGCGCTTGCAACCGCGACCGATCGTCTGCCGGATCGGCTCGCCGCCGCCACCGGATTCGACTGGAGCGCGGCGCTCGATGTTCTGTCCGCAAGCAACAGCCTGGTGACGATCGGGCGTGGCCCGACTTTGGCCATCGCGCGTGAAGCCTCGCTCAAGCTGAAGGAGACCTGCAACCTGCATGCCGAGGCCTTCAGCGGCGCGGAATTCCTGCACGGCCCGGTCGCCTTGGTGTCCACGCTCTATCCGATCCTGATGTTCGATGCCGACCGACGAGGCCGCCCGCGGCCTGCGCGAGCTCGCCGTTGATCTCCGCGGCAAAGGCGCATCGGTCTTCGTTGCCGAGCACGGCGAGCCGGAGGCGGGCCGGCTGCCGACGCTTGCTCCCGGTCATGCCGACACCGATGCGGTCTGCCTGATCCAGAGCTTCTACCTCCTGCTCATTCGTCTCGCCGAGCGCCGCGGCACCGATGTGGACCGGCCGCGGCACTTGCAGAAGATCACGCGCACCCGATGAACACATCGTCCCGGCATGCGGTTGCCGCCGACCACGTCTTTGACGGCATGGTCGTGCATCGCCATGCCGCCGTCGTGATCGAGGACGGACACGTCGCCGGCATCGTGCCGCGGCCGGAGGTGCCGGCGGCCCTGACGGTCCGCACGCTGCCCGACGGAGCATGGCTCGCGCCCGGCTTCATCGACCTGCAGGTCAATGGCGGCGGCGACGTGCTGTTCAATGACGCGCCGACGCCGGCGAGCATCACGGCGATCGCGGCCGCGCACCGAAAGTTTGGAACAACGGGCTTTCTGCCCACCTTCATCAGCGATACGCCTGACAAGACGAGCGCTGCGATCGCGGCCGTCGCGATGCTTGCCGATCGCGATCCGAGCGTGCTTGGCATCCACCTGGAGGGGCCGTTCCTGTCGCCCGAGAAGCCGGGAGTGCACGACCCCCGCGCGTTGCGCGCGCCCACCGCGGAGGACCTGCAGACGCTCACCCGGCCGCGCAAGGGCGCGATGCTGGTGACGCTCGCGCCGGAACGGGTGCCGTCCGGTTTCATCGCGCAACTGACGGCCGCGGGCATCCGCGTTTCGCTCGGACATTCGATGGCAACCTACGACGAAGCGCGCGCCGCCATGGCGGAAGGTGCGACCGGCGTCACGCACCTGTTCAATGCCATGCGGCCGCTGGCGAGCCGCGAAGGCGGCCTGATCGCCGCGGCGCTCGAAAGCCCGGACGCCTGGTTCGGGATGATCGTCGACGGGATCCATGTCGATCCGGCGATGCTCCGCCTGGCGCTACGCGGCGCCGCGCATCCGATGCTGGTGACCGATGCCATGCCGCCGGTGGGGGGAACTCGACCGAGCTTCACTCTCGCCGGCGAGGAGATCACGGTGCGGGACGGCCGCTGCGTGCGGAGAGACGGCGCGCTTGCGGGCGCCCTGCTGGACATGAGCGCGGCGGTGCGCAATTGCGTGCGCCTGCTGGGACTCCCGCTCGAGGCGGCGTTGCGCCTGGCTTCGTCACACCCCGCGGATTTCATCGGCCTGGGCCATGTGCTGGGCCGGCTCGCGCCGCATTATCGCGCCGATATGGTGGCCCTGGCTCCGGACGATGTGCGCGTGATCGAGACCTGGGTCGCGGGCGTGTGAACGCGCGCCTTGGCTGCGATCCGATTCGCGGCTGCACCCCTGTGCTCAATCGTCGTCGCCATCCCCTGCGCGCCAGATGCCCAGCCTGGTCGAGCGCGCCTGCTGATCCAGCGCGCGCATTTCCGGCGTCGCGTTTGCGTTCGCCCGGCCACCGCCGTTGAACAGCACGACGCGCGAGAGATCCTGATCGTCGACGCTGCATCGGTACTCGTTGCCGCTCCCGGCCGGCTCGCACACCACCTCTCGCCGCCCGAGATAGCGCCTCAAATCCCGCGCGGCCCGGCCACGGGCGCCCTCTACGCCGAAAAGACGGATGACGCGCCCCTGCAACTCGAGCGTACCTGTGTTCTGCACCACGGGCACACCGCGCACGATCGATGCACTCGTGCCTGGCGTTACATTCGCTCCCT
This sequence comes from uncultured Alphaproteobacteria bacterium, assembly GCA_963725065.1. Taxonomy (GTDB): domain Bacteria; phylum Pseudomonadota; class Alphaproteobacteria; order Rhizobiales; family Xanthobacteraceae; genus VAZQ01. The sequence continues at coordinate 69,142 of CAVRXD010000006.1, forward strand.
CCGAAGCCGCAAGCGAGACCGTTTGAGGGCGGGTGGACTTTGCCCGCGGGGTGGCGGACTGGGTGACGAATTCATTCCAGATGCGCGCGGGGATATCGCCGCCGGTAACGCCGCGCGTCGGACCGTTGTCGTCATTGCCGACCCACACCCCGACGACGATTCCGGAGGTGAATCCGATGAACCATGCGTCCCGGTAGCTCTGGCTCGTCCCCGTCTTTCCTGCCGCCGGACCGTTGATGCGAGCCGCCCGGCCGGTGCCGTCCCGCACGACCGCGGTGAGAACATCGCGCATGGCTGCCCGGGCGCTTGGGTCGCTCGCGGGCTGCAATTCGGATCTGGGACGCGTGAATATGGCTTGATCGCCCTTGCGCGCCTCACGGATGGCGTAGGGTTCAACGTTTTCCGCGTTGGCGGCGATGGCTGCGAAGGCGCGCGTCATCTCCAGCAGGGTGACCTCGCCCGAGCCGAGTGCCAGGCTGGGCACCGCCGGCAGTTCGGAGTGCACGCCGAGTTTTCGCGCCGTCTCGATGACGGCCGGGATGCCGACCGCCTCGCCGAGCTGAGCGGCAACCGAGTTGACGGAGCTTGCGAAGGCGGTGCGCAGCGTGACCTGGCCGCGAAAGCCGCCGCCGTGGTTCTCGGGCTCCCAGTTTCCGATCTGGATCGGTCGATCGATCATCGTCGTCTGCGGCGTGGCTCCCCGCTGGAATGCGGTGAGATAGACGAACAGCTTGAACAGGGAGCCGGGCTGCCGTTTCGCCTGGGTGACGCGATTGAATTGACTTTCGTTGTAATCACGCCCGCCCACCATCGCCAGGATGGCGCCGTCGGGAGCCATGGCGACGAGCGCGGCTTGCGTGACTTTCTTGGTGCGGCCCTCGGCCTTGAGCCGGCGCGAAATGATGCTCTCCGCGATGCTCTGCAGATTGAGGTCGAGCGTGGAGCGCAGCGTCAAATCTTCGGATACGGGGCCGACGAGCCGCTTCACGTCCGCGTTGAGCATGTCCACGAAGTAATTGGTGCCCGGCGGGTTGTCCGGCGGCACCCGCAAGGCGGCCGGCTGCGCACGAGCGGCATCCGCCTGGGCACGCGAAATGGCGCCGGTCTCGACCATGGCATCGAGCACCAGCGCGGCCCGCTGCCGCGCGCCGTCCAGATTGCGCGTGGGAGCAAGCGACGACGGCGCCCGCACCAGCCCCGCCAGCATCGCCAATTCACTGAGGGAAAGCCCCGTTGCAGCTTTGCCGAAGTAGCGTTTCGCGGCGGCATCGACGCCGTAGACGCCCGCGCCGAAATACGCCGTGTTCAGATAGTTGGTGAGGATCTCCTGCTTGGTGAGCCGGTGCTCGATCCAAAACGTGAGGATCGCTTCCTGGATCTTGCGCTTGATCGTACGCTCTTGCGACAGGTAGGCCATGCGCGCGAGCTGCTGTGAAATCGTGCTGCCTCCTTCGCGCGTACTCCCCGCGAGAAAATTCCGAAATGCCGCCCGCATCAGCGATGGCAGATAGAATCCGGTGTGTTCGTAGAAGTGCCGGTCTTCGATCGCGATGATGGCTTGCGCGAGGGCGTGCGGCACATCTTGCGGAGCCAGCTTGTCGCCCTTGAAGACGCCACGAGTGGCAAAGACTTGCCCGCCGTCCGCCTCCACCACGAGTGCGCTCGGTGTTGGTTCGATCACCAACCCCCCGTCGGATGGAATGGTCGCAATGCAATAGGCGATGTATCCGAGCACAAGGAGCAGAACGGACCCGAGCGTCGCGACCACCGGGTGGGCACGCAGCAAGGCGAAATTCGACACGCGCCGCCAGTCCCAGCGCGGGCGAAGTCGATTGCCGATCCGAAGCAAAGGACGGCCCAGAGCGGCGAGGGCGCTCGGGACGGATCGCTCTCGCACTGCGCGTAGCAGCGCAGTCGCAGCCTCTTCGCTCGCAGCGCGGGCGCTGTGCCGGATGTCGGCGGTACGGTCCCGCAAGATCCCCAGCAGCGCCGTTGCGGTGCTCAACCGCAGCCGCCACGGCGTGGCCGGCTCCCGGGCGGCGCTGCGGGTCGCGGCGCCAGCCGTACCCACCATGAGCCAATCGTGTCCGGTCCGCGAGCCGAACGGAGGCGCTGTGCTCATGGCGTTCACCTTAGGGGGGAGGCGGATCAACCCATCCGCGGCGACGGCGCCCATCGGGCCGCAAGACCTCGGCAGGCGCGACCCGGTTTGAACTACCTAAACTGAGAGCGAAGCTTCCGGGCTCGTGACGGGCCACGTCGCGTCGCCAGGAACGACTGCGATAGGACCGGCGGCCAACGTCTGGCCGGATAACTTCGGCAGGACGGGAGAGGTCATCATCGTCGGCAGTGCGGGCCGATTCGCCCGAGCCATCACCAGCGCCCGCGCCGCGCTCGCCCCAGCCATAGCCCCGGTGACGGTGGCGCCAGCGGACGGTCTCGACCTCGCGATGCGATATGAGTGAAGCCCCTGCCACCGTTGCCATCATGGGAGAGGCTGTCGCCCCGCCAATCCATCCCAGGAAAAAAGCGGCGAGAGCGAAAAGGCCCGATCCCATGCGAGCGTCTCCTTGGAAACGCTGACCAAACGCTGAGCCCGGTCTGAAAGTTCCCGGAGCTTCATCCGGACCGTCGCGAATTTCGGCATCCTGCTGACCAAGATCCCGTCGCCGAATCCGCACGCTTGAGCTCTGCAGACAGGTCGCATGCCGACGTTTCGACTGCGCGACGAGTCCGGCGCGGTGACGTCGGTCTGTTCAACTCTCGTTCATGATCGATGATGCAGATACCGCCGCGCGCGGGGGCGTAAGTGTTGATGGCAAGGATGCCTCTGAAGTTCCGTTCCACCGGCGTGGCTTTTTCCTCCGAAGAAACGAGCAAGGACTGCACCGCCTGGAGTGGCGGCTGGACGATTGGCTACATCTACTACAGGGCGCCCGAAGATGACCGCGACGAGCCACTCACCTGGATTTGGTCGATGCACGGTGTGCCGGGCAAGCCGCCGGGCATGCGCGGCCATGGTGTCTCGCCGACGCTCGAAGGCGCACAAGCAAAACTGGAAGAGAGTTGGCAGGCGTGGTTGAGATGGGCGCACCTCGCGGAGCGAGAGCCAGCCGGGTGAATGGGACGAAGCGCGCATCCCGCCCGCATGCTTGCGTCCTCGACGGAAAAGGGGTTGTGTTTCCAGTCATTCCTTGCGTCCGCAAAAACAGCGGGCTGGGTGCGGCCGTATGCTGTCGTGGGACGATTTCCGCTACGTCAAGGCGATCGCTGAGGCGCGGTCCCTCGCGGGCGCGGGCGAGCACCTCGGCGTCAACCATTCCACGGTGTTCCGTCGGCTCGGCCAGATCGAGCAGCACCTCGGCTCGCGCCTGTTCGAGCGCGGCCGCGCCGGTTATGCGCTCACCCCCTGCGGCACGGAGATGGTCGACCTCGCCGATCGCATGTTTCAGGAGATCGTCGGCTTCGAGCGCAGGGTCACCGGCCATGACCTCCGGCCTTCGGGGGAGTTGCGGATCACCGCCAGCGACGTCCTCCTCCGGCACCTCCTCAGCGCGGTGTTCGTCGCTTTTCGCCGCGTCTATCCGGAGATCATCCTGGACATCGTGGTATCGAACCAGCGTCTCAACCTGACCAAGCGCGATGCCGACGTCGCGGTGCGGGCCGCCTATCAGAACCCGGAGCCGGCCGCGGGCGCCAAGGTTGCACGCATCGGCTGGGCGGTGTTCGGGGCCGCCTCGCTCGCGAGCGAACCGTTCGATCCGGTGCGCGATGGTCACCGCCACGACTGGCTCGCCTTCGCCGATATCCTGTCCATCGCGCGCGCGGCGAAATGGCTCCAGGACCACGCGGACGAGACGCGCATCGTCTACAAGGTCAATACCATGGCGGGCCTCGGCGAGGCCGCGGCGGGAGGCGCCGGGCTGGTGCTGTTGCCGTGCTATATCTGCACGGCGGTGCCGGGGCTGGCGCAGCTGACTCCGCCATTGCCCGATCTGGAATCCGAGCTTTGGCTGATCACCCATCCCGATCTGCGCAACACCGCGCGCGTGCGCGCCTTCCTCGACTTCTGCACCGACGAAATCGCACGCCGGCGGCATACGCTCGAGGGGACGGCGCCGGCTGCTTAGCGCAAAGCGGCACGCCGGAGCGGATCGCTCCTGCTCCGGCCACCTGGCTCAGAATCTCAGGTAACCCAAGGCCCAACCCCAGATGACAATGCATGCCGAAACCGAGGCCGCGAAGGCTGCGAGTATTCCCGCGTCGCCAGGGCCAAGCCATGATGATTTCGTCGTGCGTGCGGCCGACGGCGGATCGGAGGCAGGCCCGTGAGCGCTCCCGCCGGGGTCGGCATTCAACCGCATGACCGTTTGAGCTCGGTTCATTTTGGGCACCTCCTGATCGAGCGCGCCGGCCCAGGGAGTTCCGCACGAAGGTGTGGCTGCGCCCCGTCCTCCGCCGGAGGATCGCCCACTCGCTTCATCCTTCCCTTATCAATGCATCGCGCTGCCAGGCGTTCCCACGCCAAGGTGCTGATGATGCAGTCAGCCGCCCGCCCCTGGTAAGCCGGCGGGCAGCGTCCGGACCGTTTACGGAAGGTCGGCGAGGGACGCGGGTCCCGGCCCCGGCATGATCCGCATCGGCCACTGGCTCGAGCGGAATGGCACCACGGGCGGCAGCGAGGCTTTAAGTCCGAGCTTGGCGCTCTCGGCGGCGATTGCCACCCGGGCATCGCCGCCCATCAGTTCGTAATCCATCATGTAGTAATCGCCGAAGAACAATGCACCGTCCGAGCGGTCGGCGATGATCCGGGTGAGAGCCGACATCAAGTCGTCGGGCGACGTGGTGAAGGAGAGCGTCTCGAACAGGATCAGCCGGTCGTTGATCGCCTCCGGCGCAAAGAACTGGGCCAGCACGCTGAACAGCACGTTGTTCTGCCGCGTGCCATAGATCGTATTGCTGGCCGCGTAAATCTTCTCCCAATCGCCGCCCAGCATCGCCTTCCACTCCGCGAGCACCTTCATCCAATGGGCGACCTGGGTCTGCGCCGCCCACTCGATGTCCAGCTTCAGGCGCGGCGCCTGCATTTTGGTGAATGCCTGCAATGCGACGAAGGAGACGGTGCCCTTCGCCAGACAATCGTCCATGAATGCAAGATTGCTCCGCAGAATGGCGCGATCGTTCTCCCGCCAGTCCGGTGGCATGGGTGCCTGGTCCAGACTGTCCAGGGCGGATTGCATCCGGGCGCGATAGGCGAGCATCGGGGCGCGCCAGGATTGATCGGCGGGATTATCCAGATACGGCCCGACCACCTGGGCGAGCGCCATGGTGCTGTGGTCGACGGATTTGAGCAGTTGATAGACGATCGGCACCGATGGCGCTTCGAGTGGCGGCATGCCGGGCCGATAAAGGATGAACCTGCCACCCGCTCCCGAGAACAGGGCGAGAATGACGGGATGCTTGCTGAGAATGTTTCGCTCGAAGATCCTGGCGGCGTTGTCATAGAGCTCGAACATGGCGGTATTCAGCGCCAACACGTTCTTGGTCGCGGTCTCGACCGGGCTTGAAACCGTGCGGCCCGAGATCGGCGCCATGTAGGCCGGCAGATCCTGTGCTTTTGCGGCCAGGCCGAAACTCGCCGATACGATCGATGTCAGCGTCGCAAATATCAGCTTATGAGAAAGTGAATGAGCGCGCATCGTTCGCCTCCCAGCCGCCATACACGGTGATTCCTTTGCCGCCGTCCATCACGCCCGCGATAGTCTTCCCCGCCGTTCCTGGTCGTCAAGGCAGTTTGAAGTGGCCGTGACGGTCAAGGTCGATCTTGCCCTCTGGAAGCAGATCGTGAAGGACACGGGCGTCGAGCCGCAGTACGACGCCGTGGCTCAGCAACAAAAAGCTTCAAAGTAACCTTAACACCGTTGGGTCTTAGCTTGTTGCTAACCATCTGCCGAGTGCGGCGGTTGACGTCCGCGGCTCGGGCATTAAGCCTGCGACGGTCAGAGCGCTCAACGTCGCCAACCAGGTGAGCCAGGGGAGCAGACTCATTGGTAGGATCAGCACCGCACACGCCGACTTTCGCGGTCCCACGCGACAGACTGCGGCCGGGTGAGAGATCAAAGCTCGCCGCACTATTGACGCTGATTGTATTGTGGGCGACACCGGCAACTGCCGATGATCTCATTGAGAAGTGGCTGCGACAGGATGAATCCAGCGGTCAAGTCGATGTCGAGAGGCAAGATTTGAACGCGCTCACGAATGAGGAATGGAGAGACATTTTCGATATTGGAAGCAGGCAACCGGACGCGGAACTCAGCCGGCGGCTGCTCGAGCGGGCGAACGCAACGCCGGCAAATGTTTTCTCTGCCTGGCTCGCGGCGCTGGCCGCTGCCTTTACGATCATGATCGGCGGAATAAAGGCCAGGACCTATCTGCGCCGTGAATTGAGGACGCTGACCGTTCCGCCCCATATGAAGGATCCGAGCTAGATATCAACGGCGCACCGCGGGCCTGCCCGTTTCGGCGCACGCGACCCCGAGCGGAATCTCGATTTTGCAGGAAACTCCACTGGCTGCGAATGCGAGCTCGACCGAACCGCCGAGCTCGTTCGGGATGAGATCGCGGATGATGCTGACGCCGTACTTGTAGTTGGGCGAGGCAGCAACGGTTGGGCCGCCGATCTCGCGCCACACGATCGACAGGTTGGCCGCATCCCCGTCGGCTCCGCGGTTCCAATTGACCTCCACTCGCCCATGTGGGGTCGAGAGGGCACCGAATTTCGCAGCGTTCGTCACGAGCTCGTGCAGAACCATCCCCAACGCCTGGGTTGCCGCTACCGTGAGCATGACGTTCGGGCCGCCGATCGTCGTGTTTGCGTCCGTCGCGTTGCGCGCAAGCTGACAGCGGATAAGTTCGGCCAGGTCGACGCCGTCCCGCACGTTCCGGCTGAGCAGCGCGTGGGCATCGGCCATGGATTCAAGGCGCTTATCGAGTGTTTGAACGTACTCATCGAGCGAAGCGCTGCCTCGCCGCATGCCCTTCGCAACGACAGCTACGCGCGCCAGCAGGTTCTTGATGTGATGATCCATGGCCGCAATGAGCAGGCTTTGCTGGTCCGCCGTCCGCTTCCGCGCGGTGACGTCGAGAGTCAGGCCCTTGAGCCGCAGGAGGCTCCCGATCGGGTCGAATTCGGCACTCGCTGTTTCCTCGAGCCAGATTTCTTGGCCGTCGGGCTGCTTGAAGCGGAAGGTGACGACATAGGCGGGGCGTTCCGGAGTGACGCCTCGCACGAACGCCTTGAAATTCTCGCGGTCCTCTGGATGAATTCGTGAGAGAAATTGGCTCGCGGGAAAATCTTTTCGCCGGTCGAACCCCAGGATCTGTGCGGCATTGGCGCTGCGCTTCGATGTGCCCGTGTCGGCGTCCCACACGAAGGTCGTGACCGCCCCTGCGGTCAGGGCCTCCTGCAACCGCGCTTCGCTCTCCCCGAGTGCGGATTCGTGTTGCCGCCGTTCGGCAAACAGCGCCGCGAGCACGTATGCGCACAGCGCGACAGCCAGGATGCCGCCGCGAGCCGCAAGCACGCGGTCCGTCATCGGGATACTGGCATCGCCGAAGTGGCCGATGCCGATCGTTGTGGTCCAGACGATCGCCAGCGTGACGATGAACGCCGCCGCCGCCGCGAACACCGGCCGGCAGCGAGCCGAGATCCACAGCAGGATCGGAAACAGCAGCGCGATCGGCAGAACCGTCGTCCAAGGTTCCATCGGCAATGCAATAGCGATGACGCTCATGACGACGAGCAACGCCAGCGCGGTGAGGCCTTCGATCGTTTCGTTGGGTCTGGGCGGGTCGCGTGCTGCGGAGGCGAGCCCGATCACGAGCGGCGCGATCGTCACGATGCCGAGTGCGTCGGAGGCGAACCAGTTCTGCCAGGTGTTGAAGGCCGAGGTCGTCTCGCCACGTAACAAAACGAATCCGAGCGTCCCTCCAATCCCCGAGACGGCGGCTGCGACGGCCGCTGCTCCGAGCAGGCCAAGAACTTGGCGCAACCGATCAAGGCTGAAGGGCCAGCCGAAGTAGCGCTCGATCAGGCCGGCCGTCAGCAGCGCCTCGCCCGCATTGCACACGGCAAAGATCATGGAGCTCACGAGGTTTCGATCGCCCATGAGATTGGCCACGATGGTCGCAACCATCGTCCCGGCCACAACCGCCCACCGCGCCCACGGCCCCGAAGCAATCAGCGCCCCCGCGGCGACGCCCGCGGCCGGCCAGAATACGGCCACCCCATCGGGCGTGAGCAGCGAAAGGCTCAGCTTTGCTGACAGGATATAGATCCCACCGACCGCGATCGCGAGCCAGCCAAGCTTCATCCACGTTCCAGCCCGGTCAGCAGCGGCCGTCCCCGCATGCATGCGCAGGTTCTGCTGCATATCGCGGTCTCAGATGTCTATTTTCGTCCACAGCATGCTGTTGAGTAGTCCGGTGGTTTATCGGCGGTGGTACAAGAAGGTGTGGTCGATAGAAAAGGTGTGTCGCTAAAAATAGCTCGTGGTCACCTCAGTGGAAAGACCGCACGCATCATCATTCAGGGAAGGCCGTCGGCCCTGATTTCGCAAAGCAGCCGATAGACTCCGATCTCGGTCCGTGGAAACGCGTTCGCCAGCGCTACCGCGATCGTCTCGGCGTCAGGCACGCGCAGCGTCTCCACCAGCAGGCACGCCTCGATCTTGCGATCGCCGCCGCGCAGGCGCTCTTCCATCGAGACCGGAAATTCGAGCGCGTCCGCGGCCTGCCAGATTTCGCCGCAGGCGACCGCCTTGTCCCGCATCAGCGTTTCGATCGCCGCTCGCAGGGCGGTTTCAGCCGGGCGTTCGCCGAACCGGACGGTCACCACGCCGGTGCCGCGCATGGCGCCGAGCCGGAAGGTGCGACGGCAGACCGTGCGGATCATGTCCTTGAAGATTTCCGACATGACCATGCGCGTCATCGGTGTCGGGTCGTCGAGTCGCCCGAGATAGGCTGCGGATTTGAGCACCCCGACCGATTGCGTGACGTAGAAATTGAAGTAGCGCGGTTGCCCCGATATCGCTTCGTGCCGTCGCCCGATGAGGAAACCCGGTACCGCGATCCGTTCCGCCAGGTGTTCGTGCTGAAACCACGCCTCGAACTCGGCCTCGCGGCCGGGTGCGACGTTGTTGAAGATCGCAAGGATGCCGGGCGATGCGTCCGTTATCTCCGCTGTCGAGCTCATCGCGGACCGACCCGGATCGGAGCGGGCAGGCCGGCCGGCAATTTTTCCAGCATGTGCAGCGCCGCCTGCATCGCGACGATGTAGCCGTAGGGGCCGAGCCCGCAGATCACCGCCTTGACGGCGGATGAAAGCTTCGAGTGGCGATGCAGTTCGTCGCGCGCGTGGATGTTGGAGATATGCACCTCGATGATCGGCCCTTCGAAGATCTTGAGTGCGTCGAATATCGCGATGGACGTGAACGAGTAGCCGGCGGGATTGATGATGATCGCATCGGCCTCCTCGCGCGCGGCCTGAATGAGATCGACCAGCGCCCCCTCGTGGTTGGATTGATGGAACGCCAGCCGGGCGCCGGTGGACTGGGCAAGCTCCTCGCAGCTCGCCTTGATTGCGGCCAGCGTCGTCGAGCCGTAGATGTGCGGCTCGCGCACGCCGAGAAGGTTGAGGTTCGGACCGTTCAGGATCATCAGCCGCGCCGTCATCGTTTGCTCCGTTCGAATGCGTGATGGTTGCCGGTTGCCGCGGCGCGCCTGCCGGACCGCCGCTTCGTTTGGAAAAGCACGTCTGCTTCGGCGTTCAACTCAACCCCCGAGCCACTTGGCGGGAACCGTGACGAGCGCGGGAAACAGCACCATGAGAAACAGGACGACCAGCTCCGCCCACATGAACGGCCACACGGCGCGGATCAGGTCTGCCATCGGAATGCGCGCGACGCCGGCCACGACGTTGAGCACGACCCCGACCGGCGGCGTGATCAGCCCGATCGAGTTATTGACGATGAACAGGACGCCGAAATAGACCGGATCGATGCCGGCCTGCTTGATGATCGGCATCAGGATCGGGGTCAGGATCAGGATCGTGGGTGTCATGTCGAGCGCGGTCCCGACGATCACCACGATGATCATGATGGCCGCGAGCAGCAGCACCTGATTGCCCATGAAGGGCCTGAGCAGATCGACGACCTGACTGGCGATCTCCGAGACCGTTATCAGCCAGGATGACACCAGCGCGGCGGCGACCAGGAACAGGATGACGCTGGTCGTCATCGCGGCGGTGACGAATACGGAATAGAGCTGCGATATCTTCAGCTCGCGATAGATGCAGGTCGCGACGAGCAGGGAATAGACGGCGGCGACGACCGCGGCTTCCGTCGGCGTGAAGAAGCCGAATTTTAGGCCGAACACGATGATGAAGGGCAGGCCCAATGCCCAGGCGCCGTCGACTACGGCGCGCCCCGATTGGCGCCAGGTCTGCCGCGGCGGCGAGGCGATATCTTCCTTGCGCACCTGCCACCACCATGCACAGGACAACGAAATCGCGATCAGGAGTCCGGGAACGATACCGGCAAGGAACAGCTTCGTGATCGAGACGCCCCCGACCACGCCGAAGATCACGAAACCGATGCTGGGTGGAATGACCGGCCCGATGATGCCGGCCGCGGCGATGAGACCGCCCGATCGGGCCTTGTCGTGCCCGGCCTTGGTCATCATCGGGATGAGGAGGGCGGAGAGCGCCGCAGCGTCCGCGACTGCGGAGCCTGACAGCGCGGACAGGATGCATGCGGCCATGATGGCGACATAGCCGAGACCGCCCCTGACATGCCCGACAAAGGCAAGCGCCACGTTGACGATGCGGCGCGACAAGCCGCCCGTGTTCATGATCTCGCCGGCGAGCATGAAGAACGGCACCGCCATGAGCGGAAAGCTGTCGGCCCCGTTGATGATGTTCTGTGCGACGATCTGCGAGTCGAAGATATCGAGCTGATACATCAGCGCGACGCCGCAGACGATCAGCGCGAACGCGATCGGCATGCCGAGCGCCATGGCGCCCAGCAGCGACAGCGTGAACACCGCGATTGTCATGCGACGGCGCCTTACAGTTCTTCGGACTCCCGCACTGCGACGAGATCCTCTTCGCTGGCGGCGCCGGTCAGCACGCGAACAAGGTCGTAGATCAGGATGACTCCGGCCGAGACGCCGAACACGATGCCGGCGCCGTAGAACAGTCCGACCGACAGGTTGGTCGCCGGCGCCCGGTCACCAGCCGTGATGATGGTTTGCCGCCAGCTTCCGGCGAGCAGCAGCCAGTCGGCGTAGAGCATCAAGCCGTAGCTCAGGACGAAACAGATGCGCTTGCCGGCTGGCGGCAGCGCGCGCACCAGGGTGTCGACGCCGAGATGCGCATGCTCGCGCAGCGCGACGATGGCGCCGAGAAACGTGAGCCAGACCATCAGCCAGCGCGACAACTCTTCCGACACGGTGATGCCGGAATTGAACGCGTAGCGCAGCACGACATTGCCGAAGACCAGCACGACCATGACGGCGAGACAGACGGCGATGGTGCATTTCAGAATTCGGCAGTAGAGGTCGATGATCCTGCCCATCGCGGTCTCACGCGCTGCTGCCTGGTTGGCGGGGGATGGTGCGCCTAGTTCGCCTTGCGGACGCGCTCAAGCTCGGCGTTGAACAGCTTCACCTTGCCCTGGTCGAAATCGGCGGAAAAGCGCTCCGCAACGGGCTTCGTCGCCTGTTGCATGCGCGCATGCTCGGCCGGAGCAATCTCGTTGAAGGTCATCCCCTTGGCCTTGAGCTCGGCCAGCGCCTTGTCCGCCTGAATGCGCGTCTGCTCGCGCTGATAGTTGCGCGTCTCGGCCGCGGTCTCGCGCATCATCTTCTGCTCGTCCGGCGAGAGCCTGTCCCAGAATTTCTTGCTGACCAGCAGGATGTTCTGCGTGAACGCGTGGTTGGTCGCCGAGACGTATTTCTGCACCTCGTAGAACTTGTTCGACAGGATGACGCTGTAGGGATTTTCCTGCCCGTCGACGGTCTTGTTCTCGAGCGCCGTGTAGAGTTCGCCGAAGTTCATCGGCACCGGGTTGGCCTTGAGCGCCTTGAAGGTCTCCAGAAAGACCGGATTGGGAATGACGCGCAACTTCAGTCCTGCGAAGTCCTCGACCTTTGCGATCGATCGGCTGCTGTTGGTGGCATTGCGAAATCCGAGGCCCCAGTAGTCCAGCCCGATCAGATCCTTCTCGGGCAGGACGGCGAGCATGGCTTGCCCGAATGGTCCGGTGACCAGCGCGTCCGCCTGGTCCGCGGTGGTGACGATGAAAGGGAAGTCCAGCAGACCGAATTCCTTGACGACGCTCGCGAGCGATGTGGTCGCCGCGGACATCATGTCCTGGGTGCCGCCGCGCAGCGCCGATTGCATCTGCATCTCGTTGCCGAGCTGCGACGCCGGAAACTCGCGCACCTTGAGCTTTCCGCCGCTCTTGGCGGCAAGGATCTCGGCGAATTTCTGCACCCCGAGGCTGACCGGATGGTCGGTGTTGTTGAGGTGGCCCCAGCGGATGGTGCGCTCCTGCACCTGCGCGTCGGCCGGGCCCGCAAACAGCGTGATCGCAATGGCTGCGACGGCAACAGCGTTGACCTTCATGTTTGCTTCCTCCCGTGGATCGTTTCTCGCGGCTCGGCGGCCTCGTTGGCTCAAGCCTAACCATATGACAAAAGGCATGTCAAAATATGAAATGATTTTCATATGATAATATTCCATTTATATGATATTCGAGGATGTGAACGGCGACTTGGCGCTCGTTGCGAGCCGCGCGAAATTGCCTCATGGGATCGACATGACGCTGATCGAGCGAGTCGAAGAGAGCGAAACCATTGGCGACGATGGCTATCGGCGCATTCGCGCCGATATCGTTCTCGGCCGGCTGCGGCCGGAGCAGAAGCTCAGGCTTGACGGGCTCAAGGAGAGCTACGGCGTCAGCGTCAGCACGCTGCGGGAGATCCTGAGCCGCCTGACCTCGGAGGGCCTCGTCCTCGCCGAAGGCCGCCGCGGCTTCGAGGTGGCGCCGGTTTCAATCGACAATTTGAAGGAGTTGGCCGAGCTGCGGCTGCTGCTCGAAGGGCACGCGATGGAGGCGAGCTTCGCGCGCGCCGACATGGAGTGGGAGGGCCGCGTCGTGGCCGCGCATCACAAGCTCGCGGCGACGGAACGCCTGATGAGCTCGAAGATCGGCGAGCCGGACCAGTGGAAGCGCTACGACAGCGAATTCCACCGGGAGCTGATTTCCAACTGCGGCTCGCGGACGCTGATGGAGGCGCACGCCGCCGTGTTCGACAAATACTTTCGCTATCAGATGATTGCGCTGAACTATCGCGGCGACGAGCCGGCGCGCCAGCATCAGGCGCTGCTCGGATGCGCGCTGGCGCGCGACGCCGTGCGTGCGAAGTCTGTCCTCGTGGACCATGTCACCGGCTGCGTGGCGCATGCGCTCGCCGCCGGCACGCTACGCTAGAGCGTTTTACGGCGAAGATGCCATGGTCGAGGGCGTTAACTCTCGATCGTATCGGCAAAGGCTCGCGCGAAACGCACGGCAAGCGCCGTCGCATCTGATTTGATCTGCTCGTCGGTCTTCGGCCGGGTCTTCATGCTCTTGACGGTGACCTCTATGACGAGTTTTCCGCCACCGACATCCTGCTCGGACCAGGTGATCTTTGCTCGAACGTGATCCGCATCGAGCGGCGCCAATTCGATGTCCACGCCTTTGGCCACAATCGTTCTCCTCTGATGTCGGGAGCGCGGCGGGTACAGATGCTTCTCGTTGACGGCGAGGGCGGCTTTGAGGCGGCCTTTCACGGCGACCGATCATCCGCGCGTCTTCTCGGCTCGCTCGGCGAGCGTAAGCCATCGTTCGGCCATTTCGATGAAAAGGGACTTATGTTCTGACGTGCGAGCTGCCTCCGCCAATCGAATGCAGTCAGCGGCGTTGCTGCGTAACTGGCCTAAGATGAGCAAGTGCGCTTCCATGTCCTTGGATATGGGGACTGTCCGAACGCTTTGCCCAAAGGATGCTGGCAAGGTCATCATGTTGCCGGAGGTCGGCGGGCTGAGGCGCCCCCGGGATTTATTCTCGTCCCGCCATTGTGGTTCGGGTTCGGCACGCCACGTAACCAGGTACACGCAAGCCTGTGGCTTGCCATGTAAGCTGCCCAAAAAAACGGCGAAGAACCGAAGTCTCCGTTCCCCTCCTATTGGCAGCATTAATGCGACACGGAACCTCGGGCGTTGCGCTCGACTGCCTCAAAACAGCAAGGACATATTATGCCTAAGGATATGCACGAGAAGGCTGCCGAACATCATGAGCAGACTGCGAAGGCTCATCGGACCGCCGCGCAGCAGCACGGCAGCAACGATCACGTGAGTGCAAAGCAGCAATCGTCTCAAGCAGCCGATAAATCCAAAGCCGCTCACGAGCATTCGACGCAGGCTAACAACAAGAGCCAGCAACAGAAGTGATTTCATAGCGTCGCAACAGGCGGCCTCGACCGGCCTGCCGGTCGGGGCCGTCTTTCTTTGCACTGCAAGTACGCGCTGCCCGGGGGTTATCCCATGAACGAGAAAAAGCCGACTTACCGTATCCGGATCAGATCAAGCGGCACGCCGCCGAATGAAATCCTACGGGTGGAACATCCACCAGAATTCGGATGTCCTGCCTATCCGGCGATCGCAGCAGCTCTTTGTCTCTCGCATGGCGGGATTGGCCGACGCCAATCAATCGCGGCTGCAACTCGTCGATGCCGACTTGCAAGATCGGGCAGCGAAGGAACGGTGATTTTGCCTGGACCGGATCGACACATCGGTCCGCCACAATCAAACTGAGACACGACTCGCCTATTGTGGCAGAGGTTCGTGATGCTCGAGCGCTGGGTTTCGGCCATCGTTCCATCCGCTGCACCCAGGGCTGCCCGCCGATCCCATGTCGGTTGAGGATTTCGATGACTCGAGAGACACTCTACGTCGTCCAGTCTTTCAACGCCGGCAAAGGCAGGAGCCTGAAGGCCGACGTCGCGATACCCTGCAGATCGGCGGAAACCGCACGCAGAACGGCCGAGAGGCTGGCGCCGGCTAAGGCAGGTGTCGTCGCCTTCTCCACGGCGGGCGACGCAGAACTGGGCGATTACGACGACGAGCCCACCATCATCTTCAAAACGGGACAGTTGCCGGCACATTTCGACGAGACATGAGCAGACGCCGGCTTTGCCGCAGCGAAAGGACCCTGATGATCCTGCCCGCGCGCCGACGGCGCCGGGTCGAATTGTTTGTCAGGCGCTCGCTCAGCGGTGGATCATCGCTTCTTCTTCTTCCCGTAGATCAGGTTCCAGTTGTCTTTGTAGGCTTGGGTCACCGGCTTCTGGCCCTCGCCGCGATGATATCCGGACGGTGAGCCGGCCTCTTTCTCGCCACCCTCGGCCTTGGCTGGGGCTGCATCCGCGGTGCTCTTTGCATCCACAGTGCTCTTCGCATCCGCGGTGCTCTTGTCCTTTTTCGGAGCATCGCTCTTTGCAACGGGATCAGCCTTGGTCTTCTGGACGGGATCGGCTTTGGTCTTCTTATCGTCGCTGGCCATGGTGTTCTCTCCTGACGCTGACCGGCCTTCGGCTACGGTGCAAGAAAAAGGCCCGGAAAACGTCCGGGCCCCTCGTTTTCGTTACGTGCAAGGAATCTAGAGCGGTCTTGACTCCAACGAAAGTGGAGCCGCGCTAGTAGTCCATGCCGCCCATGCCACCCATGCCGCCGCCGCCCATGGCCGGCATGCCGCCGTCCTTCTTCGGCTTCTCGGCCACCATGGCTTCCGTGGTGATCAGCAGCCCGGCGATCGACGCGGCGTTCTGCAGCGCCGAGCGCACGACCTTGGTCGGATCGATGATGCCCTTGGAGAGCATGTTGACGTACTCGCCGTTCTGGGCGTCGAAGCCGTAGGCATATTGATCCTTTTCGAGGATCTTGCCGACGATGACGGAGCCGTCCTCGCCCGCATTGATCGCGATCTGGCGTGCCGGCCAGCTCAAGGCCTTGCGCACGATCTCGACGCCGGTCTTCTGGTCGTCGTTCTGCACCCGCAGCTTCTTCAGCACCTCGGTGGCGCGCAGCAGCGCCACGCCGCCGCCCGGCAGGATGCCTTCCTCGACCGCGGCGCGGGTGGCATGCATGGCGTCGTCCACGCGGTCCTTGCGCTCCTTGACCTCGATCTCGGTCGCGCCGCCGACGCGGATCACGGCGACGCCGCCGGCGAGCTTGGCCAGCCGCTCCTGCAGCTTCTCCTTGTCGTAGTCCGAGGTGGTCTCCTCGATCTGCGCCCTGATCTGCTTGATCCGGGCTTCGATATCCGTCTTCTTGCCGGCGCCGCTGACGATGGTGGTGTTTTCCTTCTCGATCATCACCTTCTTGGCGCGGCCGAGCATGCTGACCGTCACCTTGTCGAGCTTGATGCCGAGATCTTCCGAGATCGCCTGGGCGCCGGTGAGGATCGCGATGTCTTCCAGCATCGCCTTGCGGCGATCGCCGAAGCCCGGAGCCTTGACCGCCGCGACCTTGAGGCCGCCGCGCAGCTTGTTGACGACCAGCGTTGCGAGCGCCTCGCCCTCGACGTCTTCCGCGATGATGACCAGCGGCTTCGAGGTCTGCACGACCGCTTCGAGCAGCGGCAGCAGCTCCTGCAGGCCCGAGAGCTTCTTGTCGTAGATCAGAAGGTAGGGGTCCTCCATCTCGACGCGCATCTTGTCGGCGTTGGTGATGAAGTACGGCGAGATGTAGCCGCGGTCGAACTGCATGCCTTCGACCACTTCGAGCTCGGTCTCGAGCGACTTCGCTTCTTCGACGGTGATTACGCCCTCGTTGCCGACCTTCTTCATCGCGTCGGCGAGGAACTGGCCGATTTCGGCATCGCCGTTCGCCGAGATCGTGCCGACCTGCGCGATCTCCTGGTTGGACGTGACCTTCTTGGTGTTCTTCTGCAGGTCCGCGACCACGGCCTCGACGGCGATGTCGATGCCGCGCTTGAGATCCATCGGGTTCATGCCGGCGGCGACCGCCTTGGAGCCTTCCTTGACGATGGCCTGGGCGAGCACCGTTGCGGTCGTGGTGCCGTCACCGGCGAAGTCCGAGGACTTCGAGGCGACTTCGCGCACCATCTGCGCGCCCATGTTCTCGAACTTGTCCTCGAGCTCGATCTCCTTGGCGACGGTGACGCCGTCCTTGGTGATGCGGGGTGCGCCGAACGACTTGTCGAGCACGACGTTGCGGCCCTTGGGGCCGAGCGTCACGCGCACCGCGTTGGTGAGAATGTCCACGCCGCGCAACATCCGGTCGCGCGCGTCGACTGAGAATTTAACGTCCTTGGCAGCCATTTTTGTTTCTCCAATATGGAAGGGGTGCGACGGCGCTTATGCGGCTTTCTTGCGGGCGACCGGCTGGTCGATCACACCCATGATGTCGCTCTCCTTCATGATCAGGTAATCGACGCCGTCGAGCTTGATCTCGGTGCCGGACCATTTTCCGAACAGCACGCGGTCGCCCGCCTTCAGCTCGATCGGGATCAGATTGCCCTTGTCGTCGCGGCCGCCGGGACCGACGGAGATGACCTCGCCTTCGCTGGGCTTCTCCTTGGCGGTGTCGGGAATGATGATGCCGCCGGCGCTCTTGTCTTCGGCGTCGATGCGCTTGACCACGACGCGGTCGTGAAGCGGACGAAACTTCATGCGTATCCTCCTGATTCTGATTGTCGCGTTTGATGTCTCCGGGCGCACGAAGGACTCGTGGCGAAGCAGCCAACAATAGGCGGCGGCGCTGTCCGGAAGATCGAAAATAGTGGTACGCCTAATATTGGCACTCGTCAATGAGAGTGCCAATCACTCGTTCAGGTGGGTTCGGGCTGGCGGTTATTCAATAGGTGTCTGAACTGTCGCGCCGGGTGTTCTTCGGCACGAACAATCCCTACCAGCTCGAGGAATCGAAGCCCGGAATGGTCTCGGCCACCGTCGGCCATCATCTTGCGCAGGTCATTCTGCAGGTGCGTCGTCGTCGCCATATCATTCCGCTCCGGCTCCCGCGGTGACGCGTACCGCAACGCACCAATATCACCTCAAGTCCAGCGTACCTTCGCCGAATAAGTGCAAACGTTGCCGGAAGGTCACAGCCAGAAGAGGGCCGAAGTTGTATGATGCGGTATTAACAATCGGGGAATCGGGGGGCGGCAATGAAAAAGTTTTTACTCGCAAGCGTGGCGCTTGCGGCGATAGCGGGACCTGCAATGGCGGCGGACATGCCGATCAAGGCACCTCCTCCTCCGCCGGTGGTCTACTATGATTGGACCGGCGCCTATATCGGCTTCAACGCCGGTTCGGTCTGGTCCCAGATCGATCAGACTTTCCCCAATCCGCTGCTGACCGGCGGCACCGGACCGGGAAGCGGGAATAACTTCTCGACCAGCCCCAGCAGTGGCATCTTCGGCTTCCACGCCGGCGCGCAATGGCAGTGGGGTGCCTGGGTTCTCGGCGCCGAAGCCGCACTGAGCGGGTGCTTCTCCGAGTGTCGGGCCACGAGCGGGGTTGTTCCTCCCCCGGGGATCGCGGCCAACACGTTCTTCCAGCACAAGATCACCAACCTGTTCACGGTGGGCCCGCGGCTGGGCTATGCCTGGGATCGTTGGATGATCTTCGCGACCGGCGGTTATGCCTCGGCCGATCTCAAGACCGCGGCTTGCAATGCCCTCACCAACGTTTGCGACGGCACCAGGTTCAACGGCGCGTCGCGCAACAACGGCTGGTATGCCGGCGGCGGCCTCGACTACATGGTCCACAAGGGCCCGCTGGTCGACGTGCTGCTCGGCGTCGAATATCAACACTTCGACGTCGGCTCAAAAAATGCGTTCTGCTTCAATCCCGGCTGCAATCCTGCGACCGGATGGGACGAAGACCTGAGCGCCAAGGGCGACATCGTTCGTGCTCGCCTGACCATCAAGACGCCCGGTTACAGCTTCTTCTACTGAAAAATCTTTGGGAGCGAGTGGCCCCCCAAGGCTCTCTGCTCAGATTGAGGACCCTCGGCAGGATTGAACCCCCCGCCGAGGGTTCTTTTTGTCCGGCCCGCGGAGACGGCATCACCCGAGCCGCGGTGGCACCAAAACAAGACCGCCGGTCTTGAAGCGTAGGTTGGGTCGAGCGCATGCGAGACCCAACACCTCGCGGACGCGATTTGAATGTTGGGTCTCGTCAAGAACTCGACCCAACCGACGGGTGTCAGCTTGATCGGGGCCAGGTTGCCCCTTGTCGCCGCGGCCGCCGGGAACCAGCAATGCGAGAACTTGCCGACCAGGTTGGCGTTCCACGTTTGTCATGCGCGGGCTTGACCCGCGCATCCATCGCGTCGGCAAAAAGAGTCTGAGCAAAGACGCGATGGGATTTGAGCTGCGGCATCGCTTTGATGTCGAGTTGCGCATCATAGAACAACGCCAAATGGACTTGATGGCTCACTGCCGCAACGTCGGCCTGATCGAGTATCAGCTTGGTGGCCTGCCGCCAGCGTTGGCACAGTTCGCCGCGAGCGAGAGGCAGCGCCAACATATAGGGGACGGCTTCCCCGGGGCTGGGTGAGATTCTGGGAGAGGTACGCGGCGGGCAACGACATGGCGCATACTTGAGCGGGTGTCGCCAAACGTCGAATTGACCTTGCGCGTTCTTGTATCGCCTCTATTTGGGGCATTGCGTTCCCCCGATTTGCTTGGGCAGCACTGCTGCAGTGCGGTAGGGTTTCTGCCGGCGGGCTCAATTGAGCCCAGGCCGGTGAGACGCTCGCAAGGCCGGACCGCTCAACCGCGCCCGGCCTTCATCAAACAGCCCAAGGGGGCCCAACATGTCGGCTCGACTACGCCCAGACGAATATTTCGTGGTGACAAGCTCCCGCGGCCGCCCATCGGTATGGACATGGGAAATTCAAAGCCGCCCAAAACCGCTTGGGATCAAACTCGGCGGCGCCGATTTCAACTCGGAGCCTGGGGCCAAGCTTGCGGGTGAAAAGGCTCTTATCGAGTTTCTCGTGCGCCTCGGCCACGAGGAAGGAAATGTCCATTGATGACCCCCCGCATTGAGACGAACGGATGGAAGGGGCTTGGTGAGCTTCTGGCGAAGGTACGCGGCAGGCAACATGCCAACGGATTCCCACGGGGCCCGATCTTGCGCCTTGCCGGATGAATCCATTCCGGGCACCGGTTCAAATCCAGCTTCAAACCGTCTTGCAAACAAACTCTTTCGCGAGGTCTCGGCATTTGGCACCTCCAGGCCAGACAGTCGGCTACTGCGGCGATCAATGAAAAGCTCCGGCTCAGATGTCTGGGCTCGAAGTTTTGCTCACGGCTCGTAACCTCTTGTTGCAATTCAGTTCGAATCCGCGCGGTTTTGCAGGTATCCTCTTGATATGCTTGGCAGCCATGTAGCTTCCCAAGCTATCGTTCTAGCTTGCAGTGTCGTGCCTTCAATCCTGCGTCGGAATCCGCGCGTCCTTCACGATCTTCGCAAACTTCGCGATGTCTGCCCGAAACCGCGCGTCGAATTCGTCAGGCGTGCTGCCGACCGCTTCGTTGCCGCCGGTCTTGAGCCGCTCGATCAGGTCAGGCGCCTTGAGCGCCTTGGCGGTCTCGCGCTGGATCGTCATCACGATCTCGCGCGGCGTGTCCGCCGGCACGAACAGGCCCTGCCAGCTCGAGGAACTCGAAGCCGGGAATGGTCTCGGCCACCGTCGCCACGTTGGGCAGCGCCGCCGCGCGCTGCGCGCCGCCGACCGCGAGCGCCTTGAGCAGGTCGTTCTGCAGGTGCGGCAGCGTGGTCGCCATCGGCACCACGCCGACCTGGATCTCGCCCGCGATCAGCGCGGCATTGAGCGGCGCGTCGCCGCGGTAGGGCACCGCCTGGAGCTCGATGCCGGCCGATGTCTTCAGCATCTCCATGGTCAGATGCAGCGGGTTGCCGATGCCGGTCGAGCCGTAGTTGAGGCTGCCCGGCTTGGCCTTGGCGAGCGCGATCAGTTCGGCGATCGAATTCGCGGCGAGCTTGGGATAGGCCGCGATCACGAGCTGCGAGGCCACCACCTGCGTGACCGGCACGAAGTCCTTGTGCACGTCGAACGGCAGCGTGCGGTAGAGCGACGGGCTGATCGCGAGGCCGTTGGTGGTGAGCAGGATGGTGTAGCCGTCGGGCGCGGCCTTCGCGAGCGCGTCGGGCGCGAGATTGCCGCCGGCGCCGGCGCGGTTCTCCACCACCACCGGCTGGCCGAGCTGCTCGGAGAGCTTGTTGCCGAGCAGCCGCGCCAGCGAATCGACGGCGCCGCCGGCCGCGAACGGCACGATGATGCGGATGGCCCGGCTCGGATAGGTCTGCGCCAGCGCGCCGCCGCAGGACAACGCCAGCGCGACAAGCGCCAAGATGGAATGCGTGATGGCAAGCGCAACGCAGCGCCGGTTCATTGCATCCTCCCTGGATGCGCGGGTTATGGCCGGCTTGCGCCCGGCATCCGCGCTTGGCGGCTCAGAGTATAGATGTGAAACGCAATCGCAACTCGGGCCGCGTCTCGCTGTCCGCGGCGAAGCTCTCGAGCGATTTTCGAACGACCTGCGTCGACCATGCAGTCGTCATTCCGGGCTCGCGCCTCGGGCGTCCCGGATGACACCGCATGGTCGGCGCAGTCGTGCTGGAGCAAGCTCTGGGTGCGGTGAACTCGCGCCTTCGGCGCGCCCCGGAATGACAGCATCCGTCAATGCACCGGCTTGGGTCTGGCCTCGCTGCCGTCATCGGGCAGCGGAAGCTGCTCGCTGTCGAACGGCTTGCCCTCGTTCTCCAGCAGCTGGTGCAGGAAATGCGCGGCGCGCTCGCCCTTCAGCGCCCGGTTCCACATCTCCTGGATGGCGGCCTCGTGCAGCGACACCCCGTCCGCCGCCGATGTGATCATGGCGACGCCGACCCTGACATTGGGCTCGCCGCCGAGACGGAACGGGCTCATCGCCAGCAGCGTGCGGCCCGGCTGCCGGAAAATCTGGAAGCCGGTGTGCGGGAGCGTGTCGGGGACGATGCCGATCTGCACGCCGATCGGCTGGCGTTCCAGCAATCGCGCAAAATGCTCGATCTCGGCCCGCGCCAGCGCCTTGCGCTTGCGCAGGACCTCGTCCGGCATGCCCTTGCGGCCGACGAAGCCATGGTCGAGGAAGCGCTCGAGCTCGAACGCCGACATCAGGTTGACGATGGCCGGCCGCCGCTTGCGATAGAGCTCCTTGCGTTGCGCCAGGATCTCCATGATCAGCGGAATGTCGCTCAAGGCCCGCGCGGGATTGGCCACCGCCTTGGTGATGTTCTCCGTCAGCACCTCCTGCAGGGTGGCCTGGAAATCATCCGACGCCAGCAGGAAGGAGATCGGGCCCGAGAGAATGACGATCTGCTCGGCGGTCTCCTCGATCTGCCGCATGCGCTCGAAATAGCTGACCGCCGACGGGATGTATTCGATGCCGACGCCGAGCAGGGTCGCGGTCGAGACCCCGAGCAGCTCCGCGAACTTGGCGAGCGTGTCGATCTTCGCCAGCTCGCCGCGCTCGAACCGGTAGAGCGCCGTGCGCGAGATCCCGATCTTCCTGGCGATCTCGTCCGCGCCCAGCCCCGAGCCCATGCGAAAGGCCTTGAGCCGCTGGCCGATCTCCTCGTAGCGGAACGTCATCCGCGCGGCTCAGACGCCCGCCGACGCCGCCACCAGCGTGTCGGTTTCCATGTCGTCGTCGCGCACCGCGCCGATCAGCTCGCTCACCTTCTTGATCCCGCGCTCGTCGCACCAGGCCTCGAGATCGTCGATGATCGTGGTCAGCGCGGTCGGATTGCGGAAGCCGGCATAGCCGATGCCCACGGCGCTGGCGCCGGCCAGCATGTATTCGACCACGTCCTCGGCCTTGGTCACGCCGCCGATCCCGATGATCGGAATTTTGACCTGCTTGGCGACCTGGTAGACCATCCGCAGCACGATCGGCTTGAGCGCCGGCGACACCAGCCCGCCGAACTTGTTGCCCAGGGCCGGCCGGAAATTGTCGGTCCGGATCTTGAGCGACAAAAAGGTGTTGGCGATCACCAGGCAGTCGGCGCCGGCGGTCTCGGCGGCCTTCGCGATCGAGACGATGTCGCCGGCATTGGGCGAGAGCTTCACCCACAGCGGCTTCTTGGTCTTGGCGCGGATCGCGGTGATGCAGTCGCGCGTGTAGTCCTCGTGCATCGCGAAGTTCTGGCCCGTCAGGTTGCGGGTCGGGCAGGAGATGTTGGCTTCGATCACGTCGACGTCGGGGATGCTGAGCTCCTCGGCCAGCGCGGCGAAGTCCTCCACGTTGTCCGACGACACGCTGACGATCAGCGGCGGCGTGAAGCGCGCGTATTCCGGGACGATGTGGTCGATGAAATATTCGATGCCCTTCCCGGGCAGCCCGATCGACTGGATGATGCCGGCCTCGGTCTCCGCCATGCGCGGCGTCGGATTGCCCAGCCTGGGCTCGCGGCAGATGGTCTTGGCCACCAGGCCGCCGAGCCGGTTGAGATCGATGACGTCGTTGTATTCCCAGGAGAAGGCGCCCGACGCCGGCGTCACCGGGTTCTGCAGGGTGATGTCGCCGATCTTTACGGAGAGGTCTACCATCCCACCGCCTCCTGCATGTTGAACACCGGCCCGTCGCGGCAGACCCGCCGGAGCACCCGTTGTCCGTCGACTTCGAAGGTTCGCATGCAGACGTAACAGGCGCCGAAGCCGCAGACCATGATCTGCTCCATGGCGACCTGGCCCGGGATGCCGTGCGTCTTGCCCAGCCGTTGCATCAGCTTCAGCAGGCGGTTCGAGCCGCAGGTGAAGAAGGCGTCGGCCTTGCCCTGGCCGATCAGCTCCTCGATCAGCGTCTCCACGTTCTCGACCGCGCTGGTGTTGTCGGAATCGAGCACCGTGACGGTGCGGGCGCCGAGACTGTCGAACAGCTCGCGCGACATGACGACGCCGGCATGGCGCGCGCTCAGGATGGCGGTGACGCCCACGCCGTTCTCGTTCGCCAGTTGCGACAGCGGCGCCAGCGTCGCCAGCCCCACGCCGCGGCCGAGCACCACGAGATTCTTCCAGGCCGGGTCGAGCTTGAAGCCGACGCCGAGCGGGCCGGTGACGTTGAAGTCGTCGCCCGGCGCCAGCAGCGCCATGCCGCGGGTGCCGCGTCCCTCGGTCTTGTAGAGGAATTCGATCTGACCCGCGGCGCGGTCGACGCGATAGACGCTCATCGGCCGCCGCATCCAGACTTCGGCGCCGTCGGGCGAGGGACAGAGCAGGTGAAACATCTGGCCGGCATAGGCCTTGAGCGCGTGCTCGTGCACCCGCAGCACGATGTGCTTGTACTCGTCGTTGACCGCGGTGTTGGACACGACGTTGCCGATGAATTCGCCCACGCGCCGCTGCGGGTAGTGATCCTCGTCGCCGACCCGGAGCGCGGAGTTGGTGTAGTTGTCGTTCGCGCCCATGCGCTTCGGCATCCCGTTCGTGCACTTGCCCACTGGCGTCACCCGCGGGCTTGACCACGCAAGTCGGATTTATCCGACTTGCGCATGAGAGAAATCCGAACTCGGGTGAACCCGAGTTCGGCGGTCCATCCGCTTCGCAAGACGCGTTTTGCGAAGAAGATGGATTGCCGGGTCAAGCCCGGCAATGACGGAGGAGAGACTGTGGCTTCCATCCCTGCGTCGAACGGAAACCGCTCTAGGCCCGGAACGCCTGTCTGCCCAGGCCGTCTCTTTAATATGGACTATATAGTGGCAGGCGGCCCGGTGTGTCAATTTTGGGATGGCGGGTTTTCCCGCGCTCAGGGGCTGGCCGAGGGCCTCGTCCGGCCGTGGTGGCCGAACAGCATGGTCAGGTTAATCCTATGATTTTCATACGATTTATCGAAGTTCGGGGCATCGGAATAATGGAACAGGCGCGACTCGAACAGGACCGCACGGTTCTCCCGGTACGGCACCAGGAGCGTGTTGTCGGCCTGTTGTTCCAAAAAAGTTACAATGCGCGCCTGGTCGGAATGGTATGACGTGAGCTCCCAGCCGGCAGGCGGCGGCATGCGGCAGACCCGCAGCCCCCCGCGATCCGGCGCCAGGTTGGCGGCATCAGGGGTGACCCAGAAATTCACGCTGACCGCGGCATCGTCGGCGTGCACGTCGACCGCCGCCTCCGCTTCGAGCCCCTTGAACGCCCAGGCCTGGGTCAGCGGATGCGGGCCGAGCAGCTCCGGAAACGTGGCGCGAAGCTCGTCGGCGATCTGCAGCAGCAGCGGGCAGGCCAGGCCGTCCTCGAGATAGGACGCGACGAAGCCGCCGATGTGACTGAAGTCGTGCCAGATCGTGCTCTCGCGCAGATAGCGCTGCAACGTGGCGAGCGCGCGCGCCGTGAGCAGGTCGTCGAAATAGATCGCGCCGCTGGGTCGCTCCCAGTAGCGCGCGATGAGCGCGTCGCGGTCGGGGCGCGGGCTCACCGCGCCGCCCGCGATCTCGGGCGCGCTGTAGATGTTGATGGCGGTGTTGTAGTCCTCGCCGAGGATCTCGCGCTGGGAGGGGGAGAGCGGCGCGGCCTCCGCCGGCGCGCCGGCGGCGACCTGCTCGTACGCGCGCGCCATGAGCTCGAAGCGCTGGCCGTCGCGGCGCCGGCTTGCGAGATAGCGGAGCTGGTCCGCATCGTGCAGGAGCTTGCCGCGGCTTGCCGTCGTCAACGACGCGGCGGCGATGCCGGAGCGGTCCTCGCCGCGCCGCAATTCATAGGTGCGCGCAAAATGATCGAGCGCGCGCCCCCGTTCGCCCGCGGCCAGCCAGAGCAAGCCGAGCGCGCGATGGCTGCCGTAGTGCTCCGGCTCGATGGCGCAGGCGCGGCTGTAGCCTTGGATGGCGTCGCGCGTGCGGCCGCACGCTTCGAGCGCGGCGGCGCGATTGTAATGCGCGGAGGCGTAGCGCGGCTCGGCCGCGATCGCCGCGTCGAAATGACCGATCGCGTCGGCGTGCTTGCCCTGCGCCGCCGCGAGAACGCCGAGGTTGTGGGTGATGGCGCCGTGGCCGGGCGTCAGGCGCAGCGCCGCGCGATACGATCGCTCCGCCTCGTCGAGCCGGCCCGACTTGTGCAGGGCGATCGCGTCCGCCACCAGCTTCTGGAACTCGCTTGCTGCCAGGGCGTCCATGGTCCAGTCGGGGTGCTGCGAGATGTCGACGACAAGCCGCCGCCGGCTCGCCGCGGCCACGCTCGCTGCCAACTCTATGGCACCGGAACGCACGCGAGAACGGCCTGCCATTTGGACATATGGCTGGCCCCGCGACGGAGGACAAGCGCTCCGACACGACGACCGCCGTCTCAGGTCGGTGAGCAGACCTCGCCTCGCACCACCTCAGGGTCGCGCTTGGTCTTGGCGCGGCTGAGATAGTGCTCGAGCACGAACAGCCGCAGCGCCGAGGACAGGTTGCCGTACTCGCGCTGCTGACCGATCTGGTGCACGAGCTCGGCCATCTTCATATCGAGCCCGGCGGCGATCTGCTTCAGGGCCTGCCAGAACTCATCCTCGAGGCTCACGCTGGTCTTCTTCCCGGCGATCATGATCGAGCGCTTGAGGATCAGCGATTTCATGGCGGGGCGGGTCGATCGCATGGCGGCGCGGCTTGATTTCATTTCGGCGCGGCTCACGACTGTGGCGCCTTCGCCATGACATTCGGGAGCCCGCGAACTGAAGCGGCAAGCCGCCCGGGTCTGATGATCCAACCATCGCGCGATCGACCAGCCCTCAAGCCCCGCGCACTGCCCGCAATCATCCCGCCCTCCACCTCGGTTCAGCGGAGGACATGCCTCCCGCTAGGGTGCATGATTGACTTGGAGAGGCGGTGGCGTGCTGTGATCACGATCACAAAAATCACGATTGTCCGGGAGCCGATGCTCCAGCGTCGTCTCGGCGCAAGGCAAGTTGCGCTGGATCGGGCTGGAAGACGAAGCTGCGCGGCCGACGCACAATTGGTTTGTTCGGGCGGCAATGTGCTCACCGCCGACTCCGTCGGCTCAGGGGGAGAGACCAGGCACCAACATTACAATGAGCTCGGAGCCGGCAAGCTGGATAGCGTATATTTCCAGAGTATACCGACCGATGAAGCGAAGCGTGCTGGCTATTTTCTCTGAAGGTTGGATGCGGCTCTCGCCACGCTTGAATAGACACAGGCTGACCGACAGAACGCCGAGGCCCAAAATAACGACAGCTAAATGAATTGGCGGAAACGAGAACTCCTTTTGCTCCTGCCAGACGAAGACGACCGCAGCGACCAGGCAGGCCAGAAGCCGCATCAGGCCGGCGGTCTGGGTCGCAGCCAGCGCGGATGCTGACGAGTGTTGAGTTTCGCCGCTGCTGCCGACGGCGGATATGCCATCGACATATTGGCGCTGGCATAAGCCGAACAGCGCCCACAGCCACCCCTCCGCGCCGTAGTCGACGATCTTCGCCGCTATCGGCAGTACAACGAGGAATGTGGAGACGAGGAGGACGAAGGCAGCCCACCCGTGACGTTGCATAAGCATCTGCACATAGGGACGTGCAAGGCGGATGAGTGCGAGACTCAAAAGAATGTTCGGTGCCACCCAGGTCCAATCGGCGTTCGAGCTTTCGAGCAGAGTCAGAATGACGCCGATCCATATCCAGTGAAACGGGACGGTCCGGTTCTGCGAGTAGCCCACAAGAAAGAAAAACGGCGGAGCTGCAAAGCGTCCGAGAACGCTCCACCACTGCTCGTCGTCCATGAAGAAAAAGCCGAAATGACCAGCCGACACGCAGATGATTGCGACGGTCTTCAGCCAGTCGGTGTTGTCAACCGGGCGAGGCGGGGTTCTCGAACGGGTGGAGTCGTGCATTCCCGCGCTATCTTGTGACACTTGCAGGCTCCACGGGGCTTCCCTCGTAGATGGCTGTCGGCAGATGCATCTCCTTGAGGACCAGTGACAACGGCAAGAGCGTCGTGCCCCGCTCGATCACCGCGCCGCCCATCACCGTGGCACCAAAGCAGACGGTGCAGCCGTCCTCCACTCGCGTTCTCTTCACCTTCAGCACCATGTTCTCGAAGGTGTGAAGCTGCAGCACGCCATCAACAACACAGTCGTTGCCAAAGGCCACCGCGTTCCAGTCGGAGCACTGCATCGGTTGCACCAGGACTGTTCGGTCCCCAATCTGACATCCCATCCATCGCAGAATGGAATTCGACAGGATAGTCCCGGCGCAGAACCAGAGAGCGCCTCTGCACCAGACAAAAAAGCAGTCCTGTACGAAGAAGTAGGCGAAGTGCCGCCAGGACCAGAACGGCGCCGAATCATCGGCACCCCATTTGCTGCCGACCAGGGACTTCTTCGTCGCGATGCAGATCAGAACCAGGCTGACTTCCGTGAACAACAAAGCAATCGCCGCAATGGCCAACGGGTGTACGCCGGCCCGCAACAAACAAATGTACAGGATTGCGAAGATCAGCCCTTCGGTGATGGGCAGAATACCGATCGTGAAGAAATCAAAGAGGAAGATGCGGGTCAAGAAGAGGGGAAAATCCGGACGCCGTTGGGTTTTGTTCGCCGCCTCAAACGAGGCGCTCGCGAATTTCACCGCCGGGTTTCCCGCTACCGTGATGGGCTCGCCTGGCCGCGACCGCATCTGTCGCCGGAATTGTATATCACTGGCTGCAGTGGAGACGCCGACGAGGAAGTTGGACGGGAAATGACCGTATTCCGCCACGCAGTTGTTGCCGCTGAAGAAATTCCGGGGCATGTCGAGCTGACGTAGCTTGATATGCTCGGCGCCATAATCGAGCATGTTTGTGAAACAGCCATTGGACCAGAAGACTTGGGAGTCGGCACTGGCAAGCTCCGGGACGAGATTGAACATGAGGTCGCACTCCGACGCACCCACGCGCGGGAAGCGCATGCCGGCGAGCGCTCGCAGGTACTGCCCGGTGATCGTCCAGGTCCACTGTCTCTGGATGCGGTCCATTAGATATTTTCTGTACATGAGGAGAGCTGCCCTGAACCCACGCGAAGGGTAGAGGCCCGGCGAAGCAGCCGTGCAGCGGATGAAGAGGCATTCCAGCAGAGCGGTCACGGTGAGGGTGAGCCCGGTGGTGATGAACGCGTAGAGGCTCAGGTGCCAGAGTATCTCCCAGAGCGGCGTCACTCTGAAGTAGTCACCGGAAAGCTCAGCGTCCGCGGCGGGTATCAGGCCGCTTGCGAACCACAGGATCGCAGCGGTGGGGACCACAATGAGCCAAAAGGATATGAAGATCTGCATTGCGATGTTGAGCGCTTCCAGCAACCAAATCGGAGACGCGTACTGGCAATATCTCGCGGTGCGCCTGAGCTCCGTGCAGCGACCGCTGAGGCGCGCGGGAGCTCCTTCCCACATCTCGTGAGAACCCACGCTGGCGAGAATGGGGGTGAACGGAGTGATCCAACTCCCCGGGCCAACGGTCACATTGTTGGCGATGGCGGCTCGCATTCCGATCTTGCACCCGCTTGCGAGGCGAACAGGGCCGACATGCAGGGACTGTCCCGACCAGCTCGTGGCTTGAATGTACGCTCCGGTCTGGATGGCGACATTGTCGTCGATGGAGATCAAATCCAGCGGCCCGGACAGCTGAGCATCGTGCGCGCACTGAAGGTTGTCGCCCACGCTGGCGCCAAGCTGCCGCAACACGAATGCCATGAGCGCAGCGCTGCGGTACAGCGTACGCAGCGTGAGAAGCACCATGTTCTCCAGCCGTCCGATACACCAGATCCGCAGATGCATTCTGCTCCACTTGGGATACACGCCCGGGGTCACATTGTTCTTGTAGATGTCACCGCCCATGAAGAATTTTATCGTCATGACCCAGAGCAGGCCGGCGAAGGGCGTGACCAGGCCGAG
The DNA here is from genome assembly GCA_963725065.1 of uncultured Alphaproteobacteria bacterium. Taxonomy (GTDB): domain Bacteria; phylum Pseudomonadota; class Alphaproteobacteria; order Rhizobiales; family Xanthobacteraceae; genus VAZQ01. The sequence continues at coordinate 99,174 of CAVRXD010000006.1, forward strand.
CAAGTACAGGAAGAGGCCGACGATGATAAACTCCCACAGGGTGGCGGTCGTGAAAAAGGTTCCGACGTCGGCGAGGTCCAGGGCGACGAGAACGACCACTAAGCCCGGGGAATACAAAAATATTGCGAAGAGGACCTGCAGGGCGGTGAAGTATCCGACGGGGAGTACCTCCGCCGCGACCTGATCGTGCTCGACGCTGTCCTCACAGCATCTCACCGGGCCGGCAGCAACCTTGGAGGTCCGCCGGAGCGCTCGCGGACGCCTCGCCACTTTTCGCGCAGTGTTGCAGTCACTCAGCAGCGCCCGGACAGTCACCTCCCATCCCGAAGCCTGTAGTTGCTGCGCCAAGCGCGCGATGAGGATCGAATGCGCACCAGCCTCAACGAACCCATCATCCAATCCCAACTGCGTCTCGAACACGGCCCTGCAGATCGCCAATACTTCCTCGTTCTCAGGGTCCATACCCGCATCGGCATCAGGCGGCTCGACTTCTCCTTCCCCCGTGTCCCGCGCGCTGACCAGTGTCTCCCTCCGGGCGTCCTCCGCTTTCGGCTCGGCGCTTCTCCGCAGATGAGATAGGTTTGGCAACGACTTCCGGTCGATCTTGCCCGAGATCGGGTTCATGACGAATTTTTCTACAAGTAAGATCCGTGTCGGGACCGACGGCTCTGGAAGTTGTTTGGCAAGCGCCGCCGTCACCCGGGCAGCCCACGCCGCGGGCGCTCGAGCGACCACCGAGATCTCTCCTTCGCAGACCGAAGGCGCCGCGACGAAGGCGACAAGCGCCTCGTTCTGATAGTCTACAACAGCGGCCTCGATCTCGCTGAACTGCGTCTGGAGAATGCCCTCAACGGCCTGTGCCTCGACGCGGTGCCCGCGCACTTTGAGCTGCGCGTCGATTCGGCCGAGGAAGTGTACGCGCTGCGTTTGAATGTCGATTTTGCATTTATCGCCGGTGCGGTAGAGGCGGCCGAACTGAGGATGCGTGATGAACTTTTCGGCCGTGAGCTCCGGCAAGTTGCGGTACCCGCGCGCAAGGTGCACGCCACCGATGCAGAGCTCTCCAACCTCTCCGTGAGGTATTGGGCGCAGTTCATCAATCGCGAGGATGACGTAGGTGACGTTGGCGAACGGCGGTCCGATGGTGATGGGCTCCCCCGGCCGCAAACTCTGGCGGCTGGTGTCGGTGCTCGCCTCTGTGGGGCCGTAGGTGTTGATGATCTGCCGTCTACCCCGGGTCCAGGGCTCCACGAGCGCGCTTGGGAAGACTTCGCCCGCCGGCACGATGAAGCGGCACAGTGGATAGGGAAGATCCACCTCTGGGGTTGATGTGAGGGTGGTGAGCAGCACCGGCGGACAGAACAGCACCGTGACCTCAGCCTCGCGGAGGACGGCGACGAGGTCCGGACCGGACCGGATTTGCTCCTTGGTCAGCATGACCACGGCGCAGCCCGACACCCAGGCGCTGTACATTTCGGAAATGCTGCCGTCGTAACCCAGCGACGACGTGAGCGAGGTCGCATCCATGCCGGGCATGAGATCGAAGTAATCGGCGTAGCTCAGGGCGAGGTTGACATAGCCCGCATGCGGGCACTCCACGCCCTTGGGCTTCCCAGTCGTTCCGCTCGTGTAAAAGATGGTCGCAAGGCGCTGCGTGGGGTCGTCCAGCCAGGTTGGCGGTTCTCTTCGCGGCATCCTCTCCGGCAACGTCATGACGTCGAGCGTCGGCAAGTCGCGAAATTTGTCTTGCCCCCGCGTGACAATGACTACCGGCTGTGCGTCATTCAGCATGTGGGTGACGAGGGCTTCGGGCAGCGTGGTATCGAGGAAAAGCACGGTGCCGCCGGCCTTAAGGATGCCGAGATGCGAGGCCACGATTTGCCAGTTGTCCTGTGACATGGCCACGGCAACGACCTGATCGGGTCCCGTGAGATAGGGAGAAAGGGCCGCGGCCACGTTTTCCGCCCGTGCGTCGAGCTCAGCGAAGGTCAGGGACTCTCCGGTGTGCGGAATCTGCAAGGCCGTGAGATGCGGAAATTTCTCCGCAGAGCGGCTGAATACCTCTGTGAGCCAGCGGATTCCCTTCTGATGCGGCACGTTCAGGAATTGCCGGTCATCAAAGACGTCGGTCAAGCTGTACGGGCAAGTGTCCGCTTGTGGTACCTTTTCCGCCGCCCAAAGGTACCGTCGCCAAGCCGCATACGTCAGCACCAGGAAAAACGCGACGGCGGTCGCTACGAAAATGAGCATGTCGATGTCCGTCATCAGAGCTTTTGAGACAGCGAGGAGTGCAGACTAAGAGAGTCTCTGGCTCTTTTGGTTGAGGACGTTACGCGGCATGCCGTTGGAGTTGCAAGCGGCGTTGAGCGATAGTCTGGCGTTTGATCTTTTCTCTCTGCAGCAGGATGGTCTGGGATGCCGCAGCGTTCTCTGCCTCAAGTCGGCTCTTCGACTTGAACGGCGAGACGAACACGGCCAGGCAGAGGCAGAATAGCGCGATCATCGTCGCCGACGCTAGGCGATTCGTTCACGTGATCAACACGGATGGAGTTCTCAGTCCGTGCAAGGGGGGCCATGACAGGCTGCGCGGGGCTTCCTTCATAAGTCGCAGTGGTCATGATCATCTCTTTGAGGACCAGCGACAACGGCAGAATCGTCGTGTCCGGCTCGATGACCGAGCCGCCCATCACCGTTGCGCCAAAGGCAACGGTGCTACCGTCCTGGATGTGCGTTCGCTTCACCTTCAGCGTCATGTTTTCGAAGGTGTGAAACTGCAGGAAGCCGTCGACGACACAGTCATTGCCGAAGCTGACCGCGTTCCAGTCAGAGCACTGCATGGGCTGGGTCACGAGTGTGCCGCGGCCAATATGACACCCCATCCAACGCAGGATAGAATTCGCCAGAACAGTGTCGGCGAAAAACGCAAGCGGTCCCCGGCACCAGACGAAGAAGCAGTCCTGCGCGAAGAAGTAGGCGAAGTGGCGCCAGGACCAGAACGGGGTCGCGTGATTAGTCCCCCATTTGCTGCCGACGAGCCCCTTTTTGATCGCCACGCTGAGCAGAACCAGTGCGACTTCCACCAGGACCAGCGCAAGCACCACGCTGGCGATGGGGTGTCCGCCTAGTCGCAGCAGACAAACAGCCAGGATCGCGAAGATCATCACCTCAGCAATGCGCAGTATGCCAATACTAAAAAAGTCAAACAGGAAGAGGCGCGTGAGGAAGAGGGAGAAGCTTGGCAGCCTATGGGTGTCATTCTCCGTCTCGAATGACGCGCTCGCAAATTTCACGGGCGGGTTGCCAGCCACCGTGATCGGCTCGCCAGGCCGCGACCGCATCTGTCGTCGAAACTGGATTTCGCTGCCGGGCGTTGAGACGCCTAGCAGAAAATTGGACGGGAAGTTCCCGTGCTCTGCCACGCAATTATTCCCGCCGAAGAAATTTCGGGGCATGTCGAGGCGTCGCAGCGTGAGGTGCTCGGCACCGCGATCGAGCATGTTCGTGAAGCATCCATTGGAGAGGAACACCTTGGCGTCGGCGGTAGCGACTTCTGGAATGAGGTTGAACATGACGTCGCATTCGGAGGCGCCAATGCGCGGGAAGTGCATGCCGGCAAGCGCGCGCAGATACTGTCCCGTAATCGTCCAGGTCCACCATCGCTGGATGGCGTTCAATCTGTTCATTCGATACAGGAGGAGAGCGCCCTTCAGACCGCACGAGGGGTACAGCCCCGGCGAAGCGGCCGTCCAGCGAATGAACAGGCAGCTCAGCGTAGAGGTTACCACGACCGCGACCCAGGTCGTGATGAACGTGTAGAGGGCCACGCCCCACACGATCTCGAAGAGCGGCGTCACCCTGAAATAATCGCGCGCAAGGTCAGCGCCGTCAGCGAAGATGATATCGCGGGCGAGCCACAGGATGGCGGCGGTGGGGGCGGCAATGAGGCAGAAGGAGAGGAAAACCTGCATGAGTACATTGAGCGTCTCCAATAGCCAGATGGGATGCGCGTACCGGCAGGTGACCGCCGTGCGCTTCAACTGCGTACAGCGGCCGCTCAGCCGCGCGGGAGCGCCTTCCCACATCTCGTGCTCGCCCACGTCGGTGAGGATGGGGGTGAACGAAGTGATCCAGGTGCCGCGGCCTACCGTCACATTGTTGGCAATAGCGGCCCGCATCCCGATCTTGCAGCCGCGCTCGAGGCGAACAGGGCCGACGTGGAGATACTGCCCTGACCATCTGGTCGTCTGGATATAGGCGCCGGTCTGAATGGCGACATCATCGTCTATGGAGATCAAGTCCAGCGGCCCGGACAGCGCCGCATCGGGCGCGCACTGCAGGTTCTTGCCCACGGTTGCGCCGAGCTGCCGCAACGCGAATGCCATCAGCGGCGCGCTGCGATACATCGTCGCCAACGGCTGGAGCACCATCTGCTCCAGCCGACCGATGCACCAGATCCGCAGATGCGTCTTGCTCCACTTGGGGTAAATGCCCGGCGTCACGTTGTTCCTATAGACGTCACCTCCCAGGATGAGCTTGATCGTCATGACCCAGAACAGGCTGGCGAAGGGCATGACGAGCCCGACGAAGTACAGCGCGAAGGCCGCGACGACGAACTCCGGGAAGCTGCTGGTCGTGAAGAATGCCTCCACGTCAATCAAGGTGAGCGCGCCGACGAAGGCCACGAGGAGCGGCGAATACAGGAGAGTCGCGAAGAGGACCTGCAGAGTGGTGAAGTATCGGATGGAGAGCACCTCTGCCGCGCTCTCGTCGCGCTTGGCGCAGGTCTCGCTGAATTTCACAGGAGCGGCAGACGCCTTGGCGGCCTGCTCGAGCGTGCGCGGGCGGTTGGCGACTTTCCGCACTGTGTTGCAGTCACCGAGCAGCGCCCTGACCGGCACCATCCATCCTGCGGCTTGCAGTTTCTGCGCCAGGCGGGCGATGAGGATCGAGTGTCCGCCGGCCTCGGTGAATCCATCGTCCAATCCGAGCGGCGTGTCGAACAGGGCGCGGCAGATCGCCAGCACCTCCTCGCATTCGGGGCTGGTGCCTTCGGAAGCGGGCAGTTCGGCAACCTCTTGCCCTTTGTCCGACGCATTGGCAGGCGGCTCTTGACGAGCGTATTTCGCTTGCGGCTCGGCGCTTCTCAGGAAATGAGCCAGATTTGGCAGGCACTCCCTGTCGATCTTTCCCGAGACCGGCTTCATGACGAATTTCTCGACAAGGAAGATCCTCGTCGGGACCGAAGGCGCCGGAAGCTTCTGGGCGAGGGTCGCCGTCACGCGCGCAGCCCACTTCGCGGGCGCTGGAGCAACCACCGATATCGCGCCTTCGCAGACCGAAGGCGCGACCACGAATGCAACGAGCGTCTCGTTCTGGCAGTCCAGAACAGCGGCCTCGATCTCACCGAACTCGGTCTGGAGAATATCCTCCACGGCCTGCGCCTCAACGCGATGTCCGCGCACTTTGAGCTGCGCGTCGATCCGGCCGAGGAAGTGCACGCGCTGCGTCTGAATGTCGATCTTGCACTTGTCCCCGGTGCGGTAGAGGCGGCCGAACTGAGGGTGCGCGATGAACTTCTGGGCGGTCTGCCCCGGCAAGTTGCGGTAACCGCGGGCAACGTGGATGCCGCCGATGCAGAGCTCTCCAATTTCCCCGTGGGGCAGCGGTTTGAGTTGATCGATCTCGAGGATGACGTAGGTGACATTGGCGAACGGCGAGCCGATGGTGATGGGCTCACCCGGCCGCAAGCTCTGGCGGCTCGTGTCGGTGCTCGCCTCGGTAGGACCGTAGGTGTTGATGATCTGCCGTCGGCCCCGCGTCCAAGGTTCTACCAGCGCGCTCGGGAAGGTTTCGCCCGCCGGAACGATGTAGCGGCACAGCGGGTAGGGGAGATCCACCTCCGGGGCCGATGTCAGGGTGGTGAGCAGCACTGGAGGACAGAAGAGGACCGTAACCTCGGCCTCGCGGAGGACGGGGACGAGGTCCGGACCGGACCGGACCTGCTCCTTGGTCAACATGACCACGGCACAGCCCGACACCCAGGCGCTGTACATCTCGGAGATACTGCCATCGTAACCCAGCGACGACGTGAGCGAAGTCGCGTCCATGCCCGGAAGAAGATCGAAGTAATCCGCATAGCTCAGGGCCAGGTTGACATAGCCTGCGTGCGGGCACTCCACCCCCTTGGGCATCCCGGTGGTTCCGCTGGTGTAAAAGATGGTCGCAAGGCGATGTGTGGGGTCGTCGAGCCAGGCCGGCGCGTTCCTTCGCGGCGTCTTCTCCGGCAATGTCAGGACGTCGAGCGTCGGCAGGTCGCGGAACTTGTCTTGCCCCCGCGTGAGAATGATGACCGGCTCCGCATCGTTGAGCATGTGGGTGATCAATGCGTCGGGCAATGTGGTGTCGAGAAACATCACCGTGCCGCCAGCCCTGAGAATGCCGAGGTGACAGGCGACGATCTGCCAGTTGTCCTGCGACATCGCCACGGCCACGATCTGGTCAGGGCCGTTGAGGAAGGGAGAAAGGGCCGCGGCCACGGCTTCCGCCCGCACGTCGAGCTCGGCAAAGGTCAGCGATTCCCCGGTGTGAGGAATCTGTAACGCCGTGAGATGCGGATATTTCTCGGCGGACCGGCTGAAAATCTCCGTGAGCCACCGCACCCCTCTCTGATGCGGCACGTTAACAAACGGGCGGTCGCCGAAGACATCGGTCAGGCTGCAGGGACAATTATCCGCCTGCGGGACTTTCTGCGCCGCCCAGATGTATCGCCTCCAAGCCAGAAACGTCAGCGCAAGGAAGCCAGCGATGACGATTGCAAGAATGGCTGCCAAAACCCGCCCTCACATTTTTATACGCTCGGACCATTGCATCAAGGCGTTCGAAACTCGACCTCGAGGTCAATGGTGCCCGTTCTTGAGCAGGATGCTGAAACAGCGAACTCAGTCGAAATAACGCTGGAGCGGTCCCGTTCTGCGGACGTCCAATGTCACGCAATGAGCCCCGCCGCCAAGAAGTTTGGAGTGCCGCAACTGGAGAGGGATGACATCGAGACCTTCCTTCTCCAGAAGCCGCATCAGAGAAGGCTGACTTCGATCGACTACGACTAAATTCGGATTGACGCTGAACACATTCATGTCGATCCAGTCACTGCCAATGCACTTGGACAAATAGTCGGCGTCGTATCTGTCGGTGTTCTCCATCGGCGGGCTGTAGATAACTTTCCACTGCTTCAAAATCTTGGGCAGGGTGTCATCATTGAGACGCGCGGGATTGACGAGAACCAATCCGGGCCGTAGGGCCACCAGGGTCGAGTCGATATGGCTGCCGAAATAGACGTCCTTGAGGAAGTGGACACGATACTGCTCGCCCAAAATCGATTGCAGCCAATGTCCGCCCAGTTCGTTACCCGTGGCGCTGACCAGATAGATCAAATCCCGGCCGAACCGCAGGACGTTTGCCGCATCAAAAGCCGGTTCATCGTTGCGGGGCGTGGGCTTGTCGAGGTCGACGCCCTCGAAGAGCGAATCCAACAGCATGGGTTTGGGGGCGCTGTACCACTTTGCGCCTGACTTCATATAGTCCATCAGCAATGTGCGATAGCTGAATGTCTCCTGCGCGCGGCTGCGGATGACGTTCGGCGTTTCTATGATTTGGTCGCCGATGACCAGCAGAATATCGCGGGGGCAATAATTGTAGTATCCCTGAGACTCCCAATGGATCGTTGAAAATCCGGCGTCGTGCGGCCATGTCTGAGGACGTCTGACGACGACGCCCAAGCCTTCCAGGATTCTCGCGAACTCGTTCAGATCCTCTTCCGTCTCTTCAATCACCTGTTGCGGAAAGGGACCGCGGGGAATTTCGGCCAGTGAACGGTCAGGAAATTCTGCGACCTGGGTGCTGCGGTCCGGCGTCGGGAATCGCGCGTTCAGCGGATTGCCTACGATGACTTCTTCCAGTTGATCCCACTCATTGCAACTCCACACCCTTGACATTTGTAACATGCCTCCTCGCTGCTCTGAGCCGACAATGACTGGCCCTATGTGCTCTGGGCCACGTCGGCTGGAGCGCTTCCCGCTCGAATAACTTGACGTTCCCTCGATTCGAAAACCCTACACCGTCTTCACCGTCGCGCGGAATTGCCGAAGAAGTCAGCGCGCGCCCGTTGCCGCGTCGGACGTCCTTACGGCCTCGAGGACAAAGTTGCCGACCGCAACAATGTCCTTCATCGGGGTCATTAAGGCAGCGCGGAGTGCAGATTGGGAGAGGCTCTGTCTCGTTTGGTTAACGACGTTGCGCGGTTTGCCCTGTCGGCCGCGACCGAGGTAGACGTCGGCCGAGATCAGGTTAGCTGCTTGGCGGCGTCGGATGGGTGTAGGCTGCTGCAAAGGCCTCGACCTGAGTTCCCAGGTCGCCGGGCAGATTGTAGTTCTCCGGCAGGATGCGGTCTATCAGCGTCGGGTGCCAGCGTTCGATCTTGCCCTG
>CAVRXD010000007.1:0-73301 GCA_963725065.1 uncultured Alphaproteobacteria bacterium
ACGGCTGGCAAAAAGCCATGTCGGGATCGGCCGCCGACGTTGTTCCTACGCAAGAAGTTTTCCCGCAGCCGCAAATTCGGCTGTGTGCTTTAGTCGAGAAAATGAAAAACGGGACGCTGACGCCGCGCAGTTCGGCGGCGGCGGATTTGCCGAACGGGTATTTGACCTGTACCCGATTCCCCAAGGCTGTTACCCCTCATCAAGGTCTGGCTTCTTGCTATGCCGCCTTACGTCGCCGGGTCTCATCCCTGGGCCGACAAATTCGTTCCCCGACACCTCAGCGACGGCTTCGGCCAGTTCCCCTTCGTTTACGGGGACCCTCTTGCGAACCAATTCGATGGCTCGTTCCTTATCGGATTCGTATGCAAGAAAATTCCGCACGATTCGAGGGTTTCCCTCGGAATCGAAAGTCGTGACCCGGATGTTCCATCCTGCTGGCATTCTCATGCGCCGTAACTGTCGTCGGTCAATGACCTGCCTTATACAAACTGACCTTGTCCGTCATAGGGGCTTAATCATTCCCGGCTTGAGCCCCAACGAATCCAACGCGGATTGAGTGAGTTCGACCACTGCCTCAACCTGCTCGTCGGCGGTGTGATCCGGTCTTAGCTTAAATAAAGCGACCGCTCTGTGCTGATTGGGTTCAGCAACGGCATACGCGGTGCGGAGCGGCTCACCGCCCCCCAGGCGCTCGGTGATTCGGATAACGACATGTCCTGCCATGCTCGCGAATATGGCACGGGCGGGTGTGATTCTACAGACCTAAGAGGATCGATATGGATTATCCGAAACAAGGCTTCCGTCTGAGCACGTTGTGCGAACGGGCCTGAAGCGAAGCAATGTCGAGATCGCGTAGGCGGGCGATCTCGACGTCAAGCGTACTCGCATCCGGCGGCGCCGGGCCGACCTTCACACGCGGCATTTCTATTGGGCCTGTTCCTGTCTCTGGCCCTGGCTGCGGCCCTAGTGGAGAGCAAGAGCATCAGCGCGGCGAGAATTAGGGTTCTCATAGAGTGACATGTAGACCGCCAATGACCCAATAGAAAGGGCCGCAGGTTGCCCCACGGCCGAGGAGTGAGTGCTTGTGGGGTCAGAGGGTGAGCATCACCTTCGCTTTCTTCAAAGCCGCAAGTGGAATGCCTGTGGCCGGCGGGAACGAGTTCCTCACGGAGCATATGGTGTTTAGTCGGGACGGGCAGTTAAGATGCCCTCATGTGACGTCGACCACCGACAAGTGCACTCTCGTGTCCCGGCTGACCGCATAAGAATCCTCGGCCGGGATTAGCCTCAAGGCGGAGTCGCAGCACACGCTGATGCTATGCTCCAAGATGGGCCTGCACGGTTGGGGGACTGTGATAGCCAGCGGATTATGAGCCACCGGCACAGCCGGTGGTTCTTTGTATTGCACCCGTCGATCAGCGCGTATCCGTCTGCGCGGTCAGATCGAAAGCGAGGACTCGCGAAGCTGCCGCTCGACGACGGTCTCCTCCGCAGTTGCGGCACGCGACCCGGCCGGCAATTGCAGTACAGTCGCGCGCTGGCCATCGCACAAGCGCGTGACTAGTACCACCTGCCCGTCGGGAAATTCCAGCGCATCGTGATGGGCCACGGGGTTGTCCGTATTGACTTGCCGGAAACGCGCGAGCCGCTGCCCGATCTTCTTGTTCGGCAAGATGCCGATGCCGAACGACGGCTCGCATTCGACACTCTCGTCGAATGCGATCTCGGTACCGGGCAGCAGGCAGACCGCAACGTTCGGCTGCCCGACCGCCGCGAATCCGCGAGTAATAGAATTGTGGAATTTCGTCGCCACCAGCTTGTCCTCGATCTTGGCAGGCCGGTTCGCGACGTGGTGCAGACTATAGTCACACATCGGAGGGCTCCTCTTCCTGTGAAAAGCCGGGATTTCCCGGACCCCCGAACTTGATTGGTTCAAAATTAGCGCTTTTCCGGCTCCCCTGGAAGAAGAAAGCTTACCCTATCGTCACGCGACCTTTTCAATCAGTGTGGAATCGTCGCCACTGGCACTCCACCCTCGCCTTGTTGCGAGCGAGGCTGCGCCCAATTCTATCAGGCAGCTTAAGCGGTGCGTGCTGGTGGTTGCCAGGGCAGGAGATCGCAAGTCGTGGCGCGCGCATGAAGGAATGCGGATGCTTGCCAGCGTCGCCTTACGCACCATGGGTTCCCGCCGGAGGTCCGGCCTCGTCTTTGAGGGAGCGAGGGCGCAACCGCCTGTGAGCGGGGGAGCCCTCGCCGATCTTGCCCTAGGTGTTCAGTCCCGAAGTGAGGTGGGTTGGATCGTATCTGAATCGCCTCGGCTGGTCTGCCCAAGCTTTGCAGATGTGCTCGTAGGGAGTGAGCCCCCTCAGGGTCTTGAGGCGCTTAGCGAAGTTGTAGGCGTTGAGGAAGGCTTCGAGGTGCTCTCGGAGCTGCTGGTGGGTCTCGTAGTGATAGCGCCGAACGGTGGCTTCCTTGAGGGTGCGGTTCATCCGCTCGACCTGACCGTTGGTCCAGGGATGGTTCGGTTTGGTGAGGCGGTGCTCGATACCATGCTCGCGGCAGATGCGGTCGAACATGTGCAACCTGTAGCGGGCCGTCGGGCCGGTACGCCGTGAGGGCATATCGCCGAACTGTATGCCGTTGTCCGTCAGTACAATGTGGATGGTGTAGGGCACGGCTTCGATCAGCGCTTGCAAGAAGCCGACCGCTGACTTGACGTTGGCGGCCTCGTGCAATTGAGCGAAGACGAACTTCGACGTCCGATCAATGGCCACGAAGAGGTAGAGCTTGCCCTCCTCAGTGCGAACCTCGGCAATGTCGAGGTGGAAGTAGCCGATCGGATAACGCTTGAAGGGTTTTTTAGCGACCTTGTCACCGGCGATCTCCGGCAGACGGCTGATCGCGTGGCGTTTAAGGCACCGATGCAGGGACGACCGGGTCAGATGCGGGATCGTCGCCTGCAAGGCATAGAGGCAGTCGTCCAGCGGCAGCAGTGTATGCTTGCGGAAGGCGACGATGATGGCTTCCTCCTTAGACGATAGCACTGTCGAGTGCGGCGTTTTCGGCCCCATCGGGGCATCGTTGACGAAGGCCCGTTTACGCCACTTGGCAACTGTCTTGTGGTTCAGCCCATACCGCGCCGCTAGTTCCTTGAGCGGAGCCTTCGATCGCTGTATCGCAGTTCGGACGGCGTGCGTGGTCGTGGCGCAGCCGTGAAGTACCTGGCCCATAATCCCTCCCGGAATGCGGGATCAGTTTGGCTGATTCCCCTACACTCCGGGACCAGACAACTAGGTTCAGGACGGAACGCTCGCACCACAGCCGAGTTGATGGGACACATGCACATGACTTCGGACTTATTTTGATGTCTCAACTCGCTGCTGAAGGTCCGGCGCATCCTTCAAGCATCCTAACCATGAATTGGAATGGGTACATCATGGAACGCTACCTTGTAGAACTTGATGGAGATCAGATAGAGCTCTTGAGCGGCATGGTGCGCGAAGCGATAAAAGTCGCCGACGAGAAGAAGGTCCCCGAACTCCAAGCCCTTCTCTCTGCCTTAGGTACCATGAGCTGGAAAGCTGGAGACCGAAGGACCGACTGAAGGAGGCTTGGTTAAGGTTCTCGGGGTCGAGTTAACCGGAGCGCCGCTTGCGCCTCGTTTTCGAGTGGTCCTTGCGCTCCGCTTTCAAGCGGCGCTCGCGCCTCGCTATCAGGAAGCTCTCGAACTCGCATGTTCGCCACCGGCGGCCTCGACCAGCTCGTATGAGAACTTGATGGCCGATGCCGTCCCGGCCGCTTTGTCTTTGGCCTTCTTCAGAAGTTCGGACACAGTCCGCGATTGCTCGAACTCGATCCCGCCGCGCGTGTGCAATCGGTGGTCGGCGCAGCACTAGCAACTTATTGCCCTAGCGTGGCTTTGGTTCAGAAGTCCGCATTTCGGACCTGCCGCGGAAATGATGCGGACTTCTGACCGCCACACTAGATTACGCCGTCACCGCCACCGCCGCGTGCAGATGACAGCCTGCCGTGTTTCCAATAGCGTCGAAGCGTCCGCTCCCGCGCCCGCGCCGGTCATTGCGGCCGGCGGTCGCGCACGGAGCGGGAGCGTCTTGGAGGTTGCGGAATGTCGCGAAGATTTCTGCTCGTCGCCGGTCTCGCCGCATTGGTTGCCGCCGTCGTCCCGCAGGTTGCGCTTGCCCAGTTCTACAAGGGCAAGACCATCACCATGATCATCAACTATCCGGCTGGCGGCCCCGCCGACATCGAGGGACGCATCGTCGCCCAGCACCTGCCCAATCACATCCCCGGCAAGCCGACCGTCGTGATCAAGAATGTCAGCGGCGCCGGCGGCATTCTCGGCAGCAACCAGCTCGGCGAAACGGCGCCGAACGGCGAGACGATCGGCTTCTTCACCCTGGACGTGATCGCCCAGCTGGTGGCGAACCCGTCGCTGCGCACCAACTATTCGGAATTCGTGATGATCGCGGGCTTCGAGAACCCGCTGGTCGCCTATGCCCGCAAGGACACGCCGCCCGGCCTCAAGGTCCCGACCGACATCATGAAGGCAAGCGACTTCAAGGCGCTGTCGCTCAACCTGCAGAACAGCAACACCGTCAACCAGTCGCTCTCGCTCGATCTCCTCGGCATCAGGTATCAGGCGGTGCCGGCCTATCGCGGACTGAAAGAGGTCGAAACCGCGATCCTGCAGAACATCGGCCAGTTCGCGAACACCTCGCTGCCGGGCTGGCGCGGGTCGGTCGAGCCGACGATGGCGGAGCTGGTGATGCCGCTATGGCAGATCGCCGCGCGCGGCAAGGACGGCGGCACCCCGCGCAGCCGCGCGATGCCCGACCTGCCGACGTTCGAGGAGTTCTTCGAGAGCGTCCACCACAAGAAGCCGTTCGGGTTTCTTTACGAGGTTCTGCGCACCAGCAGCGATCCGCTGGTGGCGATGTTCAGGACCGCGCTGCTGCCGCCGAAGTCGCCGGCGGAGATCACCGACGTGATGCGCACGGCGTTCGTGACGCTGGCGCAAGACAAGGATTTCATCCGCGACTACGCCAACGCGGTGAAAACCGATCCGCTGGTCGTCCCCGGCGCCGACGCGCAGGAGATTGTCGCGGCGCTGGGGAAGGTGAAGCCGGAGATCAAGGCATTCGTGATCGACTACACCAACAAGCTGGTGAAGTAGCGCGCCTCGTCCCTGGTCCGGACGATCCCTGCATGCAGGTCAAAGGCGCCGGTCAGGCGACGCGTTTCTGCGAATTACACTTGCTGGCGGTGTCGTCGAAATGCTTGAGCGCCGCTGTCTTCGTGCCATCGCTCAGCCATCGCCAAACATAGGTGGCGCTGAAGATAGCCAGCTCCTTTTGCGCGTTGTAATAGTCGATGCGCTGGTGTGCGTAGCAGCGAAATTCGTTTGACATGGCCAAGAGCGCATCGAGTTGGCGTTTGATCTGGGCTTCGGTGGGTTTGTCCAAGGTGGGCAGCGGGTTCGACATCCCTGCGGTCAACTGCTCGTCCAAGGCGTGATTGATGTTCATGAAGCAGTTGTGGATCGCGGCAAACCTGAGCTTCAAACTGTGTGCATGGGGGTACAGCTTTTCCAGCTCTTGCGAGAACGCGTAATTCAAACAATCCATCTGGCCGATCTTGGCCCGAGATATTCGAAAGTCCTCATTTTTCTTGTCGGCTTGACCAAAGACGGGCCGGTCGAGCGCATATTCGATCTCGCTCAGCAGGTGGTCGTAATTCTCGTTCCACAGCTTGAGTTGCTCATAATAGGTGGCGAAGCGCTTCTGCTTGATATCCAGAGCGGACTTGTGCAGTAAAATTTCATTGTCTTTCTTGTCTTCGGCATTCTGCGTCACAGCGCTCAGGAGCGCGCGGTCGGCGTCAGGACTTCGCTTTGCATTGGCCTGTGCGCTGACAGGATCCTTGCTCCCTTGCCTTGCGCCATGGCGCCCGGCACGGCGGTGGCCTGCGCCCTGGCGTTCAACAGATCGGCGCGTGCCCTGGCGCTTTGCTCGAACTCGGCCTTCGCTTGAACGAGGTCTCTCAGCGAAGGGAGGAAAACAAGCATCGCATAATGGCGCGTGCCAATCGCTGCCGCCGAGGTCTCATAGGTGCGCGCCGCCTTGTCCGCGACGTCGGTTGCGTCTTTCAGACCGACCGAGTTGAACCAGCTGACATACTGGAACGCGGAGCTGAGAACGATCGTCGCGACACTGACGATGAGGGGCAGAATAATCGATTGGAAGATCGAAAACTCCCGCCGCCCACGCAGTTGCGCGCCGATCTGTTCGAGCTGGTCGCTTTGTATCCTGAACTTGTTCGTTCCCTCCTGTTCGATGCGAACGGAAACATCGTGAACGGGCGGGTCATTGGGCATGGGGGTCTCCCCCGGCACTGGCGCCGCACGAGCCCGAGCGGTGACCCACGAGCTGTACGCGTGCCGAGCCTTACCTCGTGCGGTGTTCCGCGGGCCCGGTGGGCATCCGACCTGACGGCGGCATTCGTTGAACCGATCAACCTGCCAACCGGGCGGCAGTCTCCTTTCCCCCTGTGCTTCCAGATGTGAAGCAGCTCACTTTCCGCTGAGAAATATGCGTCGCCCCGGGCCGCCGCGGCGATCGCGATCCCGCACGCCCGACGATGACCATCACCACCGGCCTGGACCCCCCGGCCGGATGGATGATCGTTGACAATAAGTAATTATTTATATAAGGTAATGTTTATATAAGAGAGCCCGCCATGCCGAAGCTGGATGCCGCCTTTGCCGCGCTCGCCGACCCGACCCGCCGGGCGATTCTTGCCCGTCTCGCGTTGGGCGAGGCGACGGTGATGGAGCTGGCCGAGCCGTTCGAGATGACGCAGCCCGCGATCTCGCACCACCTCAAAGTGCTCGAAGGCGCCGGACTGATCGGCCGCCGCGTCGACGGCACCAAGCGGCCCTGCCGGCTGGCGCCAGCCGGTGTCGACGCCATCGATCAATGGCTCGCCATGCTGCGGGATGCCTTGGCCAAGAACTACGATCGGCTGGATGCAGTTCTGGCCGCCATGAAGCCCGCGGGGCGAAAGGACATGCCATGAGCAAGATGACGATAAAGACCGAAGGCGACACGCATGTCGTTGTAACGCGCCGCTTCGCGGCCTCCCCCGAGGCGGTCTACCGCGCCCACACCGAGCCGAGCCTGATCCAGAAGTGGCTTCTCGGCCCGGACGGCTGGACGATGCCGGTCTGCATCAACGAGCCGCGGCCGGGCGGAAAGATTCGCTACGAGTGGAGCAACGGCAAGGGGGGCGGGTTCTCCCTGACCGGCGAGTATCTGGAGTTGGTGCCTTTCAGCCGCATCGTTCATGTGGAGCGGATGCACGTGCCCGACCCGACGCCGGACAACCACGTTGAAACGAGGTTCGAGCCGGACGGGGCCGGCACGCTGATGACGATGCGAATGACCTTGCCCGATGCCGAGACGCGGGCGGCCATGCTTGCGACCGGCATGGAGCACGGCATGGAAGCGAGCTACGTCCGACTCGAGACCATAATTTAGACGATCAACCTACATGCACAGGGAATTGGGGAATCAAACCATGCTAGCCACACCAGAGATCATCCAGACCAACGCCCAAGCGGCGGCGGTCATCCGCCTCACCATTCCGCGCAGCGAGATGATGAAGGTGTTCGGCCCCGCCGTCGGCGACTTGATGACAACGCTCGCCGCACAAGGGGTGGAGCCCGTCGGCGCGGTGTTCGCGCATCATCTGAAAATGAATCCGGACACCTTCGATTTCGAATTAGGCGTCAAGGTCGCGGCGCCGGTGAAGGCGACCGGCCGCGTCAAACCGGGCGAGCTTCCCGCGGCAAAGGTCGCGCGCACGGTGTACAGCGGTCCATATGAAGGCCTCCCATCCGCCTGGGTTGAGTTCGACAAGTGGATAAGGGCGAACGGCCACGAACAAGCCGAGGATCTGTGGGAGGTATATTCGGTCGGCCCGCAATCGACCCCTGATCCCGCGAACTGGCGCACGGAATTGAGCCGGCCCCTTGCGGACTGATCATGCGACCATGGGCCGTTCTGCGCGGCAACGTTACTTGAGCGTGATCCGAGCGAACATCTCCCGGCCCAGGACCTTCTGAATCAGCGCTTCGATTTCCCACGCGCGCGGCACGTAGACGAATGGCCGCCAAGGATGGATGCGGTCGTTGATCCATGGTGGTCCCCGTTGCTCGTCGTCCTGACGAAACGCTCGGCGAAGTTCGCCTGCTTTGCCCGTGGATACGTTGCCTCGATTTCCAGGCAACCGTCGAGGCATACGTCCACATACGACTGCACGATTGGATGCACGTCGGAGGGGAAATCCTTCCGCGCGTTGGCAAAGTACCAGATGTCGCCGTCGGGCGCGGTTGAGCTGCCGTCGAGCATGGTGATCTGCGAGGGGTCGATCTGCGTCGGCCTATAGCCAGTCTCGCGCTGGGTGTAGCTGTCGAACTCCGCTGCAGTGACGCGGAAGATCACGCCGTTGGTTTCGGCGTTCGCTTCTGCGATGCCACCGAGGTAGGTCGGGCTCCAGCTGGGGACGTCGGTCTGATCGAACCATCCCCGTGCCACACCTTTGACGATGACCGGGGAGGCAAACTGCGCGCTGGGCCAGGCGGCGATGCGCAACTCGCGCTCGATCAGCGATCCGTAGCCAAAGATGTAGCGCGGGCGCGTCGACGTTGCAGCGGCGATGACGTCTTGCGATCGGGCCGTGGCCGCCTGCGCGGTCAACGCCGTGGCACCGAGCAGCGACAGCGCCCGGCGCCGCGAGAGGGTGTTTTGGTCTGACATTGTGGACACGTCCTGATGTGAATGGATGTTCCGAATCGAGATCGTGACGGCCGGGGAAGGGGAGAACGCAGCCCCTCAGCCCCCGGTGGCCCATAGGGCCATGGCGATGGTGCCTGTCGCGGCGTTCGATCCGGTGCATTCGGCGTGGTGGAATCAGCCAAGCCGGTCCAGCACGGGGCGCAGTATCGCGTCGAATGCTACTTGAACAATTCAGGCCGTGGATCGGGAATGAAGCCGTCGCGGTTAGGCATCTGCACACGCACAAGCGTCGCGGCGTCGAGAACCACCGCTTTGTCGATGACGTTGCCTTCGGCCAGGATGTAGGCCGACACCGCGTAGATTTCGTCCGCCGTCAGGGAGCCGGGCGCCTGGAACGGCATCGCGCGCCTCACATAGTCGAACAGCGTCGTGGCGTAGGGCCAGTAGCTTTCGACGGTCATCACCGGGTTCTTGGTCGTGAGGGTGCCGCGGCCGCCGATCAGCCGCAGTGCGGCGCCGGCCGGCATGTTCGGCAGCCCCGCGACCCCCTGCAGGTTTGCGCCATGGCAGGCGCTGCAGGTGGTCTCATACACGCGCTTGCCGGTGGCATAATCGCCCTTGCCCGCCGGCAGGCCCTTGCCGTCGGGGCCGATCGCGATGGCAACCGCCGCGACCTCCTGCGGGCTCGCCGGGGCCCCGAAGTCGAACTTGCTCGGATAGCCCTGGGCGCGCGCGCGATCGGGCAGCGCGCATACGGCGAGCGCGATCGCAATCAGCACCGCGTATTTGCGATCAACCGAGCGGATGCACATTCTTCACGCTCCCGTCAGCGGCGATACCCCAGCTTTGGACGGCGTTCATGTGATAGAAAAGCGAGCCGGTCTCGAGCGGTCCGCGCTCGGCGATGAGCTGCTGATGCGTCGGTTGCGAGTAACCGGTCTCATCCGTCGCCCGGCTCTGGATCACCGCTGGCTTGCCGTCCCAGATCCAGGGAAAGCGGAAGCGCGTCTGGCTGAGCGCCAGCACCGGTTCCTGCAACGACGCCAGGTTCCAGCTTTTGCCGCCGTCGGTCGACACTTCAACACGCGCGATCTTGCCCCGCCCGCTCCAGGCGAGCCCGGTAATCTCGTAAAAACCCGGCCCCGGCAACTTCATCTCGCCCGAGGGAAAGGTGATCGCGGATTTTGCCTCCATCGTGAAGGTGAAGATCCGCGACTTGCCGGTCGTGGTGATGAGGTCGGAATATTTCGATGTCTCCTCACGCGTGTAATAGGGCTTGTCGCTGACCTCGAGCCGGCGCAGCCACTTGATCGAGATGTTGCCTTCCCAGCCGGGCAGGAACAGCCGCATGGGATAGCCCTGCTCAGGGCGCATTGCTTCGCCGTTCTGCGCGAATACGATCAATGCGTCGGAGAGACATTTGTCGATCGGCACGCTGCGGGTCATCACGGCGGCGTCGGCGCCTTCGGCGAGCACCCAGGCGGCACCGGGCTGGAGCCCGACCTGCTTGAGAAGAGTCGACAGCGGCACCCCGGTCCATTCCGAGGTGGAGACGAGGCCGTGCGTGCGCTGCACGTTGGGCTCGCGTGCCTTCATGATCTCGCTGCCGGTCGTGCCGGAGCATTCCATGAAATAGGTGCGCGACAGAGTCGGGAAGCGCTTGAGTTCGGCGAGCGAGTATTTCATGGGCCGGTCGACCAGGCCATGGATGACGAGGCCGTGCTTCGCCGGGTCGATATTCGGGATGCCGCCGTGATGGCGTTCGTAATGTAGCCCGGACGGCGTGATCGTGCCGTAGCTGTTCTGCAAGGGCGAAAATCCCGCCGTCCTGGTCGGGTTCGCCCAGCGAACTTCGGTCTCGAACTGCGAGCGCGAACCGTATCCGCCGTCCTCCCCCATCACACGACCCTGTTCTTTGGTGGGATCGGCCTGTACCGGATATTCGACCGCGCCGGGCGGCGCCTTGGCATCGGCCGCGCGCGGCAGCATCGCGGTCATTCCCACCGCGGCGACGAGCCCCGTGCCGGCGAACAGCTGCCGGCGGGTCGCGGCCAGCGCGAACATGCCATCTTTGCAGTCGCAATCTTCCAAAGCCGCAACATTCCTTGCCTGCCCCTCGGTGATGGGCTGGCCGAGGCGGCCGAGCGCCTCTTCGATCGCCCGCGACTTTGTGTTCCGGCGTTCAAAGTCGGTGGAATGCATCGGTTCGTCTCCCTCGCTCGACGCCATGCATCGAAGCGTATCGATTTCCGACTGTTGCCGCCAGTATGACGAGCTCTGCGCGTCGTCACTCGCCGGTACGCCGCTGCTTGGTCCGGGGTGTCAGGCTTAGGCCTTCGTCTGCGCAAATATGTTAACGGCTAAGTCGGCCACGACCCGTTGCAGGCGTGGCCGACAACCCGGAGACACGCCATGGAGATGACGAGACGCCGGATGTTCGCGGCGGCGAGTGCTGCTGCGGCGATGACTTTCCCTCACACCGCGCTCGGCGGCTGGGAGCCCAGCGAACGCTATCCCGATCCCGCGATCAAGAGCCTCGATCCCAGCTTCAACCGGTACCGCCTGTTCAACGCCAGCATCGAGCGGCTCGCAATGGGCATGCGCTGGTGCGAAGGGCCCGTCTATTTCGGCGACGCCCGTTGCGTGATCTGGAGCGACATTCCGAACAATTCGGCTGATGCGCTACGACGAGGTCAGGGCGCGGTCAGCATCTATCGCGAACCCTCCAACCACGCCAACGGCAATCGCCGTGACCGCCAGGGGCGCCTTGTCACCTGCGAGCACGAGACGCGGCGGATCACGCGCACCGAATAGGATGGCAAGATCACGGTGCTGATGGACCAATTCGAGGGCAAGCCGCTCAACTCGCCAAACGACATTTGCGTAAGGTCCGACGACACGATCTGGTTTTCCGATCCGCCGCTCGGCATCCTCAGCAATTACCAGGGCAACGTTTCGCCGATCGAATTGCCGTCCAACATCTATCGCCTCGATCCCAAGACCGGCCGGGCCACCGTGGTGGAGAGCGCGCTGACGAGGCCGAATGGCGTGGAGTTCTCGCCCGACGAGACCAAATGCTACATCCAGGACAGCGGCTCAAGCCCGCGTTACATCTATGCCTACGACGTGGTCGACAACGGCGCGCGCCTGGCCAACAAGCGCGTCCTGATCACCGCGGAGGCCGACGGAACGCCGGACGGCTTCCGCATCGACATGGACGGCAATTTGTGGTGCGGCTGGGGCATGGGCCGCGCCGAACTTGATGGCGTCAAGGTGTTCAATCCCGAAGGCAAGCCGATCGGCTTCATCGCGCTGCCGGAGCGCTGCGCCAATCTATGCTTCGGTGGCCGCAAGCGGAACCGGCTGTTCATGGCGGCGAGCCATTCGCTCTATGCGCTGTATCTGAACACGCAGGGCACAGCCGGAAATTAAGCTTGCGGAGGGGCTCCGGTCGGCGGGCGGCGCCGGGCGCCGCCCGCGGGTTCGCTACCTGTCTTTCACGGCGGCGGCCAGTGTCTCGAACGATCCCGGAAAGTAGGCGACGTTGTGCCAGGGTCTTTTGCTGAGCACCTCGGCAAGTTTGCGCGCCTGTGCTGCGTCGCGCCCGAACAGCACGATGCGCCGGTTGAAATCGTCCTCCGGCAGCGGGAGTTTCGTGAGCCTGCCGGCCGCCACGTCGTCGGCCGGAACGCTGTGTGCGCCCGCAAGGCTTCCGCTCGCGAAGTCGCCGGACGGCCGGACGTCGAGAAACACCGCCGTCCGGTCGGCCTTGAAGATCCGTGCGATCCCATCGAGCTCGATTTCGGTCGGGCCACCGAGCGCGCGCCAGATCGGAATCCCGAGCTGGTAACGCCGCACATTCGTGTGGCCGGCCGTGACCAGCTGGTCGGCCAGCCGCCGGCTGGCCTGGCAATAAGGTCCATTGCAGTACAGTACCAGGGCCTTGCTCTTGTCCCCGTTCACCATTCGCTCCACCGCCGTCACCTGTGCGCCAGCCGGCGCATCCAGATTGCGCGCACCGGGAATGTGCCCGGCGTCGAATTCGGCGCGCGTGCGGGTATCGAGAACGATGGCGTTGCCGTCGGCCAGGATACGCCGCAACTGCTCGGTGCTGACCTCCTGCGTCTTCTGGTTCGCTTCCGCGAGCGTGGCCTGATGGATGTCGAGACTGTCGGCATGGGCGCCGCCCGTGGACAGGGCGAGCGTCGACGCCGCGATCGCAGCCGCGACGAAGATCATGCGGGTCATCATCGGATTGCTCCTTCATGGGTGAGCGCGACGCAGGATGCGTCGGGATGGTCTGGCGCGATCATGAGAGAGGTTCTGACGCCGCGCGTCCACTATGATCGGCGCAGGGCAGCGCGCAGAATTTCCGCGCGCGCGGGACCTCGACCCCGCTTACGCTGTGCGCACCCACAATGGGTGGGCGAGCGGTCCGAGCGCGTCGAGCAGGCCCTGCAGGGATGCACGAACGGCGCCGGTCAAGCCGGCCTCGTTGCGAAATGGGCCGCTTTGCTTCGAGGACGCGAGGAACAAGGTCCGCCGCAGTGACGGCATGATGATGGGCCGTGCATCAAGCTTGCCGGACTGCACCTCGTCGAGCACGGAAAAGTACGGCAGGATGCTGGACGCGGCGCCCCGGCTGACCAAGCTCTTCATCGCCGAGATCGAGCGGACTTCGTAGGCAATTTTCAATTCCAAGCCAAGCTCGCGGGCGGTGCGGGAGGCGACGGTGCGGACGGTATCGCCGGCCTCGGGCATGGCCAGGCTCTCTTCCAGAACATCGACAAAGGCAACCGGTTCGCCTTTGCGCGGCCCCGGAAGTGTCACCAGCACCAGATCATCCTGCAGCAGCGCGGTACGCGACAGATGCGGCAGGTCCGGAATGTCATAGCAAAGGATGAAATCGACCTCGCCGCGGGACAGCGTATCCACCAACACGTGGCTCATCGCCTCGACGATGCTCAGGAGCACCTGGGGAAGATGTTCGCGGACGGTCAGGGCAAGCTCGGTGCCGGCGGTCAGCATCAGGGCAGGGGTGATCCCGAGCCGGATGACTTCGCTCTCTTCACGCTCGCACGCCGACACCTCCTTCCGGGTTTCCTCGACCAGCTTCAGGATCGTGAGCGCGCGGGCGTGCAGCAGGCTGCCGGCCTTGGTCGGCTCGACGCCACGCGAATGGCGGACAAGCAGCGCGACGCCCAGATCCTCCTCGATCTGGCGGATCTGCATACCGAGCGCGGTCTGCGCGACGTGAAGCTGCTCGGCGGCGCGCGTCATGTTGCCGGCCTCCACCACGCTCACGAAGTATCTGAGCTGGCGCAGGTTCATGAGCGGCTCCTTCGGCGGCAGGTTGGCGCACAGCTTAGAGCGCTTTGCGGCGAAGTGGGAACCGGCTCATCGGGATGAGCCGCGATGCGGCGAGCCGCTCATCATCCAGGGCCTCCCCCCGGCCCGCACTAGGCGCTGATCGAGCTCGCCGACCCGACGTACGAGGTCATGGACAGTAAGGCCGTCAATCTGGCGGCGCCGCCACGCGACGCTGGTCACCACTAAGCCTGCGGTGCGCGCGGGAGATGGTGGCGCGGCTGCGACCGGTTGCCATCCGTCCGGTGATTGCCGAGCTTGGACTCGTCGCGCGGTCGAGGACCTCCTGAGCAGCCGGGGAGTCCGGCTTTTTGTCGTCGTCCAACGAATGCACGCCGATTCCATTCGTTGCCTGGGCGATCTGAAGACACGCGAGAAGTTCGACATAACTCGGCCAAGCCGCGCGTGTCACGGCCTCACACCTCTCCTTGTCGGCGGCCGAAAAGTCAGCCCATAGCGTTCTGAGCTTTCCATGGGCGTCTTCCTCATCATTTGCGCACCGCTCGATGCTGTTGTTCAGCGTCGCAATCGAATGACAGTTTTGACCGAAATCGTAGGTCGGGACCTGGTCTGCGGCCACGCCAAGAAGCTGCGAAGCCACGACCATGTAGATGTTCAAGGGCAGGAACATCGTGGTCCTCCCGGACCGCAGTCCGTCACGGATCGACCGCCATCCTCGCGCGGCGCGTAAACTTAGCGGCCGATTGCACCTTCGTGCTTGTTGCGGATTGCGGTCACCGGCGCGTGATTGTCCGGGGTTGCCTCGGTTGCCGGATGGAGCGGCAGGTTGGCCATGCGCGCGGGACGTTGATCAGGTCCGCGCGTCGCCGGAAAGCGCGCCAACCGCGGCGGCCAAAAAAAGTCCCCGCCGAAGCGGGGCCAGGTCGGCCTGCAGAGAAGACCCCGCCTCATCGAGGCAGGGCCGTGGGCAGCTTGCCGTGTCCCGGGGCGAGACCGAAAGGTCGCTTTGTCCACAACTGGAGGGCACTTTAGGCAATGCGCCGCACCCGGGTAACGGATGGGCTCGCGACCGACCGGAACCCGGCCGATGTGCAGCGCGTTCCCTCCCGGATTCTCATCCGCGAGGTACCGACCATGACGAAACGACTCCCGGTGTTTGCCGTTGCCGTTCTCCTTGCCGGTTCGGGCGTGGCGTCGGCGCAAGCGCCGACGCGGGATTTCCCCGACGCGGCCAATCCCACGGCTGCGCCGCCCGCCGCCAACAGCCCGAGGACCGGAACGCCAGACCGGCCGCCGGCGGCAACCCTGCCGGACGCCCACGCGCCGGACCCGGTGACGACAGGCGAAGCTCCATCCTCGCCGAAGAAAACGGAGCCTGAGATGGACAGCGTCGGCGGCGGCAAGACGCCGGCCGGCGGGGAGAAGAAATAGGTTTGCGTGGCAGGTTTCGGTCTTGCAAAAAATTGAGGCAGCCAACCGGGGCTGCCTCATCAGAATCGAACGGTGCTGCCACTCTATTTCGGCGGCGCCTTGAAAATATCGGCGGTGATCAGGATCACGGCGTCGGTGCCGTCGTTGCGGTGCCAGTGCACGGTGGTGCCGGGTTCTCCGGTCGTATCACCGGGCTTGAAGGTCTGCGAAGTGCCATCGTCGCGAATGACGGTGTCCGTTCCCTGCAAGAAATAAACCACGGCCGGCCGATCCTTGTGATTGTGCAGGCCGATGTAACCGCCCGGCTCGATCGTCAGCAGGCGCAGCCGGAGCTGCCGTCCGGCCATTCCTTCGAATTCGGGCCCCAGCTCGACGACCGTCGTCTTGCTGGCGGTGTAACCCTTGTTGTCCTTCGGAGCCTCCGCGGCCCGGGCGAAATTCGCTCCCAGACCCAGCACGAAAGCCGAGGCCAGCAGCGCATAACCGATGATGCGTGGGTTCATTCTTGTTCTCCCGGTTGATCACGCATTTGATGGACAGGCCTACGAGGGGTCAACCGAATTCTCGACATGCGCCCGCGCGAATCGTCGCCGCAATTCGTTCGGCCTCGAGCCCGATCTCGCGCAACTGCCCGGTCGCGACCGCGATATGGCCGCAGAAGAACAGGCCGGGATGGCCGGTCGGGCGCCCGCACACGATGGGCGCGCCGGAACGATCGAGCACGCCGTGATGATCGGGCAGGAGAGCGCGCAGACTCGGGCGGTAGCCGGTCGCCTGTACGATGACGTCGAATGGCGCGCGCGTTCCGTCGTCGAAATGCACGTCCGCGCCCGTGATCCGCGCGATGCCGGGACGCACCGTGATCAGTCCGCGCCGGATGCGGTCGACGGTGCCGATGTCCAGCAGCGGGATCTTCCCGTCCTCGGCCACCTGCGTCATCGGTCCTTTTGCCGGCCGGCGCAGCCCGAATGGCTCGAGATCGCCGATCGCCAGCCGGAGGATCGGCGCGTTGAGCGCGTCCACAAGCTTGTAGGGAAGCGACCGCTGCAGAATGGCCAAGGTCAAGATCGGAATGCCGAACAGGTCACGCGGCACGACATTGACCGGGCTGCGCACCGACAGCGACACCTCGTTGCCGGCGTCGCAGAGATCCAGGGCGATCTCTCCGCCGGAATTTCCCAGTCCGACGACGAGCACCCTGCACTGGGAAAACGGCGTCGGGTTCGCGTAGTCGCTGGAGTGGATGAGACGTCCCGGAAAGCTGTCCATGCCCGGCCACGCGGGACGCAACGGCCATCCCGCGATGCCGGTGGCGAAGATGACATTCCCGGCCGTCAGCGTCGTCGTGTCGGTTTCGACCACCCAGCCGGCGCGTTGCCTGACGCGGAGCACTGTTGTCCCGAAGCGCGGCACGATCCGATGAAGGGCGGCGTAGTCTTCGAGATAGGCCACGAGCTGGTCGCGCGACGGATATTTTGGGTAGGCGGCGGGCATCGGCAAGCCCGGCAGTCCGGATTGCCGTTTATGCGTATGCAGATGCAGCCGATCATAGTGGTGACGCCACGACGCGGCGATCCGGTCGGCCTTTTCCAGCACGATGACGGACCCGCCGCTGCGTCTCAGCGCAGCGGCGCAAGCGAGCCCCGCAGGCCCGGCGCCGACGACGATTGTTTCCGCATCCGGCATGATCGTGCCTGCAACCCGTTCGTCCCGGCATCGTCTCCAGGCTCATGCCTTTCGGGCGCCGGAGGCGGTGGAGCGGTGAAGGGATTTAGGTTCGTCGTCGAGAGCGCGCAATGCCCGGTCGCATCGGGACGATCATGCCGGCGCCGCAGCTGGCAAACGAAAGCGTTTGCTTCCGGCACCGACACCGCACCTAGACCGCCGCGATGCAGTCGATCTCGATGTCGAAATGTCCCGGCCATGCCGGAACGCATACGAAGATACGGGCGGGCGGGTCCTTGGGAAAGTAACGGGCATAGATTGCGTTGACCTCCGCAAACCGCTCGACCGACGTGCAGTACACATTGCACTTGAGGACATTCTCCAGCGACGATCCCGCCGTCTCCAGGCAAAGCTTCATCTGCTCCAGGACCAGCTCGGTCTGCCGCTCGATCGGAGCATGGACGACCGCGCCGGTGTCGGGGTCGAACGGCGGAAGCCCCGAGACGTAGATGGTATCGCCGCTCCGGGTGACCGCCGAGGTCGGCGCCTTCCACCGTTCCAGATAGGTGGACAGCGGCTCGACGCGGATGACTTCGCGGTTCATTCGAAATTCCTCACTCAATCGGATCCGCCGCGGTGTGCGGGTTCCGCATGCCTGGTCTCGCGTCCCTTCACGTCAGGATGGAACTGTGGTGCCTCGCGACGATCGAACATGCCGTAGTCACGCACGATCCGTATCTGGCGATGCCGCAGGCTCCGGATTCCCCTGGCTTTCACTGGCATCCACTGGCGCGCGGCCGTTGCATCCTGCCACGACACCAGCAGCGCCAGCTTGCCGGGGTTGTAGATGCTGGCAAGCAGATCGTGCTCGACGACGCCGTCGCGGGACAGGTCGAGGCCGAGCGCCGCAAGCAGATCGTCGTGCAAGCCGAATGCCGCGCCTGGTTCAGGCGCGATCTCGGTCAGCGTCACCAGCTTCGCCGCGCCGATCTCGGTCTCGTCGAAGCGCTGCTCACGAACCGGCGCTTCCTTCGGCGCATCGGTATCGGTGGTGACATCGCCAACCCGCAAGTGGTAGTCGCGGAAAACCTCGGACCGGCCCTTCGCCTGGATCGCGTGGTGCTCGCCCGTGGTGCGCCAGCGAACCACCGACTTCTCGTCGCGCCACGTCGAATGCGACAGGAGCCAGCCCGGCCGCCGTGTGCTCTCGAAACGCTCGTTGTCCACGAAGCCGTCGATCGTTTCCAGGATCGGCTTCAGATGCTTGGCGAGTGCGAGATACTCGTCGAACCGCTCCTCGTGCGGGAAAACCTCGAAGATCACCGAGAACATTGGCGTTCTCCTGTTATTGGCGTGGGCCGGAAACCAGCGCGGCAACCTTATTGAACACGCATTTCGGCCGAAATTGCTTCGGCGCCCGCCGAAGCAAAACCAATTCGACCTCAGCGGATCGCCGCCGTTTGACACCTAGGCAAGCGGCCCGTTCCAGATTTTGATGGCCGGTATCTCCTGATAGTGCCCGAGCACGGACAACGTGCCGGTGTCGAGCAGGAAATTCTGCCCCGCGCTCGCCGGCAGGGCGATCCAGCGCGCCGCGATCACGCGCAGAATGTGCCCGTGCGCGAACAGGGCAACATTGCCGTCGACCGCGCGCGCGTGTGCGATCACGCGGTCCGCGCGCGTGCCGACCTCCTCCGGCGTCTCTCCGCCCGGGCATCCATCCCGGAACAGCAGCCAGCCGGGCGCCCGCTCACGGATCTGTCGGGAGGTCAGCCCCTCGTACTCGCCGTAATTCCACTCGGCCAGATCGGGGTCGATCACGGCGTGGGCGCCTAGGCAGGCCAGCTCGCAGGTCTCCCGCGCGCGTTGTCGCGGACTGACGAGCACGAGCGCGAATGTTTCCTTTGCGAGCACCGGCGCGAGCCGCTCCGCCAGCCGGCGCCCGTTGTCGGTCAAGGGGATGTCGGTCGTGCTGGTGTGCTGTCCACTGAGACTCCACGCGGTCTCCCCGTGCCTGATCGCAAAGACGTCCACTTGGCGCTGCTCCCTGCTCGAACATTAGGGTGGCCGGACGCACCTGTCGCTTGGGGCGAGGGGGGCGCGTCTCGACAGTTGCCATCTCGCGGGGTCCCGATGCAAGCCCGCGCGTTTCTTCGTTCAGAGTCTTTCCGATCGAGCCGCAACAGCCGCTCGGCATGACAGAGGATCGATTCGGCGCCGGCGGAAACACTGCAGCGCCGCCGGATTTGAGCTACAATGCTAAAGGTACAACGCAGAGAGATACCGACGTGAAAAAAAGGCTTACGATCGGCCGGGCGCGCGAGTGGATGATCGCTCTCGTCGTCGTGTGCATCGCGATTCTCGTCCTCATCGGCGTCGCCACCTGGTGGGTTGCGTGACAGCGGGGAGCGCGCGGAGAGGCTGGAGGGCGACATCGCTCGCGACGGCGGCAGCGCACGACATCAGGCGCGTCACAATTGAAGGATGTCGTCGCTGTGCTGAAGCCGCAGCTTTCGGCGGTCACGCGCAAGCCGTCGTGATGCACCGCGGTCCCGCCTTCTACCGCCTCAACCGTACCCATACCGGCGCATGATCGCTGGCATCCGCCCTGCCGCGCACCTCGCGATCGACCCCCGCGTCCTGCAATCGCTCCGCCAGGATCGGGCTCAGCAAGATATGGTCGAGCCGCAGGCCCGCGTTGCGCTGCCACCGGTTACGCATGTAATGCCAGAACGTGTAGATGCGCTCATCCGGGTGTAGCGCGCGCAGCGCGTCGGTCCAACCCTGCTTGACGAGGCGGGCATAGGCCGCGCGGCTGGCGGGCTGCACGAGCGCGTCATCGTCCCACGACGTGGTCGGGTAGATATCGAGCTCGGTCGGTGCGACGTTGTAGTCGCCGGCTAGCACCACCGGCATCTGTTCGCGCAGCAGCTTGCGCGCATGCCCATGCAGGCGCTTGAACCAAGCGAGCTTGTAGTCGAACTTCGGGCCGGGTTGCGGATTGCCGTTGGGCAGGTAGATGCAGCCGACGAGCACGCCATCGATCGCCGCTTCGATGTAGCGGCTTTGCGTGTCGCCGGCGTCTCCAGGCAAAGCCGTGCGCGTCAGGATGGGTTCCTTGCCGCGCGCGAGAATGGCGACGCCGTTCCAGGTTTTCTGCCCACGCCACACCGCGCGATAGCCCGCCTTGCGGATCGCATCGACGGGAAATTCCACGTCGGCCGCCTTGAGCTCCTGCAGGCAGGCGATGTCGGGCCGCGCCGTCTTGAGCCATTGCAGCAGGTTCGGCAGCCGCCGGTTCACGTTGTTGATGTTGAAGGTCGCGATCTTCATGCCGTCCCGACGCGTGGCTGCGCGTGATGGAAGCGCCGCCGTCCGCTGATAAGGGACCCACACGGCTGCGGCGCAGTCAACCAGTGTGAATTACCTCACAGCGGGCTCACGGTATTTCTGCGAGCTTCGCGGAACTCGCCAGAGTTGCTGTCTTTGAGGGGATCCATGCAAGCCATTTCCGCACGGCCGGCCACCTGTTGCAGTCCGGCTCACGCGAACGCCGGTCGCGATCCGGGTTCGTTCTACGTCACCGCATCACGAAACGTCCGGCCTGCAGCGGCGCGCGCACAACCGCGGCGGCTGTGCCATGGCTGACCACCTGATCTCCGGGCTGTTCTCTGGGCTGTCGCTCCGGGCCCTTGCCCGTGCCATGGGGCGCGTGCCGACGAACGAACTGACGGCGACGGAATCGGCATCGACGCTGTTCCGCTTTTTCCGCTCCAAACACGTCAGGGATCTCAAGCTGATCTTCACGACGGCGCTTTTTGTGCTCGCGGTCCATCTTCTGCTGGTGGTCCTCCTCGGACTCATCAACGCGTCGTATGCCTTCTTCTCGGAAGCCGAGGCACCCCAGGTGGCGCTCCTGGGCCACTTCCTGGTGTCGCTGCCCCCCGCCGCCCCGCCCGATTTTCTGACCAGGCTGGTCAATGCCGCCGGGAAATTCCTTTCGTTCTTCATCACGTATGTGGGGCCCGGCGTTCCGATCTATGGCGTCATCGTCGGATGGGCCTACCAGACTGCGTCGACGCGGCTGGGCATTGTCGACCTGTTCGCCTGCGAGATCAGCACGCTTTGCCGCGTCGGCACGATCTTCGATATCGGCAAGCGCTACGTCGACACCTACGACCGCGGTCCTACCCCGGCCCGCCCGTCGGCGGCCGCCTCCGACAAGTTCGTCTCGCAGGAGGAGTATTTCCCGGTCTTCGACAGCAACTCCCGCGACCTGCAGCAGCTCGAGGCCTCGGTCGTCAACAACATCACCGAGTTCTACACCTACATGAAGGCGACACGCGACTCGCTGCGCAAGCTGGCCGACATGCCGGCGCAACCAGCAGCGCCCGACCGCCCGGCCGCGGCGACAGGCGAGCCCGACGCGTGGCATGACGCCATGCTCAACGTCATCTATCTCCTCTTCCTCGGCTACGAGAGCGCGCGCAAAGCGGTCAACGACCTGATCGAGTTCCAGCCGGCGCGCGCCGAGCGGTCGATCGTGATCCTGCTCACCGAGCTGAAATGCTACGCGTTCCTGCGCAAGCACTTCACCTCCGACGACCTGCGGCGCAAGCGTCTCGAACTGCGCGAGAACGGCTATCGGCGGGACATCCGCAAGCTCTATCACGAGGTGGAGGCCTCGGCCGGACATTCCGACGAGCTTTGGGTGCAGGCCAGGGAAACGCTGTCCGTACTGGTCAGTCGCTACAACGAGGCGCTCGACGACGATCTGAAGGCCGGTCTCTCAGGATGACGCCGCGCCCGCGGCAGCCGTCTCGCGTCCGACCGGCGTCAGGTCAGAGCTTTCAACGCAGGCATTGCTGCATCAGCGTTCGCCGTGCGGCGAACGACACTCGCGCACATCCGCCTGCGCGCGGCAGGCAGGCATCCGTGCCACGACGATATAGAGCACGGTTGCGCGCGCGGGATAGGGCCGGCCTTCCACCGGGCAGGGGAAGACGGTGTAGGGAATACCGGCCACGAGATTGATCATCTCCTCTTCGTCGAGCGCGTCGCCGAGCCGGTTGCCCGCCGCCTGCAGGTCCAATGCCAGGCCGGGCAGGCGGTAGAGAATCGCCCTGCTTGCGAGCCGTGCGAGCTCCTTCAACACGGCCTCGCCCTCGCGCATGGTGCCGCAATAACCGGGCGGGACCGGTGTGTAGCCGGTCCAGCTGCCGGGCCCGCGATGGTAGGCGGCGATGCGCGCGCTCAGGACGTTGGCGGCCCGAATGACGCGGCTTGCCTCGCTGCCCATGAAGGGCTGGGCAGCCGCGCTGACGATCGTCGCCGCCACGAAGACGAGCGTGACAAGTCCAAATGAAAGCGATCGGCGCAAACTCACCCCCCTCGGCATACGGCGAGCGACGTTAGCGCAAAATCAGCGCCATCGCCAATGTCTAGCGTGCTGCCTTGATCCCTTGCGGGCGGGTCCGGCGGCTCCGGCGATCGTTGCGTTGCCCGTTGCTTCGCTGAATTTCGTTGTAAAGTCGCGTCCGACCTGCCCGCCCACCTGATTGCGAAACGTGCCAGCTCTTTCCGTCGCGCCTCCAGCCTCATCCGGCCCTGCCGTCGTCGCGCTCGACGGCGTCGGCAAGACGTTCGCCAACGGCGTGGTCGCGCTCGATCGCCTCGATCTCGACGTGCGGCCAGGCGAGTTCGTATCGCTGCTCGGCCCCTCGGGATGCGGCAAGTCGACGGCGTTGCGCATCATCGCGGGATTGAGCGCGCCGTCGAGCGGGCGAGTGGCGTGGGGCGAAGGCGGGGCCGCAACCGCCGGCCCGCGCCGCATCGGGTTCGTGTTCCAGGAGCCGACCTTGATGCCGTGGGCGACGGTGGCGGCCAATGTGCGCCTCCCGCTCAAGCTTGCGGGGCTGACGCCGGATGCGCCGGCGCGGGTCGACGCCGCGCTCGCGCGCGTCGGGCTCGACGGCTTCGCGCAGAGCTATCCGCGCGAGCTCTCGGGCGGCATGAAGATGCGCGCCTCGATCGCGCGCGCGCTCGTTACCGAGCCCGGGCTCCTGCTGATGGATGAGCCGTTCGCCGCGCTCGACGAAATCACGCGCTTTCGCCTCAACAACGACCTGCTCACGCTGTGGCAGGCGCTGCGCAAGACCGTGGTGTTCGTCACCCATTCGGTGTTCGAGTCGGTCTACCTCTCGCAGCGCATCGTGGTGATGACGCCGCGGCCCGGCCGCGTCTTCACGGAGCTCGCCATCGAGGCGCCGCATCCACGCGACGAACGGTTCCGCACCTCGGCCGACTACGCCGGCTACTGCCGGCTGGTCTCCGAGGCGCTCTCGGGCGCGATCGCCGCGGGGGAGCGTTGAAGATGGACGCGGCAGGAGCGGCGGCGTTGGGCTCCATCGTATCAAAGCAGACGCGATCTAGAAAACCATGAGCGAGGCGAAACCAAAGGACGAGAGCGGCCCCCGCGCCGAGCGTGCGCTGCGCTTGCTGCTGCCAATCGTCGTGCTCGGGCTCACCGTGGTGCTATGGGGCGCGGTGGTGCGCTGGCGCGACATTCCGCCTTACGTGCTGCCGGGCCCGGAGCTCGTGTTCACGACCCTGGTCGCCGACTGGGCGATGCTGTCCGAGGCGCTCGCGGTCACGCTCCTCACCACGCTGCAGGGCTTCGTCCTCGCCGCGGTCGGCGGCATCGGGCTCGCGGTGCTGTTCAACCAGTCGCGCCTGATCGAATATTCGCTCTATCCCTACGCCGTAATCCTGCAGGTGACGCCGATCGTGGCGATCGCGCCGCTGCTGCTGGTCTACCTGCCGCAGCCGGCGGCGGTGCTCGCCTGCGCCTGGATCGTCGCGTTCTTCCCAGTGCTCGCCAACACGACGCTGGGGCTGAACTCGGTCGACCGCAACCTTGCCGACCTGTTCCGCCTGTATGGCGCCACGCGCTGGCAGGTGCTTTGGGAGCTCAAGCTGCCGGCGGCGCTGCCTTACATCCTGGGCGGGCTCAAGATCGCGGGCGGGCTGTCCCTGATCGGGGCGGTCGTGGCCGAGATCGCCGCCGGCTCGGCCGGCGCCGGTTCCGGGCTTGCCTATCGTATCGTCGAAGCCGGCTACCGGCTCAACATTCCCCGCATGTTCGCTGCGTTGCTGCTGCTCTCGGCCGCCGGCGTCGTCATCTTCTTCGCTCTGGCGCTCGTCTCCCACCTGCTGCTGCGGCGCTGGCACGAAAGCGCGCTGGCGCGGGAGGTCTGAGCGAGCGGGGCTGCGGCGCTCCCGCGCCTTGCCATGGGGCCGCTCCGTCATGCAGGCTAGCGGTCCCGACGCGAGCAGGCGTCGGTGCAGGAGGTGCCCATGGCTTGGTTCGTCCGTATGATCTCGGCACTCGTCGTGCTCTGCGCGATGCCCGCGCAGGCGCAGAACTACCCGACCAAGCCGATCCACGTGCTGGTGCCCTACGCGCCAGGGCGGCATCGCCGACATCGCCTCGCGTATCGTCGGCGCCAAGCTCACCGAAGCCTGGGGCCAGCAGGTGGTGGTGGAGAACAAGCCGGGCGGCAACGCCTTCATCGCCATGACGGCGGCGGCCAAGGCGGCGCCCGACGGCTACACGCTGGTCATGGCCACCGGCGGCGACGTCGCGATCAACCCGGCGATGTTCAAGGAGATGCCCTACGACGTCGAGCGCGACTTTGCGCCGATCGCCGCGGTCAGCGACGCGCCGCTGGTGCTCGCGGTGCACGGGGCCTCACCCTACAAGTCCGTCGCCGACGTCATCGCCGCGGCCAAGGCGCAGCCGGGGCGGCTCTCGGTCGCTACCCCCGGCAACGGCAGCATCAACCAGATCGTGCTGGAGTGGATGGCGCTCAACACCGACACCAAGTTCCAGCACATCCCCTACAAGGGTGGCGCACCGGCCTCGGCCGCGCTCGCCGGCGGCGACGTGCCGCTCGGTATTTTGGCGAGCTCGTCGGTGGCGCCGCACGTCAAGTCCGGACGCATCCGCGTGCTGGCGGTGACCATGGCGAAGCGCTCGAAGCTCGATCCGGACTGGCCGACCCTGCAGGAGCAGGGCGTGAAAGATGTCGACGCCTCAAACTGGACCGCGCTGTTCGCACCCAAGGCCACGCCGGCGCCGATCGTCGATAAGCTCAACGCCGAGGTGGTGAAGATCCTCGCCATGCCCGACGTCAAGGAGCGCTTCGCCGGCGGAGGCGTCGACACCATTCCCTCCAGCCCGGCCGAACTCGACGCGCGCGTGAAGCAGGACCTCGCGCGCTTCCGCACGATCGTGCAGAAGGCGAACATCCGGCCGGATTGATCCGCCTTCCGCTGTCATCGCCCGCGAAAGCGAAAGCGGGCGACCCAGTCACCACGAAACAACGTAGGGGGCACGGCCTCGCGTGAACGGCTCGCTCGGCGGATACTGGATGCCCGCTTTCGCGGGCATGACGAGCCAGTGTGCATAATGCGCATCCGGGCGCCGAAGGATTTCTGGGCGGGGCTGATCTTCATCGCGATCGGCGGCGGCTTTATCTTGCTGGCGCAGCAGTATCGCCTCGGCGACCTGCACCGCATGGGGCCCGCCATGTTCCCGACCCTGGTCGGCGCGCTGCTGGCCGGGCTCGGAGCGGTCATCGCGCTGCGCGCGTTCCTGTCCGACGGCGAACGGGTGCCGCGCTTTTACGCACGCCCGATCGGCCTCTCGCTGCTCGCTATCGTGCTGTTCGGGATCGCGCTGCAATGGCTCGGCCTCGTCGCCGCGGTCGCCGTGCTGGTGCTGGTCGGGGCGCAAGCCTCGCGCGAGGTGCGCCCGCTGGAGACGCTGGCGCTCGCCGCGGTCATGATCGTGTTCTCGGTCAGCGTGTTCGTGTGGCTGCTCGGGCTGCCGCTGCCGTTGTGGCCGAATTCGTGAGCGCCGAATGGAGACGCTGAACAATCTCGCGTTCGGGCTGGGCATCGCGCTGAGCTGGCAGAATCTTCTGTACTGCTTCATCGGCTGCTTTCTCGGCACACTGGTGGGCGTGCTGCCGGGCATCGGGCCGGTGGCGACCGTCGCCATGCTGCTGCCGTTCACCTTCGGGCTGGAGCCCGCGCCGGCGCTGATCATGCTCGCCGGCATCTATTACGGCGCGCAGTACGGCGGCTCGACCACGGCGATCCTGGTCAACATTCCGGGCGAGACCTCATCCGTCGTAACCACACTCGACGGCCACCAGATGGCGCGGCGCGGCCGCGCCGGACCCGCGCTCGGCATCGCCGCCATCGGCTCGTTCGTCGCCGGCTGCATCGCGACGCTGGTGGTCGCCTATTTCGCCCCGCCGCTGGCCGAGATCGCGCTCAAGTTCGGGCCGGCGGATTACTTCTCGCTGATGGTGTTCGGGCTGATCGCATCGGTCGTGCTGGCGCGCGGCTCGCTGCTCAAGGCGATCGCCATGGTGTGCTTCGGCATCCTGCTCGGGCTGATCGGCACCGACGTCAATTCCGGCGTCATCCGCTTCGCGTTCGGCTGGCCCGAGCTTGCCGACGGGCTCGGCTTTGTCGCGCTCGCCATGGCGTTCTTCGGCATCACCGACGTGATCTTCAATCTCGAGCACAAGGAGAAGCAGGAGGTGTTCACCTCGCGCATCGGCAGCGTGCTGCCGACGGCGCAGGACGTGCGCGCCTGTATCGGGTCCATCGCGCGCGGCACCGCGCTGGGCGCGATCCTCGGCATCCTGCCCGGCGGCGGCGCGCTGCTCGCCTCGTTCGCCGCCTACATGGTCGAGAAGAAGGTGGCGCGGCCGCCGCGCATGTTCGGCCAGGGCGACATCCGCGGCGTGGCGGCGCCGGAATCGGCCAACAATGCCGGCGCGCAGACCTCGTTCATCCCGATGCTCACGCTCGGCATCCCGTCGAACCCGACCATGGCGCTGATGATCGGCGCGCTGATGATCCAGGGTATCGCGCCCGGCCCGCAGGTGATGACCGAACGGCCCGGCCTGTTCTGGGGGCTGATCGCCAGCATGTGGATCGGCAATCTGATGCTGCTGGTGCTCAACCTGCCGCTGGTTGGCCTGTGGGTGAAGCTCCTCGCCGTCCCCTACCGCCTGCTGTTTCCCGCGATCTTCGTGTTCTGCTGCATCGGCGCCTACACCGTCGACAACAAGATCTTCGACATCTACGAGATCGCCGTGCTGTCGGCGGTCGGTTATGTGCTGCTCAAGCTCGACTGCGAGCCGGCGCCCATGGTGCTCGGGTTCATTCTGGGCCCGATGATGGAGGAGAACCTTCGCCGCACCATGATGATCTCGTTCGGGGACCCTTCCGTGTTCTTCACGCGCCCGATCTCCGCGGCGTTCCTGATCGCCGCGGTGCTGCTGCTGCTCGTCATCGCGCTACCCGTCGTTGCGGGCGAAGCGCGAGGAGGCCATGCAGGAGTAAACGAGGAGTGATCCTACGATTCCCCGCCCCATGATCAGGGATAAGCGTGTCAGCCGCCTTTGCGCCAGTTCTGCTGACGCATGATCTCGAACTGGACGTTGGGGTCGGGATCGGTGTTGACCCCGCGCCGGCCGGTATACACTCCGGGGGAGGTCGCCTGTGGAGCATACTGTGTCGGCGCCTTGCGTCGCGACTGCGCCAGGGCGGGCGAGGCAATCAACGCAATCATGCCGATCATCACTGCGATGCAGATATGTCTCATGGCGCACCTCCGCTGTGAGCGGCATCTAGTGCGTCGCCGACGCGATTGCAATCAGCGTGGCGGCACGCCCATCGCCGCGGGCGCTGCGCGCGTTGGGACAAGCGCGCGGCAGATCACGGCCCGGTCACTCGCTCTGGCGCGGGGATTGCACGACGCGGCGCCGCGCATCGTTCTCGTCGGCAGGACGCGCGCTAGTGATCGGCGAACGGTTCGAGCTTGGCGGCGATCCACTTGGCGCGCGCGTCGGGCTCGGCCAGGAACCTGATGAAGGCGCGGGAGGCCTCCGGCACCGCGCCGTCCGACATCAGGGCGCCTTCGTAGGTGGTGGCGAGCTGCAAGGGGGCCGGCACCGGCCCGGCGATTTTCAGTCCCTTGCCTTCGGGAATCTCACTGAGATTGTACAGGCCCATCTCGACCTCGCCCTTGGCAATCAGGTCCTGGCCTTCGGCCTGCCCGGGAACGATGCGCAGCTTGCCCTTGAGCGCGTCGAGAAGTCCTGCCTTGGCCAGAATCTGTTCCGCCTTTTCGCCGCTCTGGTTGGGCAGCGCCGGATCGCCGTAGACCACCGACTTCGCCGCCAGCAGCGCCTGCCTGAAGGCGTCGGGGGTGGACAGGTTCGGCACCGGCGCGCCCGCGCGCACCGCGACGCCAATACCGGTATTGGCCAGCCGCACGCGGCTTTCCGGATTGACGATTCCCTCGTTGTCGAGCCGGTCCATGGCCGGCTCGGAGACGATGACCGCGTCGAACGTCTCGCCGTCCTTGAGCTTCTGCGCAACGACCGTGGGCGAGCCGACAGTGAACACGATCTTGTGACCGGTCTCCTTGCTGAACTCAGCCGCCAACGGCCGCACCGCATTCTGCACCGCACCCACGCTGAGCACCCGGATGTCGGCGGCGGCAGCCATGCCGGCCAGCGACACCAGCACTGCCGCAATCGAGATGGTCCGGCCGAAAGCCCGCATTGTGTCTTCTCCTTGGAAATGCCAATGGTCCGCCTGCGATCATCCTATATCCTAATCGCGGTCGCACCGATCCTCCACCATGCACGACGACGCATCGCAGCAGCGCGCCTCGCGCCTCACCGGCATCGCGCTGATGTGCGCGGCGGTGGCGTGCTTTGCCATGCTCGATACGACAGCCAAATATCTCAACCTCTACATGAACACGCTGCAGATCGTGTGGGCGCGCTATACCGGTGCATTCCTGTTCCCGTTCATCGTGTCGAATCCATGGACGACGCCCGGGTTGATGCGCACCACCCGGCCGGCGTTGCAGATCGGGCGGTCGATGCTGCTGCTCGGCTCGACCATGTGCAATTTTGCCGCGCTACGCTACCTGCAGCTCGACGAAGCGATCGCGCTCGTGTTCTCGACGCCGTTTTTCGTCGCCGCGCTGTCGGGGCCGATGCTGGGCGAGTGGGTGCGTTGGCGGCGCTGGGCGGCGATCGCCGTCGGCTTCGTCGGCGTGCTGGTGGTGACGCGTCCGGGCGCCGGCAGCTTCCATCCGGCGGCCCTGCTCTCGCTGTCCGCGGCGGTGTTCTATGCGCTCTATTCCATCATCACCCGTATTCTCGCCCGCACCGATTCCAACGGCACCACGCTGTTCTACTCGAACATCGTCGGCGCCCTGGTCCTGCTGCCGGTCATTCCCTTCGTGTGGACCACGCCCACCGAGCCCATCGTCATCGCGCTGATGGTGGCGTCGGGCGCCATGGGCAGCGCCGGCCATTATTTCCTGATCGCAGCGCACCGCCTGGCGCCGGCCGCGGTGCTGTCGCCCTTCATCTATACCGAGATCGTGCTGGTGATCGTGCTGGGCTATCTCGTGTTCGGCGACCTGCCCAACCGCTGGACCATCACGGGCGCCGCCATCGTGGTCGCCTCCGGTCTCTATATCCTCAACCGTGAGCGCCAGGTCAGGAGGAATTCCGGGATCAGCCCGAAATGAGCGATCCGCGGAACCGGCGGTCGGGGGCGGAATGTCCTTTCCGATCACCGGCTTCGGATTGCCGAGGCCGATTCGCGAATACGCGTTGCGTCGGCTTGCCGGGGAAGGCTACTTTCCGCTGCGGCCGGTCCCGGCTGACCTTTCAACGGCCGATCTCGAGGTAGAACCGATGGCGAAAGAACCCGCTCGTGCGTCGAATGGCTCCCGCGCCGGCATCAACGACGACATCGGCGAGAAGATGCGGCTGACCATGTACCGCATGCAGGTCGAGATCCGCGAGAGCGAGCAGCGCGCGTTCGATCTCTTCCTGCAGAACCTGGTGAAGGGCACGAGCCACCTCTCGCTCGGCCAGGAGGCGGTGGCCACCGGCTTCGCCGCCGCGATGAAGCCCGGCGATCTCTCGTTCTGCACCTACCGCGGCCACGCCCATACGCTGGCGCGCGGCGTGCCGATCGAGAAGGTGCTGGGCGAACTCATGCAACGCGACAACGGCCTCATGCGCGGCAAGGGCGGCTCCATGCATCTCACCTCGGTGGAGCACGGCGTCATGGGTTCCTACGCCATTATCGGCGCGCACCTGCCGATCGCCTGTGGCGCTGCGCTGCGCGCGCAGTATCGGGGCGACAGCGACGTGACGGTCTGCTTCTTCGGCGACGGCACCACCAATATCGGTGCTTTCCACGAGGCGCTCAACTTCGCGGCGGTGTGGAAGCTGCCGGTGATCTTCGTGTGCGAGAACAACCTGTACATGGAATATACCCCGATCGGCGACGTGACCGCGGTCGAGCATCCCGCCGCCGACCGGGCGTCGGCCTACGGCCTGGAGCGCATCATCGTCGACGGCAATGACGCCGACGCGGTCTACCGCGCCGCTATCATCGCCTACGACAAGGCGCGTGCCGGCGGCGGGCCGTCGCTGATCGAATGCATGACCTATCGCCACAGCGGACATTCGCGCGCCGATCCGGCGAAATACCGTCCCGACGGCGAGCTCGAAAAATGGAAGGAGCGCGATCCGATCAAGCTCTACCGCGAGCGGCTCAAGCAGTTCGGCATCGCCGACGACGTGATCGCGGGGATCGATGCCGACGTGATGCGCCGCGTCAACGAGGCGACCGAGGCCTGCAAGGCCGCGCCGCCGCCGTCGCTCGATCTTCTCACGACTGACGTCTATGCCGACGGAGGCTTCGCATGGCGGAACTGACCTATCGCGATGCGGTGGCACGCGGGATCGCCCAGGAGATGGAACGTGATCCCGACGTGATCTTCTTCGGCGAGGACGTGGCCAAGCCCGGCGGCGTGTTCAAGGCCACGGTGGGGCTGTACGAGCAGTTCGGCGGGAGACGCGTACGCGATTGCCCGATCTCCGAGCAGGCGATCCTGGGCGCCGCGATGGGCGCCGCGATGACCGGGCTCAAGCCGATCGCCGAGATCATGTTCTCGGATTTTCTCGCGGTCTGCTTCGACTACATTGCCAACGAATTTCCCAAGAGCCGCTACATGTCGAACGGCCAGCTCAAATGCCCGCTGGTGGTGCGCACGGGCAACGGCGCGGGCTCGCGTTTCGGCGCGCAGCACAGCCAGAGCGTCGAGAACTGGGCGATGATGATCCCCGGCCTCAAGGTGGTGGCACCGTCGACGCCGCGTGATGTCATCGGGTTGATGGCAGCCGCCGTGCGCGATCCTGATCCCGTCATCTTCTTCGAGCACAAATCGTTGTACGCGACCAAGGGCGAGGTGCCGGACGGCGAGATCGTCGATCAACTCGGAAGCGCCAAGATCGTCCGTCCGGGCAAGGACGCGACCATCCTCGCGCTGGCGCTGATGGTGCCGCGCGCGCTGGCCGCCGCTGAGAAGCTCAAGGCGGACCACGGGATCGACTGCGAGGTGGTGGACGTGCGCTCGCTGGTGCCGCTCGACACCCAGACCATCCTCGGCTCGGTGGCGCGCACGCATCGCCTGTTCACGGTCGAGGAGAACCCGCGGCTGTGCGGCTGGGGCGCCGAGATCGTATCGATCGTGGCGGACGAGGCGTTCTACGACCTCGACGGGCCGCCGGTACGGATCACGACGCCGCACATTCCGCTGCCGGCCGCCGACATCCTCGAGGACATCGCGCTGCCGACCGCCGATCGCATCGTCGAGCGCGTGCATCGCTCGATGCAGTAGGATGTTGCTGCGATGGAGTTGCAATCGTGCCCCGGCCGGGCGCGCGTGCGCGAGAGCGGGGACCCAGGGCCACATGGCAAGGTGCGCTACAATGTTGCGCTTCGCGAGTCGTGCGCTGGGTCCCGGGTCTCCATCCGCTCGGCCAAGCGGCCTCGCTCCCGTCGCCCGGGACACGCGGGCTTGGCTCCATCATCGCGCATAAAGAGCTGGAAGCTATGAGGCCATCACCATGAGCTCGAAATACGACAATCTTCTCGCCAAGGTGCCGACCGATCTCTGGATCGGCGGTAAATGGCGCAAGGCGTCAGACGGCGGCCGCTTCGACGTGCTGGATCCCGCCACCGACAACAAGATCGCCTCGGTAGCGAGCGCGACGGTGGAGGACGCCAAGGCCGCAGTCGACGCCGCCAGCGACGCCTTTGCGGACTGGGCCGGGCGCAAGCCGCGCGAGCGTGCCGAGATCCTGCGCAAGTCGTATGAGCTGATCATGCGCGACGCCGAGCGGCTGGCGAAGCTGATCACCATCGAGAACGGCAAGGCGCTCTCGGACTCGCGCGGCGAGGTCGCGTATGCGGCCGAGTTCTTCCGCTGGTACGCGGAGGAGGCGGTGCGCAATGTCGGCGGCATGTCGGTCGCGCCGGCCTCGGGCGCACGCATCGTGGTGCAGCACAAGCCCGCCGGCATCGCTGTGTTGGTGACGCCGTGGAATTTTCCCGCCGCCATGGCGACGCGCAAGATCGGACCCGCGCTTGCGGCCGGTTGTCCGGTCGTGCTCAAGCCCGCCTCCGACACCCCGCTCACCATGCTGGCGCTGATGCCGATCCTGGAGGAGGCGGGCGTTCCGGCGGGCGTGGTCAACGTCATTCCCTCGCGCTCGTCCGGCAAGGTCGTGAGCACGATGCTGCACGATCCGCGCGTGCGCGTCGTCTCCTTCACCGGGTCCACCGAGGTCGGCCGCAAGCTGCTGCATGAAGCGGCCGACAACGTGGTGAAGCCGGCGATGGAGCTCGGCGGCAACGCGCCGTTCCTGGTGTTCGAGGATGCCGACATCGATGCCGCGATCGACGGCGCCATGATCGCCAAGATGCGCAACATGGGCGAGGCCTGCACCTCCGCCAACCGTTTCTACGTGCACGAGAAGGTGCATGACGAATTCGCCAAGAAGCTCGCCGCCAAGATGGCGGCGCTCAAGGTGGGCAATGGGCTCGACGACGGCGTGGCGGTCGGACCGCTGGTCAATGCCGACGCCAAGAAGAAGGTGATCGAACTGGTCGAGGACGCGGTCGGCAAGGGTGCCAAGGTTCTCACCGGCGGCAAGTCGCCCGATGGCCCCGGGCACTTCTATCCGCCGACGGTGCTCGACGCCGTGCCTGATAGCGCGATGATGCTGCGCGAGGAGATCTTCGGACCGGTGGCTGCGATCCAGACCTTCAAATCCGAGGGCGAGGTGATCAAGCGCGCCAACGACACCGAGTACGGTCTTGTCGCCTACCTCTATACCAAGGACCTGAGCCGCGGCATGCGCGTCTCCGAGCAACTCGACTTCGGCATGATCGGGCTCAATCGCGGGCTCGTGTCCGACCCGGCCGCGCCTTTCGGCGGCATGAAGCAATCGGGCATCGGCCGCGAGGGTGCGCACGAAGGCATGATGGAATTCCTGGAGACGCAGTACATCTCGGTGACATGGTGATCGAACGCAACGACTGCAGGAGCGTGCGATGCGCGGGATCATGGCGGTCGTGCTGCCGGCGGTGCTGGTCGTGACGAGTCTCGGCGCGGTGCCTGCCGGCGCCCAGTCGCCGCCGCAGGGCGACATCGCCAAGCGCTTCTTCGGCGCATGGCGCTATGTCGGTACCTCGATCGACGGCAAGCCCCGGCCGGGTCGCGGCGTCGAACCGAAGGGCATCATCTACTACGATCCGAGCGGCGCCATGGCAGCGCAGATCGCGCCCGACCGGCGCGTGCCCATGGCCGGGCCACAGCCCACGGCCGACGAGGCCAAGGCGTCGCTCGCCGACTATGTCGCCTATTTCGGCACCTATACGATCGACGAGCGCGCGGGCACCATCACGCATCATCGCCAGGCGAGCGTGCAGCCCGGCGAACTTACCGACTATGTGCGCAACTACGAATTCGCGGGCGATCGCCTGATCCTGCGCCCGGTGGGCACCAAGCAGGAAGTGGTGTGGGAGCGTTTCAAGTGAGCGCGTGCCGACATGAAACGGGGGCCGAGTAGATGGACGTGCTGATGCCGCAGCTCGGCGAGACCGTGGCGGAAGGCAAGATCACGCAATGGTTCAAGTCGGCGGGCGACGCGATCAAGCCGGGCGACAACCTCTTTGAGATCGAGACCGACAAGGTGTCGATGGAGGTACCCTCGACCTCCGCCGGCGTGCTCGCGGAGATTCGCGTGGCCGCTGGCGAAGTCGCCCCGGTTGGCGCCGTAGTCGCCGTGATCGCGGACGTGACGGGCGCGAGCGCGCCCTCGGCCGGCAAAACCGCCCCTGTCACGCCCGCGCCCGCCACGCCCGTCAAACAAAGTCCGCCGCCGGTGGTTGCGCCGTCGTCTCCCGCCTCGCTCTCATCTGTTGTGACCTCGCCGGCGGCAGCGTCGGCGCCGATCAAGCTCGACCCGTTTTTCGAGGTGCGCACGCCGGATCGCAATTACGGTCCCGCCCGTCTCCCCGGCGGCATGCGCGTCACACCTTTGGCGCGGCGGCTCGCCGCCCAAGGCGGCATCGATCTCGCCGGAATCTCGCCATCGGGTCCCAATAGCCGCATTCGCGCGCGCGACGTCGAGACCGCGTTGGCTTCAGGCAAGCGCGCCGCGCCAGCGGCGACGTTGGCCGGCAGGTCCGTCGATCAGATCAAGGCGCTTTATCGCGACGTGCCGTTCGAGGAGGTGCCGCTGGACGGCATGCGGCGCACGATCGCCACGCGGTTGGTGCAGGCGACGCAGACCATTCCGCATTTCTACCTGACCGCCGATGTCGAGATCGGCGCCCTCATCAAGTTGCGCGAGCAGGCGAATGCGGCCGCGCCCAAGGACGCGGACGGCAATCCCGCCTTCAAGCTGTCGGTCAACGATTTCGTCATCAAGGCCTGGGCTGCGGCGCTGCAGCGCGTGCCCGCCGCCAACGCGGTATGGGCGGAAGATCGTATCCTGCGCTTCAGGCGTTCCGATATCGGCATCGCCGTCGCGGTCGAGGGCGGGCTGATCACGCCGCTCATGCGCAGCGCGGATACGAAAACGTTGTCGGTCATCTCGCAGGAGATGAAAGGGCTTTCGGCGCGCGCGCGCGCGAAGAAGCTCAAGCCCGACGAATACCAGGGCGGCTCATCGGCGATCTCCAATCTCGGCATGTACGGTGTGCGCGAATTTTCCGCCATCATCAATCCACCGCATTCGACGATCCTGGCGGTGGGCGCCGCGCGGCGGCAGGCGATCGAGACCGAGGCCGGCGGCGTCGCGTTCGCGAGCGTCATGTCGGTTACGGTCTCCTGCGATCATCGGGTGGTCGACGGCGCGCTCGGGGCCGAGCTCCTCGCGGCGTTTCGAGGCTGCGTCGAACAACCCGTCACGATGCTGGTTTAAGGAAAGAAACGATGGCTGCTGAAAAGACCGATGTCCTGCTGATCGGGCCGCCCAAGGCGGTGATCGTCAACGGGCTCGCCGGCCCGTTCAACCTGATCAAGCTCTCCGACGCCAAGGATCCGGAGAAGCTCTTCGCCGAGATCGCGCCGCGCGTGCGCGCCATCGCCGTCTCCGGCACCGAGCAGCGCGTCAACGGCGCCTTCATGACGCGCTTTCCGAAGCTCGAGATTGTCTCGTCGTTCGGCGTCGGCTACGACCACGTCGATGCCGGCTGGGCCGGCAAGCACGGCATCACCGTCACCAATACACCCGATGTGCTGACCGAGGAGGTCGCCGACACCGCGCTC
The DNA here is from genome assembly GCA_963725065.1 of uncultured Alphaproteobacteria bacterium. Classification (GTDB taxonomy): domain Bacteria; phylum Pseudomonadota; class Alphaproteobacteria; order Rhizobiales; family Xanthobacteraceae; genus VAZQ01. The sequence continues at coordinate 35,989 of CAVRXD010000007.1, forward strand.
GGGCTCCTCTTGTGCACCGTGCGCGAATTTCCGCAGGCCGAGCGCTATGTGCGCGCCGGCAAATGGGCGCAGAAAGGGTACCCGCTCAGCAAGGCCACCTTGCGCAACCGTACCGTCGGGATGGTGGGTCTGGGCCGCATCGGTCAGGCGATCGCGCGCCGGCTCGAGGCCATGCAGGTGCCCGTGGTCTATCATTCGCGCCGGCCGGCCGCGGGGGCGTCGTACCGGCACTATCCGAAGCTCATCGACATGGCGCGCGACGCCGACGTGCTCATGGTGATCACGCCGGGCGGCGCGGAGACCAAGAACCTGATCAACGCCGAGGTGTTGGCAGCACTCGGCCCCAACGGCATCCTCATCAACATGGCGCGCGGCTCGGTGGTCGACGAGGCGGCGCTGATCAAGGCGCTGCAGGACAAGACCATCCTGTCCGCCGGTCTCGACGTTTATGCGCGCGAGCCCGAAGTGCCGGCCGAGCTGATCGCCATGGATCACGTCGTGCTGTTCCCCCATCTCGGCTCGGCGTCGGTGACGACGCGCGAGAAGATGGATCAGCTGGTGGTGGACAATCTACTCGCCTGGGCGGCGGGCAAACCGCCGCTGACGCCGGTGGCGGAGACGCCGTGGCCACCAAAGAAGCGCCCGTAAAATCGGATAAATCCGTGCATGCACCTTCCGCAACGCTGCCTTCCCCTGCACAGCCGGACATGACGAGGCGCCATCATCGTGTTAGCGTCCGCGCCGACGCCACCGGATTTGGATTTATCATGTTGGCTCGCATCCGATTCGCGGTGATCGCGTTCGCGCTAAGCGCTGCGGCCGCGCACGCCCAGGCCCCGGAGCCCAGCGATGCGGCCAAGGGCATGGTTGGCGCCTGGGAAATCTCCAACGCTGCCCGCGACAAGACCTGCCCGCTCAACTTCCAGCTTGATGCCGTGACCGGCGGCTTCAAGCTCGAGCTCGACGAGGCCTGCGGCACCGCCTTCCCGTCGCTCAAGGACGTGACGGTCTGGGCCATGGGGCCCAACGATGCGGTGCGGCTGTTCAACTCCAAGGGAGCGATCGTGCTCGACTTCACCGAAGTCGAGTTGCACATGTACGAAGCCGAGCGAAAGGGCGAGGGGCTCTTTTTCATGCGTACCCAGGCCGCCATCAAGGCCGTCACGGTGAGCCCCGAGCAGGTGTTCGGCGAATGGACCTTGCTCAGGGAATTCGAGAAGCCGCTGTGCAAGCTCACGCTGTCGAACGTCTCCGCCGGTGGGGAAAGCTACAAGATCACGGTGAAGCCCGGATGCGATGCCTCGGTCGCCGGGCTCGGTCTCTCGACCTGGCGGCTTGACCCCGACGGGTTGCTGCTGAGTGGCAGCGGCGGCACCTGGCGTTTCTCCGAGAGCGATCCCACGACCTGGGAGCGCATTCCCGCCAGCACCGATCCGCTCGTGCTCATGCGGCAGTAGGGCTGCAGGCCTCCGCTACAGCCCGCGCACCCAGGCGACGATGGCCTCGACCACGGCCTTTGGCTGCTCCGGCAGCAAGGCGTGGCTGGCGTTGCGGATCACCGCGACGGTGACGCGGCTGCCGAGCTCGTCCTTGAGCTCGTTCATGCGCTCGATCGGATGAAACGGGTCGTTGTCGGCCTGCAGGTCGAGCAGCGGCACGGTGCCGGCCGACCACCATTCCGCCTGCTTGGTGGCGAGCGCGGCGATGCGCTGAGCCTCGCTCGCCTCCGCGTGCCAGCCGTCGAGCCAGATGGTGGGGTCGCTGCCCGGCGCAAAGAACGTGCCGCGTAGATATTTGAGCCGCTCCTCCTTCGGGAGCGACATGTCTCCGCTCTTGGTGACGGCGACGCTGAGCTCGGGTGGATACTTCTTCGCCGCCGCCGCGGCGACGACCACGCCGCGCACGAGCTGCGGGTGATCGACCGCGGTCATCCGCGCCACCCAGTTCCCGTAGGCATGCCCGACGATCACTGCCGGTCCGCCATAGTGCCGGATCACCGCAGCGATATCGCGCGCGAAGTCGTGGAGCGTGATGTCGCGCATCGGCGCGACCGACTGGCCAATCCCGCGCGGCTGCGGGCGCAGCACGCGAAAGCCGGCTTCGGCGATGCCTTGTGCAACCTCGTCATAGTCCTCGGAATCGCGCCCGCGCGACGGCAGGAGAATAACGAGCGGTCCGGCTCCTTCGGTGATCACGTCGATCTGGCCGTCGGCGGTGCGCACGAGCTCGCGGGCGCGTTTCTCGTCAGCGGATGCGGCTTGCGTCATGATCGTCAGCGCCAATGCAATCGAGGGAATTGAACAAATCCGCATGATCCTCTGTCTCCGGTGATCTCGACGGCAGGTTACTCCGGAGCCGGCGGCAGCGGTGGCGGCACGCCGTCCGGCAGCGGGATGTCGTGGCAGTTCAGCGTCATCGCGACCATGGTGTAATAGCCGACCAGCGCGGTCAGCTCGACCGCGCCGACCGCCTGCCAGCGGTCGAGCACACGCCGGTAGGTTTCCTCGCCCACGGTTTTCCGGCGATTGAGCTCTTCGGCGTAATCGAAGACGGCAAGTCCATCGTCATCGAGCGCGGTCGGGCGGCGCCCGGCGTGAACGTCGTCGATCACCGCCTGCGGCAAGCCGGCCTTGAGCGCCATCTGCTCGTGGATGTGCCATTCGAGCTGGGCGTGACAATGCCGTCCCGTGACCAGGATCGCCAGCTCCTTCAACTGCGGCGGCAGCGAGGTGCGAAAGCGCAACAGCTCACCAAGCTGCTGCCATTTGTCCGCGAGCTCGGGTCGATGCAGCACCGCGCGCAGCGGCCCGCGCAGCTCGCCGCGCGGGCCCGACACCACGGCATCGTGGACGCGGCGTTGGTCCGGCGTCATGTCGCCGGTGGGAAAGAGCGGAATGCGTGACAGTGGATTCCTCCTTCAGACGGCCTGCCCACGGTGGTCGCCGATATTGCGAATTGCCAGCGTCCTTGCGGAACTGACATCCGGAATTCAGATCATTTCCCGTCCGCGGCGGGTGCGGCGGGTGCCTTCGCATCCGGCCAGCCCAGCTCGCGCAGAATTTCCTCGGTGTGCTCGCCGAGCAGCGGCGGCGGGCGCTCGTGCGAGAGCGGAGCGTGCTTGAACCGCATCGGCGATGCCACCTGCGGGACGGCGCCCGCCACCGGATGCGCGATCTCGATCAGCATTCCGCGATGCTTGATCTGCTCGTCGGCGAAAACCTCCGGCACGGTGTTGATCGGCCCGCAGGGCACACCCACGCGTGCGCACTCGCGCACCCAGTGATCGCGCTCGCGGTGCGCCAGGAGCTCGGCGAGCAACGGCGTCAGGATCGCATTGTTGCGGACGCGGCCGGCATTGGTCCGAAACCTTTCGTCCTCGGCGATGTCGGGCCGCTGGAGCACGTTGCAGAACCTGGCAAACTGGTCGTCGTTGCCGACCGCGAGCACGAGGTGGCCGTCGCGGGTGGCGAACACGTCCTGCGGCTGAATGTTCGGATGAGCGTTTCCGCCGCGCCGCGGCGCGCGCCCCGAGATCAGGTAATTCATGGCCTGGTTGGCAAGAAACGACGCGCCGACGTCGAGCATCCCGATGTCGACATGCTCACCCTGGCCGCTCACCTGCCGCCGCGCCAGCGCGGCCAGAACGGCAATCGCGGCGTACATCCCGGTCATGATGTCGACGATGGGCACGCCGACCTTCTGCGGCCCCGCTCCGGGCTTGCCGTCCGCCTCGCCGGTGACGCTCATGAGGCCGCTCATGCCCTGGATCATAAAGTCGTAGGCGGCCTGGTCGCGGCGCGGACCGCTCTGCCCGAAACCCGTGATCGAGCAATAGATGAGGGCAGGGTTGATCGTGCCCAGATCCTGGTAGCCGAGGCCGTATTTCGCCAGCGCGCCGGCCTTGAAATTCTCCAGCACGATGTCGGCCCGCGCGGCAAGCGCTCGCACGATGCCCTGGCCTTCGGCGTCGGCAAGATCGACGGCGATCGAGCGTTTGCCGCGGTTGACCGAGAGGAAATAGCCGGCGTCGCTGGTATCGCGTCCGGCCTTGTCCTTGAGGAACGGTGGACCCCAGCCGCGGGTGTCGTCGCCCGCACCGGGACGCTCGACCTTCACCACGTCGGCGCCAAGGTCGGCCAGAATTTGTCCGGCCCACGGGCCCGCCATGATACGGCTGAGATCGAGCACGCGGATATGCGAGAGCGGCCCGGCCATGTCAGCACCGGCCTTGCGGATGTTCAGCTGTCATCGACCGGCTCCGTGGCGCGCACCGAGGGGCGTTGGCAGTATTCCTCATGCCAGCGCGCGATACCGGGGTGACCGGCCGCGCCAGTCCTCATCGCCAAACCTGAAATCGAGATAGGACAGCGCGCAACCGATCGCGATATGCCCGACGGTGAAGGGCGACGTGGCGAGATCGCCGGCCTCCTTGTCGAGCGCCTTGAGCACGGCCAGTTTCTTGGTGCCAAAGGTCGCGACATGGACCGGCGAGGGATGCGTGCGCTCGCGCTCGTTGCGCAACAGCAGCAGGAAATCGAGAAACCCGTCACCGAGCGCCTGCCGCCGCAGCGCCGTCATGCGCTCCTTGCCATCTCTCGGCACAAGCTTGCGCCCCGAGTGCAGCGAATCGAGATATTCGCAGATGACCGGCAAATCGTAGAGCACGGTGCCGTCGTCGAGCACGAGCGTAGGGATTTTTGAGAGCGGGTTCTCTTCCATCAGCGGAACGTGCGGCCGGGTGGTTGCCACCACCGTGCGCACGCAGTCGATGCGGTCGGTGAGGCCGAGCTCGTGCGCGACGATCATCACCTTGCGCACGAACGGCGAACGCGGGGACCAGTGCAGCTTCATGGAAGATCCCGTGGGCAGCGGCCCGCAGATGGCGCTTGAAGGACCTTCGGGCTACCATTCCGAACCAGCGATGTCGAGCACGGCGGGAATCCGGAGAGGAACGATGAAAGGTATTGGACCATGCGCGATGGCCCTTGTGATAGGCGTCCTGGCCACCGCCACGCTGTCGCATGCGCAGTCCTATCCATCGAGCCCGATCATGCTGGTCAACCCGTACGCGGCCGGCGGACCCGCCGACGTGTTGGCCCGTCCGCTCGCCTCGGCGATGGGGGACAGCCTCGGGCAGCAGGTCGTCATCCTGAACAAGCCCGGCGCGGCCACCGCGATCGCGGCCCAGCATGTCGCGCGCGCCCCGGCGGATGGTTACACATTGCTGCTCTCGACCGCGTCCGCCCACATCGTCACGCCGGCGCTCACGCCCAAGATCAACTATGACGGCATCCGCGACTTCGCATTCGTCGCCATGATCGCCAGCGTCCCCAACGTCCTGGTGGTGCGCTCGACGCTGCCGGTGAACGACGTCGCGGCGCTGATCGCGCTGGCGAAGCAAAAGCCCGGCACGCTCAACTACGGCTCGGTCGGGAACGGCAGCCAGCCTCATCTCGCTGCCGAGATGTTCCAGCATATGACCGGAACGAAGCTCAACCACATCCCGTACAAGGGCGCGGCGCCGGCGACCACCGACCTCCTCTCCGGCCAGATCGACCTTGCCTTCCTCAACGCGCCGGTGCTGTTGCCACACATCGCGTCAGGCAAATTGCGGGCGCTGGCGGCGACCACGATGAAGCGGGCCGAGCAACTGCCCGACGTTCCGACGCTCGACGAACTCGGCCTCAAGGGCTTCGATGTAGCGACCTGGTACGGCATCACCGCCCCCGCCGGTACGCCTCGTGCGATCGTGGAGCGGCTCGCGTCGGTGCTGGGCAAGGTGCTGGCGTCGCCCGAGATCAAGGCGAAATTCGCCGCCCAGGGCACCGAGGTCTTCCTGCTGCCGCCGAAGGAGTTCGCCACCTATGTGCAGGAGGACGCCAAGCGCCTCACCGACCTGATCAAGAGCGCGAATATCCAGGGCGAATGAAACCTGCAATTCCCCACCCGCCGGGCGGGGAGGGTAAGGTGGAGCGGTTCAACAGGGGATGACATCGCATGGATTACGACCCGCGCAGTGAGCCGCATGGCCTCGCGCACGACCCCGGCACCTGTCTCGTGGTTCCGCGGCCGATCGGCTGGATCACCACCATCGGCCCGGCCGGCGTGGTGAATCTGGCGCCTTACAGCTTTTTCAACATCGTCTCGACCAAGCCGCCGTTCGTGCTGTTCTCCAGCAACACCCGCAAGCACTCACAGCGTAACGCCGAGATTTCGGGCGAGTTCGTGTTCAATCTCGCGACCTGGGAGCTGCGCGGCGAGATGAACATCACCGGCAGCGATCATCCCGAGGACGTCAGCGAGGCCGAGCTCGCCAACCTCAAGATGGTGCCCTCGCGGGTGGTGAAGCCGCCGCGGGTCGAGCGCTCGCCGATCGCGCTCGAATGCATCTACAACAAGACGGTCGACCTGGTGCAGGCGAATGGCAAGAAGTCGATCAACTCGCTCGTCATCGGCGAAGTGGTCAACGTTCATATCGACGATGCGGTGATCATCGACGGCAATATCGACATGGCGCGCATCCGGCCGATCGCCCGCCTCGGCTACATGGATTACACCTCGGTCGACAATATCTTCACCATGCACCGGGTACCGGTGCGATAGGGGCGGCGCGAGACAAGTCATGGACCTTACCCAATTCCGTCTCGATGTCGCCGACGGCATCGCCACCGTCACCTTCGATCGTCCGCCCGTGAATGCGCAGAACCGGCGCACGCGCGAGGAGCTGATCATGGTGTTCGATGCGATCAGCGATCGCGACGATATCCGCGTCGCCATTCTCACGGCGACCGGCAACATGTTCTCCGCCGGCGCCGACCTCAAGGAGCGGGTCGACCTGGTGCACGAGCCCGGCGACTATGTCCGCCACAATCGGCTGGTGCGCGAGTTCTTCTACGCGGTGACGGACTGCACCAAGCCGGTGATCGCCGCCGTGAACGGGCCGGCGATCGGCGCCGGCTTCGTGCTCATGCTCGCCTGCGACATCATGATCGCGTCCGACAACGCCTATTTCTCGATGCCGGAGATCAATGTCGGGCTCGCAGGCGGGGCGCGTTTTCTGATGGAGCATGTGGGCCGCTCGCGCACGCGCGCCATGTATCTGACCGGGCGGCGCGTGCCGGCTGCGGAGCTCTACCGGCTGGGCGTGATCGAGGCCTGCCCGCCGCGCGACGAGCTCATGGCGGCCGCGCTCGACATCGCGCGCGAGATCGCCGCGAAAAGTCCGCTCGCCATCCGCCACATCAAGCGCGCGCTGAACACCATCGAGGAACTGCCGGTGCGCGACGCCTACCGTTTCGAGCAAAGCGTGACCGTCGAGCTCTCGCATACCGAGGATGCGCGCGAGGCGCAGCGCGCCTTCGTGGAGAAGCGCAAGCCCGTGTTCAAGGGCAAGTGATTTAGGTTTAAGAGGATGAATTGCCGGTTCAAGCCCGGCAATCACGACACTCACGTCTCAATCCTGTGCCCTGATCTTGAGCTCACGGATCACGTTGCCGAAATAGGCGTGGTCCTGACGCACGAGCTCCGCGAACGGCGCCGGGGCGAGAAATGCCGGCCGCGACCCCGTCGCCACGATGCGTTTCACGAACGCCTCGTCCTTGAACAGGCCCTCGACGTTGCTGGCGTAGATATCGAGAATATCCGGCGGCAATCGTGCGGGAGCGAACAGTGCGGTCCAGCCCGATGTGCGCACGCTCGAGAGGCCCAATTCCGCGAGCGTCGGCAAATCCGGAAGCTCGGGGAGGCGCGCGTCGCCGGCGGCGGCAAGCCCGATCAGGCGTCCGGCCTGGACGTGCGGGACCACGACGGTGTCGATCAGGATCTCGATGTCGCCCGCAAGCAGGCCGCCAAGCGACGGCCCGGCGCCGCGATAGGGAATATGGACGATGTCGATGCCGGCGGCGTGGCGAAACGATTCGGTCAGGATATGAACGGTCGAGCCTTGACCCGATGATCCATAGTTCAGCTTGCCGGGGTTCTGCTTGGCGTAGGCGATGAAGTCGGCCAGCGTCTTGACCGGCAGCTTGGGCGAGACGGCGAGGGCACGCAGCGACTCGCCGATGCGCGCGACCGGAAGCAGATCATGCAGCGGATCGAAATCGAGCTTGCGCAGGTTCGGCACCATCGCGAACACGGCGGTGGCGGAGACGAGCATGGTGTATCCGTCCGGCGCCGCGCGCGCCACCATGGCGCCGGCGATGGTGCCGGCCGCGCCGCCCTGGTTCTCGACCACGACCGGGACCCCGAGACGGTTGCTGAGCCCCTCGGCGACGATGCGCGCGACACCGTCGCTCGCGCCGCCAGGCGGAAACGAGACGATGAGGCGGATCGGCCGGTCTGGAAACGCCGCGTGCGCGCTGCCGGTCAAGACAGAGATAGCGCATAGCGCGGCGGCGACCAGCGCCACGAGGGGCATGCGGCGTGCGCGCGTCATTTGTCGGATCTCCGGGACGGACTGGCGGGCGGAGCGAAATGTCGATTGTTTGCCAGTTCGAGACAATTTGCTATTTCCATTTTGACGCGGAACGGGGATCATCGAACGGATCCGGGCGAAGGAGTTGCCGAATGCGCATGCTGCAATTCGCCCCCCACGCCTTTGCGATCGTCGCCTTCGCTGCCGTCGCCATGCCGGCCGCGGCACAGGAATGGCCGTCGGGCACGGTGCGCGTCGTTGTGCCCTACGCCGCCGGAGGACCTGTCGATGTTCCGGCGCGGCTTTTGATCGATCGGCTGGCGGCGCAGACCAAAGGCGTATTCATCCTGGAGAATCGGCCCGGCGCCGGCGGTTCCATCGGCCTGCAGGCCGTCGTGCAGGCTGCGCCCGACGGCGGCACCTTGCTGCTGACGACGTCGTCGGTGACGATGGTCCCGACGATCTATCCCAAGCTCGCGTTCGATCCGCTGCGCGATCTCACCTCGATCAGCCTGGTGACGGAGGTGCCGATCAGTCTGGCGGTGCGCGCCGCCAGCCCCTTCCGCGATCTCGCCGACCTGATCACCCGTGCGAAGGCCGACCCCGGCAAGTATACGTTCGGATCGGGCGGCGTCGGCACCGGCAATCACCTCGCCGGCGAGCTGCTGAAGAAGCTGGCGGGGATCGATCTCCTGCACGTGCCGTTCCGCGGCGTGGCCCCGGCATTGACCGCGCTCTATGCCGGCGACATCGATATGCTGTTCGCGAGCACGGTGGAGACCGTGAGCCATGCACGCGACCACCGCATCCGCGTGCTTGGAGTTGGCTCGCCGCAACCGATTCCCGAGCTGCCGGACTCTCCGGCCATCGGCGCGCTGGTGCCAGGTTATGTCGCGACCAACTGGTATGGCCTGTTCGGTCCGCGTGGCCTGCCGGCCGGCGTGCAGGCGCGGCTGCAATCGGAGCTGCCGAAGGCGCGCGCTGACGCGGCGCTGAAAGAGAAGGCCGCGACGCTCGGAATGACGATGGTCCTGCTGCCGGCCGAGGCACTGCGCGCGCGGATGGAAACCGAGGTGCCGCGTTGGAAACAGCTCATTCCTGACATCGGGCTCAAGATCGAATAGCGAAGCTGATAACAACATCGGGAGGATGACATGCCAGCAGGAAGGACCCTGGTCAGCCATCGAACAGCGAGATCCATTGTCATTACCTTGGGCGCGGCGGCGGCCGTCGCGCTGCTCGCCGGAGCCGCGCATGCGCAGTCACCGGGTGGGATCGCCGGCGTCGTGGCGCCGGGGGTCGTACCGGAGCTGGTACAGGAGGGTTTCGTCTTCACCGAGGGGCCGGTTGGCACACCGGATGGCGGGCTTTATTTTTCCGACATCCGTCCGAACCGCATCCACTACCTCGATCCCGGCGGAAAGATCAGCCTGGTGCGCGAGCAGACCAACGGCGCGAACGGGCTCGCGCTGACGCGCGACGGCGACCTGATCGCGGCGGAAGGAGAGGGGAAGCGGATCAGTAAACGCAGCCGCGACGGCACGGTGACGACGGTCACCGAGGGGATCGCAGGCAAGCCGTTTCTGTCGCCCAACGACGTGCTCGTGGACGCGAAGGGCGGGATTTACATCACCGATCCCGGCCCCCGCCCGGTCGTGCCCGGACGCACCGCCTACGTTTATTATCTGCCCGTCGGCGCCAAGGAGCCGGTCGTCCTCGACGATCAGATCGCACGACCCAACGGCGTCATGCTGACCCGCGACGGCAAGACTCTCATCGTCAACGACACGCTGGGACCGACCGTATACGCCTACGACGTGCTGCCGGACGGCGGCGTCAAGAAAAAGCGCACGTTCGCGCAACTGCTCGATATCCCCGAAGGCAAGGAGAGCGGCGCCGACGGCATGGCGCTCGATCGCGAGGATCGGCTCTATGTCACAACCGTTGCCGGCGTTCAGGTGTTCGACGCGGCCGGCAAGCATCTCGGCACGATCAAGGTGCCGCGTCAGCCGGCCAATGCGGGGTTCGCCGGCCCCGACAAGCGCGTGCTTTACATCACGGCGCGCGAAGGTCTCTATCGCATCAACATGCTGGCGCAGGGACCGGATCGCATCGGCAAATAGCGAGTGCCGATCACGACGTCGGCGTCCAGATCAGACAGGAGACGAAGATGATTGCGACGCTACTCTCGCGCACTGCGATCGGCATGGTCGCTGCGATCCCGCTGCTGGGCCTATCGGTCCCGCTGCACGCCAAGGATTTCATCAAGGCGGAACGCCCGCAGCAGCGCGGCTATTCCCAGGCGGTGATCACCGAGGGCGGCAAGACCGTGTGGCTCGCCGGACAGACCGCGACGGTCGACGATTCCGGCAAGTCGCTGGCCGGCGACTTCGAGGGGCAAACGCGGCAGATCTTCAAGCTGCTCAATGCCACCCTCGAAAAAGCGGGCGGCAAGCTCGGCGACATGGTGCAGATGACCGTGTTCATCACCGACGTGCGCTACGGCGACCGGCTGACCCAGATCCGCCGGGAGATATTCGGCGACAATTTCCCCGGCAGCGCTCTCATCACCATCACCGGCCTGGCCAATCCCGACGCCAAGATCGAGATTCAAGGCGTAGCCGTGATCGGGAGCAGGTAGCGTCGCGGCGGTCATTGTACGCGACGCCGGGCATCGGTCGTTACCTGCCGGCGAATCCAAGCTCGGTCAGCATCGCGACCGCCTGCTCCGGCCCGGCGGCCACCCGGCATCCCGCCGCGGCGAGCGCGGCAAGCTTGGCACTCGCACCCTCGCGCGCGCTGCCGACGAGCGCGCCGGCATGGCCCATGCGCTTCTCGGCCGGTGCATGGCGCCCAACCACCATGGCCACCACCGGTTTGGGAAAGCCGCGCATGGTCTCGGCAAAGGCATATTCCTTGTCGCCACCGATCTCGCCGCAATAGAGCACCGCGTCCGTGGCCGGGTCGTGCGCCAGCGCGCCGAGATATTCGTGCGGGTTGCGCCCCACCACGGTGTCGCCGCCGATGTGTGCGACCATGCTCTGGCCGATGCCGGCCAGGGTCAGTTGCCGCGCCATGGCGAGCGTGAGCGTGCCGCTGCGCGTGATCACAGCGAGCCGCCCCTGCGTGCAGAAGCTCGGCGCGATCGAGCCGAGCAGCCCGCGCCCCGGCACGAACATTCCGAGCGTATTGGGGCCGATCAGCCAGCAGCCGGCCGCGCGCGCGGCCGCGGCCGCGGCGAGCGCGTCGTGCACCGGCACATATTCGGCGACCGCAACAATGGTGCGGATGCGTACGGCAGCGCAGGCCGCGATGGCGTCGCGCACGCCTTCGGCCGGGGTGTAAAGCACCGCAACGTTCGGCCGTTCGGGCAGATCGGCGACACGGTCATACAGCCGCAGTCCGTCCATGTCTTCGCCGGCACGCCCAAGCGCCACGCCGCCGACAAGCGGCGTGCCAGCAGCGATCAGCCCCGCGACCTGGTTGCGGGCGTAGCGGCCGGTCGGATTGATCACGGCCACCCGCCACGGCTCGGCGTCGAGAAACGGCAGGCGCTCGAAGTCGGGGTGGGGCATGCTAATGTCCGAGGAGAAAGCGCCGGCGCGGCGCGGTGGGATGTTGCATTATGCGCTTGGCCGAGATCGACGGGAAAGCCTTGTTGCGCCGACACGGGCTCGCTGTCCCGCGTGGCGTTCTGCTGGGCGCGGACGCCGCCATGCCCGCCGAAGCCGCGCAATGGCCTGGACACGTGCTCAAGGCGCAGGTGCTGGAAGGCGGCCGCGGCAAACGCGGGCTGGTGCGCCGGCTCGCGGATGTCGCAGAGTTCGCGTCGGCGCGCCAGCGCATCACGGCCGCGTTGGGCGATCCGGCCGCGCCGCTCTTGCTCGAGGAGGCGGTGACGATTGCGCGCGAAATCTACCTGGCGGTGCGTATCGACGGCACGCGTCAGGGGCTCGAGCTCCTGGTGGCGGCGGAGGGCGGCGAGGATGTCGAGCGCACCGACGCGCTGGCGAGGATCGCGCTCGATGATGCGGACGTCGTGACCGCAGACGCGCTCTATCCCGCGCTGGCCGAGCTGTTCACGCCCGACGTCGCCGCGCGGCTCGCCCGCTATGCCGCGCGCCTGCCGGAGATCGCGCGGCGCGAGGATCTGGAACTGCTCGAGATCAATCCGCTCGTGCTCACGCCGGACGGACGGTTCGTCGCCTGCGATGCCAAGATCGTTCGCGACGACAGCGCGGCATTCCGCCACGATCCGGAAGAGTTTCCGGTGAGCCAAGCCCTGGCGGAGCGCGCGATGACCCCGCTCGAACGATCCGCGCGCGAGCTCGGCTTTCAACTTGTCGAGATCGACGGCGATGTCGCCTTGGTGACCGCCGGCGCCGGTCTCGGCATGATGATGATGGACCTGCTGGCCGACCACGGGCTCACCGCCGCATGCTTTATGGATAATCTCCGCGGCGCACCCGACGAAACCATGGCCGAGCGGCTGCGCATCGCGCGCATGATCGCGCAGCGCCCGAAGGTGCGGGCGATCGTGTTCCAGACCGTGCTGGCCTCGCGCTCGCTCGCCGACCGGATGGACGCGCTGCTGGCCTGGGTCGCGGCCGAGCCGTTGCCGAAGCCGCTGTTCGTCGGCATCGCCGCCGGGCATGCCGCCGCGCGCAAGATGAGCGCGGAAGCGGCAGTGGCGAAGCTCGGCGCGGCCGGCATCGCGGCATTCACCGATCCGGTCGCACTGGTGCGCGCCGTCGCGGACGCGGTCGGCGGGAAAGCTGCGTCGTGAAGGCGCCGACGGCGGCCCCGTCCAGCCCGCACAATTGTAACCAGGGACCCGAGGCTGCGTCTGGCCCGAGTTTGTCCGATCGCCACCACTCCATTGCCCTTTTTACCCCCTAGTTACCATCGCTAAGCCCTAGGCCGCTGGCTTAAGTCAAAACCAAGCCAAGGTGCCTAGTGTCGGCGAAGGGCTGGGTTTTCACGCGAGAACGAGGGGATCGACATCGGCCGCACGATTTTGGGCCAATGTCGGGGGTATAATGAGACGCGTGATCCGTCCGTTCGCGGTTGCCACTTGCGCCGTGGCCCTCGCAGCCTGCGCAACTGTCGCGCGCACGCCTTACACCCCACAGGATCAGTCCGCGGCGGTCATTCCCGGGATTCCAGACGCCCGGGTGTGGGCCGACGACCCCCGGATCGCGACCGAGCAGCCGGTCGTATCTGGCGTGCGCGCTGAAGCAGCCGACCGCCCTGGCGCTTTCCGGCGGCGGCGCCGACGGCGCGTTCGGCGCCGGCCTACTGGTGGGATGGTCCGCGCGCGGCACGCGGCCGCAATTCACGATCGTGACGGGAGCCAGCGCCGGCGCGCTGATTGCCCCGTTCGCATTCCTGGGGCCGGCCTACGACGAGATGCTGAAGAGCGTCTTCGCCAGCGGCGAGATGGCAAACTTGCTGCAATCGGACGGATTGGCGGGACTGTTCGGCCCGGCACTCTTCAAGCCCGCTCCCCTCCGGGACCTGATCGCGAGACATGTCGACGCGGAATTGCTTTACGCGATCGCCCGCGAGTATCGGACGGGCCGCCGCCTCTATGTTGTGACGACAAATCTCGACGCGCAGCGCACCGCGATCTGGGACATGGGCAAGATCGCCTCGAGCGGCGAGCCAGGGGCGCTCAATCTTTTCCGTAGTATTCTTGCTGCCTCGGCGAGCGTCCCGGGCGTGTTCCCGCCCGTCCTGATCGATGTCGAATCGCAAGGACGACGTTTTGCGGAAATGCATGTCGACGGGGGCGTCACGACGAACGTGCTGATCGTGCCCGAGGCGGCGCTGCTGTCCGGTGCGGCGTTGTTCGCGCACGACGCGCGGCCGAAAATCTACATCGTGATGAACGGCAAGCTTGCGCCGGACTTCGAGGTTGTGACGCCCTCGACGGTGCTGATCGTGACGCGGTCGTTTGAAACCTCCGTCCGCGCCAACACACGCAATGCGCTGCTTGCTTCCTATCAGTTTGCCAAGCGCCGGAACTGGGAGTTCAACCTGGCCTCGATCGATGCCGACTATCCCAAATCCACGTCGATCGGCTTCGACCCCGGCTACATGCAGCGATTGTTCGAATACGGCTATCGAAGGGGAGCAAGCGGAAAACTCTGGCAGTCGGCGCCCTCGGACGTCCAGGTGTCGCCGCCGCCGCGCGTCGCAGGCCGGTGATGTGCGGACGCAACGCGTTTCACTTCGCCGGAGCTCAACGCGCGATCCGATCGCGCGTTCTTGAACCATCCTAGTCCGGCTTGGCGCCGGAATACCTGACCACCTTGGCCCACTTCTCCGTTTCCTCTGCGAGAAGCCGGCCGAACTCCGCAGGCGAGCCCGCGAGCATGGCGCCGCCGGTGTCGGCCAGGCGCGCCCTCATCACGGGATCGGCGAAGGCCGCATTGATCGCCGTGTTGAGTGTTGCGATGATGTCCGCCGGCGTTCTGCTGGGAACGCCGATACCGGTCACCGCGCTCGCCTCGTAGCCCGGCACGGCGTCGGCGATGGCGGGAACGTCGGGCAGCGCTGCGGCGCGCGTGGTCGTGGTCACGGCCAGCGGTCGCAATTTGCCGCTTCTGATCGGCTCGATCGCCGCGGACATGGGTTCGAACATGACCTGCGCCTGCGCGTCGATCATGGCCTTGAGCGCGGGGCCGCCGCCGGCGTAATGAACGACCGGCAGGTTGAGGCCGGTCATCATCTTGAACAACTCGCCCGCAACATGCGGCGAACTGCCGTTGCCGGTCGACGCCATCTTGATCGTGCCCGCATTCGCCTTCGCGTGGACGATGAACTGCGCGACGCTCGTCACCGGCACCGACGGGTGGACCACCATGACCAGGGGTTCGCGGGTGATGCCCGCGACCGGCGCGATGTCGCGCAGGAAGTTGAAGCCGAGATTGGGATAGAGCGAGGCGCCGATCGCGTTGGCCGGACCGACGAGTAGAAGCGTGTAACCGTCGGCCGGCGCCCGCACGACCGTCTCGGTGGCGATATTGCCGGAGCCGCCCGGACGGTTCTCGACCACGAACGGCTGGCCGAGCCGGCCCGACAGCCACTGTGCGATCAGCCGCCCGAGAATGTCGTTCGGGCCGCCGGCGGGAAAGCCGACGAGGAGGCGCACAGGTTGGGCCGGATAGGCTTGCGCTGCTGCCATCCGCGCCAATGCCGGCAGGAGCGGCGCGACGCCCGCCAGCGACAGCAAACGACGGCGTGACGGTCGCATGGCAGGCCTCGCGGTTTAGGACTTGATCCCCAGCAGCTTCGCAGCGGTGTCCCCAAGCATCGCCGCGCGGTCGGCATCGCTGAGGCCTGGGGTGTTGAGGATGTGATCGACCGAAGTGTTGGTCCAGGGAAACGGATAGTCCGTCCCCATGACGATCTGGCTGGCGCCGACCTCCGCCACCAGGTGCCGCAAGGCCTCCGACGTGAAGATGATCGAATTGAAATAGAGCTGCCGCAGATATTCGGTCGGCTTCTTCTTGATCTGCACGGCGGAGCAGCGATCCGGAAACGTGGTGCAGCCGGCATCGGACCGTGCGGCGTAGGAGGGCAGGTAGCCGCCGCCGTGGGCCGCGCAGATTTTGAGGCCGGGATACCGGTCCAGGGTTCCTTCGTAGATCATGTGCGACAGCGCGATCGTGGTTTCGAGCGGATTGCCGATGACATTGATCAGTCCGCCATTCCCTTTCAGCCGCTTCTCGAAATCAGGGTTGGCCTGCGGGTGGATGAAAACCAGGCAGCCCAGCTCCTCCGCCTTGGCCCAGAACGGGTGAAACTTGGGATCGGCCAGTTCCTCGCCGTTCACGCTGCCGCCGATCGCCGCGCCGCGCAGCCCGAGCTTCTTCACCGCGTCATCGAGTTGCTCGGCGGCGAGGTCAGGGTATTGCAGCGCGACCGAGGCAAAGGCGACGAAGCGGTCAGGCTGCGCCGCGCACAGCGCGGCCAGCTTCTCGTTCTGCAGCTTGATGAGCTGACGCGCGAGGTCGCGGTCGGCCTTGTACCAATAGGCGTTGATGCTCAGCGCCTCGACGTCGATGCCCTGCTCGTCCATGGCCTTGATGCGCTCGGTGCCCATGACCAGGGTTTCGGGATTCACCTTGAGGCCCATCAAGGCCATGGCGTCCGGGAAGGCGCAATGCGCGTGCACATCCACGGTTTTCACGCGGCGGCCGTTCACCACCACCTCGCGGCGTCGAGGTGCCGGCTGCGCGTGTGCATGCGTCGTATGCATCAGTTCGCAGCCGACGAAGGCTACACCAGCCATGGCGCCGGTCATGCCGCCGATGAAGTCCCTGCGTGTGGTCATTTCGTCCTCCCCATGTCGTATTGTTTTCAGGAAGAAGTATCGCTCTCCCCTATGCGCCAGGGAAGGGGGAGCGTCCCGAGACCGTGTCGCGTCAGCGCCGGGGAGAGGTAACGAGTTGCAGACGGTCAGGCGACGGCGGCGCGCGATATGCAGCGGATGCCCAGCGTCGCCAGAGCCTGGCGCGTTGCCGCCATCGAGCCGTCCACGTCGATGCTGCGACACGCATCCTCGATCACCACGACGTCGAGGCCTTCCCGATGCGCGTCCTCGGCCGAGTAGCGGACGCAGAAGTCGAAGGCGAGCCCGGCGAGGAAGATCCGCCGCAAGCCGCGCTGTCGAAGGTATCCGGCGAGGCCGGTCCGCGTTCTGCGGTCGTTCTCGTAGAATGCCGAGTAGGAATCGATCTCGCGGTGAAAGCCCTTGCGCAGCACAAGTTCCGCATGGGGAATTTGCAACTCCGGGCACAATTCGGCGCCCGGCGTTCCCTGCACGCAGTGGTCCGGCCACAGGATCTGCCGCCCATAGGCGACGTCGATTGTCTCGTATGGCTTACGCCCGGGATGCGAGGACGCGAAGGATTGGTGCCCCGCCGGATGCCAGTCCTGCGTGAGCACCACATGTGCGAAGCATTCGGCCAGACGATTGATCAGCGGCACCACCTCGTTGCCACGCGGAACCGCCAGCGCCCCGCCGGGACAGAAGTCGTTCTGGACATCGACCACCAGCAACGCATCGCGATCGCCGATGGCGAGATGCCCGCTCATGACGGCGCCTTGTCCTGACGGGCCAGACGGCCGTCGACCTCGGTGCCGAGCCGCACCAGCGATTGCGCCACCTCGACCGGGTAGGACGCGCCCGGCTCCAGCCGGCGCAGCGGCTCCGGCAGCCGTTCGAGATCGCGCGCCGCGCGCGCCCGGATGTCGCCGAGCGACGGCGATGGGGCGATCCGGCGGCCGTCCTGCATGACCAATTGGATCAGCGGTTCGCCGGCCTCCTTGTCGCTCTCGAGCGAGATGAGATCGCCCGCCATGCGACCATCCGCCCCGTAGCGACGCCAGACCTGCTTGCGTCCCGGCCACGTCACCTTGCCGACGGACTGTTTGCGTCGCGCCAGTCCGGCATATTCCTGGAGCTTGTAGGCGCAGTCGAGCACCGGCACGTCGGACGACGCCGTGAGGCTCGCGCCGACTCCGAAGCCGTTGATCGGCGCACCGGCCCGGAGCAGTTCGGCGATGCTGTCCTCATCGAGCCCACCGCTCGCAAAAATGTTGACGGCAGTCAGTCCCGCGTCATCGAAAATGCGGCGCACACCCTTGGAGGATGCGATCAGATCGCCGCTGTCGATGCGCACGGCGCGAATGGTGATGCCGTCCGCCTTCAGCCGCGGCGCCAGCGCGACCACCTTGCGGGCGGCGGCCAGCGTATCGTAGGTGTCGATGAGGAGCGTCAGGTCGTTAGGCCGCGAGCGTGCGAAATTCTCGAATGCGAGGGCCTCGTCGTCATAGGCCTGGATGAACGAGTGCGCCATGGTGCCGAAGATCGGGATGCCGTAGCGCTGGCCGGCAAGCACAGTGGCGGTCCCCGCAAACCCGGCGATGTAGCTCGCTCGTGCAGCCCAGAGGCCGGCTTCGCCGCCGTGCGCGCGGCGCAACCCGAAATCGACCAGCGCCTTGCCCGGCGCCGCCAGCAGCATGCGCGCCGCTTTGGAGGCGATCAGCGATTGAAAATGCAGAATGTTGATCAGGCGAGTCTCCGCCAGTTGCGCCTGGGGAAGCGGCGCGGTCACGCGCAGGATTGGCTCGTCGGCGAAGAAAACCGTTCCCTCCGGCATGGCGTGTACGTCGCCGGTAAAGCGAAGCCGCGCAAGCTCGTCGAGCAATGCCTTGCCGAAGCGTCCGGTCTGCGCCAGCCACTCGATGTCCGCCGGCGAGAAGCGCAGGTTCTCCAGAAAGTCGAGCGCCTGCTCCAGCCCGGCCGCCATCAGGAATCCGCGGCGAGCCGGCAGCTTGCGCATGAAGAACTCGAATACCGCAATCCCGGTATCGCCATGATCCGAGTAGGCCTGCATCATATTGAGCTGATAGAGGTCGGTGAGCAGCGGATTCGAAGGCTCATCCATCTTGCGATCCGTGGATAGTGGCTTGCCTGGAGCATGAGCCCGAAGGGCTGGAGACCCTTCGGATAAAATCATGCGATCCATGAGACATTTGGAGTGAATCGCATTCTATCTGAAAGGATTTTCGTTTGGTACGACGCTGGCCCGAGTGGAAGCGTCCAATCTTCGGCTCTGCGTCCTAGCTCGCTTGCTGCAGCAGTGGATTAAGTCCGCTGCGCGTGACCCGTCCGTGCAACTCGCGGCCGAGCGTCTGCTCGCAGAAACGTGAGGTTTCGAGCAACGCGGCGAGATCGATGCCGGTGCGAATGCCGAGCGACTCGAACAGATTGACCAGATCCTCGGAGCAGACGTTGCCGGTGTAGCCGCCGCCGTATTGCACCTGCGCCGGATGGCCACCGACGCCGCCGAACGAGCAATCGAAGTGACGCACGCCCGCTTCATAGGCCGCCAGCGCATTGACCAGGCCGGTCCCGCGCGTGTCGTGGAGATGTGCGATCAGGGTGAGGGCCGGCGCTTCGCGCCGCAGCCGGCCGACCAGATCTTTCATGGCCGCAGGTGTGGCCATGCCGGTGGTGTCACCGAGCGCGACGTGGTCGACCCCGATCTCGCCGAACCGAATGGCGTCGGCCACCACCACGTTGGCGTCGACAGGACCTTCGAACGGGCAGCCGAACGCGACCGAGATTGTGCCTATCAGGCGAAAACGACCCTGCGCCGCCGCTGCCATCCTGCGCACGTTCTCCCACTGGTCCGGACGCGATTGCTTGAGGTTCTTCATGGAGTGCGCTTCGCTCGCCGACACCAGCAGGCTGATCTCGGTCACCCCTCGTCCGGCGTCGAGATCGGCGAGCGCGCGCTCCACCGCGCGGACGTTGGCGCAGGTCGCCTTGTAGTGGACGCCCTCGCGCCGCTCGAGCGAAGCGAGCAACTCGCTGGCATCGGCGAATTGCGGCACCACCTTGGGATTTGAATAGGACGTGGCCTCGACCCGCGCAAAGCCGAGCTTGGCGAAGCGCTCGATCAGCGCACGCTTGGTCTGTGTCGGCACGAACGCGGATTCGTGCTGGAGACCGTCGCGGGCGAAGCATTCACACAGGACGACGTCGCTCATCGTGCCGTTCCCACGTCGGCGCGAGCTGCGTCGAGCTTGAATTCCCGGATCGCATGCTGGCGCAGCGCGTTCTTCTGCACCTTGCCGCTCGCGGTCATGCCGATGGCGTCGAAGCTCGCAACGATCGCGACATAGCGCGGCACCCGGAAATTGGCGCAGCGCTGGCGCACGAATGCGGTCAGCTCGCTCTCGGTCACCGGCATATTGGCCTTGAGCGTGACGAACGCGGCACCTACCTCGCCGAGCCGGGGGTCGGGAACGCCGACGACCTGCGCGGTCGCCACGGCGGGATGCGCGAGCAGCACTTCCTCGACCTCGGCCGGGGCCACGTTCTCGCCACCCACTCGGAAAGTATCCTTGACCCGCCCGACCATGCGCAGCCGGCCGTCGGTGGTGAGGACACCGATGTCGCCGGTGCGCAACCAGCCCCCAGGCGTGAGCGCCTTGGTCGTTTCCTCCGGGTTCTTGTAGTAGCCGCGCATAACGTTCCAGCCGCGCACCTCGATCTCTCCCGTTTCGCCGGCCGCCAGCGCCGCACCGGTATCGCGCTGCGTGATGCGCACCTCGATCCCGTCATGCGGCTTCGCCAGCCCGGCGATGCGCAGGTCGGGCGGATCGCGATGATCGTTGAGCACGACATTGGGCGAGGCTTCGGACAATCCATAGGCAACGCAGATCTCGCGCGCGCCCATTTTCTCGATGATGTTGCGGATCGTCTCCGGACCCGCCGCTGCCCAGCCGCCGCGCAGACACAGCAGCGCCGGGTCGAAGCTCGGGTGACCCATCATGAGCTGGAACAGGGTGTCGTTTCCGGAGGTCAGCGTGCAGCGTTCCTGCGCCATCATGCGAAGCGCCGCTTCGGCCTCGAATGTCGGCAGCGTGACGAGGCAAGCGCCGGCGACCAGCGCGACCAGCAGCGAGAGCGTCGTGCCGGCGACGTGGAAGAACGGCCGGCAGTTGAAGTAGCGGTCGTCCGGCCGGATCCCCATTCGCTGGCCCACCGCCCAGGCGTTCCGTAGCATGTTGTCGTGGGTGAGCATGACCGCCTTGGGATAGGCGGTCGTGCCCGAGGTGAATTGGATCAGCAGGAGGTCGCTTGGCTGTACTTGCGCGGCGAGCCTATCGAGCACGTCATCCGTGATATCTTCGCCGCGCGCGAGGAAGGCATCGAAGCGGAGCCCCGCCCGCGGTATCTCGCTTCCGACCACGACCACGCCATGCAACAGCGGCAGTGCGTCGCCGGGAAGCGCGTGGTCGATGGCCGGCTCGGCGGCGCGAAGGAACGACAGGAAATCGATGTTCAAGAAGCGGTCGGCGGTGAACAGCACCTTCACGTCGGCCTGCGCGAGGCAGAAGGCGAGTTCCGCCGACTTGAAGCGGGTGTTGATCGGCACGGTCACGGCCCCGATCGTTGCCGCAGCATAAAACAGCGTCACCCAGGTCTCGCTGTTGCCCATCAGAATGCCGATGAAATCGCCGCGCCGCACCCCGAGTGCGTACATGGCCTTGGCGGCGCGGCGCACGGCCGCGTGCTGGTCGCGGTAGTTCAGGCGCGCCGTCGTGGTCGCCAGCGCCGGCGCATCGCCTCGCGCATCGGCGCGCTCGGCCACGAATGCGTAGAGCGGCGTCGGCGTCCAGTTCATGTCGAGCCTTGCGATGTCGCGCCTTTGAAGCCGGCCATGCGGGTGCGCCACGTATCCCCTTGCGCGTCCTGCGCGAGATTTTCCTCGATCGCGAGCAGTTCCACGGCGAGCGCCCCGCGCGGATCGAGTTCGCTGCCCTGATCGATGCAGCGCTTGGCCTGGCGCAGCCCTGTTGCCGAGGCCTTGCCGATGGTGGCGGCGATGTCCGCAAGCGCCGCGTCGAGATTGCCGGCCTCGACGATACGGGTCACCAGTCCAGCGGTCCTGGCCTCGTCGGCGGTCAGCTTGCGGCCGGTGAACATCAGGTCTTTGGCCAGCCGCTTGCCGAGCACGCGCGCGAGCCGCTGCGTTGCGCCCACCGTTCCCCACAGCGCCTCCGGCGTGGAAAACGTCGCTTCCGGCGTCGCGATGATGAAGTCGCAGGCCGCGGCGATTTCGCTTCCCGACCCGATCGCGGCCCCGTGCACCACGGCGATGGTCGGCATCGGCAGCGCCTCGATCGCATTGTAGGCGGCGTATCCCCGGAGCCGCCGGTTGCGCACGTCATCGACGGTCATGTCCTTGCGCTCCTTGAGGTCCGCGCCGGCGCAGAACACCGGCCCAGTGCCGCGTATCAGAACCAAACGAACATCGCCGTCTGCGGCCGCGGCTGAGGTCGCCGCGACGATATCCTCGCACATGGCGCGGTTGAGCGCGTTGCGGCTCTCCGGGCGGTTGAGGGTAATGGTGGCGACCCCATCGACGAGGCCGTATTGCACGGTAGTGAGGGTCATATCGCCTTTGCCTCTTTGAGTTCTGCGATGCGCTCGCGCGACAGCCCGAGGCGCTCGGCGAGCACGATTTCGGTGTGCTCGCCGAGGAGCGGCGGGCGCTGTACGGTCGGATCGTCCCATCCGTCGAATTTCATGGGCACGCGCAATGCGGGGAATTCCCCGATCTGCGGGTGGGTGAATCTCTCCACCAGCTGGCGCGCGGCGGTGTGCTGGCCCGTGAGTATTTCATCGACTGCGCGGATCGGACCCTGCGGCACGCCCGCTGCATCGAGCGCGCCGCCGAGTTCGTCGCGGGCGCGCCCGGCGATGGCGGCAGTCAGCCGCGCCATGACGTCGTTGCGTCGCCGCAGCCGGCCGCTGTTGCTCAGCAGCTCAGTGTCGCTCCCCCATACTTCCAGCCCGAGGGTGCGGCAGAGGGGAAGCCAGTGCTGGTCACTCGCGGTAATGTGCAGATAGCCGCCATCGGCACAGAGGAAGCTTGCCGAGGGGACGCGGCCGGGATGCTCGGTACCAAGCCGCGGCGGGACCTCGCCGAGCGCGAAAAAGCGCGCCGCGGCCAGCGTGAGCAACGCGATCTGCCCGTCGAGCATAGAAAAATCGATATGGCAGCCGGTTCCGCCGGCGGCGCGTCCCTGCAGGCCGGCGAGGATCGCGATCGCCACCCACAGTCCCGATGTCAGATCGGCGACCGGCAGCCCGGGCTTGACCGGCGGACCGCCGCGTTCGCCGGTGAGGCTCATGATGCCGCCCATGGCCTGAAAGATGGTGTCGTATCCCTTGCGATGGGCAAACGGTCCGCTCTGCCCGAAGCCGGTGCAGGAGACGTAGACGACGCGAGCGTTGATGGCACGAATGGCGCCGTAATCGAGCCCGTAGCGCTTGAGGGTGCCGACCGGGAAGTTCTCCAGGAACACGTCGGCTTCGCGCGCGAGATCGCGGATGATGGCCTGCCCTTCGGGCGCGCGCAGATTGACCGTGACCGACTGCTTGCCGCGATTGCAGGCGAAGTAATACGCGCTCTCGCTGGCGCCGCCCCGCTCGATGAACGGCTCGAAACTGCGCGTCTCGTCGCCGCGGTTGGGCTCCTCGATCTTGATCACGCGCGCGCCGAGCTCGGCCAGGATCATGCTCGCGAACGGGCAGGCGAGCACGCGCGACAGGTCGAGAATGGTGACGTGTTGAAGCGGTTTCATAGCCTGGCCTCAAGGTTTCCGGAACGCGCGCATGCGCTGGTTGATGTCGCGGCCTTCCTCCAGGGCCTGCTCGAACGGCAGGTCGAGCACGCGGTAGAACAACTGCTTGGTCGCGGCCATGGCGGGACGATGGACCGCGGCGAGCTTCTCGGCGAGCGCGCCGGCGTCCGCCATCAGTTGCTCGGGCGCGGTCACGCGATTGACCAGCCCGAGCGTGCAGGCGCGCTCGGCATCGACCGGCTCGCCCGCCGCCACCAGCTCGAAGGCGGCCTTGCGCCCGACATTGCGCACCAGATTGGCCATCACGATCGCGGCCACGATGCCGTGCTTCACCTCGGGATAGCCGAGCTTCGCGGTCGAGGCCATCAGTGCGACGTCGCCGGCGAGCGCGAGGCCGGCGCCCCCACCCATGGCTGCGCCGTTGATGGCGGTGACGACCGGTTTGGACAGGCGCGAAAAGACGCCATGCAGTTTCATCGTCAGCTCGGCTCGGCTCTCCACCAGGTGCGCCTTGTCGGGGGTCAAATCCTTGAACTCGGTCAGATCGGCGCCGGCGCAGAAGGCGGGTCCGGCGCCGGTGAGCACGATGCTGCGCACACCTTCGTCGGCTTCCGCGGCGTGCAGTGCGGTGAGCAGGGCTTGCGTGAGCGCGTGATTGAGCGCGTTGCGCTTGTCGGGCCGGTTCATGGTGAGGACGCGCACGCCTCCTCGGTCTTCGGTCAGCAACTCGGACATTTTTCTACCCTGAACTCGAATGTGTGTGGTGCGGCTTTCATTCTCAATCACGAAACCGGGACAGGCGTTCGATCGCCGCCTCGAACTCGGCGATCAACTGCCGCACGAGCTCGGCCGCGGGCAGGAGTTCATCGATCAGGCCGACGCTTTGACCGACTTCCACCTTGCCCTGGTCGATGTCGCCATCGAGTGCCGCCATTTTCAGGGTTCGGCCTCCGCTCAATGTCGCCAGCTCCTCTGCCGACGCCCCGGACCGTTCAGCGGCCTCGAACTCACGGGTGAAATCGTTCTTGAGCACGCGGATCGGCAACTTGCCGCGGCCGATCAGCGTGGTATCGGCGATGCCGGCCGCGAGCGCCCGCGTCTTGTAGGCGTTGTGCAGGTTTGATTCCGGCGTCATCAGGAAGCGCGTGCCGAGCTGCACGCCGTCGGCGCCCAGGCAGAACATTGCGGCGATGCCGGCGCCGTCGGCGACGCCACCGCCCCCGATGACCGGAATGCTCACCGCCCTGACTACCGCGCGTACCACCACGAGGCTGCCGACTTCGTCCGGCGGCGGATGGCCGCCGGCTTCCGTGCCGACCGCGATGACCGCATCGACTCCGGCGGCTTCCGCCTTGCTGGCATGTTCGGGGGAGGCGGTCACGTGCAGCCAGGTCACGCCATGCTGCTTGAACCGCGCGATGTGCTGCCTCGGGCCGCCCTGCGACGCCACGATGATCGGCACGCGCTCCTCGATCACGATATCGAGGAAGGTCGCGGCGCGTGGATTGTAGAGGGGCACGTTGACCGCAAACGGCCTGTCGGTCTGCGCCTTCACGGCGCGGATCGCGTCCCGCAGCGCATCAGGATACATCGGGCCGGCGGCGATCACACCGAGCGCGCCGGCCTGCGAGACGGCGAGCGCGAGCTCCGCGTGGGACGACGCCCAGCTCATGCCTGCCTGCAGGATGGGGTAGCGGATGCCGAGCAGATCGGTGATGCGGGTCGAAAAGTTCATGCGATGGCGACATCCCGAAGGAGGGTGGGGCACTTCACTCCAGCTTGGCGCCGGTCGCAACCACGACCGGTCCCCATTTGGCCTGCTCGGTTTTCACGAATGACGCGAATTCGCCCGGCGTCATCGGTGACGGCACGGCGTCCTGGCTGTCGAACTGCTTTTTCAGCTCGGGCGATCGCAGCGTGGCGACCGCGGCTTTGTGCAACTTTTCGAGGACGTCGGGCGGCACGCCGGCCGGCGCCGACAGGCCGTACCAGTTGTCGGACAGCACGGTCTTGAAACCAGCCTCGCCGGTTGTCGGCACGTCGGGGAGGGCGGCGCTGCGCGTCGCCGATGTCACCGCCAGGGCTTTCACCGCGCCGGATCGTATGTGTGGCAGCAGAACCGGCGTATCGAGTACCACCATCTGGACGTGGCCGCCGAGCAGGTCGTTCACCGCCGGGGCCGCGCCGCGATAGGGAACGTGCACGAGGTCGATCTTGGCCTCGGTCTTCAAGAGTTCGACCGCCAGATGGGTGATGCTTCCGGTCCCCGCCGAGCCGTAATTGATCTTGCGCGGGTTGGCGCGCGCGTAGGCCACGAGATCTTGCAGCGTGTTCACGGCGAGCGAGGGGTGGATGACCACGACCTCCGGCACGCGGGCGACCAGCGTGAGCAGCGCAAGATCCTTCTGCCAATCGAAAGGCATCTTGCTCACCATGAACGGAATGGCGGACAGTGCCGCCGCCCCGTTGATGCCGATCGTGTAGCCGTCGGGCGCACTCTTCGCGAGCGCGTCGACCCCCGCCAGACCGCCGGTGCCTGCGCGGTTCTCGATGATGATCTGCTGGCCGAGATCGGCGCCAAGCCCGTTGCCCAACGAGCGTGCGAACAGATCGGCGGGACCGCCGGCCGGAAACGGCACGATCAGCTTGATGGGTTTCACAGGGTAGTTCTGTGTCCAAGCCGCTGAAGGCCATAACGCAGTGGGCAGCAGCACACTGGCGATGAGGGCCGACGTCAAAGCACGGCGTTTCATTTTTGACCTCCCACGACCGGCCGGCTTGCCCCGTCTGATGCGGGATTGAGCCAACTCGTTTTCCTGCCTGATGAAGGCACGCATCTCAATCTGCGCTGACAGTATCAACTATTTTGTCATAGCGGCAGCGGGCTGATGGCGGTGGCCGAGGCGCGCAATCCGCGGCGGGAGCAACAGACCTTGCCTTCCTGGGCGACTCAGAACATTCGACCGCCATCCGGGACTTGCCGCTCGGGTCCGATCAGCACGACTGCGCCCTCCGCATCGGGAAAACCCAGCGTGAGGACTTCCGACATCAACGGGCCGATCTGCCGTGGCGGAAAGTTGACGACGGCGGCGACCTGACGGCCGACCAGCGTTTCGGGAGCATAATACTTCGTCAACTGAGCCGACGATTTCTTCACCCCGATCACGGGGCCGAAATCGATGAATAGTTTGAGCGCGGGCTTGCGCGCTTCCGGAAACGGCTCGGCCTTGATGATGGTGCCGACGCGGATGTCGACCGCGATGAACTGCTCGAATGAGATTTGCGGGGCGGCAGAGGGTACTGACATCGCTGTGGCTCGCGGTTCGAAATCTGAAAGGGCGCAAACTGTATTCGTGCGCGCGCAAAGTCGCGTGCAAGACAAGTCCGGCGGGTGATGGCGCAGGATAGCTCGGTGGGTTGCGCTTTCCAATTCTCGAGCGCTCGCGCGGGACGCCGCCGAGCCGAACCGATCCGAACGTGGCGCGGGTCAAATATGCTTCAGCGCCTTGAGGCTCGCATGCCCGTCCTTGCCGACAATGAGATGGTCGTGCACCGCGATACCGAGGGCGCGCGCGACCTCCACAATCGCTTGCGTCATCTGGATGTCGGCGCGCGAGGGGGTCGGATCGCCCGAGGGATGGTTGTGCACCAGCACGATGGCGGTGGCGGAGAGCTCGAGTGCCCGTTTGACCACCTCGCGCGGATAGACCGGCGTGTGGTCGACGGTTCCGGTCTGCTGCACCTCGTCGGCGATCAGCGCGTTACGCTTGTCGAGGAACAGCACGCGGAACTGCTCCTTGTTCTCGAACGCCATGGCGGTGCGGCAATAGTCGAGCACGTGCGACCATGACGACAGCACCGGACGCTTCTTCACCTGGCCGCGCAGGAGGCGGTTGGCGGCGGCGTGGACAATCTTGAGATCGGTGATGGCTCCTTCGCCCAGGCCCTTGATTTCGGCCAACCGTTCGCGCGGCGCTGACAGGGCCTCGGCGAAGGAGCCAAAGGTGGCGAGCAACTGCTTGGCGAGCGGCTTCAAATCCCGCCGCGGCAGGGCGCGGAACAGGACGAGCTCGAGCAGTTCGTAGTCGGTCACCGCCTCGCTGCCCGCCTCGCGGAAGCGCTGGCGCAGTCGCTCGCGGTGCCCATGATAGTGCGGCGCTCCATCCTCGGGTTCGGGAAGCGTTGAGGTCTTGCCGTCGCCAGACATGGGGCGCAATCGCTGCTTCGTGCCGCGTTCGGGATCGCGGGCGTCGCGCCAAGGATGACCGCTCCCGCCGATTTTGCAACCGGCCGACTCATACCGATCTTCGGGTCGGAGTCGTTCCGCGCTCGTGTCCGTGGCGGTTGCAAACGCCATAGGTCGAGGATTGAGCACGGCCGGCCAAATGACAGCAATTAATGCATAGTTATTTCCAGTTCGAGCACTAGGTCCCAGTCGAGATCGGGCGTGTGCGCTCGATGCGAGTTGATGGGTTCAGACGCGGAGGCTGCGCCCATCTCGATGATGGGAGCCGCTGATGCTGACAGCCCTGATCTTGGTTTGCTCGCTTGCCACCAGTCCGGACCTCCGCGGCTGTACGCGCGACAACGCTCTGGACGTGCTCCAGGTCCCCGAAACATTCGCCAGCCCGGTCACCTGCCTGATGCACGGACAGGCCTATTTGGCCAACACCGCGGCCGGGCGCGATCCGGCCCCCCATGAAGCCGTCAAGGTGGTCTGTGTGCGCGGCACGCCCAGCGGCGTCGACCACGCCGAGTCCAGTCACTGACGTTTGCAGTGACTCGAGAATAGCCAATCATCGGCAGCGGATGTGTCCACGCAGGTCTTGTTACAGCAGTAACGCGTTCATCTGATTTGGACATGGTGCGGTAACGGACTCCACGGTTTTCTTAGCCCCTGAAGCGGAGAGTCTCGCCATGTCCGATCTTGCCAAGAGGCGGCTGCACGCCTTTCTGGAGAAGCGCGCGCCCAAGGCGTACCATCATGCCGCGGCAGGGGCGTGAGGAACACGAGCCGTTCGAGCGCGGCAAACAAGTCTGCGCATCCTCTAGAAAGCCAGCTCATGGGTCCGCCGTTTGAGCTCTTGAAGGGTTCACCGATCCCGCGCCGCGCCGCCGTGGACCAGCCGGTGCCACGTTTGGTCGTCGCGGTCCGCCCGCGCATCGTTTCGATCGACCTGCTGCGCGGCGCGATCATGATTCTGATGGCTCTCGACCACACGCGCGACTTTTTCGGCGTCGGCGGACTGAACGCCCGCGACGTCACCGATCCGGCGCTGTTCCTGACGCGCTGGGTGACGCACTATTGCGCCCCGCTGTTCATCCTGCTCGCCGGCGTCTCCGCGTATCTCTACGGGACGTCGGGGCGCACGGTCGCCGATGTGAGCCGGTTCTTGCTCACGCGTGGTCTCTGGCTCATCGTCATCGAGTTCACCGTGGTGCGTCTGGGCTGGTTCTTCAGTCTCAACCTGCACTTGTTCTTCGCCCAGGTCATCTGGGCGCTCGGCGTCTCGATGGTGGTGCTGAGCGGCTTGGTCTACCTGCCACGGTGGGCGATTGCCGCCATCGGGCTCGCCATGATCGGCGGGCACAACCTGTTCGATGGCATCCGTCCGGAAAATCTCGGCGCCGCCGGCTGGATCTGGAATCTGCTGCACCGGCCAGGACTGTTGCAGCTTGGGCCTGCCGCCAAGCTCTATCTCAGTTATCCGCTCGTCCCCTGGATCGGTGTGATGGCGGCGGGCTATGCGCTTGGACCGGTGTTCAGGCTCGACGGCGCCACGCGCCAGCGCCAACTCGTATGGCTCGGGGCGCTGACAAGCGTTGGCTTCATCGTGCTGCGAGCCACGAATCTCTATGGCGATCCCATGCCTTGGACGGCCTACGACGGCTGGCTCGCCACGCTGCTGTCCTTCATCAACTGCGAAAAATATCCGCCGTCGCTCCTCTATCTGGCGATGACGCTCGGCCCGGGCCTGCTGCTGCTCGCGGCATTCGAGGGTGCGCGCGGGCGATTTGCGCATGTCATCATCACGTATGGCCGGGTACCGTTCTTCTATTACGTCCTGCATCTTTTCCTGATCCACGCGCTCGCGGTCGTGCTGGCATGGCTGGTGTGGGGGGATGCATCATGGCTGTTCGGAGGAACGCCGGCCGACAAGCCCGCGAATTATGGCCTGAGCCTGCCGGCGATCTACGCGGTATCGCTATTGGTCGTCGTCGCCCTTTACCTGCCCTGCCGTTGGTTTGCCGGGCTCAAGCAGCGCCGTACCGAATGGTGGTGGAGCTACCTTTGAGGAAAGGCTGCAATCTCGCATGATGCTGCCCTTATCCAGCGGTGCTGACATGATCATGGTGCCCGCCACTGATGCCGACATCGGCGATATCGTCGCGTTGGTCAATTCCGCGTACCGGGGCGAGGGTGCCGGCTGGACCAACGAGGTCGGGTTGCTTGCCGGACCTAGGACAGATCCGGCCACGCTTGCAGAGGCTCTTGCGGCGGGAAACAGCACCCTGCTGTTGATGCGCGACCACGAGGGTGCGCAACTCGCGGGCTGCGTCTTGCTCGAGCCCGCCGGCGACACCGCGACATGGCATCTGGGGATGCTGACGGTCGACCCGCGTCGTCAGGCCGAAGGACTGGGCCGTACGCTGCTGTCCAAAGCGGAGGACTACGTCCGCGAGCAGGGTGCGGCGTGCGTACAAATGACCGTCATCGCGCTCCGGCACGGTCTCATCGCATGGTACGAAAGGCGCGGCTATCGCCGCACCGGCAAAAGCGAGCCTTTTCCTTATGGCGACGAGCGGGTCGGCGTGCCGTTGCGCGACGACCTGCATTTCGTGGTGCTGGAGAAGTTCCTGTAGACGCGGGCGCCGCGCCCCTTATGCGCGCGGCCCGACGGACAGCGGCGGGCGGTCGAGCCCCCTCGGCGACAGCGTGAAGATTTCGACGCCGGTATCGGTCACCGCGACGGTGTGTTCGAACTGCGCAGACAGCGAGCGGTCGCGCGTTACCGCGGTCCAGCCGTCGGAAAGCACCTTCACGTGCGGGCGGCCGAGATTGATCATCGGCTCGACCGTGAAGAACATGCCGGGACGCAGCACGATGCCTTCGCCCTGCCGGCCGATATGTACGATGTTGGGCTCGTCATGGAACAACCGGCCGAGACCGTGTCCGCAGAAGTCGCGCACCACGCTCATGTTCTGCGCCTCGACATAAGCCTGGATGGCGGCGCCGATGTCGCCGGTGGTGGCGCCGGGACGGATCACGGCGATGCCGCGCATCATCGCGTCGTAGGTGACCTCGATCAGTCGTTCGGCGCGCCGCGGAATGGTGCCCACCCCGAACATCCGGCTGGAGTTGCCATGCCAGCCGTCGAGGATGAGGGTGACGTCGACATTGACGATGTCGCCTTCCTTGAGCGGCTTCTCCCCCGGAATGCCGTGGCAGACCACATGATTGACCGACGTACAGGTGGCCTTGCGGTAGCCGCGATACATCATCGTCGCCGGCGTCGCGTTGTGCGCCATCGCAAAATCGAACACCAGCCGGTCGATCTTTTCGGTCGGTACCCCGGGACGGACCTCGTCGCCGAGCATGTCGAGGCATTCCGCCACCAGCCGGCCGGCCTTGCGCATGCCTTCGAAGGCGGCAGGGCCGTGGAGTTTGATCTGGCCGGTCTTGCGTTGCGGAGCCAGTGCCGCGTCGACGTAACTCATCAAGGCATCGCGGCAGGGCCGCCTCCTGGCGGCTCAGGGACGCCGCTGCTGCACCGCAATGTAAGCAAGGATGGCGGGGACGCAAGCGTCTAGCCGGCCGGGGCCATCTGCCCGAATCCGCAGCGCCCCCGATGCCGCTCGCGCTGCATCCCGCCCAGGACACGCCGCCCAAGACACGCGGGCGAGCGTCGGTTTTTTTACTCTCCGATCGCGACCGGCTCGATCACCTCGATCCCTTCGCAGGTGATGCCGCAGCGATAGGCGATGATCTCGACCCCGGCGGCGCGCGCGGCGTCGAACGCCTTGCCATAGGCCGGATCGATGTCGCGGGCGAGCTTGAAACGTTGCGCCGACCCGATCTGGATCAGGAACAGCATCACCGCGCGCGCGCCTGCTGCGACCATCGCGCTCAGTTCGTCGAGATGCTTCGCCCCGCGCTTGGTCACCGCGTCGGGAAATTCCGCCAGTCCCGGCTGGCGCATCAGGTGCACGTTCTTGATCTCGAGATAGCATGGCGGCCGCGCCGGATGCTCGAGCAGAAAATCGACCCGTGAGTTTTTCCCGTATTTCACCTCGCGGCGGATCGTGCCATAGCCGGCAAGCTCTGCGATCGCGCCGGCGGCGATCGCCTCGGCGGCGAGCGCATTGGGATGGACCGTGTTGATCCCCACGAGCTCGGCGCCGCCGCCGAAATCGACCTCGATCAGCTCCCAGCTGTGGGCAAGCTTGCGATTTGGGTTGTCCGACTTCGACAGCCACACCCGCGCGCCCGGCACGTTGAGTCCGATCATCGATCCCGGATTGGCACAGTGCACCGTCACCGTCTCGCCCGAGGCCAGCACGACGTCGGCGAGAAAGCGCTTGTAGCGTCTGACCAGCGTTGCCGGAAAGAGCGGGGCGGGAAAGCGCATGCGCGCTTACCTCGCAGGGCCGTTGCCGACGTAGGCCGCGAACCACGCCAGCGTGCGTTCGCGCGCGAGGTCGGCGCTCTCTCGGTCGAAGGTTACCGGCCGATGCCAGTTGTTGAAGCCATGCTCGGCCGGGTAAACATGGGTCGGCACATCGGGGTGCGCGGCGCGGAAGGTGTCGCGATCGGCGGCCGAAACCAGCCGGTCCCGCTCGGCGAAATGCATGATCACCGGGCAGCGCGGCGTTGCGGCATATTGCTTGCCGATATCGGAAGGGTAGTAGCAGGCCGCGGCATCGACATCGAGCCGGCACGCCGCCAGCCAGGCCGCCGAGCCGCCAACGCAAAAGCCCACGATGCCGACCCGGCCATGCATGCGCAAAGCGGCGATGGCGGACGCGACGTCGAGCATGATGTGGTCGTAGTCGACGCGGGCGCGGAATTCGCGCGCACGCCCCCACGACGCCTCGTCGTAGTCGAAGGTGGCGCCGCGTTGCTGACGGTCGTAGATCGCCGGCGCCGTGGTGACGTAGCCGCTCGCCGCATAGGCATCGCAGACGGCGCGGATATGCTCGTTCACGCCAAACGCCTCCTGCATGACGACGAGGCCGCCCCGCGCCTCGCCGTCGGGATCAGCGCGATAGGCATCGAACGCGTGCCCATCGCCGGCCTCGAGCTGAATGATTTTGCCCATTCCACCTCTATCCGTCGCGCTCAGCCGCGCTTGACCCCGATCGCGGAGTCGGAGAGCAGCCCGCCGTCGATCGTGACCGCGCTCCCGCTGATATAGGACGCACGGTCGGAGGCGAGGAAAGCGACCATGCTCGAGACCTCATCGGGCAGCGCCGCGCGCTTCATCGGCAACCCCGCCATGACATCGCGCCAGCGCGATTTGTCGCCGAACTTTTCCTGCGCAAGCCGCTCGGTATCGCGGATATGTTTCTCGGTTTCCACCGGACCCGGATTGACCGCCACCACGCGCACGCCGTGGCGGATGCTGTCGCCGCCAAGCGAGCGCGAGAACATGATCAAGGCCGCGTTCGCGGAGCTGCCGGCGATGTAGTTGGCGTCCGGGCGGTCCCCCGACAGGCCGACGATGTTGATGATGACGCCGCTGCCCCGCTCACACATGGGCCGGTAGATCTCGCGCGTGAGATTGATGCAACCGAACACCTTGAGGTCCCAGGCCCGCCGCCACCGCTCCTCGTCGATGTCGAGGAGTGTTCCGCGCGGGATGCCGCCCGCGCTGTTGACCAGGATGTCGACCTGCCTGCAGGCGGCTGCGACCGTCTTCACCTGCGCGCTGTCAGTCAGGTCGGCGGGATGGCACGACACCTTGACCTTGTGACGCGTGCGGATGTCCTCGGCGGCCTTGTCGAGCTCGGAGGCGGTGCGGGCGGCCAAGTGAACGTTGCACCCTTCGGCGGCCAGCGCATGGGCGATGGCCAGTCCGATGCCCTTCGAGCCCCCGGTGATGAGCGCCGTTCGGCCGGCGAGATTGAGGTCCAACTTTTATCTCCCATATGGTCGCGGCCGCATCCGCCTGAAGACGATGTGGTCTGGCTTCGGCAGGTTGAGCAACACGCTATTGCAATTGCACGCCGGAGGTTTTGACCAGGGGCTCCCACCCGGCGCGGTCCTGGGCCATGAACGCCCTGATGTCCGCGAGGCCGATCTCCGACGGTTCGAGCCCTGGCTTGACCATGAAGCGGGCGCGAAAGTCTGGGTCGTTGATGATCGCGGTGAATTCCCGGTTGAGCCTTGCGATGATCTCGGGCGGCGTCCCCCGGGCGCAAAAAGTCCTGCCCACGACGTGGCGCGAAGCGGCGGAAGGCCCGCCTCCGCGAAGGTCGGCACATCGGGCAGCGACGGGTTGCGTTTGTCGGCGCCGCGCGTCGCCAACGCCTTGAGTTCGCCGGCATCGATCTGCGGTTTGAGCGTTCCGGACGTGAGCAACGTGACGTGCACTTCGCCCGATCTCATCGCCGTGAGAATAGGCGGGGAGCCGTTGAAGGGAATGTGAGTCAGGTCGGCTCCGGTCACGCCCTTGAGCCATTCCATGATCAGGTGCGAATCGGAACCGAGTCCGAGCGAGGCGTAGTTGAGCCTGTTCGGGTTCGCCTTGGAATATTTCACCAGGTCGGCCACGCTCGCGATCCCCAACGATGGGACCACCGCCAGCACCTGCTGTTGCAGGGCGACCACCGCGATCGGATCGAGGTCGTTGTAAGGGTTGTAGCTCAGCTTGGCATAGAGCAGCGGATTGAGGGTGATCGCGTTCTGCGTCAGCAGGCAGATGGTGCTGCCGTCGGGCGGCGCGCTCTTACAGGCATTGGCGGCGATACCCATGTTGCCGCCGGGACGGTTTTCCACGATCACCGGTTGCTGGGTCCGCTCTTTGAAGGCGTTGCCCATGGCACGCGCGAGAATGTCGAAAGCCGAGCCGGCAGAGAGCGGCACGATGATGCGAAGGGATTGCCCCGGGGTTTCTTCGGCGGCAATCGATGCAGCGTCCGGCGAGACAGCGCAAGCGCCAAGCTCACGCACGTGACAACAACTTTCATACACGATGCTCCGGAGGTCTTGGCTGCGAACGAGAGCAGCGCTTGCGACGCGCCGCACGGCGACTCGGATCGAGGTTCTAGCGCGCGCGGGGTGCGGGCGGTACTGGCTCTTCACGACCGGGCCTGCGTGCCGTCAGGATGGACCGGCCCCGGTCAATCGTCCACAGATCGGTTGCTCATAGACCGCCCGGCGCTGCGGGGCAGCGCCGGGCGGGTAGTTCACGCCTGTTGTCGTCCGCTTACTTCGCAAGCGGATCCGGGCGAAGCTGGAAGTGCACGGCCATCGGCTTCATGCCCTTGCCGCCTTCGATCAGCCACGGCGTCCGGTCGCCGCTGCTGGTCCACAACCCGCGACCTTTCCAGCCGGCATTGGCATCGTCGATGCGGCCGTCGAAGCCCTTGGCGTAGAAGCCGAGCGGATACGGCACGCGCAGCGAGACCATCTTGCCGTCCTTGAGGGCGACCAGGCCGTCCATGAGGTTGGCGGTGGACATCGGCACGTCCTTGCCGAGGCCGAACGTGTCGTGCTGGTCGACCCAGCTGTAGTAGCTCGAACTCGGCGCTGTTCTCGCCGATGCCGTCGAAGCCCGGACCCGGATACTGGTAGAACGCCCAGCCCTCCGGGCAGTGATCGCCGGTCGCCTTCGGTCCGTTGAGCGGACCCTTGCACTTGCGCCGGTCGAAGCTGCCGATGTGGCCGCTTGCGAGCGACACCCACACCACGCCCTGGCTGTCGATATCGCCGCCGCGCGGGCCGAAGCCCGGCATCGGGACGTTGTAGATTTCCGCCAGCGCGGTCTCGGGCGGGTTGGAGCCGGGCGCGAGCCGCACGATCGAGCCGGGGCTGGCGCGCAGCGTCCCCCAGATCGAGCCGTCGACCGGGCTCGGCATGACGGCGTAGAACACCTGGGCGATGCGCTTGTCCTTGGCCGGATCCAGCGGCTGGTTGGGCTCGACATATTCGTCGCGCTTGCCGTTGCCGTTGGTGTCGAGGATGAGCGCCGTCCAGCCCTGCGACTTCGCCGCATCGCCGGTTTCGTCGAACATCTTGGTGTTGACCCAGCCGACCACGCCGCCGCCGCCGCCGCTGCTGGTCCACAACGTGTCGTTGGCGTCGTAGGCGAACTGCAGATGATGGGTCTGGAAGCAGGTGTCGACGAAGGTGTACTTCAGTCGTCTTGGGATCGAGGATCGCCACGCGCGCGGTGCGTCTGCTCGAGCGGGAACAGCTTGGCCGACGGATGGTCGGAGCCCTTCTTGCAGAAGTCCGGATTCGTTCGGGCCGCGCACCGCCGCCGCCAGCCACACCCGGCCCTTCTCGTCGAACATCGAGTTGTGATTGTTGACCTTGGTGTCCCAGAGCTTCTCCTCGCCCCAGTACGGCGACGGCCCGAGCGGCTTGGCCATCGCGGCGTGGCCGGGTCCAAGCCCTTCGGGGGTATCGGCATCGCGCACCGGCGCCTTGAAATTGGTGACGGTGTGGGTCTTGGGATCGAGGATCGGGAGCACGTCGGTCGAGTATTCGGGCGAGCCGAAGAGCGGGCCGTAGGCGTTGACCGTCGGATTGCGCCGGTCCGACGCGATCAGGTCGTGCAGATATTTCTTCGGGTCGCCCCAGTCCCAGGTGGTGACCACGACGTTGCGCTCGACGCCTTGCGGCCGCGTCGGCTTGGTTTTCGGCAGTTCGCCCTTGGCGACGCGCTCGGTCCAGTCGGCGAAATACTTGATCGGCGCGCCCGCGAGCTGGCCGGCCAGGATGTTGACCATGAGTTCGCCCGACTTGCCCGGCCTGGGTACGCCGCACCCATGCCTCGGCGTGGCTCGACGACTCACCCGAAGCCCGGCGGGATCGTGCGCGTGGACAGCTGGCCGAGCTGATGGCAGCCGACGCAGCCGTTGTTCTTCATCAGGTTGAGCCAGTCGCTCTGCTTGACCTTGTCCGGAATGTCGCCGTCCTTGCCGCCGAACTGGCTGGCGTCCGGGATCTTCAGCATCGAATACCAGTAGATCGCCGGATAGTATTTTGCCGCCTCGGCTTCGCTCGGCGCCGGCACCGCGCGCAGGTTCAACTGCTTGCCGGGCTCGCCGTCGACCTTGGCGGAATCGACCAGGCCGTAGCCGCGCACCCACACCTTGTATTTGGCTTTCGGAAGATCGGGCACGACGTAGCGGCCCTGATCGTCGGTGACCACCATCTTGGCGTAGCGGGTCGGAAGATCGGTGGTTTCCGCGATCACCCACACGCCGGCCTCGGGGCCGTTCGCGCCGGTGACCACGCCGCCGATGTCGTCGTTGTCGATGGCGACCGCAGGGGGTGCGCTTTGCTGGGCGGAGACTTCAACCACCGAGCCCGTCAACACGACGGCGATGGCGAGCGCCGCCACGCCGAGATACAGCCTGCTTTTCGTTGTCATGTCGCTCCTCTCCCTTGTCCCGCTCTGCGCCTACGGCGATCTGCGCGAGGCTCACGGCGGGATTTCTAAGTCTTAGCGACAATTGTCGGCTGAAATGAAGGCGCTGTCCATTGACCTCC
>CAVRXD010000008.1:0-227676 GCA_963725065.1 uncultured Alphaproteobacteria bacterium
CATTGTCGTGTTAGGGTGAGTCCCACGGAACCTTGCCCAAGCCGGGAGTAGATCATGAGACGGCGCGATTTCATCACGCTGGTCGCAGGAGGCACGGTCGCGTGGCCGCTCGTTGCACGCGCGCAACAGGCGGCGATGCCGGTCATCGGATTTCTGCATTCCGGTTCGCCCGAGCCGAACGCCAGGCGTCTGGCCGGGTTCCGCAAGGGCTTGAGCGACGCCGGGCTGGTGGAGGGAAAGAACGTCGCGATCGAATTCCGCTGGGCCCAGGGCAAGGACGAGAGGCTGCCGGAATTGGCGGCGGATTCGATCCGCCAGCGGGTCGCGGTGATCGCGACGCTGTCCAGCACCACGGCCGCGGTTGCTGCCAAGGCGGCGACCTCGGCCATTCCGATCTACTTTCTGGTCGCGGACCCGCCGGTCGAGCTGGGCCTCGTCAGCAGCCTCAATCGTCCCGGCGGCAACGCCACCGGCATCACCACCCTGGCGGCGGAGCTGGCGGCGAAGCGGCTCGGCCTGCTGCGGGAGCTGGCGCCGCAGGCCAAAACCATGGCGGTGCTG
Source organism: uncultured Alphaproteobacteria bacterium (assembly GCA_963725065.1). Taxonomy (GTDB): domain Bacteria; phylum Pseudomonadota; class Alphaproteobacteria; order Rhizobiales; family Xanthobacteraceae; genus VAZQ01. The sequence continues at coordinate 562 of CAVRXD010000008.1, forward strand.
CTCAAGCCGAGCCATCCCAGCGCGAAGGCGGTGACCCAGAGCCTGCAGGCAACGGCGCGCACCTTGGAAGTGCCGCTCGATGTCCTGGAGGCCAGCACCGATCGCGAGATCGAGGACGCCTACTCGACCCTGAAGCCAGGGGCGGCTCTGCTGGTTGCCACCGATCCGTTCTTCTTTGTCCGTCGCGCCCAGCTCGTCGCGCTTTCGGCACGCCACGCTGTGCCCGCGATCTATGACAGCCGCGAGTTCGCGGAAGCCGGCGGCCTGATGAGCTACGGACCAAACCACGTGAACCTGTGGGCACAGGCCGGGACCTACGTGGCGCGCATCCTCAAGGGCGAGAAGCCGTCCGATCTGCCGGTCACCCAGGCGGCGTTGTTCGAAATGGTCATCAACCTCAAGGCCGCGAAGCCGCTCGGCCTCGCCGTGCCGCCGTCGATGCTGGCACTGGCCGACGAAGTGATCGAGTGACCATGAAGCGACGCGACTTCGTCACGCTGCTGGCTACCGCCGCGGCGGTCGCCGTGCCGCAGCGCCTGCGCGCGCAACAGCCGAGGATCGCAACGATCGGCGTTCTCGTTACCGGCAACGCCAGTCCCAATGAATACTTGACCGGATTGCGTGAGGCGTTGCGCGACGTCGGCCTGATCGAAGGCCAGAATGTGCGGCTCGAGGTGCGAACGGCCGAGGGCAGAGCCGGGCTGCTTCCCGACAAGCCGCCGAGCTCGTGCGGCTGAAGGTCGACGTGATCGTCGCCTCGCTGACGCCGTCGGTCAAGGCAGCGAAAGAAGCAACGAGCGACATCCCGATCGTGATGGCGCCGGCCGGCGATCCGCTCGAGACCGGGCTGGTTGCGAGCCTGGCGAGACCGGGAGGCAACGTCACCGGGGTCTCGACTGCGGCGGCCGAGGTGGCGGGCAAGACGATCGAGCTCATTCATGAGGTCTTCCCGTCTGCAAGGCGCGTGGCCGTACTCGCCAACGCGACCGATTCCTTTACCAAGCCGTATCTCGCGCAGGTCGAAGACGGCGGACGCCGCACCGGCCTCGCCATCGAAGCCTTCGTGCAGCGGCCCGATGCGCCGCTGGAGCCGGCGTTCGAAGCCATGCGCGCGAAGGCGGCCGACGCCCTGATCGTGCAGGGGACCATGAGCCGCAAGGAGGTCGTCGAGCTCGCGATCAAGTACCGGCTTGCGTCGTTCGGAAGTCAACGCACATGGCCGATGGCCGGGGGGCTCATGTCATATTCCGCAAGCTTTGCGGAGATGTATGCGCTGGCGGCGGGCTACGTCGACAAGATCCTCAAAGGTCGCACGCCCGCCGATCTGCCGGTCGCGCAGCCCACGAAATTCGACCTGGTCATCAACCTGAAAACCGCCAAGGCGCTCGGTGCTACGATTCCGGAGGCGTTCCTGGTGCGCGCCGACGAGGTGATTGAATAAGGCCTCGTCCGCCGCGGACTACCGCGCGTCCCGTTTGGTTTGATGCAAAGACAGTTGCTGCGCACTCGGTGTGTTCCCTTTGGGAGCAGACCGCGTTTGCAGCTTGAGCTGACTCCATCTCGACGGGACGCGCTCTACCGCCTCAGGAGCTGCCGGATCTTCCCCAGCAGCCGCTCGAACTCGACCGGCTTGGTATCGAACTCGTCGCATCCGGCCTCGATGGCCTTTTCGCGCGCGCCGGCAAGCGCATGCGCCGACAGCGCGATCACGGGGATATCGCGGGTGCGCGGGTCGCTTTTCAGCCGCCGCGTCGCTTCCCAGCCGTCGACCACCGGCAGGTCGAGATCCATCAGGATCAGCTCCGGCTTGTGCTCGAGCGCGGCCGCGCAGCCCTTTTCGCCGTCCTCCGCGACCAGCACCTCGAATTCGTCCAGCAGCTCGAGCCGCATCTTGAGCATGTAGACGTTGTCGTCGTTGTCTTCGACGTAGAGCAGTCTTGTCACGACACGGCTTTCGATATGGCCGGCGCGCCGTCATTGGCAACGAGACGGCGGATGCGGGCAATGAGCTCGGCGGGCTGAAAGGATTCCTTGACCAGGACGGACCGGATTCCGGAATTGAGGCTTTCTCGCTCCTTGGCGTCAAGGTCGCGCGCGGTGATCACGATCACGGGAATGTCGCGCCAGTCCGCGGACCGCTGCAGGTCCGCCACGACCTGAAATCCGTCCATCTCCGGCATCATGAGATCGAGCAGGATGAGGTCGGGTTTGGCCTCCTGGATCCGGCTCAACGCCTCGCGTCCGTTGCTCGCCTCGGTCACCGTCCACGGCTGGCCTTCGAGCCAGGAGCGCACCCGTTCGCGCAGCAGGGGATCGTCGTCGACCACCAGGATGCGCCTTGGCAGGCGTGACGAGCAGAATCGCTGCAACATCGCGATCAAGCGATCCCGTTCGATCGGCTTCACCAGGTATCCGGCGGCGCCGAGCGCCATGCCGCGCCGGTTCTCGTCGGCGATGCTGACCATGATCACCGGGGTGTCGGCGAGCTCGGCGTCCTGACGAAGCGCCGCCAGCACCGACCAGCCGTCGAGATCGGGCATCATCACGTCGAGCGTGATCGCCATCGGCCGCAGCTCCTTGGCGAGCTTGATCCCCTCGAGACCGCCGTCCGCGGTCGCGACCGCAAAGCCTTCCGATTTGAGATGCTCGGTGAGCAGGTCGCGCGCGGTGGCGTCGTCGTCGATGACCAGAATGCAGTTCCCATTGGCGGCGTGAGCACCGCTTTGAGCGGCCGGGATCGTGATCTGCTGCGGGCCCGGGAGGCGCACGGTGAAGACCGAGCCCTTGCCCGCTTCGCTGGTCACGCTGACATCGCCGCCCATCATGCGGGCAAGCCTGCGGGTGATGGCGAGGCCGAGGCCGGTGCCGCCGAAGCGGCGGGCGGTGGAGGACTCCGCCTGGGTGAATTCCTCGAACAGCTTCGCCTGCTGTTCCGCCGTCATGCCGATGCCGGTGTCGCGGACGGCGAATTCGACCACGTTGCCGCCGTCGATCCGGCGCGGCGCAACGGTGAGGGTCGACTTCGCCGTTCTTGGTGAACTTGCAGGCGTTGCTGAGCAGGTTGAGAAGGATCTGCCGCAGGCGCATCGGATCGACGGTGATCGGGGCCAGGTCGGCGGCACATTCCACCACGAGGCGATTGCCGTTCTGCTCCGCCAGCTGGCGCGCGGTGCCGACGACCTCGTCGACCAGCGGCGGGATGCTGACGGACTCCGGGCTGAGGTCGAGCTTGCCGGCTTCGATCTTGGAGAGATCGAGCACCTGGTTGATCAGTCCGAGCAGATGCGTGCCGGCGCGGTGCACCCGGCGCAGCGGTTCCAGCGCCTTCTCGGTACCGAAGCGCGGGGCATTCGCGACCATCATGTCGGTGAGCCCGATGATGGCGTTGAGCGGCGTGCGCAGCTCGTGGCTCATATTGGCGAGGAATTGCGACTTGTGGCGGCTCGCGATTTCCAGCTGCCGTCCCTTTTCCTCTACCTCCGCGAACAGATTGGCATTCTGGATCGCCAGCACCGATTGGGCCGCAAAGGTCTGCAGAAGCTCGATCGTGTGGCGCGGAAATTCGCCCGGCTCCTTGCGTCGAATAACCAGCGCGCCGAGCACCCCGTTGGGGTGGATGAGCGGCACGGTCAGCACGGCGAGAAAGCCTGCCTTCATGACAGTCTCATAGATCGGGCTCGGCGGCTCCTTGCGCAAATCGGCAATCTGCACGGGCGCGCGCCTTCGGACCGTGTCGCCGATCACGAGCGTGTTGAGGCCTGCCGTCTGGCTGCTCATGGTGCCGATGAGCTCGCGGCTCATTCCATAGGTCGCGCGCAGCTGCAGCTCTTCTGTTGCCGGGTCCAGCACCCAGACGGCGCCGCCGTCCGTGCCCGACAGCTCGACGGCCTTGGCAACGATGGTGGAGAGCAAGGTTTCCAGATCGAGCGTCGAGCTGACCGCGCGGGTGACCTCGCCCAGGGCCGTCAGCTCGGCGACCGACTGGGCAAGCTCGCGCGTGCGCACCTCCACTTTCTCTTCCAGGCCGGCATAGGACTCCTCCAGCCGCCCGGCCATCTCGTTGAACTGATCGGCGAGCCCTTCCAGCTCGTCGCCGGTCTTGATCGAGATGCGCTGCGCGAGATCGCCGCTGCCGATGCGCGCCGCCCCGGCTTGCAACGCCTGAATGGGGCCGACCATGCGTCGGGCCAGAAAGATGCCGGACACCACGGCGAAAGCGAGCGCAGCGAGGAGGATGAAGGCGAGGCGCCGGAACGCGGCGTAGAGCGGCGCGTAGGCTTCTTCGGCCGGGAGTTCGACGAACATCAGCCAGCCGAGTTGCGGCACCGGCGCGGAGGCCGTCAGGACCTCCCGGCCCTGAATATTCTTCGCTTCCTGTACCACCTCGGCGCTCTCGCCGGCCGCGCCGGCGCGCGCCGACTTCACCTGCGCCAGGTTTGACATGTCGGTGTTGCGCAGGACGAGGCTGATGTCCGGGTGCGCGATCAGCCGCCCCTGCGCGCCGACGACATAGGCGTTGCCGTGCTCGCCGACCTTGATCTGCGAGACAACGTCCCAGATCAGCTTGAGGTTGACTTCGGCCACGCTCACGCCCGCGTCGCGGCGCGTGCCCGCGATGGCGAGCGTCATGTAGGGCTCCGACTCCCGGCGGAAGTAGACCGGGCCGTAATAGACCTTGCGCGCCATGGCTTCGGTGAATTTCGGGTCGTTCGAATAGTCGGTGCCGCTGCCGACCACGTCCATGGCGAGCCGCGACACGCGCAGCCGCTCCTTGCCGCTGGCATCGAGTTGCGACAGCTCGGTGATGGCCGGGACCTGGCGCAGGAGCCGCAAGGCATCGAACCGCCGCTGCTCGATCGAGCCGGCCGACCACGGCAGCTGCGTCGTCCACCCGAGCTGGCTTTCGATTTCCCTGATGAACTGGCCGATCTTGGCGGCGGCGGCCTCGGCTTGTTCGCGCTGAATCCGGATGAGCGAAGTCTTGTGTTCCTGATAGTAGAACCATACGTCGAAAATGCCGTTGGCCAGCAGCGCAAGCGTGACCACCGCGGCGAACAACCCGACATATTTGCTGAACAGGCGGTTGCGGACTCTGGCCGCCGGCATCGGCGCAGGACGAACCGGGCGTGTCACGTCCTCGGCGCTCCGTTGCGGCTCGGACGGTAGGTCGTTCACTCGATCACCTCGTCGGCGAGCGCCAGCACTGTCGGAGGCACGGTGAGGCCGAGCGCCTGCGCGCTCTTCAGGTTCACGGACAGCTCGAATTTCGTCGGCTGCTGGACCGGCAGATCCGCCGGGCTGGCGCCTTTGAGGATGCGATCGATATACGAGGCCGAGCGGCGGAAGATGTCCATCGTGTCGGGACCATACGACATCAATCCGCCGTCGGTCACGAACTGTCGGTAAACGGAAATGGCGGGCAGCCTGTGCTGTTGCGAGAGCGCCGCGATCTCCTGGATATGGACGATGTTGAAGGGGTCGGGCCCGATGATGATGCTCCCGCCTCGACGGCGGTCCTGCTCGTCGACCGCCGTCCGCAGCTCTTCCATCGTGCCCGCGGCCATCGTTCCCAGCTCGAACGACGAGCGGGTGGCCGCGGGCGCGCGCATGAAGTTGTAATAGAACGGCGCCGTTTTCGGATTGAAGACGAGGGCGGCTCTGTTGATTGACGGCGCCACCTGCTTGAGCAGCTCCATCCATTTTCCGATCAGCTCGGGATCGATGAACGTGAACCCCGTGATGTTGCCGCCGGGCCGCGCCAGGCTGGCGACGAAGCCGAGGCCGACCGGATCGTTCACCAGCGCGCAGACGATAGGGATGGTCCTGGTCAACTTCTGCAACGCGCCAATCACCGGCGTGCTGTTGGCGAGAATCACGTCCGGCTTTAGCGCGACCAGTTCCTCGGCGTATTGCTGGATCCTGCCGATCTCCCCGGCCCCCCAGCGATATTCGATCGTGACATTCTGTCCGTCGACCCACCCCAGCGCCTGCAGTCCCTCCCGGAAGGCGCCGACGCGCCTTTGGCTGTCCGGATCGTTCTCCGCCACCGTCATCAGCACACCGACACGCTGTCGCAGCTTCGCCTGCTGCGCGCGCGCGGCAACGGGCAAGCCGGCGGCAGCGCCGATCAGGGTCAGGAACTCCCGTCGTCTCATTCAGACACCTCGCCTAGCGCCGCTGAAGAGTTCTGCCGCCGCGCGCACCACGTCATTCGATCAGCCTCGCGTCGTTGCATGAGCGCCTTCATTCGATCCTATTTAGGGGGATACTCGCGACTTCACTGGAATTTCTCGTGCACGGCGAAGATGCTCACAGTGCGGCGGCGTCGAGCCACCGCAGCGCCAGCATGGTGATGTCGTCGGACGGCGGGGCCCTGCCGACAAAGCTTTTCAGAGCTTCAGTCACGCCGCCCACGAGTTCGCGGCTGCCGCGAGCTGCATGCGTGCAAAGCACGGCCTCGAGCCGGTGCTCGCAGAACAGGTTGTCGTCCGGATCATGTGCCTCCGTCACGCCGTCACTATAGAGGTAAAGTGTTTCCCCGGGTGCCAGGACCAGGCTGCCGGTCTGGTACGTCGCTTGCGGCCGTATGCCGAGAGTGAGGCCATGAGCGTCCTCGATCGCCTGGGGCTTGCCGCCGTTGACGCGATACGGCGGGTTGTGGCCGGCATTGCAATAGAGGACCTCCCCCGTTCCCGGCGACAGCATGCCGAAGAACAGCGTCACGAACATCATATCGTTGTTGTTCTGGCACAGTTCGCGATTGACGCGTCCGATGATGTCCGCGGGCGAAGCAGCGGCTCCCTCCCGTTCGCGCATCAGTTCGGTGGCGATGCGGATGAGGCTTTTCGTACGCGCCATGAACAGCGCCGCAGGCATTCCTTTGCCGGATACGTCGCCGACAAAGAAACAGAGCGATCCGTCCCCGATGGTGAAGAAATCATAGAGGTCGCCCCCGACTTCCCGCGCGGGATGGACGAGGCCCCATACGTCCACCGGACATTGCCGCACCGGCAGGGGAAACACCTGCGGCAGCATGCTCATCTGCAGATCGCGGGCCGCCTCCAGCTCCTGCTCGAGGCGGAAGAGGTGGGCATTCACCTGGTCGTGCAGTCGCTTCCTTTCCAGGCAGGCGCCGAGGCGCGCCTTCAGCAGCACCTGATTGAAAGGCTTGAGCAGGTAGTCGACGGCACCGAGCTCGATGCAGCGTACGACGCTGGTCATTTCGTTGAGCGCGGAGATCATGATGACGGGCAGGTCATGCAGACGCCGCTGATCCTTCAGCCAGCTCAGCACCTGATAGCCGTCGACCTTCGGCATCATCACGTCGAGCAGGACGACGTCGAAGCCTTCCTTATCCAGCCGCGCGATCGCCTCCGCTCCGTCCTCGGCGATCTGAATATCGGCGTAGCCCTCCAGCTCGAGATAGAGCGTGAGCGTGTAGCGGTTGTCGTCGTTGTCGTCGACGACGAGAATGCGCGCGCTGGGAGTCGTCGCGTCCGTCATACCCGCCTCTGTGCCGGCTGGCGAAAGGTTCGCATGGCTTGCCGGGCATGCGATCCAACCGACCCAGCGGCGCCCGGAGTCGGATCGCCGGCCGCGGACTGCCGGCCAACGTCGCAATCGCCGATCCGCGCGTATTCGCATCGCCACCGCTGATTTCGTCGCGTCATGGTGTTCCAGGTCTTCCGCGGTCGCAGAAATCCGAAGTCTTCTGCATCGCCGTGAAACGGCCGAAACATTCGCAGAAACCGGACAAAAATGGAACTCGGCGCCAAGCTTAAATTAGCCGGCGCGCGTCGCACGGCCGTGCCCGAGCTGTGGCTGCCAACAATGGACGCATCGATCCCAGGAAGGGTCTTCAGCATCCAACGCCCTCGCGAAGCCCGGAGGTAGGGGACCATTGCTGCCCTGCTGACGGATTCTATGAATGGCGGGAGGAGGGAGGGGCAAGCACCCTATTATTTCAACCACAAGGACGGCGCGCCGCTTATGTTCACAGGCATATGGCAGGAAGCCGAGTACAAGGGCGACAAGCGCATTGCGTTCGCGATCAGGGTCGCGCTGTGGCCTGACCCCGAATGAGTCGCGCGTGGCTGAGAACTTACTGCTTGATCTGAAGGAATTCGCAGTGCGGCCGATGGACCGAGCCATGAACAATGTCCAGGCAGAAGGACTTGGCCGCGATCGACCCATACGAGGCCAACCGCGGCCTATGCCAGGCACAGCAGGCTGGGAAGATACCGCGCATTGGCTGGATTGTGCTTGGTTCGCCCGCTGGAAGCGCTGCAGACGTCTTTTCATACTACGACAGTTTTCGCGCGGGCCTTAGTGAGCTCGGATACGTCGAGGACAACAACATTATCTTGGTCGCCCGATCCGCGGAAGGCCTGCCGGAGCGGCTGCCACGTCTTGTTGATGAGCTGTTGCGCGAAAACGTTTCCGTGATCGTCTCGCCGGGGCCCGCAATCCGCGTCGTTCGCATGGGAAGGAGAATCTTACTGGATTGTCTTACCTGGCGGTCGAGCTGAATGGCAAACGGCTTGACCTAATGAAGACACTGCTTCCGACCGTGTCATGGATCACGCTTCTTACGAACCCGATCCATCCGGACGAACATTTAGAGGTAGCAGAATCTCAGCGGGTGGCGGGACCTCAAGACCCCAACCAAGTCATCCCATGACGAGCGAGTGACTGCGCAAGTTAAGCGCAAAATGCGCGAATTCAATGTGCTGCTAGAATTCATGCACCGCAGCAAACTAACCGCTACTCGATGACCTCGTCTGCGCGTGCGAGTACCGAAGTCGGCACGTCGAGGCCAAGCGCCTTAGCCGTCTTGAGGTTGACCACAAGTTCGTACTTGGTCGGCGCCTGCACCGGCAGGTCGGCTGGCTTCTCGCCCTTGAGGATACGGTCAACGTAGCCGGCAGCGAGCCGATACTGGTCGCGGAAGTCAGGCCCGTAGGAGATCAGACCACCGTCGAGCGCTGTGAAGCGCGAGACGTAGACCGTGGGCAATTTGTGGCGGGCCGCTGTTGCAACGATCACCGCCCGATGAACAGCCGCCAATGGCCCAGAGGTCACGATCATTGCGTCGTTGGAAGAGCGGACGAACGCGGCAACCGTCTGTTCGATATCGGCCCGGTTGAGGAAGTTGAGCGGCACAAGCTCGACCCGCAGGGACGGTGCGACTGCCTGCAAAGCGGCGAATTGGGCGATCGCCGCGGTCAGGCCTGGCTCCCGCAGGACCGCCACGCGCGTGACGCCAGGCGCGATCTCTTTGAGCAACTCAAGCCATTTTGCTGTTAATCCGAATTCGAATTGGACGAACCCGGTGGCGTTGCCACCTGGCTGGGCCAGGCTCTTAATGAACCCAGCGCCGACAGGATCGGGAACGATAGTGAACACGATCGGTATGGTACGGGTTACCTGCAACAAGGGGATGAGCCCGGCGCTACCGGTGGTGAGGATGGCGTCGAGGCCCAGGCCCACCAACTCGGCCGCATATTGGCGGCTGCGCTCGGGGTCACCTTCTGTCCAGCGACGGGTTATGCGCAAGTTGCCCAACTCAATCCAACCCAATTCCTTCAGCCCCTGCACGAACGCATCGTCGCGGGCGCGCCCCTCCGGGTCGTTGTGGGTCAGATTGGTGAGCACGCCGACGCGCCGGATGCTCTCACCGGACTGCGCCCGCGCCGCGAGCGGCCATGCAGCCGCCGCGCCTCCTAGCAGGGTCATGAACTCGCGCCGTTTCATGTGCTGCCTCAACCCCAGGATTAAGCCTACCACAGCGTGATAGAAAATAGCGCGTTGTGCATCACAGCTAGTTGGGCTGGGGCAGCAATGTGCCAATAAACATAAGCAGTGCAGCAAATCGAAGTCTATTCGATCACCTCGTCGGCGCGGGCGAGCAGCGTCGCCGGGACATCGAGGCCGAGCGCCGTGGCGGTCTTGATGTTGATGGCCAACTCGAACTTACTCGGGTTTTGCACGGGAAGATCGGCTGGCTTCCCACCATTGAGGATGCGATCGACATAGCCGGCAGCGCGACGATACAGGTCCAGATTATCAACTCCATAGGAGATCAGGCCGCCAGCCCGCGCAAAGAATTGGTACGGATAGATGGCCGGAAGCCGATGCTGCGCGGCGAGCGCGACAATGAGCTTGAGGTGAACAGCGGCGGTCGGATTCGCCAGCACGATCAGGCCGCCGTTCGGCTCGCGCGCCAACAACGCCATGTTGCGCTCGATCGCGGCGGGCTCTCGCACGTCGAGCGCGGTCAATTCGACACGCAGCAGGGAGGCCGCCCCTTGCACGGCCCCCAGCTGCCCGGCTGCTCCGGACGTCGTCGGATCACGCAGCACGCCGACGCGCGAGACGCGCGGGGCGATCTCCTTGAGCAGGTCCAGCCACTTCGCGCCGAAAGCGTAGTCAAGGCTGACGAAGCCGGTAATGTTGCCACCGGGCCGGGCCAGGTTCTCCACGAAGCCAACGCTGACCGGATCCACAACCTGGGCAAACACGATCGGAATGGTACGGGTCCGCTGCTGAAGCGCGGCCACCGCCGGTGAGCTGTTGGCAACGAGCACGTCGGGTGCAAGGCCGATGAGCTCCGCTGCATAGTCGTTCGCATTGGCGACGCTGCCGGCGGCGAAACGGACTTCCATCCGAATGTTACCGTCGTCGATCCAGCCCAAGTCTCGCATGCCGCTCTTGAAAGCACCGAGGCGGGCTTGCCCTTCCGCATCATCCGCGATCGCGATCAGCACGCCCACGAGCGGCACACGCTTGCTTTGCTGCGCCCGCGCCGCGAGCGGCCATACGGCCGCGCCGCCGAGGAGCGTGATGAACTCGCGCCTTCTCAAGTCGAGCATGCAGCCTCCTCCCCAGATGCCTGCGCCATCATAGACCGGCCAGCGGCTGCCACCGATTGGTCGGTTTGCCGCATTTCAGCCTGCCAGCGGCAGAGTCAGCCGGTCCTTGGCGCTGGCCCGAATTGTTGTGAAATTGAGGTGCGGTGCACTGGCCCGCTCGGGGCCGAGGGCTGGTCAGGGTCCATCAAAGGAATGCTCAGAAGGTTCAAATGACTTCCGGTCCGCCGCGCTAAGCGGACATGATTGTGTGGACTTGGCACGTCCGCTTTTTCCCAATGGGCGACATATGCAGCGCAGCAAAAGCACTCCATTCGATCGCCTCGTCAGCGCAGCGGTCCAGATTGGGTTCCGTGCGCCAATGCACCACAGTGGCGACACCTTGCACCTTTTGGGTGCCATTGCTGTAAGTCGATGGACCGCAAAAGCGGGGCGCCGGACTGCGTTCGATTGATCATCGAACTCCGCGCCGGCCGCCTCTGCGCGGCAAGCGCAATGTCTGCCCGCCGAAGCGGAATAGCGTCAGTGCATACCTGCAGCCGTTTCGTGCATCATCCTCAAAGCGTCGTCGAGGGTGAAGATGTTGGGCTTCTGAATCGGCGGGAAGTCCTCGAAGGTCTCGGCCCATTGGGCGGCACTCAAGTACATGAAGAACTTGCGCGGGTTCTCCTTCTCCTCACGTGTGAGGTAGGGCAGAAGGTTGTAGCCGTCGATGTGGTTCTTGTAGGTGCGGCCGATCGCCACCCGCGCCGGTCGAAATCGTATGCGGCTGTCCAGCCGTCCGTCCAATTGCAACGGTGCGGGTGAAGTCGGTCCTGCTAGACTTTGTCAACGGGTGCGTGGCGCACGCGCTCGCTGACGGCGCGTTTCGCTAGATCGAACTATTAGTTCGGCCCAACACCGGTAGCCCGGAACTTCGTCGCTTTGCCAATTTCGCACACCCAGACCGACGATGAAGAAGAATGCCAGCTGCAGCAGGCGGATTTCTCCTAACAGAGGCGCTGCCTGTTGCTGCTCTCAACTACTGGCTTCGTTGATCTTCATATTCGTCGGTCAGAAGACCAAGCCTTGCCATGAGGTCGCGGTCCGAAACAACGAAAAGCCGCGCTGTCGTAGCCGCTGTTTTGTGAACAATCCAATTCCCTTGCGGCAAGGTGAAGATATCCCGCTGACGCCAAGAAATTCTCTTGTTGCCGATGTGCGTTTCGCCCTCGCCTTCCACAACACAGCAGATCGCATTGCTGGAGGTCCGGCACGCACGCGTGACAGCGCCGGCGTCCACTTGCACGAGGTGACTGTCCAGGAAGGTCATCGCACACCCACCGGTCGTCGGATTTATGTAGCGGACCCGTCGCGAATCATCAGACCCGAGCGGCGCCGAAGCGACAGCTGCCGACGCTGTCGCATAAGGATAGCGAAACACTGGCGAATGGGAGACACGCTCCGTCTGCATCTCTGGCGCGATGTTGGCAAAGGCATATGTTTCGTCCGGGACGGTCTGTGGAGCAGTGTTAACCGGACCCGGCTGGAACTTTGCGGTGCCGAGATAGAGATGGAAGGGAACGTCAAGTGCATCCAACCAGATCATCGGCTCTACACCGCGATGAACGTGTTCGTGCCAGCACCATGCCGGTGTTAAAATTAGGTCGCCGAATTCCATCGCACACGCCTTGCCGTCCACCATAGTGAGCGCACCGCTCCCTTCGAGGACGAACCGCAGGGCGTTCATCGAATGCCTGTGTGGCCGGGCTGATTCTCCAGGCAGCAAGATCTGGATCGCCGCCGACAGATTGCGCGTTGTCGATTCATCTTCGGCCGACTTCGCCACCGGATTGACGAGTGACAGCACACGCCGCTCGACGGCCGCAGGGTTGGCTAACTCCATGGCACCCCCGACAAGCGGCCGGATCGCTTGCCAGGACCATAAGTGTGCTGGCTCCGGCGGCGCCGGCGGCTTGTGAGCAGTTGGGCTCTCCCACAACGGAACCAGATGCGCCGCTTTCCACGCGCGCCTCAGGCTTTCGATGTGGTTGCCGGTTGCTTCGTTCGACATGTTGGTTTTCCCGACTCGTCTATACCGCGCGGCACCGTGCGGCGCGGCCGGATTACTACTGCATGCGATCGAGGGCAAAACCCGCGACGTCGCGATAACGATCCTGCCATCGCTTCAACTCCTCCCGGGGCATGACATCTTCAATGCTTTTGAATGGCCTACCTCGAGTGCGCTCCTCAACGACACTGATGATGCCGTCCGGCGCTATCCCGCGGTTCGCCAGCACGACATTTGCCGTCGCCGCCAGCCGCAACGCTTCATACTCCTTCAACGCCCCCGCGGGATCCGAGGCAGATGCCAACAATCTCGCAAGCGTCGTTGCATCAATAATCGCTTGAGCCGCGCCGTTCGAACCGCGCGGCATCATCGGATGCGCGGCATCGCCGAGAAGCGTGATACGGCCTGTAGTCCAGAACGGTAGCGGATCCTGGTCCACCATGGGGTACTCGTAGACGGCATCGTTCGCTCGAAGGACCGCGGGGATGTCCAGCCAGTCAAATGAGCAATGCTCGAAGTGATGGATGAATTCCTCAACTCGGCTTTTACGATTCCAGTCGCGCAGCAACAAATCCCTCGGCCGAACAACTTCGATCACCCAATTGACTAGCTGGTGACCTTCCGCATCGACGTTATCGCGAATGGGATAGATAATGAGCTTGCCCGTTTCCTTGACGCCGAAATAGACCATGCTCGCGCCGCTGAGAAACGACTTCCAGCGCGTTACGCCACGGTACTGTGTCGTTCCTTCATAGCGCGGCACAGCTTCATTCGGGTGCATGCTTTCCCGAGCAACCGAATGAACACCGTCGCAGCAAACGACAAAAGAGCCTCGCACATCGGGCAGCGGCCTGCCGTCGGGGTCCGCCAAATGGACAGTTGCTCCGCCCGCATCCTGCTCGACACCAACGCACCTGTGTCCCAGTGCAATCGCGTCGTAACCAAGCCTCTGGCGGACGGCATCTATGAGCACCGCATGAAGATCGCCGCGGTGTATTGAAATCTGTGGCCACTTGTAGCCCGCAAACCTCCCACGAGGCTCGACATAAATCTGCTGACCGAGACTGGTATAGAAACAAAGCTCCTTCGTCGGAATACCGTTGCCGGCGATCTGATCTTCAAGGCCGAGCTGCGCAAGATCGCGCACCGCATGCGGCAAAAGATTGAGGCCAACACCAAGTGGCTTGATCTTAGGAACGGACTCAAGAATCCGGCTGCGCACCCCGACTTGATGAAGCGCCAGCGCGAGAGCGCAACCGCCGATACCAGCCCCAACGACGAGGGCGCTTAGATTGCTATCCTTCGACAATATAATTTTCCTGAGGCTGGAGGCGGACGCAATCTATCGGTATACCAACTAATCTGTCAATTATGCGCACCGGTCGACGCACCATGCTGCCACCCCGATCGCTCACGCGAACCTATTCGGCGCTGGTCGATAACATTTCGCCGCAAGGCTCCGATGTTGACAAACTAGTTGGTATGCTCATGAATAGTGATTGAGTGGCCTCCCACGCACCGAAAAACGAGCCTCCATGCCACGAAAGCCAAAAGTTGCCGTTATCGGCGCCGGAATCGGCGGATTGACCGCGGCCGTCGCTCTGCATCAACGCGACATAGATGTCGAGGTTTATGAGCAATCGCCGCAGATCGCCGAGATCGGCGCCGGGGTCTCGCTGTCTCCCAATGCGGTCAAGGCCTTTCGTGCGCTCGGGCTTGATGCGCCGATCACAGCCATCGGCTTTGAATCGGACAACCAACTTGTCCGCGCCTGGAACAGCGGTGACGTGATTTCCAAGGTGTTTCGCAAAGGAGTTTATGAAAAGGAGTTCGGCGCTCCCTACCTGTCGGCGCATCGGGCAGATCTCGTTGACGTCCTGCGCCGGCAAGTGCCGGACCGCGTTTTCCATCTCGGTGAGCGCTGCGTCGGAGTCGAGACAAGCGATACCGGCGCGCGAGCGCGTTTTGCCGATGGGGCGGCGATCGAGGCGGACCTCATCGTCGGCGCCGACGGCATTCGGTCAGTTGTCCGTCAATGCTTGTTTGGCAGGGACGTGCCCCGATTCACGGGGTCAGTTTGCTGGCGCGGATTGGTTCCGATTAATGCATTTCCACCTGGTCTAATCAGTACCGACCTCACGCTCTATATGGGGCCACACAGCCATGTCATTCATTTCATGGTTCGTGGCGGCAAGTTGGTCAATTTCGTCGCCCACGTTGAGACCAACGCATGGACCGAAGAATCTTGGACCCAGGAGTGCGACCGGTCCGAAGTGATGAAGACCTTCGCCGGTTGGCACGAGCCGTTGCTGCAGCTGCTCGGATCTTCGGAACGCTATTACAAATGGGCCCTCTACGATCGTGAACCGCTTGATCGCTGGAACAAGGGCCGTGCAACCCTACTTGGAGATTCGGCGCATGCCATGCTGCCCCATATCGGCCAAGGCGCATGCATGGCGATTGAAGATGGTTATATGCTGGCTGAACTCATCGCGCGGATACCAGAGGATCTGACCGAAGCTTTACGGCAGTACGAGCAGCATCGCATGCCGCGCACGCGGCGAGCCGTTCTGGAGGCGCGCGCGCGGGGCAAGGAAATGCACCTCACCTCGAAATGGGCGCAGATCAAACGAAATATAAGACTGGCGTGGCAGCATCAATTTGGCGGGGACAAGACCGGTCTGAAGCTGACCGACTTTTACGAATACGATGTCGCAGCCGCCTCACGGTTGGCCGCAACGCAAATCAAAGCACTGTAGGGACGGAAACAGAATATGAAAAATGCGCGGGCCGGACTTATCGTCATGGCGTTCTGCACACTCGCCTCGACCATTTCCCACGCGCAGGATTTTCCGCGCCGAGCCATTACCTTGATCCTGCCTTTCTCCGCCGGGGGCGTCACCGACCAAGTCGCTCGCCTGGTTGCCGGCAAGGTCGCCGATAACATTGGCAATCCTGTCGTTGTGGAAAATCGCCCTGGCGGCGGTGGTCAGATCGCAGCCGGTGCCGTAAAGCAAGCCCCGCCGGACGGCTACACGCTTCTGGTCGGCGATATCGGCACTCACGCGATCAACGCGTCGCTCTACAACAAGCTGTCTTACGATCCGTTGAAAGACTTCGTGCCCGTGGTCGAACTGGTCGAGATGCCGCACGTTCTTGTCGTCCCGAGCGACAGCCCGTTCAAGACGATGGGCGATCTCATCGCAGGGGCGAAGACAAGCCCCGGAGCCCTGACCTACGCGTCGGTGGGGGTCGGCAGCGGCGCTCACCTTCTCGGCGAAATGCTCAAGTCCCAACACAATATCGATATCGTCCATGCTCCTTATCGCGGATCGTCGCAGATTGTGCCCGACCTGATGTCGAACCGGGTCGGGCTGTTTTTCGGCGCGGTGGGAAGCATGACGCCACTCATCCAGGAAGGAAAACTGCGCGCCCTGATGGTGACGGACAGGCAACGTTCTTCGTTGCTGCCAAACGTCCCGTCAGCGGCCGAGGCCGGCGCTCCGGCTATGGATTTGAAGGTCTGGTTTGGACTCCTTGCTCCCGCAGGAACGCCGGACGCGGTGGTTGAACGCCTGAACAAGGAATTCGTCACGGCGCTGGGCCAGCAAGAGACGAAGCAACGCCTGGCGCAACTAGGAGCGAATATCAAAGCCGGCAGCTCCAAGGACTTTGCAGAGCTCATCGCGACCGACACAACGAGGCTGGGCAAGGTCGTCAAGAACGCTGGCGCGCGTATCGATTGACGCGGCGTGACCGGGTCACGCGACGCATACAGCCGAGCGGTGAGCGTCTTGTTCAATTTCGCCCGCCGCCACGGTTGAGGTAGCGATGATTGTGGCGGGCGTCAACGCCGTGATAGTCACTGGCGACGTATTAGGATCATTAGCTCCATCGGAAAGTCGAAATGAGTCTGAATCGTTTTTATTCCCGCGCAGGGCATCTGATTCGGCGGCTCAATCAGATATCGGTTGCAATCTTTCTTGAAGAAACCGCCGACCTTGGGCTGACGACTGTGCAATACGCTGCGTTGAACGTCATTGAACGCAAGCCGGACATCGATCAGGTGACACTCAGCAACATGGTCGCGTTCGATAAGACGACGCTTGTGAAGGTTCTTGATCGACTGGCGGAAAAAGGCCTCATCACTCGTAAAATTTCCGCCACCGATCGGCGGCGTCATGAACTCAAGGCGACAACTAAAGGTTGCGAGATTATCCGCAAGATCATTCCGATGATTGACCGGTGCGAGCAGCGCATCCTTGCGCCGCTGGATTTAGATGATCGGCGCAAATTTCTGGAAATCGCCTCTCGTCTGGTACAGGTCAACAATGTCTATAGCCGCGCACCTATGAAACTGGAGCTGCTTGAGCGCCGCGCACCAAAGAAGTCAACCACTTCCCGAACTTCGGGCGGCAAACAGCGAGCGGCCATCCGGTAGCGCGACAGGCAAGTCCGCTCAGGGTCAAAAGCTGAAAGGCTCAGACGGAGCAAATGTTTTCCGGTTTGCCCCCGAAAGCGGACTCCGATCTGCGCGTAAATGAGTACACGCCCTAGTGTCCCGATTCCGAAGTTCGATCATTGTGCGGCGCGCTCGTTTGCGAACTTCGGAATCGAAGGACACTAGCAACTTATTGATCTAGTGTGGCACTAGGGTCAGGACCCATAAACTGAACGAAAAACTCGGATGGCGACTTCGAGCCCAGGACGGACCTCGATCAGCCGGCCGGTGGCTTGCCGGTGTTGACCGCCAATTGAGCGTCGAAGGCACGCTTGTAGGCGGGCCGCGCTTCGCCGCGGGCCACATAGGCGGAAAGGTTCGGATATTCGTCCAGCATACCCGACGCTTTCAACCTGAGCAGCACCGACACCATCATCAGGTCGCCCGCGCTGAACGCGCCATCGAGCCAGCCGGCATCGCCAAGGCGACGGGAAAGTTGGCCCAGCCGGTTACGGACGCGATCCTCGACGAGAGGCATGCGTTGCGCGGACCAGGACTTGTCGCCCTCAAGGAGCCTGGCGGTTCCGAGTTCAAGGATCGGCGGCTCCACCGTGCTGAGCGCGGCGAACATCCATGTGATCGCGCGCGCCCGGGCATTCGCATCGTCTGGCAACAGGCCCGCATGGCGCTCCGCGATATGGAACACGATCGCCCCCGTCTCGAACAAGCCGAGATCGCCTTCTTCGTAGGTCGGAATCTGCTCGAAAGGATGAAGCGCTAGATGTGCGGGTTCCTTCATCGCCCTGAACGAAACAAGACGAACCTCGTAAGGTTGGCCCACTTCTTCCAGCGCCCAGCGAACGCGCGTATCACGCGCCAGTCCCTTGCCGCCATCGGGTGACCGTTCAAAGGCGGTAATCGTGATGGTCATCGTGAAAACTCCTCCTTGGCGAAATCATCGGCTCTGGCAAGCTGTAAGGCAAACTCACCGAGATTGAAGACGACCCCGTTTTATGTCCGGTTTGTCCGCATAGCAGACCTTTGCAAACTCTAATCCCAGCGTCGTCACTTGAGGCGATACCGGTGAGGGCAGCCAGGCTCGCGGTGCGCCTCTTGCTCGAACGTGAGAAATACGCAGATTTTGAAAAATGCTTTTGGCTAGGAGGTTGTGCGGATGTCTGACGAAGTGCGGATAGGTTCGCTGCGGCTGAAATTCCTGATAGACGACACTGAAAATGGCGGCAAGCTGACGATGTTCGACATGACTGTGCCGGAACAGGCCAAGGTACCGGCGGCGCATTATCATCGCGATTTCGAAGAAGTTTGGTATGGCCTCGGCGGGACGCTGACAGTCACGCTCGACGGGGTGGCGCATCGATTGAACTCGGGCGACGCCTTGTTCGTACCACGCGGCGCCGTGCACCGCTTCGACAACCTTGATGCCGGCGACGCCCGCGCGCTCGTAACACTCACACCCGCGGTCGCGGGGAAGCGATATTTCGAAGACATTGCGGCTGTCGTGAACGCGGGCGGGCCGCCCGACATGGCGAAGGTGAAAGCGGTCATGGACAGATACGGGCTGATCATAGCGTGAGTGGGGGCTGGCCCGGTTAGACCCTCGTTGGCCGGATTGAAGAATTTCACAGGCCGGATTTGGTCTTGCGTCGGGAACCCGACCGACAGCGGTTCCGGAATGTGATAACGATTTACATTCCTGCAACGACAGCAACCGCCATGCCGCACTATCGCATCTACGCCACCACGACCGATGGCCACGTCGCCGCGCCTCCGACCATAATCGAGTGCGCTGACGATCAGGAGGCGATCGGAAAGGCCGCCCAGCTCACCAACGGGAAGTCCGTCGAGCTGTGGGAGGGCGCGCGCTTTATCGTGCGGTTCCCGAGCGACGAAGGTTAGGCCGCCTGGAATCTAAGGCCCTGACTGTCCTGTTTTGAACAGACTCGCTTTCGTACCGTCCGGCTACAAACAGCACCTTGCAGGGTGATCGGAGGACGCATGTTTCTTACATCTGCCGAGTGCCGCACGTTGGCCGAAGAGAAACTGGCAGAGGCCGACCGCGACAAGCGGCACCGCAAGCGCCTCACCACGGCTGCCGAAGGCTGGCTTTTTCTAGCTTCCCAACTGAGGCGTCTCGAAAAGACTCTCGGATACGATGAGGTAAAGAAGTAGGCCGCCTCGGTCTGTCATCGGTCGTGCGGGAACCACTGATATCCGCCACGCACTGAAAGCGACCCTTCCTTTGTTTTGCATCGTCTTATGAATCGCGCGATCCCGTGCCCTTCTTTTGAATCGGTGGACACGGCACCGACCCATACGAGCAGAACACGCAGCAGTCACCGGTTTTGGGCTTGAGGCGACGGCCGCACCCCGCGCAGTCATAGAAGAACTGGCAGGCGTTGGTGGGCATCGTCTCGGTGGCCTGATGCCCGCAAGCCGGGCACGTGATGGTGGACGTGAGTATCATCCAGCGAATTTGGCACGCGCAAACCGCAGGTCAAGGACCACGAATTCAAACTGAGACATTACCGATCAAGCGTTTGGCTTGACATGTAGAGCGAATCTCACGGCAAGGGGGATCGATGCAAATGAGACCGATGCGCGGGGCAGGCGCGCGCATGATATGTCAGCCTTGAAAACGTCTGTCGCGCTTCACGAATGCCCGAGAGCGGGAGCTAAACGCGGCGATCTCACCGCGATCCCTTTGACCACCGCATAGACCTCGATGCGGTGAAGGCACGGCTCGGCGTTCCGGACGATCTCGCGGCGTGCCACACGGCGGAAGTTTCGGGGTATGTCATTGAAGGACACGTTCCAGCCGTCGCGCTCTAGCGTTTTCTTGCCGACAAGCCGAACGCGACCGGCCTTGCGGTGCCCGGCATGCCGATCGGCTCCCCCGGTATGGAGGGCGGCAAGCCGGAGGCTTACGAGGTCGTCCTGTTCGGGCCGGGCGGCCGTCGCTCGTATATGCAATTCATTGGTGACGCCGCTCTCAATTGAAGTGGATGATCGCCGGTCCGAAAAATGTCCAACGAAAAATTATGGACACGCTCACAGTCTTCGGCTTGCTGGCATGAGCGGTCTCTTTGATTTCAAGGGGCTATTCGCGTCATCGCTTCCTATTCAGCCGGGACAAGGTCTGGCTGACGCAACTCTGCAAACGATTGGCGGACGACCACAGCGGCACCTTGCAATGCGAGCGCGGCCATGATTGCCGCCACGACCATATCCGGCCAACCTGCTTGGGTGCCGAACACGCCGGCCGCAGCCAGCAGTACAGCGAGATTTCCGAGCACATCGTTCCGAGTGCAAATCCATGCCGACCGCATGTTGGCATCACCGCCGCGATAGGCCCATAGCAGGCCAAACGACGCTGCATTCGCGGTCAGTGCGGCAACGCCGACAACCCCCATCGTGAAGGCGCTTGGAAGCGTACTATGCATCGCGTGCCAGAAAACGGCTCCGATAATCCAGAGACCGAATAGCCCCATTGTCGCGCCTTTAGCCAACGCTGCGGCGGCCCGATATCGCAGGGCCAATCCTACGACCATCAGGCTGATCGCGTAGTTTGCGGCGTCGCCGAAGAAATCAAGAGCGTCGGCTTGCAGTGAGGCTGACCCGGCAGCGAGTCCCGCGCCGATTTCGATCAGGAACATGGCGCCATTGATAGCCAAAACGGTCCATAGGACGCGGCGATAGGTCGAACTTCCCCGGTGCGGGTCCAGGTTCAAAGGAGGCGGGGTGCAACAGCAATCGGCCATAGCGCTAATATGATCATGCCGGCCTGTTATACAATCACTGCCGTCGGCTTGGCGCGTGGTGCAATATCGCCGGTCGAGCCGCTAGGCGGTCCGATAACCGTCATGCTACCGCGCGGTGCTCGAACTCTTGCCTGCCTCAGGACGATTATGACCCCTATTCTCGACAATAAGGACCCTGCGGCACCGTCGGTTTTCCGCCCTGCAGCACTCCTGCGTGAAGCACGGCGGCAAAAGGGGCTCGCCACGATCGATGTCCCTGCCATCTGCATCCTGGACCCGGACGGCGATATTGTTCGCCGCCTCAGGCGCGCTGGGCGGGCACGCCCCTTCGAGGGATGGCCCTGCTACCACACTGCACTCGACACGTTTACGCTTGCTGGCCAAACCGTCGGCATCGTTGGCTCCGTTGTCGGCGCACCCTTCGCTGTCCTGGTCGCGGAAGAACTGTTCGCAAGTGGCTGCCGGTTTCTGCTGAGCCTCACATCGGCGGGCCAGATCACTCCGGCGGGTCCGCCCCCATACTTTGTCATTATTGATCGCGCGCTGCGCGATGAAGGAACGAGCTATCACTATGCCGCGCCTTCGGCCTATGGCGAAGCCGACACGCGTCTTGTGGCGACGGCTGTCGACGTGCTCAAAGAGAAAGGACTGCATGCCGTGGTCGGCTCGAGCTGGACCACGGATGCTCCATTTCGCGAAACCGCCGAGGCGATCGAAGCCGCTCGATCCAAAGGCGTGCTGGCGGTCGAAATGGAAGCAGCCGCCCTCTACACGTTTGCTCGCACAACAGGTGCAAAAGTTCTCTGCCTCGCCCACGTCACGAATGCCATGGGCCGGCTGGAACAAGACTTTGAAAAGGGCGAGGCGGACGGAACCGCCGATGCTCTACAAATTCTCGAAGCAATTGTTCGAGCAAGTGATCTATAGACAAATGCTCCTTCCATCTCGACAGCTAGCAGGCGCTTTCGTTCTCAAAGGGACGAGCGTTCGAAGATGACTGCGTAGTGGTAGGGTGGCAACTCGACAAGTTCTGCGAATGTTAGGCCACCCGCTTCGACCGACTCCATGGTTTGTCCCGGCGACATCCTCAATTCAGTCTTTGGCCCCCGTGGCTCGCCCAGGATTCTGGTTTCCTCGCGCGGCCGCTGACGCCAGTTGACAACGGCAAAGCGCCCGCCCGACTTCAACGTCTTGTGTACGGCTTGTGCCAGCCGGGGCTGATCGGGGACGCCGTGAAAGGCGTTCGCCATGAACACGAAATCAACCAGCCTGCCCGCAAGCGTTGGAAGTTCGTAGGCGTCGCCTTCCACAAGCTCGCAATTCGTCGTGCCGGCCTTGGTGAAGCGATCCCGCGCCACGGCCAACATATTGCGATCGAGGTCGATGGCGAGCACGCGGCGGGCGACCTTCGCCATTTCCCATGTGAACCAACCGTCACCACAGCAGAGATCGACTGCATCCGTGTCTCGTTTGAGGCCGACAGCCTCAAGCACCCGGGCAGGTTCGGGCCATAGTGTCTCCCACCATCCGGTCGTCGGCATTTCAGTACCTTCGAAGAAGGCGGGGTAGCGGCTGGTCATGAAAACAAGCGGCTTGACCGAGGAATGACATTCAATTAATCAATTGAATTATTAATGTGGCTGGCCGCCTGATGTCAACGCAAAGTCCAAAACAGACACTCTTCGGCCAGTTCGCTGCTGTTGCGAAATGCCTGTCCCATCCGCATCGGCTGGAGCTGTTGGAACAGCTTGCGCAAGGTGAGCGCAGCGTCGAAATCCTGGCGCAAAAAACAGGTCTTTCGACCGCGAATGCCTCACAGCATCTACGAAACATGCTCCGCACCGGCGTGGTGACGAGCGCGCGGGAAGGAAAATTTGTCGTTTATAAACTAGCCGATCACGCGGTGCTCGATTTGCTGTCCTCGTTGCGCACGATCACCGAACGTAACTCGGCAGTGGTTGCGCAATTGGTCCGTAACTATTTCAACAACCTTGACTCTCTGGAGCCAGTTACGCGCAAAGAGCTGGTGCAACGTTTGCGCGGCGGCGAAGTCATGGTTCTGGATGTGCGTCCCAAAGACGAGTTCGGATTGGGGCATCTGCCGGGAGCGGTGAATATCCCGCTGCGGGAGATCAAGGCCCGGCTTTCAAAACTCAAGCGTTCGCAGGAGATCATCGCCTACTGCCGCGGACCGTACTGTGTGTTGTCCTACGAAGCCGTCGCGGCCCTGCGGCGGCTTGGCTTCAAGGCTCGCCGTTTGGAGGACGGCTTGCCGGAATGGCGTGCGGCAGGACTGCCGGTGGTCACAGGTACGTGAGGTGATTGACCGCCGTTCGCGTGGCGATAAAGAGCAAACATGCGCAGTTTCTGAAATCAACGAGTGAGGTCGACCATGAGCGATGTCCAGGTCTCGGCACAGTCACGAAGCCAGTATGTAGACTTCTGGAACAATACCCTGGTGCCAAAATTCGTGCGGTGGCGGCACATCCTCGTGGGCGGACTGACGCTTCATAGCGAAAGAATCTTTCCTTCGTTGCAGGTGAATAAAGGCGACCGGGTGGTTGATGCCGGCTGTGGCTTTGGGGATACGGCGATTGAGCTGGCGCGTTTGGTTGGGCCAACCGGCTCGGTGCTCGCGGTGGATTGCTGCGATGGCTTTCTCGAATACGGGCGACGCGACGCGAGTGCTGCGGGACTCAACAACGTCACCTTTCTGGAAGCTGACGTACAGACATATCCGTTCGAGCCGGTGCATGACTTCTGCTTTTCGCGCTTCGGCACCCAGTTTTTCGAGAATCCGGTTGCGGGCTTGCGCAACATGCGCACCAGCCTCAAGCCCGGCGGGATCATGACAATGGTCGTTTGGCGCGGCATCAAGGACAATCCTTGGCTCGGACATGCCAAGGACATCGTGCTGCAATTCTTGCCACCGCCCGGTGAAAACGCGCAGACATGCGGGCCGGGGCCGTTTTCCATGGCCGACACTGGTGTCGTGACGAAGCAGCTCGAAATTGCAGGCTACAGGGACATTCAGTTCGAGCAGATTGATGCGCAAGTGTTTGTCGGTAAGGACCTCGACGATGCAGCAGCCTTTCAGCTTGCAATCGGCCCCGCGGGCGAGGTGTATCGCGAAGCCGGCAAACTCGCGGAGCAGCGCTATGACGAGATTGCAAATGCGCTTAAATCACAACTTGCAAAGTATCAGCGTTCGAACGGCCTGATGATGGAGTCCAGTTCGTGGAAGGTAACAGCCAGAAATCCATCATAATGAGTGCAGGCAGGATTCCCTGTGACACTCGGTTGAGGCGTTTTCCGGCCTGGAAATGGCCGAGGGTCTTGATGGAGCATGCTGGCACTGGACCAACAAGCGCTTGAAAGGCGCTCGCTCGCGCGAAATGAGGCGCTGTTCAGGCAGGGCGACAAGGTCACTGCTATCTATTTCATCGAAACGGGGCGGCTGCGGTTGGACCGGCGTACCTTCGACGGTCGGACGTTGATTGTAGGAACCGCGCCGGCCGGGGAGTTCTTTGTTGAAGCGGCACTTTTTGCCGACATCTTCCATTGCGACGCCGTGGCGACTGAACCTTCACGGGTCCGCATCTATCCCAAGACCACAGTTCTCACCACCCTCCGCACGGATTCGGCAAGCGCCATGTCGTTCCTGGCGCTTGTGTCTCATCAAGTCATCGCGCTTCGGCAGCATATTGAGCTGATGAAGGTCCGCTCCGCCAAGGAGCGGGTGACGTTGTACCTTGATCTCAACGCCGGACCTGATGGTCACACGGTAACCCCAAGAGGTCAGCTTCAAGATATCGCGAGTGAACTGGGCCTTACCCGTGAAGCCTTCTACCGAACACTCGCCAGCCTCGAGCGGACGGGTGCGATCGAGCGCGCTGGCGAGCGCATCATGCTCAAGAGATCGTTTGGCCAATAAGCCCGAACTCGACGTTGAACCATTGCACTATTTTTCCCCTCGAAAGATCGGTGTCGCATGATGGGACACCATCAGCCAGCGGCCGTCATGATTCTCGAACACGTTGGTCACGAACGCATGGAAACCGAGATTGCTGCCGTCCTTACGAAGCAACTCAACCTTCTCGGTGCCGACCGTCCATGCGACTTTCCCATTGATATGAACGTGCAACTCAGCCAACGAGATTATAACCCGATCGAACTGGCCGAAGCGCATTTCCCAAGCCTTCCGGACGCCCTCCCAACCAGCCACCACTGTTGTGCTGAGGAGGCCAATGAACGTTACGTAAAACTCCTGCGCCCACACCTCGTCCATGGCGCTGATGTCACGAGCCGAGATTGCCGCAATGAAGACTTGGCTCGCGGCGTTCACGCCATTGACGTCAGACGGCTGCTGAGCCTTTTCTTGGCTGAGCGCGTTGCCCGTAGGCAGGCTTGCTCCTAGCACCAAAAGCGACATAGTGGCGACCGCGAGAATGCTAAGCCAATTCATGGCGTTCCTCCTGACAATCGGGAAGTGACGCCGCATCCTAGGGCTGAGCGCCGGAGGGCTACGTGATTACGATCATGTGATGCCGATTTTGGTCCCAGCGGACGACAGAGGAGCTGGAGGTTCACATCGCGCAGGTGCGAAATCCGGCGATGACATCGTTGCGCTCCGGCGTGAAGAAGTTCCGGTAGCCCGGGCGCGCGATCCGCGCGCTGGTGGCCCAGCTTCCACCGCGCAGCACCTTGCGCGTGTTGAACCACGGCCGTGAGTAATCCTCGTAGGGGTCGGCGGCAAATCCCGGCAGCGGCACGAAATCCGATGCCGTCCACTCCCACACGTTGCCGATCATCTGACGGCATCCGAAGGCACTGTCGCCGGCAGCGCAGCCGGCGACGTCGAGCGGTCCGTCGAATGCGAATCCGAGATTGGTGTGTTCGCTGCTCGGTGCTGCTTCGCCCCACGGCCAACGGCGCTTGCTGTCGGCCAGGCAGGAGCCATTTGCAGCGGCTTCGCCAAGCGCGGCGGCCTCCCATTCGGCCTCGGTCGGGAGCCGGCGTTTGGCCCAGCGACACCAAGCTTCGGCCTCATACCAATTGACGAACATCACCGGCGCATGGGGCGCCAATGGCTCAACCTCTTGATAGCGACGCCAAGTCCCGTAGCCGCCGTCGGTTTCAAGCCAATAGACCGGCCGTTCGGCCCCCGTGCCCTCGCGCCACGCCCACCCGGCGGCGCTCCAGAATTGACGGTTGCGATATCCGCCGGCACGAACGAAAGCCGCGAACTCGGCATTCGTCACCGGCGCCTTGGCAATGCGGAATGGCGCAATGTCGACCTCATGGGCCCATTTCTCATTGTCGAAGATGAAGCCATCGGCGCCAGTCGAGCCGAGACGCCACCGTCCGCCGGACACGCTGGCATCGCCCGGCCACGGCCCGGCATTTTGATCGGCAGGATGCCCAAGACCGTCCGGCCGCGCATATCCGAGCGTCTGGCGGGTATAGGCCAGGGCCTCGACATGCATGTCCTCATGACGGATCGAGAGTTCATAAAAATAGCGCGTGCCGGCATCGACCCCGCCACTCAGCCGGCCGATCTGTCGTCCGAGGACGTCCGCCATATAGGCGAACACGCCATTGCGGTCGGGCAGGTTCAGATCCCATCGCGTTGCGTGGGCGACCGTGCTCGAATTCCACAGCACGTCCGCGCGGTCGAGACCCGGCGCTTCGCCGTGCGCGTGGCGAAGCGTCCAGTATTCGTGGAACCAGCCGACGTGCCCAATCTCCCAGAGCACGGGATTGACGATCGGCAACATCGGTCCCATCAACTGCCGGGTCGACAGATCTTCCGTCAGACGACGGGTGCGCATGCGGACGTCATGCAGCTGGGTGGCCAACTCGTCCTCTGTCGCCCCACTCGTCGGCCGATCTATGAGGGTCACGCTCATGCGGATCATCATTATCACACCGGGCCGTTCGTCGTCACGGTCCGGGAATGGAACCACGACCGTGCGATGGACGCGGATCCTCCGCGAACTCGGCCATGACGTTCAGGTTGCCGACCGGTACAATGGAACGGCCGCGGATCTGATGATCGCGCTCCACGCGTGGCGCAGCGCCGACAGCATCCGCGATTTTCGCGAGCGTTATCCGGATCGGCCGCTTATCGTCGCGTTGAGCGGCACCGACATCTACGACTATATCGATCGCGATCCTGTGCCGACTTTGCATTCGCTCGCGTGCGCCGACCGCCTGGTCGCGCTGCAGGAGCTTGCGCGGCGGCGAGTGCCGGCAAGATTTCGGCCCAAGGTTCGCGTCATGCACCAGTCGGCTCCGCCGCTGCGTCCTGCGCATCGCCCGGCGACGGGACGCTTCGATGTCGCGGTGATCGGGCATCTGCGCGCGGTGAAGGATCCGTTTCGCGCGGCCAAGGCGGTGCGCCGCCTGCCGGCGACCTCGCGCATCCGCATCGTGCATCTTGGTGCCCCCGAGACGTCGCAGTGGGCGGCGATGGCGCGGGCCGAGATGAAGGCCAATCCACGTTACCTCTGGCGCGGCGACCGGCCGCGCGCGGAGGTCCGGCGTCTGCTCGGCCGCACGCGGGCCATGGTTCTATCGTCGCTGAGCGAAGGCGGGGCGAACGTCATATCCGAAGCCGTCGCCGCCGGCGTGCCGGTGCTGGCCTCGCGCATCGACGGCTCTGTCGGCCTGCTCGGCCGCGACTATCCCGGCTATTTTCCGGTCCGTGACACTGCGGCCTTGGCAAGGTTGCTGGAAAAGATCGAGAGCAGTCCGCAATTCCTGATGCGCTTGCATCGTGCGGTCGCCCGCCGCGCGCACCTGTTTCGACCCGCGCGTGAAAAAGCGGCCTGGAAAAAGCTCATCCGCGAGATCGCGCCGAGATCCCGATCGAAAACAGGGCGGGATTGACTATGCCGGCGTTACCAACATTCTGACCCTTCATGGCTAGAAAGGCCGACATGCAAGGCGCGAGCCATCCCGTGCTGAAGGACGTCGTGCTGGTCGGCGCCGGCCACTCCCACGTTGCGGTGCTGCGCAAGTTCGGCATGAAGCCGGTCCCGGGCGTGCGCTTTACCCTGATCAGCCGCGAGGTGCACACACCCTATTCCGGCATGCTGCCCGGACTCGTCGCCGGCAATTACAGTGTCGACGAAGCCCATATCGACACCGGTCCGCTGACCCGTTTTGCCGGGGCGCGTCTCTACCAAGACGAGGTCGTCGACCTTGATCTTGCCGGCCGCCGCGCGATCTGCCGCGGCCGCCCGCCGGTCCCTTACGATCTGTTGTCGCTCAATATCGGTTCGACGCCGAATACCGCTGACGTGCCGGGCGCGAGCGAGCACGCCATTCCGGTCAAGCCGATCGACGGCTTTCTCAGCCGGTTCGACGCCCTCGTGGCGCGCGTGCGTGCGCGCAAGGGGCGCACGCGTGTGGCGCTGGTTGGCGCCGGCGCCGGCGGGGTCGAGCTTCTGCTCTCACTCGAGCGCCGGTTGCGCCGCGAGGTCACCCGCGCCGGGCTCGATGCCGGCGGGCTGTCGTTCGTGCTGATATCCGGTGCTCCCGAAATCCTGCCGAACTTTCCGGCGGCGTTCCAAGCGCGCTTTCACAGCATTTTCGCCACGCGCAGCATCGGCGTCTTCACCGGCGCGGCGGTGACGCGGGTCGAGGCCGGACGGCTGCTGCTGGATGGCCACGCACCGATCGAGGCCGAAGAGATTCTATGGACCACCCAAGCCGCGCCGGCGCGCTGGCTGGCCAAGAGCGGATTGCCGCTCGACCGGCGTGGCTTTCTCAGGGTGGATGATGCGTTGCGTGTCGTGGGGCACGACGAGGTCTTCGCGGCCGGTGACACCATCGCTTTCCCGGGCCGCGACCTGCCCAAGTCGGGCGTCTACGCCGTCCGTGCAGGTCCGGTGCTCGCCGACAATCTCCGCCGGAGATTGACCGGCCGGCCGCTGCGGACATTTCGACCGCAGCGCGAGGCGCTCTATCTGGTATCAACCGGCGAGCGATGTGCCGTCGGCACCCGCAACGGTCTGGTCTTCGCCGGGGCCTGGGTTTGGCGCTGGAAGGACTGGATCGATCGCCGCTTCATGCGCAAGTTCAACGAGCTCCCCGAAATGGCCAAACCGCCCGAGGCGGTCTCGCCGGTGGCAGATCAGCAGGCACTGCAGGAGATTTCCGCCATCGCCATGCGCTGCGGCGGCTGCGGGGCCAAGGTCGGGGCGAGCGTGCTCTCGCGCACGCTCGGCCGGATCGAGCCGGCCGCACGTGCGGACGTCGTCGTCGGCCTCGACGCGCCGGATGACGCGGCGCTCGTCGATATCGGCGGCGAACGGCTCTCGCTGCAGACCGTCGATTATTTCCGCGCCATCGTCGACGACCCTTACATGCTCGGCAAGATCGCGGCGAACCATTCGCTCGGGGATGTCTATGCCATGGGCGGCGAGCCGCAAACGGCGCTGGCGATCGCAACAGTGCCCTACGGGCTCGAAGCCAAGGTCGAGGCCGACTTGTCCGCGATGATGGTTGGCGCGAACGAGGTGCTGCGCGAAGCCGGATGTGCGCTCGTCGGTGGTCATACCAGCGAGGGTGCTGAGTTGGCACTTGGCTTCGCCGTCAACGGGCTCGTCGCGCCAAATGCAGTGCTGCGTAAGGGCGGGCTCAGGCCGGGAGACGCACTCATACTGACCAAACCGATCGGCACAGGTACGTTGCTCGCCGCCGACATGCGCCGCAAGGCAAAGGCCCGTTGGGTGATGGCGGCGATCACGCACATGATTCAATCGAACGGGCGGGCGGCGGACATCCTGCGTCGGCATGGCGTGCATGCCGCCACCGACGTGACCGGGTTCGGTCTTCTCGGCCACCTGGTCGAGATGGTGCGCGCCTCGGACGTCGACGTGACGATCGCGATCGAGCGCGTGCCGCTGCTCGACGGCGCCCGAGAGACCGTGGCCCTCGGCATCTTCTCGTCGCTGCAGCCGCAGAACGTACGCTTGCGCCGTACCATCAGGGAGCTCGAAACGGTCGCGATGCATCCGGTCTACCCGCTGCTGTTCGACCCGCAAACGGCTGGCGGACTGCTGGCGGCGGTCCCGCTCGGCGAGGCGGAGCCCTGCGTCGCTGCGCTGCGCGCGGCGGACTGCGCCGCCGCCGACATCATTGGTTTCGTGACCGAGAGCAGCGGCGCGTCCGATTCCGTCACGCTGGATTTGACCGGCGCTCGACTCGCCGAGGCGCTCGCTGGATCACGGCCTGCCGACTACGTCGCTCACGCCTCGGAGGGGGATGCAGCTGCGGAAACACTACCGATTCAGGATTTGGCTTGACTTGTTACAGCGAATCTCGTAAAGAATTCATCATTCCAAAAGTGTGAACGAACCACCGCTCCGTTGCTGGAGACGCGCCATTGGCGTTCCAGCAGTTCGGGGCGGAATGCTATTGCGGCGCGCGCAAGCGCAGGGCCGCTCGCTCATTCGTCTGCGCGTCGAGCCACACGGCGCAGCCGTGACCGCGCGGTTCTCGACCGCCGTCGGCTGAGCAACTGCGCGAACAACCGAACCACCGAATGCAGGGGATGCACATGTGTTGCAATGACAAGCAGAGGACGCGGCATGCGCACGTCCGGGCCTATCGCGAGAAAATCAGCGCGGAGCGGCGCGCCAGCGAGCGCCGCCGGCGCAGAAGCCTGGCACAGCGCTGGCGGCGATTGCGCCGCTGTTACGCACTATCCCGGCAAGAGTACGAAGCACTGCTGGCAAGGCAGGACGGCGCATGCGCCATCTGCAAACAATCCCCGAGCGAACCGCTGGTCGTCGATCGCGCCCGCGTCGACGGCAGGGTGCGCGGCCTGCTGTGCCGGCGATGCAAGACCGTGATCACCTGCTTTCACGAGGACCCTCGCTTGCTGAGGCGGGCGAGCGCCTATCAGAAAAGTACGTTGCCGGACGACGAGCCATAGCGCGCCGTGCCGCTGACGTCAGACCCATCAGCAACAGATCCATCAGCAACAAGATCCACCAGCAACTGGAGGTGACCATGACCGACCGCGATACGCCGCCCGATGGCGGCAATGCCGGCAAGCCGATGCGCGCGGCGATCAGCGCCGCGCTGCGGCGCGACGCCGAGGGTGACGACGGAGAGACCGCGCCGACCCTGGCGCTGATCGTCAACAAGCTCATCAGCCGCGCGCTCGGCGGCGACATGTCCGCGATCAAGGAGATTCTCGACCGCATGGACGGCAAGACGGCGGCGGGAGCGATCGAAGATGAGGGACCGCGGAGGGTCATCGTCCGATGGAAGGACTAGCAAAGCAGGAGCCTGGTCCGGCCGAAGGACCGGCACTGGAGCTCGAGCAAGGACCGGCACTGGAGCTCGAGGTCGACTACCGGCCGCGCGTGCAGTTCGCTCCGTTCCATGCGCGGGCCGAGCGCTTCGCCTGCATCGTGACCCACCGCCGCGCCGGCAAGACCGTCGCGTGCGTCCACGAGCTGCAAAAGCAGGCGCTGCGATCCCATCTGGTGCGGCCGCGCTTCGCCTATCTGTCGCCGTTCCTGCGGCAATCGAAGGCGGTGGCGTGGGACTACCTGCGCGCGGCGGTGGCGCCGCTGCGCCGCCACGGCGCCACCACGCACGAGAGCGAGCTGCGGGTCGATTATCCCGAAGGCGGCCAGGTGCGGCTCTACGGCGCCGACAATCCCGACGCCATGCGCGGCATCTATCTCGACGGCATCGTGCTCGACGAATACGCCGACATGGACCCGCGCATGTGGTCGGAAATCATCCGCCCCGCGCTCGCCGACCGGCAGGGCTGGGCTGTCTTCATCGGCACGCCGAAGGGCCGCAACGCCTTCTTCGAGCTGTGGCGGCGCGCGCAGCGGGACGAAGGCTGGTTCGCCATGATGCTCAAGGCGGGCGACACCGGACTCATTCCCGACAGCGAGCTCGCGCTGGCGCGGCGCGATCTCACCGAGGAGCAATACGCGCAGGAGTTCGAATGCTCGTTCGACGCCGCGGTGATCGGCTCGTACTACGGCAAGCTGATCGCGCGCGCCGAAGCCGAGCGCCGCATCGCCGGCGTGCCGTATGACCCTTCGGCGCTGGTGTGGACCTCGTGGGACCTCGGCATCCGCGACGCCACCGCGATCTGGTTCGCGCAGGTGATCGGGCGCGAAATCCGCATCATCGATTATTACGAAGCCTCCGGCGTCGATCTCGGGCACTACGTCAGGGAGATCAATCTGCGCCCCTATGTCTATGCCGGGCACATCGTGCCGCATGACGCGCAGGCCAGGGAGCTCGGCACCGGCAAGAGCCGCCTCGAGGTGATGGAAAGCCTCGGGCTCAAGCACATCACGCTCGCCCCGCTGCACCGGGTCGAGGACGGCATCAACGCGGTGCGCATGTTCGTGCCGAAATGCTGGTTCGACGAGCACAAATGCGCGCGCGGCATCGACGCGCTCAAGCTCTACCGCGCCGACTACGACACCGGCGCTGCAGGCGCTGCGGCCGCAGCCCGTGCACGACTGGACCTCGCACGCGGCGGACTCGTTTCGCTATCTCGCGATGACGCTCGACCGCCAAGCGGCGCAGTCGGGCTTTCACCGGCGGATCGAGTATGCGCAGCAGGGTGTGGCGTGATCGTCGTTTGCGGTCTCGTGTCCCGGGCGAGCGTAGCGAGACCCGGGATCCAGGAGCGACACGACGGATCGCAAGCAAGAACTCTGCTGCGCTTCGCGCTTGTTGCGCTGGGTCCCGGGTCTCGTTCCGCTCGGCTGCGCCTCGCTACACTCGCCCGGGACATGAAACCGACGATGCCTCGCGCTGACCCGACTGAATCTTCGACACCAACGAGCGGATCAATGTTCTCGCGCAGCGCGTGGCACAAGAAACGGTTAGCGGAGAATGCCGAATACCGGGAGAAGATTCGCGCCGCTAGGCGCCGCTACCGCGAGACCCACAAGGAGGAGATGCGCGAGCGCCGGCGGCTCAGGCTGCAGAACGATCCGCATTTTCGCGAACGCGAGCGCGCCCGCGGCCGCGAATGGCAGCGCAGGAAGCGCTACAGCAAGGTCTACCGGCTCTCGCTGGTCGATTACGACGCCATGCGCAAGCGGCAGAATGGCACCTGCGCCATCTGCAAGCGATCCGGCGAGGCGCTGTGTGTCGATCATTGCCACGCGTGCGGCAAGGTGCGCGGGCTCCTCTGCGGTAAATGCAACAGCGTGCTCGGCTTTTGCGGCGACAGCGCCGCGCGTCTGCTGGCGGCCGCCGCGTACCTGCGGGCGTCGTGTGATCAGGCGCCGGCAAGTTCCATGACATCGGCCGCATCAGTCGACACCGGCCGGCCGCTGGAAAGCGCGCATGGCCGTCATTGTCGCTGCGCGGGCAAAGCCCTATGAGTGCCAGTGTGGCGGATTTGACGTTCCTATCAGCATTGCCGCGAGTCATCTCATAGGAACGTCAAATCCAAAGCCACACTAGAATCATATGGTTGCTAGTGTCCCTTTGGTTCCGACGTTCGTATGAGCGCGTGCTGCAAAGGGATACGAACGTCGGAACCGGGACACTAGGTGACATGACAATGATTTACGATAGCGCCCGGTTCGGCCGCTGGGTCGAGCGCTTCCGGCGCATGCGCCTGGTGCTGGTCGCCACGGCGATCGCGTTCGCCGGCCTGTGGCTGTTCGGCGCCACCGCCGCGCTGCCGGCGCTCGCGGGTTTCGTGCTGGTGGCGCTGGCGGCGCTGATTGCAAGCGCGCGCGGCGACATCGCGCCGGCGGCGTTGGCCAGGGACGAGCCGCGCGCGCCGCGCGTCGGCGATCCCCTGATCGAAGCGGTGCTGGCCGGACTGCCGGATCCCGTGGTCGCGCTCGATCGGCGTGGCGACGTCGTCGCGCTCAACGCGCGGGCGACCGCGGTGGCGCCGGCGCTGCGTCCGGGCGAGCCGGTCTCGCTCGGGCTGCGCGTGCCCGAAGTGCTGGAGGCGATCCGCCGCGCGCGCGCGAGCGGAATCGCGCAACGCGTCGAGTTCTCCGAGCGCGTGCCGCTCGACCGCTGGTACGAGGTGATCGTCACGCCGATCTCGTCGCCGGGGGTGGCCGCCAATCCCGGCCTGGTGCTGCTGGCGTTCCACGATCTCACGCCGCTGCGGCGGGTCGAGGAGATGCGCGCCGATTTCGTCGCCAATGCCAGCCATGAGCTGCGCACGCCGCTCGCCGCGCTGTCGGGCTTCATCGACACGCTGCGCGGCTCGGCGCGCGAGGATCCGGCCGCGCGCGAGCGCTTCCTGCCGATCATGCAGGCGCAGGCCGACCGCATGGCCCGGCTGATCGACGATCTGCTCTCGCTCTCGCGCATCGAGCTCAACGCGCATCTGCGGCCGGACAAGCAGGTCGACGTCGGCGCCATCGTGCGGCAGGTCGCCGACAGCCTGCAGACGCTGGCGCGCGACCGCAACGTCGAGGTCAAGACCCTCGGCAGCTCGGCGCCGCTGCTGGTGCCGGGCGACCGCGACGAGTTGATCCGGGTGTTCGAGAACCTGGTGGAGAACGCGCTCAAATATGCCGCCTCCGGCAAGCGCGTGGACATCGCGCTGTCGGTCGGCGAAGGACCGGACGGCAAACGCGAGGCGCGCATCGCCGTGCGCGATCGCGGCCCCGGCATCGCGCCCGAGCATCTGCCGCGGCTGACCGAGCGCTTCTATCGCGTCGACGTCTCGGAAAGCCGCGCCCAGGGCGGCACCGGGCTCGGCCTGGCGCTGGTCAAGCACATCCTCAACCGCCATGGCGGCCGGCTGACGATCGAGAGCGCGCCGGGGCAGGGGGCCACCTTCACGGTCCATCTGCCGATCGCCGGCGCCGCCCCGACCGGCGGCAATTCAAACCTGTTCACAAGAGCTTAGGGTACCGGCCCGCTGGGCCGCTGCCGACGTGGCGCGATCTTGCGGTAGCGCAGGTCGCTGCTTGGTTGGCGCAAATCGCGCGGCATCGGCGGTCTGCTCCCGCACTAACCAAACGTCCGGGTGCTTGGGTTGGGTCATTTGCACTCGGCGAGTTCGGACGTTTTCTGAGATCGTGCACATTTGTGCGGCAAAGGCGGTCTGCTCCCTCCCCCCTTGTGGGGGAGGGGTGGGGAGGGGGGTAGTCGTTGTTTCACGAGATGTGTCCGCCAACTGCTACCCCCACCCCCAACCCCTCCCCACAAGGGGGAGGGGAGCGCACCGAGTGCGTGGCGAGAACTGGCGTAAGCAATCGCCGGGACCCCGCGCGTCGGTTGATCCCATGCCGCGCTCTGCTAAAGCTATCGACGTAGGCAGGAGAGGGCATTGCAGTTCTTCCGCACCCTGACGGCGGCGGGCTTCATCGCTGCGGCCGCGACGGCGCCGGTCGCCGCCGCCGAGATGTCCGGCGCCGGCTCGAGCTTCGCCTATCCGATCTATGCGAAGTGGATCGAGGCCTACAAAAAAGAGACCGGCGTCGCGGTGGACTATCGCTCGGTCGGCTCCGCCGACGGCATCCGCCAGGTCCAGAGCAAGCAGATCACCTTCGGCGCGTCGGACATGCCGCTCGGCGCGCGCGACCTGGAGGCGGACGGTCTCGTCCAGTTCCCGACCGTCGTGGCGGGCGTGGTGGCGGTGGTCAATGTCGAAGGC
This sequence comes from uncultured Alphaproteobacteria bacterium, assembly GCA_963725065.1. GTDB lineage: Bacteria > Pseudomonadota > Alphaproteobacteria > Rhizobiales > Xanthobacteraceae > VAZQ01. The sequence continues at coordinate 36,338 of CAVRXD010000008.1, forward strand.
ATCAAGTCCGGCGATCTCACGCTCGACGGCCCGACCCTGGCGAGGATCTTTCTGGGCGAGATCAAGCGCTGGAACGACGCCGCGATCCGCAAGCTCAATCCCAATGCCAAGCTGCCGTCGCAGGCGATCCTGGTGGTGCGCCGCTCCGACGGGTCCGGCACCACGTTTGCCTTCACCGACTATCTCGCCAAGGTGAGCGCGGACTGGAAGTCCAAGATCGGATCGACGGTGGCGGTGGAATGGCCGACCGGCATCGGCGCCAACGGCAACGAAGGCGTTGCCGCCAGCGTCGCGCGAACGCGCGGCGCGATCGGCTATGTCGAGTACGCCTATGCCACGCAGCACCGGCTGACCTACACCAAGCTGATCAACAAGGACGGCCAGGCGGTCGCTCCCACGACCGCGGCGTTCGCGGCCGCCGCCGCCAACGCCGACTGGGAGGCAGCGCCGGGCTTCGGCGTGATCCTCACCAACCAGGCCGGCGCGGCGACGTGGCCGATCGCGGCCGCGACCTTCGTGCTCATGCACAAGCAGCCGAACGATCCCGCCGCCACCGCTGCCGCGTTGAAATTTTTCGCCTGGGCCTTCGCCAAGGGCGGCAAGATGGCCGAGGAGCTCGACTACGTGCCGATGCCCGGCAACGTGGTCGGCGCCGTGCAGAGCCTTTGGGCCTCGCAGATCAAGGACCCCGCCGGCAAGCCGGTCTACGCCATCTCGCGGTGAGCATTCGAGGCGGGACGTCAGGTTGCCCTGCGTTGTGGCTGCTGCCGTTGGCGGCTAGCGGTTTGACGTGAAGGTTCCGCAGGCTCGGTCTGCTCCCCTCCCCCTTGTGGGGAGGGGTTGGGGGTGGGGGTCGTGGTTATTGTGTTGAGAATGTCCTCGAGCACCCCATCGATGTTCGTCAGCACGTCGTTGTTCCAGTAGCGCAGCACACGGTAGCCGTTGGCTTCGAGGACCTTCGTGCGCGCTTCATCGGCTGCTGATGCTGTGCCGTGCTGGCCGCCATCGACCTCGACGACAATGCGGGTCGCGTGACAGGCAAAGTCAGCGACGTAACGGCCAATTCGAACCTGGCGACGAAAGTGTGTGCCGGGCGTAAGGAGCCGGTGGCGCAGGTGCCACCAGAGCTTGCGTTCCGCTTCGGTCGGAGCCGCGCGCATCGCACGGGCGAGGCGGCGTTGCGGCGGCACGATGGTACGATCGCGCTTCGCCCAAATTCGCGGTTCGTCGTCCGTGGACATCTCGTCGTGTCCTTGCTGCGACCCCCACCCCCAACCCCTCCCCACAAGGGGGAGGGGAGCGCACCGAGTTTGCCGCTTGAACCTAGTCCACTTCGGCGCGCCCCGGAATGACGACCGTGGTCGCGGCGCGGAGTCGCAGCGCCCGTGTCATCGAACTGTTATGAAATGATCATACAGCCATAACATCTTTTGCACGGCCGGCGCGGACACTCGGCAATGGGGCGATTGCCGGGTCTCATGCCGGCTGACGTTTTGCCAACACGAACACCACGATCTCCAATGACTCGAACCTTCTTGCAGATGCTCACGGCAGGCGGGTGCCTTGCCGCGGCCGCGATCGGGCCCGCCGTCGCGGCCGATATCTCCGGCGCCGGCGCCACCTTTCCGTTTCCGATCTACGCGAAATGGGCCGACGCCTACAAAAAAGAGACCGGTGTCGGCATCGCCTATCGGCCGGTCGGGTCGAGCGACGGCATCAGGCAGATCCAGGACAAGGAGGTGACCTTCGGCGCGTCCGACATGCCGCTCAATGCCGCGGACCTGGACGCGCATGGGCTCGTGCAATTCCCGACCGTGGTGGGCGGCATCGTCGCGGTCGTGAACGTCGAAGGCATCAAGAGCGGCGACATCACGCTGGACGGTCCGACCCTGGCGCGGATCTTCCTCGGCGAGATCAGGTCGTGGAACCACGCCGCGCTGCGCAAGCTCAATCCGGGCGCGAAGCTGCCGTCGCAGCCGATCGTGGTGGTGCGCCGCTCCGACGGGTCCGGCACGACCTTCGTGTTCACGGATTACCTCGCCAAGATCAGCCAGGAGTGGCGCTCGCGGATCGGTTCGATCACCTCGGTGGAATGGCCGGTCGGCATCGGCGCCCGGGGCAACGAAGGCGTGGTCGGCGCGGTCGCGCGCACCAAGGGCGCGATCGGCTACGTCGAATACGCCTACGCCAAGCAGAACAGGCTCGCCTACACCACGCTGATCAACAAGGCCGGCAAGGCGGTCGCGCCCACCATCGGCTCGTTCGCGGCCGCCGCCGGCAACGCCAACTGGGACGCCGCTCCCGACTTCGGCGTGATCCTGACCAACGAATCCGGCGCCGAGACCTGGCCGGTCACCAGCGCGACGTTCGTGCTCATGCGCAAGCAGCCGAGCGATCCGGCCGCCGCAAGCGCGGCGTTGAAATTCTTCGACTGGGTCTATGCCAACGGCGGCAAGATGGCCGAGGAGCTTGATTACGTTCCGATGCCGCCGGGCGTGGCCGGCGCGGTTCGCAAGCTGTGGGCGTCGGAGATCAAGGACGCCAGCGGCTCGCCGGTCTTCGCCGCCAATCCGCTGCGGGTACGGCTAGCGAACATCCGCTGTGCATTCCGGGGCGCGCTGAAAGCGCGGCAGCCCGGAATCCATAGCCCCGGTCCGTGAAATCATTCACGCTCACCACGCTGCCAGCGGTCACCAGTCGCAACGCTGGCGGCCTCCGGTCGCGGCTTCGCGCGCACGATTCGCGTCAGCAGCAGCTGGGCGGTTTTGTCGCGCTTGCGCGCGAATCCGCACAGTTAACAACGACATACGGTTTTACCGGCCTTTTCGGCGTCGCGGAGAAATCCGCGCGTATCCACAAGGACTTAAGCTGTCATCCAACTGTCATGGAGCGATCATAGAACGATGACATGGGACGCGTAGGGATGTGGGCAGCCGCGGGATTGACCGCCACTGGACGTGCCAGACCGGCCACCCTCGAGCGTGTAGCTAAGTCAGACCCCATCGACCGTAACCAGGAACGCCATGATCCGAGCCGTTGGTGCATGCCCGGCGTCGGCTCCCGTTTTCGTCTCGACCAACAGGAGAGAGCATTGAAACTTTTCCGCACACTGACCGCAGCCGGCGCGATCGCCGCCGCGACGATCGCGCCCGCCCTCGCCGTGGACATCTCCGGCGCCGGCGCCACGTTCCCCTATCCGATCTATGCGAAGTGGGCCGACGCCTACAAGAAAGAGACCGGCGCCGGGCTGAACTACCAGTCGATCGGATCGGGCGGCGGCATCAAGCAGATCCAGGCCAAGACCGTCACCTTCGGCGCGACCGATATGCCGCTGAAGGCGGAAGAGCTGCAGAAGGCGGGCCTGGTCCAGTTCCCGACCGTGCTCGGCGGCGTGGTGCCGGTGGTGAATATCGACGGCATGAAGCAGGGCGATGTCACCCTCGACGGCCCGACGCTCGCCAAGATCTTCATGGGCGAGATCAAGACCTGGAACGACCCGGCGATCGCCAAGCTCAACGCGTCGGCCAAGCTGCCGGCGCAGCCGATCGTCGTCGTGCACCGTTCCGACGGCTCGGGCACGACCTTCATCTGGACCGACTACCTGTCCAAGGTCAGCCCGGAATGGAAGTCCAAGGTCGGCGTCAACACCGCCGTCGAGTGGCCGGTCGGTCTCGGCGCCAAGGGCAACGAAGGCGTCGCCAACAATGTCGGCCAGACCAAGGGCTCGATCGGCTATGTCGAATATGCCTATGCCAAGCAGAACAAGCTGAACTACGCCAAGATGGTCAACAAGGACGGCAAGACCGTCGCCCCGACCTCGGAGTCGTTCCAGGCGGCCGCGGCGTCCGCCGACTGGACCGGCACACCGGGCTTCGGCGTGATCCTGACCGACGAGCCGGGCGCGGCCTCGTGGCCGATCTCGGGCGCGACCTTCATTTTGATCCACAAGCAGCCGCAGGATGCGGCGGCCGCGACCGAAGCGCTCAAGTTCTTCTCGTGGGGCTACACCAAGGGCGACAAGATGGCCGAAGATCTCGACTTCGTGCCGATGCCGGACAACGTCGTCACCGCCATCCAGAAGGTCTGGGCGGCGGAGATCAAGGACGCGTCCGGCAAGCCGCTGTTCACCGCGTCGCATTGATTGACACCAGTGTGGCGGTTCAGAAGTCCGCATCATTTCCGCGGCAAGTCCGAAAGCGGACTTCTGAACCAAAGCCACACTGGGTCAATAAAGTTGCTGGTGTCCTTCGGATTCCGAAGTTCGCAAGGAGCGCGCCGCACAATGATGCGAACTTCGGAATCGGGACACCAGCCAGGGAAGGCGCCGCACGGCGCCTTTCCCTGCGCTCCGGCCGTGATCGAGAACATGGCTTGTGTCGCGGCCGCGGCACCGCTTGAGTCGGCTCCCGAACGAATCGGCAGACAGGGAGTCGGCGATGGGACCTGCCGGGAGACCTTCCGTGGTTGATGTTGCCTTCCCCTCCGGCGCGGGCGTGATACCGGACGCATCATCGCGCGCCAAGGCGATCCAGCGCCTGCGGCTGGGCGATATCGCCTTTCGCTTCCTGACCAAGACGGCGGCGATCGGCGTCCTCATCATCCTCGGCGGGGTGCTGTTCTCGCTGATCGAGGGATCGTTGCCGGCGCTGCAGGCGTTCGGGATCGACTTTCTTCTGGAGCAGCGCTGGAATCCGGTCACCGAGAAATTCGGCGCGCTCGCGCCGATCTACGGCACGCTGGTGACGTCGTTGATCGCGATGGCGATTGCGGTGCCGATCGGCCTGCTGATCGCGATGTTCCTCACCGAGCTGTGCCCGATGTGGCTGCGCCGCCCGATCGGAATCGCGATCGAGCTGCTGGCCGGCATCCCGAGCATCATCTACGGCATCTGGGGCCTGTTCGTGTTCGCGCCCTTCCTGCAGGACACGCTGCAGCCGTTCCTGATCGCGACCTTCGGCAACATTCCGGTGCTGTCGTCGCTGTTCGCCGGCCCGCCCTACGGCATCGGCGTGCTCACCGCCGGGCTGATCCTCGCCATCATGGTGCTGCCGTTCATCACCTCGATCTCGCGCGACGTGTTCGATGCGGTCCCGCCGGTGCTCAAGGAGGCCGCCTACGGCGTCGGCTGCACCACCTGGGAGGTCGTGCGCAACGTCGTGCTGCCCTATACGCGGGTCGGCGTCATCGGCGGCATCATGCTGGGACTGGGCCGCGCGCTCGGCGAGACCATGGCGGTGACCTTCGTGATCGGCAACGCCCACAAGATCTCCGCCTCGATCCTGGCGCCGGGCACCACGATCTCCGCGACCATCGCCAACGAATTCACCGAAGCGGTCGGCGACCTCTACACCTCGTCGCTGATCGCGCTCGGACTGATCCTGTTCGTCATCACCTTCATCGTGCTGGCGGCGGCGCGCTACATGCTGCTGCGCATCGAGCGCCGGATCGGGTGACGCCATGGCAACCACGACAAGTGCCGCCGCCATGAACAGTCTCTACGCCGCCCGCCGCCGCCGCAACGCCATCATGATGACGCTTGCGGTCGGGGCCACGCTCCTCGGCCTGGGCTGGCTGGTGGTGATCCTGGGCGAACTGGTCTACCAGGGATTCTCCGGGCTCTCGCTCGCGGTCTTCACCGAGATGACGCCGCCGCCCGGAGCCGACGGGGGCTTGCTCAATCCGATCGTCGGCAGCCTCATTCTCACCGTCCTGGCGGTGGTGATCGGCACGCCGATCGGCATGCTGGCCGGCACCTATATGGCGGAATACGGCCGTCACGACCGGCTGAGCACGGTCGTGCGCTTCATCAATGACATCCTGCTGAGCGCGCCGTCGATCGTGGTCGGCCTGTTCATCTACGAGGTCATGGTCGCCCCGATGGGGCATTTCTCGGGCCTGGCGGGCGCGGTCGCGCTCGCGGTCATCGTCATCCCGGTGGTGGTGCGCACCACCGAGGACATGCTGATGCTGGTGCCGGACCAGTTGCGCGAGGCCGCGGCCTCGATCGGCATGCCGCGCGCGGTCACCATCATCCGGGTGTGCTACCGCGCGGCCAAGGCCGGCATGATCACCGGCGTGCTGCTCGCCATCGCCCGCATCAGCGGCGAGACCGCGCCGCTGCTCTTCACCGCCTTGAACAACCAGTTCTGGAGCACCAACCTCAACGCGCCGATGGCGAGCCTGCCCACCGTGATCTTCCAGTTCGCGCTGTCGCCCTACAAGGACTGGCAGAAGCTCGCCTGGACCGGCGCGCTGATCATCACCTTCACCGTGCTCGCGCTCTCGATCGTCGCGCGCGCCCTTGCCTCCTCGAGAAAATCGCCATGAATATCGCCACCGCCTCGGTCGCCGTCCCCACCGTCACCCACGCGCCGGTCAGCACGCTCGGGCTGGCGGAGAAGGTGTCGATCCGCAACCTCGACTTCTATTACGGGGCCAGCAAGGCGCTCAAAAGCATCAACATCCCGCTCTACGAGAACAAGGTGACCGCCTTCATCGGGCCGTCGGGCTGCGGAAAATCGACGCTGCTGCGGGTTCTCAACCGGATGTACGACCTCTACCCCAACCAGCGGGCGGAGGGCGAGGTCGAGTTCGACGGCGAGGACATTCTATCGCCCAAACAGGATCTCAATCTCCTGCGCGCCCGCATCGGCATGGTGTTCCAGAAGCCGACGCCGTTCCCGATGTCGATCTACGAGAACATCGCCTTCGGCATCCGGCTGTACGAGAAGCTGTCGAAGTCGGAGCTCGACCAGCGGGTGGAGACCTCGCTGCGCCGGGCCGCGCTCTGGGACGAGGTCAAGGGCAAGCTTGCCGCCAACGGGCTGAGCCTGTCCGGCGGACAGCAGCAGCGCCTGTGCATCGCGCGCACGGTGGCGGTGCGGCCCGAGGTGATCCTGTTCGACGAGCCGTGCTCGGCGCTCGATCCGATCTCGACCGCCAAGATCGAGGAGCTGATCGACGAGCTCAAAGAGGACTACACGATCGTGATCGTCACCCACAACATGCAGCAGGCGGCGCGCGTCTCCGATTTCACCGCCTTCATGTATCTCGGCGAGCTGGTCGAGTTCGACACCACGAGCAAGATGTTCACCGCGCCGAGCGATCGACGCACGCAGGACTACATCACCGGCCGCTTCGGCTAGATCGCGCGGTTCGCCCAGCCAGGACGAGATAAATGGTAATGCCCGAACACACCGCAAAGGCCTTCGACGTCGACCTCCAGGAGCTCACCCGGATGGTGGCGGAGATGGGCGGGCTTGCAGAGAAGCAGATCGCCGACGCGGTCGACGCGCTGGCGCGCCGCGACGCCGACCGCGCCCAGCGCACCGTGGCCAGCGATCCCAGCATCGACGCGCTGCAGGCGGAGATCGAGGAGCGGGCGGTGCTGACGATCGCCCGCCGGCAGCCGATGGCGGTCGATCTGAGGGAAATCGTCGGTGCGCTGCGCGTGTCCAACGACCTCGAGCGGATCGGCGACCTCGCCAAGAACATCGGCAAGCGGGTGCTGGCGCTCGACGGCGAGTTTCATCCGCCCAAGCTGATCCGCGGCGTCGAGCATATGGGCGCGCTGGTTCTCACGCAGCTCAAGGAGGTGCTCGACAGCTATGCCGGGCACGATCTCAAGAAGGCGATGGTGGTGTGGAACGGCGACGAGGAGATCGACGCCATGTGCACCTCGCTGTTTCGCGAGCTCCTGACCTACATGATGGAAGATCCGCGCAACATCACCTTCTGCATCCACCTGATGTTCTGCGCCAAGAACATCGAGCGCATGGGCGATCACGCGACCAATATCGCCGAGACCGTCTATTACATGATCGAAGGCCACGCCATCGCCGACCAGCGGCCAAAGGGCGACACCACCAGCTTTGCCACGCTGGCCGTGGAGAAATGATTGCGGAGCAATGACAAAGGGACGCTGAGCTGATGAAGGCCAACATCCTGATCGTGGAGGACGAGGAGGCGCTGACGCTCCTCCTGCGCTACAACCTCGAAGCGGAGGGCTACGGGGTCGAGACGGTCCCGCGCGGCGACGAAGCCGACCTGCTGCTCAAGGAGCGCGCGCCCGACCTCGTGATCCTCGACTGGATGCTGCCGGGGCTTTCCGGCATCGAGCTCTGCCGCCGGCTGCGGGCGCGGCCCGAGACCAAGCAATTGCCGATCATCATGCTGACCGCGCGCGGCGAGGAGAGCGAGCGCGTGCGCGGCCTCGCGACCGGCGCCGACGACTACATCGTCAAGCCGTTTTCGGTGCCGGAGCTGAGCGCGCGCGTGCGGGCGCTGCTGCGCCGCGCGCTGCCCGAGCGGCTCGCCGACGTGCTGTCATTCGGCGATCTCGAAGTGGACCGCGAGAAGAAGCGGGTCTCGCGCAGCGGCCGCCCGATCGATCTGGGGCCGACCGAGTATCGTCTGCTCGAATTCCTGATGGAGCGGCCGGGCCGCGTGTTCTCGCGCGAGCAACTGCTCGACGGCGTGTGGGGCAGCGAGATCTACATCGACGAGCGCACCGTCGACGTCCATGTCGGCCGCCTGCGCAAGGCGCTCAACCGCGGCCACGAGACCGATCCGATCCGGACCGTCCGCGGCGCCGGCTACGCCCTCGACGACCGCTTCGGAAAGGTGGCTTGACCGGGAGCCGTCATTGCCGGGCTTGACACCGCAAGTCGGGTTTACCCGACTTGCGGCACGTGAATGTTGCGGACGCGGGCGGCCCGCGTCCGTTGCAATCCATCGTCTTCGCAGGAAGCCTTTTCGCACAGAAGATGGATGCCCGGGTCAAGCCCGGGCATGACGAAGGATGGCCCGGTCAACCGCGGAACGGCCGCCGGTCGCGGCGCATGTTGGGCGGCTGGTAGGCGACGCGCGAGTGAAAGGCGCAATAGGGCAGGGTGGTGATCGTCCGCCCGCCGCAGAAGAAGAAGTCGGCCTGGCCGGGATCGCCGATCGGCCAGCGGCAGGTTTCCTCGGTCAATTCGAGCAAGGTCCGGCGCTGACCCATGGGAACCACGTTGTCGACGAGTTCGGGCTCGGCCTGGGCATCGAGGTCATAGGCATGGGCGAGCGCGGTGTTGCCGCGAACGGCCGGGCGCGAGACCCGCATCATGTGCTGGTGCGGACGCGCCTTGCGCGGCCGCGGCGCCGCTGAGGAGGGCGATTTGGCGCGGCCCGAAAGCCCGAGCCGGTGCACCTTGCCGATCACGGCATTGCGGGTGATGCCGCCCAGCTCGGCGGCGATCTGGCTGGCCGACAGCCCGTCGGTCCACAGCCGCTTGAGCGTCTCGACGCGTTCATCAGTCCAAGTCATGGCCTCAAATCCCTCGCCAGTCGGCGCGGAGAAATCCGGACAGAGTCCACCTGTGGCCGGGGCACCGACGCTTTGCCCCCGACGCCTGCCGCCACCACGATGTACGCTAGTGACCTGTCCGCCGCACGATATGTCGTACCTGCTGATCGAAAGGCTACAATATGGCGAGAGTCAGGCGCAAGAGTCCGAGGTACCGGCGTCCACATGTTCATCCACTGCCGGGCCCTGCATCCACACTTATCTGCTTGGGTGCCGGGCCGCCCGGCGCGGGCAAGGCGCCACCCCGGCGCCCCGGATCATGTTGACAGTCGACGTCGCCGCAATAAAATACCAGCCCGTGCCGCCCGGAGAGGCGGCACATTTCATTTGAAACGGATCGTCCCGGTGTCGCCGAACAGCGCTCACGCATCGCACCTATTGCCGGTCTACGCACGCGTCGATCTCGCGTTCGAGCGCGGCGAGGGCGCGTGGCTGATCGCCACCGACGGCGAGCGCTACCTCGATTTCACCTCGGGGGTGGCGGTCAATGCGCTCGGCCACGCCCACCCGCATCTGGTGGAGGCGGTCACCGAGCAGGCCAGGAAGCTCTGGCACGTTTCCAATCTCTACCGCATCCCCGAGGCCGAGCGGCTGGCCGGGCGGCTGTGCGCGGCGAGCTTCGCCGACGTGGTGTTCTTCGCCAATTCCGGCGCCGAGGCGATGGAATGCGCGATCAAGATGGCGCGCAAATATCAATCGGTGAGCGGCAGGCCGGAGCGCTACCGCATCATCACGTTCGAGGGCGCCTTTCACGGCCGCACGCTGGCGACGCTCGCCGCCGGCGGCCAGAAGAAATATCTCGAAGGCTTCGGGCCGGTGGTCGAAGGCTTCGACCAGGTGCCGTTTGCCGATCTCGAAGCCACCAAGCGCGCCATCGGGCCGGAGACCGCCGCGATCCTGATCGAGCCGATCATGGGCGAGGGCGGCGTGCGGGTGGTGCCGCCGGAATTCCTGCGCGCGCTGCGCAAGTTGTGCGACGACAACGGCCTCCTCCTGGTGTTCGACGAGGTGCAGACCGGGGTCGGGCGCAGCGGACAGCTGTTCGCCTACCAGCAGTCGGGCGTGAGCCCGGACATCATGGCGCTGGCGAAGGCCTTGGGCGGCGGCTTCCCGCTCGGCGCCTGCCTCGCCACCGCCGAAGCCGCCAAGGGCATGGTGGCCGGCACCCACGGCTCGACCTTCGGCGGCAACCCGCTGGCGATGGCGGCGGCCGGCGCGCTGCTCGATGTGGTGCTGGCTGACGGCTTCCTCGAGCGCGTACGCCGCACCGCCCTCATCCTCAAGCAGAAGCTCGCGGAGATCAGGGACCGCCATCCCGCCGTCATCGCCGAGGTGCGCGGGGAGGGGCTCCTTGTCGGGCTGCGCGCGGTGGTGCCCAGTTCGCAACTGGTCGACGAGCTGCGGGCGGAAAAGATGATCACGGTCGCGGCCGGGGATAACGTGGTGCGGCTCCTCCCGCCGCTGATCGTGAGCGAGGACGAGGTGGCCGACGCGGTGCGGCGCATCGACCGCGCCTGCGCCCGCATCGCATCGGCGCTGCAGGCGCCGCAACGGCAGGGAGCGGCCGGATGAGCACGAACGGCACCCGCCACTTTCTCGACCTGATCGATATTCCCCCGCAGGAGCTGCGCGGGATGATCGACGCCAGCCGCGCCATGAAGGCCCGGCGCAAGAGCGGGGCGAGCGCGCCCCAGAGCAAGGCGCTCGAAGGCAAGACGCTGGCGATGATCTTCGACAAGCCCTCGACCCGCACGCGGGTGTCGTTCGACGTCGCCATGCGCCAGCTCGGCGGCGAGGCCATCCTGCTGACCGGGCAGGAGATGCAGCTCGGGCGCGGCGAGACCATCGCCGACACCGCGCGCGTGCTCTCGCGCTATGTCGACATCATCATGATCCGCACGCTCGACCACGAGACGGTGACCGAGCTCGCGCGCTACGCCACCGTGCCTGTGATCAACGGGCTCACCCGGCGCTCGCATCCCTGCCAGGTGCTGGCCGACGTCCTCACCTTCGAGGAGCATCGCGGGCCGATCCGGGGCAAGACCGTCGCCTGGACCGGCGATGCCAACAACGTGCTCGCCTCCTGGATGCACGCGGCCGAGCGCTTCGAGTTCCGGCTCAAGGTGGCGACCCCGCCCGAGCTCGCGCCGAAGAAATGGCTCATGGACTGGATCAAGCGCTCGGGCGCCCCGATCGAGGTCGGCACCGACCCGGACGAGGCCGCCGCCGGCTCCGATTGCCTCGTCACCGACACGTGGGTGTCGATGGGGGACAAGGACGGGCAGCGCCGCCACAACCTGCTGTCGCGCTACCAAGTCAATGCCCGGCTGATGGCGCGGGCGAAGCCCGATGCCGTGTTCATGCACTGCCTGCCGGCCCACCGTGGCGACGAGGTGACCGACGAGGTGATCGACGGCCCGCAATCGGTGGTGTTCGACGAAGCCGAGAACCGCCTGCACGCCCAGAAGGGCATCCTGGCCTGGTGCCTGAACGCGCACTGAGCGCCGGGCCGTTCCGCCGTCGGCTCTTCCCCGCCACGCAATCGGAACGACGGCAGGGGGTCAATTTTCCGCCGCGTCCTCTTATATCTAGCCGATCATGTCCGAGCCCCAGCCCCAACTCGAAATCCCGACCCGCGCACCGGCGGCCACCTCCGCCGACGACACCATTCTGCCGTTCCAGGTCGAGGCGCTCGACCTGCGCGGCCGCGTGGTCCGCTTCGGTCCCGCCATCGACACCATCCTCTCGCGGCACAACTACCCCGTCCCCGTGGCCAAGCTCCTGGGCGAGGCTATCGTGCTGACCGTGCTGCTGGGGTCGACGCTGAAATTCGAAGGCCGCTTCATCCTGCAGACCCAGAGCGACGGGCCGGTGCGGATGCTGGTCATCGACTACACGACCCCGGGCAAGGTGCGCGCCTGCGCCCGTTTCGACGCCGCCCGCGTCGCCGCCGCCATGGCCGCGGGCGCCGCCGATCCGGGCGCGCTGCTGGGCCACGGCCATCTCGCCATGACCATCGACCAGGGACCGGATACGGCGCGCTACCAGGGCATCGTCGCGCTCGAAGGCAAGGACCTCGAGCATGCGGCGCACGAGTACTTCCTGCGCTCCGAACAGATCCCGACCCGCGTGCGTCTGGCGGTGGCCGAGGAGCTGCGGGCGGGGACCGACGGCGCCCGCCACCACTGGCGCGCGGGCGGCCTGCTGCTGCAGTTCCTGCCGCAATCGCCGGAGCGCGCGCGCCAGCCCGACCTCGATCCCGGCGACGTGCCGGAGGGGATGGAATTCCAGCCGCAGCCCGAGGACGACGCCTGGGTGCAAGGCCGCTCGCTGGTGGCGACCGTGGAGGACCTGGAATTGCTCGATCCCGACGTATCGGCCGAGCAGCTGCTCTACCGGCTGTTTCACGAGCCCGGCGTGCGCGTGTTCCACAGCAGGGACCTGCACGCGCAGTGCTCGTGCTCGCGCGCGGGCGTCGAGCGCATGCTGCGCAGCTTTCCGCAGGACGATCGCGACCACATGGTGGAGAACGGGAAGATCACCGTCACCTGCGAGTTCTGCAACTCGACTTACGTGTTCGCGCCCATGGATGTGTGCGAGCCCGAGCCGTCGCAGCCGGATGCCGGCTAACTAGTTGATGGTGCGCTCGCGCTGCGGGGTGTCGAGCGAGAACGCGGGAATGTCGATGTCGAAAGTCTCCCCGGCCGCGGTCACCATGCCGTAGGTTCCGGTCATGAAACCCGACGGCGTCGGCAGCGGAACGCCGCTGGTGTATTCGAAATTCTCGCCCGGCTTGAGCACCGGTTCCTCGCCGACCACCCCGGCGCCGCGCACCTCCTGCAGCCGTCCCTGGGCGTCGGTGATGCGCCAATGGCGGGTCTTGAGCTGCACTGTCTCGGTCCCGAGATTGGTGAGCGTGATGGTATAGGCCCAGAAGAAATAGCCGTTCTCCGGCGAGGAGCGGTCGGGCAGGAAGCGCGGGCTCGCCTTGACCTCGATCTCGCGCGTCACGGCTCGGTACGCTGTTTTGACGGTATTCATGGCCAGGCCTTCAGCCCCCATCCGGGCGCTTTGTCGTGTATGTTGGGGCTAGTGTCCCGATTCCGAAGTTCGCATCATTGTGCGGCACGCTCGCTTGCGAACTTCGGAAATCGAAGGACACTAGCAACTTATTGACCTAGTGTGGCTTTGGTTCAGAAGTCCGCATTTCGAACTTGCCTCAGAATGATGCGGACTTCTGAACCGCCACACTAGTGCATAGCCCTAAGTCCATCGCTTGCAAATGTCGCGATGACGTGATCCCAAGCGGGGGGAAGGCGCACTAGAATTTAGAGACATCCATCGCCGTCCGAAAGATCGCTGGAATGCATGCCCCTGTGGTCACCACTGGACGCGACCTGCGGCTCGATTTGTTCCGTGGGATCGCGCTCTGGCTGATCTTCCTCGACCACATTCCGTCGAATCTCGTCGCCTGGGGCACGCTGCGCAACTACGGCTTCAGCGACGCGACTGAAATCTTCGTCTTCGTCTCCGGCTACACCGCTGCCTTCGTCTACGGCAAGGAAATGCGCGAGCGCGGCTTCATCATCGCGGGCGCCCGCATCCTGCGGCGGACGTGGCAAATCTACGTGGCGCACGTTTTCCTGTTCGCGATCTACCTGGCCGAGATTTCCTATGTCGCCACCAGCTTCGAGAACCCGCTCTACGCCGAGGAAATGAACATCCTCGATTTTCTCAAGCAGCCCGACGTCACGATCATTCAGGCGCTGCTGCTCAAATTCAAGCCGTCCAACATGGACGTCTTGCCGCTCTACATCATCCTGCTCCTGCTGTTTCCGCCGACGCTGTGGCTGCTGCTGTTTCGGTCCACGCTGGCGCTCGGCGCCTCGGTGCTGCTCTACGTGCTCACCTGGGAATTCAACTGGAACATGCCGAGCTATCCCAGCGGGCATTGGTACTTCAACCCCTTCGCCTGGCAGCTGTTGTTCGTGTTCGGGGCGTGGTGCGCGCTGGGGGGAGCCCAGCGCCTCGCGACGGTCCTGCGGTCTCCGGTGACGGTGTCGATCGCGATTGCATATCTGCTGTTCGCGTTCGTGATCTCGCTCACCTGGTATATTCCCGGCATGGGCCAATACGTGCCGCACTGGCTGGAGGAAGTGATCTATCCGATCGACAAGGTGAATCTCGACGTCCTGCGGTTTGCGCATTTCCTCGCGCTGGCGGTCGTCACGGTAAGGTTCATCCCGCGCGACTGGCCGTTTCTCAAATCGCGCTGGGCATGGCCGGCGATCGTCTGCGGCCAGCACTCGCTGGAAATCTTCTGTCTCGGCGTATTCCTCTCCTTTGCTGCCCATTTCGCCATGGTGGAGGTTTCGGGCGCGTTCTGGATGCAACTTCTGGTAAGTGCTGTGGGCATCTTGATCATGATTGCCGCCGCCGGCCTTATAAGATGGTATAAGCTGGCGGAAGGACGTAGCCCCGGGTCGCGTTCCATGAAATCGCCGGATGCAGACCTCGCCGGAGGCGAGGCATGAAAACGCTTGCTGCGTCAGCCTTGGCGGTGCTGGCGTTCGCGCTGTGCCTGTTGTCGGGCGCGAGCGTGGCGGCCGAGCCGTGCGAGGTTCCGAGCTATTTGTGGTTCGGCGCCACCGAGTTAAAGCACGTTGCCGAGGCCGTTAAGAAGGACAAGAAGCTGACCATCGCGGTGGTTGGAACCGGCTCCTCGATCCTCGCCGGTCCGGACGGGCCGCCGTCGGCCTACCCCGCCCGCCTCGAGGCCGCCCTCAAGCAGAAACTGCCCTCGGTCGCGGTCAAGGTGGTAACCCTGGTCCGGACCCGGATGACCGCCGCGGATCTCGCCCAGGGAATGGAGAAATTGCTGGTCGACGAGAAGCCGAATTTGGTGATATGGCAAACTGGAACCCTTGATGCCATTCGCAGAATCGAGCCTGATGACTTCCGGACGGCGCTTGACGAAGGGGTCGAGACCTTGCATCGAGGCGGCGCGGACGTCATCTTGATGAATATGCAATACAGCCCGCGGACCGACATCATGATTGGGCTCGGTCCTTACGCCGACAACATGCGCGTTGTTGCACAGCAGCATGAGGTTCCGTTGTTCGACCGCCTCAACATCATGCGGCATTGGTCCGATACCGGCGCCTTCGACCTCTACGCCGCCGGTAAGGATAATGTGCTCGCTCACCGCGTGCACGATTGCATTGGCCGCTCCATTGCATCCATGATCATCGACGCCGCCCATTTGCGGCCTGCCGATTTCAAGGCCGGCCAGTAGGCCACGCAAAAAAGAAGGCGTAAAAAATCTTCCAAACAGGGACGCAACGCATATCCATGATCCGCCATCTCGTGCTGCGCCGCGCGGCCGTGTCCGGGGCCATTGCGGCGGCAGGTTTCCTCGCGTTATTGCCCGCTCAGGCGCAGGTGCCGGGTTCGGCGCTGGCCGTCGGCACGAACGCAATCCAGCCGGCAGCCTGCAACGTCACCCTGGACCAGGTCCGCTTCGATCTTCCGCTGGTCCACACCGCGCGCGTCCTTGCCGCCGGAAAGCGGCTCAAGATCGTGGCGCTGGGCTCTTCGTCGACCTACGGAGCGGGCGCGAGCACGTCGGCGGCCTCCTATCCGAGCCGGCTGGTCGACGAGCTCAGCCGACGCTTCCCCGGCCATGACATTACAGTGCTGAACCGCGGCGTGAACGGCGACGAGGCTGCCGACATGCTGGCGCGTCTCGACACTGCCGTCGTCGCCGAAAAGCCTGACCTGGTGTTGTGGCAGGTCGGCACGAACTCCGTGCTACGGGACAAGGCGCTGCTGCCCCACGCCCCGCTGCTGCATGAGGGGTTGACGCGGCTCAAGGCAACCGGCGCGGACGTTGTGGTGATCGATCCGCAATACGCGCCGCGGGTCATCAGCAAGGCCAATTGCCAGGGCATGGTGTCGCTCATCGCCACCACGGCGAAGGCCGAGCATGTCAGCGTCTTTCACCGTTTCGAGTTGATGCGACGCTGGCGCGAGAGCGAGAGCCTGCCGTTCGAGACCTTCGTCTCGAGCGACGGGCTGCACATGAACGATTGGAGCTACGCCTGCCTCGCCAAGGCGCTCGGCGTGGCGATCGCCGAGGCCGCGACGCGTCCGACCGCGACCGCGGTCGGGCCGCACCCTGCGCCGGCCAACTGACCGGACCCAGGGCGGCGAACCAACAACGGCGGGAAGCGCCGTCCCGTTGATCGTCCCTTATCCGGCGAAGCTCATACCGCCTTCAGCGCGGTGAGCAGGTCCTCGATGATATCGTCGGCGTGTTCCAGGCCGCACGACAGCCGCAGCAGTCCGTCGCTGATGCCGAGTTCCGCCCGCGCCGCCGGCGTCAGGCGCTGATGGGTCGTGGTTGCCGGATGGGTGATCAAGCTCTTCGCGTCGCCCAGATTGTTGCTGATGCGCACGAGCTTGAGCGCGTCCTGAAAGCGGAACGCAGCGGCCTTCCCGCCCTTGACCTCAAAGGCGACCAGGGTGGAGCCGCCGCGCATCTGCCGGTGCACGATGTCGGCCTGCGGATGATCCGGCCTGCCTGGGTAGATGAGGCGTGAGACTTTGGGCTGCTCGGACAATGCGACCGCGACCATCGCGGCGGTGTCGGTCTGCTGGCGCACCCGCACGCAGAGCGTCTCCAGCCCCTTGAGCAGAACCCAGGCGTTGAATGGCGACAACGATGGGCCGGTCTGGCGGATCAGGTTGTGAATGTGGTCCTGGATGAATTTCTCGGAGCCCAGAACGACGCCGCCGAGGCAGCGGCCTTGGCCGTCGATATGCTTGGTGGCGGAGTAGACGACGCAGTCGGCGCCGAGTTCGAGCGGCCGCTGGAACAGCGGCGTCGAGAACACGTTGTCGACCACCAGCGTCGCGCCGGCGGCGTGCGCGATCTCGGCGATCGCCTGGATGTCCAGCACCTCGAGCGCGGGATTGGTCGGGCTCTCCAGAAAGAAGGTCTTCGTGTTCGGCCGCACCGCCTTGCGCCACTCGTCGAGATCATTGCCGTTGACCAGCGTCGAGGCCACGCCATAGCGGGGGAGGTGGTCCTCGACGACATAGAGGCAGGAGCCGAACAGCGCCTTGGATGCCACGACATGATCGCCGGCCCTGACCTGGCCCATCAGCGCGGTGGTGACCGCCGCCATTCCGGTCGCGGTCGCGCGTGCGGCGCCCGCGCCTTCGAGCGCGGCCATGCGTTGCTCGAACATGGTCACGGTCGGGTTGGAGAAGCGCGAATACTGATAGCCGGGCTCTTCGTTCTTGAAGCGTCTTTCCGCACTCAGGGCGCTGTCATAGACGTAACCCTGGGTGAGGAAGAGTGCCTCCGAGGTCTCGCCGAACTGCGAGCGCAGGGTGCCGGCATGCACAAGCTGGGTCTCGGGGCGGTAGTTTCGCTGCGCGGACGCGGACATCAGAGTCTCCTTTGCCCAACAAAAATCCCGGCCGGAAATGCTCCGCCGGGGCCCAACGCGTCCCCGGCCTTTTAGCGATTTGTTTTACGTGGCTGCAAGCCGGCCGGCTCAAATGACCACGGGATAAGCCAAGCTGTAGCGTGACCGACGGCTTTTCGTCAAGCTGGTCATCGGCTAGTGGATTCTGGTGCGGTCCTTGGTTTGAAGTTCCTGGAATGAGCTTGTGGCCAAGCTGGTAGGGGCTTTCAATCCACCGCACCGGACGGTCGGACGTCATCGAGGAATTGCCGCTTGCCGCTCGCCTTTACAGTCGATCAAAGAGGCATCCTGCCCGACCACATGATCGCGGCGCTCGCGCAGGACGGCGCGATCCTGCCGGCCTACGATTTCGTCCCCGACCAGATCCAGCCCGCGAGCCTCGATCTCAGGCTCGGCGAAGTGGCCTATCGCGTCCGCGCCAGCTTCCTGCCGGGCCCGAGCACGACGGTGGCCGAGCGCATCGAAGAGCTCAAGCTGCACGAGATCGCGCTCGGCGACGGCGCGGTGCTCGAGACCAGCTGCGTCTACATCGTGCCGCTGATCGAAAGCCTCGCGCTGCCCGACAGCATTGCCGCTGCCGCCAATCCCAAGAGCTCGACCGGCCGGCTCGACGTTTTCACCCGCGTGATCGCCGACGAAACCCGCGGCTTCGATCGCATCAGGCGCGGCTACCACGGTCCGCTCTATGCCGAGATCAGCCCGCGCACGTTTCCTGTCCTGGTACGCGAGGGCTCGCGCCTGTCACAAATCCGCTTCCGCCACGACAATGCGCTGCTCGACGCCGAAGCGTTGCGAGCGCTGCATGCGCGCGAACGCCTGGTCGACGACGATGATGCCGACGTGAGCGAAGGCATCGCGGTAAGCGTCGATCTCGCCGGCCTGGGCCCCGAGGGTCTCGTCGGCTACCGCGCCAAGCGTCACACCGGCCTTATCGATGTCGAGCGCCGCGCCGGCTACGACGTCACCGAGTTCTGGGAACCGATGCGTGCGCGCAGGGACCGGAGCCTCATCCTCGACCCCGACGAGTTCTACATTCTTGCCTCGAAAGAGGCCGTGCAGGTGCCGCCCGACTACGCCGCCGAGATGGTCCCGTTCGATCCGCTGGTCGGCGAGTTTCGTGTCCACTATGCCGGCTTCTTCGATCCGGGTTTCGGCTATGCCGGCGCGGGCGGGCGCGGTGCGCGCGCCGTGCTGGAAGTGCGGTCGCGCGAAGTGCCCTTCATCCTTGAGCACGGCCAGATCGTGGGTCGGCTCGTCTACGAGAAGATGCTGGGCCGGCCCAAGTCACTCTACGGCGAACGCATCGGCTCGAACTACCAGGCGCAGGGGCTCAAGCTGTCGAAGCACTTCCGGACGGAATAGTGCGTTCGCCATCGGCGCGCGCATCCGGCATGCGCCCGTCGGCGCGGGCTGTTCGCGCAACGCTGACAGGCGGCGCGAAAGCCTCCATCAAGATCGAAGGTTGATGCGCTGTCTCAAAACCGCGGACGGCCTGAAAACCACACCCAGGCCGGGCGGAATGGGCGCAGACTTCCCGGTCTTGGGATTGCGGCCCATGCGCTGAGATTTCTGGCGAACGATGAACGACCCGAAGGCAGAGAGTTTGACGGCTTCGCCGCGCTCAAGGCAACTCGCGATTTCCTCGAGAACGAGTTCGACAAGGGCCGCAGCCTCCGCGCGTGAGAGACCGGCCGCCCTGTAAACCGCATCGTACAAATGCTCGCGCGTAACGGTTTTTCCTGTCATCGCCATATGTCTCGTTACAAGCGGAACAGCCGGTTGACGTCGGCCTTCACCCCTTCACCCTGGTCTCCAGTCCATTCTGCCGCCCCCATCGCCAATCTAAAATGCTAAGCGACGTCGGATGATGACAAACCCGCAAACGCTCAAGCGGAAACAATGTCTTGAGATGTCCGTTGCAAGATTGCGCCACCAGAACACCTGATCGTTGGGTTCTCAGCGGAATCCGGCGTTGCGGCAGTCAGCACAGCCAAGCGCGCCGGGTGTCACATAACTGTCACATGAAAACACTTTGCTGATCAGTGCAACATCTTAGCTTTCAGCGCTTTCAAAGTATCTCTGAACCGTTCACTACCCAAGCGTCCCATCGCTCTGGGCAGGACGTTGATAAGCCTATCGGACGCCATGGTTGAAAATCAAAAATTTCCGTTGCCTCCGGAGATAGACGAGATACTCGATCGTCTTCCTCCCCAGGTCACGCTCAATGTGCCCAGCGATGTATTGGTGCACTGGTTCTCGCCAGCGTCGGCGGACGGCGACATGGATGAGGTCACCCTCGCGCGTGCTGAGAACTACGCGCGCAGCTGTGGATGCAGATTTGCTTACCATGCCAGCATCCGTGAAGGCGTCTTCTACAGACTGGTAAAACCACCGCAGTAAGCGGCGCTGCAGGGGAGGGCCGAAAGCTCCACCGCGCCGGGCCTGGATCTCACGCGCCGCTCAGGAACCGGGACGTTTCCCACCGGCGCGAGCTTGTCACGCCTCGCGGCGGTCTCGTGGTGCTCGCCACCCTGATGCGTCTTCGTGCTCATGGTGCCGTCCTCTTGTTCGGATGCACTGACGGCCGGAAGACTGCTACCGAAGTCTGACACGCGTGTGAATGGCCGATCACATCGTCTCCAGACCGAGGATGACGGCGTTGACGACGATGAGCGCCATCGTCACGCGCTCGGTGCGCGGATCGTTCACGAGAGTAGTGAGCCAGGCGCGCACGGCTCGTGATCGCTCCGCCGCCAACTGTTCGGGACGCATTCGCTATGCGGAGATGTTTCGGGGCAGGGCCGTCGTCTCGGCACTGGGAGTGCGGCTATTCGGGCATGCCCGCCTTGCGCAGGCCCTCGTTGATCCGTTCGTGCTGCTGCCGGTACTTCGGGCTCGTCAGTGCGAAGGGAACCGGCGAAAGGCGACGGAATGTCGATATCCTCGTGTCGGGATATCTCTGCAGATAGGTGGCGAGCGCGGCTCGTGCCTGGTCGGGGCGATCCAGGAGCGCGTAGGTCGCGGCCAGGAAAGCGTGGGATGTGAGGTATTTTGGATTGGCGTCGAGGGCGCTGGTCAACGCGTGGACGGCCTCCTCGTCCCGCCCGAGCAGAATGAGAGCGTGCCCTCGTCCGTCCAACCAGGTCCATCGCGCCGGGTCGCGCGGACCGATACGGTCGGCCTTGACGAACCAGTCGAGCGCCTGCTCCGGCCGCCCGAGATATATGTTCGACAAGCCGACCTCCTTGTAGGCCCACGGTTCGCCGGGATTCTCCATGATGACCGTTTGGGCTACGGCAATGGCATCGTCGAACTTGCCCTGCGTGCGCCGAAGCGCCGCCTTCGCCTTCAACGTCATGAGGTGCGTCGGTTCGATCGTGCCAGCCTGATCGAGCAACAACTCCGCCTTGCGCAGCCGTTCGTCATTCCCGGTTTCGTAGTAACCGTTCAAGAATTCGAATACGAGCGTGGTGGCGACGCCGGTCAGGCCATCGACGCTGGTCGGCTCAACCGCGAGCGCCTGCTCGAACAGGCCGCGGGCTTCCATCATCGTGGCCGGCGACGACGGCAGGTTGAGCACAGCCTTCCCGCGCATGACGAGGTCGATGAGCTCGGCGCTGCTTGGCCGTTCGCGCCAGCTTCGCCGCGCTTCGATGTCGACGACCTTCAACCCGATCGCGCGCGACACCCGTGCGACGATCTCGTCCTGAACCTGCAGGATGCCCTTCCGCTCGGTGTCGAAACGCTCGGCCCAAAGCTGGTTTCCTTCGGTGGTCTCGGCCAGCTCGGTGTTTGCGCGTACCCGTTCGCCCTCGAAAACAATGCTGCCCTTGAGCAGGTAGCGCACCCCCAGCTCGCGGCCGACCTGCCGCGCGTCCACCGATCGGCCTTTGTAGGTGAACGCAGTGCCACGGGAGACGACGGAGATTCCAGGCATCGCACGCACAAGGTCGCTGATGAGACTGTCGGTGATCCCGTCGGCGAGATAGTCCAGTTTCGCATCCTCGCTGCGCGTGATGAAGGGAAGGACGGCGATCGACGGCACCTGCGTCTTGAGCCGGTCCGCGGTCGTGCTCGCCAGCGCAAGGCTCGCGTGCGGTGTCGGTGGAGCGGTCGACGAAAGCAGCCACGAACCAGCAAAGACCGGCAATGAAGCAAGGCCGATTGCCGCGGCGGCGTACAGTGGGGTTCGTACAGTCCGCCGTAGCTTCGGGGTCTCCCCCTGCTCAACGAGTGCCGAGCCGACGCCGCGGTCATCATGCAATGGCGCATACCCTCCCGCAGGGCCCGATGCGCGATCGGACGACCCCGCCACAGGAGTCGCAGCGGCGGTAAGATCGTCGGTGACATGCTCCTGGTCCGGATCGTGGCCCGTGGCCGGGAGCGGCAGAGCAGCGGTCGAAGGCATGTCGGGAATGGAAGGTGAGTCGCCGGGCGGCACGAATTTCGCTGCCTCGTCGACCACGCCCTGCAATGAGGGTCGTTGTTCGGTTGCATCAGCGGTCGGCGCGGGGTTGTCATCGTCAACGTCGCCGACGAAACGAAACCCGCGCTTGTGCAGGGTGCGAATCAGGTTTTGATCGTTGCCGCTGTCGCCGAGTGCGCGCCGCGCCGCGCTGATGCGGGAGTTGAGCGTCGCGTCCGAAACGATGCGGCCGTGCCAGATCGTGTCGAACAGCTCGTCCTTACCGACGATTCTGTGACGATTCCGAATGAGGTGAACGAGCAGATCGAACACCTGCGGCTCGGTGTGAACAATCGCGCCGGCGCGTCGCAACTCCCGCCGCGCAACGTTGACCTCGAACTCGGCAAAACGGTAGTTCAAGCAGTTTGCTCGTTCCTGGAGTAATTCCCAACTCACCGCCGAACGACGAACTGTCAAATAGTCAATGGCTATTGGAATGGCCAGGTTTATGCCCGGTGCATATACAAGGAATATGAAGGCAGATTCAAGGGCGGCCAAAGCCCGGCTCCAAGTCCCTCGTCGCGTACATGCCTAAATACGCTCGGCGTGCCATTGAATTCTGATCAATGCAACGCGCCCATCACCGATGGGTCCGCGCTCGAGGCCCGTGCGTCATTGACCGAACGGAGAGGCCAGGGTCGTGGGCGGCGGCATCGGCACGTTGTCGACATGCGGCAGCTCGGGCTGCTCGCCGTAGAGCCATGACATGTCGATGCTGCCTTCCTCGCTCCACTCGCGCAGCAGCTTGTTGCGCAGCTCGCGATTGACGCCGCTGGCGTGATAAATCTCGCCGAACACGCGAGCCATGAGCTGAACGCGCGCGGTGCGGAGGTACCGCAGATCGCGGTACTTCTTGAACGCGGCCTCGTAGTCGCCGCCGTTCGCCTCGATCTGGATGGCGAGGCAGACCGCATCCTCCATGGCCATGTTGCCGCCCTGCGCGAGATACTGGAGCATCGGATGGGCGGCGTCGCCGAGCAACGTGATGCGGCCCTTGCTCCAATCCTTGATCGGCGGGCGGTCGCACAGGACCCACATCTTCCAGGCGTTGACTTTGGTCAAGAGCGTGCGCACCGGTTCGCACTTGTCGACGAAGCGCGCGTGCAGCTCGGCCGGGTCGCCGTAGGTGTCCCAGCCTTCTTCGTAGCGGTCGGAATGGAACACGACGACGAGGTTGAACAGCTCGCCACGGCGCAGCGGGTAGTGCACCAGATGGGTCTTCTCGCCGCACCAGACGATCATCTTGGGCACGCGGTATTCCTTCGGCCACTCGTCCGTCGGCAATACGGCCCGATAGGCGATGTGGCCGGAAACCACCGGCTTGCCGTCGCCGACGATCTTCTCACGCACCGTGGACCACAGCCCGTCGCAGCCGACCAGCGCCGCGCCCTTGTAGGTCTCGCCGGTTTCGGTCTTCGCCGTGACGCTATTGCCGTCGTCCTCGATCGAGATCACCTTCTGCGAGGTGGCCAACCTGATGAGGTTCGATCTCTTGCAGGCGTCGAGGATGACATTGAGCATGTCGGCGCGGTGAATCACGCCATAGGGCGCGCGGTATTTGTCGTGGAAGCGCTTGTCGATCTTCAAGTCGACGATGGTTTCAGTGGTGATCGAGTCGCGAAACTCGAGCCCTTCCGGAAACGCCGCCCAGTGGAACATCTGCTCGGTCAGCCCGAGCACCTCGAACATCCGGAACACGTTGGGCCCAAGCTGGATACCGGCGCCGATCTCCGTGAACTCGGGCGCCTGCTCCAGCACCTGAACGGGAATACCCTTGCGCGCCAGGGCCAGCGCCGTCGCTAGCCCTCCGATGCCGCCGCCGACGACCAAAACGGGTAGCCGCTTTTCGTTCGCACTCATCAATCTTTACTCATCGGTTGGAATATCCCGCGCTCGTCATGGCTTGAAAAGAGCAGACGGCCACGATCTTCGATATCTAGATCATTTGGCCGCGCGTGTGCCAGAGCGGTTTGCGGCGAAACCGGTTCCCGCTTCGCCGGAAGGCTTCATCGGCGTCGAACTCCGCATGCTGCGGTCAGCCAGTCGGCCCGGCTCGCAGGGCCGAGCGATCCGAACTAGCCGCTGGTTTGCGCCCGCCGCCCCGCCAGTTCCGCGCGCAGCTCCGCGACTTCCGTCCGCAGGCTTTTGACCGCGGCGAGGATCGGCGCCGCCTCCTCTTGAATCATTTCCCGCTCGACCTCGCGCTCCTCGGCGTCCGCCTTGCTCGCTTCCTCCTGCATGGCGTTGACCACCACGCCGATGAACAGATTGAGCACCATGAAAGTCGTGATCACGATGTAAACGACGAAGAACACCCACGCATAGGGATGATTCTGCATCACCGGCCGGGCGACGTCGTTGGTCCAGCCCTCCAGCGTCATCACCGTGAACAGCGTGAACAGCGAGTCGCCGAGCGTGCCGAACAGGTTCGGGTTGTCGTCGCCGAACAGCTTGGTCGCCATGATCGCGAACACATAGTAGATCAGGCCGATCAGGAAGACGATCGAGCCCATGCCCGGCAGCGCCGCGAGCAGTCCGGCGACCACGCGCCGGAGCGTCGGTACGCCCGTGATCAGGCGCAGCACGCGCAGGACCCGCAGCGAGCGCAGCACGCTGAAGGTTTCCGTCGCCGGTACCAGCGCGATGCCGATGACGATGAAGTCGAACACGCTCCAGGGATCGCGGAAGAAGGCGAGGCGATGGACGATGACGCGGGCGGCAATCTCGACGACAAACACCGCGAGGATGATGTGGTCGAGGATTTCCAGCAACCACCCATACGATGCCATGATCGTCTTGCTGGTCTCCAGACCGAGAATGACGGCGTTGACGACGATAAGCGACATGATCACGCGCTCGGTGCGCGGATCGTTCACGACGGTAGTGAGCCAGGCGAGCACGGTTCCCCCTTGCGGCGATGGTCCGCTTTGCAATCAGCGGGACTCAATCCACCACAATATTGTTCTTTTTAATGATGTCGCTCCAACGCCGCGACTCCTCGGCGACGAAGGCCGCCATCTCTGCCGGGCTGTTGCCGACCGGCTCGACGCTCGCGGCGCGGAATTTCGCCTGCACATCCGGCATCTTGATGGTCTCGACCGCGGCCTTGGCGATCTCGGAGGCCAGCGGCGGCGGCGTCTTCGGCGGCGCCGCGAGCGCGAACCAGCCGGTGGACACGAGGCCCGGCAGTCCTGCTTCGGCGGTCGTCGGTATTTCGGGAAGCATGGGCGAGCGATGGGTGTCCGCCAGCGCCAGGATCTTCACCCTTCCGTCGCGGAACGGCGGTCCGCCCGCGGCGATGTTGCCGAAGAAGACATCGACGTGACCGCCGATCATGTCGTTGAGCACCAGATTCTCGCCGCGGTAGGGCACGTGCACCATGCGGGTACCGGTCATGCCCTGAAACATCATGCCGGTCAGATGCGGGGTCGCGCCGTTGCCCTGGCTGCCGAATGTCACCTTTCCCGGGTTCGCCTTGACGTAGTCGATCAGCTCCTTGAGCGAATTCACCGGCAGCTCCTTGCGCACGATCACGACGTTCGGCACCGAGCCGACCACGGTGATCGGCACGAATTCCTGCGGCTTGTAGGAGAGCTGCTTGTAAAGGCTCTGGTTGACCGCGAGCGGTCCCGGCGGGCTGAGCAACAGCGTGTAGCCGTCGCCCTCCGACTGGTAGGCGAGCTCGGCGCCGATATTGCCGCCGGCGCCGGTCTTGTTCTCGATGACGATCGGCTGCCCCCACCTGGTCTGCAGTTTTTCCCCGACGATGCGCGCCAGCACGTCGTTGATGCCGCCGCCGGGGAAGGGCACGATGAATCTCACGGTGCGGGCGGGAAATGTCCCTTGCGCACCGGCAAGGCTCGCCGCTAACGCGGCAACGAGTCCAACCGCACAGGCTGCCAGGGTTTTTTTCATTGTTTGCCTCCCAGGAATTCGCCGCAAGGATCGCTCCTTAGCGGCGCCGCGGCGTGAACCCGCGCCGCCGATCAGGGCTGGTAGCGTCCACCAAATGCCGGCTGGCTCTGGCCCAGCCCGGGAAGCTCCCACACGCCGGCGCCCCCCGGATTCTTGTCGGCGCTGATATTGGCATTGATGAGATACGGCCGCCGCGCCTTGATCGCCGTTCGGATTGCTTCCGAAAGATCCGTGGCGCGGTCGACGTTCACGCCCTCGACGCCGGCCGAGCGCGCCATCGCGGCAAAGTCGGGATTGTAAGGTGCGCCGGTCTCGGGATGGCGGAAGTCGGTCGCCAACTCGCGGCCGCCGAGATAGCCGCGCTGCAATCCGCGGATCGAGGCATAGGCGAAATTATTCCACACCACCCACACGACAGGCAGATTGTACTCCACCGCGGTGCCGAGCACGCTCGCATGCATGAAGAAGGCGCCGTCGCCGCAAACCGAAACGCAGGGACGGTCGGGAGCGGCAAACTGGGCCCCCAGTACGCCGGCCACGCCGAACCCCATCGGACCGAACCCCATCGAGCCGATGAGCGAATCGGGACGCCGCGGATTGCAAAACTGGATGAGCCAGTTGTGATGGACGCCGATGTCGCTCACCAGGATGGCGTCCTCGGGTAGCGCTTTGTCGATCTCGTGCGCCGCCCGTTGCGGATGGATCGGCGTCGCATCATCGGCAAAGCCCGGCGCGATGAACGCGTTCCACTGCTTGCGATAGCCGTCGATGGTGTCGAGCCAGTTCGCGCGCGCCGGCGTCTCGCTCACGTCCCGGCGCGCATCGATTTCCGCCAGCAGCTGGCGCAGGAATGTGCGCACGTCCGCCATCAGCCCCAGCGCCACCGGATAGTTGCGGGCAATCTCATCGGGATCGATGTCGACGTGGATGAGCCGGGTCGGCGGGATCGTGAAGGAATAGCCCGGCAGCCAGGAACTCGACGTGCGATCGTCGAAGCGCACCCCGAGCGCGAGCAGCACGTCAGCCGTGCGGGCGGCGTGATTGGCCTGATACGGACCGTTGCGGGCGACGAGACCGAGCGCCAGCGGATGCTGGGAATCGATGGCGCCGGTGCCGCTCGCCGACCAGGCGACCGGAATGCGCAGCCGTTCCGCGAGCCGCAGCAGGTCGGCCGCGGCGCCACCATATTTGACGCCCTGGCCGACCAGGATGACCGGTCGTTCCGCCGCGACCAGCATGTCGAGCGCCTTGCTGACGCCTTCGGGATCGGCGCCGCAGCGCGACGAGATGTTGGCGTTCCACTCCTCCGGTTTCGGAGTTTCTTCCGCCGCCGCCTCCTTGAAGATATCGAACGGAACGTCGAGCACGACCGGGCCGGGCCGCCCGGTCACCATGGTCTTCCACGCCTGCCGGATCGCCAGCGGCACCATGTCGCCGCGCGTGGGCTGGAACACGCGCTTGCAGTAGGCGCGCACGGTAGAGGGAAAGTCGGCCTGGTAGTGCCGGTAGAGCTCTTGAAACGCACCGCGGTTGAATTGGCTCGTCGGCACGTTGCCGGTCACCGCCAGGAACGGGACGGAATCGAGATAGGAGTTGGCGAGCGCGATCGGCAGATTGGCCGAGCCCGGACCGCAGGAGGTGAAGGTCGCCGTCGGCCGCCCGCCGACGCGGTAGTACACATCCGCCATGAAGCCGGCGACGGTCTCGTGGTGAACCGAGATGGTCTTGATCTCGTCGGAGCGCTCGTAAAGCGCGTCGATGAAGCCGATATTGCCGTGGCCGCACAGGCCGAAGACGTAAGGCACCTTCTCGCGGACGAGATAGTCGACGATCACCTGACCGCCATCGAGCATGTTCTGGGGCATCGGGTTCCTTCTCGGTTATTCCGGCTTGATATTCGCGTCCTTGACGATCTTCGTATAGACGGCCAGTTCGGATTTCAGGTAGTCGGCCCATTCCCGCGGTTGGGTAGCAAGCGGCTCCATGCCTTGCGAGGCCAGCGTCGAAACGACATCCGGCGCTGCCACGGCCTTCGCGACCTCGTCGCGCAGGCGTTGCGCAATGGCCGGCGGGGTGCCGGCTGGCGCCAGGATGCCAAACCACCCGGACATCTCGTAATCGGGCACGCCCGACTCGAGGATCGTCGGCACGTTGGGCAATACCGGCGAACGCGTGGTGCTGGTGACCGCGAGCGGTGTGACCTTGCCCTCCTTGGCTTGTGCGACCATCACCGGCATTGCATCGAACATGCCATCGATGTGGCCACCGAGGAGATCGTTGAGCGCAGGTCCTGCTCCACGGTAGTTGACGATGGTGATCTTGATCCCGGTCTTTGCCTTCAGCAGCTCGGTCGCAAAATAAAGTGAGCTCCCGGTCCCGCCACCGGCACCGAAGCTGAGCTTGCCGGGATTTGCCTTGGCATTGTTGATCAGCTCGCCCAGCGTCTTGATGCCCAGGCTGTTCTTCACGACCAGGATCAGCGGCCCGGTGGCGACCTGCGTGATCGGCGTCAACTGCGTGAGATCGAACGGGTAGTCCGGATGCAACGGCTGGGTGATCAGCGTGCTGGTCGAAATGAAGAAGAGGGTATGACCATCGGCCGGCGAGGCCGTGAGCTCGCGCAACGCCGGAATGAAATTGCCCCCGACCTTGTTCTCGACGAAGACCGTGGTGCGGAGGTTTTCACTCATCTTCTGGGCGACCAGGCGCGCCATGACATCGGTGGCGCCGCCGGCCGCCAGCCCGACCAGGAGGCGGATCGGCTTGCCGGAGAAGTCCTGCGCATGGGCCGATCGCGCCGACGCGGCGAACACGATCGCGCACGCGATGAGAACTAACGCCGTTCGACGTTGCATGGGTTCCTCCCTCGATCTGTTTCTGCACTTTTTCAGTTTTCGGCCAGCAGCGTCGCCATGATGCGCTCACGCGTCAATGGCAAGGCGCGAATGCGTCGGCCGAGCGCCCGCGCCACCGCGTTGCCGATCGCCGCCGCGGTGGGGCCCAGCGACGCTTCGCCCAGCCCCAGCGTCGGCTGATGCCGTGCCTCGATGAAGCGGATGTCGATCTCCGGAACCTCGGTGAAGCGCAAGATCGGGTAGCTCTCCCAGCTGTCGGACGCGACCCGCCCGTCGGCGAAGCGAACACCTTCCTTGAGGGTCCAGCTCGCCGCCTGGATGATGCCGCCCTCGATCTGGTTCGCCGCGCCATCCGGGTTGATCACCAGGCCGGCATCGACGGCCGCCCAGACGCGGGTGAGACGAACCTGCTCGTCGACCTCGACCTCGGCCACGACCGCCGCATAGGCGGCGCGGTTCTTGTAGCGGGCAAAGCCGAAGCCGCGCGCGCGACCATCGCGCGCGGGCGTGCCGAACCAGTCTCCCATGCCGGCCGCGGTCTCGATCACCTGTCGCGCGCGCGGATCGGACATCAGCGAGAGCCGGTAGGCGACCGGATCCTCGCCGGCGATCTCGGCGAGCTCGTCCATGAAGGATTCGATCGCGAATACGTTTGCGAAAGCGCCCAGCCCCCGCAGCGAGGAGGTGCGCACCGGGACATCGGGGAGGAGATGATGCACAAGCTTGTGCCGCGGCAGGTCGTAAAGCGCCTGTCCGTTGCGCGTGGCGCCGCCGCCGGCGTCGTCCGCAACGTCGTTGATCGTCGGCCGCAGGCGGCGGAGCGTCGGGCAGGGCTTCCGCGCCGAGCAGGTTCGCGCGGCCGTTCATGCCCGGACGCTGGGCGTGGACCGGGCTCCAGATATCGATCGTCCAGTCGGCCGGGCGCGAATGGGCGTCGAGCACCGCGCGCAGCCCGACGACCATGGCCGAGCCCATGGGCGCGGCCGAGAACTCGTCCTCGCGCGTCCATTGCACGCGCACCGTCCGGTCCGGCGTCCGCATCGCGACGAAGGCGGCATCGAACGCCGCGTCATCGGCCGAGTTGTGCCCATAGCAACCTGAGCCTTGGCGATGCAGCACCGTGACGTCCGCGGCATCCATCCCGAGAGCGTGGGACAGCCATTGGCGCAGCTCGAACACGCCCTGGGAGTGGCGTCCAGACCGTCAGCTTGCCACTCTTGTTTTGCGCCAACGCGCACGATGGCCCGATCGAGCCATAGGCGAGGAACGGTCGCGAAAAGCTGGCCTCGACCACGCGGTTTCCCGCAGCAGCGGCCGCTGCGCCCGTTTCCACGATGCGGTCGCGCGCGCGCTGGCTGCGAATCCAATCCGGTTCGCCGGCGTCGGCGGGCGGCTTGGCGCCCCCGGTCCACACCGCAAGCTCGCGAGCGGATTGCGCCGCCCGCATCACCGCCAGTTCATCATCGGATGTGAACGCAACGAGGTCGCCGGCGCGCAGGATGTCGATCGGCGCACCGGCTGCGCGCCGCACCGCGGTTTCGTCGAGGTCCGTCAGGCGCGCACCGGGCCACGGACGGCGCAACATGCGCGCGTGCAGCAGATTGTCCGGTGCGAGGTCATGGATGAAGGCGGCGCCCGCCACCTTGTCGGCGAGATCCAGCCGCGGCAGGCTCTGCCCGACGATGCGGTAGTTCGACGGCGGCTTGGGCGCCGCGTCGGCGGCCGCCGGGCGGGCAAGGTCGATGTCGCGTGCGATCGACCAGTAGTCCTGGCCGACGTGGCGACCCGCGCGCATGAAACGGCCGTCCTCGATGGAGAGGGCCCCGACCGGGCAAGCGAGCCGGTCCGCGACGTGGCGAAGAAAGAGCGTCCGCACCTCGGCGCAGACGAGGCGAATGGAGGCGCCCGAGACCGCGATCGAATTGCTGCCCGAGGTAAAGCCTTCCCGCGGGCTCGTCGGAG
This sequence comes from uncultured Alphaproteobacteria bacterium, assembly GCA_963725065.1. Classification (GTDB taxonomy): domain Bacteria; phylum Pseudomonadota; class Alphaproteobacteria; order Rhizobiales; family Xanthobacteraceae; genus VAZQ01. Next base: position 67,376 of record CAVRXD010000008.1, read on the forward strand.
TTTCGCCGGAGACGACGCGCAGCCGGGCAGGGGTGACGTCCAGCTCCTCGGCCGCGATCTGCGCCAGGGCGGTGAGGACGCCCTGGCCGATTTCGACCTTGCCGGTCGCAAGCCGCACGCGGCCCGTTTCCTCGAAGCCGATCCAGGTGCCGAGCAGCGGATTGTCCAGCAGGCTCTTCGGCAGGTTCTTGGACGGCGCGGTCACGGCAGCGCTCCGATCGAGGCGCCTGCGCGCGCGACCGCTCGCATGATCCGATTGTGCACGCCGCAGCGGCAGAGATGGCGATCGAGTGCGGCGGCGATCTCGCTGCGGCTCGGCCGCGGATTGCGTGCGAGCAGCGCCGCGGCCGAGATCAGGATGCCCGAGAGACAGTAACCGCATTGACCGGCCTGCTCATCGACGAAGGCCTGCTGCAGCGGCGAAAGCGAACCGCCTGATGCAAGCCCTTCAACCGTCGTGACGCGCTTTCCCGCCAGGCTCTCGATCGGACGCGCGCAGGAAAATGAGGGCTCGCCATCGATCAGCACCATGCAGGCGCCGCACTGCTCGGTGCCGCAGCCGAACCGGCTGCCGCGCAGCCCAAGCTCGTTGCGCAACACCGAGAGCAGCGGCGTCGTACCATCGCTCCGCACATGAGCGGGCTTGCCATTGACGATGAGATCAACGCCGTCGCTCACGCCGGCTCCTTGCTCGCTGCGCGCCGCTTGTCATTCCGGCCTGATCCCGTGGCTGTCGATGAACGCCGTCCAGTTCCTGATTTCGTTTTCGAGCTTGGTCCGCAGCACCGGTGCAGGCGCGAAGCCGGGCGTGATGTCGAGCCTGGCCAGGCGCTCGCGCACGCGCGGGTCGGACACGACGGTTGCCACGGCCTGTTCCAGCTTGGCCTTGACGTCGTTCGGCATCCCCTTGGGGCCGAAGACACCAAACCAGAATCCGAGCTCGACTTCCGCAGGCTTCATGCCCGCCTCCGTGAGGGTCGGCACGGCGGGCAGGGCCGGGGACCGGGCGGGGCCGGTCACGCCGAGGGCCTTGATCCGGCGGTCCTCCACCAGGCTCTTGGCAACCTGCACCGAGGCCATCGCCATCGGGACATGCCCCGCGATCACGTCGCCGATCGCCTGGCCGCCGCCTTTGTAGGGAATATGAATGGCTTCCATCCCGACGCCATCCTTGAACACCTCGAAGCTCAGATGCGAGACGCTGCCGACCCCGGCGGAGGCGTAGTTCATTTTCTGCGACACCGTGCGCGAGAGCGCGACCAGCTCCGCTACCGTATTCGCGGGCACGTTGTTCGCAACGACCAGCGCAGAGGGCGAGGTCGCGATCGCGGCGACCGCGTCGTACTGCGTCAGCGGATCGAAGGTCGAGGTCGCCTTCTTGTGCAGGGCCTGACTGATGCCAAGGGCACTCTCCGCGAGCAGCAGCGTGTAGCCGTCCGGCTCAGAGCCGGCGACATGGTTCCACGCCAGATAGCCGTTCGCTCCAGGCCTGTTCTCCACAACGACGGGCTGGCCGAGCGCCTCTTTCAGGTCATTCGAGATCTGGCGCGCCAACGTGTCGGTGGCGCCTCCGGCCACGAAGGCGACGACCAGGCGGATCGGCCGGTCGGGATAGGACGAGGGTGTCTGTGCCGGCGCCATGGCCGGAGCGGCGAGCAGGACGCACACGACCAACCACGCTCGAAGTGGCTTACGCATTGAGGCCGCCTCCCTGTTGCGTCGCCGTTTGCCGGCTTGCCCACCGCACCGGCGGGAGCCGCCATTGGATCACGCGTGGCCGCCGGCGTCGACGGGTACGCCGCCGGCGTCACATGTTCGCAAGCAACCAGTCGCCGATATAGTCGACGCCGAGCTGGCGATGATCGACCTGGCAGTGTTCGGCGCCGCCTTCCTCCGCGGTGAAGATCTTGATGTGCTTTCGCTTCGAGCCGACGGCCTGGTACAGCTTCTTCGCTTCCGAAAGCGGGACGATCCGGTCGTTCTCGCCGTGCAACACCAGAAACGCGCACTCGATCTGCTGTGCGACGCCCTCGAGCGTGAATTTCTTCGACCATTCGAGCGCGGTCTCGTTGTCGGGCGCGCCCACCACCCAGCGGAACTGGAACAGCGAGGTGGAGCTGGTGCGCGGGTCGATCGCGAGCCTGGCTTTGTTGCCGGCCACCCATTCATGGATGCTCCAGTGCATGGCGCCGAACGCGACGGCGGCGGCGTAGCGCTTCTCGAACGCCACAATGCGCGGCGCGTGATAGCCGCCGAAGCTGTAGCCCATGACCGCGACACGCCCGGGATCGACATCGCTCCGGGATGCGACATAGTCGTACGCCGCGGTGCCGGGCACTTCGTAGTCGTAACGGCTGTGGATGTTGCGCAGACGCAACGCCTCGGCCTGACCCGGCCCGTCGATGGCGAGCGTGTTGATCCCGCGCTTGGCGAAATCGAGAGCCGCGAAGATCACGCTCATTTCCTTGGCGTTGTCCATCCCGTCGAACAACACGACGGTCGGGCGGCGGCCGGTGCCTTTGCCCTGCACGAAATAGGCGGGCAGGCTCGTGTTCTCGTAGGGAACCTCGACGCGCTCGATCTCGGGATGCAGGCGTTCCATGGCCGCGTGATACGCGCGCAATGCCTTGTGATACATCGCCATCTTCTCCGGCCCGGGCGGGATGAAGCGTTCGGCGCTGTAGTAATAGTTGCCCGCGCGCATGTAGTTGTTGCCGGCGGTGATGTGGCGCTGTTCGGCGGCGGCGGTGTCGGCGACGGCAGCGACCCGATCCGCCATCGCAGCCCACTCCTCGCGCCAGACGCGATCGAGATCGGTTTCCCCGGCGCGCGCCTTGAGCCTTCGGGCGATGCGATCGACCTCGTCCATGGCGATTGCGCCGTAGGGCGCCATCCCTTTGACGATCTGCATGGCATTGCTCCATCGCAGATTGCCGGGAAAATGCACGGCCCATGTCGCTGCATCGGCGTGGATGCCACCACCATCGTCATCAACGGCGGTGTCACTCGTCCTCATTGCCATTGCTTGTTTTCTCCCTAGTGCGGTGGATTTGAAGTTCCTATCATTATGGCCGCAGGTTTGTGTAGGAACTTCAAATCCAAAACCGCACTAGAATCATAGATTGCTAGTGTCCCTTTGATTCCAAGTTCGCAAACGAGTGTGCCGCGCAATGATGCGAACTTCGGAATCGGGACACTAGCCATCCCTAAGCCGCCGCAGCGCAGCTTTGACCCTGCGTCCGCCGGGATCAAGGGCGCGCGGTGCGGGAGCCAACGCCCTATCTTGCTTCTCGTGTGCTTGTGTTTATGAAGGTCGCCCCGCCTTCGCCAAAAGGTTCGTCGGGCGGTACTGGACCAGAGTTCCGCATCTCGCTTGCATCCGCACGCGCCATCTCGCCTCCAGCTTATGTCGTAAAGGTGGTTCGTGGCCTCGCCGCACGGATTGGACGAAATCACCAAGGCCAAGCTGCTGCTCGTGCTCCTGGCTTTTGTCTGGGGCCTGAGCTGGCCGGTCATGACGATCGCATTGGCCGAGATGAGTGTGTGGACGCTGCGCTTCCTGGGGTTCTCGATCAGTGCGCTGTCCCTGTTTGCGTTGATCCGGCTGCAAGGCCGCAGTGCTGCGATTCCACGCGGCGTGGCTTGGATGCATATCGTCGCGGCGTCGCTGTTCAACGTCATCGGTTTCGGACTGTTCAGCTCGTTCGCCCTGCTCACCGCCTCCACCTCACGGGTGGTGATCGTCAACTATTCCATGCCGGTGTGGGGGAGCCTGATGGCCTGGCTCATTCTCGGCGAGCGCCTGAGCATCAGGGCGGGCATCGGACTGGTGTTGTGCGTCAGCGGATTGAGCGTGCTCGTCTATCCCGTGGCGACGGAGGAGTCGGTGGTCGGGCTGCTGCTTGCGCTCTGCTGCGCACTCAGCTGGGCCGCCGGCACGGTCTACATGAAATGGGCGCGCATTCCGGGCGACCTGCTCGTCATCACGGCCTGGCAGATCGCGCTCGGCGCGGTGGTTTTCGGCGCGGGGCTGCTGATCTTCCAAGGAGTGCCCGCGCCGGCGGCCGTGTCGCTCAAGGCGGTTTTGGCGGTGCTTTACAACGGCCTGCTGGGAACCGGTTTCGCTTACATCCTGTGGTTCGCGATTATCGAGCGCCTGCCGACCGCAACCGCCTCGCTCGGTTCGCTCTCGACGCCGGTGGTCGGCATCATCAGCTCGATGCTGATGCTCGGCGAACGGCCGACGACCGAGGACATGATCGGCTTTGCGCTGATCTTTGCCGCCGCCGCGTGCGTGCTGACGCAGCCGGCGCAGCGGACGGTAGCACAGGCGCCGTAAGGCTCGCTTCGTTGGCCAGTGCCCGCTCAATCAAGGAAACAGCGCCAATCCCACCAGCGCTGCGGCCGCGACGAGCGGCGCACCAACAACCGCGAGCGAACCGCGCAGCCATCCGCGCAAGTGCAGGATCCAGCCGAGCAGGGCGGCCGCGACGAACCAGAGCGGTATCGAGAGGATCGTGAGGGACATGACCCACGCCCATACGTAATGTTCGCTACCGGGGGCGTCGAACGCCATGACAGCCACCGTCAGCGCGCCGGGCGCCGAGGCGATCGCGCACAGCCCGCAAGCGACCGTGAGCACGATGAGAATGGCGCGGTAGACGTTCTTTTGAGTCATCACGGCGACGCGTCCCGAGCGCTGGGCTGGCAGAGGTTCGACCAGGCGTCCAGCGCCTGGGGGAAGCGAAGATTTGGACAGACGAGACTTAATCCGACGAGACTTAAACACAGGAGACTTGGGCAGATAAGACAGACCCTGGGCGGAAGCTGGGCACGACCGGACAAAATCAAGCAACCGGCCCTAAGCGAGTTCCCGCGGGTTCGAACTCGATGTAACAGCAGTTGCGAGACGCGCCCGGCGCTATAGGGTTGCTCCTGCTGACAAGCAAGGAGCGACGATGGAAGATCGGATTGCCGGGCACTCACCTGCGGAAGCGATCGCGGGCGTTGCCGCGCCTGTGGCGTGGCGCGACCTGCGCGACTGGCTCGATCTGGTCGAAACCAATGGCCTCCTCAAGCATATCGCAGCGCCGGTCGAGCCGGACGAAGAATTGGGGGCCATCACGTTGCTGGCCACCCGGCGCGAGGATGCGCCGGCCCTGCTGTTCGAGCAGCTCGCCGGTGACCGCTCGCAGGCCCGCATCCTGTGCAACATGCTCGGCGCCAGCAAGGAACGCTACGCCCTTGCCGTCGGCATCGACCCCGGCCTTTCGATCGCCGGCATGATCGCGGCGACGCGCCCGGTCATGACGCGGCGCATCGCGCCGGTTCGCGTCGCCAAGCGCGATGCGCCGGTGAACGAGATCGTCCTGACCGGCAACCAGATCGACCTCACCGCTTTTCCGGTCCCGAAGTTCTGGCCCGGCGACGGCGGCCGTTATATCGGGACCGGCGACATCACCCTGACGTCCTCCGCCGACAGCGGACGGCTCAATGTCGGGGTGTACCGCCAGATGCTGCACGGACCTTCGCGCATCGGACTTTATTGCTCGCCGGGCAAGCATGGCCTGCTCGACCGCGAGGGATGGTGGGCGCGCGGAAAGCCGTGCGAGGTGGTCGCTGCCTACGGCATCGATCCGGTTCTTTTCATGCTGGGCGCGCAGGCCTTCGGGGCCGCTCAATCCGAGCTCGACGTCGCCGGCGGGATGATGGGGCGTCCGGTGGAATTGACCGACGCCGAATTTGTCAGCCTGCCGATCCCGGCCCGCGCGGAATTCGTGGTCGAAGGCCTGCTGCATCCGGGCGATCTCGAACCCGAAGGCCCGCTCGGCGAGTTCACGGGATATTATGGACGCGAGCGTTCGCCGCAGCCGGTCATCGAGGTGAAGGCGGTGCACCATCGGCGGTCGCCGATCTTCACCCATGCCCTGATGGCGAAGTATCCCTCCTGCGAGATCGGCGCCTACTACGCCATCATGCGTTCGGCGCGCATTCTCGACGACCTCGAGCGGATCGGCGTCCCCGGCGTGGTGGCGGCCTACGCGCATCCCGCGGCAGCCTCGGGCTGGGGCATGGTCGTCGTTTCGCTGCAGCAGAAATATGCCGGCCACGCGGCGCAAGTCCTCGCTCTCGCCGCGCAATGCCCGGCCGCGGCCTATTTTACCAAATGGGTCATCGCGGTGGACGACGACGTCGATCCGACCGACATGAACGACGTGCTGTGGGCGCTGAGCACGCGCTGTCATCCGGCCGAGGATCTCGATCTGCTGCGCACGACCTGGTCCACCGGGCTCGATCCCAGCCAGTTTCCGCCGGAGGCGCGGCCGTATGGATCGAAGGTCCTGATCAACGCGTGCAAGCCGCACCAGCATCTCAAGCAGTTCCCGCAATCCACCTTGCTGCGCCGCTCCACCTATGACCGGGTGGTCGAACGCTGGCAGGAGCTGGGCTTCTCCGGACCCGCGCCAAGCCTCAACGTGTTTCATCCGGAGTAGCTGTCGCCGCAGAGCATGGGATGCCGAACTCGCTTGTGCTCCGACCAGGGAAGGACCGAAGGAGATGGGTGCTCCCGAACTTTCCATTCGTGCAATTCGCGCTCGGCCGGTCATCGCACCGCTGCCGCGGCCGCTGCGGACCGCCGTCGGCGACATCCTGAGCGCGCCTCTTGTCCTCGTCGACGTTCTGACCAATGAAGGGATTACCGGGCGCGGCTACGCGTTCGCATACACGCCGCTCACGCTGCGAGCGCTGGTTCACTTTCTGAACGATCTTGCGCCCGAGCTCGTTGGCACGTCTGTCGCTCCGTGCAGTCGCATGTTGCAATTGGAGAAGCGACTCAGACTTGTCGGCTGGCAGGGTTTCGCGGGTATGGCGGTCGGAGCGCTCGACATGGCGCTTTGGGATGCGCTCTCCTGTGCCGTGGAGCTGCCTTTGGCGGTTCATCTGGGCGGAGAGGTGCGGCCCCTGCCGGCATACGACAGCTTCGGAATTGTCGATCCCCGCACGGATCTGCCCTGGTTGGAGCAGTCGATCCAAAACGGATTCAAGGCGGTGAAGATCAAAATAGGCGCGGGCGATCTGGCGACCGATGTCGCCTCGGTCTCGGCGGTTCGACGGACGATCGGAGACGATGTTCGATTGATGCTGGATTTCAATCAGTCACAGACGACCGCAAGCGCGGTCGAGCGAATCCTCCGGCTGCAGGAATTCGATCTCACGTGGGTAGAGGAGCCGGTGTGCGCGGACGATCTTGCAGGCCACCGCGCGGTACGCGAGCGCGTCCGTCCCGTAGCGATTCAAACCGGCGAGAATTGGTGGTTCCCGCGAGGAATGGCAAATGCCATTGCGGCCGGGGCCTCCGACCTGGCGATGGTCGACGTCATGAAGATCGGCGGCGTCACCGGGTGGATCTCGGCCATGGGGCAAGCCGAAGCCGCATCCCTTCCGTTGTCGAATCACACGTTTGTCGAGCCCAGCGCGCACCTGATGTCGGTGTCTCCGAACGCGTCCTGGTTCGAATATCTCGATATCGCCGGCGCGATCCTGACGGAGCGGCTGTTGCCTGTCGATGGAATGGTCTCGGGGCGGGGTCCAGGTCTGGGGCTCACCTGGGATGAGGCGGCGGTAACGCAGTATGCGTTCACGTAATGCTGCGGCCTGCTTTCTGCCAATGCTGGTGCCCCGGGCAGGGCCAGCGCAGGTCCGACGCACATTCGATCGAATGTAAGGTCAATCAGCGCCGGTGATCCGCGAGATGCTCGCAGTCCGTTTAACGGGCGGCGAATTTGACCGGTATGCTATGAACAATGGGGACCGCGCGGCGCGGTCTCACCGCTGCCGCGCTGTTGCCGAGAGCGATTTGCCATCGCCTCGACAGCCACACTAGAATGCGGCGCCAAATCGGAGCCAAAAAGGCGGAAAACGGCGATTGCGGGCGTAGTTCAATGGTAGAACGGCAGCTTCCCAAGCTGCATACGAGGGTTCGATTCCCTTCGCCCGCTCCACCGCTTTCGTCAGCGCCGTCCTGCCTTCACACCTCGGCCCACTGCCGCAGCAGGTTGTGGTAGAGCGAGGTGAGGGAGACGACGCTCGGATGCTGCGGGTGATCGGCGGAGAGCCGCCGGATCGACATATCGAGGTCGAACAGCATTCCGCGCCTGGTATCATCGCGGATCAGGCTCTGCGTCCAGAAGAACGAGGCTATGCGCGAGCCGCGCGTGATCGGCGTGACATTGTGCAGGCTGGTGCCGGGATAAACGATCATGTCGCCGGCGGGCAGCTTCACCGCGTGGCTGCCATAGGTGTCCTCGACCGTGAGTTCGCCGCCGTCGTAATCCTCCGGCGCCGATATGAACAGCGTGGCCGAGACGTCGGTGCGGATCTGCAGTGAGGTATCGAGATAGCCGCGGATGGCGTTGTCGACATGCGCGCCGAAGGTCATGCCGGCGTCATAGCGGTTGAACAGCGGCGGGAAGACCTGTTTCGGCAGCACGGCGGAAACGAACAGGGGATTGCGCCCAAGCGCCTGGACCACCATGTCGCCGAGCTCGCGCGCTTCCGGCGCGGCCTCGGGAAGCTGCAGATTGTGCTTCACCTGCGCCGATTGATGCCCGGCGGTGATGCGGCCGTCGACCCAGGCGGCCTGCTCCATCACCGCCCGGCAGCGCGCGACCTGCTCGGCCGTGAGCACGTTGGGAATGTGCACCATCATCGCGGGCATCTCCCCGCGGCACGGCCCGGGGTCGCCTGCCTGTCGCAGGCGACCCCCGGGGAGCGGGACGTGGCGGATCTCACCAGCGGGCCCGATAGGTCAGCGAGGCCCAGCGACCCGACGCGGGCACGACGTTGGCGCCGAAGTATTGCGAGTAATACAGTTTGTCGGTGAGGTTGTAGACGTTGAGCTGCACCGTCGATTTCTCGTCGACCTTGTAGCTGATCATGGCATCGAACTTCCAGAACTCTGGCACGTAGGCAGTATTGGTGTTGTTCGCCCAGCCCATCGATTGATAGATGGCGCCGCCACCAACCGTCCATTTCGAGGTGACCTCATAGGTCGTCCACAGCGTGTAGTTGTTCCGCGGCGTGTTTTGCAGATGCTTGTTGAGGATGCTCTTGTCGCGGGTGTCCAAGATCGTGGATTCGAGATAGCTGTAGCCGGTGAACACGCTCCATCGGTCGGTGACCTTGCCGGTGGCGCCGACCTCGACGCCGTCGACACGCGCGACGCCGTCGAGCACCATCACGGTGTTGTTGAACGGATCGTTGATGCGCAGGTTGGTCTTTTCGATGCGGAACACCGCGCCCGCAAGGCTGATCAGGCCATCGCGCACGTCGGCCTTGGCTCCGACTTCCATGGTGCGGGTCTGCTCTGGTGCGAGGGCGGCGTTGCTCGCGCTGGCAAGCGTGCCGAGCTCGGCCGACGGGTTGTAGGAGTTGCCATAGGCGGCGTAGATCGTGGACTTCTCGGTCGGGTGGACGACCGCACCGAAGCGATAACTGAATAGATTGTCGGTGCGCTCGAGATTGCGGTTGATCACCAGCGCCTGGTTGGGATCCTGGTAGCTGGTGCTGAAGTAGTCGTAGCGCAGCGATGCGAGCAGCTCGAAGTATTTGGTGATCTTGACCTGGTCGGAGACATAGGCGGCATAGTCCACGGCCTTGGTCTCGATCGGCAGGAAGTTGATGATGGCGCCGCCGATCGGAGAGCTGTTGGGATCGGGATTGTACGCATTGGTGCGGCAGGCAACGTTGGTCGAGTCGCAGATATCCCGCCGTTCCTGGTGGCGTGTCTCGCGCGCGAACTCCAATCCCGCCGCCATCTGGTGCTCCGCGACGCCGGTGATGAACTTGCCGACAAGGTCGGTCTGATTGATCAGATAGGTGTTGTCGGTCTCACGCTCGCGCCGCTCGCGACCATAGGTGAGCAGATCCACCGGATAATTGAACGGAAACACGGTTCCGTCCCATGTCGTGGGCGAACCGGCTCGGCCTGGAAAGTTGTTATTGGCGAGGCCGACGCTGCGCGGTGCGGTCACCCGCGCGAAGCGTGTGTTGTCGATGTAGCGCGTGGCATTGGAGAGCTTGAGGTCCTTGTCGAACTCATGTTCGACCTTTTCCGTGATGATGTGCGTGTCGGTCTGCGTGATATCACCGAGCGGCCCGCCCGCGATCCCGAGGAAATTGGTGCGTGGGATCGGAAGTGGGGGCGTGGGCCTGCCGTTGCCGTAATAGCCAGGATTGGTCTGAAGGCCGGTCAGGGGACTGAATGCGGGCTGTGGGAGATAGGTGAAGCCGTAATCCGACACGCCCTCCTCGCCCTGATAGATGTAGTACAGCGTGGCCTTGGTGCCCTGCTGAAAGTCGTAGACCATGGACGGCGCGACACCCCAGCGCTTGGTCCAGATCTGGTCGCGGGTCGGGGTGTTGACGTCCTGGAAGAGTCCCTGGATGCGGCCGGACACGTTGCCGCTCTTGCCGCTGGCGTCGACCACCTCGCGGTAGCCGTTGCCCGTCATCACCGTCGAGGTCGACTCGAGGTAGTTCGCGCCGGTCGGCAGTCTGGTGACGTAGTTGATGGCGCCGCCGGTGGCGCCTCGTCCGAACGCGAACGCCGACGGGCCCTTGTAGACCTCGATCCGATCGATCGAGAACGCGTCTCGGGTATACCAGCCGGGATCGCGGATGCCGTCACGGAACAGGTCGCCGCGCGCGACGAAGCCGCGGATGATCGGACCGTCGCCTTGCTGGCCGCCTTCGCCGGCGCTGAAGGTGATGCCGGGGATGTACTGCAGGGCCTGCTCGATGGTGGTGGCGTTCTGCTCCTGGATGATCGCCTGCGGGATGACGTTGACGGTCTGCGGCATGTTGAGGATCGGCACCGGCAGCCGCGTGATGCCGGTATTGGTGACCTGATAAGGGGTCGGTCCGAGCGGCGGGTTGGTGCCGCCCGATCCGGCCTGGTTCGTCGCTACCGGCTGGGCCGGCGGCGGGGGAGCGGCCACCGGGCGCGAGGGTGGTGCCGCCCGCACCGCGGCCGGCGCACGCGGCCGGCTGGCCTGGACCGAAACCGTGGGCAGTGTGTCGGACTTCTGCTCGGTCTGCGCAGGGGCGGCGCCGGAGGGCGTCTGCTGCGTGGACGGGCTTTGCGCCGGCGCCGGAGTCGGCGCCTGCTCGGTGGTGTTCTGATCGCCAGCGGCGGGTTCCGCCTCGGTCTCCATCGCGCCGCTGAGATAGAACAGCGCGGCGGCGGTCATCACACCGGCTTTGGATCGTATTGCACTCTGGTTTGGCCGTACCCCTATTTCTGACATAGCACACCCCGCCCCCATTTACTTTAGAATGCTTAAATACTACAGTTGATCTTCGTATTACTTGCTACACCGTGGGCAAGTCGCCAACAATGACAAATATGCAACAGCGATTATCATTCATCACAACGGCTTTTCCTTTTTATTATAACAATTCAAAACTAGAAAAGCCCGTCTGCAAGTATTGATCGACCCTGTAATTACCTGTATCGAGCAAGATCTCGCGGCTGCCCTCGTTGAAGTCCAACAATTCACGATGCCGGCCCGTGGCGGGGAACCTCACGATGACCAAGCCGGCGCGCCTGCGAACTTTCTGGTGGACGGTTCACCGCTGGATCGGCCTCGGCCTCACGGTGCTGTTGGTGCCGATCGCGGTGTCGGGCGCGCTGCTGGTGTGGCACGACCCCCTCGATGCGCTACATTCATCCCAGCCGTTACGCAGTGACGGGGACGCAGCTCATGCAGCCCTCGGCTTATCTGGCGAGCGCCACCGCGGCGCTGGACGGCAGCGCCCAGCCGGTGGGGGTCCGGTTTCCCGCGGACGAGGGCTGGCCCGTGATCGTGATGGCGCGCGGCGCGCCGCGGGTCGAGGGCGGCCCGATCCGGTTCGTCAACGTCTACCTCGATCCCCCGACCGCCCGGACGCTCGACGTGGTCGATTTTCGGTCCTCGCTCATCGGCTGGCTGCATCGCTTCCACGAAAATCTGACGATTCCCGAATATTCCGGCCGCGCCATCGTCGGTTGGGCCGGCGTCGGCATGCTGATCCTGTCGCTGACCGGCATTTGGCTGTGGTGGCCGCGCAACGGCGCGTTCCTGCCGGGCCTGCGCTGGCGCCGCTCGGCGCAGACGACGACCAATCTCCACCATCTGCTCGGGTTCTGGATCTCGATCCCGCTCGCGGTGGTGTCACTCACCGGCGTCTATCTCGGCTTCCCGCAGACGATGCGGCAGATGATGTCCTCGATCGCGCCGATGAACCCGCAGGGCCCGCGGCCGGGGGCCGGCACGATTGCGCGTGATACGCGCCTGACACCGGACAGCGCGCTTTCGGCTGCCGTTGCATCGCAGCCCGATGCGCGCCCAGCCGTCATATTCCTGCCGGTGGCGCGTGCGAACACTGGCGACCGCGGTCGCGCGCCGGGCGCCGAGCGCGAAGGCAGAGGCGAAGGCGGGAATGCCGCCGGCCCGGCTTGGCGCGTGCAGTTGCGGAATGCGGTGAGCGGCGAGACCGCCACCGTCATGGTGGACGATCGCAGCGGCAACGTGGAACGCCAGCCGGCGCCGCTCGCCGGAGACCGCGCAGCGCAATGGATCCGGTGGATCCACGAGGGCAGCCACAGCGGCCCGGTCTGGCAATTCGCCGTGTTCCTGACGGGGGTCTTCCCATTGGTATTTGCCGTGACGGGCGTGATCATGTGGTGGCGGGGCAGGCGGGCCCGCAAGGATATTGCCGGGCGCACTCCCGCCCGAGGCGAACTGCAAGCAGCCGAGTAAAGGGGGCCGCGCCCCGCGCGGAGAAAAGCCGACCTGCTGAGTTCCGTGCCGCTGCAGATCATCGGCGGCATGCAACAACGTCATATTGAAACACGAGGGTGGGGCGCGTAGCAGTACTGTGTGAGAAGAGGCCAGTGGAAATGCAGTTTCGGGAAATTTCGGGCGCATGGATTAGTACCAGGTGCCACTTCTTGCGCCGTCCCGCGTTGATGACGGCGATAGCCGGATGCGCGCTGACCGCCGCATCGATCGCGGCCCCGGTGTCGGCGCTTGCGCAGGACAATATCCTCGCAACGGCAACACTCCCGCGCGATCTCAGCCCGTGGGGCATGTACATCAACGCCGACCCCGTGGTGAAAGCGGTCTTGATCGGCCTTGCCTTTGCCTCGCTCGTCACCTGGACGGTGTGGCTCGCCAAGACGATCGAGATCGTGATCTGCAAGCGTCGCGTACGCGCGGCCTTGAACATCCTGGCCAGCGTGCGTTCGACGATGGAAGGCGTGGAGCGGCTCGCTGCTACGCAAGGAGAGGTCCGGCAGTTCCTCGACGCAGCCGTCACCGAATTGAAGCTCTCGGCCGGCTCCATCGAACGCGACGGGATCAAGGAACGGATCGCGTCGCGGCTCGAACGCATTGAAGCGGCTTATGGACGCCGCCTCCTGCGCGGTACCGGGGTGCTTGCGACCATCGGTTCGACCGCTCCGTTCGTGGGCCTGTTCGGCACCGTCTGGGGGATCATGAACAGCTTCATCGGCATTTCGAAGTCGCAGACCACCAACCTCGCGGTGGTTGCGCCCGGCATCGCCGAGGCGCTGCTGGCGACTGCTTTCGGGCTTGCGGCCGCCATTCCGGCCGTGGTGATCTATAACGTGTTTGCGCGGTCGATCTCGGGCTATCGCGCGCTGCTCGGCGATGCCTCGGCCGAGGTGTTGCGGCTGGTGAGCCGAGACCTCGAGCGTCCCGCGGTGGCGTCGCCCGCGCGCAGAGGGGCATCGTTGCCGGCTGCGGCTGAGTAAGCGAAGCGCGTATTCAAGCGTATATTCGAGAGTGTCGGCATGAGCGTACGCCTCGACCACGGCGAAGACAGCCTCACCGAGGTCCATGAGATCAACGTCACGCCATTCATCGACGTGATGCTGGTTCTTCTCATCATCTTCATGGTGGCGGCGCCGCTGGCCACCGTGGACATTCAAGTCAACCTGCCGGCGTCGACTGCCGATCCGACACAGCGGCCGGACAAGCCGTTGTTCCTGACCATGAAACCCGACCTCACGCTCGCGCTCGGCAATGATCCCCTGCAGCGCGAGCTCCTGCGCAGCACGCTTGACGCCGTCGCCAAGGGCGACAAGAGCACGCTCATCTTCCTGCGCGCGGACAAGGCTGTGCCTTATGGCGAGCTGATGGAGGTCATGAACCTGCTGCGCACGGCGGGATATCTGAAGATTGCGCTCGTCGGGCTGGAAAAGGTGCCGGCGCCATGATCGGGTTCACGCCCGAAGATCTCGTCGACCTGCGCCGCTGGGCGGTCTGCGCCGCCATCGTCGTTCTCACGCACGGCGGCATCGCGGCGGCCATGGTCAACTGGCGTGATGCCGACGAAGCGGCCGAGCCCGCCGCCGCCATCGTGCTCGAGTTCGCGCCGGTGCCGGTCGCGCCGGCGATGCCCCAGATGGAGATTCCCCCCGGGCCCGAGCAAGTGATGTCAGACGCGTCGCCCAACAAGCCGACGGAGAGCGTGGAAGACAAGATCGAGGACAAGGTCGAGCAGAAGGCCGAGGCGAAGCTCGAGCAGAAGGTCGAAGAGAAGGTCGACACCAAGCCGCTCGAAGAGCCGCCGCCGGAAGTTGCGCCGGCGCCCGATCCGGAGGTCGCGATTCCGCCGCCGCCGGTGCAGGAGGTCAAGCAGGAGACCCCGAAACGGCAGGAGCCGCGCCCGCCAGCACCCACGACGTCCGCGCCGCAGGCGATCCCCGAGCAGGTGGCCGCGATTCCCGCGGCGCCCACGCAGGGCCAGATCATTCCCACCAATTCCAGCGTGGTGCCGACCTGGAAGACGCAGATCGTGGCGCTGCTGGAGCGCAACAAGCGCTATCCCGAGACAGCGCAATCCCGCCGTGAACAAGGGGTGGCGCAGGTCTTCTTCAGCCTCGACCGACAGGGGCGCGTGCTCGAAAGCCGCGTGGTGCGCTCATCGGGGGCGAACGCGCTCGACGAGGAGGCGCTGGCGCTGTTGCGTCGCGCGCAGCCGTTCCCGCCGCCTCCGCGAGAATTGGCGGGCGATCATGTCGATCTGACCGTCCCGATCCGCTTCAATCTCAAGTGACATTTTCCTGACCTGAGCGATGGCCATCGCGCTTGCCCGCAAGCTGTTTGGTTCTTCGAACGAGCGGCGGATCAAGGGATATCTGCCGCGCGTTGCGCAGATCAACGCGCTGGAGAAGGAACTGGCGGGTCTGTCGGACGAGGCGCTGCGGGCGCGCACGGAGGCGTTCAAGCAGCAGGTCGCGGAAGGCACGAGCCTGGACGACATCCTGGTGCCGGCCTTTGCCACCTGCCGTGAGGCGGCGAAGCGGACGCTGGGGCAACGGCACTTCGACGTCCAGCTCATCGGCGGGATGATCTTGCACGAGGGCCGGATCGCGGAGATGAAGACCGGCGAAGGCAAGACGCTGGTGGCGACGCTTCCGGTCTATCTCAATGCGCTCGGCGGCCGCGGGGTGCATGTGGTGACGGTGAACGACTACCTCGCCAAGCGCGACTCCGAATGGATGGGGCAGATCTACAACTTCCTCGGGCTCAAGGTCGGGGTGATCGTGCATGGGCTCGACGACGAGCAGCGCAAGGCGGCCTACGACGCCGACGTGACCTACGGCACCAACAACGAGCTCGGCTTCGACTATCTGCGCGACAACATGAAGTACCGGCTGGAGGACATGGTCCAGCGCGGGCACATCTACGCCATCGTGGACGAGGTCGACTCGATCCTGATCGACGAGGCGCGGACCCCGCTGATCATCTCGGGTCCGCTGGACGACCGCTCGGAGTTCTACAACACGATCGACGCCTATATCCCGCGGCTGGAGAAGGGGGACTACGAGGTCGACGAGAAGCAGCGCACGGTGACGCTGACCGAAGCGGGCATGGAGAAGATGGAGCAGACGCTGCGGGCCAACGACCTGCTCAAGGGGGACTCGCTCTACGACGTTGAGAACGTCTCCACCGTGCACCACGTCAACCAGGCCTTGCGGGCGCACAAGCTGTTCCAGCGCGACAAGGACTACATCGTGCGTAACGGCGAGGTGGTGATCATCGACGAGTTCACCGGGCGGATGATGCCGGGTCGGCGGTATTCGGAAGGGCTGCACCAGGCGCTGGAGGCGAAGGAGCGCCAGCCGGTTCAGCCGGAGAACCAGACGCTGGCCTCGATCACCTTCCAGAACTACTTCCGCATGTACGAGAAGCTGGCGGGCATGACCGGCACGGCGCTGACCGAGGCGGACGAGTTCCTCGACATCTACAACCTTGAAGTGCTGGAGGTGCCGACCAACCAGTCGATGGTGCGCATCGACGACGACGACGAGGTCTATCGCACGGCGGCGGAGAAATACCGCGCGATCCTGAACTTGATCGACGAATGCAAGGAGCGCGCGCAGCCGGTGCTGGTGGGCACGACCTCGATCGAGAAGTCGGAGCAACTGGCGGAGATGCTGCGCCAGCAGGGGTGGGAGCAGCACGACTTCGCCGACCCCAATGCGTTTGCGGCGCTCTATTCCGGCGACGACGGCGCCTCCAAGGCCAAGGTGTTCGCCATCCTCAATGCCCGCTACCACGAGCAGGAGGCCTACATCATCGGGCAGGCGGGGGTGCCCGGGGCGGTGACGATCGCCACCAACATGGCCGGCCGTGGCACCGACATCCAGCTCGGCGGCAATGCCGACATGCGCATCCGGCAGGAACTGGCCGAGATCGAAGACGCGCGCGCGCGCGAGCACGACCCGCGGGCGGAGGAGATCCGCACCCAGGTGGCGCGGCTCAAGGAGAAGGCGCTGGTGGCCGGCGGGCTGTTCGTGCTGGGCACCGAACGGCACGAGAGCCGGCGCATCGACAACCAGTTGCGCGGCCGCTCCGGCCGGCAGGGCGACCCCGGGCATTCCAAATTCTTCCTGTCGCTGGAAGACGATCTGATGCGCATCTTCGGGACCGACAAGCTGGACACCATGCTGCAGCGGCTCGGTCTGAAGGAGAACGAGGCGATCGTTCATTCCTGGATCAACAAGGCGCTGGAGAAGGCGCAGCAGAAGGTTGAGGCGCGCAACTTCGACATCCGCAAGAACCTGCTGAAGTTCGACAACGTGATGAACGACCAGCGCAAGGTGATCTTCGACCAGCGGGTGGAGTGGATGAAGGACGAGGCGGTGAACGAAATCGTGGCCGACATGCGCCACGCCGCCATCGAGGACCTCGTCTCCAAGCACGTCCCCGAAAACGCTTATCCCGAACAGTGGGACATCAAAGGTCTCGACCGCGAGGTGCGCGACATTCTTACGCTGGCGCTACCGCTCCGCGCCTGGGCAGAGGAAGAGGGCATCACCGCCAAGGAGGTGCGCGAACGCATCACCCAGGTGGCGGACCGATGGATGGCAGGCAAGGACGAAAAATTCGGCGCCGCCGGCATCCGACACATGCAAAGGATGATCGTGTTGCATGCGCTCGACCAGCTCTGGCGCGAACACCTGCTGACGCTCAGCAATCTGCGTCGGGCGATCGGCTGGCGCGGATATGCCCGCCGCCAACCGCTCACCGAGTACAGGACCGAGGCGTTCCATCTGTTCGAAAGCATGCTGGGGCGCCTCGCCACGGCGGTTACGGCGCTCTCCATGCGGGTGGGGATCGTCTCCCAGTAGCGACATCGTCGACTATTGTCCGCCAGCACGATCGGGCCTATTTGGTAGGCAAGCCGGCCGGCGAGAGCCTGGCAGGCATAACCGAGGAATACCGATGCCCGAAACGGTTTCGGCCGCAGCACCTGCGTTTTCCCGTCCGCTCCTGCTCGTCGCGGCGGCGGCCGGGATCCTGCTGGCAGGCACCGTAGCGCTCTGGGCCCACTACGGCACGGCGGTGTTCTACGAGATGATCGCTGCAGGAATTGCTGCCTGCCTGTGAATGCTCGCGGGGGCAGGGCAGAGGAACCAAGATGACCGCGCGCCACATCCGTATTCTCCTGATGACGGCGGCATTCGCCGCCGGGCTCGTGCTTTGCTTCGGTATCGTCCTGATCGTGACCGGACGCCTGTCGACGCCGGTAGCACAGCAGGTCGCCGCCATCGGCGGGCCGTTCAAGCTGACCGATCAGAACGGGAAAGTGGTCACCGATCAGGATTTGAAAGGCCGCCCAACCCTGGTGTTCTTCGGCTTCACCAATTGTCCCGACGTCTGTCCGACGGCCCTGTTCGAGATGTCGGAGATCTTGCGCGCGCTTGGGCCGGAGGCGGACCGCATAAATGCGGTGTTCATCACCATCGATCCGGAACGGGACACGCCGGCGGTGATCAAGGACTACCTGTCGAGCTTCGACCCGCATCTCGTGGGCCTCACCGGGGACCCCGCCGCCATCGCGGCAGTCGCGAAGGCCTATCGCGTCTATTCCAAGAAGGTGCCGCTCGATCAGGGCGGCTACACCATGGATCACACCGCGATCGTCTATCTGATGGACAAGAGCGGCCGCTTCGTCTCGCCCTTCAGCCTTAAGCGGACCACCGACACCGCGGCCGCCGATCTGCGCCGCTACCTGTGAGCCCGACGGCCGATAAATGAATCCGCGCGACAGGCGTGCGAACGGCAAACACCCCGGCTCGCCGCCCTCTGGCGTCCCGGCGCTGTTCGCGCTCGCCGTGCGCCACCATCAGGCCGGACAGCTGTTCGACGCCGAGAATGTCTACCGGCAAGTGTTGGCAAGCGACAGCCGGCATTTCGGCAGCCTGCATCACCTCGGCATCATTGCCCTGCAAAAGGGGCAGGCGCAGGTGGCAGTCGATGTGATCAGCAGGGCCCTCGCGAGCAACAATCGCGTGCCGGACTGCCACTACAACATGGCTTTCGCCTTGCAGACGCTCGGACGATTGAGCGAGGCGGTCGGTTACTATCGACAGGCGATCGAGCTCAAGCCCGACTACGTCGAGGCCCACACCAATCTCGGAAACGTGCTCAAGGAGCTGGGCAGCCACCGCGAAGCGGCGGCATGCTACGAGCGTGTCATCGCCCTCAAGCCAAGCGCCGAGGCGCACTACAATCTTGCCAATGCGCAGGCCAAACTCGGCCAATTGAGCGAAGCGGTCGCCTCCTATCAGCGCGCGCTCGCGCTCAAGCCGGACCTCGTCGGCGCGCACAACAATCTTGCCAATGCGCTCGTGGCGCACGGCCGCTCGGACGAGGCGCTGATCCATTTTCAGCGCGCGCTCGAAGTCGACCCGAACCTGGTCGAGGCTCACGTCAACCTCGGCACGATCCTGCTGCAGCAAGGAAAACTGGATGCGGCCGCGGCCCAGTTCGAGCGTGCGCTCGGCATCGACGCGAATTCCGCCGATGCCCAGGCCAATCTCGGTAACGTGCGCCTGGCACAAGGCCGCCTGGTTGCGGCCGAACAATGCTATCGGCGCGCGCTCGAGCTCAAGCCAGACGCTGCCGAGGTGGACAACAATCTCGGCCTCGTGCTCACGGCACGCGGCGATTTCGAGGAGGCAGGGCGGCGATTCCAACGGGCGCTGGTTCGCCAGCCGGACTCCATCGACGCCCATAACAATCTCGCTCGCCTGTTCCTGTCCATGGGACAGCCGGTCAACGCGCTGGACGTGGTCGGGCGCGCGCTCGCCGTCGGCGAGACGCCACAAAGCAAGGCGCTTTTCGTTCAATGTCTGCGCGTTCTTCCCGATCCGCCCGACGTCGATGAGCTGGGGCCCCTATTGATACGGGCGTTGTCGGAGTCCTGGGGACGTGCCAACGACCTGGCCGCGGCCGCCGCCCGCATGGTCAAGCGCGACGGCGCAATCGCGCCCAGCGTGACGCGCGTCCTGGACGCATGGCCTGGGCGCATCCCGGCGCATGAACTGCTGGAGCCGGCTACTCTCGCCGCGATTTCAGGCGATCGCCTCCTGCGCCAGCTCATGCAATCGGCCCCCATCGTCGATATCGAACTTGAGCGACTGCTGACAGCCATTCGGTTCGCGCTGCTCGAGATTGCGTGCGCATCCGGCGACGCGTCGGTCACGGACGAAAGGCTCGCCAGCGCGGAGACTTTGAATTTCTGCTGTGCGCTGGCTCGTCAGTGTTTCCTCAACGAACAGGTCTTCGCGTGCACCGATGATGAACTGGAGGAAGGGCGGAGGCTGCGGGACCGCGTGGTCGCTGCGTCGGCATCGGGCGCCGGGATTGCGGACATCCAGTTGGCGGTGGTCGCGGCGTATTTTCCGTTGCATTCGCTTCCCGCCGCCGGGTCGCTCCTGCACAAGACCCGGTCCGATGCGATCGGGGGTGTCGTCGCACAACAGGTGCGCGAGCCCGCCGAGGAGCAGGCATTGCGCGGGTCGATCCCCGCGCTGACGCCGGTGGAAAACGACATATCGCTGAAGGTTCGGCAACAGTACGAAGAAAATCCCTACCCACGCTGGGCGCAGGCGGATCCGCCGGGCGAGCCGCTGCGCTTCGATCAATATCTGCGCCGGCGATTGCCCGCCGCCGTCTTTCAGAACGTCGGCAAGCCTGACATCGACATTCTGATCGCAGGGTGTGGCACCGGACAGCACGCGATCGAGACGGCGCAGCGGTTTGTCGGCGCCAGCGTGCTTGCCGTCGATTTGAGCCTCGCCAGCCTTGCCTATGCCAAGCGCAAGACGGTTGCGCTTGATCGCTCCAATATCGAATACGCGCAGGCCGACATCCTCAAGCTCGGCGCGCTTGGACGGACCTTCGACCTTATCGAATCGTCCGGCGTGCTGCATCATCTCGCCGACCCGCTCGCCGGATGGCGCGTGCTTCTCTCGCTGCTGCGGCCGGGAGGTTTCATGATGATCGGCCTTTACAGCGAGATTGCGCGTGCGGAGATTGTAAGGACCCGTGCCTTCATTGCTGAACAAGGCTACGGCGCAACTGCCGGAGATATCCGGCGGTGCCGTCAGGCACTCATCGCCGGCGGCAGAGAATTCAGCAACGTGATTGCTTCGGTAGACTTCTTCAGCACGAGCGGCTGTCGCGACCTTCTGTTTCACGTGCAGGAGCATCGCTTCAGCATTCCCGAGATCGCGCGCTTCATCGCGCAGAACGGTCTCGCCTTTGTCGGCTTCGATCTCGACCACTTCACGCTGCAGCGATACATCGCGAAATTCCCGCACGACACGGCCATGAGCGACCTGGCGTCGTGGGAGATGTTCGAGCGCGCTAATCCGAGCACGTTTTCCGGCATGTACCAGTTCTGGGTGCAAAAGACGTCATGACCGCGATCCGCCTCCATTCGGCAAAGACCGCGGGGCGAATGACGGCCCCGAACGGGATCGACGCCACTGATCTGCCGTAACTCGCCGGTAAGCGGCTACATCGAATTGCAGGCCCCAAAGCTGGTAACATCAGAAATGGCGGTGTTCGCTCATTCCAACGCAAGCCGCTGGGCGCTCGTTCGGCGCGCTCTCGGGTTCGCCGTCTGCCTCCTGGTCCTCGTCCCGTTCCTCGGCGCCGGACCGACGCAGGGGCAACCGGCGGGAGCGGAGCCGGCGGTGCGCGTCCCTGGATTCTGGGATCCCCGGCGCCGGCCGGAAAAGCCCGACCTGTCCCGCATCAGCGTGATCCGCTTCCTCACCGAGGTCGATTATCCGCCATTCAATTATGCGGGCCCCGACGGCAACCCGCAGGGCTTCAATATCGATCTCGCGCGTCTGCTGTGCGAGGAACTCAAGCTGCCCTGTACCATCCAGATGCGCCGCTTCGAGACCTTGATCCCGGCGCTCAACGCCAACCAGGGCGATGCGGCCATCGCCTCGATCGCGGCGACGCCTGATCTGCGCGCGAGGGTCGATTTCACCGATCCCTATTATCGTACGCCGGCGCGCTTCGTGGCGAAGCGCGATTCCCCCATCGAGGATCCGCTGCCGGAGCGGCTGGAAGGCAAGAAGGTCGCCGTCGTCGCCGGTACCGCGCACGAGGCTTATCTTAAGGCTCTGTTTACCGAGGTTGAGCTGCGCCCTTATCCGAACGCGGACGCTTCGCGCGCCGCACTGCGGCGCGGCGAGGTCGATCTCCTGTTCGGCGATGCCATCTCGCTCGCCTTCTGGCTCAACGGCACGGATTCCGAGAATTGCTGTGCCTTTCGCGGCGGCCCCTACACCGACAACCGCTATTTCGGTGAAGGCATCGGCATCGCGGTCCGAAAGGGCAATGACACGATCCGCCTGGCGCTCAACTGGGCGCTGTTCCGGGTCTGGGAGCAGGGCCGTTTCACCGATCTGTGGCTGCGGTATTTCCCAATCAGCCCGTTTTGAGCCACTGCCGGCCAGACCGCCAAGTCCGTCGGGAATTGGGTTCGGCGCGGGGAAAAGAAGGGGATTGCGTTCAATTTTAGCGAACTGCGCAACCATATCGAAGCGCGCCGGTGATTAACTCCTCCGTATCGGGTGCGGGCGGAGTTCCGGATCATGAAAGTGCTGATTGCGCGATTTGCCTGCGACGAAGGCGGTGCGACTGCCGTCGAATACGGGCTGATCGCAGCCGCGATGTCGGCCGCGATCATCACCATGATGTTCGGCCTCGGCTCCAAGCTGACGGCGACCTTCGCTTCGGTACCGGTTGGCCTCAAGTGACCGGATGCGACGCGCCGTTCCAGCCGTTGCGGAGGTAACGACCAGATCGGCTGCAGCCAGGCGCAATTTTGCTGCGAGTGGCTGTTTGAACAGCGTTTCGATTGACGGCAGGGGGTGTGGTTTTTAGTGTCCGCGGCCGGAGAGATCGATGTCGATGGTTGCAGACCCAGTTCCAGCCCTGCGCGAGGTAGCGGAAAATTCGAACGCCTGGCCTTTCGAGGAGGCGCGCAAGATCGTCGCGCGCCTGAAAAAGCGTCCCAAGGACGAGGTGATCTTCGAGACCGGCTATGGTCCTTCCGGCCTGCCGCATATCGGGACATTCGGCGAGGTCGCGCGCACCACGATGGTGCGTCATGCGTTTCGCGTCCTCACCGATGACAAGATCAAGACGCGGTTGATCGCGTTCTCCGACGACATGGACGGCCTGCGCAAGGTGCCCGACAACGTCCCGA
Organism: uncultured Alphaproteobacteria bacterium; assembly: GCA_963725065.1. Taxonomy (GTDB): domain Bacteria; phylum Pseudomonadota; class Alphaproteobacteria; order Rhizobiales; family Xanthobacteraceae; genus VAZQ01. Next base: position 90,473 of record CAVRXD010000008.1, read on the forward strand.
ACCGGGACATGATGGCGCTTCATCTGGGCAAGCCGCTCTCGCGCGTGCCGGACCCGTTCTCGAACGAATATCCCTCGTTTGGGGCGGCCAACAACGCGCGTCTGCGGGCTTTCCTCGACCGCTTCGGCTTCGAATACGAGTTCCTGTCCTCGACCGACTGCTACATGTCGGGCCGGTTCGACGCCGCGCTGTTGAGGGTGCTTGAACGGTTCGACGCGATCATGGGCATCATGCTGCCTTCGTTGCGCGAGGAGCGTGCGCAGACCTATTCGCCGTTCTTGCCGATTTCGCCACAGACGGGTGTCGTACTGCAGGTCCCGATCGTGGCGCACGATGCCAAGGCGGGTACGATCACCTATGAAGACCCGGACACCAATGAGACGGTGACGACTCTCGTTACCGGAGGGCGTACTAAGCTGCAATGGAAGCCCGACTGGGCGATGCGCTGGGTCGCGCTCGGCATCGACTATGAGATGGCGGGGAAGGATTTGATCGACTCGGTCAAGCTCTCCGGCGAGATCTGCCGCGCGCTCGGCGCCACGCCACCGGAAGGCTTCAACTACGAGCTCTTTCTCGACGAGAAGGGCCAGAAGATTTCCAAGTCCAAGGGCAACGGGCTGACCATCGAAGAATGGTTGCGCTACGCGTCTCCGGAATCGCTCGCCGTGTTCATGTATCGCGAGCCGAAGTCGGCGAAACGTCTCTACTTTGATGTCATCCCGCGGCACGTCGACGAGTATCAGCAGTTTCTGGAAGCCTACCAGCGGCAAGAGCTCAAGCAGCAACTTTCCAATCCGGTCTGGCACATCCATTCCGGCAAGCCGCCGCTGCCCGACATGCCGATCTCGTTCTCGATGCTGCTCACGCTGGTTTCGTCCTCTAACGCCGAGAACGCGGAGACCCTGTGGGGGTTCATCGGCCGTTATCGCCCGGGCGTGACCCCGCAGACGCATCCCAAGCTCGATGCGCTTGTGGGTTATGCGATCCACTATTTCCGCGACTTCGTGCTGCCGCAGAAGCGGTTCCGCGAGCCGGACACGGGCGAGCGCGTGGCCCTGCTCGACCTTCGCGATGCGCTCTCGCAACTCCCATCCGATGCGACCGCTGAGCAAATCCAGGCCGTGGTCTACGAAATCGGCAGACGCGAGCCGTTCCTGGACAAGAGCGGCAAGGGCAAGACCAAGGACGGCAAGCCCGGCGTGACGCTCGATTGGTTCAACATGCTCTATCAGGTGCTTCTGGGCCAGGAGAAAGGGCCGCGATTCGGTTCTTTCGTGGCGGTGTACGGACTCACGAATACGGTCGACATGATCGACGGCGCGCTTGCGAGATCGGCATAAGATCCGGTTATCTTTTCCTGACACCGAGCGTGATCCCGCCAGCGGTGATTCGCTGCCTCGTCCGCACGATTGCCAGCGCCGTGATCGCCAAGTCACGATTGCCGGATGCTTTGACTTGCGCCGGGAAAGGTGGTGAGGGACATTGCCGGCCCGGTCGTAAGCTCATCCCGAAATGACCTTCTCCGCCCTGGCTCTGATCGGAGCCACCATCGTCTTTTCCTCGTTTCTTTCCGGCGTCTTCGGTATGGCCGGCGGGATGGTGCTGCTCGGCGTCCTGCTGAACTATTTCGACGTCCCCACCGGGATGATCTTTTTCTCCATCATCCAGCTGTTCGCCAACGGCTGGCGTGTCGTGCAATGGCGCCGCTACGTGCTCTGGCCGATTTTCGGCTGGTATCTGCTGGGCGCCGTGATCGCGTTCGGGTGCATGTGGATGATCGCCTTTGTTCCGGACAAGGCGATGGTTTACCTGTCCCTCGGTGTGATGCCATTCGTTGTGGAGGCTTTGCCCGCCTCGTGGCGCCCGAACATCGAATGGCGGGGCGTCCCGTTCTTCACCGGCGTGGTGACGACGATCATCCAGATCCTGGCCGGGGTCGGCGGCCTCTTTCTCGATATCTTTTTCCAAAAGAGCATGCTCGACCGCAAGACCACCAACGCCACCAAAGCGGTCACGCAGTCGTTCAGTCACATCGTCCGTGCGCTCTATTTCGGCTCGCTCTCGGGCGTGGGCGATCTGCCGATCTGGGCCACGGGGCCGGCAATCGTGCTCGCGATCGCAGGCACCTCACTGGCGCCTTTTGTTATCGAGCGCATGACCGATCACGGCTTTCGGCAGTGGACGCGGGCGATCATTTTCGCCATCAGTTGCGTCTATCTTGTCCGCGGCGGGTGGCTGCTCTGGCACGGTTGAGGCCCCCGTCCGGGTGTTCCGCCTACTGGCTCGCCCAGACGACGCGCGCGATCCATGACACCTCGCGCACGGGAAGCGTGCGCTCGCTGTGGCCAGGATCAATCGAACGTAATTCGATCGTTCTCGCCGTGCGCCGCTTGATCTCGTTTACCACCACTTCTGCGTCGGTGGTCTTGATGACGACGCGGTCGCCACGGCGAATGGAGGCGGCAGGAGATACGATGATCAAAGTGCCTTCGTTGTATATCGGCGCCATCGAATCCCCGGAAATCTCCAGTGCATAAGCGTGCTCGTCGTTGATGGCGGGAAAGCGGATCTCCTCCCAGCCCGACCTGGTCGGAAAGCCGGAGGCGTCGAAGTAGCTGGCTTCGCCGGCCTGCGCCAAAGCAATCAGCGGGACGGTCCTCTTGTCCGTGGAACGCCCGGTCTCGTCGATCAACTGCACGAATGTGTCGATCGGGGTGCCGGTCGCGGTCAATGCTTTGGCCACCGACTCGGTCGAAGGCCAGCGCGCGCGACCGTCGGGCGTTACGCGCTTCGACTTGTTGAACGTGGTTGGATCGAGCCCCGACTTCTTGGCGAGACCCGACGGCGAAAGCCCGGCGACAGCGGCGAGGCGGTCGAGTGCGGTCCAGATCTGAGCATGAGTGAGCATGTCACGGCCTCATGGCACCCCGAGTCGCTCCCAGGGAATTTTATCCATTCATAGGAATTATTGCCTTGATCGTCCAGTCTTTTCTCGAAAGAACGAGGCTGGGGCAAGTTAGAAGTGTTGATGTTGCCGGCAGCACTTCGGACTCCGTCGAAGCGAAACCGCCTATTGAGCTTGGGCGCATAGTCGAGGTTTACTGCGCATCGCACTTTGGGCCCGTGAACCAGAGGCGTCGCAACTCATGGCTGGATTCGGGGCGCCGTGCCGAGCATCATCTACAAGATTTGCGAGAGCGTGCTCTGGGGCGAGGCCGAAAAGGCTGGCGTGTTCCACGGCGCACCCGTCGACGCCCATGATGGCTTCATCCATTTCTCGACGGCGGATCAGGCGCCCGAGACCGCGGCCAAGCATTTCGCCGGCGCATCGGATTTGACGCTGGTCGCTGTCGATGCCGATGCGCTCGGCGCGGCGCTGAAATGGGAGATTTCGCGCGGCGGCGATCTATTCCCGCATCTCTATGGTACGCTGCCTTTGGGAGCTGTGCTGTGGGCAAAACCGCTGCCTCTCGGCAGCGACCGACGGCACGTCTTTCCGGAGCTCGCGCCGTGATCGGCCTGTTGGAATTGCTTGCGCGGCCCCTGTTGCGCATGCTCGACCCCGAGGATGCGCACCGCGTTGCCGTTCAGGCCCTGAAATTTCCTCCATTCGTGAAGCTCGCCGCCGACGATCCGCGGCTCGCTGTCCGAGCGTTCGGGCTCAATTTTCCCAATCCGATCGGAATGGCGGCCGGCTTCGATAAGCACGCCGAGGTGCCTGACGCTCTCCTCAAGCTCGGTTTTGGCTTCGTTGAGGTCGGGACGGTCACTCCTCTGGCACAGACCGGTAATCCGCGGCCCCGGCTCTTTCGGCTCGATCGCGACCACGGCGTGATCAATCGTTTGGGTTTCAACAGCGAGGGCGCCGACGCGGTGCTGCGCCGTCTCGCCGGCCGTGCAAGCGAAGGCGGCATCGTCGGGATCAATATCGGCGCCAACAAGGAAAGCCCCGACCGCATCGCAGATTACGTGCGACTGATCGAAACCTTTGCGCCGGTCGTGAGCTACTTCTCCGTCAATATCTCCTCGCCCAATACCCCGGGTCTGCGCGAACTGCAGCAGGGAAAGATGCTCGACAATCTCCTGGAGCGGGTGATGGATGCGCGGGCCCGCATGAGCCGGGAGGCCGGAACGACACCGGTGCTGATCAAGATCGCACCGGATCTCACGCTCAGCGAGCTCGACGACATCGTCGGGGCGGCGCGCCGGCACCGCGTCGACGGCATGATCATCGGCAACACCACCGTGACGCGTCCGCCGACGCTGCGAGAGGTGTCGACGGCGCGGGAGGCGGGCGGGCTGTCGGGGCGCCCGCTCTTTTCACTTGCAACGCGGATGCTGGCGGAGAGCTATGTGCGAGTCGAGGGCGCATTCCCGCTCATCGGCGTCGGCGGCATCGATTCAGGCGAAGCCGCCATTGAGAAGATCAGGGCAGGCGCGTGCTTGATCCAGCTCTACAGCGCGCTCGTATTCCATGGGCTGAGGATTGTCCCGGCGATCAAGTCCGAGCTGTCGAACGCGCTGCGCCGCGAAAATCAGCCAACGATCGACGAACTCGTGGGCACGGACGCCGCCGCCATGACGGCGGAGCCCTGGCCGCGATGAAGTGGCGCGGTTAGCGATACGTCGAGGGTCTCAATTCGTTGGCGTCCACTGGACCTCGCCGAGATTCTCCCGGAAGGCGAATCGCTTGATGTGCTCCACGACCACGCGCTGCAGCCGTTCCAGTGCTTCCACATCGGGCGCTTCGGCTCGCAGCGTGAGCACCTCGGACGTTGCCTCCAGATTGCATATCCGTCCGTCGCTGAAGGGTATGTGACCCTTTTCTGGGGTGAATTCCACCGCGAACTTATGGCTCCAATGTTTGCACACCTGCTGCAGGTAACGGCTGGCAGAGGCGGTGGACACGTGCGCTTGCGACGAAGGCATGAACTCTCCTCACGATCAGGGCGTTGCTCCGGATATTTAGGCTCGTTGGATGCTCGCCACCAGTCACGGCGCCGGCGGTAACTTGGAATTGCTCCATGGGACGATCGGTGTTCGCCGATCATCGCCCTTTGGCGAGGCGCATGAGGCGCACGACCAGCCAGATCGGCACCACCAGCGCCGCACCCAAGAGCAGATAGCGCCAGAGCCAGCGCACCGCGTCGAAACCCATGTCCCAGACGCGCAGGACCAGGCGTCTGAGGCTATCGATGACATTCCAGGGGTCGAGCCCCAGGACCTCCAAAATCACGCCGATCAGAATCGACAAGAGCAAGAGCCGGAAGATCACCGACAACGGCGGCCCGCCGAAGAAGCGGGTAACGTAGCTGTTGGTGGCGGGTGTTTCCGGCGACATGCTCATCGTTCGATCCTATCACATTGCACGACTGGTGGCGGCGGTGCCGCGGCCGAGTTCGATCTTCTCCAGCATCCGCTCGAGGGTTTCCAGTCGATCAGCTTCGCTGGGCGGCTTGTCCCAGCGCAAGCGGTTGATGCGTGGGAAGCGCATGGCGAGCCCCGATTTGTGGCGTGTCGAGCGCTGCAATCCCTCGAATGCAACTTCGAACACGAGGCCCTGTTCGGCCGCATGCACGACTTCACGTACCGGGCCGAAGCGTTCGACGGTATTGCGGCGGACGAAACGATCGATCTGAATGAGTTCTTCATCGGTGAAGCCGAAATATGCCTTGCCCACCGGCACCAGTACGTCGCCGTCCTCACCCTTGGTCCAGACACCGAACGTGTAGTCGGAGTAGTAGGACGAGCGCTTGCCGTGGCCGCGTTGCGCGTACATCAGCACGGCATCGACCATGAAGGGATCGCGTTTCCACTTCCACCACGGACCTCTGGGACGCCCGGGCAGATAAGGTGCATCCCGGCGCTTGAGCATGATGCCTTCGACCGCCTCGGCATCCGCACCTGGCGCCGGCGCCGGCCGGATCGCTGCGAGCGGCGGCGAGTTCGTCCCATGAGCCGAACGGCACCAACGGCGAGAGATCGACCCGCGGCTCATGCAGACGCGCGATGAACGCTTCCAGCCGTGCCCGGCGTTCCGCGAAGGGACGCTCCCGCAAGTCTTCCTCGCCCTCCACCAGGAGGTCGTAGGCGCGGAGATGGGCGGGAAATTCGGCCAGCAGCTTGGCGTTGACGCTCTTGCGATTGAGCCGTTGCTGCAGGACGTTGAAACTCTGCACTCGGCCGTCGCGCACGACCAACAGCTCGCCATCGACCGCAGCCGGCAATCGCAGGGCTTCAATCAGGTCGGGGAAGCTCCCCGAAATGTCCTCCCCAGTGCGGGAATAGAGGCGCGGTACGATCTGGCCGTGCTCGTCAACGCCGGCCACGGCCTGGACGCGAATGCCGTCCCATTTCCACTCGCCCAGGAATTCGCTGGGATCGAGCGCATCGAGCTCGCCGTCTTCCATGGCATGGGCGAGCATAGCCGGCCGGAAGGGTGCAGGATCGCGGTTCGCCGGCGCCTCGCCGCGGCCTTCCAGCCAGGCGAACAGCTCGACATAGGGCGGCCGCAAGCCGGGCCAGAGCAGCTCGATTTCGTGCGGGTCCTTGTCGCCGATTGCCGCGGCCGCGGTTTTTGCGAGCCGGGCCGACACGCCGATCCGCAGCCCACCGGTGACCAGCTTGAGCAATGCCCACCGGCCGGTCTCATCGAGTTGGTCGAGCCAGCGCGCAAGCTGTGCCGGTAAGTCGGATTTGCCGAGCGAAGAGAGCGCCGTCACGACCGCGGACAGCTTCAGATCGTCATGCTTCTCACGAGCTGGCGCATTGGACTGATCGCGACTTTGCCACAGCAGCGCAACGGTCTCGGACAGGTCGCCTACATAATCGTATGACAGTTCGAACAACACGAGATCGGTGCGCTCGGAGATCAGGGCGCGGATCATGCCGGGTTTCGCGTGTTGAAAGCTGAGCGTTCCGGTCAGCGCTGCGAGCGCCCAGCCACGTTCCGGATCGGGCGTGCGGCGGAAATAGTCCGTCATCAGCCGCAGCTTGTTGTTGCGGCCGGGCTCGTAGGCGAGGCGATCGAGCAAATCGGCGAAACGGTTCATGGCGCCGTGCCGGGGGTGGCGGTCTCGGTGACGCCATCGGCCTCGTCTTCGTCGCCATAGCCGACGATATCCAGCGGTCGCGCCTGCAGACCTTGGGTCACGCTCCAGTGCACGAGCGCGTCTTCCTGCCCGTGCGTGACCCAGATTTCCGACGCCCCGGTCGCCGCGATGGTCGCCGTGAGGCCATCCCAGTCGGCATGATCCGAAATCACCAGCGGCAATTCGACCAGATGCTGGCGGGCGCGCGCTCGTACCCGCATCCAGCCGGAAGCAAAGCACGTAACCGGATCGGGGAAGCGCCGAGACCACACTTCCTTGAGCGTCGAAGGGGGGCAGAGCGTAATCGTACCGGCAAGTTGCGCTTTCTTTGCCTCGCGCACCAGCTCGGTGCGGCCGAGATCGATCCCGCGGCTTTGATAATAGCGCGTGATTTTCTCCATCGCGCCGTGAAGATAGATCGGCTCGTCGTATCCGGTCTTGCGGATCAGCGCCATCACGCGCTGCGCTTTGCCCAGTGAATAAGCCCCGACAAGATGCGCGCGCTCGGGAAACAGCATGACCGAATGAAGCAGCTTTGCGATCTCGGCATCGGCGTTGCCGTGACGAAAGACCGGCAGGCCAAACGTGGCCTCGGTGATGAACACGTCGCATTGAACGAGCTCAAAGGGGGCACACGTTGGATCGCCGACGTTTTTGTAATCGCCGGAGGCCACGACGCGCAGGCCGTCAAGTTCGACCGCGACCTGGGCGGAACCGAGAACGTGGCCGGCCGGGTGGAAGGTCACCTTGACGCCGCCCAGCGTGACGGTCTCACCGTAGCCGATCGCCTGCGTCGCCCCGGCGAAGTTGTCGCCGTAGCGCAGCCGCATCAGGTCGAGTGTTTCCTGGGTGGCCAGCACCGCGCCGTGGCCGGCACGCGCATGATCGGAATGACCGTGGGTGATCACGGCCTTGTCCACCGGACGGGTGGGGTCGATATGAAAGCCGCCGTTCTTGCAGCACACGCCGGCGGGCGTCGGGAGAAGGATGTCTTCGGGGCGCATCTCCCTTGAGATATGGTGTAAATGGCACAATGACAGGTGGACCGCTCTTCGTCTCCTCCGGCGACGTGACCGCCGATCAGCACTACGGGTCGGCGCTCCAGCGTGCCGCGCGGGGCGATCTTGCAGGCGCCGCCGAAATCCTGGCGCAGACGGTGCAGCTTGCGCCGGCTTTCGCCACCGCATGGTTTGCTCTCGGCGCCGTCCGCGACAGTCTGGGCGACCGCGCAGGGGCTATCGTCGCGTGGCGGAAGGCCAACGATGCCGATCCCGAAGATTACCATGGCGCGCGGTTGCAGCTGGCGCGACTGGGCGCGGGCGAAGATACGCCGGCGATGACGGCGGCGTATGTCCGCCGCCTGTTCGACCAACAGGCGGCGAGCTTCGATGAAACGTTGCTGCAACGATTGGATTATTGCGGGCCGGCGGTTCTATTGGAGGCCGTTCGTAACGTGACCGGAACAGGTCTGCGTTCCGGTTCCATGCTGGATCTCGGGTGCGGCACCGGACTGGGCGGGGCGGCGTTTCGTCCTTATGTGGATTGGCTTGTGGGCGTGGACATATCGCCCGCGATGGTAGCGAAGGCGCGTTCAAAGGGCCTTTATGACCGATTGGCCGTCCTCGACCTGCTGCATTTCCTTGACGCCGATGCGCAATCTCAAGCGCGATATCACCTTGTCGTCGCGGCTGACGTGTTCGTCTATGCCAGCGATCTCGTTCCAGTCGCGGCTGCTGCGGCCCGCGTGCTCGCGCCGGATGGGCTCTTTGCCTTCACGGTCGAGACCCACGCCGGCGACGGCGTCGTGCTGCAGCAGACCTTGCGCTACGCTCACGGCGCAGCACATGTCCGTACGGCGATCGCGGACGCCGGTCTCAACCTCCTGGCGCTCAATGATGCCGTCACCCGCAAGGAAAAGGGCGCTCCGGTTCCGAGCCTGGTCGTGGTGGCAACGCGTTCCGGCCGTGAAAGATCAGTTCCAACGGTCAATTCCGACGCCTGAATCGGGAGTGAAATAATGCGGCACATCATGCCCGACTCCACCGCCGCCAGCGCGTTGTGTCGCACCAGCCTGCAACCAATCAGAGCGCGGGTCGTTCGTCTGTCATGAATGTCCAGGCAGCGCCTGACACGACCTTCTCGCTTCCCGAGCCATTCCTGCAGTGGTTCGCGAGCCGAGGCTGGGCGCCGCGCGAGCATCAGCTCGAACTCTTGGCGAAAGCCCGTGCCGGCCGCTCGGTGCTGCTGATCGCGCCCACGGGCGCAGGCAAGACGCTCGCGGGATTCCTGCCGAGCCTGGTGGAATTGAGCAACGCCGCTTGCGGACCTGAAACGGCTTCCTTGCCCGGCACCGTCTCGTCTCTGCCTCGCACCGGGGAAGGGCAGGGTGCCGCCGCGAACATCGGAGGAGAGCGCTCCGCAAGGCTTATCTCCACCGGGCGCGGCATCCGCCGAGATGGCGGGCTCCACACCCTCTATATCTCACCTCTCAAGGCCCTCGCGGTCGACATCGCACGCAACCTGGAGCGGCCAGTTGCCGAGATGGGACTGCCAATCCGGATCGAGACTCGCACCGGCGACACGCCCTCCTCGAAGCGCCAGCGGCAGCGTCGCGACCCGCCGCAAATTCTGCTCACGACACCCGAGCAGCTTGCGCTGGTCCTGGCCTCGCCCGATGCGCCCTATCTCTTCGGGTCGCTCAAGCGGATCGTGCTGGACGAGTTGCATGCGCTGGTGACATCGAAACGGGGCGATCTGCTCTCCCTTGGATTGGCGCGACTGTTCATGCTCGCTCCCGATCTCACCAGCGTCGGACTGTCCGCGACGGTGGCTGAGCCGGACGATCTGCGCCGCTTTCTCGTTCCACAGCGCGGTCACGGCGCGGCCCTGGCCGATCTTGTGGTGGCGCAAGGGGGTGCGGCACCTCGTGTCAGCATGCTCGACACGGCCGAGCGCCTTCCCTGGGCCGGGCATTCCGCCCGGCACGCGATCAGCGAGGTCTACCAACTGATCAAGGAGCACAATACCGCGCTCATTTTCGTCAATACGCGGAGCCAGGCCGAGCGCATTTTCCAGGAACTGTGGCGCATCAACGACGATGGACTCGCGATCGCGCTTCATCACGGCTCCCTCGATGTGACGCAGCGCCGAAAAGTCGAAGCGGCGATGGCGGCGGGTCGTCTGCGTGCGGTCGTTGCGACATCATCCCTTGATCTTGGCGTCGACTGGGGCGACATCGATCTCGTCGTCAATGTCGGCGCGCCCAAAGGCGCCTCTCGTCTCCTGCAGCGCATCGGCCGCGCCAATCACCGCATGGATGAGCCCTCGAAAGGCGTGCTCATTCCGGCGAACCGCTTCGAAGTGCTCGAATGCACCGCGGCGCTCAGCGCCATCGCCGCGGGCGCGCAGGACACACCGCCGGCGCGTACCGGGGCGCTCGACGTGCTCGCGCAGCACGTGCTCGGCTCGGCCTGCGGACAACCCTTCCTCGCGGAGGAGCTTTATGCCGAGGTGAAGAGCGCCGCGCCCTATGCCGGTCTCGCGCGCGCGGATTTCGACGCCGTCCTCGAGTTCGTCGCAACCGGCGGCTACGCGCTGAAAGCCTACGAGCGCTTTGCCAAGATCAAGCAGGACCCGCAGGGCCGCTGGCGCATCAGCCACCCGATGATCGCGCAGCGCTACCGTATGAATGTCGGCACCATCGTGGAGGCCGATATGCTCAAAGTGCGGCTCGTTCGCTCGCGCGCCTCGAAGATGATCCGACGCGGCGGGAGGATTCTGGGAGAGGTGGAGGAGTATTTCATAGAGACCCTGGTACCCGGCGATACGTTTGTCTTTGCGGGCGAAATCTTGAAGTACGAGGCGTTGGTCGAGGACGAAGTCTATGTCTCGCGAGCCTCGGCGGAAGATCCGAAGGTGCCCTCCTACGAGGGCGGAAAATTCCCGCTCTCGACGTATCTCGCCGATCGCGTGCGAAAGATCGTTTCGGATCGTGATGAATGGCGGCCGCTGCCGGACCAGGTCCGCGAGTGGTTGGAAATTCAGGAATGGCGGTCGCTGGTGCCGGGGCCGCGGCAGCTGCTGATCGAAACCTTCCCGCGCGGCGACAGGCATTACCTTCTCTGCTATCCGTTCGAAGGGCGGCTTGCGCACCAGACGCTCGGTATGCTGCTCACGCGCCGGCTCGAGCGCGCGCGCCTTCGTCCGCTGGGATTCGTAGCCAACGAATACGCGCTGGCGGTGTGGGGTCTCGGGGATGTCGCGCGAGACATCGAGCGCGGCGAGTTATCGCTGGCGACCTTGTTCGACGAGGACATGCTCGGCGACGATCTTGAAGCCTGGCTGGCCGAGTCGGCGCTGATGAAGCGTACGTTCCGCACCTGTGCGATCATCGCGGGGCTGATCGAACGCCGCTTTCCCGGCAAGGAGAAGTCGCGCCGGGAGGTCACGATCTCGACCGATCTCGTCTACGACGTGCTCCGCCGCCATCAGCCCGACCACATCCTCCTGCGCGCCGCGCGCGCCGACGCAGCCACTGGTCTCCTCGACATTCGGCGTCTGGGCGATATGCTCGCACGCATCAAGGGCCGAATCATTCACCGGGCGCTTGATCACGTCTCGCCTCTAGCGGTCCCGGTCATGCTTGAAATCGGCCGCGAGTCCATCTCCGGTGAGGCGTCCGAGGCGCTGCTGGCGGAAGCTGAGGCGGAACTCGTGAAGGAGGCAATGCAGTGATCATGGGAGTGGCGCGCTGAACGCACATTCCGTTTCCCGCGCTTCGCCTGCTTCCGGCCGACAGGCAGCGACAGCAGAAATTACCATTGCTGACGTGACGGTCGCGATGAATTGCGATGGCGCGCTGTATTGGCCCGACGAACGTGTTCTCGTCGTCTCCGATCTGCATCTGGAGAAAGGTTCGAGCTTTGCCACGCGTGGCGTGCTGCTACCGCCTTATGATACCGCAGCGACCCTGGAGCGAATAGCGTTCGCAATTGCTCGCTTGGCTCCGCGTGTGGTGATAGCGCTCGGCGACAGCTTTCATGACGGCAAGGGCGCCGCCCGCATCGCGCCCACCGATCGCGCGGCGCTCGCGGGGCTGCAACGCGGGCGCGATTGGATCTGGATCGCCGGAAATCACGACCCCGATCCGGCCGACGGTATCGGCGGCAGCTTTGGCGGTGCGCTCGCGGTCGGCGCGTTGGTTTTTCGCCATGAACCAACCGGTGCCAAGGGTGAGATTGCCGGTCACCTCCATCCCGTGGCCCGCGTGGCCGGACGCGGTCGCACCGTGAGCCGCCGCTGCTTCGCGAGCGACGGGGTAACGTTGCTCATGCCGGCCTACGGGGCCTTTGCCGGCGGTCTCAACGTGCGGCATCGCGCATTTGCGGGCGTCTTCGGGACACCGGCGTTCACCGTGCACTTGTTGGGCGAGGAGCGGCTCTATGCGCTCAACGCAACCCGCTGCGCGGCGGATTGAGCGTCGGGTCGCCGGGCTCGCGTCCGGGGCCGCGAAAAGCGCCAGCTCGGTATCGCCGCCGGCAGGAAATCCATCTTTCGCACTCGGCATCTACCTGGTCACTCGCACGGGGAGGCCACGGCGAGAGCGAGAGAAGCTGGTGCCGGGTTCGCGGCCCGTGCCGGCCATCGCCAGGAGGATGTCATGAGATTGTCGAAGACGTCTCAATCGCGCCTGAACACGATCGACGCGAACCAACCGGTTGCAATTGCCATCATTGCCGTGGCAAGGCCGTAGAGCAGACCGTGATCGCGCGCGGCATTGGTGACAACCTGCTCGAAGCCAGATTTGTAGACCTCGAACGGTGCGGGTGCGCGGGCGATCTGCGCACCATCGGCGAAAAGCCTCACGTCCACCTCGTAGGTGCCGACGGGCACCTCGGCCGGCAACGGTATCGATGCCCGGAACAGGGCCGGCGTGAGGAAGGTCACGTCGTTCGATGCCTCGCGATAGAGTCCCTGACCGGTCTTGATCTTGATGAATGCCAACCGAAATGGATCATCGCTGGAGGCATCGGCGATATTGACGCTGGCACGTTGCGGCAACGGGATGTTGTCGAGGCCGAGTTGCAGACGACGTAACGTCTCGGCGTTGGTAATGGCGTCCAGCGGCCGGTTCGACAACACGGCGAGGTAGGCGGGCGCATTCTCCAGCACACGCGAGTCGGCATTGATCCAGATTCCAAGCGCCCGCGCTTTGCGAAAAGTGACGACATTCTGCCGCGGCCCGGTGACGGTGACGATGATGTCGTAGCCGCCCCGCCGCGGGCGGGATGTTCCGTCCTGCTCGATGCCACCGAACAGCACAAGTTCCTCGCCGGTGAAATTCGACGTCACCATCACGCGGTGGTTGGATAACGAGGCGATCAGCCGCTCGCCCGCGGCCGGAACGACGGAAAACGTTAGCGCTCCGAGCGCCGCGGCGGCTGCGAATAGTGAGTGCCGCGTCATGGGTCAGTGTCCAGCACGCGGATGGAATAGAGATTGTCCGGCGGCAATATGAGGTCGAGCGCAAAGCGAATGCCGACCGCGAGCACGAGCAGACCCAGCAGAAGGCGGAGCCGTTCGCCGCGCATTTTTTGCCCGGCGCGCGCGCCGAATTGTGCGCCGGTCACGCCGCCAACCATGAGAAGGAGAGCCAGCAGCGCATCAACGAGGTGGTTGGTAGCTGCGTGCATGACCGTAGCCGATGCCATGGTGATGAGCGTGAGCACCATGGATGTCCCGATCACGGTGGCCGTCGGCACTCGCAACACATAGATCAGCAGGGGTACCAGCAGAAACCCGCCGCCAATGCCCATAACCGCGCCGATGAAGCCCATCGTGAAGCCGATGCCCCATACCGGGATCGTGGAGACATAGATACGCGAGCGTTTGAAGCGCAATTTGAAGGGTAGGCCATGGATCCAGGTGTGGCTGCCGGGTCGGCGGAGCTCGACCGGTTTGCCCTGTCGCGCGCGCAGGATCGCGCGCACGCTCTCGATCACCATCAACGCGCCCACGATGCCGAGGAGGAGCACGTAGGAAATACCAATGGTGATGTCGAGTTGACCCAGGGCCCGCAGCGTTGTGAATAGCCAGACACCGAAGGCGGTGCCGATTATTCCCCCCGCGAGCAGCATGGAGGCGAGCGCGAGATCGATCGTCCGGCGGCGCCAGTAGCTGATCGCGCCGGACATGGACGACGCGGCGATGTGGCTGCTCACGGTCGCCACCGCGACTGCCGGGGAGATGCCGAGGAAGATCAGGAGCGGCGTCATCAGGAACCCGCCGCCGATGCCGAACATGCCGGAAATGAATCCGACGGCGAGCCCCATCGCAAGAATGACGAACACGTTGACCGGCAGGTCTGCGATCGGAAGGTAGATCTGCAAGCGCGCGGTCCCAGGCTCGAGTCTCAAATATTCGCAGAACCGGTGCCACCGGTGTTGCGAAAAGTCGAGTGAGTCTCGACCGAATTCGCGGGCGCAACCATTGAATGGCTGTCTGACGAAATCGGCGCAGGCAGGAGCCGGGGGAGCCACTTGCGCTGATCGCGGCAAGAGGGCGCGGCCGGCAGATGCCCCGCGAAATGGGCCCAGGACTCAGCAGGCAGGTGAGCGCATTCTACCCATGTTCATCACGAGCGCTACGCCTTCGCCCGCCTTTATTGTGTGCGACGCGAGGGACCAAGATCGAGCGTGGGTCCGGCCACGGGGAGCTTGCGCCGGGCGGGCGCAGTGACCGCGGGTGCGAGCCCGCTGGTCGGGTTATCCCAGCGCTCGGGGGACATCTGTGCCTCGAGCAGTTGCTCAAGCGTCCAGCCCGGCATGACAGGGCCCGGGGAGGGCGTCGCGATGATCGCGCCGTCGACGTACCTGAACAGGTCCAACTGCCGGCGTGCGGGCAAGAGCACGGCAAAGCCTCGCGCGTGGTCACCGGCGGGCACCGGACCCGCGGCCGTGCCCAGCACAGGTGCAGGGAGGATATCGTTGGTCGACGTGGCGGCGCTTCGATGCGGCGCGCTCACGTCCGCCTCGTCGGAAGAAGGCAGCAGGAACCCCATCCCCTGCAGGGCAAAAAGCGCCGTGATTATGATCATGCCGCCGATCAAGGCTCCTGTCCTGCCGATCCGCCTGGCGGGTTGATCGTCGGAAGCGGACGTCAATCGGGGCGGGCACGCTCTGCGTGGGCCCGCTTCGACTTTCCTTCTGCGCGGCTCGGCGAGCCGCGGCGATGAAGGTCGATGTGCCGCCGCTATCTTCAACGATGGGCGGTCGCGCGCGCGTAAGGGCGGGGTCCGGCGTGAAGCTGCGATCTGGAGACGGATCTGGATTTGGATCACCGACCGCGCCGGAACCGGTTTCCGGCTGACGATCGGGCTGGACATTGGTGTCAGCCGGATCGTGGTCAATCGTGGGCTGCTCCGGCCGCGTGGCGCGTTCTGCGGGCACCAAGGATGCTGGCGGCGCGGTGGGCATGGCCATTGAAGGCACGACCGTCCCTGCCGGCGGCGGAGTGTCCGGCAGCTGTGAGGGCTGGCCTCGCAGGTCCGCCTCGATCGTGACCAGCCGATCAACGACATGCGCCAGCGTGCCATGAGCGACCTCGAGCGAATCCTCGATCTGCTCGTCCGTTTGCCTGAGGTCGGCAACATGGCGGGCCAGCGCCTCGACCGCGGGTGAGGGCGCGGCTTCGCCGGCGCGGGCCGGCGCATGCCAGCGTTCGACGTGGGTGAGCAGCTCCGCCAGCGCCCTTTCGATTGTTGAGAGTTGATCGAGACGGACATCGCAGGCGTCGAGCTTCTCGACCAGTCTGGCGACGAGGCTCTCCGGGCATGCCGGCGCGGCGGAGCGTTCGGAGGCGAGGTCTATCCGTTCGATGCGGTCGATCAAACGCTCGATCAGCGCCTTCAACTCGACGGGCACATTGGGGCCGTTTCGCTCGCGCGCCTGGAGCTGGTCAACAAGCATGGCGACCCGGCCCTCGAGCATGGACAGGATCCTGCCGTCGGCGCGCCTCTGCGCGTCATCCAGCTTGGCGCCGAGGGCGCGGACTTCTTCCGACAGTTTCGCCAGCGCCTCCGGCGACGCGGCCTGGGCGGCGATGCTGCGCATCGCGACAACGGCGCTTCCAAGCTGCTCGAGGACCGCTGGGTCCCAAGCGCCCGCGATAATCTCAATCTTGCGCGAGGCCTGCTGCACCACGCGCGCCATGTCGAGGAGGCTTTCAGCCGGCCTTAAGACGCATAATGCATCGCGAATTTCGGTGAGACGGCGCTCGATCGACGCAACCGCGGCTGCGGCGTTGCCGGTACCGCGGCTTTCGTCCGCGCGCTCGGCCAGCTCGTTTATTTCACCTTGAAGGGCCTCGATGTCGCTCCGCGGCGCGGCATCGTCCAGTAGTAAACGAATCTCGGCGAGATCACCGCGCAACGTATCGACAGCCGCAGGATTGGGGACGTCGGCGCGATGCCGGCAGTTATCCTCACGGCTGGGATTGGACGGTTCGCGGCCCCCTGGCCGCCCGACCCCTGCACACTGCCACGGAACACCAGATTTCATTTGCCGCATCCGCGTGTTGGACAGGGTGCAGCGAAGCCCAAATGGCCGTTATGAAGCCGGCAAACGTCGATCGACAGTGGATGGCGGCCCTGATCCCCAGTGCAGTTTTTGCCGTCCGGGTAAAGATGCGGTTAAGACCTGCGGACATGCCGCCAGTTCGCGGGATAAAGGCACCATGATGGCCCGGCCCGAAAACCCCAACGCCGTCGCTCAAGCTGTGCCCTTCGATGCCGATCAAGCGCGCAGGCCGGGTCCCGGGCCATGCGGCAGCGAGGGCTCTCCAAACATCGGCATTTCGCTCCGCCAGGCCGCGGCGTGCGCTATGATCAGGCGAGCGGGGAGGACATGAGGTCGACATGGCTGGTCGGGATGACGTGCGCCTCGCCGGAGGATGTCAATGCGGCTGCGTGCGCTATGAACTCTCCGGCGCACCCGACCATGTGAGTGTTTGTCACTGCCGCATGTGCCAGAAGGCTTCCGGGGGACCGATCATGGCATTCGCGCGGGTCAGGAATGGCGCCTTGAGCTGGACGCGGGGTCAGCCGGCTTCGTTCCGCTCTTCCAGCCTGGTCGAGCGTCAATTCTGCGCAGCCTGTGGCACCCCGCTGACCTACAACTTGATCGAAGGGCCTAACATCAGCGTCACCATCGGAAGTCTGGATGATCCCGAGGCGGCGCGACCCGTGCTGCAATACAGCTTCGAGCATACGTTATCGTGGTTCTCGACGATCACGACATTGCCGGGCAAGCGCACCGAAGAATTCATCACTCCGGATCTTGCCGCGCGTTTCGTCGGCTACCAACACCCCGACCACGACACCTGAGTCCGCGTGCCATTCGCCCGCACGAAGCCGGGCGTTCACCGCAGCATAATCAGTCCCCCGGTCACGACGAGCAGGATGACGAGTGTCGTCCCGATCACCGTCGCGACATGACGCCAGCCGAGGGCAGCAATGGCGGTCAAGGATGTCCCAAGGCCGAGCGCCGAGATCGCGATCAACAGGCCCCAGGTCGATGCCTCGATTAAAGGAGCTTTGACTTGGGCGAATATCGCGGCAAAGCCGGGGAATGCGGGCGCGACGCTGTTCAGCACGCACAGGGCCACGAAGACGAGAGCGAACATGGGAATCGGAATCTTGCCGGCCGTCGCCATTGCCCGGCGTGCGAACAACCAGCCGATCACGAGCACAACGGGCAGCATCAAGAAAACGCGGAACAGCTTGACAATGACGGCAGTATTGCCGGCTGTCTCCGACACCGCGTATCCCGCACCGACCACCTGCGCCACATCGTGGATCGTCGCTCCCAGCATGACGCCCGTGGTTTGCGGATCGAACCCAAGCAGGACGCAGGCGAGCGGATAAAGCACCATTGCCACCGTCGACAATGCATTGACGGCCACGACGACGAAGGCAACGTCGGTCTCTTTGCCTTTATAGTCCGGCAAGACGATCGAGGTGGCGAGAGTGGCGGATGCTCCGCATACCGCGGTTCCCGCCCCAGCCAATGCCCCATAGGCCTGCTCCAACCGGAAGACGCGCGCGAGCAGGAAACCGGCCGTCAACGTCACTCCCATGGAGACGATGACCAAGACGGCTGTCATCAGGCCTAGCGCCGCGATCTCCCCGAGCGCTACGCGCAGACCGAGCAGTGCCACCGCCCACCGCAGAAGGGTCTTCAGGCAGAATACGATTCCGGGCTGGAAAGATGACCTTCGCGCCAGAGGATTGAGGGCGATGCCGATGACCAGTGCGATCACCATGGCGGGTATCGGCGCGACGCCAGCGAGGAGCGGAGCGGCCAGCACCGCGCTAACTGCGACGAACGCCGACAGCAGCAGGCCGGGCACGACGCGACGGACGTTCGCCATGCCTCGCGCCGTCCAGGTCTCAGAGACAGTCAAGGGCGAATCGTCGCGCAGAGCGTGAAAGCCGAGGGCACCAGGCGCCGGCGGATGCCGTCCGCGACCGCGCGCCGGATCCAAAGCGTGTTCGCCATCGGGGCGCGCTCCTCAAGCTTCAAGTCCAACCGCATCGGTTCGCTAGGCCGCGTGGCGGGGCCGGTCCGCGCGGAACGGCAGCCAGCGTCGATCGACCGGTTGGATGACGTACGGTCGCAAGTTCGTCAAGACATGAAGACTATTCCGATTCCCCCAACGAGATTGTTGTGAAAAAGTGCCGGTCGCTTGTCAACGCCAGCCGCCCTCGCATTGTGGGGCGACGCCATGTAAGCTGAGCGCGCAACAGGGTTTGCGATGGACGCCGTCAGCCTTCCTCGTCCTGCTTGGATGACCGAGGATCTTGTGCTGCTCGAGGAGCAGGCACAGCGCTTCATCGCAGCCGAATACGTGCCCCACCTCGATCGATGGGCCGAGGAAGGCATGTATGACCGCGAAGTGTGGACCAAGGCCGGCGCGGCCGGCTTTCTTTGCCCGGCTCTCCCCGAAGAATATGGGGGCGTCGGCGGCACCTTCGCGCACGAGGCGGTGATCGCCCGACAGTTGAGCCTTTCGGGCTTCGATTCCTTCGGCGCGCCGCTCCATTCCGGCATCGTCGCGCCCTACATCCTGCATTACGGCACCGAGGAGCAGAAGCGGCGCTGGCTGCCCAAGCTGGTCACCGGCGAGCTCGTCGGCGCGATCGCCATGAGTGAGCCCGGGACGGGCTCCGACCTGCAAGCGGTGCGAACAACGGCCAAAAAATCGGGCAACGGCTATGTGGTCACCGGCTCGAAAACCTTCATCACCAATGGTCAGCACGCCAATCTGATCATCGTCGTCGCCAAGACCGATGCGAGTGCGGGCGCCAAAGGCGTATCGCTGATGGTGGTCGAAGCCGACAATGCGCCGGGCTTTCGCCGCGGCCGCAAGCTCAAGAAGTTGGGCCTCGATTCCGCAGACACCTCCGAGCTGTTCTTTGATGATGTCCACCTGCCGCCGGAGAACCTGCTCGGCACCGAGGAAGGTCGGGGCTTCGCTCAGCTCATGAACGACCTTCCGCGCGAGCGTCTCATCGTAGCGGTCCATGCCCAGGCCATGATCGAGCGTGCGCTTGCGCTCGCCATCGAGTACGTCAAGCAGCGGCAAGCGTTCGGCAAGAAGATCATCGAATTTCAAAATACCCAGTTCGTGTTGGCCGAATGCAAGTCCGAAGCGACGATCGGACGCGTGTTTCACGACCACTGCATCGAGCGCTATCTCGACGGCGCGCTCGATACGGTGACCGCTTCCATGGCCAAGTATTGGCTCACGGACCTGCAGGGAAAGGTCATCGATCGCTGCCTGCAGCTGTTTGGCGGCTACGGCTATATGGAGGAATTTCCGATCTCGCGCATGTACCGCGACGCCCGCGTCATGCGTATCTACGCGGGCACAAACGAAATCATGAAAGTTGTGATCGCGCGCAGTCTGTAGCACAGGGAAAGGTGATGCCTAGAATCGAGATCGAAAAGATTCCGGCGCAGCAGATCGTATCCTATCCGAGGGAATTTGCCGCCGTGATCTCCGGGCGCGAAAAGCAGCGGATCGGCGACGCAGCGGGTTTGACCCAATTCGGCGTCAATGTCACCCGCATCAAGGCGGGCTCGGCCTCCGCGCTGCGCCACTGGCACGAGCAAGAGGACGAGTTCATCTACATGATCGAAGGCGAACTGGTTCTTCAGGAAAACGATGGCGAGACCGTGCTCAAGCCCGGTGACGCCGCAGGCTTCAAAGCCGGCAGCGGCATAGCGCATTGCCTCATCAACCGCACCCAACGCGATGCGGTTTACCTCGAGGTCGGCACGCGGGCGAAAAGTGAGCGCGTGCACTATCCCGACGTGGATTTCCTGATGGAGCGGGACGCAAGCGGACGCCGCTATTTCCGCAAGTCAGGCGAGCCGATCGAAAGCTGAAGCAACCATCGCACGCATCAGCCTATGTCGATGTCGGCGACCACCGGCAGATGATCGGAGACGATGCGCGCCTCTCGATCGACAAAGCTCGTCCGCATCGCGCCGGACGGCCAGCAGAAGATGCGATCGAGACGAAAAAGCGGATACCAGGACGGGAAGGTTGGGTGCTGCGTGCGAGCGGGCAGTTCGCGCCCGAGCGCGCCGCGCAGCGAAGCCGGCCAGAACCATTCGTTGAAGTCGCCCAGCATCACCGTCGTCATGGCGTGCGGCCGCGCGATTGCGACAAGCCTGCGCGCCTGCTGGCGCCGCTCGGTCAAGGTCAGGCCGAAATGCGCGGCGATCAGCCGGAATGCCCCGGTGGGCGTTGCGATCTCGACCTCGATAGCGCGGCGCGGTTCACGCTTGGCATGGGTGATATCGTGGATTTGAGTCGCGCCTAATGGCCAGCGGCTCACCACCATCTGGCCATACGCGCCGTCGGCCGTGATGATCGATTTTGCTTCGATGCCGTGCTCGCCGACGGCATCGCGCAACACGGCAAAGGCCGAGCGCGCCGGAGCGAGCGTCTGCCGGGAATCGACCTCCTGCAGCGCGACTACATCGGGGTGATGGCGCGCGATCGTTTCCACTACCCGGGTCAGATCGAAGCGACCGTCGGTGCCGACGCCGCTGTGAATGTTCCATGTCATGACGCGAACGGTCGTGCCAGCGCGGTTCAAGTGCTGCGTCTCCTCCAATGCAGCAGCAAAGCCTGCGCGCCGATCGAAACGGTGAGCCAGGCGAGCACCGCCAGGACGAAAAGCAATATGTTGGTCGGCGTCGGTTCGCTGATGATGCTCCAAATCTGATGGCCGAGCGCGGACATCAAGACAAGGCCTGGTGCCATGCCAATCACCGTGCCGAACACGTAGTCGAGGAACCGAATCCTGCTCGCCCCGGCGACGAGATTGACCAGCGTGAACGGCGCAATCGGAACGAGACGGATCGCCGCTACCGCGAGCACCCCGCGCTCCGCGATGCTGCGGCGCACGCGACGGAGCCGGGGTCCCAACACAGTCTCCACCGCATCGCGCCCAATGGCGGCGCCGATACCGTAGGTGATCATGGCGCTCGCGATGGCGCCGGTACCAGCCAGGGCAAAGCCAAGCCACGGCCCAAAGGCAGCCGCGGTGGCCGCAATCAGCAGCATCACCGGAAACACAACCAGACCACCAAGAACGAAGGTGGCGAGCACGATCAGCGGCGCGCCCGGGATCTCGGCGACATCGAGGAGCCATTGCCGAATGTTGTCAGGATGCGCCAGCGCCGAGAGCGGGGTGAAACGCCAAGCGAGTATCAGCGCCAGGATCAGGAGCCCGGTAACGATGATCTTGGCGAGGCGCCCGAGGCGCCGCGCCCGCGGCCGTTGCCCGACGAAGGTCTGGAGAAAGGTCGGCGGGGGAATTGGTCGTTCTGGGTCGGCGAGGCTTTCCAGGGTCAACAGCGGTGACGGCTCGATGCCGGTGTCGTCCACCGGTTGCAGGGAATGTCCATTGCCGGTCAGTGTGCGTGCGGACTCGATCAGCGAGCCCGTGCGCGCGAGCGATGCCGAGACTTCCGCCGCGCTGACGCCGCAGTGATGGCCGAGCAGTCGATTGCGCATCCGCTCGACAACGCGGTGCTCGTCGGGCGTCGTCGCCTCGATCGCCAGGTCGCATTCCGTATCGAGTCCGATCGACCGATTGTTCAAGTTCGCCGAGCCCACGCGCAGCAGCACATCGTCTACGATCATCACTTTGGAGTGGACCATGACGTCAATACTGCGGTCGCCATCGGTCACGTGCGGACAGAGCAGGGCTGCACGTTTCGCCACGCCGGCAGCCTCGATAAGCCGCATGAACCGGACGCGTCCGGCCTGCATGATGTGCGCCTCGAGCCATGAATCGTGGGCCTTGGGCACCACCAGGACGACCTCGAGCCCGGGCTGCTCCCGCATGCGCCGAGCGAGGCGATCGGCGAGGCGACCCGCGGTCAGGAACTGGTTTTCGATGTAGATGGTGCGGGTGGCACGATCGACGGCGTCGAAGAACAATGCCTCGACTTCGCGGATCTCCGGGGTGTCGTCGGACGCCGGCGCGGTACGCGCAATGCCGACGTCGATTTCGGCGAAATCGGGCGTCGTGCTGGCCGGCCAGGGGTCGCCGACCGGGCACACGGGCGGCGCACGTTCGCATGCGCCACGCATCCAGCGCTCGCGCGCCAATTCTCCCAGCGCGCGTGCGGCGCGACCGTCGATCACCGCCTGCACGTCATGGAACGGGCGATACGGTAAGCCGGCCGGGTCGACTCGGCGCGCATCGTCGAGCCGATGCTCAGTCGTATCCCAGCGCCGTATGGTGACATCGAGACCGCCGCAAAAAGCGACCGCGTCGTCCACGACCACGATTTTTTGATGATGCGACGCGCCAGCGGGCAAATCTTCGTCCAGGCAAAAGCGAATGCGCCGCGGCGTGCGCCAACCCAGGGAAAGGGTCGGGAACGGCTCGCGCTCGAGCGCGTAAAGCATCGAGTAGTCCCACACCAGGAGATGCACCGTGAGCTGCGGCCGCTCATTGACGAGCGCGGTCAGTAGGTCAATGAATCCTTCCGGATATCCGTCATTTGCATGCCCGCTCTCGCCCACGAGGCGGGTACGGCTGTCCAGGTCCCAACCAATGATGAACACGGTCGAGCGCGCCCTGAGCAGCGCCTCCCGAAGCGCCCCGAAATAATTGGCGGCGTCGATCAGAACCGCGGCGCGCCGGGCCCGCTCGAGACGCCAAATATTTCGGTTTGGTGCAAGAATCACAAAAAACCCATCGATGCTGAACCTGCTTTTCGGCCGGCGCCGAGCTAACGCGCGAACGACAAAATGGTCCCAACCGGGGGCCACTCACGACCCGCGGCCTTCAACCCCCTCGGGGACTGACACAGTTCGAACTGCTCAGCGCTTGCTGGACTGGCTTTCAGCCATATCTGGGTGGCGACCAAATCACGCTCGCCGACGGCGTCACCGCCGGCGTCGTGACCTCGGCCGGACTCATGATTGATATTGGTTGCCGATCATGCGCTTGCGGTCTGGCACCTGGTGATCGTGCGCGCCGTGCACGACCCAATTGCCCTCCCTTGCAGGCGCCGTGTAAGGTCGCGGCCCTTTCCGTCGGAACCCCTTCATGGCTCGCGACCAAGTCGACATGACACCGATCGAGACGCGCAACGAACTCGTTGCGTGGTTCGAAGCGGGCAGCAAACCCAAGTCGCAGTTTCGTATCGGTACCGAGCATGAGAAGTTCGTGTTTACGGTCGAGGGGCATCGCCCGGTTCCCTACGATGGTCGCCGCAGTATTCGCGCGTTGCTCGAAGGAATGCAGTATCTGCTCGGTTGGGAGCCGATCGTCGAAGATGGCAACGTGATTGGTCTGTTCGACGTAACCGGCGGCGGCGCGATTTCGCTCGAGCCGGGCGGCCAGTTCGAGCTTTCAGGCGCGCCGGTCGAGAGTGTGCACCAGACCGCGTCAGAACTGATGGCGCATCTTGCGCAGGTCAAGGAAGTCGCGCGACCGCTGGGTATTGGATTCCTCGGACTTGGCATGACGCCGAACTGGAGTCGTGCCGAGATCCCGACAATGCCCAAAGGGCGCTATCGCATCATGACCTCCTACATGCCCAAGGTAGGGAAGTACGGTCTCGATATGATGTACCGCACGTGCACGGTGCAGACGAATCTGGATTACTCATCCGAAGCCGACATGGTGAAGAAGCTGCGGGTCTCGCTCGCGCTGCAGCCGGTGGCGACGGCGATGTTCGCCAATTCACCCTTCACGGAAGGCAAGCCCAACGGCTTTCTGTCGTTCCGGTCCGAGATCTGGCGAGACACCGATCCCGATCGCTCCGGCATGCTGCCGTGGGCGTTCGAACCCGGTATGGGGTTCGACCGGTACGTCGACTACGCTCTCTCGGTGCCGATGTATTTCGTCAAGCGGGGTGATCACTATATCGATGTCGCCGGTCAATCGTTCCGCGACCTCATGGAAGGGCGACTTCCAGGCCTGCCTGGCGAGCGCGCCACCATCTCGGACTGGGCGAATCACATCTCGACGATTTTTCCGGAGGTGCGACTCAAGCGCTATCTCGAAATGCGCGGCGCGGACGGCGGTCCCTGGCGCAGGTTGCCAGCGCTGCCGGCCTATTGGGCCGGCATCCTCTACGACGACAGCGCGCTTGATGCCGCCTGGGACCTGGTCAAAGGCTGGACAGCCGCCGAGCGCCAGAAGTTGCGTGACGATGTGCCAAGGCTTGGTTTCGCCGCGACGATTGCAGACCTTGACGTCCTGCAACTGGCGAAGATCACGCTCGCGCTCGCGCAAAAGGGACTGGCACGACGCTGGCGGCTTGACGCCGGGGGCTACGACGAAAGCCGATACCTGCAACCGATCGAGGAATACGTCGCCCGCGGTATTACGCCGGCCGAGGAGCTGTTGGATAAATTCCACGGCCCCTGGGAGGGCAGCGTGGGACCGGTGTTCAGGGAATACGCATACTGAAGTGTCGCCAAGGCGACGTCCTGATCCGCTTTCCCCGGTCGCCTCGCGATGCGGGCGCCGTTCCAAGCCGGTTCCACTCCAGCGACGGGCGTCACCCCTCGACCGGCGGTCGACTGATGATTTCCTCGGCTTCGGGATTGAGCGGTTTGACCTCGCGTGCCGGCGTGCTCAGTGGTTCGTGCACCATGCGCGTGTTCAAGAGGTCGGTGCCGGCCGACAGGCCTTCGGCCTGCTGGACGGCGAGGCGATCAAGATCGCGTGCGCGCACGAATTGCTCAGTCGCCGCGGCACGCTCGGAATCGAGGCCCAGCGCTTCGAGTGTGCTGCGTCCGAATACGAGCGCGGATTCATAGGTCTCGCGCAACTCGAAATCGACGCCCTTGGCGATGAGCTGCAATGTGTGACGCCGGTCGTAGGAGCGCACGTAAAGCCTGGTCCCCGGAAACTCGGCGTGCACAAGGTCGACGATGCGGCTGGCAGCCTGCCGGTTGTCGATGCATACCGCGACCAGCCTTGCCTCGCCGGCGCCCGCGGCGCGCAACACGTCGAGCCGGGTACCGTCGCCGTAATAGACTTTGAACCCGAACCCCGCGGCGTCCTGAATCATTTCGGGATCGTTGTCGATGGTGGTGACGTCGATATCCTCGGCCAGCAGACATTGCGACACGATCTGGCCGAAGCGCCCAAAGCCGATCACCAGCACGGATCCGCGCGCCTCGGAGAAGTCATCGGGCTCACGGGTGTCAGGCCGGCTAAGGCGGTGGAGCAGCTTTTCGGTGAACGTGGCGACCAGAGGGCCCAGGAGCATGGTGATGGCGGCAATGGCGGTCAGGATGCTGGCTTGGCGGGCGTCCAGCACGCCGAGCGACCCGCCGAGCGGAATGAGGACAAACGCAAACTCGCCGGCGGCCGTCAGCACCGATCCGGCGCGGAGCGCATCGGCCCGGCGCACGCAGGTGGCGTTGAACAGCAGCCAGACGATCGCCGCCTTGAGTACGGTGATGACCGCGGCCGCAACAAGAATCAGCCAGAGATTGGCGCGCACGACCGCCAGATCGATGCTCATTCCGATGCCCATGAAGAACAGGGCCAGCAAAAGGCCGCGGAACGGTTCGATGTCGGCTTCCAGCTCATGCCGATAGTTGGATTCGGCAAGTAGGACGCCGGCCAGAAAGGCGCCAAGGGCCATCGACATGCCAGCCTTTTGCATGACCAGGGCCGCGCCGAGCACGACGAGGAGGGCTGCCGCGGTCATGACCTCGCGCGATCCGGTCTGCGCCAGCAGCCGAAAGAAAGGATTCAGCAGATAGCGGCCGGCAACGACGATCAGCAGGATGGCGCCGACGATGAGCGCGACCGCGCGCAGCCCATCCCCGACATTAGCGTGATTGCTCTCGCCCGCTTGTGCGAGCAACGGCAGTACCGCCAACAGCGGCACCACCGCCATGTCCTGAAACAGCAGAATCGCAAAGGCGCGCTGGCCGTAGTCCTGCTGGAGCTGGCCACGCTCCTCCAGGATTTCCAGTGCAATCGCAGTCGCCGACATTGCCAATGCGACCCCGGCGACCACCGCCCCGCGCCAATCGACCAGACCGACGAGGTAGGCGAGCGCGCCGATTGCAAGCGCGGTCAGCGCCAATTGAGCCGCGCCGAGGCCGAATATGGCGCGCCGCAACGCCACCAGCCGGCCAAGCTCGAGCTCGAGCCCGATCAGGAACAACAGCATGACCACGCCCAGCTCAGAAACCGGGATGATGCTCTCGGGCGTACCGAATGCCGCCAGCCCATGCGGACCGATCACGATGCCGGCGATCAGATATGCGACGATGGCGGACAGCCCGAGTCGCCGAGCGATCGGAACGCTCAGGACGGCAGCCGCAAGAAGCACCAAACCAAACGTCAGGAAGCCGAGTTCGCCATGCTGCATTGGAAATTCCATCGTGGAGCGGAGGCGCGCGCCTCGGAATGCGGCGTGGGAGGGATACCACCCACACGGCACTCGCCTGCGCCCGCGCGCTTCTCTAACATGGAACCGATGGCTGGCGCGGCGCGAGCAAGAGGCCCGGCATGATGCGCGAGTGGCTCGGGATGAGTGTGGGCTTGCTGATCGCGGTTGCCGTGTTCGGCGCGCCCGCCCGCGCTCAGGTCAACTTCGATCGCCCGGGCGGGGACTATGCAAGCTTTCCCATGCGGTCCGGTGATCCCGCCCAGTGCGCCTCCCGCTGCGAGCGGGATGCACGCTGCCGCGCGTGGGCGTTTTCCTATCCCGTAACCGAAAATGCCAATGCCGTCTGCTGGCTCAAATCCAGGGTGATGCCGCGGCTCGCATCGACATGCTGCGTCTCCGGCGTGCGCGGGACCGGAGTCATCGAGCCGCGTGGTGGGCCGACGGAGTTTGGGGTCGATCGCACCGGCGGCGACTATCGGCACTTCGAACTGCCAGCCGACGCCAGCGGGAAGAGCTGCGGAGCGGCCTGTGAAGGGGAGGAGGGGTGTCGGGCCTGGACGTATGTTCGGCCGGGCTATGTGGGTTCTTCGGCGGTTTGCTATCTCAAGAATCACATCACGCGTCCGGTGCGCAAGCCGTGCTGCATTTCGGGAGTGGTGAGATAGCAGTCGGCGTGTCGCGCGCAGCAAAAGGAGACATGCACGCCTGCGATTGCCGCGCGCATGTGCGCTGCCGGTTCGCACCGCACCGGACAGAGCTCGCGGATGGTGCTTTTCAGCCTGTCCCGCCGACGGTGATGCGATCCATGCGCAGGGTTGGCTGACCGACGCCGACCGGCACGCCTTGGCCATTCTTGCCGCACGTGCCAATGCCGGTGTCAAGCTCCAGGTCGTTCCCGATCATGCCGATGCGGTTGAGGTCGGTCGGGCCATTGCCGATCAGCATGGCGCCCTTCAGGGGCTGCGCGAGCTTGCCGTCCTCGATCTTATAGGCCTCGGTGACCTGGAACACGTATTTGCCGGACGTGATGTCGACCTGTCCGCCGCCGAAATTCACGGCATAGATGCCATTCTTCACCGAGGCGATGATCTCGCCGGGGTCGCGATCGCCCGCTAGCATGTAGGTGTTGGTCATGCGGGGCATCGGCACGTGGGCATAGCTTTGCCGGCGGCCGTTGCCGGTGGGCTTCATGCTCATGAGCCGGGCGTTCTGCCGATCCTGCATGTACCCAACGAGGATGCCATCCTCGATCAGCACGGTACGGTTGGTCGGGGTGCCCTCGTCGTCGATCGAAAGCGAACCGCGCCGTTGCGCGAGAGTGCCGTCGTCGACCACGGTGACTCCTTTCGATGCGACCCGCTGCCCCATCAGTCCGGCGAAGGCCGAGGTCTTCTTGCGGTTGAAATCACCCTCCAGCCCGTGACCTACCGCCTCGTGCAGCATGACGCCGGGCCAGCCGGGCCCTAGCACGACATCCATCTCACCGGCGGGCGCGGGCACCGCGTCGAGATTGACGAGCGCCTGACGTACGGCATCGTCGGTCGCGCCGCGCCAAGCCTGTGTCTCCAAGAAACGCGCGAAGCCCTCGCGCCCCCCATAGCCGTGGCTGCCGGATTCCTGGCGGTCGCCGTCGCCGACGACGACTGAAACGTTGACCCGCACCAGCGGGCGGATGTCGCGGTAGGTTTCGCCGTCCCCGCGCAGAATTTCGATCACCTGCCAACTCGCGCCAAACGAGATCGACACCTGGCGCACCCGCGGATCCTTCGCGCGGGCATAGGCGTCGATGGTTTCAAGGAGCCGCGCCTTGGTCTCGAACGATGGCTCTCCCAGCGGATTGTCGTCGCCGTAGAGAGCGACATTGGTGCGGCCGGGGGGCTCGGCATAGCGGCCGGAATAGCCGCCCTTGACGGCCCGCACAGCCTCCGCGGCGCGCGCCAGCGCAGCCTCGGAGAGGTCCGAGGAATGCGCATAACCCACCGCCTCGTCCTTGACGGCCCGGAAGCCGAACCCCTGGTCGGTGTTGTAGGTCGCCTGCTTGAGCCGCCCATTGTCGAAGACGAGCATCTCGGATTGGGCATATTCGAGATAGAGCTCGCCATCATCGGCGCCTTCGAGGCCGCGGGCCAGGTGTCGGCGCGCTGCCTGGCGATCGAGGCCGGCGCGATCGAGGAGCGACGTGGTGCGTGAGGTCATGGTTCCAATCCGGATTCAGACGGTCCGGCCAAAGATAAGCGCCCTCGCGTCCAGTTGCGAGGCCCGCACGCGCGCGCCTAGCCAACCGGCCGCCCTTGGGTGCCAAAGGTATTGGGTGCCAATGTAATTGGGAGCGAGGGACGTTATGGGAGCTTGTCGTAGCCTTCGCCGAAGCCCTTCAGGCTCATTGGGAAGCCGATCCCCTCTTCGGGGGTCTGAAAGATGATGAAGGTCGCGGTCTGCCCCGTGCGCAGCTGCTTGACCAGGTTGTCGTCCATGACCACCTCGGCCACGCAGCCGTTGGGGAGGCAGCGCACGAAGCCGGCACGGCCAACGTCGACCTGATCGATCTTCAGACCCAAGCCCGATGGCAGCAATACGCCCACGGGCGCGACCACCCGCATGAGTCGGCTCTTCTGATCGGCGGTCTTGAGCACGATCACGGTGAGACCGACATTGGCGCGATCCTCGGCGGTGACGCTCTGGATCAGCGCGCACTGTTCGCCCTGGGCGCCGGGTGGCGTGTCGCAGCGGACCTGCCAGTCGTTGTGAACCGACTTTACCGCCCCCTGGGCCCACGCTGGTGCCGAGAATCCGGCTCCGACCACCCATGTCAGGGCGGCCGCCGCCAGCAGCGGTCTGGTTGCGTGAAACAGCATTCCCGGGCTGATTGAACCCATCGTGTCCGTGTCCCGATTCCTGCGTCGCGCCCTGATTACGGCCGAGTTGGTCGAATCAAGTCCCTCGGACCATGGTCGGACCTACGTGTCAAGGATTAGTAAAACAGCGCATTGTGGCCGAGAAAGGGACGAAAAGACGGCCCCGGAGAACGGATCGATCTACATGCCTTTGGTCGCATGGGAGATATGAAGGGGTGCATTGCGACGGCCACGGAATTATGGTTTGAGAAGCCGGGATTCCCCTCAGGTCCCGCCGCACGCGCGCCGAGGAAGCCCGTCGAGGAGAGAGTGTCCTTGGCGGATGCTGCGCTCAATCCGGGCGGCGGCAGTGGCTCTGGCTGGCGGCGCGGTGCGACGGACGCCTGAAAGCTTCATTCGAAGGAGCAATGCCGACGATGCTGGTGCTCAAGCGGTTGGCCGTAGTGGCAGTGACGGTGCTCGCCATCCTGGCGGGCGGGGGGGCGGCTCTGGCCGGGCTCGGACAGCCCTCACCGTGGCAGATCGGGCTGCAGCAATCAGCCTCGCCGGTCATGGGGGACATCGTCTGGTTTCACGACTTTCTGCTCTACATCATCACGGCCATCACCGCTTTCGTGCTGGCTTTGCTGGTGATCGTGATCGTGCGCTTCAATGCGCGGGCCAACCCAGTGCCCTCGCGGACCACGCACAACACGTTGATCGAAATCGCGTGGACGATCATCCCGATTGTCATCCTGATGGTCATCGCGGTGCCGTCGTTCAAACTCCTGTTCTTCCAGCTCAATATCCCGGCTGCCGACCTCACCGTGAAGGCGACCGGCAAGCAGTGGTACTGGAGCTACAATTATCCGGACAACGGCCAGATCGAGTTCGACTCGTTGATGCTCAAGGAAGGCGAGCGCAAGGAGGGTCAGCCGCGGTTGCTCGCGGTCGACAACGAAATGGTGGTACCGGTGAACAAGACCGTGCGCGTGATCACCACCGGTGCCGACGTCATCCATTCGTTCGCGGTGCCGTCATTCGGCATCAAGATCGACGCCGTTCCCGGCCGGATCAACGAGACCTGGTTCAAGGCCACGCGGGAAGGCGTCTACTACGGCCAATGCTCCGAGCTTTGCGGCAAGGACCACGCCTACATGCCGATCGCCGTGCACGTGGTGAGCGAGCAGGCCTTCGCCGCATGGCTTGAAGAAGCAAAGAAGAAATACGCCCGGGATGTGGTGGTGCCGCCGACCAATGTCGCGGCGGCGCAATCGATCACCCGATGATGCCGCACGGCGCGTGGGATGGTGAGCGGGCGATAACGCGAAGGACTTGAGTCATGGCTACGACGGTGAAAGCTCACGGCGAGGACCACCACGACCATCCGCACGGCTGGCGGCGCTACGTCTATTCGACCAACCACAAGGACATCGGCACGATGTACCTCGTGTTTGCGCTCGTGGGCGGGCTGGTCGGTGGCGTGCTGTCGATCGGGATGCGTCTGGAACTGATGTATCCGGGCCTGCAGATCTTTCACGACGCGCACATGTTCAACGTATTCACGACCGCGCACGGCCTGATCATGATCTTCTTCATGGTCATGCCCGCGATGATCGGTGGATTCGGCAATTGGATGGTGCCGTTGATGATCGGGGCGCCGGACATGGCGTTCCCGCGCATG
Source organism: uncultured Alphaproteobacteria bacterium (assembly GCA_963725065.1). GTDB lineage: Bacteria > Pseudomonadota > Alphaproteobacteria > Rhizobiales > Xanthobacteraceae > VAZQ01. The sequence goes on from CAVRXD010000008.1 coordinate 122,040, forward strand.
AACAACATCTCCTTTTGGCTGTTGCCCGCCTCCTTCACGCTCCTGGTCATCTCGTTGTTCGTGGAGGGGGAACCCGGCGCGCCCGGCGTCGCGGCGGGATGGACGATCTATGCGCCGTTGTCGACCACCGGACATCCAGGCCCTGCCGTCGATTTCGCCATCCTCGCGCTGCACCTTGCCGGCGCCTCATCGATCCTCGGGGCGATCAATTTCATCACCACCATCTTTAATATGCGCGCGCCCGGCATGACGCTGCACAAGATGCCGCTGTTCGTCTGGTCGCAGTTGGTAACAGTGTTCCTGCTGTTGCTCGCCCTGCCGGTCCTCGCCGGCGCCATCACCATGCTGTTGACCGACCGCAATTTCGGCACGACGTTCTTCTCGCCGGGCGGCGGCGGTGACCCGATCCTGTTCCAGCACCTGTTCTGGTTCTTCGGGCACCCGGAAGTCTACATCCTGATCGTGCCGGGCTTCGGCATTATCAGCCAGGTGGTCGCGACCTTCGCGAAAAAGCCGGTGTTCGGGTATCTCGGCATGGCCTACGCCATGGTGGCGATCGGCGGCATCGGGTTCGTGGTGTGGGCGCACCACATGTATACGGTCGGAATGTCCACCGCCACACAGGCCTATTTCGTGGTTGCCACGATGGTGATCGCGGTGCCTACGGGCGTGAAGATATTTTCCTGGATCGCCACCATGTGGGGCGGCTCGCTCGAGTTCAAGACGCCGTTGCTCTGGGCGATCGGCTTCATCTTCCTGTTTACGGTCGGGGGCGTCACCGGCGTGGTGCTTGCCAACGCCGGCGTCGACCGCTCGCTGCAGGACACCTATTACGTGGTGGCGCACTTCCATTATGTGCTCTCGCTCGGGGCCGTCTTCACCATCTTTGCCGGCTGGTACTACTGGTTTCCAAAGATGAGCGGCTACATGTACTCGGAGACGATCGGCAAGTTGCACTTCTGGCTCACCTTTGTCGGCGTCAACATCGTCTTCTTTCCGCAACACTTCCTCGGGCTCGCCGGCATGCCGCGGCGCATCGCCGACTATCCCGACGCGTTCGCCGGCTGGAACCTGGTCTCCTCGCTCGGATCCTACCTTTCGGGGTTTGGCGCGCTGGTGTTCTTCTTCGGCGTTGCCCAGGCGTTCATGCGTAAGGAGCGGGCGGCAGACAATCCATGGGGGGCAGGCGCCACCACGCTCGAATGGACACTGCCTTCGCCGCCTCCGTTCCACCAATACAACGAGTTGCCGCTGATCAAGTGAGGGCGGCGACGTCCCATTGGCGGTGGACTTGGCGCCATTGGGTAGGTCATCAGACAGCTGAGTACAGGATCGATGTCGCTACTGGTAAGTGAAGGCGCAGAGTTCACGGCAGGCAGCGTGGTTTCGGCCGGCCACGAGCCGAGCATCGCGAGCGTCGGCGACTATGTGGCGCTGATGAAGCCCCGGGTCATGTCTCTTGTCGTCTTCACGGCGTTGGTCGGCCTCGTCATCGCACCCGGGCATATGCATCCCGTGATCGCCTTCACAGCGCTGCTGTGCATTGCGGTCGGGGCGGGTGCGGCCGGCGCGCTCAACATGTGGTACGATGCCGACATCGATGCGGTCATGACGCGCACGTCGAACCGCCCCATCCCACAGCGCCGCATCGCACCCGGGGAAGCGCTGGCCTTCGGCATCGTGCTCGCTGCATTCTCGGTCGGCACGCTCGGCCTGCTGGTGAGTTGGCTGGCGGCCGGTCTGCTTGCATTCACCGTTTTCTTTTACATCGTCGTGTATACGGCATGGCTCAAGCGCTCCACGCCGCAGAACATCGTTATCGGCGGGGCGGCGGGTGCGTTCCCCCCCATGATCGGCTGGGCTGCGGCCACCGGCGGCATTTCGCTCGAGCCGTGGCTGCTGTTTCTCATCATCTTCTTCTGGACGCCGCCCCATTTCTGGGCGCTGTCGCTTACGCGCACCGAAGACTATGCCCGCGCCCGCATCCCGATGCTCCCGGTCGTTGCCGGGGGAACGGAGACGCGGCGGCAGATCCTGCTGTATTCCATCGCGCTGGTGCCGGTCGGCCTCGCGCCGTGGCTGTTCGGCTATGCCGACGCGGTCTATGGAATCACCGCGCTGGTGGCCGGGCTTTTCATGGTCGCGTTCGCTTGGCGCGTGCGCAACGAGCGTGAAGGTGCACGCGCCGACCGCGCGGCGCACCATCTTTTCGCTTTTTCGATCCTTTATCTGTTCGTGCTCTTCGCGGTGCTGCTGGTCGAGGGCGTGCTCGGCGGCTTCGGCGGTTGAGGCCTGGTGATGATATGGACGAAAAGCCACCGACAATCGTCCTTAGCGAGCAGCAGAAACGCAGTCGCCGCGCGCGGTCGATCGCGATTGCGCTGGCGCTCGGAGCCCTTGTCATCCTGTTCTATGTCGTCACGCTGGTGAAGGGACCGGGCGTGCTGAACCGTCCGTTGTGATCGCGATGGAAACCCCGAACACGTCCTCCCAGCGGCGCAACCACATCATCGTCGCGACGGCTTGCGGTGTGTTCGTCGCAGCCATGGTGGGAGCGGCATATGCGGCCGTGCCACTGTATAACTGGTTCTGTCGCACGACTGGCTTCGGTGGAACCACTCAGGTCGCTACCGCCGCGCCCTCTCACATTCTCGATCGCAAGCTCAAGATCCGTTTCGATGCCAACGTCGCCGGCGGGCTGCCTTGGCGTTTCGAGCCCGAGCAGAATTCAATCGAGGTCAGGATCGGCGAGGTCGTGACTGTGAGCTACAGCGTCGTCAACGAATCGGCGCGCGAGACGGTTGGCGTTGCCTCCTACAACGTCTCGCCGCCGACGGCGGGCATCTATTTCTCGAAGATCAACTGCTTTTGCTTCACCGATCAGCGGCTCAAGGGTGGCGAGAAGCGCGACATGACGGTCGTGTTCTTCGTGGATCCCGAGTTGGTGAAGGACTGGGAGCAGGACGGTCTCGATACCATCACGCTGTCCTACACCATGTATCCGACGCGTCAGCCCGAGGCGCCACGGGTCGGCAGCGGGGCGGCGCTTGCGCCCGGACGAAGCTGACGTAATAAGGGAATGACCGCCAGGGACCCTCGTGGCCCACGGAGAGACGGAGAGATCCAAGATGGCCGACGCTCACGCCAAGCCGCAACACGATTATCACCTGGTCGAGCCCAGCCCGTGGCCGGCGCTCGGTTCGGTTTCCGCGTTCGTGGCGGCAGTCGGGGGCATCACCTGGATGCACCACATGTTCCCGGCGGCACCATATATTTTCGGTGTCGGCGTGATCGGCATTCTCTACACGATGCTCGGATGGTGGACCGACGTTGCTCGTGAGGCGACCCATGAAGGCTACCATACCCAGGTCGTCCAGATCTCTCATCGCTATGGGATGATCCTATTCATCGCGTCCGAAGTCATGTTCTTCGTCGCGTGGTTTTGGGCCTATTTTAACAGCGCGCTGTTCCCGGCCGACATGCATCAGGTCACGCGGGAGCAGTTGTTCGGCGGAGTGTGGCCGCCGCACGGCATCGAGACCTTCGATCCCTGGCATCTTCCGCTGTTGAACACGCTCATCCTGCTCACCTCCGGAACAACTGTGACCTGGGCGCATCATGCGCTGCTGGAGAACGACCGTCAGGGGCTCAAGTGGGGCCTGATACTGACCATTGTGCTTGGCTTGACGTTCACCTGCGTGCAGGCCTTCGAATATAGCCACGCGGCGTTCACTTTCAGCGGCAACGTCTATGGCGCCACCTTCTTCATGGCGACCGGCTTTCACGGCTTCCATGTCATCATCGGTACGACGTTTCTGATCGTGTGCCTGATCCGCGCCTACCTCGGTCACTTCACGCCGACGCAGCATCTCGGCTTCGAATTCGCCGCTTGGTACTGGCACTTCGTGGACGTGGTCTGGATATTCCTGTTCGCCTGCATCTACGTGTGGGGTTCCGGCGGCGAAGGCGCCGCGCACGCTGCCGGCCACTAGCGCCGGTCGGCACTTGGCGGTGGTCGGATCGCGAACCGGGATCAGCCGCGCCCGCCGATGCGCAATTGCGGTCACATGTAGCGGAACGGTGTGCCCGCGGCGCTGGCCGAGGCCGAAGGCCAATCGCCGTGGTTACACCACTCGTGAGATCCACGTGCTGACTCCGGATTTCATCGTCGAGCCGTGAATTCTTGCACCCGGCCGAGTGTCTGGCCCTTGTGCTCTCGATCGTGCCTGCTGTTGAGAAGGAAAAGACTGGAGATCCGTCATGGCGGATTACGATGGGATAGTCATCGGAACCGGACAGGCGGGTCCTGCCCTGGCGCGACGGCTGGTGGCCGCGGGCTGGAAAGTCGCGATCGTCGAGCGCAAGCTTTTCGGCGGCACCTGCATCAACACTGGCTGCACCCCGACCAAGACGCTGATCGCGAGCGGCTACGCGGCGCATCTTACGCGCCGTGCTGCCGAGTATGGTGTGGCCCTCAGCGGGACGGTAAGTGTTGACATGAAGGCGGTGAAGGGGCGCAAGGATGCGGTTACGGGCGTATCGCGCGCGGCTGTCGAGCGGTCCTTGAAGACGTTGAAGGGATGTACGGTCCATGAGGGCCACGCCAGCTTCATCGGGCCGAAAGAGATCAAGGTCGCCGATGATGTGCTCAGAGCCGACAAGATCTTCATCAATGTCGGTGGACGGGCCATCATTCCATCGATTCCGGGCCTCGACGAAATTTCCTACCTGACCAACAGCTCGATGATGAACGTCGATTTTCTGCCGGCGCATCTGATCGTGCTCGGAGGAAGCTATATCGGCCTCGAGTTCGCGCAGCTCTATCGTCGCTTCGGAAGCGACGTGACCGTGGTCGAGCCCGCACCGCGTCTGATCTCGCGCGAGGATGAGGATGTCTCGCGTGCCATTGCCGATATTCTCAGGGCGGAAAGCATCGATATTCGCGTCAATAGCAAGGCTGTCGAAGTGAGAAAGCAAGGCGGCGCCGCCATTGCCGTGACAATTGAAACCGCGGGGGTACGGTCTCAGGTGGACGGCTCTCACCTGTTGTTGGCGGTCGGCCGGAGACCCAACACGGACGATCTTGGCCTCGAGAAGGCCGGCGTCGTTACGGACTCGCGTGGTTACATCGAGGTCGACGACCAGTTGCGCACGAGCGTGCCCGACATTTGGGCCTTGGGTGACTGCAATGGGCGCGGTGCATTCACCCATACCTCCTATAACGATTTTGAGATTGTTGCAGCGAACCTCCTGGATGGCGATCACCGGCGCGTCACCGATCGCATCACGGCCTATGCCCTCTATATCGATCCGCCGCTCGGACGCGCCGGCATGACGGAGGCGGAGGTCCGGAAGTCCGGCCGGCCTGCGCTGATCGCGACCATGGCCATGGAGGACGTGAGCCGGGCCTACGAGAAAGGCGAGACCAAAGGTTTCATGAAGATCCTTGTCGATCAGGAGACCAAACAAATTCTCGGGGCAGCGCTCCTCGGACTTTCAGGCGACGAAGTCATTCATTGCATTCTCGACACCATGTATGCCAAGGCACCGTCCACGGTCCTGCAACGGGCGATGCACATCCATCCTACGGTTTCGGAATTCATTCCGACCATGATGGCGGACCTCTTGCCTTTGCAGTGACTGCCGGTCGTGGGTCGGGTCGATATGGTGCGGCCTGGCCTTGAGAATCGAGGCGCGGCACGCCATTTCGCGGTTACCGTGCCCCAGACAGGTTTGAAAACGTGACCGATCTCCCCGCTGCTCCATCACCCATCGTGGCCGGCCTCCTGGGACGCTGTCCGCGCTGCGGCAAGGGTCGGCTGTTTCAGGGATTTCTCACCCTGCGTCCACGTTGTGAGTCCTGTGATCTGGACTTCTCCTTTGTCAATTCGGCCGACGGACCGGCATTCTTCGTCATGTTCTTTTCCGGGTTCATTGTGGCGGGCTCAGCCTTGGCGGTAGAAATCCTCTACGCGCCGCCCTATTGGGTGCACGCGCTACTATGGGGACCGCTGATCCTGATCACGGCAGTGTTGCCGTTGCGCCCCGTCAAGGGGCTTCTGATCGCGTTGCAGTACCATAACAAGGCCGAGGAGGGCCGCTTCACCGGCGGTGAGGCACCGTGAAGATTACGCCGGCCCGGCGCCTGCGCGCCGGCCTTGCGATCCCAGCTGCGTTCGCGCTCGTGGCGTTCGTAACCTTCATCGGGCTCGGTACTTGGCAAATTCAGCGCAAGGCCTGGAAGGAAGGCTTGATCGAGACGCTTGAGCAACGTCTTTCCGCTCCGCCGACCGATCTCCCGCCGCGTGAGTGGTGGGCCAAGCTTGATCCGACTGACGACGAGTTCCGCCATGTAAAATTTCCAGCTGCGCTCCTCTCTGGCTCGGAAGCGCTTGTCTATGCCGGTGGCTCGGCCCTGCGCAGCGATGTGTCCGGACCCGGCTATTGGGTTTTGGCGCCCGTCCGCCTCGTCGCCGGCGGAACTGTTGTGGTCAACCGGGGCTTCGTCCCAGAAGGGCGACAAGATGAGGTGATCCGCTCCGCCGACCAGGTCACGGGAACGGTCGACATGGTCGGGGTGATGCGCTGGCCGCAACCCCGCGGCACCTTCTCGCCGAATGACGATCCTGGGCACAATCTCTGGTTCGTACGCGATCCGGTGGCGATCGCATCCGCCAAGGGTTGGGGTGACGTCGCGCCGTTCTTCATCGAATTGGAAAGCCCGCAGCCGGCCAGCGGCCTCCCGCGCGCCGGCACGCTCAACGTGAACTTGCGCAACGAACATTTGCAATACGCGATCACATGGTATGGGCTCGCCGCGGTGGTCGTGGTGATGTTCGCGTTCTGGCTTCGCGGCCGTAATCAATCCGCCCGGCAGGCATGAGTCGCGTGCTGGGCGCGTCCTTGTGAAAGGCTGCCCTTCCCACTATGTTCGCGCCGGTGCCTCCTGCATGCCTCGTGCATTGCCGGGAAAAGAAGTGAATTCAATGGGTTATGTGGTCTTTCCGTTGGGCAGGCGATGCCCAGCGCACCGGCGGCGTAGCCTCGAACGGAGAGCCCAAGTCCGTGCGCTATGTGTCCACCAGGGGTGAGGCCCCGCCGCTCGGCTTTGCCGAGGCGACGTTGGCGGGGCTTGCGCGCGACGGTGGCCTCTACGTTCCCGCAGCCTTGCCGCAACTCGACGCGGACACGATCGCGGGTTTTGCCGGCCGGCCCTATGCGGAAGTCGCAGTCGAGGTCATTCGCCCTTTCGTCGGTGACGCCATTGCCGAGCACGACCTTGCCCGCATGACGCGCGAGGCCTACGGCCATTTCCGGCATCCGGCAGTTGCTCCGTTGACCCAGTTCGGCGTGAGCGACTTCATCCTCGAATTGTTCCATGGGCCGACGCTCGCGTTCAAAGATCTGGCCATGCAACTCCTTGCTCGGCTCATGGACCAGATACTCACCAGTCGCGGGGAGCGCACCACTATTGTGGTTGCGACCTCGGGCGACACGGGTGGCGCGGCGATCGAGGCGTTTCGCGGCCGCGCGCGCGTGGATCTCTTCGTGCTGTTTCCGCAGGGGCGCGTTTCCGACGTCCAGCGACGCATGATGACAACGGCCGAGGAAGATAACGTCCACGCGATGGCGATCGAAGGCACATTCGACGACTGTCAGGCGATCGTGAAGAGCATGTTCAATCACCATGCTTTCCGCGATCAGGCGCGGCTCTCGGGTGTGAATTCCATCAATTGGGCGCGCATCGTGGCCCAGGTTGTCTACTACTTCACCGCCGCGGTCGCGCTCGGCGCGCCGCGCCGCAATATTGCCTTCACGGTGCCCACCGGCAATTTCGGTGACGTCTACGCGGGCTATGTCGCGCTCGGCATGGGGTTGCCCATCGATCGCCTCGTGGTCGCCACGAACGTCAACGACATCCTTGCCCGTACGATGGCGACTGGCATCTACGATCTGCACGACGTGGTGGCCACGTCCTCGCCTTCCATGGATATCCAGGTGGCGTCGAATTTCGAGCGCCTGTTGTTCGACGCTTACGGCCGCGACGGCGGCTCGGTGCGTCGGCTCATGTCCTCGCTTGAGCAATCGCGCCGGTTCGCCCTCTCGGAACGCGCGCTCTCAAGCATGCGCGCAGTGTTCTCGGCAGACCGCGCTGACGAAGAGGAGACTGCGGCGACCATTCGCACCATGCTTCGCGAAACGGGACATTTCATCGATCCGCACACCGCGGTGGCCGTCGCGGTCGCCGAGAAGGATACTCGCGATCCGTCGATTCCAATGGTGGTGCTGGGAACCGCCCACCCCGCCAAGTTTCCCGACGCCGTAGAGGCAGCTTGCGGCGTCCGGCCGGCGTTACCTCAATGGTTGGCCAACCTCGATCAGCGTCGGGAGCGAGTCACTACCTTGCCGGTCGATCCAATGGCAGTCGAACGTCACATCCTTTCCCGCAGTCGCGCCGCACACGAAGGAGCCGCCGCATGAGCGTCGAAGTCACACGCCTTTCCACCGGGCTTTCGATCGTAACCGACGCGATGCCGCATTTGGAAACTGCCTCCCTCGGAGTTTGGGTCGGATCCGGCAGCCGGGACGAGCGCCCGGACGAGCACGGGATATCGCACCTGCTCGAGCACATGGCCTTCAAGGGCACTTCGCGGCGTACCGCGCGTCAAATCGCTGAGGAGATAGAGGCGGTGGGGGGCGACCTCAACGCCGCAACTTCGATCGAGACGACCGCCTACTACGCGCGCGTTCTGCGAGCCGACGTGCCATTGGCGCTCGACGTGCTGTCCGACATCCTTGCAGATCCCACGTTCGATCCCGATGAACTCCGGCGGGAACAGAACGTCATCGTGCAGGAAATCGGCGCCTCCGAGGACACGCCGGATGACCTGATCTGGGACAGGCTGCAGGAGACCGCCTTTGCCGGTCAGCCGATCGGCCGTTCAATTCTCGGCACGCCGGCGACCGTGCGATCTTTCGATAGCAAGCGGCTTGCCGCTTACCTCACGCGCAATTATCGCGGACCGGACATGGTGATCGCGGCGGCGGGCGCGGTCGAGCACCACGCGGTGGTGGCGGAAGTGGAAAGGTTGTTCGCAAGTTTCACCGGCCCTCGCGCGCCGACGCCCGAGCCGGCGCGCTTCGTCGGCGGCTCGCGTATCGAGAGGCGCGACCTGGAGCAGGTGCACATTGCGCTTGCCATGGACGGAATACCGCAGCGCGATCCCAACCTGTTCAGCCTGCAGGTGTTCACGAGCGTGCTCGGCGGGGGCATGTCATCGCGATTGTTTCAGGAAGTGCGCGAGCAGCGCGGCCTCTGCTACGCAATCTATGCGTTCCATGCGCCATATTCAGATACCGGAATGTTCGGCCTCTACGCCGGAACCGATGCGGCCGACGTGGCCGAGCTGATGCGCGTCGTCGTGGACGAGATCAATGGCGCGGCCGAAACCCTCAATGAGGCGGAGGTGGCGCGAGCAAAGGCACAGATGAAAGCCGGATTGCTGATGGCACTCGAGAGCTCCAGCGCTCGCGCGGAGCAACTCGCGCGCCAGCTACTCCACTGGGGCCGACCCATTCCGCTCGACGAATTGGTGGGAAAAATCGAAGCCGTGACGGTTGCGAGCGCCCGTGCCGCCGGGCGCGCCCTGATTGCGCGTGGACGACCCGCGGTCGCCGCGCTCGGTCCGGGTAACGGGCTTGAAAGCGCGGCCACGATTGCCGACAGTCTCGTCCGTCGGGCGGCCTAAAGCCGGATGACCGGCACTGCACGACCGCGTACAGAAGGAGCAGTCCGTTCCTAAACGTCCGCCATCCGTCGTCCGCTGACTGATCACTATGGCCTTCTTCCGCACCGTAAGCTTGTCCGACCTAATGCCCGCGGTCTCGGGTGAGGGGGTGGTGCTGCGAGCGCCGCAGATGTCCGATCATGCCGAATGGGCGGCGCTGCGCGAGGCAAGTCGTGATTTTCTCACCCCCTGGGAGCCCGCCTGGCCGGCTGACGACCTTGCCCGCTCGTCCTTTCGCCGTCGTATCAAGCGTTATTCAGAGGATCAGCGCGGCGACCTTGCCTATGCATTCTTCGTTTTTCGCAAGAGCGATGACGTTCTCGTTGGTGGGCTGACGCTCGCCAACATTCGTCGGGGTTGCGCACAGGCAGGCAGCCTCGGCTATTGGATGGGGGCGGCCTATGCACGCCAAGGTCATATGACGGCCGCCGTAACTGCCATGATTCCGTTCGCATTCGGCACCCTCAAGCTTCACCGGATCGAAGCCGCTTGCATTCCGGCCAACGTCGCGTCGGTCCGGCTGCTGGAAAGAACCGGTTTCAAACGCGAGGGCTTTGCCCGGCAATATCTTTGCATCGATGGCGCCTGGCAGGACCACCTGCTTTACGCCCGGATCAAGGACGACCCGTCACCCTGATCCCCGATCCGCCTTGGGGTCGCCATGGTTTGATTGATATAAGGCACGGAGCGGGAGCTTCTGTCAGGAAAAACTCGAGTTATTTCAATGCGTCCGGGGCGTGACGACAGGCGAATGCGCGGCGGGGGCCGCGCGTCGACGCTGCTGATGGGTGCCATGCTGCTGTCTGGCTGCTCTTTGGCATCCAGCATCGGCTCGTCTGACACCGTCTCCTCGATCAGTAACAGGTTTGCCGGCCTTTTCTCCAGCGCCAAGCCGGGCGTAACGCAGCCGGCATCGCCGACGCCTTCTTCACCGGACATCGAATGTCCCGGCGTCGATATTCGCACTGGGGCATCCACTTTGGAGATTGCGGCGAAGAGCGGCCAAGCGACCGCGGCGGATTTGCGCTACCAGCTCTCCTTCGGCCAGACCGCCCGCGAGTGTCTGGTGCAAGGCGGCGTCATGACGATCAAGGTAGGCGTTCAGGGGCGCGTCATCCTTGGACCAATGGGGACCCCCGGCCAGGTCGATGTACCGCTGCGCTATGCGGTGGTCCGGGAGGGTCCGCAGCCCAAGACTATCGCCACCAAGTTCAAGCGGCTTCCGGTGACCGTGGGGCCGGATCAAACCCACGTGCAATTCGTCGATGTTGAAGAAGGCCTCACCTTTCCGGTACCGTCGCGCTCGGAGGTCGATGCTTACGTCATCTATGTCGGATTTGACGAAATCGGCGACAAGAACGAGAAGAAGACGGCGAAAAGCGCGAGGAAGTTGGCACCGCGTCAGCAATAAGCCGCGTCAGCTACCACCCGCGCAGGCCCACTACGGTACTCTTCAGATGTCGCAGGTCGGCAACGACGGTGCGCGCGCCGGCCTGGATCAGTTGCTCGCCGAGAGGGGCGCTCGCATGACTGCCGCCGACAAAGCCAATAACCGCCATTCCTGCCGCCGTGGCGGCAGTCACGCCGGCAGGTGAGTCCTCGATCACGATACAATCGCAGGCCTGAACCCCCATCCGCGCAGCGGCATGAAGGAACAGGTCTGGCGCGGGCTTGCCATTGGGCACGTCGCTGGCGGAAAACTGAGAGTCGAAAAACCGTACCAGGCCCGTGATTTCCAGGCTTATCCGGACGCGGTCGCGACCGGAGGACGAAGCCACGCATTTCGGCCCCCGTAACCAGGTCAGCGCGTGCGCGGCGTGCGGCATGGCGCGCAACTCGACACGGAAATGGTCAAGCGTTGCGGCCGCGACCGTATCGGCAAAATTCGTGGGCAGCTTGCGGCGGGTCGCTGCCTCGACGGCGGCAAACATATCGGCTGGACGGCGCCCGAAGAAATAGCGCATGACGAGTTCGGATGTAATCGGAATCCCAATGCGCGTGAATTCGTGCGCGGCAACCGTTGCAGCGAGTTGTTCACTGTCGACCAGCACACCGTTGCAATCGAAGATGATCACGGAAACCGCGCCAGCGCGCCCCCCACATCGGCCAGATCAGGCTGTCCAACGAATCAATGCGCCCGCACTAGAAATCGCGCGCAAGTGGCAAAACTCGGGCGTTACGCCACGACGGGATTCTTTTGCACAGGTTGTTTGCGTTGGGAGCGAGCGGGAAGGGGGTTAATTGAGCTTACCCTTAAGGTCGGCGATCCCTTTGACGATGAGATCGTCGGCGACCTTGCCCTTGACGGTATGGGTCAAGATTCTTTCGGCTGCGGCAACGGCAGCCTCTGCGGCGGCCGAGCGCACGTCGGCTAGGGCCTGCGCCTCGGCCTGAGAGATTTTGCTTTCGGCCATCTTCGTATGCCGCTCGACGAACTCCTGGATCTTCGTTTCTGCCTCGACGGCAAGTCGTTCGGCCTCGGTCTTGGCGCCGGCGATGATCGCTTGCGCCTCGTGTTCGGCTTCCTGCAGCTTGCGCTGGTAGGTGGCAAACAGGGCTTCCGCTTCCGTTTTGAGACGGCGCGCCTCGTCTAGCTCCAGCTTGATACGATCGCGGCGGTCGTCGATGCTCTTCACCACGAGCTTGTGCACCTTGAGATAGCCGAGGACGCCAACGAAGATAACGAAGGCTACGGCGACCCAGAATTCAGCTTCGAACATGTGCGATCTCAGTGCTTGAGCACATTCGTGACGGCTTCGGCGACCTCTTCGCTCGCCGGTGTAACGCCGGCCAGTCGCTGGACGATGGCGGGTGCGGTGTCGCTGGCGATGCCATGCACATTCGCCATCGCGGCTGATCGGGTCGCGGCAATCGCTTTCTCGGCTTCGGCGATGCGGGCATGGAGCTTCGCATCCACCTCTTTACGACGAGCTTCGGCCGCTTTCGCCGCTTTTTCGCGGGTCTCATTGGCGAGGGTTTGCGCGCGCCCGCGCGCCTCGGCCAATGCCTTCTCGTTGGCCGCAATAGCGGCGTCGGATTCGCTCTTCAGGCGCTGTGCTTCCGCAAGATCGCTCTCGACGCGCTGGCGGCGCGCCTCCAGGATCGAGCCGACGCGTGGCAACGCGATCCGCGACATCAACAGGTAAAGGGCAATAAAAGCCAACGCGAACCAGAACAGCTGAGAAGCGAACGTCTGCGCGTCGAACGGCGGGAACCCGCGACCATGCTCGCTCGCGGGAATATGCTCGACAGTTCCAACCGGCTGCGCGCTCTTCTGAGCCATCGACAACTCCGGACCTCACGCGGTGGCAAAGACCGCTCGCGTTGAGGTCATCGTCGGGATGTTAGAGGGCGAACAGCAGCAGCAAGGCAATCAGCAGCGAGAAGATGCCGAGCGCCTCGGTGACTGCGAAGCCGAAGATCAGGTTGCCAAACTGGCCCTGTGCCGCGGAGGGATTGCGCAAGGCGGCGGCGAGATAGTGGCCAAAGATCGTGCCCACGCCCACGCCGGCGCCGCCCATGCCGATACAGGCTATGCCAGCGCCGATCATTTTTGCGGCTTGAGGATCCATGAGAGAACTCCTTTTCGAGGTTTGATGAACGCGGCGGGTTAGTGGCCCGGGTGGATCGCATCGTTGAGATAGATGCACGTGAGAATCGCGAAGACGTAAGCTTGCAGGAACGCCACCAGCAGCTCGAGCGCGGTCAATGCGACGGTGAGGCCAAGCGGTAGGACCGCTCCGAGCCAACCGAGGAAGCCGAGCGCACCCAGCATGGTGACGAAGCCCCCGAACACCTTCAGTGTAATGTGGCCGGCGAGCATGTTCGCGAACAACCGAACGCTATGGGAGACCGGCCGGGAAAGAAATGACAGTACTTCGATGAACGTTACCAGAGGCAGAATGTAGATCGGGATTCCACTTGGCACGAACAACTTGAAGAAGCGCAGTCCGTTTTTCCAAAAGCCATAAATTATGACCGTGAAAAAGACGAGCAGAGCAAGGGCCACCGTAATGATGATGTGGCTGGTGACCGTGAAAGTATAGGGAATGATACCCATCACGTTCAGCACGAGGATGAACATGAAGAGCGAAAATACCAGCGGGAAGAATTTCATGCCTTCGGTGCCGGCGGTACTTCGCAACGTGTTGGCGACGAATTCGTAAGAGATCTCCGCGACCGACTGCAGCCGTCCAGGAATCAGGGCGCGGGAGCTGGTGGCACCAAGCATCAGCAGCAAGATCAGGAGGAGCCCGATCAGCATGAACAGCGCCGAATTGGTAAAGGCGATTTCCATCCCGCCAATATGAGCGATCGGAAAAAGCTTTTTGATCTCAAACTGGTGGATCGGATCCATGACCAGCCTTCGCCGTGCGCTCAATCAGGCAAGCGCGGTTTTCTTCATCAATTCGAATTGGGCGGGTCCAACGTTTTGGTCGGAACCACCCCTGCTGCCCGCATCACGTTGAGAACACCCGCGGCGAAGCCGAGCAGCAAAAACACAATCATTCCCCACGGCGAGATCCCCAGCCAACGATCGATCAGCCATCCGACCGCCGCACCGACCAGAACCCCGGCCACGAGCTCAGTCGAGAGCCGAAAGCCGCGCGCGATCGCCGACGGATCGGCGGTCGGGCGTTGACCCACACTACTTTCGGAGGGACGGTCGGAATGGACGTGGCCGAGCCGTTCGCCGAGACGCTTCAACCTTGCGGAGAGCGCCGCCTCGTCAAGCGAAGGTTGTTCGCGATCGCCTCTTTCGCGTGCGTCGTCGGCCATGCTTCGACACCCGCGACGGTCCAGGCAAGATCGCGATACTTCCGCCGCCCCAAGGCCGCGCGGACCATACTGACTGGGTCCATACGAGTCAAGAATCGGCATCCTTGCGGTAAGCTACTGGGAGTAAATATGAAATTCCACCTCCGCGGCGAGCGGGACAGGCTCGTTTTGATCGGTTCCGAGCGCGGCGGGGACTCGCCTTCCGACGTCCGCCGCAAACGCGTGTTGCGATTTCTTCGTCGACTGCGGTGATGGTAATCTTCCTCCGACGGACCGCTTCGGCTCGTACGGTGGCGCGTCCCTTGGCTACCGCCGCAGAACGTCCAGGGTAGCGACGCAGGAGAGAACTCATGATCCGAATGGTTCTATTCACGGTTGCCGGGCTGGCCTTTGCAGGCTCGGCGGCTTGGGCGCAAAGCCCGCCCCCGGAGGGGGCCGACTCCCGCTATACCTTCCACCGCGTCGATGACGGATATGTACGGCTTGATGGCCGCACGGGCCAGGTATCGATGTGTGTCCAGCGTCCGATAGGGTGGGCGTGTCAGGCCGTACCGGACGAGCGCTCGGCGCTGGAGGCCGAAATCGCGCGTCTGCAGGGCGAGAGTGCCGCACTCAAGAAAGAGCTCATCGCGCGCAATTTGCCGCTTCCCGGCGCTGTCAGGCCGGAACCGCCCGCCGCCAAGGAGGAGCCGCCGCGGCTGCAACTGCCCAATGATGCCGATCTCGACAAGGTTGTTACCTTCTTCGAAAAGATATGGCGTCGCTTCGTCGAGGTGATCGTGACGCTGCAGAAGGACCTGCAGAACAAGACCTGAGTGGCCTGCGGCGAGACAGCGGTGAGTACTTCGATTGTCACCCATCGTCAGCGTTGCGCCAGAGATCATTGCGACGACGAAGATCCTGGTCGATACCCATGGTCAGGGATTCACCGAGATCACGCCTGACGTGGCGCGGTTCATTGCCGATGCGAACGCGAAAGATGGCGCCCTATTCCTTTTCATGCGCCATACGTCGGCGTCCCTCGTCATCCAGGAAAATGCGGATCCCGACGTGCGCACGGATCTTGCGAGCGCACTGGATCGCCTTGCCCCTACCGATGCCGGCTGGATCCACGACGTCGAAGGGCCCGATGATATGCCGGCGCATGTCAAGACCATGATCACTGGCGTATCTTTGAATGTCCCCGTGATCGACGGCGCGCTCGCTCTCGGCACCTGGCAGGGCGTCTATGTAGCCGAGCATCGCGCTCGACCACATCGGCGTGAAATCATACTGCAGTTCATCGGTAGCAAACGATGATCGCGGCCCCTTGTCGCGCCCGGTGCGGTGCTGTCAGGCCGCGAAATCCACCCATATAACGCTTGCGGCTGCGGGCCCCTCATCCGGCTGTTGAACCCGTAAGGCCAAAAGTGAACATGGCCGTCCGTCCGGCAGTCGAGGAAGAGCGGGCCTGCGATGTTGAAATTGTGGTATGCTGGTGAGGCATGGCCATGTATGGCCCAAGAACGACTCTAAGCGGAGGTGAAGGGGGTGGGTGATTCGGCGCGTCTGGTTATTGCGGACGACCACCCGTTGTTTCGCGGGGCTTTGCGCGAGGCAGTGTCGGGCCTGTTCGAGAAGGTGGAGATTGCCGAGGCCGGGTCTTTCGACGATGTCGCGAAGCTGCTCGAGCATGGTGGGGAAGTCGATCTCATTCTGCTCGATCTGAGTATGCCGGGCGTGCGCGGCTTCTCCGGCCTAATGTATTTGCGTGCGCAGTATCCAAGCGTGCCGATCGTCGTGGTCTCCGCGAACGACGATCCCGGCGTGATCCGTCGCTGCATGGATTTCGGAGCGCTGGGTTTCATCCCCAAGACGCTCGGGATCGAAGCGATGCGCGGAGCGATCGCCCGCGTATTCGAGGGTGGCATTTGGACACCTGCCGATATCGATCTGGGGGTTGGGTCGGACGCCGAGACCGCTGAATTGATGGCACGGCTCGCGTCGTTGACGCCGCAGCAGGTACGCGTGCTGATGATGTTGTCGGAGGGCCTGCTCAACAAGCAAATTGCGTACGAACTCGGTGTCTCCGAGGCAACCGTCAAGGCGCACGTCTCGGCAATCCTGCAAAAGCTCGGGGTTGAAAGCCGCACGCAAGCAGTGATCGCCGCCTCGAAAATCGAACTCGGGCAATGGCCGCAGACCGCAAGCGCTGGCCATTGATTTTAGCGACTGTGGGTATCTTGGCGATCGTCTCCTGTCCCGGACGAAGGGAACCGGAAGAACTACTCGGCCGCCACAACCCGTTGCATGCGCCATTGCGTCAGGAGCGCGCGCAAGGCGGCCGGTTTGACCGGTTTGTTAAGCACCTGAACGCCGTTCACCCGGGCTTCTTCACGCACTTGCGGGCTCCGGTCTGCCGTAATCAGGATGGCTGTGAGGCCGGCACCGAAGCGTCGACGCAGCTCTTTGATGGCTGTGACCCCACTGCCGTCGTCGAGGTGGTAATCCACCAGAAGACCGTCAGGCGATATTTTGGCTTCTCCGGTGACTGCTATGGCGGTCGCGAGATCCGGCGCCTTCAAGACCCGACAACCCCAACCCCCGAGCAACGTTTCCATGCCGTCGAGAATCGTCAGATCATTGTCGATGCACAGAACGGTGATGCCCGAGAGCTGTATGCGATCGACCTCACGGGCCATGCGCTGGTGCTGCTTCACGGGAACCGCCGCGGAGAGCGGCGCCTCGACCGAGAAATGCGATCCGCGGCCGACCGTCGAAACGACGCCGATCTTGCAGTCGAGGACGCGCGCGATGCGCTCTACGATAGAAAGACCGAGCCCCAAGCCTCGGGCCACCTTGGCACCCTGATCGAGGCGGTGAAATTCTTGGAAAATGGCGCGTTTCTTCGATGAAGGAATGCCGAGGCCCGTGTCGTAGACGTCGATACGCAGCCGGCGCCGGCGGCGCCGACAACCAACGAGCACGCGTCCCCGGGGCGTGTATTTGATCGCGTTGGAGATGAGATTCTGAAGCAATCGGCGCAACAGGCGCCGATCGGATTCCACGGCGAGCGAGCAGGGCATGAATTGGAGTCTCAATCCCCGCTCTTGCGCGAGCGGGGTGAACTCGACTTCCAGCTGGCGCAAAAGCTCATCCATGCGAAAGCTCGTGATTTCCGGTTTCATCGCTCCGGTATCGAGTCGCGATATGTCGAGCAGTGCTCCGAATATTTCTTCGACCGCATCAAGCGAAGCGTCGATATTGCCGACCAATTGGGCGTCATTGCCGCCACCCTGCCGTTCGATCAGGCTGGTGACGTAAAGGCGCGCGGCGTTGAGCGGTTGCAGGATGTCATGACTGGCGGCGGCGAGAAAACGTGTCTTGGAGACGTTCGCTTGTTCGGCCTCGCCTTTGGCGCGGCCGAGTTCGGTGTTGAGGCGCGTCAGCTCCTCCGTCCGCTCCCGCACGCGCCGCTCCAGCGATTCGTTGGCGCGTTCAAGTTCCTCCGCTGCTTTGACGCTTGGCGTGATGTCCGTGAAAGTCGTGACGATGCCGCCATCCGGCATCGGATTCGCGCGCACCTCCATCACCAGGTCGCGTTCGGCGAAACGCTCCAAAAACGGCTCGCTGCTGGCGACGTAGCGCGCGAGCCGCTCGCGCACGAACACGTCGGCGACGTCTCTGTCGGCTGCGCCATGCTCAGCATGGAAGCGTAGGAGGTGATCCAACGGGGTGCCAACGCGAGTAAGCTGCGGCGGCAACGCGAGGATTTCGCCGAACTGACGATTCCAGCACACGAGGTGCAGATTCTTGTCGAATACTGCAATGCCCTGCCGCACATGATCGAGTGCGGTCTGCAAGATCTCGCGATTGTAATGGATCGCCGCATTGGCATCGTCGAGAAGCTTTAGGGCCGCCTTGGTCGAGACCGTGCGCTTGCGCAGCAGCAGCGAGAGCACGAGACGCGATGAGGCTGCCCCAATCGCCGAAGCAAGAAGATGTTCGGCGTAGCGCAGGAGCTCGAAGTCGGCCTCGGCCTTCGAATCAATGCTGATACCACGCGTCAAGGCGTAGCTGCCGAAAGAGGTGCGCGTTCGCTCCTCGCCGAGATAGCGCGCGACGGTCGTGACCAATTCCTCGATCGTCACAGAGGAGCGCCACAGCCGGAAACTCGGCGGGATCGGAGTCAGCTGGGAGGGAACGAACAGGTCGGCTTGTACCCGTTCGATTGAGGCTGGCACCCGTCCGAGCGAGAACACCACATACGCGGCCACATTGAGCAAAAGGCTCCAGATCACGCCGTGTGCAAGCGGTGGGAGATCGAGACCGATCAGCGCCTCCGGCCGCAGCAAAGTCAGGCCCCATGGCCCCTGCGCGAGCAGGCTTCGACCGACGATGCCGGCGTCCGCAAGACTGGGTAACAGCAGCGTATAGGCCCAAGTCAGAATACCGACTGTCATCCCCGCCAGTGCACCGCGCGCTGTTCCCCGGCGCCAGATCAGGCCGCCGAAGAAAGCGGGCGCGAGCTGCGCAATGGCAGCGAATGACAGAAGACCGATCGAGGCGAGCTGCGCATCGCCCGCCAGGCGGTAGTACACGTAAGCAAGAAATAGGATGGCGAAGATCGCCATTCGCCGAACGATGAGCAGGAGGCCACCGACATCGTCGCGCCCGGTGATCAGCGCTTCGCGCCGCTGGAGCACGAGCGGCATGACAATGTCGTTCGACACCATAATGGCGAGCGCCACCGATTCGACGATCACCATGGCGGTCGCCGCCGAAAGCCCGCCCACAAAAGCGGCGATCGTGAACAGGTCGGAATGGGCGGCAAGCGGCAGGGCCAGAACGAACATGTCGCTGTCGACCTGCCCGGGCGCGAATGTCAGCAGGCCAGCCAATGCGATCGGTATGACGAACAGGTTGATCAGCACGAGATAGAGCGGGAACAGCCAGGATGCCCGCCTGATCTCGGCCTCGCTGTTGTTCTCGACGACGGTGACGTGGAACTGGCGCGGCAGCAGGACGATGGCGAACAGCGACAGCAGGGTCATCGCGATGATGGTGCCGAGCACGGGCTCGCGTGTGAGCACCGCAGCGGTGTCGGGCCGCTCGAGAGCTTGGGCAAAAAGTGCAAGCGGCCCATCGAACATCCAGAACGTGACAAATACGCCGACCCCGACGAAGGCGACGAGCTTGACGATGGACTCGGTCGCGATCGCCAGCATCAATCCGTCCTGGTGCTCGGTCGCATCGATATGGCGCGTTCCGAACAACACGGCGAAAATCGCCATTGCTACGGCAACGTACAGCGCGATGTCTCCCAATATCGGCTGCATCGCGCCGCTCGCGGGGCCGAGGATCGTGGTGAGGGAGGACGAGACTGCTTTGAGCTGAAGCGCGATGTACGGGATGGTCCCGATGATCGCGATCAGAGCGACGGCGGCGGCGACGGTCTGAGCCTTGCCGTAGCGTGCGGCAATGAAGTCAGCGATCGATGTGATGTTCTGGGTTTTCGCGAGCCGCACGATGCGCATGATGACCGGTGAGCAGAAACCGATCATGAGGACCGGGCCCACATAAATCGTCAAAAAATCGTATCCGGTCCGTGAGGCGAGGCCGACAGAACCGAAGAACGTCCAGGAGGTGCAGTAGATTGCGAGCGAGAGTGGATAGATGAAGAGCCGTGATCGGCCAACGCGACCGAATCGCCGCGTCCGGTCCCCATAGCTCGCGACCACGAACAAAAGTCCGATATAGCCGAGCGCACAGGCGATAACGATCCAGCCTTGCAGCATGACGAGTCCGTGGACCTCCGGGCGCGACCTCTGACGTTTTCATTGTATCGCAGGAAGGAGCGGGGGAGAACATCGGTGCCGGACCACTGGCATCTCCATCGCATGCCTGGAAGCGGCTCGTCGAATCCAGGGGCGCGGCGGCATTCCATAACTACGGCGGCGTGCACCATGGAGCCGCGTGCACCATGAAGAGGGGGCGGCCGAAAGTGACCCGGGTTGCCCGTCTCCAGCCCGGTCATTTGACGCGGTACAGCGCGCGCGGCATTGATCACGGTTGAGAGCGGACAGCAGGACGCGCTTGCTCATGCGATCCACCCGTCCGGGACCGAGCAATGCCGCCTTCCTTTCCCTCACAACGCGAAATTTTGCAGATTGCGGAGACCGCGCTCATTGCGACCGTGGGCGGCGTCGGCTTCTATCTGATCGGCTTTCCCGGCGGCCTGGTTTCGGGCTCGATGCTGGCGGTCGCGGTCGCCGCACTGGCGGGGCGGCCCATGAAGATACCGGCGCCGATGGCGCGCGTGTGCTTCGTACTGGTCGGTATTCTGCTTGGTGCGGTGGTGACGCCGGACACGCTCAAGGGAATTGCCGCCTGGCCGCTGAGTGTCGCGCTTCTGGTCATCGCGGCTGTCTGCATGATGACAGCCACCGCGTTCTATCTGCGCGTGGTGCACGGCTGGGATCCATTGTCGGCATTGCTCGGCGCCAGTCCGGGTTCGATGGCGCAGGTGATGGCGCTGTCGGCGGAGTTCAAGGCCGATGTGCGCGGGATCGCCATCGTGCACGTGATGCGCGTACTCTTGATCGTGCTTGGTTTGCCCGCGGGTCTGGCGCTGTTCGGCTCAACGGTGGAACCTGTGGTGTCGACGCGCGGCGTTTCGGACTCCTCGTTGTTCGAGCTTGTGATCCTGGTGACGGTGTCGACCGTTGTCGCGCTTGCCATGTTGCGGGTCCGTTTTCCCGGAGGCCTGCTGTTCGGTGCCATGGCCGGTTCGGGATTTCTTCACGGACTGGATTTGGTCCGTGTTTCGCTGCCGTGGTGGGCCGGGCGGAGCCGCCGTGCTCACGCTCGGAGCGGTCGCGGGGGCACGATTCGCGAATACGAGTCCCCGGATGCTGCTGAGCTACCTCGGGGCGGCCTTCGGCTCGTTCGCAGTGGCGGTGGCCGTGGCGGCGGCGTTCGCGCTGATCGTGGTCGCCTTCCTACCGTTTCGGATCGCCGACGTGATCGTTGCTTTTGCACCCGGCGCGCAAGACACGATGATGGTGCTCGCCCTCGCTCTGCACCTCGACCCCGTCTATGTCGGGGCGCACCATCTAGCCCGATTCCTGGCCGTCAGCTTTTCAGTTGCTATCGTGGCCCGACGCGTCGTGCGCAGGCTGCCCGCACAGCCGCGCCAGAACTGGAAGCGGCCGGGACAGGGGACATTTGATGATTGACGGTTAGTGCGATGCCTTGAACCAATGGTCCGGCCCGGACTGCGTTCAACGGCCTCGGGAACCGATTGCCCGCGCAACCATTGGAGCAAGCGACGTCACTCCGCGGCGAGCGCGCGGTCCTTGAGCGGCAATTCGAGCCGTTCCCAGACGTCAACTAAGGCCTCGGCAAGCGCATCGATCACTGCATCCGCGTGGTAGGGCGTGGGCGTGATGCGCAGACGCTCGGACCCCTTCGGAACAGTCGGGTAGTTGATCGGCTGAATGTAGATGCCGTGCTCGGCGAGCAGGAGGTCGGTCGCCTCCTTGCACTTCTCGGGTTCGCCCACGAACACGGGCACGATATGGGTATCGTTCGGCATCACCGGCAGCCCAGCCGCATTGAGCACAGCCTTGACGCGCGCCGCGCGCTCCTGGTGGCGTTCGCGCTCGAAGCTCGAAGCCTTCAGGTGCCGGATCGCGGCCGTTGCAGCGGCGCAGATCGGGGGCGGGAGGGCGGTGGTAAAGATGAAGCCGGGGGCGTAGCTGCGCACCGCATCGCAGAGCGCTGAACTCGCCGTGATATAGCCTCCGAGGCAACCGAAGGCCTTGGCAAGTGTGCCTTCGATCACGTCAATGCGCGCCATCGTGCCTTGCTGTTCTGCTTGGCCGCCGCCGCGCGGCCCGTACATGCCGACTGCGTGGACCTCGTCGGCATAGGTCATGGCGCCATAGCGCTCGGCGAGATCGCAGATGCGATCGGTCGGGGCTATGTCGCCGTCCATGGAGTAGAGCGTCTCGAACACGACGAGCTTCGGCCGGCTCGGATCAGCTGCCCGAAGCAGATCCTCGAGATGCGCCATGTCGTTGTGACGGAAAATCTGCTTCTCGCATTTCGATTGGCGCACGCCCTCGATCATCGAATTGTGATTTAGCTCATCCGACAGGATGAGGCAGTTCGGCAGCAGCTTGGCGATCGTCGAAATACCGGTCTCGTTGGAGACATAGCCGGAGGTGAAGACGAGGGCGGCTTCCTTGCGGTGGAGGTCGGCAAGCTCGCGCTCCAGGTCGACCAGCGGGTGATTGGTGCCGGCGATATTGCGGGTGCCGCCGGCGCCTGTGCCCATACGCGTTGCGGTTTCGACCATCGCCCCGATCACCTTCGGGTGCTGACCCATTCCGAGGTAATCATTGGAGCACCACACGATGACGTCCCGCGGCCCTTGCGGAGAATGCCAGATTGCATGCGGGAAGCGCCCGGCCAGCCGTTCGAGATCGGCGAAGACCCGGTAGCGGCGCTCATCCCTGAGCCGGGCAAGGGCACCTGCAAAATACGCGTCGTAATTCATGATTTTCTCCCCCGGCGAAGAGGGGCCTTTTTTGGAACGCTCCCAAGGTCTTTTTTAGAGGGGTTCCAGTGCCTTTGTCGAGGCGATAATGGACGCGTTGCAGAGCCGGGGTATGAGCCTGGATCGTGCGGGAGATGGTAAATGCACCTTACGCGCGCTTTCCCGCCCGCCGGCTCCCCGCGACGTTTGCTCCGGGAGTACCCGGGGATGTGGCCACCCATGAGGCCGCCGGATTCACGTTGCGAGGACATTAGAAGCAGGGGGGACACGGGCAAAGCGGCCCAAAAGGACGCGAGCCCGCCGAGCACCGCCAAAGTAGCGCCGGGCTGGTGACTAAACTAACATTCCAGACGCCTCACGGCGCCACACCGGCGATCCCGCCGGGCGATAGGAGGGCTGTCAGTTGGCGGGGACACGAGAGCCATGAGTGAACGCATGCACGGCCTCGAGCATGGCCTCACCAACTACGGCGACCGTGACTTTTCGCTCTATCTGCGCCGATCCTTTGCTCAATCCATGGGCTATTCGCGGGCAATGCTGACCAAGCCCGTGGTCGGCATCGCCTATACGCCGTCGGGGTTCAACAACTGTCACCGCCATTTCCCCGAACTGCTGAACGCAGTCAAACGCGGGGTGCTCGCGGCTGGCGCGCTGCCGATCGAGTTTCCGACGATTTCTCTCGGCGAGGTCTTTCTCAGTCCCACCAGCCTCAAGTACCGCAATCTGATGTCAATTGATACTGAGGAAATGGTTCGCGCCCAGCCGATGGACGCGGTGGTCCTGATGGGCGGCTGTGACAAGACCGTGCCGGCGCAGCTCATGGGCGCGGTCTCCGCCGGGCGCCCGGCGGTGATGCTGGTGGCCGGCCCGATGATGACCGGACGGTACCGCGGAGAGCGGCTGGGGGCCTGCACCGATTGCCGGCGCTTTTGGGCGCGCTATCGCGCCGGGGAAGTGAGCAAAGAGGAAATCTCGGAGGTTGAAGGCCAGCTCGCGGTGACCGCGGGCACCTGTGCTGTGATGGGGACGGCTTCCACCATGGCCTGCATCGCCGAGGCGCTTGGTCTCATCCTGCCGGGCACGGCGGCGATCCCGGCGGTTCACGCCGACCGGCTACGCGCGGCGGAGGCCACCGGCGCCGAGTCCGTGAAACTGATCGGATCGGATCGCACCCCCGACCGCATCGTCAATGCAAAGTCGGTGGACAACGCCTTGCGTGTTCTCCTCGCGCTCGGCGGTTCGACCAATGCCGTGATCCACCTCACCGCGATCGCCGGTCGTGCCGGGGTGAAAGTGGGCCTCGAGCAGCTGAACAAGCTCTCGGACTCGACGCCGGTGCTGGTCAACCTTAAGCCGGTCGGCAACGGCTACATGGAGGATTTTTTTGCGAGCGGCGGAATGGGCGCGCTGTTGCGCGAGCTCAAGCCGCTGCTCCATCTTGATTGCATGACGGTGACCGGCGAGACGCTGGGCGAACGGCTTGCGCACGATGCTCCTCCCTGGATCGATCGCGCCATCATCGCTGCGAGCGAAGAGCCGTTCGAACCGCAGGGTGGGCTGGTTGCGCTCTTTGGCAATCTCGCCCCGAAAGGCGCCATCCTCAAACGCTCGGCGGCCGACGCAAGACTGTTCGAGCACGAGGGTAGGGCGGTGGTCTTCGCATCGCTGGCCGATCTTGCCGCGCGCATCGACGACCCCGATCTCGACGTGGAGCCGCAAGATGTGCTCGTCTTGCAAAACGCCGGCCCGCACGCGCCCGAATGCATGCCCGAGGCTGGCTATCTCCCGATTCCAAAGAAGCTCGCTCAACGTGGTGTGAAAGACATGGTCCGAGTCTCCGATGCGCGCATGAGCGGCACGGCGTTCGGTACGATCGTGCTGCATGTGACCCCGGATTCAGCGTCCGGTGGCCGGCTCGGCTTGGTTCGCAGTGGCGATCGCATCCGGCTCTCGGTGAAAGAGCGGCGCATCGACCTTCTGGTGGATGATGCCGAACTAAAAAAGCGCGCGGCCGCCGCGAAGTCGATACCGTCGAAGCCCGAACGGGGTTACGCCAAGCTGTATGCGCAGGAAATTCTGGGCGCGGACGACGGCTGCGACTTTGCGTTCTTGCGCCCGGCCGCAACCGCGGAGTGATGGAGCGGGCCGCCTGCGGCCGGGGGACGCTGGCGACCGCGGCTCGAACGGCAACCCCATACGTCCGCTGGACCGGCGGAATGGCAACGCCTCTATACCAGCGCCATCCCGTCGCGTAAGTAGCGCGTGAGGGCCGATTGCACACGTTCTGCTCGCTCATTCGAATTATTGCAGGTCACAGGGGAGAAAACCGATGGCCGTCGAGAGCATCTTCTATTCGGTGTCCGGCATCAGCTGCCGCGGCGCGCTGATCTGGGAGGAAGGCGTCAAGGCGTCGCGCCCGCTGTTGCTCATGGCGCCCAACTGGCGGGGTGTCATCAAGCCGGCCATCGAAGCCGGTCAGATGCTCGCGGCCGAGGGTTACGTCGTCTTCGTCGCCGACATGTTCGGCGAAGGCAACGGCCCGGTCGGGACGGAAAACCCCATGGAGTTTCTGCGGCCATTCATGTCGGACGTCCCAGGCATGCGCCGGCGCATCGCGGCGGCGCTCGACACATTGACGCGGGAGGCCGATCGGCGTGCCATCGGTGACATCACCCGGCGTGCTGCCATGGGATTCTGCTTCGGCGGTCTCAATGTCCTGGATCTCGCGCGCACCGGCGCAGACGTTCAGGCGGTCGTATCCATGCACGGGACCCTGACGACGCCGCAGCCCGCCAACAAGGGTGACATCAAAGCCGCCGTTCTCGCGGTGCATGGCGCCGCCGATCCGATCGCGCCGAAGGCCGAGCGGGACGCCTTCGAGGCGGAAATGACTTCGGCCGGCGCACGCTGGGCGTTGCTCACGTTCGGCGATGTGGTCCATGCCTTTACCGACCCGCAAGCCAACCATCCGGGCGTGGGGATGTACAACGAGCCCGCCACCCGGCATGGCTACGCGCTCGCGCACGCCTACATCGCCGATGCCTTCGCCGGGAAGCTGTGAGGTTGCCCCCGGGCGTACCCGGCACGATAATCTGCGCGGATGACGAATGGAGGCCGTGATGCATACGCTGTCTATCCCGCAATCGGTCGTCGATCGTGTCGTCGCACGGCGCGGACGGGAGCACGTTTATGACGCGCTCGATCCGGCCAAGACCGCGTTGGTGGTCGTCGACATGCAGAACGCCTTCATGCTGCCGGGGGTCGCGCACGCGCTTTGCCCGATGGCCGAAAAGATCGTGCCCAACATCAATCGGCTGGCTCAGGCGGTGCGCCACACCGGCGGCACCGTCATCTGGATCAAGACCACGTTCAAAGCTGACGCGCTGAAGAATTGGTCGACCTATTTCGAAATGGTGAAGCCGGAACAGGGCGCCAGGCGCGTCGCCGCACTCACTGCTGACAGCAAGGGACATGAATTGTGGCCCGCGCTCGACGTGCGTCCGGACGATCTGATCGTCGAAAAGAATTGCTTCAGCGCCTTCATCCAGGGTTCGTCCAACCTTGCCGAAGTCCTGCGCGCGCATGGCCTCGACACCGTGCTGATCACCGGTACGGTCACTAACGTTTGCTGCGAGTCGACGGCGCGCGACGCCATGATGCTCAATTTCAAGACCATCATGGTCACCGACGGCAACGCGGCCGTGACCGACCAGGACCACAACGCTTCGCTTTGCGCGTTCTACCTCACGTTCGGGGATATCATGTCGACCGATTTGCTCGCGACGTGCCTCGAGCGCAATTCGCGTCGCGATTTGGCGGCGGCGGAGTAGGGCGCGCCCTGGGGCATCTCAGTGGCCGATATGACCATGGAGGCACGACAGGTCGGAACCGGCGCGCCTGAGCCGGGCGAGATCATTGCGCGCGCCCGCGCTCTGCTCCCGACGCTTGCCAAGCGCTCGCTCCAGGGCCGGCGCCTGCGCCGCGTTCCCGACGAGACCATCGCGGATATGCAGGCTGCCGGTTTTTTCCGCGTGCTGCAGCCCAGGCGCTGGGGCGGCTATGAGATGGATCTTCACACCTTTTACGAGGTTCAACTGGCGCTTGCCGAAGGCGACATGTCGACCGCGTGGATCTATGGCGTTTCGGGCGTGCATCCGTGGTTCATGGCGCTGCTCGACGATCGCGCCGCGCACGAGGTTTGGGGCAATGACGCCTCCACGCTGATCTGTTCGTCCCTCATGCCCGCCGGCAAGGCCACAAGCACCGAGGGAGGCTTTCGTCTCAGCGGACGCTGGCGATATGCGAGTTGCTGCGACCATTGCGACTGGGCATTGCTCGGGGCTCTGGTCGACGCAGGCGACGGCGGCCCACCGCAAGGACGCGTCTTTCTCGTTCCGCGAAGGGATTACCAGAGCGTCGACACCTGGCAGGTTTCCGGCCTGCAAGCCACGGGAAGCTGGGACGTGATCGTCGACGACGTGTTCGTGCCGGCCCATCGCACCCAGAGCATGCTCGATAATTTCCTGCTCAGGGGGCCTGGCCAGACGCTCAATACGTCGAGCCTCTATCGGTTGCCATTCGGCCAGATTTTCGTCCGCGGAATCTCGACCGGGGCGCTCGGGGCGTTGCAGGGCATGCTCAACGCACTGGTGGATTACAGCAAGAGCCGCGTGACGCGGGCCGGCGGGCGATCGGCGGAAAATCCCTTCGTCCAGTTGCTTTGCGCCGAAACGGCGGCGGCGATCGATGAGATGAAGAGCACCTTGCATCGCAATTTTGGCAACCTGCACGCCTATGCCCGGCGTGGCGAGACCCCGCCGCTCGAGGAGCGCCTGCGATACAAGTTTCAATCCACCGCGGTCACTGAGCGGTGCACGTTGCTCGCCGCGCGCATCTTCAAGGCGACGGGTGCGGCCGGCCTTTCCGAAGACTTGCCATTTGGTGGAATTCTCGCGGATTTGATGGCGGGGCGGCAGCATATTTCAAATCAATACGAATATGTCGGCAGCAGCTGGGGCGGCGTCATGTTCGGCCTCGAGAACAAGGACCTGATGATTTAGCAGGGAGCAAACGTAGCCGGTCGTGCCCGGTCGCCCTTGCTCGGTCGCGATCCGCCGCGCCGCGTTGAATCGTCTCAGCTTGATTCAAGGCGGCTTCGACATCGGCGATGGCTTTGAACAAATCGTCGGCATCCTTCTTCAACTGTGTGAATGTCCTTACCGCCTGTTCCGGATTGATGCCCAGTCCAGCATGATAGAGAAGATGGGCTTGCCCGATGATTGCGGGGCAGCACTGGTCGGCTGCGACCAGGAGCGAGAGGATCGAGGCGGGGAGAGGCATATCTGTGTTTCGCTTAGGCATGAGCCCTCGTCTGCTCTTCCAGCGCGTATCGGCGCGCCATCAGTCCGGCAATTGTCAGAAGGAAGTCGGCCGCCTGGGGTGGGTCGGTGGGAATGAGGATGGGTTCGGAGTCGCCCTCGGTGGTGATGAATCGGGCATAGCGCCGCTGCCATCCCTCGATCTGACGGTCGAGAAAATCTCGCCGCGCCGCCTGATCCGCGAGTGTGGGCAGATGGCGGTCCAGCCGCGCGAGAAAGCGCAGAGCGCGGTCCGGCTTTCCTGAGGAACTGCCCGCTGCCGTGCACGCGGTGTGGCCGATGACGTCGTGGTGGAAAGCCGGGGCCTTCTGCTTGAACCGTCGTCGCTGTTCCGATGGCATTCGTCTGCTTTCGGCTCTCTCCATGGCCGAAAGAACAGCTACACTAAGTAGCCGGATTTGTCAACTACAAAATGTAGTAGCAGAAATCGGGGCGAATCAGGCGCGGCCCCGTCGGGCGATGCTGTTGACCTTCGCGGCCCATTCGACCGCGACGTCGAGAATGGGCTTCTCGATCGACGAGATGAGGTTGAACAGTCCCTCGGTGCGGCTGCGCTGTACCTGCTTGATCAGGACCCGGCCATCCTCGAGGCCCACCACGCAGAGTTCGCCGATCAGGTCGGGTGTCACCGGCCGCCGGACATCGTCATAGAAGACAAGCCAGCGGTTGAAAAACGCACCCAAGCTTTCGCCGCGAATTTCGACCGCGACGGTATCCTCGGTCGAGCCCCGTGGCGGATCCACTTCGTCCAAATCGCCTTGCGCCACCGCATAAATGTGCGCCTCGGAGCCGGCGCCGACATAGCCGACCACCCGGACCTTGGGCCCCGGCGGCGGTTCCTCGGGGTCGTCGGATGGAAACGGTTTTCGCCCCGTCAACAGCCACTCGGGGGTGACTCCGAAGAACCGTCCATAGCGCTGGGCCTCGTTTGGGCCGTAGTCGCGGCCGCCAGGCGCTTCCGCGCGCTCATGGGCACCGTAAGTCGAAATCGCAATCCCCAAGGCTTTCGCCGCGGAACGCGCCGATTTGAAGCGCTTCTCGCGCGCGGTCCGTAACCGCTCTCCGCGTGTCGTCGTCATGTGGACACATTAGCGGGCATTCGACTACATTTGGTAGTTGACAAATACCTACAAATCGTGGTTAATAGTGTTCGAATTTCCGGAAGAGGGTGAGGGAAGGCGGTGATGAATCGATTGGTCGAACTCCGGCGAGATCGGAGCCGGCGTGCAGCATTGCCCTGGACAGATGCGCGCATCGCGCATCTGAAGATGCGATGGTCGCAGGGCGTGACAGCCCAGCGAATTGCCCGCGAGCTGGGCGGCGGCATCAGTCGCAGTGCCGTGCTCGGGAAGATTCATCGGCTCGGGTTCGCTGAACTCTCCCCCCGAGCGTGGGTGCATCGCTCGCATCTCAAAAGAGCAGGTGAGCGCCGCATCTCCCATCAGCTATGGGCCGCGCTCGGCCGGACCTTTGCGGGCCAACAATGGCCGCCCCCGGCCTGGGTGATCGAGGCCAAGCCTTACGTCGAGGATCCCCGCATCGATGCGGATATTCCATTGGCGCAACGCAGGTCACTCCTCGATTTGACCCGCGGTGCCTGCCGTTGGCCGGTCGGCGATCCCAGCCACCCTGATTTCTTCTTCTGCGGCGCGGAGGCGCTGCGCGGCGAGCTTTACTGCGCGGCACATCGCGCCCGCGCATATCGACCGGCGGCCGAAACAATGCCCGGCGCCGCGAGCCCACGCCGGCGTCGGACCGTGCGCAGGGATCACGGCCTCGATACGGCCACCACAGCCCGCCGAAAGATAGCCGATGACGGTCAACGGAGCGGAGAGGGGAGATGAGCGAGCAGTCGAGGCAATCCGATCCCGGCGTCATGAAGGCGATGCGGGCGAGAGTCGAGCCGCCGGCGGTCGAGCAGCGTGCGCTGCCCACGCCCGAACGCATCCGCCGGGCTGGTGCGGACTTCGACCTCGGGGACACGGGCCAGATCACCATGCGGGACAGCCCGCTGGAACGCGCTCGCGCGCGCAAGCTCATTACCAACCAGCAATATTCCGTCGGACAGAAGTATCGCCATCATTGGTATCACGCCGGCCTCGCGGACCAGCTACAGACGATCGACGTCGAACGGATCTTTGCGGCCGATCGCACCAATTTTTCCGGGATGGCGAAGACTGAAGCCCAGGTCTTTCATCGGCAACGATATCGCGAGGCGACGCAGGCCGTGGGCAAGATCGGGTCGCATGTGCTCGACTGGGTGGTGTGCCGAGAAACTCCACTCGATCAGGTCGGCTATACGCTGGGCTGGGGCAGCCGTCCGCAAGCATATGCTGCGGCAGTCGAGCGGATGAAAACCGCCTTGGATGAGCTCAGCAAATTGTGGGGGCTCGTCCGCTGATCGCGCGGTATCGGCGTCGCGCCTTTGACGGCCGGACCACAATGACCGGCCGTGGGAGCAAGTAAAAACCCGATCGGACGTCAGGAACCGCGGCGCTTGTCAGCGGCCTGACGGCTCGACGCCGTCTTTTCGGCCAGGATGGATTTGAACTCCTCCTCCAACGCCGCCAGCGTTTCCAGCCAAGCAGCGGCATTGAGCAGACGAGGGGCCCGATTGGGCGTCTGGGGCTGCGGATCCTTCAGAAGCGCCGAGTTCTTTCCGTCCATGGCACTACTCCACTTTGGGCGCGCCTCCGAAAACCGGGTCCCTCGAAGGCTTCTTTGGCCCTTCTTCATGCCCCGGTAGGGTTAAAGTGCGGTTAATGCTGCAGGTGGCCCAGGAGCGAAATCCTTGCGCGGCTGTTTAGCGCGGCGGACACGCTTCGGTGCAGTGCCTCCGGAGATCGCATTCCGCAGACATCTGATCCTGCCGCGAGACGATGAGTGCCTTCCGGGGCGAGGCCAATCTTCGCCGAAAGCGTCCCGCGACACTGGCATCGCCCAACGCGAACGGCGCGTGCGGACGCGCGTGGATGCATCATGATGGTGATCGGCGTTGAAGGTCAACGGCGGGCCGACACATGCGGCGTTGCATGGCGGCCGCCTCTCCGGGCGCGGGGCCTAACGATCTTTCGCCGTTATTTCCCTGTACAAACCGCGGCGGACGGGCTTGCGGCCGGCGGCATGCACGCCAGCCGGGTATGCCGCGGACGTGTATTTGGTACCACGGCACGCTTGGTTTGCCGGCCGCAAGCCCACCTTGCCACATCGGCCCCGCGTGGTCTTTGCAATTGAAATCCGAAAGCGCGGCGACGTTTGCGGGCGCCGATCGTCGTCTGGAGGGTTGAGGGCTTATCGCTCCGGCGGCGCCTCGGCCGCCTCCAAGCCGCTCATCATCATCCCGGCTGGGCGAGGCGGCGCGTCGTCAGCGGCCAGCGACTCCGCGATCTGATAGTTGTTGGCCACGCGCACCCATGAATCCCGCAGCCGCTTGAAGAACGTTCGCCACTCTTCGTCCTGCGCCGCCTGCGCCTGGTCGGCGCACATCGCGGCCCGGCTGAATGCCTCTTCCGCTTTGGACATGGCAGCACCCCCTGCACCGTCGCTTCCAGCACTTACAAATACCGCCATTGGAATTGGTTCCACCGAGGTCAAGCGAAGTCAGCGCCGGTTGATGTCGCTCGATGACCCCTGCCCCCCGGAGGGCATCAGAGAAAAATCCGCTGCGTCGCCCTCGAACTCATCGGCCTTGTCTTGAAACTCAGCGGCCAGGCTGCGCAGTCGCCGTGCGACACCGAGGTCGATGGTCGCGCGCGCGAGGCCGAGCAGGACTTCAGCCTGCCGCCGGAAATACATTGCTCGTTCCATTCGAATCCCTCCCCGGGCGCGGGGGCCTTCCTGCTCAAGAGCGAGTAGCGGCGCACCTGCGGCTTCATTCCAGCCGCTGCCGACCGCCGATTGCGGGGCGCCGAAGCCGGTCGCCTGCCGCAGCGACACGATTGCACGCCGGGCGTCGCTTCACTGTGAGGTGCATCACACCGTTGGATCGTGGCACCCTGGATCGTTGGCGGCACCGGTGAGGCACCATTTGCGCCCGGAACAAGTTGCAGCGTTTCCCGTTGGGTCGGGAGAGGCAACAGAGGAACGAACATGAGAACCATCGTATTTGCGGTGGCGGCGTCAGGCGCCATGCTGACGTCCGCGCCCTTGCTGGCAGGGGACCGCGAGCCCAGCTTCCGTCCAATTGGCTCAGGTCGACGTTGACGTGCGCGTCGGTCCGCCGGCCGTACGCATCGAGGAAGAGCGCCGGCCGGGCGTCGTGATCGAGGAGCGTCGCCGCGTTGCTCCCGGTGTCGTCATCGAGGGAACGGACGGGCGCCGACGTGATTGCGTCACGCGCTCCGAGAGCGAAACCCGCAACGGCGTGACGGTCACTGAGCGGGAACGGGACTGCCGCTAGAGTTTTTTGCCCGCGTGACGCGTAACCAGGCTGAGAGAATGGCCCCCGCGGGGGCCATTCTCATGTGGCCCCGCGAGGCGACATCGTTGCCGCTCGCGCCTCGCCGCGGGTTTGGCATTGTCTTCATTCCGGGAGACGATCTTGCGCCGGCGCTTCGGTCGACCGATCCGAGGCCCATCACTCGGCGGGCGGCGCCACCGGCTGGTCGCGGAATCCCGCCCGGTCGAGCGCGCGCCGGACGCTGCCTGACGCCTTGGCATGCTCGAGAAACGCACTGACATAGGCCAGCACGCCCGGCCGGCCTTTCGCGACGGCGATGGCGATGCCGGTCTGCTGGAAGCCGCCGTCGACGATGCGGGAGCCCGGCAGTTGCGCCACAAACGGGGGAAGCGAATCGCGTGAGAGTGCGAAAGCATCGGCCGCGCCCGTCCGAAGCAACTCGACGGCCGTTTCCACCGAAGTTGCCGCCGTGATCGTGGTATTTTTCAAGCTCCGGCCGGCGGCACGGATCGTGGTGGTGTTGGCGATGCCGACGACCCGGACATTGGGACGATCGACCTCGGCGAGGGTTCTGATCCCGGAAGCGCCGGTGACCATATAGGTGCTTTCGATCAGACAATAGTTCGGGCCGAAGGCGACGCGCATCTTGCGCTCGTCGTCGACCGGCATGAAGGCGACGTCGACCGCGCCGGATTCCACGGCGTCGGTCACCAGGCCCGAATTGGGCGCGACCATGAAATCCGCAGCGACGCCAAGCCGCCGCGCGAGCTCGTCGGCGAGATCGACGGTGACGCCGCGCGGCCGGCCATCCGCATCCCTGACCGCGAAGAAGACCGACAGCGCCGGCGCGTAAACGATGCCGGCCCGAAGCTTGCCGGTGGGAGTGAGCTCTTTCATTGCCACAGTCTCGCCGTTGGCCCTGTTGGGAAGGCTTGCGCAGGCGAGGAGCGCCGCGGCAAGCATCATTGCGCGCGATTTGAAGGGCTTCACGGGAGGCTCCCTCCGCTGCCTCGGCACGCATCCGATGTTTGACCGGCTTTGTCCTCAGGCAGCCGTTCATGAGAGTGCGTCGCCGGCGGCAGCGCTGCAAGAGGTCGCGTTGCTGGCGCGGCCGGTGGGGGCCGATCATCCCCGACACCTGTTACACGAATCCTTTGCGGCCTCCGCGTTATCCGGGAATGCGCCGTGACCGCTGCTTCCGCCCGCCGCCACTCGACGCGGCGCCGTGCCGGGGCCTCCACACGAGGCGGCTCTGCCCTGGGGGGCCCGTTGCCCGGAAAGACCACGGGACGATGTGCGGACTCGCGTTTTTGTTGGGGATTAGCCGCAATGGAATTGCGCGCCTGCCGCAAACGTGATTCGGTCAGGACGTTGAGTCGCAGGAGATGCGATGGCCTAAGCGAGCCGCGTCAAACGGATACGACCTTGGCAGAGATGCGCCGTTTGGGATCGTGAGACTGCCAGCTCACTCGTCATGGCTCGGAGACAGAAGAGGCGCCGCACGCGGCGCCTCTTTTCTGTTCGACGGCGCGACGGCGATCGCACGGTCGCGCTACGACGCCTCCGACAGCGGTGGCAAGTCCGACTTGGCCGGAGGAAACGGGCTCTCGCCGTACGTCCAGATCGTCTCGAACTGATTTTTTGCCGCCTGGAGCAAGACCACCGAGGCCCTGCCATTCTTGCCGCACTCGTTGGCGAGCTCGATGGCGGCATGGATCGCGTCGAACTGGCTGGAGCAGGATCGCTCCTGGTCGTTCGACTTGACCGCCCATTGCCCCTTGCGCTTGAGCACGATGAACTGGCTGAGCGCCACGCTAGTGGAGCCCGCCGAACAGCCAGATCAGCAGGATGATTGGGATCGGGATCCCGATCAGCCAGAGCAAAAGACCTTTACCCATTGTGTTCTCCTCTTTCGGTTGGCCCACATAAACGTGCGCTAGGAACTTAGGTTCCATGGAACGAAGCGGGCGGGGCGGGGAAAAGCAGGGTCTTTGCGAGCGGGGGCGCGTGCGCGTGCGTCCCGGTGCAAGCCCGGTGGAAATATATCCGTGGCGACCATCTCGTTATTTAAGAGTAGAACGCGAATCGTACGAAAGCGCCGCTCCGCGAAATGTTCGCTCTTATCCGGCCGATGCACGCCGCCAGGACGGTCGGGGGCCGCGCGGGGCGCCATGCGACCGGCAGCCAATGCTCGGAACGCCGCTGCATCACACCCGTCATCGAATTTTCTGCGCGGCGCGCCCGGCCAGTTTCGCCGCCGCCTATGTCATTGGAATTCCAACTGATGACCTGTTCGACTGTCGGGTTCCCAACGGTTCGCCGCGCCGGGGTGGGACACCCGTCCATAATCTCGCCTCGGTTATTCTTAATGAGGGTCGCTTGTCATGGGTAATCGGGGAGTGGGTGATGGGTGGAAAATATTCCGCGGAGTGGTGGGAAAAAATCGCTGATCTGAACCGGGATTTGCCCGCGCAGGATCCTGTCAGCGTCGTTGATCATCTCATTCAGGCGACCGCTCACGGTGCGCGCACGCCGGCGAAGAATGGGAAACCGTCCGGGCAGAATCCGGCGGCATCGAAGCGCGAGCGTTCGCTCGCCGATTGAGCCGCTGCGTCAGCGCCGCTTGCTTCGCCCGCTGGCCTGCCTGGCATCGGAGGCCGGGCCGCGTTCTCCATACTGCAAGAACCAGGGATTCTGCACGCAAGAGCCGCCGCCGCCGCGGGCTGTCTCCATGCATTGCTCGAATGAGACGAAGGTGCAGCTGAACGTGATCGTCGCGACGTAGCCCACGCACCAGGGCCGGTGGATTTCGGCGGCGGCCGGCCGCTGACCGATGATGCTGAGCGATAGTGCCGCGAGCAGCGCCGCGGCGGCATGAACCATCTTCATGGCGGGTCTCCCATATGGACCGCGCTCGTGCCCGAACTTAGCGGGTCAATCGCTTCCCGGCAACGGCGGGACCGGCTGGTTGCCGCCTTGTCCTTGCTGCTCGCGAAGGAACGTCAGCGCGCCCTCGCATAACAGGTCCGCATCGCGTTCGCCGGCGTTCGCAAGTTGAATGATCCTGGTGGCGATGATCTCGCTGGCGACGTCGGTCCGATCGGAAAGTCGAAGCGCCACACGAGCCATCTCGAACGCGATGCCCATCACCCGTTTGGTCTCGGGATCGAATCTATGGCTCTCGAGATACGGCGTGATCGGCATGCTCTTTCCAGCCGGAGCCTTACCGGTGAAAGAAACCTGAGACTTATTCTACAGTTTTTGACCGCGTTGTCATTACTGGGCTCGGTCATTACCGGGCTCGCGCGCGCGGCGTAGGACGCAGCAAGCGTGCAGCATAGAAATCCCCGCCGAAGCGCAGCGGGTTGCTCGATCGCAGACTTCGGCGCCGACATGCGGCTGCACGCGCGTCCTGATGGGACGCTGCGGAAATGCCGGGCTGGTATGGAATTGATCGGTTGAACCGAAGCCG
Source organism: uncultured Alphaproteobacteria bacterium (assembly GCA_963725065.1). Taxonomy (GTDB): domain Bacteria; phylum Pseudomonadota; class Alphaproteobacteria; order Rhizobiales; family Xanthobacteraceae; genus VAZQ01. The sequence continues at coordinate 158,398 of CAVRXD010000008.1, forward strand.
CGCGCCGGCTTCGATGATGTCGGACGCGGGACGCTAGTGGAGCGAGGGGGCGCGGGCGCGCGCCAGCGCGACGTGCAGACGACCGATCGTCTCGCTCTCGTGGGCGAACTCGTCCGCGCTCATGCAGTCGCTTTCGTTGGCCAGTGCGATCCAGAGATAGCGCAGGTTCTTCAGGATCGTCTTTTGTTGCGGGTCCGCGGCGGCCTGAATTGCCCGCTCGCAGTCCGCCGCCTTCTCCCACGGGTCTATCCGGGACATCGTCGCCTCCGTTGCGCCGGAATAAGCCGCGCCTGGAACTTTGGTTCCGCAGGGTCCCCCGCGCGCTGTAAAAAAAACGTACCCCCGGCCCTTTTTTGTGTGGAACGCTTGGGCGGGTTTCGCGTTGGCGGCCATTGGGGTTGTCCTTGCATGCCGAGTGCCGCTTATCTTCGCCGCCAAGCCGACATCTGTCTCCGCCTCGCCGCGATCGCGTCCGATGAGGCGGCCTCGAGCCGTTTGCTGGCGATCCACCAGGACTACACTGCCAAGGCCGACGCCATGGAAGCCGGGGGAGAAGCGCCGCAGGATGCAATGACGCCCCCCGGCGCAGCACAGAACGCCGGAAAACACGGCTCCGGCGCGGGCTCGTGAGCGAGCCGCCAGACGCGATTTGATGCGGGCTTGATCAAGTGGACGTCCTGGCGGTGAGGCGCCGGCGCTGCGTGATCTCTTGTTGAAGGACTTCGACGAGGGCCGAGGTGGACGCCTCCGTTGGCTTACCTGCGGCGCGTTACGTTGCGACCCCTAGGGATCACGCGGATCGACGGGTCGCGCTGGCCGGACGGATTCAGGAATATCGCTTCTGGCCGCCTGTCGGGCCGCACGGAATTCTCCGCGAATTAGCCGTGCGCGCCACCTCCCGATCACTGCGAAGACGGGATGGCCATGGAGTCGCGTGGAAACCACTTGGGCGAATGATCGCAAGGGGCGACGCATGACCCAGACTTCGCCCGTGGGGTGGCCCCTGTCTGTATAAGATTGACCATAGGCGTTACGTCGTGCGCGACGGTCACCGCCGCCGACGCTGTCGTTGCCGAAGTCCACAGCGGCATGCCGGTTGTTCCGAGCAACGAATTCCCGCAGCGGCTCCGCGGTGCGCCCATCGGGGGGACGACAACCGCTTGAAGGCGACGAAACGCCTTCGCTTGTCCGTGCGCTGCCCTATATGAATGACTGGCGGCAACGCAGGAGAAGCCCCATGCCGGACTTGAAGGCCCAGACCATCACTCTGCATGAGGGCGACAAGACCGCCCTGCAATATCTCGGCGCGGCGGTCGTGCTGCAATGGTCGAGCCTGCCCGACGATGTGCGCACGGCGTTATTGCGGCAGGCTGATTCGGTCGGCGGGCTGCCGTTGGTGTCGGATCTGCATGAGCAGATCCAGGCGCTCATTCGCCGCGTGCGCACGGATTGAAGCGTTCGCGTGGGACGCTGCGCTCACCCGGTCCGCGCATCGCACATCGTTTGCACCCGCGCGGTGCCCGATGCGCAAAACGAAAAGGGGCCGGTGATCCCGGCCCCTCCGCGTTCGTCCGATCGGCGACGCGATCGTTCAGCAGACCCAGACATAGCCGATGGGCGTCAACAGCCAGCACGGGCCGACGCCGTACGGGTACCATTGCCCGCGCCAGAAGCGCCGTCCTCCCGTCCCGTACCAGACGCCGCCGTGATAGCGCCGGCCGACGACCAGACCGCCGCCGCCACCACCACCGTGGCCGCGGTTGAAACTGCGGTTGACGTCGCCGCCGCCCGCCCGCCGCCACGCACGCCGGGACCGGGTCCACCGCCGCCGCCGCGGGTCATGCCCGCGCCACCGCCGCCACCACCGCGGAGCACCGCCGCCACCACCCGCCACCACCACCGCCGCCACCACCAGGAGCGCCACCACCACCGCCACCGGGCGCGGCAGCTGCGCCACCGCCGCCGGCCGGAGGACCACCGCCGCGTTGCGCATAGGCGGGTGCGAGCATCAAGAGTGTCGCCGCGACCGCGGCGACGAGCGAAACTTTCTTCAGCATCTGTTTCTCTCCCGGAGAGTAATGAGAATGAGCGGGGTCGTTGGCATGGCGCGATTGAGCGCCCGCCCTGGTGAACCTGCCGTGAACGATAATGGTTCCGCGCGGACCGTGGCGCCGCGTCAGGCCGCCGCGCCGATGCGGTCGCGCAATCCGGTGACGCCGACCACCTCGGCGCAGTGTTCGCAACAGAAGAAGGTGCCGTCCTTTTCGAGTCCGTGACCGACGATGCGGATGCCGCAGTTCTCGCAGGTTGGCGCCAGCGCGTGGATCGCGCATTCGAAGCTGTCGAAGGTGTGGGTGGTGCCGTTCATGCTCACCTGAAACGCCTTGTCGTAATCGTTTCCGCACGTCTCGCATCTGGCCATGGCAACCTCCCTTTGGGCTTTGCGCCGGGACGTGTGGGCATAACCCGATGCCGTCACCCCCGGTTCCTGCGGCGACGTGATGCGCCGCGGGCCCGGCCGGCGCCGACAACGTGATAGCGGCGGTGCGCGTGGCCGGTCGCCGACGTGACGTCGCGTCGCGGGTCGGATTTCCGTGGTCGCCGGTCCCCCGCCCGTGCACGGCTTTAAGACCGGGTTAATGATGACTCCGGGCGGGGCCGCCGGTTGCCTTGGAAACGCCATGAACCCGCCCCGGCGTCCTGAAATTCTCTCGACTTGTCAAATATATACAACCGCTCCCGGTGACCCGCCGGAGCGTGAACCTTTTGCTGCGTCGCGGCGACTAATGACCCAGTAGCCTCCCGGCAGGGTACCGGGAGTAGGGTGGGTGGACCGAATGTCAGTTTCCAGGATCATAGCCGGCGCCGTGGCGCTGGCGCTCGGCGCCGCGGTGGTGACGGCGCTTGCCGGCGCCACGCCCGAGGAGAATGCCGACCGGCCGGCGGCCGTTGCCAAGACCGATCAGCCGGCGACGAAGGTCGCCCCGCTCGCGGCCAAGATCGATCAGCCGGCTGCCAATGCCGCCCGCCCGCTCACCTTTGCCTGTCCGAAGGAGCCGTGGCCGTACGGCTGCCAGTGGCGGGAGCCTCCCACCCGCCGCGTGACCCGCGGTTCGCGCCCCGCCGGCTGAACTCGGCTTTCGATTCTCCGAAGCTCTGCAATCGATCCGCTCGCGCCGTGTGGACCGACACGGCCGGTGGCGTCATCAACCGTCCAGCGGCCGCAGCGACCGGCTGATGCGCGTGACCACCGGATCCCAGGCGCGCTTCTCGTCCTGCGGATAGACCAGGTCGAAGCAATGAATGGCGCCGCCGGCTTCGGCGGAGAAATTGCAGCGGCTGTAGAAGATCAGGCCCCGGCGCTCCGAGGAGATCGCAAAGAAGCTGCGCGTCACCCGCTCGTAGTCGAGCACGCTCCGGCCCGTGCGCAGGTTGTTCCGGAGGTAGCTCGCCGGCGTGTCGCCGGCCTCGTTCTCGCGCGTGTAGATGGTCAGCACCGAGCGCCCGTCGGCGCTGTTGAAGCGCTGGCCCAGTCCCTTCTCCGCTTTTCCGTCCGGGACCGAGAAGATGCTCGCGGGATAGTCCACCGTGGTCCCGAACTCCGGGACCACGAATGTCTGCCAGTCGAGCGCCGGCTGGCGGCTGCGGATCTGGGCCTCGGCTCCGGAAACGGCGGACAACGCGGCGAGCGTGCCCGCCAGCAGATATCTTGCAACTGCGTACATGGTTCGGCCTCCGTACGGCTGCGCCGGTCGCGCGCGACGGCTCCGACGTCAACGCCTCGGCTCAACATACGTTTCCTGCGGCGGCGCGGATGCAGCGCCTGACCGATCGAGCGTGCCCGCATTCTTCGCCGATGGACTTGCAGGCGGGCGGCGTCACGCTCAGCCTCCGGCGCAGTAGGTGCAGCCCGCCTCCTGCGCGCGGTTCACGCCCCATACCCCCGAAGGAAGGATCGTGATTCCGGGGATCACGTTTGCGGTCCACTCGTTCGCCGCGTCCTCCGCGCTCACGCCGGCGTTGCCGGCGAGCATCTTGCTCTGGAACATCAGCGCGACGTGGCAGGCGCCGAACACGGCGCCGCTTGCGAGCAGCAGGTCGATCGCCATGCCGTCCGCTGGCAGCACGCCCGCCTTCGGGTGCAGGAACGGATTCTTGAGTGCGGGCGCTTTGGTCTCCGGATCGTCGATCTTGAACGATTCCCCGATTTTGTATTTGCGCCACATCTCGTCCCCGAGCGCGAGCGGGAACGCGTCGTGGCGCAGGACGACGACGGCTGTCGCCGCGACGAGGTTCGCGGTCGGCGGTTCGCTTGTCGCCAGGAACGTATGGGCGAATGCCAGCGGGGCGCCCTTGTTGATCTCGTACGCGTCCACCAGTTGACGATGGCGTCCCTTCAGCGGCCCCGGCCAGTCCGGTCCGCTCGGTCGTGCCGCTGCGCCCTGCGCGCGCGACGGATCGGGCGCAACCCCCGCGAGCCCCAGCGCCATCGCACCGGCGATGCGCCGGAAGAAACCACGCCGCGGCGTCGTGCCGGTTGCATTCCGCGTGAGATCGTCCATCGGTTTCTCCATCTCCCTGTGCGCACGTCTCTGCGCGCACCCGGGTCGTCGTGGCCGGACGCGCATCGTCAGGCGGCCATCATAACGCGGCCGTCATGACCGGTCGTCTTCACACCGGTCGTCGTCACACGGACTGTCACGACGCCTCCGGCGGCGTTGGCGCGATGACGGCGCGCGTCGTCGTCGCAGCGCGCGTCACGGCTTTCGCATTGACGTGAGGGATTGCAATTGGCTATTGCGGTTCCGGTCGGCGGGCGAGCGAGCGGGTTCTTACCCAGGAGACTCAGCGTTCATGTGCAAGCAATGCGATCTGACGCGCTTTTCACGCCGTGGCCTCCTGACCGCCGGGCTCGTGACCGCGGCCGCCGCCGCGCTTCCGCCGCTGCCGGCCTGGGCCCAGTCGGCCGCGCCGGCGCCGAACGCCATCAGCCCCGATGAGGCGCTTGCGCGCCTGCAGCAGGGCAACGCCCGCTATGCCGCCAATGCGCCGACCAACAGGGACTACGCGGCCGGACGCGTCGCCCGCGCGCAGGCGCAGTATCCGTTCGCCAGCATCGTGAGCTGCGCGGATTCCCGCCTTGCTCCCGAGCTCGCCTTCGACCAGGGCCCGGGCGAGCTGTTCGTGGTGCGCGTGGCCGGAAACTTCATCAACGAGGATGGCCTCGCCAGCCTCGAATACGGCGCCGCCGTGCTCGGCGTTCCGTTCATCATGGTGCTCGGCCACAGCAAGTGTGGCGCCGTCGACGCGACCATCAAGGTGGTCAAGGATGGCACCACGCTTCCCGGTCATCTGCCGAGCCTGACCAACGCGATCCGGCCCGCCGTCATTGCGGCGCAGGCCAAGCAGCCCGCCGATCTGCTCGCCGAGGCCACGGCGGAGAACGTGCGTCTCAACGTCAAGTCGCTCCTGGTCGCGAAGCCGATCCTGTCCGAGCTGGTCACGGCCGGAAAGCTCAAGGTGGCCGGCGCGGTCTACGACATCGCCACCGGCAAGGTGATGCCGGTCTAGTGTGGCGCATTTGACGTTCCTATCAGTCTTTGCCGCGAATCCTTCATAGGAACGTGACCGCCGGGGCAGGGGATTCCACCGGCTTTTCCGTGGAAATTGCCTCGCCCCGGTTCTCGCAGTACGCTCTTTTGGATTCGTGCGGGGCGCGTCCGAATTTCGCTGGAGCCTAAGGCCATGCGCGCGATCCTCGCTGCCTCCTTGCTGTTGGTGTCCTTCGTCCATGGCGGAGCGGTCGCGGCGGAGTGCCCTCCCGGCGCGCTGGGGGTCGCTCGCACCGTCGTGGTCGACCCGCGCGAGCATGCGCGCATCGGCGCGATGCAATATGGCGAGACGCTCCCGCTCAACGACAAGGAAGTCGTTCTGACCTTCGACGACGGGCCGGTGCCGCGTCATACCGGCAGCGTTCTCGAGACGCTGGCATCCGAATGCACCAAGGCGACCTTCTTCATGGTCGGACAGATGGCCAACGCCTATCCCGCCATGGTGCGTCGCGTCCACGACGAAGGGCACACGATCGCGAATCACAGCCAGACTCATCCGTTCACTTTCAGCAGGATGTCGGTCCCGCAGGCGGCGGCGCAGATCGAAGGCGGGTTTGCCTCGATCCGTGCAGCGCTCGGCGATCCCGATGCGGTCGCTCCGTTCTTCCGCATTCCCGGACTGTTGCGGCAGGACTCGGTCGAGCAGTATCTCGCCGCGCACGGCGTCATGACCTGGAGCGTCGACGTCGTGGCCGACGACTGGACCCATATCAACGCCGCCGAGATCGCGCGCCGCGCCGTCAGCCGGCTGGAGGCGCGCGGCAAGGGCGTTCTGCTGCTGCATGATATCCACGAAAAGACCGCGGTCGCGTTGCCGGTGATCCTGCAGGAGCTCAAGGCGCGCGGCTTCAAGATCGTCCACGTGGTGCCGGCGGCGCCGGACCGGCCGAAGACCGCGACCACGCCCGAGCAATGGGCGGCGCACGCGGCGCCCGCGCACGGACTTTGGCCGCGCGTGGTCGTCACCGATATGGCGGCGTCCGCGCCGGCATTGACGGTGCCGAGCCCGGCGAGCTTCGGCGTCGCCGATCCTCCCGGCCCGGTGGTCGCGTTATCCTTGGCGCCAGGCTTCGACCACATGCCGCTGCAGCCGGGTGAGGTGCCGACGCCACCGGTCGCGCCGTGGCCGCGCCCGAACTATTCGGCGCTGGCTCCGGCGGCGGGCTCGTTCGCGGTTCCCGCGGCGCAGAACTTTCAGTATTCGCGTGTGTTCGCTGGTCCGCGCCGGGACCCGACCGGTGTCGCGGCGCGGAAACGGATGGCGTCGTCGCCGGCGCAGGGTGTCAGGGCGAAGGCTTCCAATCGGTCGGCCCCGCGCGTCACCTCCCCGCTCGGGGGATCTCGCGCCGCGTCGCCGCCGCGGCTGTTCGGTCACCAGTTGTAGGCCGCGCGCGCACGCCGCGATCGCTTGCGGCCGTCATGGCGATGGGGCCAGGCAGAATCGGAAAAAGGGGGGGCCGCTGACGGCACATATCCAGTCAGCGGCCCAAGTCCAAGGGAGGAACGCTGCGGAGCTTGCCTCAGAGCGCTCCTGCGCGCTCGCGCGATCTTGCGGTGATCTTTTCGATCTTGCGCAGATACGTCACGAGATCAGGCGGTTGCGCCGGGCCCGCGCGAAAATGGCGAGGTCACGGCCCGAGCGGGCGGATCAGGGCGTATGGCGCACGATATGGAAGCCTTCGCCGGGTCCCGGAGGAACGAAATAGCTCGTGAATAGATCGTAATTCTCTTCGCTGACTTGGTATGGATGCTCGCCGTCCGCGTTTCGTCGCCGGAGCCTCTCCTTGCAGATCATGTCTGGAACATCCAGGACATGGAGCTCGTGCGCGACGTCGGCTTCGGTTATCAAGGATCGCATCCAGCTGCGCCAGTTCACCGTGTTTGCGGGGAAATCGAGAACGACCGAGAGATCATGCCGCAGAATGTCGACAACGTGCGGACCCATCGCAGCCCGGAGTCGCGCAGATAGGCGCGCGAAATCCTCGATCGTCCTGTTCTCGGTCGGAAACAGGAGCGGCATCCAATGATCCATCGTGATCAGCAGGGTCGCGGGGCGTTCCGCCAGCCGACGTGCGAGCGTCGACTTTCCGGCCGCGATCTTTCCGCACAGAAGGTATAACGTTGTCATGCGAAGTGGTTCCACTTGCCATGGCGGTCCGCTTCGTGGGCAACCAGAAAAAATTTGCTCGTTCTGAGCTTTACTGTTTTTGACCCAAAAGAGAAGTCCGCGCGCGATTCTCAACTGCTCAAGACCGATCGAGCGGTGCATCGCGGCGGTCAGGCAAGGCCGAATAACCAGCGTCAGGCGGTTGCGCCATGTCCCCGTGTCCGTCGTCAGCCTTGACGGCGAAATGGCCAGGTCACGGCCCGAGCCGCGAAGGCAAAAACGAAAAACGTCCGGCGAAGCCGGGCCCGTCCTAGCCTGTCACCCAGAAGGGTAGCGCCCCACCTGCCACCGGTGCCGCTGAGAGACGGCGCAATAATCCGGGCATTGTGTGCCTTACATCACATAGGCCCCTACGAGAGAGCGTACAGAAAGCGTGTGTTTGCGGCCTTTGACAGGGAGTACCTCCGATGACGTTGGCCGAGCTCTATGCGCAGAATGCGAGGCAATGCACGAATGCTGCTGAACGCGCCGACAATCCGGTTCACCGGGTGATGTTGCTCAGGGTCGCCTGTGACTGGTGGCAGGAAGCGGCAGAATCTACGCATTCGACTGCCGCCGAGCAACGACAAGACATGCTGGACCGCTGACGGCATCGGCCTGCCGGCGATCCAAGTCCAAGGGAAGAACGCCTTCGGGATGGCTCAAAGCGCTCCTGCGCGTCCGAGCGTGACAATCGTTCATCAGGCATGGCGATTGGACTCGCTGGGGAATCAGTAACTCGCGATGAGCTAAATCCAACGATGGTCGCCGTATTTGTGAACGGCACAGTGCTATGATGCCGCGCTCGATATCGGAGCCATGGACGCATGATAAGGGATTGGCTGCGCAGCTCCATGGGCGTCTTCGGCTGCTTCGGAATCTGTGTTGGGCTTTTTTGCTTGGCCGTTTGGATCATGTGGCAAATCATGGAGTCAATGGGTCCCGGTTAAGCCTGGAGTTGGAGGAATCGCAATTGGGCCAGGGAGGGCCGGCATGGTCGCGGAATTCAGAGGAGCTCCACCGCATGACCTCGGCACCGCGGTTTTGGCGATGGCCAGGGGTGTAGAGGAAGACATAGAAATTACGCTGCACCTGCTCGACGATTGGCATCGTCCGACAGATCAAATCGTTCGCGTGCGGATGGCGCCTGCTACGGCGCGCACGCTTGCGGATCGGCTATGGGCCGTCGCAGGAACGGCGGAAATCAAATAGCTTGGCTCGCTTCAACGACGTTGCAAATTTGCCAGAACCTCGGGTGCGTTTGTGCACCTCGTCCTCCTCCATAAAGGGCATGCTGGCCGCGGTCCGCGCTATCGTTTTGCGCAGACGATCGTCACGCGCAGGGTTGTCGAATTCGGGTTGGCGCCACAGCGTGCACCGTTCGTAAGAGGAACCAGCGGATAGTTGGTGAAGGTGCCGGTGCAATAGGCGCTGATCATGATTTCGTCGGTCTGGCACGATGCCGTCGATGATTGGGGAGCGACGACCCTCAGCGTCGTACCGGCAACGCCCGGATCACCCTTTGGTCCTGGAGGCCCGGGATCGCCCTTCTCGCCTTTGGACTCTTTAGGTGGAGGGTCGGAGCAGCCCGCAAGGGCGAGCGCGCCGATCAACGTGACAGGGATCCACAATTCACGCATATGATACCTCCGCCGGTTGCCACGCCCGCTCCGGGGAAGCGGGACTGGGAGGTGGAATCGAAGGTCAACGCTTTCATCCTAACTCACCGTCATCGGCTAAGGCGTGGGAGAACGAAAATGCGTCTGGGTGATGCGGGGAGGCACATGCCGGACTGAAACATCAGCTTGGTTGTTCGTCCCAAGCTCCACGGGCTGCGTCGGCGATTTATGGGTCATCAAAACTGGCACGCCGATGAAGAATGTGCGACCCTTAGATCACTAAGCAAGAACCGAGGAGGAGGAGGCAATTCCCGGACTTGCCCTTGCACATTGCATACGACGCTACGTTCTTTTTGCGATCGTGGCGCTGTGGTTTGTCATCGTCGCGGGTGAGGCGCTTATTGCTGCTGCGCTCGTCATCACCTGGGTATTCATGATCTCTCGGGAGCCCGTAAATGACCAAGCCGGGACCCTATCAGCCCAGTCCTGATCATCATCCTGCGCTTCGTCACGCTCCAAGCCGCGGGGATGAAAATGATGCCTACAGCTTCAATCTCGTGGAAGGAGCCGACTTCACATTGGAGGATGGGAAAAGCGCGGTGCTCACCCAGATCGGATTGGAAAGAATGGTGGAAGCTCACACCGCCGGGCGCGATGTCATCATAGCGGTTGATGGCGTCGTGATCTTTCGACTTCCAGCCTGGTGGGGTGACTGACATCCCACCGCGGATTCCTTTGCAGGGACGAGCATGAGATCCGGCGGAAGGCGAAGGAGCTGGGATTGGTCGAGCGGGCAGGGCGCTCGGCGTGAGTGGCGGCTCCCGTTTTAAGCCAGCGACTCTTCCCAAAAGGTGGAAGCAGGCGGGGAGGATCGGTGCGACGGATTGCTGTACCAGGGCAGAAGCTCAGGGTACTTGAGCGCGACGGCAAGAAATCCACTGACAAACGCAGTAGCGAGCACGAAAAAGATCACAACAACAAGCTCGCCGCGCGTCATCGGTTTTCCCGCTGGGTCCATGCACTTTGTGAGATGCGCGGCCGCTTGTCTGTTCACTAGTGAGCACAGGAATGAATGCGCGCAAAGAAAAAGCCCCGCCGAGGCGGGGCTAGAAGGGCCATCGAAGAGGCATGGCAAACAAACCCGATTTAATCCCGCGAGATCACGGTCTCATGACAGCGCCCGTCCTTGCCGCGCAGGATTGGCTGGGTCATAAACCAGCAATGGCAGAGTCGCCTTCATACGGCGTGCAAATCCGGCAATACCCTCGCGCTTCCGGGGTTACCTGGCGGTGGTGGGTCTTCGATCGGCGCGGCGGTACGCACCTCGATACCGGCGTCATCGTTGGTCTTGATCGTGGCGCGGCTGAACAGGCCGCAACGAATGCGATTACGCGGTTGGAGCTGCGGGAGCGGCCCCCAGGGCATTCGGCTACGAATGCCCCGCGGACCATACGGCTGTAGGTAGGACTGCCACCCGGAGCTACCCAATTTCATATCTAACAGGTCAAGCGTTGATGACACGGTCGCCCGCGTGTCATCAAAACTTGCGACCAAGCGCGTGATGAACAGGTTGAAAAGCGCGTCTGACCTTCGATGTGCTTAGATTCCGAGACCTTTGATGTGCGCGATAATTGCCTCGACGCTTTGCTCGGGCGTCAATCTCGTCACGTCGAGCGTCAGAGTCCCAGGCAACCTTGGATCGAGCACGGCGTGATGGCGACTCTTGTGGATGGCATCGGCGGGATCGGTGCATTTGAGCATGGATGCGCGATCGGCCGATTGAATACGCCGTACAAGTTCATCCTCGCCGCACACCAGGCGGACCGGGATGAGCCGGGCCCCGCGGCGTGCCGCTGTTGATTGGATGCCTCGCAGCACGTCTTCGTCGTAGCGCTCGCCCTCGATGCCATCGTGCGTGAATACGAAGTTCATGCCAGGCTTTGCCAACGTCGCGATCGTTTCGAGCACCGCCTCGCGTATCTTGGCGGTCTGGCTCCAAACCGCATTCGGCAAAGGCGACACGCCATCCGGATCGATGAGGCCGAAAATCGGGTTATTGATCCAGTGATTATCGACAACCTTGGCGCCGACAGAGTGGGCAAATGCTCGTGCAATCGTCAGCTTGCCGGTCCCGGCAAAGCCCAGCAGATAAAGGAAAATATTGTCCATCGATGCAATCGACTGCGGCCAAAAACGACCTCGGGCAAGACGCAGTATGAGTGGTATCCCAATTCATTGCGCGCTTCTATTCTCTTGCGGACAGCCTCCGTGGGAAGCGCCAGCGAAGCGGTGATCCTGGACGCGCGTGCATCACAGAGAACCCGGATGGCTCATACTGTTTTTTTTCAATCGCAACCGCCCGACGTTCATCGGTTCGTTATGAACGCTATTGAGCCGCTCTGGCTGGAGCCAAAGGCTGATGCCGCTGTCAGACAGGCAATCAAGCAGCAGTTTCCGGGAAGATTTTCGGACGATGAAATCGGCTTGCTGATTCATTGTGCGATGTTCATCATGAAATGATCTCGACGAACGCGACTGCGCCTCTTCCATTGCTTCCAATTCGCCTCGAACTCACCCGTGGCCACTTCAAGGGTCGCACCTGATTTGATGAGTGCACGTGACGCTTTTCGGCCGCGCATCTACTGCAAGTGCCGACCGTTCCGTATTGCACAAAACCATCATCGAACAGTCAGCAATGACTGATAGTGCCTGTTGCCTGGCAAGGGGGCAGAGCACAGGAGAAATTGCAATATGTATAACGCAATCGTCTGCGCGATTGCCGCGGTCATGCTGGCCTCGACGGCCGTCGTCGCCAAGCCGCGCAATAGTGACACCAATGGTCAGACCAGGGAGCAGTATTGCCGTCAACTGGTCGGCCCAGAAAAAGGGGAAGGGGAGGCAGGCAAAACCGCCACCATGCGATCGCAGATCATGCGGTGGGATGATTGCATGATGCAGCGATCTCCGAACCCTTGAATTTCGGGGCGAACGCTTCAGGGCGACGGCACACATGAGGGTTCTTGAGTCCACTGGGCGCCCGTTCCCCAAGCCGTGAAGCCTCGCCCATACAGTCAGTCTGATTTGCGGCGCGGCTAAACCCGCGCCGCCAGCGCCAGCTGTCCCGCCTCTGTGATCCACATTCGTGTCACGTCGACTGCCCCGTCCTCATCCTCAAGGCGTTCGTTCCTTGCGACCGCAAGGCCGCTCCGCACGAGCTCGATAAGCACATCGGCCGAGATGTTCTCCGCGGCAAGGATAGCCTCGGTGCATCCATTCGGGTGTGCAGCGAGAAGGTTCAGGGCGCGACGCCGGGGGTCAGGCGCGGTCTTGGGCCGTCGTCGTTTCATTCGGTCTGACATGCAACCGGTGGGCCGCTCCTCCATAAAGGGAAGACATGTCGCATAGACAGCGAAAAAAGCCCCGCGGGGAGCGGGGTTAAGAGGCCATCGAATACGTCTCGCTCGGAATCGATGGAGAGATTAGTCCCGTCAGGTCACCAGAACATGACAGCACTCTTGCCTCGTCGCGTTGAGCAAGTCGTATACCCGCTGTGGCAGAACAACATAGATACGGCAGCATCCTCGTGCCGCTGGCACAACTTGGCGCTGGTGGGTCTTCGATCGCGGTGGCGGCACTCCATTCGACACGGGCGTCATTATCGGCGGAGATCGTGTCGCTGCTGAAATCGCCGCGCATGAGGGCCATCGAGCGACTACAAACCCATGAGTGGCCCCCGGAGCGATCGGCCACGATCACTCCGAGAGCCACGCGGCCCTAGGCAGGGCAGACGCCCGAGCCAACTCAATTCAAAACGCAGGCTGTGAAGCCTGGATGACGCTGTCGCCGGCGTGTCATCAAACCTTGCGACAAACGCAATGTCGGAGCCACGGGCGCATTGCTGTTTTCGTCATGCCGATCGGACAATATCTTGATGGGGAGCAGTTCGATCCAGAGACCGCGCGTCTCTTGGGCATCGCATTCGAGTTCGCCATCCAGGCTCTGCATAACTGGGGCGTGGTCGATCCACCGCGCGATGCAATCGCGAGAGCTATCATCGGCTTTGCGAGAGCAGGCGAACGGGACCCTGAGCGGCTGTGCGATCTCGCCGTAGAGGCGTGCGCCAAGCCGGTAATCAGCAATCCCAGTCCTCTTCCGCCTGACGCTGCACCGCCTGCGCATGCGGATTCTTGAACTTGAGCCAGTCCGGCGACCTCCCCGACCTGCGATGATACGCGGCTTCTAAAACGGAGGCTTCTGTCCGGGCGAGGTCCGGCCAATCAGACCCCTTCGTCTCGCTAAACAAAGAGCCCCGCCGAGGCGGGGCTCGTATCCAGAGATGTCATCACAAAATGCGAGTTCGATCCTGAGCACAGTCCGTCTGCGTTACCACGTCTGCGTCTCATACCAGTCGTCTACGTCTTTTCTCACCTGATCCTTGGCGATGCCGTAGCGCTCTTGAATTTTGCCCTAGAACAGGTTGCGGGCCTCTGATTGGTTCGCCCCCGCGCTCTCATGTTCCGCGGCGTGCCGTCACATGGGAGAGGAACTCGCCAATAGTGTTTTTGACGAGCGATCCTCTCTCACTTTACGCCCGCTCACAATTATCGGGGCGACGGATTTGTCTTTGAACCGACGGGCGCGCCATCGGGATTGCGCTCCACGGCTTGGTTGTTTCCACCCGCTTGCTCGTCCATGGACTTGGTATTTCCCGGATTGGCGCCGGTTGTTTGCGGAGCCCGCTGGGGATTGCTCATGGAGCCCGGCTGGTTCGGCTGAGTCATCGTCCCTTCCTGGGGAGCAGTCATGCCGGGTCGGTCGTTGGCATTTTGCGCAGAGGCACCCGAGAGGCCCAATCCGAGCGCAAGGGTGGCTGCAATGACGGTTGTCTTCATCTTCGGCCTTCCTTCACTGTTGTTGATAACGAACAAACATTTAAGTGTCCGGAGGCCACGTTGTTCCCAGCCGATTGGCTCCCCGCGCCATGATGTCGCTAAAACCAAAGGTTTGCCCGAGGTCCCGGCGATCGCGCATTGTTGGCAGCCTCCCGGCTCTCGGATTGCGGCTGGACGTATTTCTTCGGATCCTATTGTCTAGTCCATCGCGTTGCGGGAGACGCCGTTATGGAATGCCTTGGCGCCCGAATGTCTGCCTTTGTGCTCGCGGCCTCGTTTCTGATGGCGCCCCCGAGCCACGCAGAGGAATCGCAGAGCAGAGTGCCCAGCTACATCGAGGCCGATCGCACGCAAGCGGAAGAGACATTGGGAGGGACGCTTGCAAACGATGTGTTCTCGGATCGCTTCACCGCTCTGCGGAAACGGCAGATCGCAAGCTCTCTGCGCGATAATCCGGCGGCGGGATGTGGAAACCCGCCGGCTTTCACCTTGCAGATCGTCGTGGGCCTCGAGCGGTCCCCGGACGGATCGGCGTGGCGGGAGCTGTACCTCATCAGATGCAAGGTGGATGTGCGCCGGACATTTCTTCTGATCCGGTCACCAAAGGACGGCATGAAAAGTGTGGAGCTCGCTCCGGGGGGTACGATCGCCGACGTGACCTTGCAGCGGGACGTCCTTCAGGGCGCGTCGATGGCTGCGATGATTGGTCGGGGTACGGCAGCCGGCTGCAAGCGCGTGCAAGTCCGCGACACGCGGGTGACATCCGGGACCGGCCTGTCGAACACGCCGTGGACCGAGGCCTGGACGATGGATGCCTGCGGCACGTCGGTCGATGTTGAGATCAAGTTCACGCCCTCGGCAAAAGGCGGCACCGATTGGTCCATTCGTTGACGGTCACGCCGTCTGGCTGTGTCCGTACCGGCAGGAGAGCCCAAGCACCCGTTTGGCCTTGGGCAGATCTCCTCGTGCGAGATCGAGGGACCAGTGCAACGCCGCGAAGACTATTGCGGTGGTTTGCGTTCCGGGGTTCGAGTGGCGCGGGCGATGAAGTCCCCCACGCGTTCCTGAGCCTCCGCATCGTGGAAGGGATTGTCCAGGTTCTTTGGTCTACCAGCGGCGGGGTCATGGAGAAACACGCCCTGAATGCGGGCGGAACGTTTGAAAACCGCGCCAATGAAAGCAGTCCATACCCTCAGAGCCGTGTTGAAAGACGACCAAACTGGCTTACGCATCCTGAGCGCCTTTCGCACTGCAGCGAAATCGGTTGGATCGCTGCACCGGGCCGCTGTATCACGGCGGAAGCTCAGGGAACATCAGCGCGCCGGCAAGAAAAACCACTGACAAGCGCGACGGCGACCACGAAACCCGGGCCTCGTCCGTGACTTCGGCCTCGAGCAGGACGACGCAGAGATCGTCGTCGTCCTCGCCGCTCTCTTCCACTGCATCGGAATGTCGATCCACCGTCACGGCCACGAGGACTTCTCGCTCTTCCTCGCCGAGCCGAAGATGCGGGAGCTGCTCGACGGTCTCTACGACGAGCCGGACAAGACCGTGATCGTGTCAGAGGTTCTGCAGGCGATCATCAGCCACCGCGCCGACGGCGAGCCGCTGACGGTCGACGCGGGCATCGTCCGGGTCGCCGACGCGCTCGACATGGCGAAGGGCCGCTCGCGGATCCCGTTCGAGAAGGGCAGCATCTCGATGCACTCGCTCTCGGCTGCGGCGATCGAGGACGTCACGATCAGCGACGGCGAGGATCGCCCGATCAAGATCGAGATCCTGATGAACAACAGTTCCGGGATCTTCCAGGTCGACGGACTGCTGAAGGCGAAGCTCCGTGGCAGCGGCCTCGAGCCCTACGTCGAGGTGGTCGCGCACATCGACACCGAGACCGAGCAGCGCCTCGTGCCGATGTACCGGCTCGAGATCTGAACCGCGCGAACAGCCTGGCTACACTGGCGGCCGACCCGTTGCGGGGTCGTCTAATGGTAGGACGCCTGACTCTGGATCAGGAAGTTGGGGTTCGAATCCCTGCCCCGCAGCTCGAGGCTCACCGCGGATGAACTGGTAGGTGACCGCAGCAAGCGAGGCGCCCGCGAGCGGCGCGACGATGTACAGCCAGAGCGCGTGGAGGTTGCCCGAGACGACGGCCGGGCCGATCGAGCGGGCCGGGTTCATCGAGGCGCCGCTGATCGGGCCGCCGAACATCGCGTCGAGGAGAACGGTGCCGCCGACCGCGATCGCCGCGGCCTCCCCGACGGCCCGCGTGTCGGTGGCGACGGACATGATCACGAACATGAGGAAGAACGTGAGCACCAGCTCCCAGAGGAACGATTGCGCCTGCGATCCCGACGGCAGCGTCGCGCCGACGTCCGCGCCTGTTGCCGAGCGAGGCTCGTAAGAGCGCCGCCGCGGCGAGTGCGCCCACGAGCTGAGCTCCCCAGTAGCCGACCGCGCGGCTCCACGGGAAGTGACGGCTCAGCGCGAAGGCGAAGGTGACGCCGGGTTGAAGTGCGCGCCGGAGATGTGGCCGACGGCGTAGATCTCGAACATGATCACGAGCCCGAACGTGATCGCGACTCCGACGTGGCCGAGCTGGCCGGTCTTCTGCGTCGACCATGATCGCGCCGCAGCCGGCGAAGACGAGCGCGAACGTGCCGATGGCCTCGGCGAGGAGCGGGCGCAGGGGCTCGCGGCCTCACGCGTCGTCCGGGAGAAGCTCGGCCATCAGCCGCTGACACGCGCTGGTCGATCTCGTCGCGGATCGCGCGCACGGCCTCGACGTCCTGCCCGGCGGGGTCGTCGAGCTCCCAGTCCTCGTAGCGCTTGCCGGGATAGATCGGGCAGGCATCGCCGCAGCCCATCGTGATCACGACGTCGGCGGCCCGGACGAACTCGTCGGTGAGCGGCTTCGGGAACTCCTGGCTCATGTCGACGCCGATCTCCTCCATCGCCTCGACGACGGCCGGATTGATCTCCTCAGCCGGGGCGCTGCCGGCCGAACGGACGTGGATCCGGCCGTCCGAGCGGAGCTTCAGGAGGCCAGCTGCCATCTGGGTGCGGCCTGCGTTGTGCACGCAGACGAAGAGCACCTCGGGCTGATCGTCGGGCACGAGGTCCTGTGCCTGGGCGAGTGCCAGCAGGCGCTCACGGGCGAAACGGTGCGCGAGCACCGGCACGAAGACGTTGATCCGCGAGTTTCCCGAGCAGATCGAGCGAATCCGCGATGTAGCGCTCGATCGTCTCCCGGAGAAGATCCCGGCGAACTCGTCCTTCAGCGCCTCAGCGGCTTGTCGGACATGATGTCGAGTGACAGGGTCAAGCGTCTCTGACACGGTTCCTTCCTCCTCCGGTATCGACGAGAGTCAATGTCCTCGTCCGCGATGATGAAGAAGTCATCGACGTATGTCAATATCTCGCTATGCGCGTCCTCGCGACCTCGCCGCGTCGTGTCCGCCGCTCCTGCAGGAACCGCTGGCGGCCGACGATGCTGAGCGTCTTGCGCGCCGCGCTGAAGGCGATCGCCGACCCGGCACGGCTGCGACTCCTGAGCCTGATCCAGGCTCAGCCCGACCACGAAGCCTGCGTCTGCCACCTCACCGGTCCGCTCGGCCTCAGCCAGCCGACCGTCAGCCACCACCTCAAGGTGTTGCTCCAGGCTGAGCTAGTCGAGCGTGAGCAGCGCGGCAGCTGGGCCTTCTTCCGGGTGCGCGAAGAGCCGCTGGCAGCCTTGCGCGAGCTTCTCGCCTAGACGACCCGAAACCGAACGGCGGCCTCTTCCGTTGCTCTGTGAACGGAGGAGGTGGATGGAATGGCAGCTTGGATTTGGATCGTGATCGCAATCGCCGTGCTGATCGCGCTCGGCGCGATCGTCGTCGGCGCGATACGTAACCGCGACAAGCGGCAGCGCCGCGAGCAGGCGCAGGAGCTGCGTCGGGAAGCCGACACGCGGACGCAGCAGGCCGAAGAGCGCGAGCGCGTCGCGCAGGAGCAGGTGCGCGAAGCGCGCGAGTCGCGGCGGGTCGCGGCCGAGGTCGGTGCACGCGCCGACCAGATCGACCCCGACTCGGACACGCCCGCAGAGGACGAATAACGCTCTCTGCCCGGGAGAACGCCCGCGTGCGCGGGCCTTCTCCCGGAACCGCTCAATCGGTGGCGGTGATCTCGTCCTTGAGCCGGTCCCGCAGCTGCACGAGCTGCGGATCCAGATCGGTGCCGTCGCCCAGCCCCCACAGTGCGTCGAAGACGACGATCTTCCCCTTGCGGTCGAGGCTCACCGGCCGCGAGCTGCCGATGGCGTCGAAGACGCGCACGACGAAGCCGCCGCTCCCGCGGCTTCGGATCTCGCCGACGAGCGCATCGCGTCCGGCCCACGAGATCTCGACCGGGCCGTAGCGCGTTCCGACGGCGACGTTGCCGGTGCGGTCGGCTGGTGCCGGCGCATCCAGGTCGGGGTACTGCCAGCCGCGACGCTCGAGCTCCTGCCGGTAGGCGGTGTCGAGACCCGCGAGCAGATCCTTCGGCGTCGGCTCGTGCGCGAAGTCGAAGCGCGTCATGCCGCACCAGACGGCGGCGGTACCGTCGCTTCGCACCTGGTAGTCGAGCACGGCCCTGAGGTCTTCCTCGATCCGCCAGCGCCACTCCTCGGAGGCGTCCTTCCCGGCGGGGCCGGAGTGCCGAAACGCGAGCCGGAGCCAGGGGTAGTCGTCCTGCCACGCCTGCACGGCCACGGGCCGAGTATGGCGCGCCCGAACGACGGGCAACCCGGGCTGCGGGGAAGTACCGAGCGCAGGTCGCGGTTCACGCGGATTCCAGTGGCTGCGCGCGAGCGGATCATTCGCGTAATGCCACGGATCATCGAAGGAGCAACCATGAAGATCGCGACGCTCGCACTCGTTATTGCAGCGATCGTCTGCGCCGGCGCGTTCGGCACCGGACAGGCGCTCGCGACGACTCATCACCAGTCGGCGCCGAAGACGCTGAACATCGTCATGCACGATCCCGGCTGTCACTGGTTCTCGATTCACGGGAAGTACGCGAAGACCGCCACCGTCAACGCCTCCCGCGTCCGGCTCGTCGATCTCGACGAGGCCGCGCTGAAGGTCGCGTCCCGCGCCGGAATGCGCCACATCCCGATGGGCAAGTCCATCGTGGTCGGCCGCGGAAACTACGTGGTCATGATGGTCGGCCAGGCACCCGACGACAACTACCTCAAGCTCACGGTCAACTGAACCCGCGGAGTCTTCCGCCTCAATCGATCGCGCGGCGATAGAAGCCGCGCGATCCGACCGTCAGCAACACGCAGACCGAGAAGACGAGCGCCGCGATGCAGATCCACGGCGCGATGTGCGGCACCTGCGGCACGAGCGCACCACGCAGGGCCTCGCTCACGTACGTCATCGGATTGAACGCCGTCACGATCTGGAACCAGCGGATGTGCTTGAGCGACGGCCACGGGTACTGGGTGCAACCCGTGAAAAGCAGTGGCGTGAAGACGAGCGAGAAGAGGAGGCTGATCCGCTCGGGCCGGACGAATGTCCCCATCACCAGCCCAAAGCCGGCGCCGACGAGAGCTCCGAGCAGAAGGCCTGCGAGGAAGAGCGGGAAGCCGGCCCAACGCCACGGGATCGAGCCGAGGACGATGATCCCGAGCGGGATCATGATCAGCGTCGCGGTGAAGGAGCGCAGGCACGGCGAAGAGCACCTTTTCACCCACGACGAACGAGGTCGGCATCGGCGCGAGCAGCCGGTCCTCGATCTCCTTCGTCCAGCCGAACTCGGCCACCAGCGGGAAGGCGAGCGCCTGCAGCGCCGTGATCACCGCGGTCAGCGCGAGCAGGCCGGGATAGAGCACGTCCGTGTAGCCGGGCCTCGTGTAGTGGAGGCTCCTGAGCACGTAGCCGAACACGAAGAGCAGGAACAGCGGCTGCAGGATCACCTGGGCGAGGAAGGCCGGGAACTCGCGGTACGGTGACGTAGAGGTCGCGCTAGAGGACGGCCCGGAGCACGCGCCACTGCGTGCCCCTGTTCCAGCGCGGGTGCGGCGATCGTGTTCAGCGCAGCGTCCTGCCGGTGAGGTGGATGAAGACATCCTCCAGCGTCGGTGTGCCGAGCTTCACGTCCGGGAGCGCGAGCCCGTGCTGCGCGAGCACCGCGGCCGCCGGCGCGACGCAGCAGCGCCGCGTCGCCCGTCAGGTAGAGGCGCACGCGGAGCGGCTGGGAGTCGTCGCGGCCGCGCGCCCGGGACGCCGTCGTCGGCTCGCGCGGTGGACGGTCTCGACCTTCTCGACGCCGGCGAGCCCCGCCAGCGCATCGACGACTGTGCCGTCGGCGGCCGCGATCCGCGGTGAGCTCGATCGTTCCTTCGCCCTCGAGCGTAGCTGATCAGCGCCGGCGGGCGTGTCGAGGGCGAGCAGCGTGGCCGTGATCCATGATCCCGACCCGGTCGGCGAGCAGCGCAGCCTCGTCCATGTCGTGCGTCGTGAGGATGAGGGTCACGCCGCGAGTCGCGCAGCTCGCGCAGGCGGTCCCAGACGAACAGGCGCGCGGCCGGGTCGAGGCCGGTCGTCGGCTCGTCGAGGAAGAGCACCCGCGGCGCGTGCATCAGCGCGCGGGCGATCATCACCCGCTGCGACTGTCCGCCGGAGAACAAGTCGGGCTTGTCCTCGCTCGGTCGAGCAGCCCGAACTGCTCGAGCAGCTCGTCGGCCCGCGCGCTCGCGCTCGCCCGCTGGGACGCCGTGGTACGCCGCGTGGAAGATCAGGTTGTCGCGGATCGAGATCGAGCGGTCGAGGTTGCTGCGCTGCGGCACGACCGCGAGTGCGCTACGTGCGCGGACCGGATCGCGCACGCACGTCGATACCGGCGAGGCGGGCCGCTCCGGCGGTCGGCCGCACGCGAGTCGTCAGCATGCCGACGGTCGTCGTCTTCCCCGCGCCGTTCGGCCCGAGCAGCCCGAAGACCTCGCCCGCCGCCGACCTCGAAGGACACGCCGTCGACTGCGTTGACGGGCGACTTCGGATACCGCTTGACGAGGTCGACCACCTCGACGGCAAGCCCCGTGCTCTCCTCGACGGCCACGTCGAGATCGTAGGCATCGGCGCTACCGACCACGCTCAGTTGTCGACCCAGTTGTTGACCCAGTTGTTGACGCGGTGTAACGGAATTCGCCAATTTCCACGAAACGCCGACGAGATCGGCACACTGACGCGATGCGGCGCGGGGTCTGGCTCCTCATCATCGGCGTCCTTCTGGCTGCGGCCGGAGCGGCGTCGGCCTATGGGGCCGGCGGCGGGACGACCACGGTCGAGACCACCACCTCGGAGGCAACCTCGCCGACTCCCACGACCACGACGTCGACGACCACCACCTCGCCGACGACCACCACCACCGCGACGACCACGACCTCGAAGACCACCACCTCGGCCACCACGACGTCGTCGACCACCACCGGCACGACCAAGACGGCGCCGGCGCCGAAGTCCTACGCGAGCCTCCCTGCCTCCTATCTGTCCAGCGGCTGCGTCGGAGCAGGTGCGGCGGCGATCGCCGAGCCGGGAAGCCGAGTGCTGGCGCTGGGCACGCCGGCGTC
The DNA here is from genome assembly GCA_963725065.1 of uncultured Alphaproteobacteria bacterium. Classification (GTDB taxonomy): domain Bacteria; phylum Pseudomonadota; class Alphaproteobacteria; order Rhizobiales; family Xanthobacteraceae; genus VAZQ01. Next base: position 180,258 of record CAVRXD010000008.1, read on the forward strand.
GAGCCGCGGCGCGTCCGAGTATCCGACCAGGGCGCCGATCGTTCGCTTCCTCTCCTCGTCGGCGAGCGGATCGTCGTGCTCGACCGCGCGCGTCAGCCTCGGGTCGGTCTCGCTCTTCGGCGGGGTCATCACTGCGCAGAGCGTTACCGCGGTCGGTGGCCGTGGAACGGTGAGCGGCTTCGCCATCTACGGATCGCCCACAGAGCTCAGCGCCGGAGATTCGGTGCAGGTCGGCGGCTGGGGACAGGTCACGCTCGAGAAGACGGTCGGCCGGCTGCGGGCGCCGCTCGTCGTGGAGCTCACCGCAGCGCATGGCGGACTGCCGGCCGGGACGACGATCGCGTTCGGCTTCGCCGCAGTCGCCGCAGACCGCCCACCACGCCCCGGGAAGCGCAGCAGCCATGCCGCGAATGCCTCGAACCGAAGCGGCCAAGGAACAGAGTGGAGAAGAGAGCGAAGCTGATCGACTTTCCCGCGGCGCCCGACCCATTCCTCGAGAACGACATCCTGACGCCGGTCGCGAAGCACAACGCCGTCGTCTCGTCCGCGATCCAGTACCTCGGAATCAAGTACCAGTGGGGCGGCGCGACCCCGGCAACCGGCTTCGACTGCTCGGGACTCGTCACGTACGTGTTCGCGAAGCTCGGCGTGTCACTGCCGCACTACACGGTTTCGCAGTACACCTCGCCTGACGGCGTCTGGGTGTCGCCGCACCACCTCGAGGCCGGCGACCTCGTCTTCTTCGTCGGCTCCGACGGGACGCGCAAGGCACCGGGGCATGTCGGGATCTACGTCGCCGACGGCTACTTCATCGACGCGCCGCACACCGGCTCGTTCGTTCGCGTCGACAGCCTCAAGGACAAGCGGTTCGCGAACATGTACGTCGGCGCGAGGCGGATCGAGACGCAGTTGCTCGTGTCCCGCCACCTGCTCGGGGAGACGAAGCCGACGACGACGGATGCCGCACCGTTCCTCCACCAGCTGAGCTTCCAGGCCTCGGGCCGTGCCTTGCCGATCGCAGCAGCGGTGCCGACGGCCGAGCACATTCCGGCCGCGGGCGGGAGCGACACGCTTCTGCTCGTGGGCGGCCCGCTCGGCGCGCTCATCGCCCTGTCGGCGGCGGGCGCCGGAGCGTTCTTCGTCCGGAAGCGACGCCGCGGGGATCTGGCCCGAAGCGCCGCTACACTAGGCCCCCGCCGGGCGCATTCGTCTAGTGGCCTAGGACACCGCCCTCTCACGGCGGCGGCACGGGTTCGAATCCCGTATGCGCCTCCTCAGCAAAGCCCCTGCTCGGTCGGGGGCTTTTTCCTGCGTCCGCCTCTGGAAAGCAGCTCAGATGCGGCATAAGCTGCCGGGAATGAGCCGTCGCCGTGGCACCTGGATCATCGCGCTGCTGCCCGCCGCCCTCGCGGCCGCTGCCGTCGTCGTGCAGGCGAGCGCGGCGGCGCCGACCCGGGCGGCCAGCCCTGCGTCCACGGTCGACGCCACGTACTCGTGCCACGTCGGGAGCGTGAACAGCGTCACGATCTACGGGGGCGTAACTCTCCCGCCGATCAACGGCCAGCGGCAGCCGGGCGTGTTCGCCCTGACCACCAACCCGAGGAGCGTGACGAAGAACGGCACCACGACCACGCTGTCCCAGATCGGCTTCGGCGCGCGGAAGAACAGCTTGAGGGTCGACAAGTCGTCGTGCCACAGCGTGAACAAGAAGATTCCGTTGAAGTCGAAAGGGCTGTCCGGCCCGCCGGAGACGGCGACGGCGACCAAGTTCGGCCACCTCAACTTGAGGTGCGGAACGACAGGCTCGGTGCTCGTCCGGGTCCGACTCACGATCACCGCAGGAGTCCCGACGCACGCACTCGTGGCGGTGCGTAACGGCACGAAGAACCGGCCGCTCGCGTTCTACACCTGGAGCCCGCGCAAGATCAGTGCGTATAGCGGCAACAGCTGCGTCGACATCGGCTAGTCGTTACGCGAGCGGAAGCGCGAGCCGGAAGGTCGACCCCGTGCCAGGAGTGCTCTCGACCTCGATCGTGCTCCCGTGCGCTTCGGCGATGACCTGAGAGATCGCCAGGCCGAGCCCGCTACCCGGAACCGCGTCCTCCACCGCATTCCTGCCGCGGAAGAAACGGTTGAAGAGATCCGGTAGGTCGGCTGAAGGAATGCCGGCCCCGGAGTCTGCGACCGCGAGGATCGCCGCGTCTCCTTCGCCCCATGCCGAGAGGCGCACCGTGCCGCCGTCCGGAGTGAACTTGACCGCGTTCGTGACGAGGTTGTCGACGACGCGGAGCAACTGAGGCCGGTCGGCGACTGCCGACTGCGGCTCGACCCCGGCCTCGATCTCGAGCGCGATGTTCTTCGCCGCTGCTGCCGGCCCGGCATTCTCGGCGGCCTCTGTCAGGAGCTCCGTGAGATCGATCCGCTCCCGGCGAAGCTCGAGCGGGTGCGAGTCGGCACGCGCAAGGAAGAGGAGCTGATCGACGAGGCCTGCGAGCCGGTTCGCGTTCCGCTGCGCGATCCTGAGGTGGTTCTCGCGCGTCGGCGAGAGAGAGCCTTCGGCCGGGTCGAGGGACATCTCGAGATAGCCGCTGAGCGAGGTGAGCGGAGTCCGCAGCTCGTGCGATGCGGTCGCGACGAACTCGTCCTTCAGGTGGTCGAGCTCGAGGAGGCGCTCGTTCTGGTTGCGCGTCTCGGCGACGAGACGCTGCACCATCAGACCGGTGATCGCCGCGACGGTCGTGAGGACGAACGCGCCGCGGAAGCCCGACGCCGCATAGCGCGGCGGTCCCACCAGCCCGAGCGGTACGAGCTGGGCGACGGCCATTGCGAACAGGATCGCGGCGAGCTCACGCCGTCCGGCCGTGACGGCGAGCCAGAGGACCGGCAGCAGCAGAAGGCCGCCGAAACCGGAGCTCGATCCGCCCGCGGCGTCGCGCAGGAGCGCGACGAACGCGATGTAGCCCACCGGGATCCCGATGGCGGCGACGCGCGGGAAGCTCTGCGCGGAGAGGGCGAGACCGAGCAGAGCGCACGCGAGCAGCCCTGCAGCCGAGACCTCGCGGAAGTCGAGAGGGCTCGGCGGCACGAAGAGCAGCGCGAACGCCGTGGCGACTGCGATCGCCGTGAACGGGAGCAGCTGCGCCGGAGGCTCGGCTTTCGCACGTGTGTCGGCGTGCCCGCGCGCGAAGCGGGCCGTGAACTCGGCGGTGAATGCAGACGCAGTCAAAGTCGCTCCTCTGAGCCAAACAATCGGAAACCGCGCAGGAGTCCCGTATCCCCCGGTGGAATGAGACGCGATGACCGGTTCCCGGATCCTCGTCGTGGACGACGAGGAGGACATTCGCGGGCTCGTCCGCACGCTGCTGGAGCGGGCCGGCCATGAGGTCTCGGAGGCGCCGGACGGGCGCGCCGGGCTGCGCGAGCTGTATACGGCCTCGCCGGACCTGGTCGTCCTCGACGTGACGATGCCCGGTCTCGACGGCTGGGCGACGCTCGAGCGGATCCGGGAGGTGACGGACGTTCCCGTCCTGATGCTGACCGCGCGGGACACCGAGGTGGAGCGTGTTCGCGGGCTGACGGGCGGGGCCGACGACTACGTCGTCAAGCCGTTTGGCCGTCAGGAGCTGGTCGCGCGCGTCGAGGCCCTGCTTCGCCGCTCGCGTGGCAGCGACCAGCAGGAGACCTACGCGGACGCGCTGCTCAGCATCTCGTTCACTCAGCAAGCCGTCCGCTACGACGAGCGCGAGATCTCCCTGACGCCGCTCGAATACCGGCTCCTGTCCGCGTTCGTGCGTCACCCGAATCAGGTGCTGAGCCACGACCAGCTCCGCGAGCTCGTCTGGGGCGACTCGCTCGACACCTCCCGCGACGAGGTCAAGCTCTACGTCGGCTATCTGCGGCACAAGCTCTCTCCGGACGCCCCTCGGGGTACCCCGATCGAGACAGTTCGGGGCTTCGGCTACCGCTACCGGCCGCCCGGCTAGACCGCACGGCTACGCGGTTTCCGCGCAGCCTGTCCCGGCCGCCCCCGACCTCCAGCCCCAACCCTCCCGGTTTCCTACCCGGGCCTCCGATCGACGCTGCCAGACACCACGGGAGCGATCCCGACCCTCTCATTTCCCCTTCGAAAGGACAGGAACCATGTTGAGTTTGCGGCAGCGTCTGGCTCGTGAGGAGGGCTTCACCCTCATCGAGCTCCTCGTCGTTCTGCTGATCATCGGCATCCTGCTCGCGATCGCCATTCCTTCGTATCTGGGCTTCCAGAAGAAGGCGCAGCAGACGGCAGCGATGTCCGACGTCCGTGAGGCCGTTCCGGACGCCGAGGCGTACTACTCCGACAACAGCAGCTACGCGAGCATGACCGCCGCCAGCCTGCACAGCACCTACGACTCGGGCCTGGTGGTCTCGGTCAGCGGTTCGCCCGGAATCGTGAGCGCGAAGCCCAGCGCGACCAACACCCAGGCTCTGCATCTCGGCAGTCGATAGCGGCCACTGGGCGCACATCGCCGGGCCGGGAGGCACGGTCCTGAACGACACCACGGCGACTTCGGACCCCTGCGCCACCTTCTAGTAGGCGCGGTAACCCAGAGGCGAGAGAGGGCGCGGGCGGCCGCGCCCTCTTCGTTGTTGGATCTCGTCCGCTCGGGGTGATGTTGCGCCGAGCCGGAGCAGCGACGTTGGCGTCGTGAGCGCCGAAGCCACCGCCGGCCCAGCCGAGGAGTCGGGCGGCGACACGCTCGTCGCGATCCTCCTCTCGATGGCGATGTTCGTGCTCGTCGTCGACACGTCGCTGATGAACGTCTCGATCTCGGCGGTCGTGCACGACCTCGACACGACCGCGAGCGGCGTCCAGTCCGCGATCGCGCTCGAGGCTCTGGTCTCCGCGGCGTTCATCCTCATCGGCAGCAAGATCGGCGATCTCTTCGGGCGCAAGCGGGCGTACATCATCGGCCTGCTCGGGTATGCGGTCGGCGCGCTCTCGATGACCCTGTCGCAAAGCCTCCTGCCGATCGTCATCTTCTGGGCGATCGTCGGCGGGCTCGGCGCGTCGCTCCTGCTGCCGGCGATGCAGTCGCTGATCCACGGCAACTTCCACGGAGCGATGCAGCGCCGCGCCTACGCGCTCGTCGGCGCCGCGGCCGCGATCGCCGCTGCCGTCGGACCGCTCATCGGCGGCTTCATCACGACGTACCTCTCCTGGCGCGTCGCATTCGGCGGCGAAGTCGTGATCATCGCGATCGTGCTCCTCGGCAGCGGACGCGTCCACGACGTGCCGTACACGGGAGAGCGCGGCATCGACCTCGTCGGCGCGGTCCTGTCGGCGCTCGGGATGGGCGGCGTCGTGCTCGGGATCCTGGTCTGGCAAGAGGGCGGCGGGGCGGTCGGTGCACTGATCGCGATCGGCCTCGGCGCGCTCGGCCTGCTGGTGTGGTGGCTGAGGAAGCGCAAGCGCGAGGGGAAGCCCGCACTGATCGACGCCGACCTCTTCAAGTCCAGGTACTTCCGGCTCGGGATCACCGGCCAGACGCTGCAGCAGATCTCGCTCGGCGGGCTGATGATCGCACTCCCCATCTTTCTCCAGATGGTGCTCGAGTACAACGCCTTGCAGGCGGGCCTCACGCTCGCTCCGCTCTCGCTGAGTATGTTCGCGGTCGCGGTGATCGCGGGCCGCAAGGCCGGAGACAAGAGCCCGAGCAAGATCATCCGCGGCGGCTTCTTCCTGCTCGCGTTGGGCGTCGCAATCCTGATCCCGATCATCCCGCGCGCCCACTCCGGCTGGTGGATGGTCGTACCGCTGCTCATCGCGGGCACCGGGCTGGGACTCCTCGTGTCGCAGCTCAACAACTTCACGCTGTCGCCGATCGAAGAGGAGCGCGTGAGCGAGGCCGCAGGTGTCAACTCGGCCGGCGGTTCGTTCGGGCTCTCGTTCGGTCTCGCCTTTGCGGGAGCGATCATGCTCGCGTCGCTCTCGCTCCTCTTCACCCACGACGCGAACTCGAGCGACGTGCTCTCCTCGCGCCAGGCCACGCAGGTGTCGAAGGCGCTGGAGAAGAACGCGGAAGTGATGACGCAGACGCACCTCGACGCCCTGCTCGTCGGCAAGCCGCCCGCGGCCCAGGCCGAGATCCTCCGCATCAACGAGAAGGCGCGACCGAGGGCACTCCAGATCGCGCTCCTCGTGCCGCTGATCGCTTCGCTGATCGGACTGCTCACCGGCTTCCGGATGACGCGGCTGCCCGATCCCGAGCCGTCCTCCTCTGCGGAGGCCGTGCTCGGCGGGTAGCCAAAGTTCGTCCGGCGACGGAAGTACGCTCGCCGCAGCTTGTCCAGCCATCTGATCGACGCCAGGGGAACCGTCGAGCCGAATGTCGACCCTGAAGGCATCGAGTCGCGGCTGCGTGACGGCGTTTTCCTCTGGCTCGACATCGACAGTCCCACCGACGCCGACTTCAAGCTCCTCCGCGAGATCTTCAAGCTGCACCCGCTCGCGCTGGAGGACGCGCGCAAGTTCGGGCAGCGGCCCAAGCTCGAGAGCTACGACGACTTCACGGTGCTGATCGTCTTCGGCGCCATCGACGACCCCGACCGCCGCACCGGGCTCGCGCCGATCGAGGTGCACTGCTTCTACTCGGAGAAATGGCTGATCACCGTGCACAAGGGCGAATGCTCGGTCTTCGACGACCTCCGGAACCAGACGCACAAGCAGCTACAGAAGTACGAGGAGGGGCTCGGCATCCTCTACCTCGTCGTCGACGAGCTCGTCGACAGCTTCTTCCCGCAGCTGTCCGAGCTCGACGAGGAGTTCGACGAGCTCGAGGACACGATCCTCACCGACCCGCAGCCGGCCTCGCTGCAGCAGGCCATCACGATGAAGCGGCAGCTCGTACAGCTACGCAAGATCGTCAATCCGATGCGCGACATGTTCGCGGCGCTCCTCTCCGGCCGGTACGAGCTGCCAGGGATGACCCCGGAGCACGAGCGGTACTTCCGCGACATCTACGACCATTTGATCCGCGTCGCCGAGCAGCTCGACGACTACCGCGACCTCGCCTCGGGGACGACGGACCTCTACCAGTCGACCGTCGGCAACAAGATGAACCTGACGATGAAGCAGCTCGGCTGGGTCGCGACGTTCTTCCTGCCGCTCTCGTTCCTCACCGGCTTCTTCGGCCAGAACTTCACGCTGCTCGTGGGAACGATCATCCGGCCCGGCTGGACATTCTGGGTGCTCGGCATCGGGCTCGACCTGGCCGCCTTCATAGCCGTCCTGCTCTGGTTCCTCAGCAGCGAGCGCGGCAACCTGCGGCTCCGCCCGCAGCAGGTGCCTGCCCTGCCGCACCGCAAATGAGCACGCCCTTCTGGGCGGCCGAGCACTGGTGCCAGGAGGAGAGCGGCAGGGTTCGCCATTCGTTCGAGGCGGTCGTCCTCGTGTGCGCGCTGCTCATGTTGCCCGCGGTGCTGATCCAGGACTCCTCGCTGCGCTCGCCGTGGACCGTCCTCTCCTGGGTCCTCGGCACATTCGTCTGGCTCGTCTTCACCCTCGAGCTCGCGCTCACGTTGCACTACGCCCAGGACCGGCGCGCCGCGCTCCGCGCGCACTGGGCCGACGCGCTCGTCGTCTTCGCGATCTTCCCGCTGTGGGGACTGTTCTTCGCGGCGCTCGGCCCGGGCTGGCTGCGCGGCTGGCGCCTCGCGCGCCTCTGGGTGATCGCCGCTCGGATCTTCCGCGCGGAGGGCCTGCTCACGAACCGCCGCAACCTCCCGTACGTCGCGGCGCTGACGCTGCTTCTCGTCACGGTGACCGGGATCGCCATGCACGAGACCGACCCGACCCGCTTCCCGAATCCGTGGCGCGGCCTCTGGTTCGCGATCGTCACGGTGACCACCGTCGGCTACGGCGACACCTATCCGACCTCGGTCGGGGGACGCATCGTCGCGGCGTTCCTGATGATCGTCGGCATCGGCTTTCTCGGTCTCGCGACCGCGTCGATCGCCGGCCACTTCGTCAACCAGGACGCAACCGAGAAGCACCGCGAGGCCACCGACAACCAGGCCAAGATCCTCGCCGAGCTCCGGCGCCTGCACGAGCGGCTCGATCGCCTCGAAGCGCGAAACTGACGGGGCCGGAACTGACCCTTTCGCAATCGGCCACGCGGGCGTAACCTCGAAGGGGGCGGGCCTCGGTCGCGGCCCCCTTCTCCGGGGCCCGCCCCTCTATCGCTTAGACGTCGGTTCCGGGCAAGTGGTTCGAAGAATCGTGTAACGACTTTGCGAGATCCAATCGGCGCGTCGGCGAGTAGTAGTGGAGGCACCGACAGAGCTCGGCCAACCTGATGCCTCGGCCGTGCTCTCCGATAGGGGCGGCCCTCAGCCGTCCCGCTCCTCGCAGGGGGCGGCTGCCACGGCCATAGCAGTCGCCCCCACTTTCGTTTCCGAGTCATCGGCCGCGGGAACGCTGGAGGCTCGATGCGGCAACGGTGGCAAAACGTCAAGAAGATCGTCCGGCTCTGGGTCGAGCTGTTCGACAAGCACAACCTGCTGACCTACGCGAGCGCGATCGCGCTGCGAACGTTCATCGCAGGCGTCGCGTGCTCGCTCTTCATGCTCGGCATCCTTGGCGCGACCCACCAGGAGCGGCTCTGGCGGTCGACGATCGCCCCGGAGATCAAGCCGAAGGTCCTCCCCCACGTCTTCGCCGGCATCGACCAAACGGCGAGCCGCGTCTTCTCGTCCTCGACTGTGGGTCTGCTCGCTTTCGCGGCCGCACTGGCCGTCTGGGAGGTCTCGGGCATCGTCCGTGCGGCGATCGGCGCACTCAACGAGATCTACGAGACGCCGGAGACTCGACCGTTCTGGATCCGGTTCCCTCTCTCGTTCGGGCTCGCCGTCCTCTTTCTCGCGGCGGTGCTCGGAGCCGTCGCCATCGTCTGGGCCGGACACGTCTCGGGTGCGTGGAGCATCCCCGTCCTGATTTTGCGCTGGCCGGCTGCAGTCGTTCTCGTCGCGTTCGCGTTCGAGCTGATCGTGCGCTGGGGACCGGACGAGAATCGACGCAAGCGGTGGACGAGCCTAGGCTCCGCACTCGTCGTGGTCGGCTGGATCGGCCAGACGTTGATCATGGGCGCGTACGTGAAGTCCGTGGCCGACTTCCGTACCGCGATCGGGAGCCTCGAGGTCTTCATCTTCCTGGCGACGTTCTGCTACATCGCCGCGATCATCTTGCTCGTCGCAATGGAGCTCGACGAGCTCGTCCGCGCCGACGCACAGCGGCCGCGCGCGAGACAGAAACTGCTCCCGCTCGTCGCGGGCGTGGTTCGCGGTTCCTAGCTAGGAGGCGGTGAGCTCGGCGACGAGCGGCGCGGTGTCGAGCGGGTCGAAGCCGATGCGTCCCGCGATGTTCTCGGTCGACGGTCGCGTGCCCTCCGCGAACAACCCGCGCAGGATCTCGCCGGTCGCGCTGCTCCGCCACCAGTTCTCGCCGACCTCGCCCCGCAGGTACGAGACGAGCTGCGCCGAGCGGACCCAGGCACGCAGATAGTCGGCGGAGTAGAAGCCGGCGTCCATGTCGGACAGGTAGCGGCGCGCGTCGTAGCGGAGTGCCGGTGGCCTCGGTGAGCAGCGGCTCGTAGTCGCGGGACGAGCCACCCTGCTCCGTGCCGAACGCGGACCAGAAGCCGAGCTCGTAGCGGAGCTTCGCGGTGTAGCGGCGGTAGAGGAGCGCCTCGAGGAAGAGCGTCGCCTCGGCGTTCTCCTCGGCCTCGGCGTCGGACAACCCGAAGTGCAGTGCGTGCCAGCCCGGCTCGCGCGTGACGGCCTCGACGATGTACGAGTAGATCTCCGTCAGCGCGTGGTCGCGCGAGAGCGCGCGGAAGGTCCACGGCAGCCGCGGGTCGCAGCCGGCGTAGTGCAGCGCGTGTCCGGCCTCGTGGAGGAACGCCTGATAGTCGGCGAGACCTCCCTGGGCGCGCGTGATCAGGTGGACGACCTCGGGTGGGTCGGCCGCGATCACGCAGGCGCGCGGATTCTTCTGCGGGCGGTCTTCGAGGTCGAGGCGGATGTTCGGGATCGCCGTCGAGCTCGAACCCGAGCTCGCGGACGGTCTCGACGCAGATGTCGACCGAGCGATCCTTGGGATACGTCGACTCGAGCGGCGACAACCGCCGCAGCCAGCCGACGTGGGCACTCGACGGAAGCTCTGTACGGTCGGGGCCGAGCAGCCGCTCGAACCAGCGCTCGCGCAACCGCGCGTACGCGTCGTCGACCGCGTCGGACGCCCGGTGGAGAACGGTCTCGAGCTCGCGCAGCGAGATCTGCTTGTCGGCCTCGTTGCGCGCGACCGCGTCTCGCTCGCCCGAGAGCGTGCCCTCGAGATCGTCGCGGGAGACGAGCAGAGCCCGCCGCTCGTCGTTGAAGCTCGAACTGAGCTCCTGGACCAGCGTCGCCGAGCTCTTCGCGCTGCGCGTAGCCCGCCAGGACGGCGAGCTTCGCCTCTGCGGCGTTCAGCGGCAGCTCCTCGCCGTCGAACGTCAGGCGCGCCGCGAGGAGCGCGTTCTCGAGCTCGTCCTCGCCGCCGGCGAGCTCCGCGTCGACGATGCCGCCCTCGCAGGTCCTGCGCAGCCGATAGAGGCGCTCTCGCTCGTCCGGGCCGGTCGCCGTCGTCCTCGGCCTCGCGAAGCGATTCGAGCTGCGGCTGGGTGAAGAGGTCTGCATGCCGCGCGACGATGGCCGCCTGCTCGGACGTCTCCTTCTCGCCCACCCGAACCGCGCGGACCTCCTCCGCCGCGCTCGACGTAGTACGCCTGTAGCGCGTCCTCGTACTCCTGCGGGCTGCGAGTGGTGGTTGTGACTCATCGGGAGGCGTCTCGACGGGGCGCGCGAGGCGACCCACGGTGAGAGTAGTTGCGTCGAGCTCGAACGGCTTCGGCAGGACCGCGTCGGCGTGGCTCGGCGCGGGTCGCGCAGGATCGACCGAGCCGGTGACGAGCACGACCGGGATCGGCGGCCGCTGCGACCGGCAGCTCGGCGACGAGCTCGTCGCTTCGCTCGCCGCGGAGGTGGACGTCGAGCACGACGACGTCGATTCGGGCTCGTCGAGCATCGCGCGCGCGGTGGCGAGCGAGTGACGCCTCGACGACCTCGTGGCCCTCGAGCTCGAGATTCACCCTGCAGAGAAGCCGGATCGCCGGCTCGTCGTCACGACCAGGATCGGACAGGCGCCGCATGCCCCCCGGTATCGCGCACCGCGCGAGTCTAACGAGCGCCGCAATCGCCCGTACCCAGAGCCCGCGCGCGCCCGTTTACGTCCTTGAAGTGGCAAAGGACACGCCGCAGCCAGCACGCGGCGGCCGCGGCGTCCAGAACGCCGAGGCGTCGCCGGCTTACCGTTGCCGACCCAGCGCGACGTTCCGGCGCCGGGCCTGGCTCCTCTTCGAGCGCGCCCTCGATCCGCTCGCGCCACCGAAGCCGCTCCCGACGCGCGCTGCGATCGGCTCGCCGCCGCGCGAAGACGGCTGAGAGTGACCTCGCGCGGCCGAGCAGCTCGATGCTCTCGAACAGGCCGGGTGAGATCTTCGAGCCGGTGACCGCGACCCGGATCGGCTGAAACGCCTGGCGCGGCTTGAGGCCGAGCTCGTCGGCGGCGGCGCGCAGCGCCGTCTCGATCGCCGTCGGCGTGAACGGCTCGAGCGACGCGAGCGCCTCTCGCGCCGCAGCGAGCATCGGCGCCGCCGCCCGTCGAGCTCCGCCGGGTCGGGCTGCACGTCGTCGAAGAAGAACCCTGCGAACGCCGGGATACTCGGCGAGCCTCGCGATCTTCTCCTGCACGAGCGGCGCCGTCGCGCGCGACGAGCTCCGCGTCCCAGTCGTAGCCGTTCTCGCCGAGCCAGAGGACGAGCGCGGTGTGCGAAGCTCCTCGGGCGGCGAGCGCGCGCATGTAGACGCCGTTCATCCAGTCGAGCTTCTGCGTAGTCGAACTGCGCCGGGCTCGACGCTGACGCGCTCGAGCGAGAACCGCTCGATCAGCTCGTCGCGGCTCATGATCGTCGTCTCGCCGTCGGGCGCCCAGCCGAGCAGCGCGAGGAAGTTCATCAGCGCCTCGGGCAGGTAGCCGGCGGCCTGCGGAACTCGTCGATCGCCGGTCGCGCCGTGGCGCTTCGAGAGCTTCTTGCCGTCCTGCGCCGAAGATGCTCGGCACGTGCGCGTAGACGGGCAGCTCGGCGCCGACCGCGCGGATGATGTTGATCTGCTTCGGCGTGTTCGAGATGTGGTCGTCGCCGCGGATCACGTGCGTGATCCCGTCCCAGACGTCCTCCATCGGCGACGCGAAGTTGTACGTCGGCCGGCCGTCGGAGCGGACGAGCACGACGTCCTCGAGCTTCTCGTTCGGGAACTCGACGCGGCCGCGCACGACGTCGTCCCACGCCGTCACGCCCTCGTCCGGCATGCGGAAGCGGATCGCGCCGTCGTCCTCGTACGCCTTCCCCTCGGCGACGAGCTGCTCGCGCGACTTCGCGGCAGTCGTCCATCCGGTCGAGCTGGAACGTGAGCTCGCCGTCCCAGTCGAGCCCGAGCCAGCGCAGCGAGTCCTGGATCTGGTCGACCGCCTCCGCGACCTCGCGGCTCGTGTCGGTGTTCTCGATCCGCAGGCGGAACTCGCCGCCCTGGTGGCGGGCGAAGAGCCAGTTGAAGAGGAACGTGCGCACGCCGCCGATGTGGAGGAAACCGGTGGGGCTCGGAGCCATGCGGACGACCACTGGTCATGCGGATAGCGTAGGCCGGGTGCGAGTCCGGACGCTGACGCTGCGGGAGCTGAACCGCGCCACGCTCGCGCGCCAGCTCCTGCTCGAGCGCCGGCGACTGCCCGTCGTTGCGCGCGATCGAGCGGCTCGTCGGGATGCAGGCGCAGTGGCCGCCGTCGCCGTACGTCGGACTCTGGACGCGCCTCGAGGGCTTCAGGCGCGACGACGCTCGAGCGCGCGGTGCAGCGCGGCGAGGTTCTCAAGCCGACGGTCATGCGCGGGACGCTCCACCTCGTCACGGCGCGCGACTATCCGCGTCTTCTATGCCGCGTTCAAGGACATGCACACGTGGTTCGACGCCACGCACCTCGACCGCGCCGTGGCATCGCTCGCCGGGGTGCGCGCGCTTCGTGCGCGACGGCCGCGTCACGCACAAGGACGTACTCGCGCACCTCGAGCGCGCATCCGGACCTGCGAGGAGACCGACTGGCGCCGGATGGTGCATGCGGTCCGCCGGCACGCACACCTCCTCCACGCGCGCGAGTCGGCGACTCTGGACGAGCCGACCGCACGGCGATGTACGAGCCACATCGCCGAGCCCGAGCCGATCGACGGTCGCCGCCGCGCGAACCGAGCTCGTCCGCCGCTACCTCGCGCGCCTTCGGGCCGGCGACGCGCGCCGACATCGCCGCCTGGTCCGGCCTGCGCGTCCTCGACTTCGAGCCGGCGCTCGACGAGCTCGAGCCGCTACGCCGCTTCCGCGACGAGGACGGCCGCGAGCTGCTCGACCTGCCGCGCGCGCCGCTCCCGCCGGCGGACACGCCCGCACCGGTGCGCTTCCTGCCGAAGTGGGACAACGTCGCTGCTCGCGCTACGCCGATCGCCGCCGCGTATCTGCCCGACGAGCTTCGCAAGGCCGTGATCGGGAAGAACGGCGACGTCACGCAGACCTTCCTCGTCGACGGCGTCGTCGCGGGCTCGTGGGCGGCGCGACAAGAAGGGCAAGGTACGCCTCGAGCCGTTCGCGCCGCTCCCCCGCGCTGCGCGGCGCGAGGTCGACGGACGAGGCGGCGCGTCTCGAGGCCTGGCTCCGCTCGTGCAGATCGGCGCGCACGTCTCCTCCTCCGGCGGGATCGACAAGGCGATCGACCGCGCCGTGGCGATCGGCGCCGAGTCGGTGCAGGTCTTCACGCAGAGCCCGCGCACGTGGCGGCCGACGAACCACGATCCGGCGAGCTTCGAGCGCTTCCGGGAGAAGCGCGCGGAGGCCGGCATCGACGGCGTCTCTCTGCCACGCCGTCTACCTCTGCAACCTGGCGGCACCGGACGACGTCGTCGTACGAGACGCTCGATCGCCGCGCTGCGCAACACGATGGAGGTCGCCTCCGCGATCGACGCGGACGGCGTCGTCTTCCACGTCGGCTCGCACCTCGGCGCCGGCCTCGACGCCGGGCTCGAGCAGCGTGCGTGCCGGCGATCGAGCAGGTGCTCGAGCTCTGCACGGACAAGACGTGGCTGCTGATGGAGAACTCGGCGGGCGCCGGCGGCACGATCGGCCGGTCGATCGAGGAGCTCGCGACGCTCTACGAGCGGCTCGGCGCGCCATCCGCGGCTCGGCGTCTGCCTCGACTCGTGCCATCTCTACGTCTCCGGGATCGACGTGACCGACCCGGCGGCGCTCGACGCGCTGCCTCGACGAGCTCGACAGCGCGATCGGCCTCGACCGCCTCCGCGCGCTGCACGTGAACGACGCAGCCGCGCCGCTCGGCTCGAACCGCGACCGGCACGCGAACATCGTCGAGGGACAGCTCGGCGAGAGGCTCGGCGTGTTCCTCGCGCAATCCGCGGCTGCAGGGCCTGCCGGCCGTGCTCGAGACGGCGGGGCCCGACGAACCACGGCCCCGACGCGAACGAGGTCCGCAAGACGAAGGAGCTACACGCGCGCTGGCTGTGAGCGGCGCTACCGCTGGGTGGTCCTCGCAGCCGGGACGCTCGCGCAGACGGGCTTCTCCGCCGTCGTCCGTCGGCCTGCCCGCGCTCGCACCCGCGCTGAGGTCGCGACTACGGGCTCACGCTCGGGGAGACCGGCGTCGTGCTCGCGGCGATCGGGATCGGGATGCTCTTCACGCTGCTGCCGTGGGGTCTCGCTCGCCGACCGCGTGGACGAGCGCAGGGTGATCGCGACCGGCCTCACCGGCGCGGCGGCGCTGCTCGTCGTCGCTCGGCCGACGCACGAGCTTCGCCGCGCGTCACGTCGCGCTGCGTGCGCGTCGGGCGCACTCGGCGCGAGCGTGAACGCCGCGAGCGGACGCGCGATCATGGCGTGGTTCCCGCCGACCGAGCGCGGCCTCGCGCTCGGCATCCGGCAGACGGCGATCCCGATCGGCGGCGCGGTCGGCGCGGTCGCTCCTCCCCGTGCTCGCGTCGGCCGGCGGCACGCTGCCGCCGTTCCTCTTCCTCGGCGGCGGCGTGCCGCGATCGGCGCGATCGTCGCCGCGATCGTTCGTCCGCGGCGGCGCCGGCGCCGGCGAGCCGGAGCTCGACGACGTCGTCGCAGCCGCTCCGCGACCCGCGCATGTGGCTGCTCGGCGGCGGCACCGGCGCTCTATCCTCATCGCGCAGATCGGCGATCACGGGCTTCGTCGTCCTCTTCCTCCACGAGCACCGCGGCCTGTCGACGCAAGCCGCGGCGCGCCGTCCTCGCCGCGATCTACGTGCTCGGCGATCGGCGCGCGCATCGGCTCGGGCACTGATCTCGGACCGGCTCGGGAGCCGCGCTCCGGCCGCTGCGGACGATCGGCGTCGCTGCTCGCGATCGTCACCGCCGCCGTCGCGGCCGCGACCGACGCGCCGCTCGCGGCTGCTCGATCCCGCTGTTCGTCGTCGCCGGCGTGCTGAGCATGTCGTGGAACGGGCTCGCCTACGCTGCCGCCGCCGAGGCGGCCGGCGCGGCGCGCAGCGGGCGCCGCGCTCGGCTTCCAGCAGACGCTGCTCGGCGTCGTCGTCGCGGGTGCGCCGCCGGCGTTCGCGGCCGTCGCGACGCCAGAGCTGGCGGCTCGCGTTCTTCCTGGCCGCGGCCGGCCCGGCCGTCGGCGTCCTCGTCCTCTGGCGGCTGCGGGAGCCTCAGCGAGACCCGCGCGAACACGCGGAACGTCGGCGACCCTGCCGGCAGCTCGCCGAACTCCGGATTGAGGCAGCCGAGCTCGGTCTCGCGGCTCGAGAACGTCGACTGCACCGCGACTGGCACATCGGGAGCGGCCGCCGCAGCGCGCGCACCGCACCGAAGCCCTCCTGCGTCCGCTCCGCTGCCGCAGCATCGCGACGTCGATCTCGGCCTCGAAGACCTTCTGCAGGCAGCCCATGTAGGTGTGCCCGTGCTCCTCGTACGCGTAGACGAACGGACACGACCGCTCGAGGCACGCCGCCGGGTAGACGACCTTCTCGCAGTGCACCTCGCAGCGCCGGCACTCCGCCTCGTCCTGCGGATGCAGTGGGAGCGGTCGTCGCGGTTTGCTCGTTCACAGGCACATTGTCGGAACGAACGGGGCCTCCGCAAGACTTGACAGCGCAGAAAAATCGCGATAGGCGGCGGCGAGGCCAGGGGACCGGACACGGCCGTAGGCTTGCCGGTGCTGCGGACGCTCCTCTGGGGGTCGCTGCTCCTCGCGCCGCTCACGATCGCGGTCGACAAGCTCACCGGCGCCGGCGACGTGACGCTCTTCGTCCTCGCCGCGCTCGCGCTCATCCCGCTCGCGTGGCTGATCGGCGAGGCGACCGAGCACGCGGCGGAGCACACCGGCCCGGGCATCGGCGGCTTTCTCAACGCGAGCTTCGGGAACGCGCCCGAGCTGATCGTCGCGCTCTTCGCGATCGGCGCGAACCTCCCGGTGGTCGTGCGCGGCTCGCTCGCGGGCAGCGTGATCTCGAACCTCCTGCTCGTCTTCGGCGTCACGCAGATCGTCGGGCCGGACGGCGAGCGCGATCGACCGCCGCTCGCTGCTCGCTGCAGCTCGGGCTCGTCGGCGTCGCCGTCGCCGGCGTTCACGCTCCCGTCGTGCTCGGCTACACGGGCGACGCCCGAACGGCACACGGCGGTCGTCGCGTCGATCCCGGTCTCGATCGTGCTGCTCGTGCTCTACCTGGCGTGTCGTCGGCCGCAATCTCCGCCGTCACCGGCAGAACGGAGCGCGACAGCGCAGCCGCGCGCCGGACGCCTGGACGCTGCCGGTCGCGCTCGTCGTGCTCGGCGTCGCGACCGCTCGCGACCGCGTTCGTCAGCGAGATCCTCGTCCACTCGCTCGACGCCGTTCGCGACGGCGGTCGGGCTGAGCGAGTTCTTCATCGCGGTCGTGATCGTCGCGATCGTCGGCAACGCGGCCGAGCACGGCGGCGCGATCGTGATCGCGCGCGCGGGAAAGATGCAGCTCGCGACCGAGATCGCGATCTCGTCGAGCGCGCAGGTCGCGCTGCTCGTCGTGCCGGCCGTGATGCTGCTCTCGCTCTTCTTCGCGCACCCGCTCGCCGCTCACGTTCCGCTGGACGGAGATCGTCGCGATGGCCGTCGCGGCGGTCGCCGCTGCGGCGATCGTGCGGGACGGACGCTCGAGCCGCCGGGAGGGCGTGCTGCTCGTTGCTCGGTCTACGCGGCTGACGGTCGTCGGCTTCTCTTCGTCGGCGGCCGGAACATCGCGTAAGGTTCCTCGCGCGCCGATCGGCTAGTGGCCATGACCGTAACGAGGAGTCGAGAGCCGACGCCCGCGCAGCCGCGGGCGCGGCCGTCGAGGCGCGCGACCTGACGCGCCGCTACGGCGAGGGCGACGACCGCCGTCGACGCGCTTCGCGGCGTCTCGACTCGACGTCAAGCTCGGGCGAGCTCGTCGCCGTCATGGGCCCGTCGGGCTCCGGCAAGTCGACGCTGATGCACATCCTCGCCGGGCCTCGACAAGCCGACGACCGGCACGGTCGACGATCGCCGGCACGGAGATCACGAACCTCGACGACTGCGAAGCTGACGCGCCTGCGCCGCGAGCACATCGGCTTCGTCTTCCAGTTCTTCAACCTGCTGCCGATGCTGACGCCGAGGAGAACGTCGTGCTGCCGCTCTCGATCGCCGGCGAGAAGCCCGACCAGGCGTGGCTCGAGGAGCTGCTCGAGCAGACGGGCCTCGCCGAGCGGCGCCAGCACCGCCCGTCGGAGCTCTCGGGCGGCCAGCAGCAGCGCGTCGCGCATCGCGCGCGCGCTCGTCACGCGGCCGACGATCCTCTTCGCCGACGAGCCGACCGGCAACCTCGACTCGAAGACGAGCGGCGAGATCCTCGACCTGCTCCGCGACTCGGTCGACGCGCTACGGCCAGACGACCGTGATGGTCACGCACGAGGCGCGCGCCGCCGCGATCGCCGACCGCATCCTCTTCCTCGCCGACGGGCTGATCGTGCAAGGAGCTGCACGACACGACGGCCGGCCGAGGTGCTCGAGGTGATGAGCAGCCTCAGCTCGTGATCCGCGTCGCGCTCAAGGGCCTGCGTCGGCCGCAAGCTCCGCGCCGCGCTGACGGCGATCGCGATCGTGCTCGGCGTCGCGATGATCAGCGGCACGTACGTCCTCACCGACACGATCAAGGCGGCGTTCAGGACGGTCTTCACGACCGGTCTACAAGAACACCGACGCCGTCGATCACCGGCAAGAGCGCGATCGGCGGCAACAGCAACAGCAGCAACGACTGCCGCCGTCGTTCCCGGAGTCGCTGCTCGCGCAAGGTGCGGCAGCTGCCCGACGTCGCGCAGGCCGAGGGCGGCGATCTCCGACGAGGCCCAGCTCGTCGGGCGCGACGGCAAGGTGATCTCGCAGCGGCGGCGCGCCGAGCCTCGCGTTCAGCGTCCACCCGCACGGCGACCAGCGCTTCAACCCGCTGACGCTCGTCTCGCGGCACGTGGCCCGTCGGCGCCGAACGAGGTCGCGATCGACGCGCACGACCGCGAGCAAGGAGCGACTTCAAGGTCGGCGACGACGATCGGCGTGGTCGCGCGCGGCCCGGTGCCGCCGTTCCGGATCGCCGGCATCGTCCAGTTCGGCGGCGTGACGTCGCTCGGCGGCGCGACGATCGCGATCTTCGACCTCCCGACCGCGCAGCAGATCTTCCACAAGGAGGGCAAGCTCGACTCGATCGCGTCGCGGCCGACGAAGGGCGACGACGCCCGCAGCAGCTCGTCAACGAGATCCAGCCGATCCTGCCGCCGACCGCGCAGGTCCGGACCGGCGGCAGGGCAGGCGAAGCAGGCCGACCAAGGACACGAACGGCTTCCTCAACATCCTCCAGGACTTCCTGCTCGCGTTCGGCGGCGTCGCGCTCTTCGTCGGGATCTTCGTGATCGCGAACACGCTGTCGATCACGATCGCGCAGCGCACGCGCGAGCTCGCGACGCTGCGCACGCTCGGCGCGACCCGCCGCCAGGTGCTGCAGTCGGTGTTGCTCGAGGCGTTCGTGATCGGCGTGTTCGCGTCGGTCATCGGGCTCTTCCTCGGGCTCGGCCTCGCCAAGGGGCTGAACGCGCTCTTCGTCGCCTTCGGGATCGACCTGCCGCAGGCCGGGACGGTCTTCGCGACGCGGACGATCGTCGTCTCGCTGCTCGTCGGGATCGTCGTCACGCTGCTCGCCGCGCTCCGCCCGGCGTTCCGCGCGACGCGCGTGCCGCCGATCGCCGCGGTGCGCGAGGGCGCGGTCCTGCCGCCGTCGCGCTTCGCCCGCTTCGGCGCCGTACGCCGCGCTGCGTCACGATCGGCGGCGCGGTCGCGCTGATGCTCGTCGGCCTCTTCGTCGGCGGCCTCTCGACGACGGCTGCGGCTGCTCGCGCTCGGCATCGGCGCCGCGGCCGTCTTCGTCGGCGTCGCGATGCTCGCGCCGACGCTCGTGCCGCCGCTCGCGCGCGTGCTCGGCTGGCCGGCGACGCACGCTTCGGCGGCGCCGCCGGCAAGCTCGCGCGCGGCAACGCGATGCGCAACCCGCAGCGCACCGCCTCGACCGCGTCCGCGCTGATGATCGGCCTCGCGCTCGTGACGCTCGTCGCGGTGCTCGCCGCCGGGCTGAAGACGACGTTCGACGGACGCCGTCGAACAAGCTCTTCGGCCGACTACGCGCTCACCGCGACCGAACAACTTCATCGCCGATCTCGATCGCCTCGGAGCAGGCGCTGCGCAGCGTTCCGGGCGTCACGGTCGTCAGCGGCGTCCGCGCCGGCGACGGCAAGGCGTTCGGCAGCAGGATCAACGTCACCGGCGTCGAGCCCGACGTCAGCAAGGTGCATCGATCGTCAACTGGCAGCACGGGAGCGCAGGCGACGCCGGCGCAGCTCGGCGACGACGGCGCGTTCGTCGACGAAGGCTACGCGAAGGACCAGCACCTCGCGATCGGCTCGCCGATCGCGCTCGAGACGCCGACCGGCAAGACCCTGCACCTCGAAGCTGCACGGGATCTTCGACCCGCCGAAGGGCGGCTCGCCGTACGGCGACGTCACGATCTCGCACGCAGCGCTTCGACCGCGAGTACCAGAACCCGCAGAACCTCTTCACGTTCGTCAACATCGGTCGGCGGCGTCACCGACGCCAACACCGCGCCGCTCGACGACGGCGCTCGCGCCTTCCCCGACGCGAAGATCCAGACCGCAAGTCGAGTTCAAGGACAACCAGGAGCAGGGGATCAACACGCTCCTCAACCTCCTCTACGTGCTGCTCTCGCTCTCGATCATCATCAGCCTGTTCGGGATCGTGAACACGCTCGTGCTGACCGTGTTCGAGCGCACGCGCGAGATCGGGATGCTGCGCGCGGTCGGGATGACGCGGCGCCAGGTGCGGCGGATGATCCGGCACGAGAGCATCATCACCGCGCTGCTCGGCGCGGCGCTCGGGATCCCGCTCGGGGTCGTGCTCGCGCTGATGGTCGGCAAGGCGATCGACTATCCGGCGTTCACGATCCCGTGGGGCACGCTGATCGTGTTCGTGATCGCCGCGATCATCGCCGGGCCTCATCGCCGCGATCTTCCCGGCGCGCCGCGCCGGCGAGGCTCAACGTGCTCGAGGCGCTCCAGTACGAGTAGCGCGCTACTCCGGCGCGCGCCACGGCCCCGGCTCGCGCGTGACCGGGTAGCCCGCCCAGACCAGACCGCTCGACCGAGCCGTCCGCGGCGCGCACGATGCGCAGCGCCTCGCCGTGCTCCGGCCCGAGACGGTGCGCCAGCGGTCGTCCGTCTCCCGCTCGAAGACCGAGGACGGCTGCCAGTCCGGGCATCCCGTCGAAGCGCGCCTCGAGCTTGCCCTCGCGCCAGCGGAGCACGAGCCGCGTCGCCTCCATGAACCAGATCCCGAGCAGCGGGACGACGTCGTCGGGCGGCGGCTCGCCGACCCGCCACGCCTCGGGCGCGACCGGCCACTCGTCGACCGTCGTCCCGCAGGAGCGCGACCCCGAGCTCGCCGAGGTCCGCCTCGCTCTCGTTCGTGAGCGCCGCGACGACGACCTTCTCGTGCGCCGAGAAGAGGAGCTGCGCGATGAAGCCGGGCATCGCGCCGTGTGGCCGGCGAGGATCCGGTCGCCGTCGCGGGCGCAGCCCGAGGCCCGAGCCCGTAGCCCGACAGCCAGCGCTCGTGGTCGGCGATCACCTGCACCGTGCGCATCTCCTCGGCGCTCGACGACGCGAGCACGGACTCGTCGGGATCGGCGAGGAACGCGCCCCAGCGGCAGATGTCGGCGCCGTCCCCCACAGCTGGCCGGCGGACGCCCAGCGCGCCGGTCTCGACGCCGATCGTCTCCCAGACGCCGTCGGCGTACGGCTGCGCGAGGTAGCCCTGCGCCGCCGGCTGCTCCGGCTCGAAGCGTCACGCGCGTCAGGCCGACCGGCTCGAGCAGCCGCTCGCGGACGTAGTCCTCGTACGGCACGCCCGAGACGCGCTCGACGACGATGCCCGAGCAGCGCGAACGCGAGGTTGGAGTAGTGGAACCGCGCACCGGACGGGAGCACGAGCTCGGCCTGCGGCGAGCGTCTCGAGCAGCTCGTCCGGCTGCGCGAAGCGCAGGCGTCAGCCACGAGTCGTCGTGCGTCTCGCGCTGCAGGCCCGACGCGTGCGAGAGCAGCCGGCGGATGCGTCGGCGTGTACGCGGCGCCGTCGACGTGCCGGTCGAGCGTGTCCTCGAGGTCGAGCTTGCCCGCGTCGCGCAGCTGCATGATCGCCGCCGCGGTGAACGTCTTCGTGATCGAGCCGACGCGGTACTGCGTGTCGGCGTCGCCTCGACGCCGGCCTCGACGTCCGCGGCGCCGACGGCGGTCTCCCAGACGAGCTCGCCGTCGCGGAGACGGCGGCGGCGATGCTCGGCGAGCGCTTCTCGCGCTGCGCTTGCCGAACGGCGCGCTCGAGCCTGGCGGCGAGGCGTTCAGGCGCGGACAGTCAGCAGGACCTCCTGCATCGCGCTCGATCGCCTGCGTCGATGTCGTCGTCGCCGATGTCGAGATGCGTGACGGCGCGCAGCCAGCCCGGCACGCAGGTCGCCGACGCGGACGCCGCGCTCGGCGAGCCGCTCCTCAGGCCGGCTCGTCGGGGATCGGGACGAAGTTCGTCTCGACGGTTCGGGGTCGAGGCCGATGCCGTCGGCGAGCCGCGGCACGCGCGTGGTCGTCGGCGAGCCGCTCGACGTGGTGGTCGAGCGCGTAGAGCATCGCAGCGGCGAGCGATGCCCGACTGCCGCATCGCGCCGCCGAAGAGGAACTTCCCCTCCCACGCGCGCTCGATCAGTCTCGGCCGAGCCGGCGAGGACGGCGCCGAACGGGCAGCCGAGCCCCTTCGAGAAGCAGATCGTGACGGAGTCGGCGAGCGCTGCCCAGGCGGAGCGGCTCGACGCCGGCCGCGACGGAAGCGTTGAAGAGGCGCGCGCCGTCGAGGTGGACGGCGGCACCGCGCGTCGCGCGCCGCGTCGACGGCGGCGCGGAACTCGTCGAGCGGCCAGATGCGGCCGCCGGAGCTGCGGTGCGTGTTCTCGAGCACGAGCACGCTGCCCGGCGCCGAACTCGTCGACGTCGGCTCGATCTGCTCCGGCGTCGGCCCTGCCCGCCTCGGCGTCGAGCCCGTGCATGACGAGGCCCGGAGTGGATCGCCGGGCCGCCCCACTCGTAGATGAGGACGTGCGTCCGCTCCTCCGCGAGGACCTCGCAGCCCGGCCGGCTGAGCACGCGCAGCGCGATCTGGTTCGCCATCGTCGCCGTCGGCAGGAAGAGCGCCGCCTCGTGGCCGAGCAGCTCGGCCATCCGGCGCTGCAGCTCGTTCGTCGTCGGATCCTCGCGCTCCTGCTCGTCGCCGACCTCGGCGGCCGCCATCGCGGCGAGCATCCCGGGCGTCGGCTTCGTGACGGTGTCGGAGCGGAGGTCGATCACGCCGCGGACGCTACCGTAGCCCGATGGATCTGGCCCTCCTCGAACGAGGCGCTGCGCGAGCGCGGCGAGCCCGCCTACCGCGCCCGCCAGGTGTGGGAGTGGACGGCGCGCGGCGCCGCCGGCTACGACGCGATGACGAACCTGCCGCGCGCGCTGCGCGAGGAGCTCGCGGCGGCCGTGCCGTTCTCGACGCTCACGGTCGAGACCGAGCGCGAGTCGCGGGACGGGACGGTGAAGACGCTCTTCCGCACCGCCGACGGCCATCCGGTCGAGGCCGTGCTGATGCGCTACCGCGACGGCCGCCGCTCGCTCTGTCTCTCGTCGCAGTCCGGCTGCCCGCTCGACGTGCACGTTCTGCGCGACCGGGCTCGATGGCGTTCGGGCGCAACCTCACCGCGTCGGAGATCCTCGACCAGGCGCTCCACTTCCGCGCGGATCGACCGAGGTCGACCACGCGGTCTTCATGGGGATGGGCGAGCCGATGCTCAACCTCGACGAGGTGCTCGCGGCGGCGCGGCGGCTGCCCGACCTCGGCATCACGCACCGGCGCACGACGATCTCGACGGTCGGCTGGCTGCCCGGCCTGCAAGCGCTTCGTCGACGAGGTGGACGAGCCGATCCGCCTCGCGCTCTCGCTCCACGCGCCCGACGACGAGCTGCGGTCGCGGATCATGCCGGTGAACGATCGCTACCCGCTCGCGGACGTGCTCGCGGAGTGCCGCCGGCACGCCGAGGCGACGAACCGCCGCGTCTTCGTCGAGTACGTGATGCTCGCCGGCGTGAACGACGCGCCGGAGCAAGGCGCGCGCTCGCGCGCGCTGCTCGGCCGCGACCACTTCAAGGTGAACCTGATCCCGTACAACCCGACGGGGCTGTACGACGGCTCGTCGCGCGACGCGATCGCCGCCTTCAGGCACGAGCTCGAGCGCGGCCGCGTTCCCGCCACCGTGCGGCTCACGCGCGGGCGCGACATCGAGGCCGCGTGCGGCCAGCTCGCGGCGGATCCTCGGGCAGCCCGCCGCCGCGCGCGTCCGCTGCAACCCGCGCCCTGCAGCTCGGCGCCTCTGCCTCAGACCGGCTGCCGCAGCTCGGTGACGACGTCGCCACGCGACGAACAGCGCGGACGCGAGCAGGATCGCGTCGCCGGCGCGCGATCGCCACGTCGGCGAGATTGAAGGCGACGATCCGCGGACGAGCGGATCGGGAACGCCTCGCTCCAGATCAGCGCGGCGACGAGCGTCCCGAGCGCACCGCCGCGGCCGTGCCCGCTCCGAGCGAGAGCGTGAGCGACGGGACACGCGGGCGCGAGCCCGAGCACCGCGGCGGCTGCGACGGCGCCCCCGGCGAGCAACCAGAGCGGCCGGGGACGGAAGTAGACCGGGTGGCTGCTGGCCGAGTCCTGCGGATCCGCCCGCGAGGACGGGAACCGCTGCGGCGACCGCGAGCAGCCGCCTGCGACGTACGGCCACGAAGGGCGCCTGCCGGCGTCGTCGCGTCGCTCGAAGCCGTACTTCACGACCGGCTGCTTCGCCGCGCGCACCTCGTCGAGCCGCCGCACCGGCCGGTGGTGCGGCGCCTCCTTCAGGAGCTCCGGCTGCTCGGCCGCCTCCTTCGCGATCGCGAGCATCGCGTCGCAGAACGCGTCGAGCGTCTCCTTCGTCTCGGTCTCGGTCGGCTCGATCATCAGCGCCTCGGGAACGACGAGCGGGAAGTAGATCGTCGGCGGGTGGTAGCCGTAGTCCATCAGCCGCTTCGCGACGTCGAGCGCGGTCACGCCGTGGTCGCGCTTCAGGTTGCGTGCCGAGAGCACGAACTCGTGCATGCAGAGGCGGTCGAACGGCAGGTCGTAGGCGTCCTTCAGCCGCGCGAGCACGTAGTTCGCGTTGAGCACCGCCGTCTCCGACATCTCGCGCAGGCGCGGCCCCCACATCCGGATGTACGCGTACGAGCGGACGAAGACGCCGAACGGTCCGGTGAAGCGCGCACCTTGCCGATCGACTGGGGCCGGTCGAAGTCGAGCCCGAAGTCCGTCTCGTTCCGGACGACCGCGGGCACCGGCAGGAACGGCTCGAGGATGTCGCGCACCGCGATCGGCCCACCGCCCGGCCCGCCGCCGCCGTGCGGCTGCGAGAACGTCTTGTGCAGGTTGATGTGGACGATGTCGAAGCCCATGTCGCCCGGCCGCGAGATGCCGCACACGGCGTTCAGGTTCGCGCCGTCGTAGTACATGAGCGCGCCGCGCGTCGTGGAAGATCCTCTCGATCTCCTCGATGTTCTCGTCGAAGAGCCCGAGCGTCGACGGGTTCGTGAGCATGAGCGCCGCCGTGTGCTCGTCGACCTTCGCCGCGCAGATCGTCGACGTCGATGTTGCCGCGCGCGTCCGTCTTCACCGGCGTCACCTCGTAGCCCGCCATCGTCGACCGACGCCGGATTCGTGCCGTGCGCCGTGTCCGGGATCACGACCTTGCGCCGCTGCTCGGCCTCGCCGCGCGCCTCGAAGTACGCGCGCACGAGCAGCAGCCCGGTCAGCTCGCCCTGCGAGCCGGCCGCCGGCTGGAGCGAGACGGCGTCGAGGCCCGGTGACCTCGGCGAGGATCTCCTGCAGGCGCCACACGAGCTCGAGCGCGCCCTGCGCGCCGCTCTCGTCCTGCAGCGGGTGGAGGCTCGCGAAGCCGGGCAGCGCCGACGAGCCGCTCGTTGACGCGCGGGTTGTACTTCATCGTGCAGGAGCCGAGCGGGTAGAAGCCGGTGTCGATGCCGAAGTTCCGCGTCGAGAGCTCGGTGAAGTGACGCACGAGCTCGAACTCGGGCACCTCCGGCAGCCGCGGCGGCTCGCTGCGCCGCAACTCCTCCGGTACGTCGCGGCGCCGGCAGGTCCGTCGTACGCGGGAATCGCCGACGCGCGCCGGCCCGGCTGCGACTTCTCGTAGATGAGCTTCACGCCCACCTCGGCGAGCACGTCGGCGAGCCGGTCGATCTCGGCGGGCGTCCGCTTCTCGGTGACGGCGACGAGCAGCACGTCGTCCATGCCCTCGTAGTCGCGGCCGATCGCGTAGCCGGGATGGACGCCGCGCTCGCGCGCCGCGCGATGACGTCGCGCGCATTCCGTCCGACGCGGACCGCAAACTCCTTGAATGTTGCCCGTTCTGGAAACACGACTCGAGGCCGGCACGTTCTGGAGCTGCTGCTTCGCGTAGGCGGCCAGCGAGAGACAGGTCTCCCCCAGCTCGCGTAGCCCCTGCGGCCCGAGCCACGTGAGGTAGACGAGCCCGCCGAGGGCGAGAAGCGTCTGGTTCGTCGTGATGTTCGACGTCGCCTTCTCGCGCCTGATGTGCTGCTCGCGCGTCTGCAGGGTGAGGACATAGCCGCGCTCACCCGCGGCGTCTACCGTCTCGCCGACGATCCGTCCGGGCATGCGCCGGATGAACTCCTGGCGCGCGGCGAGGAAGCCGTAGTGCGGGCCGCCGATAGGCCGGGAAGTTCCCCGCTCCCTGCCCTTCGCCGATCGCGAGCGCGCAGCCGTAGCGGCCCGGCGCCTCGAGCACGCCGAGCGACAGCGGGTCGACGTGCGCGATCGCGAGCGCCTCGGCGTCGTTCGCCGCGGCCGCGAGCTCCGGGCGCCGGCTCGAGGCAGCCGAAGACGTTCGGCTGCTGGAAGATGACCGCCGCCGCGTCCGCGGCCGCGCGCGAGCCTCGTCGGGGTCGGTCGTCCCGTCGCGATGCGGCACCTCGACGATCTCGAGGCCGAAGCCGGGCGCGTAGGTCTTCACGACCTGGCGCACCTGCGGGTTCGTCGCCTCGGTGACGACGATCTTGCTCGCGGCCGGTCGCGTGCTTCGCGACGAAGCATGCGTCGGCGGCGACCGTCGTCCCGTCGTAGCCGGACGCGTTCGAGACGTCCATGCCGGTGAGCTCGCAGATCGCCGTCTGGTACTCGAAGATCGCCTGCAGGACGCCCTGGCTCATCTCGGGCTGGTACGGCGTGTACGCGGTGAGGAACTCGCCGCGCTGCAATCGCGTGTCGACGACCGCCGGCACGTAGTGGTCGTAGATGCCGGCGCCGAGGAACGAGAGCTCGCGGCCGTGTCGGCGTTGCCGGCCGGCAAGCTCGCCGAGGTGCGCGAACACCTCCTCTTCGGAGAGCGCCGGCTCGAGGTCGAGCTCGCGGTCGAGGCGGACGCCTGCGGGGATGTCGCGGAACAGCTCGTCGATCGACGCGACGCCGATCGTCGCGAGCATCTCCTCCCGGTCGTCGTCGGTGAGCGCGAGAAACGGGTGCGCGCTGCGTCACTGGTCGGCGAGAACCTGCCGGTAGGCCGCGACGTCGAGCAGCGCGTCGACCTCTCCGGGTCGCGCAAGGCGGATGCGGATGAGCCAGCCCTCCCGTACGGATCCTCGTTCACGGTCTCCGGCGCGTCGACGACCTTCTGGTTGACCTCGAGCACCTCGCCCGAGAGCGGCGCGATCACGTCGGAGACGGCCTTGACCGACTCGACCTCGCCGTACGACGTGTCCTCGTCACGCGTCGCACCTACCTCGGGCGGCTCGAAGTGGACGAGCTCGCCGAGCGCGTCGACAGCGAACCACGTGACGCCGAGCGACGGCCTCGTCGCCGTCGATGCGGGCCCAGTCGTGCTCGCGGTGGTACTTGAGGTCGTCGGGATAGCTCTCGGCGGCTGCCACTCAGTCCTCCCTCTTGTAGATCGGTTTCTTCACGACGCGCGCCTCGCCGCGGACTTGCCGCGGACGTCGATCGTCAGTGTGTGTCGGGCGCCGCCCGTGCGGCCGGCACATACGCCATGCCGATCCCGACGTCGAGCATCGGCGAGTGCGAGCCCGACGTCACGTCGCCGCCTCCCGTCGCCGACGATCGGCATGCCCTGGCGCGGGACCGCCTTCTCCTCCATCACGAAGGCGACGAGCCGCGCTCGGGCCCGTCTGCCTTGACCCGCCGCAGGACGTCGACGCCGGTGAACTCCTTGTCGAGCGCGCACGTCCAGCCGAGGCCGGCCTCGATCGGCGTCGGTCCAGGACCGATGTCGTTGCCGTGGAGCGGATAGAGACCTCGAGACGCAGGGTGTCGCGCGCGCCGAGCCCGCACGGCACGACGCCGCGGGCGAGCACCGCATCCCAGAGCGCGACGGCGTCCTCGCCATGCAGAGGATCTCGCAGCCGTCCTCGCCCGTGTAGCCGGTGCGGTTCACCATCGCCTCGACACCGTCGATCGCGTCCTCGGCGAACGTGAACTGCCTCGCCGGTGGCAGGCCGAGCTTCTCGATCGCATTCGGCCCCTGAACCGCGATCAGCGCGTACTCGTCGGAGACGTCGCGCACGTCGGAGCCGCTGATCTCACGCTCCTTGAGCCAGCGGAAATCGGCCGCACGGTTCGACGCGTTGACGACGAGCAGGAAGCGAAAGGCGTCGAGGCGGTAGACGATGAGGTCGTCGATGATCCCGCCGCGCTCGTTCGTGAGCAGCGTGTACTGCGCCTCGCCCGCTTCGAGATGCGCTCGAGATCGTTCGAGAGGAGGCCCTGCAGCAGCTCGAGCGCGCGCAGGACCCTCGACCTCGATCTCGCCCATGTGGGAGACGTCGAATGCGCCCGCGTCGGTGCGGACGGCGCGGTGCTCCGGGATCACGCCCTCGTACTGCACCGGCATGTCCCAGCCGGCGAATGGCACCATGCGCGCGCCGAGCGCGACGTGCCGTTCGTACAGGGGTGTGCGCTGAAGCGTCTGCGCCATGCACCGCCGATCCTAGTGACTGGCCCGCCGCGGACACCGGAGGACCGCACGGCTCCCGCTGCCGAAAACGCCCGGAAACGGAGACCGCCCCGGCTTCATCCGAAGATGGGCCGGGGCGGTGACCGGGTCGTGGGGTTGGTCTTCCTAGGGGCCAACCCTGTGAGGGCACCCGCTGTGTACCGCGCCTTCGCGAACTCAAACCTCAGGATCGCCGGACCTCACAACGACCGGCGGCGACCGGCTCAGTCGTCGCGGAGGAACGAAGGCACGTCGAGCGCATCGTCCGGGATCTCGAAGCCGCGCCGATCGGAGCGCGACGGGGGAGCCTCGCGCGTCTCGCGCCGCCGGCGGCGACGGCCGCGCCGAAGCCGGTCGCGATCACGGTCACGCGCACCTCGTCGCCCATGGCGTCGTCGATCACGGCGCCGAAGATCACGTTGGCGTTCGCGTCGGCGGCGCTCGTGACGACCTCGGCCGCCTCGTTGACCTCGAACAGGCCGATGTCGGCGCCGCCCGTGATGTTGAGCAGGATGCCGGTGGCGCCTTCGATCGACGGTCTCGAGCAGCGGCGAGGAGACTGCGGCGCGTGCCGCCTCGCTCGCCCGGTTCTCGCCGGACGCCGAGCCGATGCCCATGAGGGCAGAGCCCGCGTCGCGCATGATCGTGCGGACGTCTGCGAAGTCGAGGTTCACGAGGCCGGGCACCGTGATGAGGTCGGTGATGCCCTGGACGCCCTGCCGGAGGATGTCGTCGGCCATCCGGAACGCGTCGGTGACCGAGGTTCGCTTCTCGACGACCTGAAGGAGCCGGTCGTTCTCGATCACGATCAGCGTGTCGACGCGGTCGCGGAGGTTCTCGATGCCCAGGTCGGCCTGCTGGGAGCGCTTCCGACCCTCGAACGCGAACGGCTTCGTGACCACTCCGACTGTAAGGGCCGAGCTCCGCGGGCCAGCTCGGCGACGATCGGCGCGGCTCCGGTGCCCGTGCCGCCACCCTCGCCGGCGGTGACGAAGACCATGTCGGCGCCCTTCAGCGCCTCCTTCAACTCGTCGCGGCTCTCCTGCGCGGCGGCCTGGCCGACGGCCGGATCGGCGCCCGCTCCGAGACCCCGCGTCGCGTGTCGACCCGATGTGGATCTTCACGTCGGCGTCGCACATCATCAGGGCCTGCGCGTCCGTGTTCACCGCGATGAACTCGACGCCGCTGAGGCCCGCGTCGACCATGCGGTTGACGGCGTTCGTGCCGCCGCCGCCGACGCCGACGACCTTGATGACAGCGAGATAGTTACCCGACGGGTCGCGCATGCTCATGAGGACTGCACCTGAACCTTCAGTGGAGGATTGGGGCGTAGTTAGAAACGTTCGCGGCGCAGCGTAGGTACACCGCTTCTGGCTGTCAATCGGAGGTTGATCGTTCATACTCTCAACCTCTACCTGAGAGTCGAGGGTGGACGTTCCAGCCACGGGCCGTCGCCGGCACGCTGACATCCAAGTACGTCGTCCCGGCCGAAAGTCCTCGCAGGGCGCGTCGTGCCACGGCGAGCTTGAGGCGCACGTCGGTTGGATCGCCGAGGAGCAGCTCGACGCCGGAGCGCAGATGGAACACGAGGCCGCCGTGGGTCACCGCCGCCGTCTCGATCCGCGCCGGGAAGCGGGCCGCAGATGGGCGAGTGCGAGCGCGCGGGCGGCGTTTCCCGCGCGCTCGGGATCGACGTAGCCCCCGACCGCGACATCGGTGGCGTGAGGCACCCAGATGCGCGGAAGCGCCGGATACGTCCCAGGCCGGATGGGAACCACGACGCGACCGCGCGCAGAGATGAGCCAGGTCCCGGTGCCGCGATGGAGCACCGCGACAGGCGTCTCGGGGACGAGGGTCAGGCGAAGCGTGTGCGGAAACGCGCGGTCGTAGCCGACGGAGACGACCGTCGGAAGGGCTTCGACGCGTCGCCGAGCGAGCGGCCGTCGAGCGCGAGCAGGCTCGAGCCGACGAGCGGAGCGAGCGTACGGCGCACCTGCTGCTGCACCGCCGGGGATCCGCCGGCGATCTCGATCCGCGCGACCGCGAACGTCGAGGTCTCGCGGGCGGCGAGGTACGCGCCACATGCAGCGACGGCGATCGCCAGCCGATGAGCAGCGAGCGCCCCGACGGGAGAAAGCGCGCCGGGACGAGCCGCGCGAGCGCACGACCGCGGAAGCGACGCCACACGCCCGCCAGGCGGCGCGCGCGGCTGCTCGCGCGCGCGGCCGGTCGACGGCTCGGAGGTCACCAGCCCGGGTTCGCCGCTCGGGCACGGCGCTCCTACGTGTCAGGCGCCGAGGCGGCGGCAGCTCGAGCTCGCCGAGGAACTCGACCTCGTGCCGCAACTCGACGCCGAACTGCTCGTGGGCACGGCGCCGCGCCTCTGCCATGAGCGCGACCGCGTCCGCCGTCGGGGCGCCGCCGGCGTTCTCGATGAAGTTCGGCGTGCTTCGGCGAGATCTGCGCCCCGCCGATGCGATGTCCCTTCAGCCCGCACGCTTCGAGCATCCGCCCCGCACTCAGCTCGTGGTCGGGGTTCTTGAAGACGCTCCCGAAGGTGCGCCTGTTCGTCGGCTGCGCCTCCTTGCGCCGCGCGTTCAGCTCGCGCACCTCGGCCTTGATCTCGTCGGGCGGCCGCGGTCGCAGCCGCAGCTCGGCCCGAAGGACGACCTGGCCGTGCCGAAGGTTGGAGTGCCGGTAGGAGAGACCGAGCTCCGCCGGAGTCAGCCAGCCGGTTCCGTCGGCCGTGGCGACGAGCGCGCGCTCGAGAACCCGGAGAAGTCGCCGGCGTACGCGCCGGCGTTCATCCAGACGCCGCCGCCGATCGTGCCAGGGATCGCGCACGCGAACTCGAAGCCGCCGAGACCGGCGGCGCGCGCGCGGTGGAGCGCAACCGCGTTCGCGGCGCCGCCGCCGGCCCGCAGCGTGCCTCACCGGCCTCGACCGTCGGCGAGCGCGCCGCCGAGCTTGAGCACGAGCGCGTCGACGCCGTCGTCCGCGACGAGGAGGTTCGAGCCGAGCCCGACCGTCGCGACCGCGGTGTCCCGCTCTGCAGCCCAGCGCAGGAGCTCCTCGACCTCGGCGACCGACTCCGGCCGAGCGAAGGCGCGCGCCGGGCCGCCCGTGCCGAGGGTCGTG
Source organism: uncultured Alphaproteobacteria bacterium (assembly GCA_963725065.1). Classification (GTDB taxonomy): domain Bacteria; phylum Pseudomonadota; class Alphaproteobacteria; order Rhizobiales; family Xanthobacteraceae; genus VAZQ01. The sequence continues at coordinate 212,308 of CAVRXD010000008.1, forward strand.
AACCGTGAGAGCTCGACGCCGTGCTCGATCTTCACGCGAGCGCCTCGAGCAGCAGCGGCGCTGCGCGGTCGACGTCGCCGGCCCCGAGCGTCAGCACCGTGTCGCCCGGGCGGGCCCAGCCCGCGACGACCTGTGCGCCGTCCTCGAGCCTCGGCGCCCAGCCGATTCGCATCCCCGGGCGCACCCGGCGAGCTCGTCGACGATCAGCCGACCGCTCACGCCCGGCAGCGGCGCCTCACGCGCGGGATAGATCTCGGTGACGCAGACGGCGTCCGCGCCCGCGAGCGCGACGGCGAAGTCGTGCGCGAGGTGCAGCGTGCGCGAGTAGAGGTGCGGCTGGAAGAGCGCGAGGACGCGGCCGCCGTTGCGAACTGCGGCAAGGTCGGCCGCGAGCTCTGCGGGATGGTGCGCGTAGCTGTCGAGGACGGTCACGCCGCCCGCGTCGCCCTTCCGCTCGAGCCGTCGTCCCGCTCCCGCGAACTCGACGATCACCGCCTCGGCGTCCGCCCGTGCGACGCCGGCGAGCTCGAGCGCGGCGAGCGCGGCGGCGGCATTGCGGCGGTTGTGCTCTCCGGGCACGGCGAGCTCGAGCTCGACGGGCTCGAGCTCCTCGGCTCGAACGACGTGCGGCACATCGGCGAGCCACTCCTCGAAGAGCGACTCGACCTCGGCGCGCGAGCCGAACGTCGTGTGGTGGTCGAGGTCGACGTTGAGGAGCACCGCGATCTCCGGCCGCAGCGCGGCGACCGAGCGGTCCGACTCGTCGCCCTCGACGACGAGCCAGCCCTCCCCGGCGCGCGCGTTGCCGCCGAGCTGCGGGATCTCGCCGCCGATGAGGAAGCTCGGGTCGAGCCCGAGCCGGTCGAGGCAGAACGCGATCATCGCGCTCGTCGTCGTCTTGCCGTGCGCGCCGGCGACGACGATCGTGCGCTGGAGCGAGACGAGCTCGGCGAGGAGGTCGGCGCGCGGCCGTCCGTCGACCTGGCCGGCGAACGCGGTCGAGACGTAGACCTCCCAGCCCTGGGGAGGCTGCGGCGGCTCCGCCGAGATCTCGACCGCGACGCCGTCGAGATGGCGAGGTACGGCGTCTCGACGCGGTCCCAGCCCGCAACCTCGGCACCCCACGCGCGCGCGAGGAGCGCGTACGCGCTCATGCCGGCGCCGCCGATGCCGGCGATCCAGATGCGCCTACCGGCGAGCGGTTGCGAGGGCGACGAGCTCATCCGCGATCTCCTCTGCTGCGTCGGGCTTGGCGACCGCGCGCATCGCCGCCGCCATCGCTGCGAGGCGACCGGCGTCGTCGAGCAGCTCCTCCACCAGGCGCGGCGCACGCGCCGCTTCCGCCTCGGGGACGACGACCGCGCCGCCGGCGTCGGCGAACCAGCGCGCGTTCTTCTCCTGATGATCGCCGGTCGCGAACGCGCCGGGGACGAGCACGGCCGGCAGCCCCGCGGCGGCGAGCTCCCAGACCGAGCCGCCGGCGCGCGCCAACGCGACGTCGGCCGCGCCGTAGGCGACGCCGATCTCGTCCATGAACGGCACGAGGATGTAGTCGGGCCGCGAGACGCGGCCGCGCAGCTCGGGGTAGTCGCGCTCGCCGCAGAGGTGGACGACGGCGGGGCCGCTGTCGGCCCAGGCGTCGAGCGCCAGGTCGTTGAGGAGCCGCGCGCCGAGCGAGCCGCCGAAGACGAGCACGACGCGCGCGTCCGGGGCGAGCCCGAGCCGGCTGCGGGCCTCGTCGCGCGCCACCGGCCTCGAGGCGGCCGGGATCGGGCGGCCGACCGCGCGGTACTTCTCCCCGTTCCGGCCGACGGGTAGCGCGAGAAAGACGCGTTCCACGAGCGGCGCGGCGAGCCGGTTCGCGAGGCCGAGATGCGCGTCGGCCTCCGTGAGCGCGCACGGGATTCCCTCGACGCGGGCGGCGAGCACCATCGGCCCGGCGACGTAGCCGCCGGCGCCGAGCACGACGTCGGGCCGGCGCCGCCGGAGGATGCTGCGGCAGGCCGCCGGCGCGGCGAGCGCCTGCCCCACAGCGCGAACGAGCCGAAGCTCGGCCGACGCGGCAGCCCGGAGACGGCGAACGCGTCGAACTCGTAGCCGCGCTCAGGAACGAGCCGCGCCTCGACGCGATCCGGCGACCCGGCGAACGTCACCAGTCCGCCCCGCCGCCGCAGCGCTTCCGCGACTGCGAGCGCCGGCGCGACGTGTCCCACCGTCCCGCCGGCCGCGATCAGGCACCGCAGCTGCCGCTCGTCCGCCATTACGGGCGATGTTAAGGAGGACCCCGACCCGGCGAGCATCATGACGAGGCTCGAGCCGCCGTACGAGACGAACGGCAGCGGGATTCCGGTCAGCGGAGCGAGGCCGAGCGCGGCGGCGATGTTGATCGCCGCCTGTCCGCAGACGAGCGCGGTGATCCCGGCCGCAAGCCGCTTCGCGAACGGGTCCTGGCAGGCGATCGCGAGCCGCAGGCCCGCGTAGGCGAAGGCGCAGAAGGCGAGGATCACGAGGGTTATGCCGACGAGGCCGAGCTCCTCGCCGATGACGGCGAAGATCATGTCGGTGTGCGCCTCGGGCAGGTAGCGGAGCGGCTCGATGCCGGATCCGAGCCCGCGCCCGAAGATCCCACCCGACCCGAGGCTGATCAGCGCCTGCACGTTCTGGAGCCCCGCTCCGGTCGGGTCTTTCCACGGGTCGAGGAAGGTGAGCAGCCGCTCGCGACGGTACGGGCGACGTCCAGGCGGCGATCGCGGCGAGCCCGAAGACGATCCCGTACGCGGAGGCGAGCACGGAGCTCGCGTGCCGGAGACGAGCAGGATCGCGCCGACGACGAGCAGGAGGGTCAGCGCCGTGCCGAGGTCGGGCTCGACGAGCACGAGCAGCGCGAAGACGAGGACGAGGAGCCCGATCGGGCTCGCGAGCTCCTTGAGCGTGCGTGGCGGCTTGCGGCGCGAGAGATACGCGGCGGTCCAGACGACGAGGGCGAGCTTCGCGAGCTCCGACGGCTGGAAGACGAGCGGTCCGACCGTGATCCAGCGGCGCGCACCGTTGATCCGCGGGCCGACCGCGAGCACGGCGAGGCAGAGGACGAGCGCCGTGACGACGAGGGTCGGCGCGAGCGCGCGGAGGCGCTCCAAGTCGAGCCGCGAGACCACGACGAGCAGCGCGACGCCGACGAGCGCGTACATCGCCTGCCTCTCGACGATGCCGAGCGGGTTGCCGTTGCCGAGCGCGGCGGATCCGGAGGTCGCGCTGTAGACCATGACGAGCCCGAAGAGCACGAGGGCCGTCGTGACGAGGACGAGCAGGTTCCACTCGAACTGGAGCCGCTTGGGCGCTCCGCTCATGTCAGCTCCTCGACGAGGCGCCGGAACGTGTCGCCGCGTTCCTCGAAGTTCGCGAACTGGTCGTAGCTCGCGGTCGCCGGTGAGAGCAGGACGACGTCGCCGGCCTCGGCGTCGGCTGCGGCGTGCGCGACGGCGGTCGGCAGGTCGCCCGCGCGAAGGTACTCGCGCCCGGCGGCGTCGAGGGCGGCCGCGAGCTCGTCGGTCGCGTCACCGATGAGGTAGATCGAGCGGACGTTCGCGGGGAGCTCGCGGCGAAGGGGCCGAAGTCCTCGCCCTTGAGCGAGCCGCCGAGGATGAGGCGCAGCGGCGCGTCGTACGCGGCGACGCCGCGTCGGGCGGCGGCCGTGTTCGTCGCCTTCGAGTCGTTGACCCAGCGGACGCCGCGGAGCTCGCGCACGAGCTCGAGCCGGTGCGGGACACCGGGGAAGGTGCGGAGCGCCTCGGCGATCGCGTCGTCGGACACTCCGGCCGCGCGTGCCGCGGCGGTCGCAGCGGCTGCGTTCTCGCGGTTGTGGCGACCGGGGATCAGCGGCTCCGCCGGCAGCGGATCGTCGGCGGAGAACTCGATCCCGTCGATCCCGAAGCCGCGCGGCACGACCTTCGCGCGGGCGCGCTCGAAGATGCGGAGCTTCGCGTCGCGGTACGCCTCGAAGGTGCCGTGACGGTCGAGGTGGTCCGGCTCGAGGTTGAGGAGGACTGCGACGTCGCAGGCGAGCGTGTGCACGTCCTCGAGCTGGAAGCTCGAGAGCTCGCAGACGATCCAGGAGTCCTCGGAGGTCGTCTCGGCCACGTCGGTCAGCGCCCGCCCGACGTTGCCGGCGACCTCGACGGGTCGTCCGGCGGCGCGCAGGATCGCGCCGAGCAGCTCGGTGGTCGTCGTCTTCCCGTTCGTGCCCGTGACACCGATCAGCTGCGTGCCCGCGGGCAGAAGCCGGTAGCCGAGCTCGACCTCGCTCCAGATCGGGACCTCGCGCGACCGCGCAGCGGCCACGAGCGGCGACTCGGCCGGTACGCCGGGGCTCTTGACGACGAGTTCCACCCCTTCGAGCAACAACTCCTCCTCCGTTCCGAGTCGGACTTCGACGCCGACGTCGGCGAGCCTGCCGGTGTCGACGTCAGGCGAACGGTCGGCGGCGACCACCTGGACACCGCGCCGAGCGAGCGCGAGCGCGGCCGCGATGCCCGACCGCGCGAGCCCGATCACGAGCGCCCGTCGCGGCAGCCAGGTCGCTTCCGAAGACGCCTGATCCGGACGTGTCCCGCTCACGGCGAACGTTCCCCCCCAATGGGGGGCGCGGGTCCCCTGCGGTCAGCGTACGCGCCCGGTAGTGACAGGAATGTGTCGATTTTCTCGAGGATGCGGTACGGGTTCGCCGTCCGGCGCCTGCCTCCTCAGCCGAGCCGTCCGCTGACGACGACCTCCTCGCCCACGCCCACGACCTCGACGCCCTCGAAGCCGCTGCCGTGAGCGAGCGCGCAAGGTCCTCGCCGGCGGCCAAGTCGGGTTCGCCGAAGGAGACTCGGCCACCGGCCGACAGCACGCGCACGAGCTCCTCAGCGGTTGCCACCAGCGCGCCGTCGTCGGTCGCGATCCGGCCGAGGGCCGCTCCGACCGCAGCGTCCGGGAGCGGCAGGACCGGCGCCTCGCCGACCAGATACGCCACCCCGCTCGCGCCCGCGGCATGCGCTTCTCCGAGCAGCTCCTCGAGCTCGTCGACCTGCGACCGGACGACGTAGACCCACCCGTCGCCGATCAGCTCGTGCGCTCCGAGCGCAAGCGACCCGCCGCCGAGCACGAGCACGTCCTGCTCCGGCTCCAGGTGCGCTGCCTCGAGCAGCGCCGAGTCGATCTCGGAGCTGCTCATCGCCGGCGAGCGAAGGGGAAGTAGTAGCGGTAGTAGAGCGCGAATCCCAGGGCGCACAGCAACGCGGCGACGATCCAGAACCGCACCATGATCTTCGTCTCGGACCACGCCTTCATCTCGAAGTGGTGGTGGATCGGCGCCATCAGGAAGACACGTCGCCCGAAGCGTTTGAACGAGAAGACCTGGATCATCACCGAGAGCGCCTCGATCACGAAGATGCCGCCGATGAAGAGCAGCAGCACCTCGACCTTCGTCATGATCGCGAACGCGGCGAGCGCGCCGCCGAACGCCATCGAGCCGGTGTCGCCCATGATCACCTCGGCGGGGAACGCGTTGAACCAGAGGAAGCCGATCGCAGCTCCGATCAGCGCGGCACCGACGATCGCGAGGTCGAGCTTCGTCAGGTTGCGGTGACCGACATGACCGGAGCGGACGTACGAGACGACGTTCATCGCCGTGAACGTGAAGAGCGCGATGATCGCCGTGCCCGCGAGGAGCCCGTCGACGCCGTCGGCGAGGTTCGTCCCGTTCGCGGAGCCGGCGATGACGAGGAAGAGGAACGGGTACCAGCCGTACGAGAGCGGGACCGTGACGTCGATGACCGGGATGTAGACGTCGGTGCTGAGGTGGAGGTGCTGGGCGACGATCGCGACGACGACCGTGACGACCGCGAGCAGGATGAGCTTCCAGCGGCCGGACAGACCGAGCGACCGCTTGTGCGTGAGCTTGATGAAGTCGTCGAGGAAGCCGATCGCGCCGCAGGCGAGCGCCGTGAAGAGCACGGTCAGCGCCTGCAGCCGGAAGTGGCTCACCGGCAGAAAGGCGATCGTCGCCGCGAAGAGGATCAGCAGGCCGCCCATCGTCGGCGTCCCCTGCTTGGCGAAGTGATGCTGCGGGCCCTCCTCGCGGATGTGCTGGCCGAACTCGTTACGGCGCAGGAACTCGATGAACCGCGGCCCGATCGCCAGGGAGATGACGAGCGCGACAGCGGCGGCGATGAGGACGCGGATCACGCGCCGCTTCCCAGAAGAGCGTCCGCCACGACCTCGAGCCCGACCGAGCGCGAGCCCTTGACGAGGATCGCGTCACCGGGCCGGACGAGGCCGAGCGCGAGGGGCGCGGCCTCAGCGGCGGTCGCCACCCATTCGTCCGGCTCGTAGCGGCGCGCGAGCTCGCCGACGCCGAGCACGACGTCGAGACGCTCCGGCCTCCTGCGCGACCTCGTCGTGGTAGCGCGGCGCCTCCGCTCCCAGCTCGGCCATCTCGCCGAGCATCGCGACCGTCCGGCGGCCGTTCGCGCGCTCCGACGAGATGGGCGAGCGCGGCACGCATCGCGACCGGGTTCGCGTTCCACGCGTCGTTGATGAGGAGCCCGCCGCCCGGGAGCTCCGTCTCCTGCGAGCGCCAGCGCGAGAACTCCACCTCGACCGGCTCCTCGGGCGGCTCGAGGCCGAGCGCCTCGGCCGCGGTCAGCGCCGCCGCGGCGTTCGTCGCCTGATGGCGCGCCGTGAAGCCGAACACGACGTCGCGCCCGCGCCAGCGCACGTGGGTGCGACCGTCGCGGATCTCGACTTCGGGCTCGCCGAAGCGCCGCACGTCGAGCCCGTCCGGGACGAACGGCTCGAGCTCGGGCGCGTCCTCGGGGAGAACCGCGACCGCGCCGGGCGGGAGCTCCTCGAGCAGCTCCGCCTTCGCGCGCGCGATGTTCTCGAGGCTGCCGAGCTGCTCGAGATGGACGGGCGCGATCGAGGTGATCACGCCGAGATCGGGCCGCGCGATCCGGGCGAGGTCGCGGATCTGGCCGGGGCCGCGCATCGCCATCTCCGTGACCACCACCTCGGTGTCGGGCTCGATCCGGCACAGCGTGAGCGGCAGGCCGATCTCGTTGTTGAAGCCGCTCGGCGCCGCGACCGTCCGCCGATGGGGACGAACGAGCGCGGCGAGGATGTCCTTCGTCGACGTCTTGCCGACCGAGCCGGTGATCGCCACGACGCGAGCATCGCTGCGGGCGCGGACGGCACTCCCGAGCGCGGCCAGCGCAGCGATGCGCGTCGTCGGGCACGAGCGTCGCAGCGGCACCCCGCGCGCGCGCGTCGTCGAGGAATGCCTCACCGCCGGCGACCGCGACGAAGAGGTCGCCCGGTTCGACGCGGCGCGAGTCGACTCGACGCCCGTGACGAAGTCCGCCTCGCCCTCGAGCCGGCCAGCGAGAGCGCCCGCACCTCGTCGAGCGGCAGCGGGATCAGGTGCGCCTCCAACGCCTTCAGTGCCTCCTTCGCCGCCTCGCGGTCGTCGAACGGGATCGTTCGGTCGGCGAACTCCTGGCCCTGCTCGGCTCCCTTGCCGGCGATGAGCGACGACGTCGCCGCCGCGGCGAGCTCGATCGCGCGCGGGATCGCCGCGTCGCGGTCGAGCTCGACTTCGACGTGGCCCTCGGCCCCGGAGACGATCTCGTCGATGATCGCCTCGGGATCCTCGCTGCGAGGATTGTCGGAGGTGATGATCGCGACGTCGGCGAGCTCCGAGGCGAGCCGCCCCATGAGCGGCCGCTTGCCGCGGTCGCGGTCGCCGCCCGCGCCGAGGACGCAGATCACGCGGTTACCGTCCGCGAGATCATCGCGCGCACGCAGCACGTTCTCGAGCGCGTCCGGCTTGTGCGCGTAGTCGACGATCACGTGGAACGGCTGCCCGTCGTCGACCGACTCGAAGCGCCCCGGCACTCCGCGCACCGACTCGAGGCCGCGCCTGATCGCGTCGTCGTCGATGCCGAGCGCACGTGCGGCGTGCGAGCGCACCGAGCGCGTTCTCGACGTTGAAGCGGCCGCGCAGCTTCAGCGTCGATCCCGTCGAGCGCCGACCGCGTCGTCCGCGACCGAACGTGATCGCGTCGGGCAGCTCCTCGGCGAGCCGCCGTCCGTACTCGTCGCCGACGTTGATGACCGCGAGCGGTCGCGGCTCCACGAGGAAGAGCCGCCGCTTCGCCTGGAAGTACGACTCCATGTCGCCGTGGAAGTCGAGGTGATCCTGGCTGAGATTCGTGAAGACGAGCACGGCGAAGCGCACACGGTCGAGACGGTGCAGGACGGACGCGTGCGACGACGCCTCCATCGCGCACGACGCGGTCGCCGACGTCGAGCATCTCGCGGAACATCCGCTGCAGGTCGATCGCCTCCGGAGTCGTCCGCACGACGCCGCGGCGCTCGCCGCCGACCCGCGCCTCGACCGTCCCCAGCAGGCCCGGCCGCCGCCCGCGCTGCGGCGAGGATCGCGAAGAGGAGGAACGATCGTCGTCGTCTTCCCGCTCGTCCCCGTCACACCGACGACCTCGAGCTCCTCGGGTCGGCTCGCCGAAGAAGTCGTCGGCCGCGACCGCCATCGCCGCGCGCGCAGTCGGGGACGACGACCTGCGGAACGGCAAGATCGAGCGGACGCTCGACGACGAGCGCCACGGCGCCGCGCTCGACCGCCTCCGCCGCGAAGTCGTGGCCGTCCGCGCGCTCGCCCGGGACGCAGAAGAACAGGGCGCCGGGCACGACGGCCCGCGTGTCGTAGGCGAGATCGCAGCACCTCGACCGCAGGGCGTCCGAGCACCTCCACCGGCTCGAGCGCAGCGACGAGGCGCTCCAGATCCATCTCGGCCGCGAGTCTACCGGGGAGGGATCCGCCTACCTGAGCCGCAGGTTCGGGCGGAACCTCGAGGTACTGCAGGTCGAAGGACGCGATCTGCTCGAACGCCGGCGCGGCGACGATGCCGCCGTAAGATCTGACCTGCGGCTCGTCGACGCTGACGAGCACCACGAGGCCGGGGTTCGACGCGGGCACCATGCCGACGAAGGTTGCGACGTACTTGCCCGGGATGTAGCCGTTCGGCCCCGGCTTCTGCGCGGTGCCCGTCTTGCCGGCCACGGTGTAGCCGGGGATCGCGGCGAGCTCGGCCGTTCCCAGGTCGGAGACGACGCCCTTCAGCATCGTAGCGGAGCTGCTTGTCGATGCGCGGCGCGAGGATGCGCCGCCGGTGCAGCTTCGGCGTCGGCTCGCCGACGACGTGGTCGACGAGGTGCGGCTGCATCCAGACGCCGTCGTTCGCGATCGCCGCGTAGACCGACGGCGAGCTGGATCGACGTGACCGAGACGCCCTGTCCGATCGGAACGGTGCCGATCGTCGACCCGGACCAGTACGACGGCACGATGCCCTCGCTCTCGCCGGGGAAGTCGATGCCCGGTCAACCGACCGAAGCCGAAGCGCGTCATCCACTTCTTCAGGCCGGACTCGCCGAGATAGCGCGCGGCGATCATGTCCGTCCCGATGTTCGACGAGCGCTGGAGGATCTGTCTGACCTGCAGCGTCTCGGTTCCGTGCGGCTCCGCGTCGTGGATCACGCGGTCCGCGACCTGGAGCGAGCCCGGTACCTCGAACCTCGTGCTCGGCGTGATGTCGTGCTGCGAGAGCGCGCCGCCGATCGTCACGACCTTGAAGACGGAACCCGGCTCGAAGACGTCGTTGACGGCGTGGTCGACCGTGAGGCCGTGCGCGAACGCCGACGGGTACTCGTTGTCGTTGAACCCGGGCTCCTTCGCCATGGCGAGGATCGCGCCGGTGCGCGGATCGATCACGATCGCCGTTGCGTCCTTCGCGTGCCACTCGCGCGACGGTCTGCGCGAGCACCTGCTCGGCGTTCGCCTGGATGTGGCTGTCGAGCGTGAGGTAGACGCTACGGCCGTTGCGGGCGGGCCGCTCTGGATCGTGTTCACGGCCTGGCCGATCGCGTCGCGCACGACGGTCGCGCGGCCCGGCGTCCCGGCGAGCCACGTGTTCAGCTCGCCCTCGAGGCCGCCGAGGCCCGTGTTGTCGATGCCGGCGTAGCCGAGCACCGGAGCGGCGACGGTTCCCTGCGGGTACACACGCTTCTCGTCCGACTCGAAGGTGAAGCCCGTCAGCGCGCGCTTCGACAGCGCCGCCGCCTTCTTCGGCTCTGCCTTGCGCTCGACGTAGACGAAGCCGCGGCTCTTGTCCGCGAGCTCCTGGTACAGCGGGCGGAGCGGAATCCCGAGCACCTTCGCGGCGACGCGTGCCTCGCGCCGCGGGTCGGAGATCTGCATCGGGTCGGCGATCACGTCGGTCGCCTGCTCGCCGATCGCCAGCGAGACGCCGTTCCGGTCGTAGATCGTGCCGCGGCTCGCGGGAAGCGTGAGGTCGAACTTCGTCTGCTTCTGGGCGAGCGAGGCGAGAGTCGAGGCGCGCACGGTCTGCAGCCACGCCGCGCGCGCAAAGAGCGCGGCGAACGTGAGGAAGATGCCGAGAAGAAGAAGGCGGAGCCGCGAGTTGACGACGCGCGTCTTCAACGGCGCGGCGCCGTGAGGTCGGTGTAGGAGGTGTTCCGGCCGACGCCTGGACGAGACCGAGCCGGCGCGCCGCTCGCTCGATCTGCGGTGCAGAGCTCGCCTGGGAGAGCTCGGATGCGAGTGCCTGGTTCCGCGCCTGGAGCTGCGCACGCTTCTCGTCGAGCCGCGACACCGCGACATGCGCCCGCAACACGGCCACGTTCACCGCGACGACCCCGGCGAGGAGGAGCGCGAAGGCGATCATCCAGACGATGTGAGCGCGGACGCGGCGCTGGGCCGGCTTGCGCCGCGAGCGGGCGGGCGTCGCGGGGCGCCCCTGCGTGGTGCGTGCAGGACGCCGCCTGACGGGCACCGGCTCGGCGACCTCGGCTGCGTGCGCGAACCAGTCGACCGCCGCCATCAATCCTCCTCCGCGCCGGCCTTGACGGCTGCGCGCAGACGCGCCGATGCCGCGCGCGGGTTCGCCGCAAGCTCTGCCTGGCCGGGACGAATCGGCCGCCGCTGCAACGCGCGGAGCTCCGGCTCGTGCCCACAGACGCAGACGGGAAAGTCGGGCGGGCAGGTACAGCCGCGCTCGCGCTCACGCAGGAACCGCTTCACGATCCGGTCCTCGAGCGAGTGGAAGGAGATGACGGCGAGACGGCCGCCCGGCCGCAGCATCTCGAGCGCAGCGGGCAGCGCAACGGCGAGCGAGTCGAGCTCGTCGTTGACCGCGATGCGCAATGCCTGGAAGACGCGCTTGGCGGGATGCCCTTCGCCGAAACGGGCCGGTGCCGGAATCGAGGCCTTGATCGTGTCCACGAGCTCCCCGGTCCGCTCGAACGGCTGCTCCCGCCGGCGCCGCACGATCGCCCGCGCGATCTGCTTCGCGTACCGCTCCTCGCCGTAGCTGCGGAAGATCTTCACGAGGTCGCCTTCGCTCCACGTGTTGACGAGATCGCTCGCGCTCTCCTCCTGGCTCGGATCCATCCGCATGTCGAGCGGTGCATCTGCGGCGTACGAGAAGCCGCGCTCCGGTCGGTCGAGCTGCATCGACGAGACGCCGAGGTCGAGGAGGATCGCATCGGCTCGCACACCGTTTCCGGCCAGCTGCGGCAGTACCACGCCGAAGTCGCCGCGCAACAGCCGCGCATTGACGGGCGAGCGCTTCGCGAGTTGCTCGAAGTACGTCCGCGCCGTGGGATCGCGGTCGATCGCGATCAACTTTCCCTTGCCGCGCAGCCCGGCGGCGAGGATCGCGGCATGGCCACCTGCGCCGAAGGTCGCGTCGATGACCGTCTCGCCCGGCTCCACCGCGAGGCTGTCCCGCACCTCCTCGGCGAGGACGGGGACGTGGTCAGCTCTGGGCTGCAAGACGTTCGGCAACATCCTCAGCACTCCCTTCGACCTCGGCGAGCTCGCGCTGCCAGGCGGCGCGATCCCAGATTTCGAGATGGTCGTTGACCCCGGCGACGACGACGTCGCGGCCGAGCTTCGCGTGCGCGAGCAGCGCGGGCGGGATGCTCACGCGTCCCTGCTTGTCTGGCGCCGACTCGCTCGCGCCGGAGAAGAAGTGGCGGTGCATCCGCCTGCCCTGCTGGCTGAGCGGGTGGAGCGTGGCGAGCTGCGAGTCGCGGTAGTGGTCGAACGCGCCCGGCGTCCAGACGTAGATGCAGCCGTCGAGGCCGCGAGTGACTACGCAGCCGTCGTCGAAGGACTGCCGAAACTTCGCCGGAAGTGTGACGCGGTTCTTGTCGTCGATTGTGTGTTCGTACTCGCCTAGGAGCATGGGGCTGCTCTCCCTAATCCGCCACTGAGCCCCACTTTATCCCACTATCACCCACCTGTCCAGGGCAGAGCCTTCTTTTTTCAGCCTGGATCGGTCAGGTAGTGCCCGTAGGCGCCGCGACCGGTGAGGACCGCCGCCCCACATTGCGCCCCGAGCGCGACCGCCTCGTCGACCGGGTTGCCGAGCGCGAGCCCGTACGTGAGGCCCGCGGCGAAGCAGTCTCCGCAGCCGTACGCGTCGGACACCGGCCCGGGAAGGGGTGCGGCGCGGAACGGGCCGCCGGGACGGATCCAGCCACCGAGGTGGCCCGCGGTCGTGACGACGACCGGCGGCTCGGGCTCGAGCTCGCCCGTCTCGAACCGCTCGGCGGCGTCCTCCCCGCTCCCGACCAGCACGTCGACCTGCACGGCCGCGCGGCGCAGCGTCGCGAGCTCGCGAGACGTCGCGACGAGGACGGGCGAGTGGCGCGCGGCGCGCAGGGCGGCGATGTCGCCGCTCACGAAGTAGACGGCGTCGCAGCGGTGTAGCTCCTCCCACGGCAGCGAGGCGTCCTCGCCGGACGGGCGGAGCTTGTCGCCGAGCACCGTGATCGTCCGCTCACCGGCCTCGTCGACGTGCGTGAGCGCCCGGCGCTGCGCTCCGGGCGCGGGCTCGCATGCACGGTGACGCCGTGAGCCTCGAGCTCCTCGCGCGAACGGCGGCCGAGCTCGTCGTCGGCGAGCGCGGTGAAGAAGAGGCACGAGCCGGCGAGGTTGGCGAGCTGGACGGCCGCGACCGCGCCGCCGCCCGCGGGCTCCTCCAGGTTTCGAGAGCGTGCGACGATCTCGCCCGGCGTCGGGCGCGTGGTCGACGCGCGCGAACTCGACCCACTCGACGTGACCGACAACAGCGACCTGCACATCTCACATCTTGAACCCCGACTACGTTTCAATCGATGGTGAGCGGAATCCCTCCCTTCGAACGGTTCTACGACTCGCACAAGGGCGAGGTGCTCGCGTTCCTCCGCAAACGTGCGGGCCGCGACCGGGCCGACGACCTGTTTCAGGAGACGTTCCTGCGGGCGCTGCGCGCGTACGGGCGGCTCGAGCACGGCGAGCAGCTCCGCGCGTGGGTGCTGACGATCGCCTCGAACGCGGTCGTCGACGCCGCGCGGCGGGAGCGGCCGACCGCAGAGCTGTCCGTCGAGCCGACCGGCGAGGACGAGCGGCCGGCCGTCGAGGAGCTCGCGCCGCTGACCGACGGCCTGCCGCCGAAGGAGCGTGCGGCGGTCGTCCTTCGCTACGGCTACGACCTCGACTACGACGACCATCGCCGCCGCCCTCGGCTCGAACGAGCAGGCGGCGCGGCAAGCGGCCTCCGCCGGCGTGCGGCGGCTGCGGAAGGAGAAGGAGCAGTCATGACCGGAGTTCCCACTGTCCTCGACGATCGCTTCCGCGCGGCGGCCGTCGCGTCGGGCGAGCTCGACGTGGCCTACGACGTGCTCGACGACACGCCCGTCGGGCGGCTGCTCGTCGGCGTCTCGGATCGCGGCCTCTGCCGCGTCGAGCTTCGACCCGGAGCCGGAGGCAGAGCTCGAGCGGCTGGCCCGGCAGTTCGGGTCGCGCGTCCTGCGTGCACCCAACGCGCTCGACGGCGTGCGCCGGGAGCTGGACGAGTACTTCGACGGTCGCCGGCACGCCTTCGACCTGAAGCTCGACCTCCGGGCGACGCCGGAGTTCCACCGGCGCGTCCTCGAGGAGCTGAACCGGGTCGAGTACGGGCACACGACGACGTACGGCACGCTCGCGGCGCAGGTGGGTGCTCCGCGCGCGGCGCGGGCCGTCGGCACGGTGATGAACCGGAACCCGCTACCGATCGTCCTCCCGTGCCACCGCGTGGTGGGCGCAAACGGCAGCCTCACGGGCTACGGAGGCGGCCTCGACCGCAAGGAGTGGCTGCTGCGGCTGGAGGGCGCGCTCCTCTAGCCAATGCACGAAGGTCACGGACCGAAGCGTCCCGCGCCACTCGACTAGCGCGTCACAGTCAGCCGGGTCTGGATAGTCGGTAGGAAGGTCGTCGTCCTCCGGCGAGTAGATGTGTCCCGGCCAATCCGGCTCGCTGAAATGCGGGCCCCAGGCGAGGCGCCACGCTCCGGCGTCAGCGTCTTCGTAGAGGTCGAGCCAGCCGCGTCGCAGTCGCTCTCTGCGGTAGTTCTTCGTCTCCGTCGTCATCCCAGTGCCTCCTTCGCCGCAGAGAGCCGTTGTATGCGTCGAGAAGCCACGGACATGCCCGTCCGAGTCCAGCACAAGGTCATAGGTCTTATCGATCATCGTCAGCTCGGTCCCGATAACGCGCGAGAGGTACACGTACCGATCAGGTCCGGACGTGGCGGAGCTTGTAGCCGACTCCCCAGACGTTCACGATCCAGCCCGGAAGGCCGGTCGCGGCCAGCTTGCGGCGCACGCGCGAGGCGTGTGATCGAGCGTCCGCGTCGGGCACATAGGTGCGGAAGCCCCAGACGTCGCGCAACAGCTGCTCGCGGGTGAAGACCCGGTCCGGGTCGGACGCGAGCTTGACGAGCAGCGCGTACTCCTTCGCCGACAGCTCGACCTCGCGCCCGAGCACCGTGACGCGGCGGGCGGCGCGGTCGATCGCAAGCGGCCCGACCTCGGTCAGCTCGATGCGAGGCGGGCAGCGGCGCAGGAGCGCGTGGATCCGCGCGAGCAACTCCTCGTAGACGAACGGCCGAGGCAGGCAGTCGTCGGCCCGGGCGAGCGCGCGGACGCGCGAAGCCGGATCGGAGCCGCCCAGCACGATCACCGGACAGTCGGGCACGACGCCGCGGTCGAGCGCCTCGGCGTCTCCCAGCACGAGGAGGTCGGGATCCGCCGCGCGCGGTAGTTGCTCGGCGCGCTCGCACGCGACGACGTCGAAGCCGTTGCTGCGCAGCTGGCGCTCGAGGAATCCGCGAACGTTCGCTTCCGGCTCGGCGAGCAACAGCGCGGTCATGACACCGAGGCTAGGTGCCGGGAGCCGCCACCGCCAGATGTCCTTTCGCGCTAAAGCG
>CAVRXD010000009.1:0-239923 GCA_963725065.1 uncultured Alphaproteobacteria bacterium
GCGGATGGCGTTACCGAGCGCTGGCGTACAGGGTTCGAGTTGCTGCGGGGAATGCGTGAGCGGCGACTTGGAACTTGGTCAATATCGGACAGGGGAATTGTTATGAAGAAGCTACTCCTTGCGACGACTGCGTTTGTTGTGCTGGCGGTTGGCTCTGCCAGCGCCGCTGACTTGAGGCCCGCGTACAAGGCGGCGCCGCCGCCCCCGCCCGTCTATACCTGGACCGGTCTCTATTGGGGCGTGAACGTCGGCTACAGCTGGGGCCATGCCAAGGACGAAGTGACCCTGCTCGGGGTCGGCACGTTCTCCGAATCGCAGAAGGTCGATGGCGTCGTCGGCGGCTTCCAGTCGGGCTACAACTACCAGTTCGGCCAATGGGTCCTCGGCTTGGAAACCGACATTCAGGCCTCTGGCCAGAAGGGCGGCACGACGCTCCAGATCACCGCGCTTCCCGTCACGACCCTGACCACCGACCATAAGCTCACCTGGTTCGGCACCTCGCGCACCCGCCTGGGCGTGCTGTGGTCGCCCAACGTCCTGCTCTACGGGACGGCCGGTGTCGCCTACGGTACGGTCAAGGACACCGCCACGATCACTGCGCCGGGCGCGTCTGTCACCGGGACCTTCAAGGACGTGAAGGCCGGCTGGACCGCGGGTGCGGGCGTCGAAGGGACCATCGGCGGTGGCTGGACCGCCAAGCTCGAGTATCTCTACATCGACCTCGGCAAGACCGAGCAGACGCTCGCCACGCCGGCGCTGGGACAGGTCATCTCGGAGACCCGTCGCTTCACCGACAACATCGTGCGCGTCGGCTTCAACTACCGCTGGGGCGGTGGCGCTTACTGATTGGCGTCTAGCCTTTCGACGAACAGAGGGCCGCTTGCATCCGCAAGCGGCCTTTCTGCTATGCGCGCCCGGCAGGCAACGCCGGGCGCTTTTGTTCTTGGGCATCCGTCTAGAGCTGATGAATTCCAATTCAGTTCTTTCTTATTGTGACAACGCAACTGCAGCATAGATAGTGTATTGTTAACCCGGCCGCTGGATTCTCCCGGTTTTCCCTCCACCAGCGATCCGCCAAGACCAGCTAGCAGGACCCTTGCATGTCCCGTCAGGATGCCAACGCCGCCTTCGCCCATACGTCTTTCCTCTATGGCGGCAATGCCGACTATATCGAGGACCTCTATGCCCGCTACGAGAACGATCCCAAGGCCGTCGATGCCCAATGGCAGGCATTCTTCCAGAGCCTGAAGGACGATCGTACCGATGTGCTCAAGAGCGCCGAAGGGCCCTCGTGGTCGCGGCCGCACTGGCCGCAGCCTGCGCGCGGCGAACTCATCTCCGCTCTCGATGGCGATTGGCACGAGGTCGAAAAGGCGGTCGGCAACAAGCTGAAGGCGCGCGCCCAGGGCGCCGGCGTCGAGTTCTCCAGCGCCGAGGTCCAG
Source organism: uncultured Alphaproteobacteria bacterium (assembly GCA_963725065.1). GTDB lineage: Bacteria > Pseudomonadota > Alphaproteobacteria > Rhizobiales > Xanthobacteraceae > VAZQ01. Next base: position 1,443 of record CAVRXD010000009.1, read on the forward strand.
CAGGCCACGCGCGATTCGATCCACGCCCTGATGCTGATCCGCGCCTACCGCGCGCGCGGGCACTTCTACGCCAATCTCGACCCGCTCGGCCTCGAGCCACACCACAACGAGGAGGACCTCGATCCGCGCTCCTACGGCTTCACCGACGCCGACATGGACCGCCCGATCTTTCTCGACAAGGTTCTCGGGCTCGAAATCGGGACACTGCGCGAGATCCTTACGATCCTTCGCCGCACCTACTGCCAGACGCTCGGCGTCGAGTTCATGCACATCTCCAATCCGGCTCAGAAGGGCTGGATCCAGGAGCGTATCGAGGGGCCCGACAAGGAAATCACGTTCACCCCCGAGGGCAAGCGCGCGATCCTCAACAAGCTGATCGAAGCCGAAGGGTTCGAGAAATTCTGCGACCTGAAGTTCACCGGTACCAAGCGCTTCGGCCTGGACGGCGGCGAGTCGATGATCCCGGCGCTGGAGCAGATCATCAAGCGCGGCGGCGCGCTCGGCGTGAAGGACATCTGCATCGGCATGGCCCACCGCGGCCGCCTCAATGTGCTGGCGCAGGTGATGGGGAAGCCGCACCGCGCGATCTTCCATGAGTTCAGAGGCGGCTCCTCGACGCCGAACGAAGTTGAGGGCTCAGGCGACGTGAAATATCACCTCGGCGCCTCTTCCGATCGCGAATTTGACGGCAACCGCGTTCATCTTTCGCTCACCGCCAATCCGTCGCATCTCGAAATCGTCAATCCGGTGGTGCTGGGCAAGGTGCGCGCCAAGCAGGATCAGCTCGGCGCCACCCGGGAAGACCGCACGATGGTCATGCCGCTGCTCATTTCCGGCGACGCGGCCTTTGCCGGGCAGGGCGTGATCGCCGAGTGCTTCGGCTTGTCGGGGCTGCGCGGCCACCGCACCGGTGGCTCCGTGCATTTCATCATCAACAACCAGATCGGGTTCACCACCTACCCGCGTTACTCGCGTTCGTCGCCGTATCCGTCCGACGTCGCCAAGATGATCGAGGCGCCGATCTTCCACGTGAACGGCGACGATCCCGAGGCGGTGGTGTATGCCGCCAAAGTCGCGACCGAGTTCCGGCAGAAGTTCCAGTGCCCCGTCGTCGTCGACATGTTCTGCTACCGGCGCTTCGGGCACAACGAAGGCGACGAGCCCTCGTTCACCCAGCCCTTGATGTACAAGGCGATCCGCAAGCATCCCCCCACGAGCGAGATCTACGCCAAGAAGCTCGTGAGCGAGAACCTCGTCACCGAAGGCGAAGTCGAGAAGATGCGCGCGGACTGGCGCGCGCGGCTCGATGCCGAACTGGAGGCAAGCCAGGGTTACAAGGCCAACAGCGCCGACTGGCTCGACGGCCGCTGGGCCGACATCAAGGCGGCGCGCGACGCCGACGATCCGCGCCGCGGCCATACCGGCGCGCCGCTCGAGATGCTCAAGCAGATCGGGCTGGAGATCACCAGCATACCGCAGGGTTTCCACGTACACCGGACCATCCAGCGCTTCCTGGAGAACCGCCGCCAGGCGATCGAGACCGGGGAGGGCATCGACTGGGCGACGGCCGAGGCGCTGGCATTCTGCTCGCTGATGATCGAAGGGCATCCGGTGCGGTTGTCCGGTCAGGATACCGAGCGCGGAACGTTTTCGCAGCGCCATTCAGTGCTGATCGACCAGGAGAACGAGGACCGCTATGTCCCGTTCAATCACGTCGGCGAGCACCAGGCCCGTTTCGAGGTCATCAATTCGATGCTGTCGGAAGAGGCGGTGGTCGGTTTCGAATACGGCTATTCGCTCGCCGAGCCGAACGCGCTCACGCTCTGGGAGGCGCAGTTCGGCGATTTCGCCAACGGCGCCCAGGTCGTGTTCGACCAGTTCGTCTCCTCGGGCGAGCGCAAGTGGCTGCGCATGTCCGGCCTCGTCTGCCTGTTGCCGCACGGCTATGAGGGGCAGGGGCCGGAACATTCCTCGGCAAGGCTCGAGCGTTTTCTTCAGATGTGCGCCGAAGACAATATGCAGGTCGCGAACTGCACCACGCCGGCCAACTACTTCCACATCCTGCGCCGCCAGCTCAAGCGCGACATCCGCAAGCCGCTTATCCTGATGACGCCAAAGAGCCTGCTGCGCCACAAACGCGCGGTGTCGCGGCTGGATGAGATGGGTCCGGGTACCTCGTTTCACCGTCTTCTTTGGGACGACGCCCAGATGCTCCCGGCCGAGAAGATCAAGCTCGTCGCCGACGACAAGATCCGGCGCGTGGTGATGTGCTCGGGCAAGGTCTATTACGATCTTTACGAGGAGCGCGAGAAACGCGGCATCGATGACGTCTATCTCCTGCGCGTCGAGCAGCTCTATCCGGTGCCGCTGAAGGCGCTGGTGCAGGAGCTCGGCCGCTTCAAGACTGCGGAATTCACGTGGTGCCAGGAAGAGCCGCGCAATATGGGCGCGTACTCTTTCATCACGCCGTATCTCGAATGGGTCCTCGGCCAGATCGGCGCCAAGAACAAGCAGCCGATCTACGCCGGCCGCGCCGCCGGCGGCGGCGACGGCGGTCGGCCAGATGCCGTTGCATCTCAAACAGCTCAAGGCGCTGTTGGACGCCGCACTTGGGTAGTGCAGGACACAGGATGGGCCGCAGCGAACTAGACATTTGCGCTCATCCGTTGTCGGTTCTGCGTCCTCCGTCGTCTTCCATCGGCCGGCACGACCGCAAGGAATTATCGCACCATGGCTGACATCCGCGTGCCCACTCTCGGCGAATCCGTGACCGAGGCAACAATCGGCAAATGGTTCAAGAAACCGGGTGATCCGGTTGCGGTCGACGAGCCGCTCGTCGAGCTCGAGACCGATAAGGTGACCATCGAGGTGCCTGCGCCGGCCGCGGGCGTGCTCGGCGACATCGCGGCCAAGGACGGCGAGACGGTCGCCGTCGGCGCGCTGCTCGGGCAGATCAAGGAAGGCGAAGGCGCGCCCGGCAAGGTCACGCCGGCGCCGACAGGGCGGCCGGACCAGAAGACCGACACGACCGCGCCCATCAACGCGGCGGAAGAGGAGCCGCGGCTGCGTCCGGAGACCGCGCCGAAGCCGCCAGACGACGCGCGGATTGCGCCGTCGGTGCGCAGGCTGGCGGCGGAAACCGGCATCGATGCGTCGACCGTTCCGGGCTCCGGGAAGGACGGCCGTGTGACCAAGGGCGACATGATGGCGGCGATCGAGCGTGCCGCGGCCGCCCCGACCCCCGTCGCTCAGCCCGCCGCGGCCGTGCAGGTGCGCGCGCCGTCGCCGTCGGACGATGCCGCCCGCGAAGAACGCGTGAAGATGACGCGGTTGCGCCAGACCATCGCGCGCCGGCTCAAGGAAGCGCAGAGCACGGCCGCCATGCTCACGACCTTCAACGAGGTCGACATGGGCGCGGTGATGCATCTGCGCAACCAGTACAAGGAGTTGTTCGAGAAGAAGCACGGCGTGAAGCTGGGCTTCATGGGCTTCTTCGTAAAGGCTTGCGTGCAGGCGCTCAAGGAAATCCCCGCCGTCAACGCCGAGATCGATGGCACCGACCTCATCTACAAGAACTACTATCATATCGGCGTCGCGGTCGGGACCGAGAAAGGCCTCGTCGTGCCGGTGATCCGCGACTGCGATCGCAAATCGCTTGCGCAGATCGAGAAGGAGATCGCCGACATGGGTCGGCGCGCGCGCGAGGGCACGCTCAAGATCGAGGAGATGCAAGGCGGCACCTTCACGATCTCCAATGGCGGCGTCTACGGCTCGCTGATGTCCACGCCGATCCTGAACGCGCCGCAGTCGGGCATCCTCGGAATGCACAAGATCCAGGAGCGCCCCGTGGCAATCGCCGGAAAGGTGGAGATTCGGCCGATGATGTATCTCGCGCTCAGCTACGACCACCGCATCGTCGACGGCCGCGAGGCGGTGACGTTCCTGGTGCGGGTGAAGGAAATTCTGGAAGATCCAGCCAGGCTGGTTGTGGATTTGTGAGTTATCAGGCGTCATTGCCGGGCTTGGCCCCGGCAATCCATCCCTCTTCGTGAGAAGATGGATGCCCGGGTCAAGCCCGGGCATGACAGCGAAGGATGTTACGTGTCATGCACTATGACCTCATCGTCATCGGCTCCGGTCCCGGCGGGTATGTCTGCGCCATCCGCGCGGCGCAGCTCGGCATGAAAGTGGCTGTCGTGGAGAAGGACAAGACCTTCGGCGGCACCTGCCTCAACGTCGGCTGCATTCCCTCAAAGGCGCTTCTGCATGCGTCCGAGCTGTTCGAAGAATCGGGCCACCTGTTCGACAAGATGGGCATCAAGCTCGGTCAGCCGAAGCTCGATCTGGCCGCCATGATGAAGTTCAAGGACGAGGGTGTCGACGGCAACGTCAAAGGCGTCGCCTTCCTGTTCAAGAAGAACAAGATCGACACCTTCGCGGGTGTCGGGCGCATCGCCGGACCGGGCAAGGTCGAGGTGAAGGCCGCCGACGGCAGCAGCCAGGTGATTGAAGGCAAGGCGGTGGTGATCGCCACCGGCTCGGACGTGGCCCGGCTGCGCGGCGTCGAGATCGACGAACAGCGCATCGTGTCCTCGACCGGTGCGCTGGTGCTGGACAAGGTGCCACAGCGGCTCCTTGTCGTCGGGGCCGGCGTGATCGGGCTCGAGCTCGGCTCGGTGTGGCGCCGCCTGGGCTCCGAAGTGGTCGTGGTCGAGTTTCTCGACCGCATCCTGCCCGGACTGGACAGCGAGGTCTGCCGCCAATTCCAGCGCCTGCTCGAAAAGCAGGGGATCACCTTCAAACTGTCGTCCAAGGTCACCGGGGTTGAGATGTCCGGAAACAAGCTGAAGGCCACGGTCGAGCCGGCCTCCGGCGGCGCGGCGGAAGCAATCGACGCCGACGTCGTGCTGGTGTCGATCGGGCGCGTGCCCTTCACCGAGGGGCTCGGGCTCGAAGAGGCCGGCGTTAAAACCGACAACAAGGGTCGCGTGATCGTTGATGCGCGGTACGCCACCAATGTGCCCGGAATCTACGCCATCGGCGACGCGATCGCGGGTCCGATGCTGGCGCACAAGGCGCAGGATGAAGGCGTGGCGGTGGCGGAAAACCTCGCCGGCCGATCCGGCCACGTGAACTACGAGGTTATTCCCAACGTCGTCTACACCTATCCGGAGGTCGCCTCGGTCGGGAAGAGCGAGGACGAATTGAAACAGGGCGGCATTGCCTACAAGGTCGGCAAGTTTCCCTTCACTGCCAACGGCCGCGCCAAGGTGAATCTGCAGACCGAAGGTTTCGTGAAGATCCTTGCCGATGCCAAGACCGACCGCGTGCTGGGCGTCCACATCGTCGGCGCGGATGCCGGCAATATGATTGCGGAGGCTGCCGTCGCGATGGAGTTCGGTGCGGCGTCCGAGGATATCGCCCGCACCTGCCACGCCCATCCGACGCTAACCGAGGCGGTGAAGGAAGCGGCGTTGGCGGTCGACAACCGTGCCATCCATATGTGAGCCACGGGCAGGGGGCGGCACCGCCCGTAGAATGCTCGTTCGGCGTCTCCGCGTGCTTGCCGTCATCCTTCGAGCGCTGGGATCCTCCGGCGCCGCATCGTAGGTATAGGCATGCGCCGCCTGTTTCGCCCGCTCCTGATCCTGCTGGCCCTTGTTTTCCTGTTCGAGGCGTGGCTTTGGAGCCATCTCGCCCCGGTCGTTGCCTGGGTCGTCGCACACATCCCGCTGCGCGCCATGAAGGCGCGCCTCAGGGCCTTGATCGATCGCCTGCCGCCTGCGGCCACGCTCGTGGTCTTCATCGTGCCGGTATTGCTGCTGCTCCCGCTCAAGTTTCTGGGACTGTGGATGCTGGCGCATGGCTCCTGGCTGGGCGCGCTCAGCGTGCTTGCATTCGCGAAGATGCTCAGCGTCGGGGTCACGGCGTTCATCTTCGACGTGACGCAGCCCAAACTCATGCAGATGCCGTGGTTCCGATGGCTCTACGACCGCGTGATGGCAGGCTTGGCCTGGGCGCACGGATTGATCGATCCGATCAAGCGCCGGCTCAGGACCTTCTTTCGAATGTGGGGGCCGCGGCGTGCGGGACGCACATTGCGACTGCTCGCACGCATCCGGCGGCGGATGCAGGCGGCATGACCGCCGTCAGATCAGGTGGAGCGAGTGCAGAAAGTCGGGATTGAAAAATCCCAGTGCCATGAAGCCCAGTCCGACGATGCCCAGGCCGCCGGCCACATAGACCAGGGCGACCATGCCGGTGATGACGGCCGCCGATGCCAGCACGATGCCGATCTGAAAGGCGGCCGACGCGAATTCGTAGTGATGATAGCGCGAGAGATGGGTGTCGCGGGCGTGCTCGTACTTTTCCGCCAGCGCGCGCAACTCCTTGCGGCCGTCCTTTTCCGCCGGGTCCGATTCGTAGCGTGCCACGGTCTTCATCCAGTCGTCGGCCTGCTTGAGCAGCGCCGCTTTTCTTGCTTCGTCGGCAATCACGCCGGCCTCGACCGTCACCGCCTGGGCGGCGGTGCGGAGCGTGGTCTGCCGGATCGTCTTGGCCTGGAAGAAATTCCAGGTGTCGGAGGCCTTGATGTTGAGCGAAATCCCCTCTGTTTGCGAGCTCTTGCCCAGGGTTTCGGCGAACGCCAGGAAAAGCGCAATCACCGCGATCAGCAGCGCGATCTTCTTGTTGAAGCTGTCCGCCAGTCAGTCTTTTCCCGCCGCCGCCACCATGCCCGTGCTCCTCATGCTCGATGTGATGCTCGACCTCATGCTGGACCGCGTGCACGCCATGACTCATGTCGCCCTCCGTGCTTCGTTCGACGACGATGTATCGAACTGGTTCGCTTGTGCAAGGGGGAAACAGACGAGGCAGCGTTCGCCGTGTCTGCCTCGCGCCGGCAGTCAGGTAAATTATCAAAGCGCACGCCGAAGTTGGCGCGACGGCTTCGCCGTCAGTTGAGCAGGCCGCGCTCGCGCAGGAGCTTGAGGAAGGAATCCTGCGTCTCCGCCATCATGGGCTGCATGCGCGGCAGCACGCTGGCGAATGCTTCCGGCAGGACCTTTGGCATCGCCTGCAACATCTTCGTTCCGGTCGCGGTGCCATAGAAGGCGGCCAGTACGCGCATGTCCTCGGCGTTGAGATGGCGCGCATAGATGGCCGGAATATCCTTCACGACCTCGGACAGCCGCGCGAGGCGGATGCGCTCGAATTCCCGGCGCAGGTCGGCGAGCGTTGCTGGGTCGATATTCGGCCGTTGCGTGCGCAAGGCGCTTTCAATGCCGGGCCAGGCGGCCTCCACGGCCTGCGCGTTGAGTGTGGCAAAGCCGTGGGTGAACAGCAGCGCGAACAGGGCCTGTGCCGCCGCCATGCTTTCGGATGAAGGTTGTTGCTCCTGCGCGCGCAGCGCGCCAGGCAGACAATTTGCCACCGCGAGCGTGACGGCAACAGCAAGAATGCGCAGTGGCCGCATGTGGCCTCTCCGGAACGAAGCCGGGAAGCTAGCATGTCATCGCCGTCCTGCAACGGGTGTGCGCGCAATTGCGAGCGGTCAGGCCCGCGGATGGGCGCTGCGATAGACTTCCAGCAGCCGTTCGGTATCGACGGCGGTGTAGATCTGTGTCGTTGAAAGCGAGGCGTGCCCGAGCAGTTCCTGGATCGCACGCAAGTCACCGCCGCGCGCCAGCAGGTGCGTTGCGAAGGAATGGCGCAGCGCGTGCGGTGTAGCGCTTTCGGGCAGGCCGAGCGCTCCGCGCAGCCGCGCCATCGCCAGCTGGATGATGCGCGGCGAGAGCGGGCCGCCTTTGGCGCCCACGAACAAGGGACCGTCGGTCGGAAGCTGATGCGGGCAGAGCGCGATGTAGTCCGCCGCGAGCTCGGCGACCTTGGCCAGCACCGGCACCATGCGCGCCTTGTTGCCCTTCCCGGTGACGGTGATGACGTCGCCCCGTCCGGGTGCGGGAATGTCGCCGCGCTTGAGGCCCAGCGCCTCGGAGATGCGCAGGCCCGAGCCGTAGAGCAATGCGAGCACCGCGGCATCGCGGGCGAGAATCCAGGGATCGCGCTCCTCGCCGGCGCGCAAATCGGTGTCGGCCATGCGCTTGGCGACCGCGATCGCGAGCGGCTTCGGCAGTGTCTTCCCGGTCTTGGGCGTGCGCACGGCGGCAAGCGCGCCCACCTTGCCCTTGCCGTTGCGCTCGAGGAAGCGCGCGAAGGAACGCACGCCCGCCAGCATGCGCATCAGCGAACGGCTGCCGATGCCGTCGGCGCGTCGTGCGGCGAGAAAGGCGCGCACGTCGAGCGGCGCAAGGCGCGCCAGCGCCGACAGCGTCACTCTGCCGTCGAGATGGCCGGACAGGAAGCCGAGGAACTGGCGCAGATCGCGCTCGTAGGCCTCCACCGTTTTCGGCGACATCCGCCGTTCGGCTGCCAGATATGAGAGCCATTGCGCCATTTCGCGCGCGACATCGGGGGCCGCTGGAATGAGGTCGGGAGCGGGTGTTGCGCTTGACATGGCACTATATATCTCTCCCCTTCCTTCACGCATTCTTAAATCGCTTGCAACCGGCCCGATTGCCCTATGGCCAGACGCGTCGTCGATGTCCTGCTCCCGGTCGCCCTCGATCAGGCCTATTCCTACCGGGTGCCGGACGAGCTCACGCTGGCGCCCGGCGACCTCGTGAGCGTCCAGCTCGGGGCGCGCGTGGCGACCGGAGTTGTCTGGGCGGCGAACGCCAATCCCAATCCTCGTCTCGACAACCGCATGAAGGACGTCGAGGAGAAGCTCGATCTGCCGCCGCTCAAGCCGGAGCTGCGCACGTTCATCGACTGGGTCTCCGGCTACACGCTCACCGCCCGCGGCACGGTGCTGCGCATGGCATTGCGCATGGGCGAGCACCTGGGCCCCGCGCGTGAGCGCGTCGGCGTGCGCCTCGCCGGTTCCGCGCCGAAGCGGATGACGGCGGCGCGTGACCGCGCGCTCGCGTTGCTCGCCGATGGTCTGGCGCGCGCCAAGAGCGATGTCGCCGAAGGGGCGGGCGTCTCGCCGGGGGTCATCGACGGCCTGGTCGATGAAGGAACCCTGGAAAGCCTGGTCTTGCCGCCGGAGCCGGTGGCGCGCTCGCCCGATCCGGATTTTTCGCCCCCCGACTTCATGCCGGCGCAGCGCGAGGCGGCGGATGCGCTGCGCGCGAGCGTGGCCAAGGGCGGCTTCGGTGTCACTTTGCTCGACGGCGTTACCGGCTCGGGCAAGACCCAGGTTTATTTCGAGGCGGTCAGCGAGATCATCCGTCGCGGGCGGCAAGCGCTGGTGCTCGTGCCCGAGATCGCCTTGACCACGCAGTTTCTCGACCGTTTCGCCGAGCGCTTCGGCGTGCGCCCGGCGGAGTGGCACTCGCAGCTGTCTCAACGCTTGCGCGCGCGCACCTGGACCGCCGTCGCCACCGGCGACGTGAGCGTCGTCGTCGGCGCGCGCTCGGCGCTGTTCCTGCCGTACAGCGATCTCGGATTGATCGTGGTCGATGAGGAGCATGATCCCGCCTACAAGCAGGAAGACGGCGCGCGCTATCACGCCCGCGATATGGCGGTGGTACGCGCGCGCGGAGCCGAAATCCCGATCGTGCTGGCATCGGCGACACCCTCGGTCGAGACCGAGGTCAACGCACGGCGCGGCCGCTATGCCCGCCTGCATCTGCCCGAGCGGTTCGGCAGTCAGCATCTTCCCGCCATCGAGGCGATCGACTTGCGCGCCGAAGGTCCGCCGCGCGGCCGCTTCATCGCGCCGCGGCTCGCCGAGGCGGTGCGGACTGCGCTCGGCCGCGGCGAGCAGGCGCTTCTGTTCCTCAATCGTCGTGGCTATGCGCCGCTCACCCTTTGCCGCCAATGCGGGTTCCGGCTCGCATGTCCGAACTGCGACGCCTGGCTGGTCGATCACCGCTTCCGCCGCCGGCTGGTCTGCCACCATTGCGGTTTCTCGATGCCGCCGCCGGCGCAATGCCTGCAATGCCAGGCGACCGACTCGTTCGTCGCCGTCGGTCCGGGAGTCGAACGGCTGGAGCAGGAAGCGGCGGAGCTGTTTCCTTCAAGCCGCATCCTGGTGTTGTCCAGCGATCTCGTCGAATCGGTCGAGCGCCTGCGCGAGGAGCTGGACGACATCGCGCAAGGGCGGTTCGACATCGTGATCGGGACGCAGCTCGTCGCCAAGGGGCATCACTTTCCGAAGCTCAATCTCGTGGGCGTCATCGACGCCGACCTCGGTCTGGCGAACGGCGACCCGCGCGCGGCCGAGCGCACGTTCCAATTGCTGCATCAGGTCACCGGCCGCGCTGGCCGCGAGGAGGGCCGCGGCGTCGGCTACCTGCAGACGCATCAGCCCGAGCATCCGGTCATGCGGGCGTTGGTGGCCGCCGATCGTGACGCCTTCTACACGAGCGAGATTGAGCTCCGCGAAAAGACACACTATCCGCCTTTCGGCCGCCTCGCGGGCCTGCTGATCTCGGCCGGTGAGCGCCCCACCGCCGAGTCCTATGCACGCCGGCTCGCCGCTGCTTCACCGTTCGCCGACGAGGTGCGCGTGCTGGGACCGGCGGAAGCGCCGCTCGCCGTCGTGCGCGGACGCTACCGGTTCCGCCTGCTGGTGAAGTCTCCGCGTGCCTTCGATCTCTCCGGCTATCTGCGGGACTGGCTTGCCGCCGCCCCCAAGCCTACGGGCAATATCAAGCTCGACGTGGACGTCGACCCGCAGAGCTTTCTCTAGCCGCAGCCGCCGGGGCGAGGCCCCATCGCGCGCGGACCGGGGCCGGCCGAGCGTGCCGGTCATGGTCGCTACAGCCGGTGCTTGAACGGCACGGCGCCGGAGCGCATCCTGATGAGGCCCGGACCGCGTCCGGACCAACAAGACCATCGGGAGGACACCATGCAACGCATCGCATTCGGCGCTGTGCTAGGGGCCACGCTCATGGCCGGCACGGCGGCCCTCGCTCAAGGGCCGAGTTGGACGCCGCCGCCGGAAAGCGCGCGCTGCCCGTCGAAATGGGGCGCGGGCGACGAGCGCGGTTCGGCCAACCACATGAAGCCGCAGGCCGTGCTCAACGCGGTCAAGCTGATCAAGACCGGCGAGGTCATCGAGCTCGGACAGGTGCTCGGTGCGAGCATGCCGTTCTTCGGCACCCGGCGCTTCGACGTGCACGTCAAGCGTACGTTCATGAACGACTTCTCCAATCGGCGCGGCAGCAACGAGGAACTCGTCGTGTCCGAGATCGGACAGGTCGGGACGCAGTTCGACGGCTTCGCGCACCAGACCCACGAGAACAGCTGGTACAATTGCTTCAAGGTGGCGGAGAACGCGACCCGCTCGGGCTTCACCAAGCTCGGTGTGCATAATGTCGGCGCGCTGATCACGCGCGGCGTGCTGATCGACGTCGCCGGGTTCAAGGGCGTCGAGACGCTCGGCGACAACTACGAGATTACGGTCGAGGACCTGGAGGGCGCGCTCAAGAAGCAGAATGTGACGCTGCAGCCTGGCGATGCCATCCTCATCAACACCGGTTGGGGCAAGCTCTGGGCGAAGGACAATGCCCGCTACGTCAAGTCGTGCCCGGGCATCGGCGTCAAGGCCGCGGAGTGGCTGATCGCCAAGGATCCCATGCTGCTCGGCTCCGACAACTGGCCGGTCGAGGTCGCGCCCAATCCCGACAAGCTGATCTCGCTTCCCGTGCACCAGATCGCGCTGGTCGTGAACGGCGTTCACCTGCTGGAGAATCTCAAGCTCGACGAATTGGCGGCGAAAGGCGTGTCCGAGTTCGCGCTCATCGTGCAGCCGTTGAAGATCGAGGGCGGCACCGGGTCCACCGTGGCGCCGGTCGCGGTGCGGTGATCGATGTCGTAGCGACGAGAGGAACACGTGGCGGCGCGGGCGTACACGTCGACGCTGCTGCGTGTCTTCTTCGCTGTCGGGATCAACGAGGCGCGGTCCGCGCGGCGCCCCTGTGCGCGGTTCAGGTCACCAGCTTGAGGCCGACAATACCGGACAGGATCAGTCCGATGCACAACAGCCGCGCCACGGTTGCCGGCTCCGCGAACAGATAGATGCCGAGCGCGGCGGTCCCGACCGCGCCGATCCCGGTCCATACCGCGTAGGCGGTCCCGACCGGCAGCGTGCGCAGCGCCAGTCCGAGCAGGACGATGCTGAGGATCATGCTGGCGAGGGTCCACAGCGACGGCAGGAGCCGCGTGAAGCCATCGGTGTATTTCAGCCCGATCGCCCACCCGATCTCGAACAAGCCAGCGACGGTCAGATAGATCCACGCCATGACGGACCTCCAGGAACAGGCGATGCGCTGATCATTGCTCGATCGGCGCGGCTTCGGGTGAACGGGTGGTGGGCGCGAGCAGCACGCAGGCGGCGGCGGCCAGGATCAGCACGAAGCCGATGATATCGTGGATGCTCGGCCGTTCTCCCAGCACCAGCATGGAGGCGATGACCCCCACCGCCGGAGCGCTCAGCACGCCGAGCGAGGCCGTGGTTGCCGGCAGCCGCCGCACGATCTCGAACCACAGCAGGTAGGCGAACGCGGACCCGATCATGCCGGCAAAGATCAATGCCCACAGGGAGCGCGGATGCACCGGCCACCAATGCGGCGATCCTTCGAACACCAGCAGGCACCCGACGGTGATCACGAGTGCGACGAGCACCTGCCACGCCGCGATCGCGATCGGGTCGGCGTCGATCCGCGCCCATTTCAGATAGACCGTGCCGGCGGCCCAGGTCACCGCCGTCGCGAGCGCCAGCGCGAGCCCGACCAGATCATCCGATCCGAGCAGGGGATAGACCAGCACCGCCAGTCCGGCGGCACACAGCAGGAGCGCGCTCGCCCGGACGACGTTCAACCGTTCCCCCAGGATCGGATACGCCAGCAACGCCGCCCAGATCGGCATCGTGTAGGTGAGCACCGCCACCCGCGAGGTGGCGGTCGCCAGCTGCGCGAAGGCCGTGAACAGCGTGAAGCAGGCCACGTTCAGAATGCCGGCGACGACCAGATGCACGCGCGCGGCCGTGGTTGGAATCCGGACCCGGCGATGCTGCACAAAGGCGAGCGCGAACAGCGTGATGGTGGCGAGCCCGGAGGTGCCGGTGCGCATGCTGAACGGCGGTATTTCGTCGAGCGCGATCTTCATCGCCACCCAGCTCAGTCCCCACGCTAGGCTGACCCCGACCAGCAGGAGGCGGGCCGTGGTATCGGCAGCATGCTGCGGGGAGGGTGGCACGGTAGCGGCTTCCAGAAGGGGGGCTTGGGGAGGGGGCGGGCGCAGGCTTGTGTAGCACCGTGAGGGCCGCGGCGCAGGCAGGCGCGGCCGGCAGGAACGCCGGGCCTGCCGGACATTTCGTCGTGTTGCACCGCAGTTTGCGGTGTGTTACGCAACCGCGCGATTTTCGTGGGCTTTATTGGGGCGCGCCGGCGTCCTCCACGAGACACGAAGTTCCATTGAATTTCAATGGCTTGGCGCCCACCGTCGCGGCAGTGCCGAGCCTGCGGAATTGCCGAAAGAGCAGGGCGCGGTGGCAGACGAAGGGGCAATCGTTTCCGGCATGGCGGGCCGCTACGCGACCGCGTTGTTCGAGCTTGCGCGCGAGCAGAATGCCATCGACACGGTGAAGGTGAATCTCGAGCGGTTTGACGCGATGGTGGCGGAAATCGCCGACCTGGCGCGGCTGCTGAGAAGTCCCGTCCTTTCGGCCGACGAGCAGAAACGCGCCCTCTCCGGCGTGCTGGACAAGGTGGGCATCGACGGGATCGCGGCCAATTTCCTCAAACTGGTCGCGACCAACCGGCGGCTGTTCGCCGCGCGCGACATGGTGAAGGCCTACCGGGCGCTGGTTGCCAAGCACAAGGGCGAGGTCACTGCCGAGGTGACCGTGGCTGAGAAGCCGAGCGAGGCGCACCTCGCCGCGATCAAGGATACGATCACGGCCATGACCAAGAAGCACGTCCAGATGGACGTAAAGGTCGACCCTTCGATCATCGGCGGCCTCGTGGTCAAGCTCGGCTCCCGCATGGTCGACAGTTCGCTGCGCACCAAGCTCAATGCGATCAAATTAGCGATGAAAGAGGCCCGCTGATGGACATCCGTCCCGCCGAAATTTCGGCCATCCTGAAAGAGCAGATCAAGAATTTCGGTCAGGAGGCGGAGGTCTCCGAGGTCGGCCAGGTGCTCTCGGTCGGCGACGGTATCGCCCGTGTCTACGGCCTCGACAACGTGCAGGCCGGCGAGATGGTCGAGTTCGAGAACGGCGTGCGCGGCATGGCGCTCAATCTCGAGACCGACAACGTCGGCATCGTGATCTTCGGCGAGGACCGTGAGATCAAGGAAGGGCAGACCGTCAAGCGCACCCGCGCCATCGTGGACGTGCCGGTCGGCAAAGGCCTGCTCGGGCGCGTTGTGGACGCGCTCGGCAATCCCATCGACGGCAAGGGTCCGATCGAGGCAGCCGAGCGCAAGCGCGTGGACGTCAAGGCGCCGGGCATTATCCCGCGCAAATCCGTGCACGAGCCGATGGCCACCGGGCTCAAGGCGATCGATGCGCTTATTCCGATCGGCCGCGGCCAGCGCGAGCTGATCATCGGCGACCGCCAGACCGGCAAGACCGCGATTGCGCTCGACACCATTCTGAACCAGAAGGCGGTCAACGCCACTGGCGATGAGAAGATGAAGCTCTACTGCGTCTATGTCGCAGTCGGGCAGAAGCGCTCCACCGTCGTCCAGTTCGCCAAGGTGCTGGAGGAGAACGGCGCGCTCGATTATTCGATCATAGTGGCGGCGACCGCGTCCGATCCCGCGCCCATGCAGTATATCGCGCCGTTTTCCGGCTGCACCATGGGAGAATATTTCCGCGACAACGGCATGCACGCCGTGATCATCTACGACGATCTCTCCAAACAGGCCGTCGCCTATCGCCAAATGTCGCTGCTGCTGCGCCGCCCGCCCGGCCGCGAAGCCTATCCCGGCGACGTGTTCTATCTGCACTCGCGGCTGCTCGAGCGCGCCGCGAAGATGAACGACGCCAACAAGGGCGGCTCGCTCACTGCGCTGCCCGTGATCGAGACCCAGGCGAACGACGTGTCCGCCTATATTCCGACCAACGTCATCTCGATCACCGACGGTCAGATCTTCCTGGAAACCGACCTGTTCTACCAGGGCATCCGCCCAGCGGTGAACGTCGGCCTGTCGGTGTCGCGCGTCGGCTCGGCCGCCCAGACCAAGGCGATGAAGAAGGTCGCCGGCCGCATCAAGGGCGAGCTCGCCCAGTACCGCGAAATGGCGGCCTTCGCGCAGTTCGGTTCCGACCTCGATGCCACCACCCAGCGCCTGCTCGCCCGCGGGGCGCGGCTGACCGAGCTGCTCAAGCAGCCGCAGTTCTCCCCGCTGAAGATGGAAGAGCAGGTCGTCACCATTTATGCCGGCGTCAACGGCTACCTCGACGCGATCCCGGTCAATCGGGTGCGCGCGTTCGAGGATGGCTTGCTGGTGTTGATGCGTACCCAGCACCAGGGCCTCCTCGACACCATCCGCGATAGCAAAGACCTCGACGACGCCACCGCTGCCAAGCTCAAGGCTGCGGTCGACGCGTATGCGAAGACATTTGCGTAAGCGATTTTCGGTGATGACGAGCCGCACCTCGACAAGCGGATAGATCGAGACCTATGGCCAGCCTCAAGGACATGCGCGTGCGCATCGCCGCCACCAAGGCGACGCAGAAGATCACCAAGGCGATGCAGATGGTGGCGGCCTCCAAGCTGCGGCGCGCGCAGGCGGCGGCCGAGGCTGCGCGTCCCTATGCCGAGCGCATGGGCAAGGTGCTCGGCAGCATCGCCGGAGCGGTGGGCGACCTCGGCTCGGCGCCGCGGCTGCTCGCGGGAACCGGCAACGAGCAGGTGCATCTGCTTCTGGTCTGCACCGCCGAGCGCGGGCTGTGCGGGCCCTTCAACTCGGCGATCGTGCGGCTCGCGCGCGAGCGCGCCAATGCGTTGATGGCCGAAGGCAAGGAGGTGAAGTTCTTCTGCGTCGGCCGCAAGGGTTACGAGCAACTCCGCCGCCTCTACCAGAAGCACATCATCGAGCACGTCGAGTTGCGCGCGGTCCGCTCGCTCGGCTTCGAGAACGCGGAAGGGATCGGCGACCGGATCGTGAAGCTCTACGAGGAAGGCGCGTTCGACGTTTGCACCCTGTTCTTTTCGCGCTTCAAATCGGTGATCGCGCAGATCCCGACCGCGCAGCAGATCATTCCGCCGGTGTTCGAGGGCGAAGCCGGCAACGACACCGGCGCGATCTATGAATACGAGCCCGACGAGGATGAAATCCTCACCGAGCTTCTGCCGCGCAACATCTCGGTGCAGATTTTCCGCGCGTTGCTGGAGAACTCCGCGTCGTTCTACGGCGCCCAGATGACGGCGATGGACAATGCCACGCGCAACGCCGGGGAAATGATTCGCAAGCAGACGCTGACCTACAACCGTACCCGCCAGGCGATGATCACCAAGGAGCTGATCGAGATCATCTCCGGCGCCGAGGCGGCGCGTTAACAAGGACATTCCATGGCCAATCCCACCGGACACATCACCCAGGTCATCGGCGCCGTCGTCGACGTGCAGTTCGAAGGACACCTGCCCGCGATTCTCAACGCGCTGGAAACGGAGAACCAGGGTCAGCGCCTGGTGCTCGAAGTCGCCCAGCATCTCGGCGAATCGACCGTGCGCACGGTCGCCATGGATACCAGCGAAGGCCTGGTGCGCGGCCAGCCGGTCTCCGACACCGGCCAGCCGATCGCGGTGCCGGTCGGCGACGGTACGCTCGGCCGCATCATGAACGTGGTGGGCGATCCGGTCGACGAGGCCGGCCCGGTGCCGTATCAGGAGCGCCGCCCGATCCACCAGCCCGCGCCGCTCTATACCGAGCAGGCGACGGAATTGGAGATCCTTATTACCGGGATCAAGGTCGTTGACCTGCTCGCGCCCTACGCCAAGGGCGGCAAGGTCGGCCTGTTCGGCGGCGCCGGCGTCGGCAAGACCGTGATCATCCAGGAGCTCATCAACAACATCGCCAAGGCGCACGGCGGCTACTCGGTGTTCGCCGGGGTCGGCGAGCGCACGCGCGAGGGCAACGACCTCTATTACGAGTTCATCGAGTCCGGCGTGAACAAGGACCCGCGCAAGAACAACGGCTCGGCCGCCGGGTCGAAATGCGCGCTGGTCTACGGCCAGATGAACGAGCCGCCGGGCGCGCGTGCCCGCGTCGGCCTGTCCGGCCTCACCGTCGCCGAATACTTCCGCGATCAGGGCCAGGACGTGCTGTTCTTCGTGGACAACATCTTCCGTTTCACGCAGGCCGGCTCGGAAGTGTCGGCGCTGCTCGGCCGCATTCCTTCCGCGGTGGGCTATCAGCCGACGCTCGCGACCGACATGGGCGCGCTGCAGGAGCGCATCACGACCACCACCAAGGGCTCGATCACCTCGGTGCAGGCGATCTACGTGCCGGCCGACGATCTCACCGACCCGGCGCCGGCGACTTCGTTCGCGCATCTTGACGCCACCACGGTGCTGTCGCGCTCGATCGCGGAGAAGGGCATCTATCCGGCGGTCGATCCGCTCGACTCGACCTCGCGCATGCTCTCGCCGATGATCGTCGGCGAGGAGCACTATGCCGTCGCGCGCCAGGTGCAGCAGATCCTGCAACGCTACAAGGCGCTGCAGGACATCATCGCCATTCTCGGCATGGACGAGCTGTCGGAAGAGGACAAGCTCACGGTCGCGCGCGCGCGCAAGATCGAGCGTTATCTGTCGCAGCCCTTCCACGTCGCCGAGGTGTTCACCGGCACGCCGGGAGTATTCGTCGATCTCGCCGATACCATCCGCGGCTTCAAGGGGCTGTGCGAAGGCAAGTACGACCACCTGCCGGAGGCAGCCTTCTACATGGTCGGAACCATCGAGCAGGCCGTGGAGAAGGGCAAGAAGCTCGCGGCGGAAGCGGCGTAAATGGCCACGTTTCAATTCGATCTCGTTTCGCCGGAGAAGCTGTTGTTCTCCGGAGAGGTCACTCAGGTCGACGTGCCAGGCAACGAAGGCGACTTCGGCGTGCTGGCTGGCCACGCGCCGATCGTCACCACGTTGCGGCCGGGAATCCTCGTCGTCTATCGCGACGGCGGCGACTTGCGGGTGGTGGTGAACGGCGGCTTTGCCGAGGTCAGTCCCGCCGGCCTGACCGTGCTCGCGGACATGGCCGTGCCGCAGGACGAGTTCGACCCGGCGCTGCTCGCCGGCGTGATCAAGGACACCGAGAAAGACGCCGCTGCAGCCACCGACGATTGGCGGCGCGACAAGCTTTCCCACAAGCTCGATCAGTTGAAGGCGCTGCAGGCCGAGTTGCAGTAGCGCTCTTGTCCCGGGCGAGTGCAGCGAGCGCTCTTGCGCGAGCGGAACGAGACACCGATCTCGGGCCTGCCCGAGATCGGCGCGGGAATGTGCGCAAGTCGGATAAACCCGACTTGCGTGGACCCAGCGCAAGAATCGCGAAGCGCAATATCCGTAACCGTTGAGACCGTCTTGCCGCCCTAGGTCGCGGATCTTCGCTCCCCCGGATCAAGTCCGGGGTCGCTCGTCCGGGACACGCGACCTGTCTACCTCTTCGCGAACGTCGCGAACTCCTTCACCACCTGTTCGTAAACCGCGCGCTTGAACGGCACGACCAGGTCGGGGAGATTCCGCAGCGGCTCCCACCGCCACTCCACGAATTCCGGCTTGTGGCCTCCGGCGGGATGCGCGATGTCGATCTCGCTGTCCTTGCCGGTGAAGCGCAGCGCGTACCATTGCTGGCATTGGCCGCGATACTTGCCGTTCCAGGCCTGGCCGGCGATCTCGGGCGGGATGTCGTAGCAGAGCCACTCCTTGCTGCTGCCGAGCTTCTCGACCGAGCGGATGTTGGTCTCCTCATAGAGCTCACGCTTGGCTGCCGGCCACGGCTCCTCACCGGCATCGATGCCGCCTTGCGGCATCTGCCACACATGAACCGGGTCGACATGTTCGGGCCCGTTGATGCGGCGGCCGATGAAGACAAGCCCGTCGCGGTTGAATACCGCGAGGCCCACGCAGGGCCGGTAGGGGAGCGATTCGAAAGCGGGCATGCCGATCATTCCGGCTGGGGAAGGGGTGCTGCGACGGCCGCATGCATAGCCGCTGCACCGGCTTGAATCGAGAGCCTTGTGGCTGGCCGTCCGTTTCGGGCGGATGACAATCCGCGGGCTGGGACTCGTTAAGACTTATCCGCACTGGGAGTGTGCAAGCGGCGCCGCAAAAGCAACGGGGCGGCCGCGAGGCCGCCCCGTGTGTAGTGTTGGTCGGTCGCCTGGTCCTAGTTCGGCACGGCCGTCTTCGGATTGGGCGGATAGGCCGAGTTCTTCTGGACGCCGCGGATGAGATCGAGCGCGGTGTGGAGCGCCTTGTCGTCCTTCGGATCCGGCGGGATGTAGGACTGCGAGCCGGTGGCCTCGTCGCCTTCGGCCTTGAGATGTCCGCGCAGCGAAGCCTCGCCGCGCGTATCGGTGCGCGCCTTGAGCTCTTCCGGGATCTCCTGCAGGACCTCGATGTCGGGCGAGATGCCCTTGGCCTGGATCGAACGTCCGGACGGCGTGAAGTAGCGCGCGGTGGTCAGCCGCAGCGCACCGTTGCCGGAGCCGAGCGGGATGATGGTCTGCACCGAGCCCTTGCCGAACGACCGCGTGCCGATGACGGTCGCGCGGCGATGATCCTGCAGCGCACCTGCGACGATCTCGGACGCCGAGGCCGAGCCGCCGTTGATCAGGATGATGACCGGCTTGTTCTTGGTGAGGTCGCCGGCGCGCGAATTGAACCGCTGGGTCTCTTCGGCATTGCGGCCGCGCGTCGAAACGATCTCGCCCTTCTCCAGGAACGCATCGGACACCGAGATGGCCTGGTCGAGCAATCCGCCGGGATTGTTGCGCAGGTCGATGATGAAGCCCTTGAGCTTGTCACCGGCCTGGGCCGAGAGATCGGCGATGGCCTTCTTCAGGCCCTCGGTGGTCTGCTCGTTGAACTGGGTGACGCGGATGAAGCCGACATCGTCTTCGAGCCGCGAGCGCACCGAGCGCACGCGGATGACGTCACGCGTGATCGCCACCTCGACCGGCTTGTCCTGGCCCTTGCGCATGACCTTGAGCTTGATCTTGGTGTTCACCGGGCCGCGCATCTTCTCGACCGCCTGGTTGAGGGTCAGCCCCTGCACCGGCTCGTCGTCGAGATGGGTGATGATGTCGTTGGCCATGATCCCGGCCTTGGCCGCCGGGGTCTCGTCGATCGGCGCCACGACCTTGATCAGGCCGTCCTCCATGGTGACCTCGATCCCGAGGCCGCCGAACTCGCCGCGGGTCTGCACCTGCATGTCGCGGAAGCTCTTGGAGTCCATGTAGCTCGAATGCGGATCGAGCCCGGCCAGCATGCCGTTGATCGCTGATTCGATCAGCTTGCTGTCGTCGGGCTTTTCCACATAGTCGGCGCGCACCCGTTCGAATACGTCTCCGAACAGGCTGAGCTGCCGATAGGTGTCCGCGGCTGCCGCTTGCGCGCGCGCGCCATCAAACACGATGCGGGGCTGGGTTGCGATCAGCGTCACGGCTACGCCGGCCGCCGCACCGAGGAGTATCAGGGGAGTCTTGCGCATCATCCGCGAACCTTCTGGCCTTCGTTTGCGGCCCACCATGGGCCTGGATCGACGGGTATCCCGTCCTTACGGAACTCCACGTACAGCACGGGTTGGCTTGTCCCGCCCGCTTTATCAGCAGTGAGGTGGGCTCCGCTGCCCATCACCGCAACGGGCTCGCCCGTCACCACGAACTGCCCCAGGTCGACAGATATCCGTTCCATCCCAGCGAGCAACACATGATATCCGCCGCCGGCATTAAGGATCAAGAGTTGGCCATAATTGCGGAAGGGTCCGGCATATACCACCCATCCGTCGCACGGGGCCGTGATTTGTCCCTCGGGCCGGGCGGCGATGGATACGCCCTTTTCCGTGCCTCCGAGGCCGTCCGGGGCGCCGAATTCGCGTATTTTCGCCCCATTGACCGGAAGCGGCAGCATTCCCTTGGCCGAAGCGAAGGAAATGGCAGGACTGAGCCGCCCGGGATCCTTGAGTGCGGCGAAATCGGGCCTCGCGCTCGCCCCCTTCTTGTCGTCGCCCGAGCGCGCCGCGGCCCGCGCCGAACGCGCCGCGCTGTCGAGACCCTGCTCGAGCTTGACGATAAGTTGATTGAGATTCTCGGCCTGGACCGCCAGGGCGGCGGCGTGCTGGCGCTCCTCGCCGAGCGTCCGTTCCGCCTCCGCCAGCCGCTTTTGGCGTTCATCGATGAACAGGGAGAGGCGTTGGCGCTCGTCCACGAGCACCAGCAGGTCGCGCGCGAGCCGGCTGCGCTCGTCGGCGATCTGGGTGCGCAGGCGCACCAGCTCGGCAAGATCGGTCGCCAGCACTTCGGCCTGATGGCGCATTTCGGGCAATACCGCCCCCAGCATCATGGCCGAGCGCACCGACTGCAGCGCGTCCTCGGCCCGGATCATAAGCGCCGGCGGGGTCTGCCGGCCGATCCGCTGCAGCGCCGCCAGCACCTCCGCGATCAGGCCCCGCCGTTCCTGCAAGGAACTCCGCAGCGCCTGCTCCTTGTCGTCGAGCACATCGAGGCGCTCCTGCGTCCGCGCCGCGCGCTCCTCCACGTCGACGACGCGGGCGGCGGTCTCGATGATCTGCTGATTGAATTTTCGCCGGTCGTCCCCGATCGACTCGATCTCGCGCTTGAGCTTGGCTTCGTTCTCGAGAATCCGGCGTTGCTCGGCGCGAAGCTTTTCGAGCTCCTCGTCGCGCTCCTTGAGCATGTCGAGACTTGCGGGCGGGCTGGCCGGGCGATTGGCGTCGGCGGGAGCCGGCGGGCGGGTCCGCGAGGTCTGGGCCGACGCGGCCATCAGCCCGAGCGGCAAAAGTCCCAGCGTTGCCAGGACAATCGAGCGGAACAAGAAGGAGGAAGGCGGTACGGCCTGCATCGACCCCGTTCTATGCAAAAACGGTTCCAACGGCGAGTAGAGCATGATTGGTACCGGATTAAGACGGGCCGGCCGCTTAGGGCAATAAACGCTTGCTAGGGCAATAAGCGCTTGGGGCAATATAAGGGGAGCGTGGGTCGCTGCGTTTATGTTTTGCCGGCCGGGGCCCATCACGACCGGTGATAGGGATGTCCGGCGAGGATGGTCACGGCGCGGTAGAGCTGCTCCAGCAGCATGATCCGCACGAGCTGGTGCGGCCAGGTGGCGGCGCCGAAGGCGATGGCGAGATCAGCTTTTTCCCGCAGGCCAGGTGCGAGGCCGTCGGCGGCGCCGATGACGAAGGCGACCGCGGGCGCGTCCTGGGCTCGCCAGCCCTGCAGGCGGCCCGCGAACGAAGCGCTGTTCATGCTCTCGCCGCGCTCGTCCAGGATCACCGTGACCGCGCGCTCCGGGATGACGTTGGCGATGGCGATCAATTCTTCGAGCATGCGGCGGGCGGCATCGCCGGCGCGGCTCTCCTTGATCTCGACGATATCGAAGGTGCTCAAGCCCGCAGCGCGGCCGGCATCGACCGCGCGCTTGCGATAGCGCTCCGCCAGTTCGCGTTCGGGACCTTGCTTCAATCGGCCGACGACGGCCAACACGATACGCATGCGCGACGATACGCATGGAACGCGCGGCGGCTCAAGCCGCCCCACGAACGAGCTCTGACGGACCGTCAGAGCGTCTCAGCTCGCCCGGCGTCCACTCGGCCTGGCCGGCGCCCACATCTTCTCCAGATTGTAGAAGGCGCGGGCTTCCGGCCGGAACACATGGACGATCACGTCACCGGCGTCGATCAGCACCCAGTCGCAGTGCGGCATGCCTTCGACCCGCGCGTTGCGCACGCCGGCCTTGGCCAGGTCGTCCAGCACGTGATCCGCGACCGAGCCGACATGACGGCTGGACCTGCCTGAGGTCACAACCATGGTGTCGGCGATCGTGGATTTGCCGGCGAGATCGATGGTGACGGTGTCCTCGGCCTTCATATCGTCGAGGCCAGTGAGGACCAGGCGTAAAATCTCCTCAGCGTCGGGACGCATCTTGGAGATGGGCTCGGCGGCGCGGCGGGCGCCGGCTCGAGAGAGTGCAGGTCTGGGCAGGTTCCTTTCCTTTCGCTGCATCACCGCCCCGCGCGAAGCAGGGGCACCACTAAGATAGGCACGGCCGGGTAACAGTTTCAACCTGTCGCTGTTCCCCGATCCCCATCCTGTGGTGTTTTGGCATCGCTTTTATGACGGGCGGCGCGCAACGCGGTCGACGACAGCGGCGACTTCAGGCCGTGGAGGTAAACCCACGCCGGCGGCTTGCGATCGGCCAGGGATTTCGCTGCCGTCTCCGGGATGCGGGCGCGTGCCAGCGCTTGTCCCGCCGCGCTGGCGCTGGCGTAGAGGCTCGGTCCGAGACGGTCGATCACCGCAATCGGCACCATGGCGGCGATCCCCCGCCATTTCTGCCAGCGGTGAAAACTGCGCAGGTTGTCGGCCCCCATGATCCAGACGAAGCGCACGCCCGGACAATGGCGGAGCAGATAGGCAATGGTCTCGTAGGTGTAACGCGTGCCGATCTGCGCCTCGACGCCGGTGACGTCGATGCGCGGATGGTGCGTGAGTGCCCTGGCGGCTCGGACGCGCTCCCCCAGTGGGGCGAGACCGCGCGTGTTCTTGAGCGGATTGCCCGGGGTCACCAGCCACCAGACCCGGTCGAGATCGAGCCGCTTCATCGCGATCAGGCAGGCGCCGAGATGAGCCTCGTGCGGCGGATCGAACGTGCCGCCGAACAAGCCGATGCGCATGCCGGGGGCATGGGGCGGAAGCGAGACGCGGGGCGACGGCATCACGCGTCCCGTACACCGGGAATCGTCGCCGCCGCGGAAGCACGCGCTACGCGCCGTGATCCGCGCGCAGCGGTGCGGCGGCAGGCTGCGCGGATATGCTTGCGTCGGCCGCTCGGCCGGGACGCCCCCAGAACGCTCACGGCCTGATCTGCCCCGAACCGCGCACGCGGTATTTAAAGGTGGTCAACTGCTCGGCGCCGACCGGCCCGCGCGCGTGAAAGCGGCCGGTGGCGATGCCGATCTCGGCGCCGAAGCCGAACTCGCCGCCGTCGGCGAACTGGGTCGAGGCGTTGTGCAGGACGATGGCGGAATCGACCTCGTTCAGGAATTTCTCCGCCGCCGCGCCGTCCTCGGTCACGATCGAGTCGGTGTGGTGCGAGCCGAAGCGCTCGATATGCCCGATCGCATCGTCCACGCCGTCGACGACCTTGGCGGCGATGACGGCGTCGAGATATTCGCTCGACCAGTCTTCGTCGCCGGCCGCCTTCACGCGCGGGTCGACCGCGCGCGTCTCCTGGTCGCCGCGCACCTCGCAGCCGGCATCGAGCAGCATCGTAACGAGCGGCTTGAGATGCGTCGGCGCCGCCGCACGGTCGACCAGCAGGGTCTCGGCCGCGCCGCAGACCCCGGTGCGTCGCATCTTGGCGTTGAGCAGAATGGTCCTGGCCATCTCGAGCTTGGCCGCTTTGTCCACGTAGACGTGGCAGATGCCCTCGAGATGCGCGAACACCGGCACCCGCGCCTCCGCCTGCACGCGCGCCACGAGGCTCTTGCCGCCGCGCGGCACGATGACGTCGATCGTGCCGTCGAGGCCCGCCAGCATCATCCCGACCGCGGCGCGCTCGCGCGTCGGCACCAGCGCGATGGCGGCTTCGGGCAGGGCGGCCGCGCGCATGCCCTCGATCAGCGCGGCGTGGATGGCCCGGTTCGAGCGGTGGCTGTCCGAACCGCCGCGCAGGATCGCCGCGTTGCCGGCCTTGAGGCACAGCGCGGCCGCGTCGGCGGTGACGTTCGGGCGGCTTTCGTAGATGATGCCGACGACGCCGAGCGGCACCCGCACGCGCTCGATGGTCATGCCGTTTGGCCGCGTCCAGCGCTCCGTCACCAGGCCGACCGGATCGGCGAGCGCGCGCACCACGTCGAGCCCGTCCGCCATCGCGGCCACGCGCTTGTCATCGAGCGCGAGGCGGTCGAGAAACGCCGATGTGGTGCCGGCGGTCTTGGCTTCCGCCAGGTCCTGCGCATTGGCTGCGAGGATGGCGGACTTGCGCGCGCGGATCGCCGTAGCCATCGCCGCGAGCGCCTCGTTCTTCTGCGCCGTGGGTGCGAGCGCCAGCGCACGCGCGGCGCTTTTCGCCTGCCGGCCGATGTCCTCCATCAGGACGGCGATATCGGAGCCTTCGACGGTCTTCAGCGGCGCGGTCACGGTGAAATCCATGTTCTGAGCATTTCTCCCTATCACGTTCGCACCAATCCCGCGAGACCGCACGGGCGTCCCGATTCCGAAGTTCGCAACGAACAAGCGGCCAAAACGGCAGGAACTTCAAATCCCACCGCACTGGTTGCCGCCCTCCCGGGGGACATGTAGTGACAGCGGGACAGGGACGAAGGGGGAAGCGATGAAGCTCAAGGATCAGGTCGCGATCGTCACCGGCGCCGGCCGCAATATCGGCGAGGAAATCGCCCGGCTGTTCGCCGCCGAGGGCGCCAAGGTTGCGATCGTCGACATGGACAAGCCGCGCGGCGAGCGGGTCGCCGCCGCCATCAGGCAGGACGGCGGCGAGGCCGAGTTGTTCGCGGCCGATGTCTCGCGGGGGAGTGACGTCGCGGCGCTGGTCAAGGCCGTGGTCGCGCGCTTCGGGCGTGTCGATATCCTGGTCAACAATGTCGCGATCTCCGACAACAAGCACATCTTCGACATCACCGAGGATGAATGGGACCGCGTGCTGGCGGTGACGCTCAAGAGCCAGTTTCTCATGGGCAAGCACGTCGGCCAGCAGATGGCGGCGCAGGGCACCGGCGGCCGCATCGTCAATGTCGGCTCGACCTCCGGCTTCATGGGGCGCAGCCGCGCGATCGCCTATTCCGCCGCCAAGGGCGGCGTCGCCAATCTCACGCGCGCGATGGCGGCCCAACTGGCGCCGCACAAGATCAGGGTGAACGCGATCGTGCCGAACAAGATCGGCTCGCCGGTCGGCAAGGACGAGTTCGATCCGTCGCGGCCGGTGCCGAACATGGCGAAGCGTGCGGGCCAGCCGCAGGAGGCCGCCAAGGCGGTGCTGTTCCTGGTGAGCGAGGATTCCTCGTTCGTCTATGGCGCCAACCTGTTCGTCGACGGCGGCGTCTCGGCGATGGATTTGTCCTGATGCCGCGCTGACGCGATCTACGGCGCTTGTCCCGTCCATTTCGGCGCGTTGGTCGCCTTGATGCGGCGCGCGTCCTTGACCAGCTCCTTGATCGCGCCGGTGATCGGCAGCGAGAGCCCGGCCTTGTCGGTGAGATCGGCGACGATCTGCATGTCCTTGAGCGCCCAGGTGAACGAGATCATGTCCCATTCCTTGAGCGCGTCCGACGCGCCCGAGCTCATCAGCAGCGCGGCGCGCAGCTTGGCGAGATCGATGCCGGTGGACTCCGCCAGCCGGCCGGCTTCGATCAGGCCCACGGCGTTGATCCACAGCAAGAGGTTGTTCATGGTCTTGCCGACCTGGCCGTGGCCGACATCGCCGAGATGGGCGTAGTCCGAGCAGAAGCAGCCGTAGACCGCGCGCCCGCGCTCGACCACGTCGGCCTTGCCGCCGACCAGCGCCAGCAGCGTTCCCTCGTCCGCCGCGAACCGTCCGCGGCAGATCGGTGCGTCGAGCACGCCCACGCCCTGCGCCTGCGCGCGTTGTTCGAGCGCCTTGACGGTATCGGGCTTGGCGGTCGATGACACCGCGATGACCGAACCCGGCGCGAGATCGGCGAGCAGTCCGTCGGCGCCGAGCACGACCGCGTTGACCTCGTCGTCATAGCCGACGCCGATGATCACGAAATCCGCGGCGCGTGCCACCTCGGCCGGAGTCTTGACCGTCGTGGCGCCGGCCTCGCGCGCCTTGGCCCGCTGCTTGTCGTCGAGATCGCAGGCGGTCACGGGGTAGCCGTGCTTGACGAGGTGCTTGAGCATGGCGAGCCCCATGCGCCCGACCCCCACAATGCCGACACGCTCCTTCGTCTCGCTTGCCATTCACCCCCTCCTTGTCATGCGCGCGCCCGGCAACACGGCTCCGGTCACGCTTTCGCCTTGAGCATCGCCGCCAGCGGTTTGCCCGCGTCGGCGAGCTCACTGGCATCGAGCGCGATCCTGCGCTCCATCAGCCGCCGCGCCATCGCGATGTCGCGTTGCGCGTTGATCGCCGCCGCATAGACGAGATGCGCCCCGTCGAGCTCGAACAGGATCGTGCCGCCGGCGCTGAGCGTCCGGCGCACGCGCGCGCTCGGCTGCGCAATCGGCCAGCCCATGCCCTGGATGTACATGTCGTATTGCTCGGACCAGAACGAGGGCGCGACGCTGTAGGCGACGTCGCCGCCGGCGGCGTTGCGGCCGGCGATGGCGCCGTGCTCCTGCGCATGCCGCCAGTTCTCCAGCCGCACCGGTCCGTGCGGCCCGGGAAAGCGCGTGCAGTCGCCAGCCGCGAAGATCGCCGGATCGGATGTGCGGCCGTGATCGTCGACGACGATCCCGTCTTGCGTGTCGAGGCCCACCGCCTTCGCCAGCCGATCGTCGGGCGCGGCGCCGATCCCGACCACGATGAGATCGGCGTCGATCGCGCCGCCCGATTGGGTCTCGACCGCGAGCCGGCCATCGGGCAGATCGCGCAGCGCCACGGGCGCCGTGCCGACCCGGATATCGACGCCGCGCGCGCGGTGCGCCTGCGCGATGATCGCCGAGGTCTCCTCGTCGCAGACGCGCGCGAGGATGCGCGGGGCGACCTCGATGACCGTGGTCTTGACGCCGAGTTCGGCGGCGGATGCCGCCACCTCGAGCCCGATCAGTCCGCCGCCGATGACGACCAACGACTGGCTTCGATGCAGGTGATCCTTGAGCGCGCGCGCCTCCGCCTCGGTGCGCAGGTAATAGATGCCGGCGCGGCCGGCCGGGAACATCGGCAGCACCCGGTTGATCGATCCGGTGGCGAGCACGAGCGCGTCGTAGCCGACGCGCTCGCCGACATCGGTCACGATCATCCGCGCCGCGCGATCGATCGCCGCCACCCGCGTGCCGCCCTTGAGCGCGACGCCGGTTGCGGCGATGCCTTTCGGGCCGGCGATCGGCGTGTCGTGGGGCGCGAGCTTGCCCGTGAGCACCGCCTTCGACAGCGGCGGCTTCTCGTAGGGCTCGTGATGTTCGTCGTTGAGCAGCACCACCTCGGCCGCGGCGTCCTGCTGCTTGGCGGCCATTGCCGCCGCCACCCCCGCAGGTCCACCCCCGACGATGATGATCTTGCGCGCGCCGCTCACGCCCGCAGTGCCGACAGCATCTCCTCGATGTACTCGTCGCCGCTGGCGATCACGAGCATCGAGGCGTAGGGCCGCAGGGTTGCCAGGGTCTTCGACAGCTCGTCGTTGGAGCGCTCCTCGCTGCCGATGATCAGCGCCATGGTCATGACCTTGCGCACGGCGCAGGCTTCGCCGATCACGGCGGCGGCCTGCGCGCTGGTGCCGGCGCTCGACACCATCACCACGAGGTCGGCGGACGCCACTTCTTCCACCAGCGCCTTGGTGCGGCCGGCGAGATCGCTGAGCCAGGCCTGCATCTTCGAGCCCTCGCCGCCCGCTGTGCTGGCGAGCGGCGTGAGCGGCCAGCGCGGTAACTCCATGGTGCGCACGCCGGACACGCGCCCGGAATCGGGCTCATCGGCTTGCGTCGGCGCGCCGTCGAACTTGATCGAGGTGAAGAACGTGGCGCGCTGCCATTGCCGCTCCGCCACGCGCTTGACCACGTGTTCGCTGGCGGCATCGAGCGCGACCACCTTGACCACGCGCGGTTTGGAATTGGGATAGTCGATCCGATACCGCGCCTCGGCGGCCGAGCTCATGCGTGCGCTTTCGCTGTCCATGGTTCCATCCTGTCCGCCCGCGCGCCGCGCCCCCGGCATGCGCAGCGTCGCTCTCCCGCTGGCGGCATAGAAGTGGCATCTTCTCCCGTCCGGCGTCAACGAGGGGGCGTCATCGGCTGCGGCCGCCGCGGTGAATTCGCTCTAAGGTGGCTGGGGAAACGCGAAAGGAACGCTGCGATGCGAGTGCTCTGCACCAACGGCCTGAAGACCGTGATGCTCGATCTGGCCCCCGATTTCGAGCGCACCATCGGCACCAAAGTGGTGATCACCTGGGGCTCGGCGAACGGCCTCCTGAAGGAGCTCGAAACCGGCGCCGGCGGCGACCTCGCCATCCTGACCGCCGAGGCGATCGATGGCCTGATCAAGGACGGCAAGGTCGTTGCCGGCAGCCGTGTCGATCTCGCCCGCTCCGGCATCGGTCTCGCCGTGCGCAAGGGGGAGCCCAAGCCCGACATCGGCTCCCCGGACGCGCTCAAGCGCGCGCTCATCGCGGCGAAGTCCGTCGCCCATTCCAGGACCGGCATGAGCGGGATCTATTTTCCGACCGTGCTGGCGCGGCTGGGCATTGCCGACGAGATGAAATCGAAGATCGTGACCCCGGATCCGGGGACGCCGGTGGGGGAGGTGGTGGCGCGCGGCGAGGCCGAGATCGGCGTGCAGCAGATCAGCGAGCTCCTCCCGGTCGCCGGCATCGAGATCGTCGGCCCGTTGCCGGCGTCGCTGCAGAAGATCACGACGTTTTCGGCGGGCGTGCTAACGGCGGCGAAGGAGCCGGACGCCGCCCGGGCGCTGGTGAAGTTCGTCGCCAGCGCATCGCGGCCTCTGCTCGCGGACAAGGGCCTCGAGCCGGCATAGGCCAAGCGTTCGCGTTATCTTTTTCAGCGGATCGCTTGGAATGGTCCGCGCTCACCCTACAGGCAGGGTGAACTGAACGGTTGCGCCCGCGCCGGCAGCGCGAGAGGCCCAAATCCGTCCCCCGTGAGCTTCGATGATCGAACGGCAGATCGATAGTCCCATACCCATGCCGGCAGCCTTGGTCGTGTAGAACGCATCGAACACGCGGTCTAAGCTTTCTGGTGGCAGGCCCGGCCCCGAATCCCGCACCTCGATAAGCACGCCGTTCTGTGCATCGTCCGCGGTGCCGATGAACAACTCTCGCGCCCCCTCGCTGACGCCGCTCATCGCGTCGACGGCGTTCACGATGAGGTTGAGGATCACTTGTTGCAGTTGGACTCGATCTCCCTGAATGAGCGGCAAGCCCTCCGCGAGTTGAGTCTGAACGGAGACGACGTTCTTCACCATTTCGCCGCGGGCCAGTGCTATGACCTCAAGGATTGCTTCGTTGATCGCCAGGCCTTCCTTCTGTGGGGGCGCCTTCTTGATGAGGGCGCCGATCCGGCTGATGACGTCGCCGGCTCGATGACCGTCCTTGACGATACAATCGAGAGCATCCTGAGCCTCCTTCACATTGGGCGGTTGGCGGGCCAGCCAGCGCAAGCCGGCATCGGCGTTGGCGACCACCCCGGTGAGCGGCTGCTTGATTTCATGGGCAATCGACGCCGCCAGTTGCCCCATCGTCGTGACGCGGTTGACGTGCGCGAGCTCCATCTGCGCCTCGCGCAAGGCTTCGGAGGCTCGCATGTACTCCGTGAGGTCGCGCTGGATCACGAGCGCGGCTTCGACTTCCTCTGATCCCGATCGGAGAGGTGAGTAGCTCACCGCGAGGTGGAGCCGGCCGCGAAACTCGGAAAACCACTCGAATGTGACCTCCTCACCCGCAAAACAGCGATCCAGATTCGGCTTGATGGTACGGTCGAAGGCATCCCGTCCCAGAAGTTCGGAGACGTGGGTCCCGACGATTTGCTCGACCGCTATCCCCCATCGCCGCGCGTAGACCGGATTGGAGCGTCGGTACCGATAATCTCTGCCGACGATGCAAATGCCGTCCGGCGCGCTTTCGAAGACCTGTGAATTCAAACTCTCAGCCCGCTGGGCGCGCTCGCGTTCGGTCATGTCAATGGAGGTACCCACGAACTCGACGAGATCCCCCAGAGGAACTCAAGACCGGATGGCCCACGGCGTGAATATGTTTGATGGTGCCGTCTGGATGAACAGTCCGGCAATCCACCTCGAAATCCGATCGTTCGCGGATTTTGCCCTCGATGGCCGCCATCGTCCGGTCTCGGTCGTCCGGATGGATGCGCCCCACCCAGTCATCCCAAGGCGGCATAGCCGCTGCGGGATCGAAGCCAAACAAGCGGTGGTGTTCTTCGGACGAATGGATGATACGTCGGCTCGTGACGTCGAGTGCCCAGCTGCCGGTGTGGCTCATCCTCTGCGCGTCCGCCAAATAAGCCTCGCTCCGTCGCAGGGCTTGTTCGGCGCGCTTGCGGCCTTCAATCTCGGTTGCCGTTCCGTACCATCGAACGACCTTTCCCAGTTCGTCGCGCAGCGGCGCGCCCTGAATCAGGAACCAGCGATACTCACCATTGGCAGCTCTTCGTAAGCGCGCTTCATTCTCGAATGGTTGGGCACTCGCCAGCGATGCGCGCCATTTCTCCATATGTGTGCCAACGTCGTCGTGATGAAAAGCCGCCAGCCACCCCCAGCCGGCGGCATCCTCGGCCGTCATCCCGGTATATTCCGACCAACGCTGATTCACGAAGGCACAGGATCCCTCGGGCAGAGCGCCCCAGGCCACGGCCGGGATTGTATCGATGACAAGCCGAAGCCGGGTCTCGCTGCTCCTCAGTGCTTCCTCGACCCGTTTGCGCTCGCCGCGTAACTGAACTGCGCTCACTTCATGGCTCGCGTCGTCGACCATGTGGCTACGCAGCCGGCCTAGGGTGCAAGCCAGGTTCGAAGCCAACTCCGCGAAGAGCTCGCGGAGACGCGTCAAGTCCTCCCGAACTGATCTGCGCTTGTTGACCATCTGTGTGCGACTAAAGCCAATTCCGCTTTACCAAAGAGGGTATGCTAACCACCAATCTTTCGAGCCGCCAGGATGGCCGGGGTAAGCCCCCTGTCGCGGCGATTGCGTTTTTGGTCAACTTGATACGCGGCCCGGAAGGCGCCGCCAACCGAAGATGATCTCAGGGAGGATGTGATGTGGTCGAAGATCGCTGTCGCTGCCGCCTGCCTCGCCGCGCTGCTCGCGCAAGGAGGCGCCGTGCATGCCGCTGACGTTGATGTCATCGCGTCCACCGCCATGCGCGAGGTTCTGGACGAACTCGTTCCCATGTTCGAGCGCGCGAGCGGCCACAAGGTCACGGTGACCTTCCTGTCCGGGGCGGTGTTGCCGGGGAAGGTGAGGGAGGGTGCGCCGGCCGATCTGGTCGTGACCACGCCCGAGACCATCGAGGATCTCGTCAAGGCCGGCAAAGTCGAGGCCGGCACCCGCGTGGATTTCGTCCGCTCCGGCGCAGGCGTCGCCGTGCGTGCCGGCGCGGCCAAACCCGACATCGCGACGCCGGATGCATTCAAGCGCGCGCTCCTCGCCGCCAAGACCGTCGGCTACAGCCAGGGCCCGAGCGGCGTGCACTTCATGAGTGTGCTGGCGAAGCTCGGCATCACCGAAGAGGTCAAGGCCAAGGGTGTGGTTCCCCCGCTCGGCCAGCGCGTCGGCGCGCTCGTCGCCAAGGGCGACGCTGAGATCGGCGTGCAGCAGATCACCGAGCTGCTGCTGATCCCAGGCATCGATTTCGTCGGCCCGCTCCCGAAGGAGCTGCAGGCCAACATCGTCTATGCGACGGCGACGCCGGCCAATGCGAAGGAACGGCAAGGCGCTGCGGCGCTGGTGAAGTTTCTCTCCTCCGAGCCCGCGCTGCCGGTGATCAAGAAGATGGGGCTTGAGCCGGCGGGCTTGTAGGTTGGGTTCGCGCGGCCGTTTCTCTCGTGCCCCGGCCAAGCGAGCGCCCGTCTCTTGCGGTGAGGTATCAATGAGTTCGCGAGCGCGAGCCGGGGCCCAGGGCGACCCGACGGGACTTTGCGACGTGTCATTGCCGGTATTGCGCTTCGCGATTCTCTCGCTGGGTCCCGGGTCTCGTTCTCTCGCGCAAGCGCGCTCGCTGCACTCGCCCGGGACACGAGAGCCCGGCTCACCGGTGCTGGGTGATCGTGTCCACCAGCGCGAGCCGTCCCTTCTTCACCTCGGCGAGCGCGCGCAGGAGCGCGGGGCGGATGTCCTGCGGCTTGTCGATCGGCCCTTCGCCGTAGCAGCCCATGGAGCGGGCGAGGCCGGCGAAGTCGGGCTCCGGCCCGAACAGGTCCATCCCGATATGAGCCTTGGTCTCGTCGGTGCCGCGCAGCTTCGCCATGCGGATCTGGTGCGCCCAGTCGTTGTAATAGGCGCGGTTGTTGTGCATCACCACCAGCATCGGGATTTCGTATTTCGCCGCCACCCACAGCGCGCCGGCGTCGAACATCAGGTCGCCGTCGGGCTGGATGTCGACCACGATACGACCCTTGCCCTTGTGCGCGAGCGCGACGCCGAGCGAGATCCCGATCTGGGTGGAGGTGCCGAGCTCGACGCCGGGATGGCGATAGGGCTTGTCGAAATCCCACAGCTTGCGCACCTGCTGCTTGAGATTGTTGGCGGTCAGCACCCAGTCCTCGTCCTTGATGACGTCCCAGACCTCGAGCGCGAGCCGTGAGAACGTGATCGGGGACGCGTCCCAGTTCTCGCGCGCCTCCTCCTGCCACGTCGCCCACACCTCATCGTGGCGCTTGCCGATGGCGCGCTTGCGCGCGGCGATGCCGGCCGCGAGCTTGGCGTCGCCGGCGATGCGCTGCTTGCAGATGCGCGTGAGCTCGGGGATGCCGAGCGCGGTGTCGCCGAGCGCCCGGATCGAGCACGGCTGCATGCGGCAGTAATCGAACGCCCACTTGCTGATGTTGATCTCGCCGAAGCCGATCTCGACGAAATCGCACGACGGCGGCGTGAGCTGCTCGCGCGTTCGCTTGGCGTTGTTGAGCTCGGTGAGCTGCTTTTCCCAGTCATTGACGTCGAGGCCGACGACGAGATCGGTGTGGCGGAGCGTGTCCTTGTCCATGCTCAGGCACAGCGGGTGCTTGTTGGGAAAATTGAGCGCGTTGTTGACGTCCCACACCGCCGCGCCGGTGGTCTCGGCCAGCTCGACGATGCTCTCGAAGCCGCCGGCGCGCCGTCCGGCATATTCCGCCAGCAGGAGCGGGTGCTCGGCCTTGATCAGCTTGTCCGCGATCGCCGCGATCGCCGCCGGATCGGGCGCCATCCGCGCCGGGGTCGCGACCATGCCGGCGGGCGGCAGCGGCACGTCGTGGGCGAGCGGCGCCTCCTGCAGGGCGGCGTCGTAGCACATATAGACCGGGCCCTGCGGCTCGGTGGTCATGATCGAATAGGCGCGCGCGAAGCTCTCCGGCACGCCCTCGATCGAGGTCGGCTGGTAGTCCCACTTCACGTAGTCGCGCACGGCGTTCCCCTGCACCAGCGCCGAGTGCGTCCAGTCGATATGCGGCCGGCGCTTGCCTTCGTCCATCGGACCGGTGGCGCCGATGATGAAGATCGGCAC
This sequence comes from uncultured Alphaproteobacteria bacterium, assembly GCA_963725065.1. Classification (GTDB taxonomy): domain Bacteria; phylum Pseudomonadota; class Alphaproteobacteria; order Rhizobiales; family Xanthobacteraceae; genus VAZQ01. Next base: position 36,061 of record CAVRXD010000009.1, read on the forward strand.
GCGGTCGATATAGGCGTAGTAGATCGCCATGCAGGCATGCAGCAGCCCGACCAGGTTGTGCAGGATCACCGCCATCGGCTTGCCTGATGCCTTGGCATAGCCGTGGGCGACCTGAACCGCGATCTCCTCGTGCTGGCACAGCATCATCGGCGGCTCGTTGCCGCCGTAGTTGACGAGCGAATCGTGCAGGCCGCGGAAGCTGGCCCCGGGATTGAGCGTGATGTGCGGAAAGTCGTAGCGCTTGATCAGGTCGACGATCACGTCGGACTGCCAGCCGCGGTAGTTCTGGCCCGTCGCTCCCGTCCGTTCCGTCTTGTCCTGCATCCGTGCGCCCCTTCGATCGCGACCGTCAGTATGACGTTTCCGACATTCGAATCGTCCCGCGAAAGCGGAGATCAAAATCACCGCAGCCTTAGCGGTTCCCCGTTCGTATTGGTCGGCGCTTGCCCATTCTCTGGCGTCACCCGCGGGCTTGACCCGCGGGTCCATCCGCTTCGAAAGAGCGTTTTGCAAAAAAGATGGATTGCCGGGTCAAGCCCGGCAATGACAGAGGAAAGACCGTGCCAATCATCTCGCACCCATTTCACCGGGAACCGCTTAGTGCCGGATATATTCCGCCGCCTTGTCGGCGAGCGCCTTGGGCGTCTGGTAGATGTCCTTCACCAGCTGCTCAACGTCGGCGCCTGACACCGGGTTGATTTCCAGCTGCGACTTCTCGGCGTCGGAGAGGAATTCGGGGTCCTTCATGGTGTCCATGAAGGCCTTGCGCAGCGCATCCGCGCGCTCCTTCGGCACCCCGGGCGGTGCCAGATAGGGCCGCCCCATCACCTGGCGCGCGAAGATCAGCTTGAAGATCTGCTGCTGGTCCTCGCTCTTGGCGAAGTCCATGACCAGCGGAACGTCGGCCAGGTCGGGATGCTTGCTGAGCGACAACTGCACCAGGATGATGATCGACTTGTCGTCGATCCAGCGCTTGTGCGTCGCGAGCACGCTCGACCACGACCACCCGCAACGACCCTTCACTTCGCCGCGCTCCATCGCCATGGTCACGTCGTTGCCGCCGGGATAGCCGCTGACGATCCTGAACTTGGTGCCGAGCACGCCGTTGAGGATGCGCGGAAACTGGTCGGTGTCGGCGGCCTGCCCGGTGCCGCCGACGATCAGCTCCTTGGTCTGCGTATCCTCGAGCTTGCTGATGCCGCTCGTCTTCCAGGCGACGCAGATGCTTACTTCGTTGTTGGCGCTGCCGATCCAGGTGAACTTGTCGGCCTGGAACTGGGCGCCCTTGGAGCCGAGCAGCGGATCGAATGCGGTGCCGCGGCCGATGGTGGCGATCGCGGTGCCGTCCTTCGGCGCTACATTGTAGAGCCAGTTGGCGAGCCGCAGGCTGCCGGCGCCTTCCAGGTTCTTGGGCACGATGGTGGGATTGCCGGGGATGTGCTTGCCAAGGTGGCGCGCGATCACGCGGGCGTAGAGGTCGTACGCGCCGCCCACGCTGTAGCCGATGTAGAGATCGACGTTGCGGCCCTTGTAGAAGGCCGCGGGGTCCTGCGCTTGCGCGGTTGGCGGGGCGAACAGGATCGCCGCCAATGTCAGGACCGCGGCCGCGCCGCCGTGGGTCCAATTCCCGGTACGCATGGTGTTACTCCTTGAGGCTCGCTTCCTCACCCCGCCTTCTTCTGTTCGGGCTCGAATCCCGGTGCCGCCTCGACCTGGTCGAACCAGTCGAAGCCCATCTCCTTGACCATGCGGTTGCTCATCATGATCAGCCGTGCCTCTTCGGTCGCGAAATGCTGGTGGTCGGTGAATGGCGGGACATAGATGAAGTCGCCGCGTTTCCACTCGAACTTCTTGGGCACCTCAGACCATTCCCATTTGAACGCGTCGAGGCAGTCGAACTTCAGATCCCAGTGCAGGTCGTGGCCGGCACCTTCGGCGACGAAGATGATTTCCTCCCACATGTGGCGGTGCCGGCCCGAGCGTTCGCCGGCCTTGAGGAACTGCATATAGGCTTCGACGCAGCACTCGCGTGTATTCAGGCGATGATGGACGAGATGCTTGATCAGTCCGTCGGCGGACCGCTCCCACGGCATGTCCTCGGCTTTGACGACATTGGTCCGCGTCTCGTAGCTCTTGCGGAATTCCTGCGAGGCCGCGATGTCGTCGGCGTGGAAGTTGCAGGTGTTCGATCCGGAATGCGCCGGCCCCTTGTCGCCCTGTGACCCGTTATCGTCCAATGACATGCGCCATCCTCATGTGCTTGCCGAAGGTGCCCTGCCTGCCGTCGCCTCGCTCAGAGGTCGTCGGGCGGCTTGTATTCGGTCTGGCCCGCCGGCAATTCCTCGGGCGGCCATTCCACGATCTTCTGGAACAGAAGGTGCATGAACAGGAACAGCGGTTTGGCCTTGAACACCAGCAGGATCGCTTCTTCCTCCGGATCGTCGTTGAAGTGCTGGTGGACGCAGCCGTTCTCCACGATCATCACGTCGCCGGCCTTCCATGGAATGTGCCGGCCGTCGTGCACGTCATGGCCGCGGCCCTTGAGCACGTAGAACACCGCGCTGTTGAGGTGGCCGTGCTTCTGGCCGTAGGCGCCCGGTGCGTAGGCCTCGATGTGCGTTTCGAGCGATTGCGTGACCGCCGAGGCCTTCGGGCTGATGATGTGCTTGCCGTACTGGCCGGGCCCGCCTTTCCACGGCACGTCCTGCGACGAGTAGACCCGCTTCTCCTCCAGCAGCGCCTTGTAGAGGTGGCTGTAGGTGCCTTCGAGCGCCCGCACGAAGGTGCGCTTCTTGGCCCAGCGCTCCCATTTCTCGTGCTTCTTCTCCTCGGCGTACTCGTCGGGCTGGTTGTGACCGATGCCCGGTCGTACCTGTTCGTACATGCCTGTCATGCCGGCGCCTCCCTCGAATCGGCTGCGCGTGGGCGATCCGTACCGCCCGTCGTTGCAAGCGAGCTTTGATGGCCGTATGCGGTGTCATTACGGGATTACGGCGCGGCGCGCAACGCGCGTCCTGGGCGGCTGGCCCTCAGGGGCGACGCACGCTATCGGTCAGCGATCGCGGAGCGAAATGACAAGAGAACCGTGCGGCGGCCCTGGGCCCCGGCTCGCGCTCGCGCGCGAGTTCGTGTTGCCTCCGCGCGGGACGAGGGCGCTCGCTTGGCCGGGGCACGAGCGCGGCGTGCGCCGTCTGTGCAAATCCGCTCCGACGTGTCCCGGGCGATCGCAGCGAGACCCGGGACCCAGGGGTGCACGCGCACGCAGCCTATGAGATAGCAGCAGGCGCCAGCGAGTCCCTACTCGGCGTCGTAGAACGGCGTCGCGCTGCGCTGCTTGAGGTCGCCCAGGGTGAGCACGCGGGCGCGAAGTTGCGCCAGCTTGCCGTCCTGCTTCAGCGCGCGCCCGCAGACCTTTTCCGCCGCCTCTTTCGCGCTCGCGGCCTCGACCTTTTTCCAGTTGTGCTCAAGGCTCCACTGCCCGTTTGGCCAATGCTGCACCTGATACGTCCGCTGCGTCTGCATCGTGTTTCCCCGATGTTGATGCGAGGGCGTGGGGTTAGAAATCGTTTTTGGCGACAATCGGGCTTCTCGCCGCAACGATTGTGATTTGTTGCGCCATTCGGCGCGCGCCGGTCACGCTCGCGTGAATGCCGCTTCGCGTGGCCGCGCCAAGAGCTGCGCGGGCGCGTCTTCGACGCAATGGATCCATCCAGCGTCATTCCGGGGCGCACCGAAGGGCTCACTCGCTGCCGCTCGGGCCCCGGAATGACCGGAGAGCGACCCCACGTAACTCGTAGGAAACGATGCTACGCCGCACGCCGCTTCTTCTTCGCGCCGGCCTTCTTCGTCTGGCTCGCGCGCCGCACCGGCGCCTTGGCTTGGTGGGTGCCTTGGCCGGGCTCTTGGCCTGCGGCAGCCCCGCGGTCTGCGGCCGCGCCACCGCCGCCAGCCCCTTCATCTGCGGCAGGCCGGCGGCGGCCCACATCGCCTCGGCCTTCTGCAGCCGCGTCACCCAGTATTCCCAGGCGCGCTCGACTCCGCGCGCGCCGAGGTTATGCCCGCCGCATTTCTCCGCCTCGCCGGCCGACAGCGGCCCCAGCGTGCCGATCGCCATCGCGCGCAGCTGCAGCTCGGCGTTGCGGGTGGTGTAGATCGAGCGGAATACGCATTCGCGCACCGACTTGCCGGCCAGCGACGCGCCGTGGCGGCGCAGCAGCAGCATCCAGTGCGGCCCCAGCGCGCGTGCATGCGAAGCGCCTTCCTCCGGCGTGCGCACCAGGAGGTTGGTATCGCCGAACTCGTCCCGGCTGTCCCAGAACGGCACCTTGGCGCCGAGCGTGCCGCCCAGATGGAACAGCGGCACGAGTTCGACGCCGGTGGCGCAGAACGGCAGCACCGACGGCGCGTGGTGATGACACACCGAGTTGACGTCGGGCCGCGCTTTGTAGATTTCGCCGTGGATCACCATCTCGCTGTAGAGCCGCAGGTTCGTCGGCACGACCGGCTTGGAATCCAGCGTCATCTCCAGCACGTCGGACGGTTCGACCAGCTCCGAGGCGCGATGCCGCGAGATGAAGTAGCGGTTCGGGTCCTTCGGATTGCGCGCGCTGATGTGTCCGAACGCATCGATGATGCCCTCGTTGGCGAGGATGCGGTTGGCGACGGCGATCTCGTGACGCAGTTCGGCGAATTGATCCGGCATGGATGTGCTTTCTGTTCGGTGCGGTTGTCATGCCCGCGCAAGCGGGCATCCAGTAGTCACTGAAAGTATGACGAGGCACGGCGGTGCCACATCCGACTTCAGAGGCTGCTGGATCATCCGCTTTCGCGGATGATGACAGCGGAGAAGGCGGATGTTGGCAGCGGAGAAGAGGGCATGCGGCGCCAGTCTTCTCTACGCGCAGCCGATCTTGCCGAGGATGTCGGCGAACTTCTGCTTGACCTGCTGCACCAGTTCGGGGCTCGCGCGCGCGACCATGGGGAAATCCTTGAGCCGCTCGAACGGCCGGCAGGCGTCGATGATGGCGCGCGAATTGGTCGAGCTCGCCTTGTCGAGCAATGGATCGAGCGGCCCGCTCCAGGCCCGGCGCACGAAGTCGATGTCGCTTGCGGGATCGCAGCGCGTGCAGATCGCCCACATCACGTCGAACAGGTCGGTCGGATCGACATCCTCGTCGACCACGGCAACGAAGCGTCCGAGATAGGACGCTGACTGGCAGCCGGCGGCGAGCAGGCCGGCCTGGCGGGCATGGCCGGGATAGGCCTGCTTGATGGCGATGACGTTGAACATGCGCGCGCCACCGAATTCGTGCACCCACACGCCGGCGACGCCGGACAGGCCGGCGCGTTCGACCTCGTCCCAGATCATGCCGGCCTTCATCACGCATTTGCTGAAGGAGAAGTCCGACGGCGGCCGCATCGGCGAGGCGATGCCGATGATCGGGTCGTTGCGGTAATAGACCCGCTTGACCTCGACCACGGGCTGCTCGCTCGGGCTCGACGCGTAGTAGCCGGTGAATTCGCCGAACGGTCCTTCCTTCGCGGTGACGTTCTCGATCAGCTCGCCCTCGAGCACGATCTCGGCGTGGGCCGGCATCGGCAGCCCGTGCAGCTCGCTCAGCACGATCTCGTACGGCTCGCCGCGATGGCCGCCGGCATAATCGTATTCGGACAGCCCGAACTTGAGCTCGTTGCCGCCGGCGAGGAACAGCAGCGGATCGTGCCCGCAGGAGATCAGCACCGGGCAGGGCTTGCCGGCGCGGAAATATTTCTCGCGGATCTGCCGCCCGTGCTTGCCCGGCGAGATCCACACCGAGACGTGGTTCTTGTCCTGCACCATGACGCGGTAGGTGGCGCAGTTGACCCAGTTGTCCTCGGGGTCGCGCATGATCACGAGATCGTCGGTGCCGATGTAGCGGCCGCCGTCGCGCTCATGCAGGAACGGCACCGGGAATTTCAGCACGTCGACCTTGCCGTCGCGATCGACGTTCTCGAACACCGGTCCCTTCGCCACCGTCTTCGGCGCGATCGGCCGGTGGATCTTCATGCGGTCGCGATAGGCGCGCACCACGTCGAGCGGGCCCTTGGGCACGGGCAGGCCGAGCGTGATCGCGAGCCGCTTGGATGAATTGGTCGCGCCGGACAGGAGCCGCATGCCCTTGGGATAGCCCGGCACGTCCTCGAACAGGATCGCCGGCGGCTCCGGCCGCGCGTGGTTCACGATCTCGGCCAGCGTGCCCATTTCGAGCTTCCAGTCCGCGCCCTTGATGCGCACGATCTCGTCGGCGCTCTCGGCGCGCGCGATGAACTCGCGCAGGTCGTCGTGCGGCCGGTCGTAGGCGTTGAAGCTCGAGGCTTGGGCGTTGGCCTTTTCCAGCACGGCGTGTCCTTTCGCGGAGCGGTCGGCGCTGTTTTGCCACGCCCGCTGCGCCTTGTCATGCCCGCGAACGGCTCCTCACGGGGACTATGACAACCGGGGAACGCTTCCCCATCACTGGCGCGGTCGTTAAGCTCGCTGCAACCAACAGAAACACCGGGAGGATCACGATGCCCTTCGTGCGCGCCGTCATCGCGCTCTGCGCCCTGGTCGCGCTCGCCGCACCGCAGGCGCACGCCGACGATCCTTTCTACAAGGGCAAGCGCCTGATCCTGATCATCAACTTCGCCGCCGGCGGACCGAGCGACATCGAAGGTCGCCTGCTCGCGAAGCATCTGGTCAAGCATCTCGACGGTTCGCCCAGCATCGTCGTGCAGAACAAGGACGGCGCCGGCGGCCTGATCGGCGCGACCTACCTGGGCGAGCTCGGGCCGAAGGACGGCTCCATGTTCGGCTACTTCACCGCCGCGGCCTGGACCTACGCCACCGATCCGTCGGCGTATCGCGTCGATCTCAAGAGCTACGAATTCATCGGCTCCCAGCCCGGCAACTCGGTCTACTATGTGCGCGCCGACACCGAGCCCGGCATCAAGGACGCCACCGACGTCATGAAGGCCAAGGGCCTGGTGGCCGGCGGGCTCTCCGCCGATGCCTCCAAGGACATCTTGATCCGGCTCGCGCTCGACATGCTCGGCCTGCCGCATCGCTATGTCACCGGCTACCGCAGCAACTCCGCGGCGCGGCTGGCGCTGCAGCAGAACGAGATCAATTTCTTCTCCGAGACCACCCCGGCCTATTTCAGCGTGGTCAATCCGAGCATGACCGCGAAGGGGCTCGTCGTTCCGGTCTGGTACGACCCGAACTACGACGGCGAGACCTTCAGCGCGCCCAAGGTGATGGAAGGCTCAGCGGTGCTGCCGTTCCAGGAGTTCTACCGCAAGGTGAAGGGCACGCTGCCGAGCGGCGAGCTGTGGGACGTCTACCGCACCAATCTCGCGGTCAATTCCGCGATGCTGCGGTTGATCGCCATGCCGCCCGGCTCGCCGCCGGCCGCGGTCGATGCGCTGCGCGCCGCGCTCGCGCGCCTCAACAACGACAAGGACTACGCCGAGGAGGCGATGAAGATCATCCAGTTCGTGCCGCAGTACGAGACCGGGGCCGATATCAACGGCCGCATCCGCAAGCGCCTCGAGGTCAAGCCCGAGATCAGGCGGTTCGTGGCCGACTACATCAAGAGCGCGAAGCGATGAGCGCGCGGATGCGGATGGCGATGCGTCGATCAGGCGGCAAACTCGAGTCTGCTCCCCTCCCCCTTGTGGGGAGGGGTTGGGGGTGGGGGTAGAACTTGGCGGACGCAGTTCGCGCCTCAACTACGACCCCCCTCCCCAGCCCTCCCCCACAAGGGGGGAGGGAGCACACCGATTGCGCGGCACCGTTTTGAAGCAATCGCGACGGTATACGCACTCGCGTGCCGCCTGCTCCTTGCCGCGCTGGTCACCGTCGCCGCCGCGCCCGCGGCCCACGCCGACGATCCCTTCTACAAGAACAAACGCCTGACCATCCTGATCAACTTCGCTCCCGGCGGCCCGACCGACATCGAGGGCCGCATGTTCGCCAAGCATCTCGCCCGCCATATCGATGGCGCGCCGAACATCGTGATCCAGAACATGGACGGCGCCGGCGGCATCGTCGGGGCCAAGTATATGGGCGAGGTGGCGCCGCGCGACGGCAGCATCGCCGGCTACTTCACCGGCACCGCCTTCATGTACGCGCTCGATCCCGAGCGCTTCCGCGTCGACTTCAAGACCTACCAGTTCGTCGCCACCCAGGCCGGCACGACCGTGCATTTCGTGCGCACCGACGTCGCGCCCGGGATGAAGGAGGCGACCGATATCGCCAATGCGAAAGGCCTCGTCCTCGGCGGCCTGAGCGTGGACACGCCCAAGGATCTGCGCCTGCGGCTCGCCATGGACATGTTGGGCATCCCGTTCAAATACGTCACCGGCTATCGCTCGAGCCCGGCGGCGCGGCTCGCGTTCCAGCGCGGCGAGATCAACTTCTTCTCGGAATCGCCGCCGAGCTATCGCGGCGTGGTCGATCCGAGCCTGGTGAAGACCGGGCAGGCGATCCCGGTGTTCTACGACGCCGGTTTCGACGGCAAGGACTTCTTTGTCCCCGACGCGGTGAAGGGACTGCCGATCCTTACCTTCCACGAGCTCTATCAGAAGATCAAAGGAACCATGCCGTCGGGCCAGCTCTGGGACATCTACAAGGCGATCATCGCCGCCGACGGGATCATCCAGCGCCTGATCGTGATGCCGCCAGGCGTGCCGCAGCCGGCGGTCGACGCGTTGCGCGCGGCGATCGCGCGCGTCAACGTCGACCCCGCCTACGCCGAGGAGGCGGAGAAGGCCTTCGGCTTCGTGCCGCAATGGGCCGCCGGCCCCGACACGCCGAAGGTGGCGCAGACCGCGCTCACGGTACGGCCCGAGGTGCGGACGTTCCTGACGGATTACATGAAGAATTTGCCGAAGTAACGTCGTGCAGACCGCCTAATCCTGAGGAGCGCGCGTCTCGAAGGATGGGCGGCCACCGGTCGGCTTGGGTGGCCTCATGGTGAGATGCGCCTTGCGGCGCTCCTCACCATGAGGGTGAGGGCGCGCCGGTTGGCTGCTTGAGATGGTGAGATGAATCCTCTCAGCGAGCGCCGTCAGCCCTTCGTCTGATGCGGCGTGCCGATATACGGGAACTCCTTGAGAATATCGGTGTGCGGCTTGAGGCCGTCGGGGGGAATATCGCCCTTGGAGAGGAAGGCGAGGCGGTGGTCAATCACATCGTCGGTGAACACGCGGCCGTTGGGATATTTCGCCGGCTTCGACGGGTCGAACGGCAGCATGTCGGGCAGGATGCGATCCTTGTCGATCGCGGCGATGGCTTCGTCGTGGGTGTAGTTGCCGGTATGCCCCATCAGGTGGACGAACATATCGGTCCAGCGCTTGCGATCGTTGACCGGCTCGCTCGCGTTGTATTCCTCCTTGGTGTCGTCGGTGTTGAAGAAGCTGCTGACGCTGGGGTGGCCGGCGCGATCGACATGGAGGAGCTTGCCGTCGCGGCGCAGGCTGCATCGTCCCCAGATTCGGATCTCGCCGGGACCGAGTTCGCTCCTCGGCAGCTCGATCACCGTCGAGAACACATTGGCTTCGGTGTTGGAATCCACGCCGGTCCATGGCGACTTGCCGCCCAGGTGAGGCGCGGTGAAGTTTCTGCCGCCGCGGGTGTCGAACAGATTCTTGATGCCGTCAAAATCGAAGAAGAACGCGTCGCTGCGGCTGCCGGCGAAGAACGTAATATTGCCGGCCTTGACGATGTTGGGCTTGGTCCCGAAGGACACCTCGGCATCGCTGATGATCTTCGTCCCGACAGCTTCGGGGGAGCGGGATTCCGCGCCTTTTGCCATGAAGACGCTGACAGTCTGTTTGCCGTCTTGCGGCTTCGAGAACACGTAGCTGAACGCGATGTCGGTCAGGCAGTCGCCGTCGTTGTCGATGTTGAGGCGGTAGATGGCGTCGGGATGCAGCGCGTCGGCCTGGGGATTGGCATTGAGGATGATCACGGTCCGCGAGGGATCCGTGGGCGCCTGGAACGCATAGAGGTCGCAGAGGTCGAGTCTCTGGTCGCCGAGCGGCGGTCCGAGACTGAGTCCGGTGAAATGGTTCGACATAGTCTCCTGCCTTGGGATCGAGAGTGGGGGCTGTCGTGGATAAAACAGTAACAAACCGTAGATTTGATGTCGCGCCTTTTATTTTCGATAACGTCAGAACTCTTATCCGCAGCCCGCGCATATCTCATATTCGTTTTCGGACATTCGATCATGTGCCGCGCAGGATTGCTCGAGATTCGAACGGCACCAATCCATGACCGACATCGTGAGGTGCGAGCAACGCAGGCAGGTCTACGCAACCTGTAGAAGCTTCGCTGCGCGAACTCGGAGGGATGGACACCTGACGCGCGCGGTGAACGCCGGGCCGTCACTTCCGAGGCCTTGTTTCGTTAGCCCGAAGACGTTCTCGGCGCCCCACTTTTCGACTACTAAATGAATTTAGATATTGACTACGTAACGAATTTATAGTACAAAGATTCCCATCCTCGCTCATGGAGGGGCGTCTTCCGGAGACGGTCCTGAAAGGCGGAGCGGGGAGTGGCGTCCTGCGGCCGCGGCTCGTAACCGCGGGCTCGGGAGGTCCGGGACACCGCCCGCCAGGCATTATGACCTGGCTGCGAGGAGCTTCGCTGCACGGATCCGGAGGCAATGCCGGAGATGGAAGCGCGGCCCCCGGCCGAAAATCGCCACGGTGGAGCGCCGAGAGGCGAGCGTCCCGCGTCATGGGACGCGCCGCGCCTCACTCGCGCGGACCAGTCGCGTCTCGCAAACGCGACAAACGAAATAGTGCGCCTGTCGGCGCTCCGCCCACCCCTCTTCGGGTCGGGCGCGAATGGATCGAGACCAGCCCGGGCGCAGAAATGCGTCGCGGGAAAGAGACGTGCTGCGCGGAACCAGGCCGCGCAGCGGGCTGTTTGACATCGTGAAGAAGGACGGAGCGCGGGCCATGCCGAGGGCGGCCTTTGCATTTGCGCGCGCTCGCTCACACATATCTGGAAGCCGCGCATTGCGGCACAGGCGCCCGTCGGCCTCGGATGGACAGGCGGCGGGCGGCCTGGAGCGAAACCGGCTCGGACGCAATCACGGTTTCGCTCCAGGTATCTTCTTGGTCGCATGGTCTCATCGAAAGCCTGCAAGTTTCGAGATCATGCTCCGGCCGGGACGACGGCGATGATCAACGCGGAGAGCAATGAAAAAGACGGACGCCGTGTCACGCGGCTGCGCGATCGTGCGCACCAACGTCAGTCGCCTGGTCACGCTGCCTATGGACAAGGAGGGCGACGCTCTAAGAAGAGGAAACATCCATGTTCAACTATCGATCGATGTCTGACGTCGAGCTGCTGAACGCATATCGTGAAATCCTGGTCGCCAAGCGCCGGCAGATCCTTTGGCGCGCCATGGAGAACCACAACGCGGCCGAAAAAAAGATCCCAAACCCTGGGGCGGACCATGAAAAGCTGGCCGTGCTGTCGTCGGGATCGAGCTGTTGCACCGAGCTCCACGACATCCAGATGAAGATCGCGGCGCTCGACGCGGCGGTCATCGAGGAAGAGAAGCGGCACCAAGGCCTGACCAGAGCCGCATGATCCCGAAAAGTTGCAGACTTTCCGTTAAGATCATGCGGCCGAACAAGGGAGCCTGATCCCGAAAAGTTGCAGCCTTTTCGGATAAGCATGCGGCAAAAGCCGGGGCGAGATCGCGGCGCTATTGCGAGGAATTTCACTTCCTGGCGATACCGCCCTCTGTGAAGGCACTCACACCGCGGGTTCCGCGGCGCATCTATTCTGCGGATCGTACGGATCCGAGGAGGATGCGACATGATTGCGGAGTGGATCCTGATCTACGCGGTGGTGTTCATCCTTTGCGCGGTCGTCGTGGGGCACGTTCCGACCAAGCATTGATCGCCGCCCGAGGGGCTCGCAGCCACCGGCTGGAACACGGGGCCGTCGCGCCGCGGGATGAAGCGGCGGTGACCGCGCTCGCCCCAGGTTCCTTGCGTCTGAAGCGTTGATGCGGTGGACTGGCTCCGTTCCCCGAAAAGCGCTCGGCGCCCATTTCTGCAGGGTTCATTCAGCGCCAATTCATATGGGGAGCGCCATTGTGCCAGGCGGAGAAGTCCCCATGAAAGCCATCTCGAGACTATTGCTCGCCTGCGCCGCGGTGGTCATCGCGGCCAGCCAGGCTGATGCCGGCGAGTTCGTCGTGACCGGTGCGGGAGGGTACCGCTATCGCAATGCGCCGCCGCCTGCCTACGCCCATGGGCCCTGGCGATATCGCCGAGATTGGGCGCCCCGCTACTACGCGCCGCCGCAGTACCACAACGATCTCGGGGCCGCGATTGCGGGCGCGCTGGCCGGTGCCGCGCTGCAGTTGATCCCGCGTGCGACCGAGGCTCTCGCCGCCCGCCTGCCGCCGCCTCCGGGCGCGCCGCCGCCCCCGCCAGTCGCGGCTCCGCCGCTGGCGCCAAACGCGGCTCCGCCGCCGGCACCGGATATGGCTCCGCCGCCGGTGGCGGCCGTACCGCCGCCGGCTGCGCCACCGGCCGTGCTGCCGCAGGCCGAGCTATCGCCCAGCGGCGACCCGCTCGATGCCATTCCGGATAATTCGTCGAATGCCAACCGCATCACCCGCGCCGAGGTCGAGGCCGCGCTCACCGACTGGTGCGCAAGCCATGGCGACGCGCCGTTGTGTCGGAAGATGCAGGCGCAATGAGGGAGGGTGGCTTCGGCCGGCACCGCCAACCGCTTCGCCAATCGCTCTGGTCTTTGCGATTGGCGGCGAACGAAGCTCAGGCCGCCTGGACCAGCTCTGCCAGTTTCTTGCGGGCATAGAACATGCGGGTCTTAACCGTGCCTGAGGGCACGCCGAGGATCTGCGCGCATTCGTCGACAGACTTGTCGTGATAGTAGACGAGGTCGATGATCTCGCGGTGTTCCAGCGAGAGCGTGGTCAGGGCTGTGCGCACGAACTGGTCCCGGCTCTTCTTCTGAAGCACGACCTCGGGGTTGTCGGTGGAGTCCGCGACAGTCGCCTCGATCGTCTCGTCCAGCTCGGCGTCCTTGCGGCTGCGGCGGGCGGAGAGCGCCTTGAAGCGGGCGATCGCCAGCAACCAGGTCGAAACCGCGGAGCGAGCCTGGAACCGGCCGGCTTGCCGCCACACGTCGAGGAACACGTCGCTCAGGAGATCCTCGGCGACGGTTTCATTGCCGACGAGGCGCAGAAGCCAGCGGTAGACGGGGGTGCGATACCGGGCAAACAGCGTCTGCATCGCCAGCCGGTCCCCACCGGCAATGCGTGCAATCAACATCTCATCGGAGGAGGGTTCGCCGGCCGCATGAGCGGGCACGACGTTGGCTGATCCCTGACGGGCAAATGCGATCGACATGGAATTATTCCCCTTATTCACGTCCCGACCAAACAAGCCGGGAGGGGGAGATAGGTTCATTTGTTTATTTCATTTTACCGCCGGAACCATTTCGACAGTGCCATTCGGAGCGATCGGCCGGTACCGCGAAAAGACTGGGCGGCGTTCAACTGCAAGACGTCCGAAGTCCGGGTTGGGCCGCGGAGCGCCAATTTTCTTCGGGCGGAATTTAGGAGGAGTTCCATCATTTGCGCCTTGAACCTTTTCCGGACGGCGCGCGACTAATGGTCAAATGGCGAGTTGGACGGCCCCCGATCCCCCCCGATCATCCCCTGCCGTCCGAAAAAAGCCGAAAACGATCAACTAAGCCCCGCTTCGAGCGGGGTTTTGCTTTTTGGCGGAACCTGACGGTTCCGCAACGCCGCCACGTTGCAGCGCCGCCACGTTGTGTCGTGCCAGTTCTGGCACCCAGCGCGACGCCAGGGCGCGCATCCGCGCCGGGCCCCATCCCTGACATTTCCCTACAACGACAAGGGGGAGGGAACTCCACCGACTTTGTGCGAGAGGCGGGCCGAACTTGCGGCTCGCCGCGCCGGCTATCGCCGCGCCTGGGTCTGCACATTGAGCGTGACAGGCGTGCCCGCGCGCACGGCTTCGAGCGAGCGCTCAAGCGCCGGAATGAGCTGCTTCGGGCCCTCGACCTTCTCGCCGCGGCCGCCGCAGGTCTCCACCACCTTTTCGTAGTCGGGCGATGGCTTGAGCTCGGTGAGCGCCATCACGTTGGCTTTGGCGGCGTGGCCGTCGGGGAAGACGTCGAGGGTCGATTGCCGCACCGCCAGCCATTGCTGGTTGTTGGCGACCACGGTCAGGGTCGGCAGCCCTTCGGCGCGCGCCACGTAGTGATAGGGCACCGGATTGCCGAACATGTAGGAGCCGTCGCCGCAGGTCACGATCACCTCGCGCTCCGGCGCCGCGAGCTTGGCGCCGAGGCCGGCGCCGAGCCCGAAGCCGAGTCCGCCGGACAGCAGTCCGCCCATGTAGCTCAGCGGCTTGGTGAGGTTGAGCATGGCGAGCGGCGCGCCGAGCTCGCTGATGACGATGGCGTCCTCCGATTTCACCTGGTTGATGCAGGTGGCGAGCCAGGCCGGATGGATCGGGGTCTGGTCCTTCACGGTCTCGATCAGCTTGCGGCGCCGGGCGTCGATCTCCTCGCGCATGGCCGCCAGCGCCTTGCGCCGGCTTTCGATCGCGGTCTTCTTGCCCTTCATCGCCTCGGCCAGGGTGGCCCGCAGCATGGTCATGGCCGCGAGCGAGTTGCCCGTCACCAGCAGGTCGGCCTCGAGCTCGCGGAACGGGTAGCGCGTCTCCAGCGGGTCGGCGGAGATATGGATGACCTTGGCGTCCTTGCGCGGGGTATGGTTGCGCGCCATCCACGGTACCGCGCTGTCGATCACGATCACCACGTCGGCCTTCGGCAGGAACGCGCCGGGATCGTGGCCGAGATGCATGGGATGATCGGTCGGCAGGTTCATGTCGCGGGCCTCGGCCTGCACCACCGGCAAGGCGAAATCGGCGGCCAGCGCCGCCAGCGCGCCAACCGCTTCAGCCACGCGCCCGCTGCTCGATGTGATGATCAGCGGAAACTCGGCCTTGGCGATGAGCGCCGCCGCCTCCTCGATCGCGGCACGCGCAGGTTCCGGCGCCAGCGCACCGAGCGGGCGCACGGTGTCGCGGCGGGTATCGATCGAGGGCGCGGTCAGCACCTCGCGCGGCAAGGTCAGGTAGACCGGCCCGCGCGGTGCGCTCATGGCGATGTCGAGGGCGCGGTCCACCACCGCGCCCACCGGCTGGCCGCCGCGCAGCTCGTAATCCCATTTCACGTATTCGCGCAGCATGCCGCCCTGGTCGAACGCCTCCTGGCCCCAGTAAATCGGCCGGTTGCGCGACGCGATGCTGCCGGTTTCGGTCAGCGGCGTGCGCCCGGCGGCGAGCAGGACCGGAATGTTGTCGCGCGCGGCGTTGATGATCCCGTTGATGGCATTGGCGGTGCCGACGGTGACGTGCACCATCACGGCGGCCGGTTTGCCGGAGATCCGGTAGTAGCCGTGCGCCATGGCCATGGCGACGTTCTCGTGCGGGACCGTCATGAAGCGCGGAACCTTCGCGCTCCCGGTGTGGGAGAGCGCTTCCACGATCGGCGCAAAATCCGTTCCGGCGTTGGCGAACACATATTCGATGCCGCGCTCGCCGAGCCGCGCGATATAGGCTTCGGCCGCCATGCCATTCTGGGTTTTGCTGTCGGTCACGGTCACATCCATTTCGGTGGGGATCGGAGCATGTCTGGGAAGGTGGATACCGGCTGTCCGCGGAAAACGCGACCAGCTCAGGTATCGGCGCAAGGTGACGGGGCGTCCCGGCGCTGTCAATGAAGCCAACTGCATGGCCGGGCCTCGAACGCCGGCGGACCAGGTCGGGCCCATGTCATTTAACGCACAAACACGCCCGAACGCGGTGGTCTGGGGCCGGGTTGGGATGGAGGCTTGCCGGAAACACCTCGCGCAGCAACCACACCACCCTCCCCAGCCCCCACAACGCTAGGGGAAACACCAGCTTTGCGGCTCATCCTGACTTCGCATCGGCAGCATGCGATAACGACCGGCAGGGCGACCGGCGGTATGCAGCGAGGAGCACGTCTTGAATGGCCGACGATGACGACAACAAACAGGGCCACACGCTCACCGACCATGTCCTCGGCCAGGATTTCGTGCACGAGCACGACGGCGACGCCGATCACGACCATGATCATTTCGAGTTCGACGCCGACGGCCCGCTGGAAGACAACCCGATCTGGATCCAGGATCACGTCACGCTGGTCACGGTCGGCATCGACATCGGCTCGTCAGGCACGCAGGTCATCTTCTCCCGCATCAACCTTCGCCGTTACGGCGAGGACCTCACCAGCCGCTATTATGTCGTGTCGCGGGAGACCCTGTTCCAGTCGCCGGTGTCGCTGACGCCCTATGCCAGCGACGAGCGCATCGACGACGCCGCGCTCGGGACCATCATCGATGAGGCCTATGCGGCGGCGGGCGTGAAGTCCGGCGATATCGACACCGGCGTGGTCATCCTCACCGGCGAGGCGCTGCGGCGCGAGAATGCCGAGGCCATCGCCGCACTGCTGGCGGAGCAGCGCGGCGATTTCGTCACCGCCACCGCCGGGCATCACATGGAGTCGATGCTCGCCGCCTACGGCTCCGGCGCGTCGAAGGTCTCGTACGAGCAGGGCAAGCGCATCCTCAACCTCGATATCGGCGGCGGTACCACCAAGATTGCCGTCGTCGCCAAGGGCGACGTGATCGCGACCGCGGCGCTGCACATCGGCGGCCGGCTGCAGGTGGTCGACGACATCGGGCGCATCGTCCGGCTCGACCCGGCGGGAAAATTTCACGCCCGCGAGGCCGGCTTCTACTGGTCGCGCGGCGACGTGCTATCGCCCGCGCAGCTCGACAAGGTGGCGGAGAGCATGGCCGATCTGCTGGTGGCCGCGCTGGCGAGCAAAGCGAGCGGCCAGCGCGGCGACTCTTCTGAAGTGCGCGCGCCGGATACTCGCCCTGAACCGGGCTCGTCGGCGCGCGCGGCGCTCACGCAGCGGCCGGTGCCGCACGCGGTCGAGCATCTCTACCTGACCGATCCGATCGCCGAGCTCGGGCAGATCGACGGCGTGATGTTCTCCGGCGGCGTCGGGGAATACGTCTATGGCCGCGAGGCGCGCGACTTCGGCGACATGGGACGCCGCCTCGGGCAGGCGATCCGCCGGCGCGTCGATTCCGGCGCGCTGCCCTGGCCACTACTGCCGGCCGGTGAGTGCATCCGCGCCACCGCGCTCGGGGCGTCCGAATACAGCGTACAGCTCAGCGGCAACACCAGCTACATCTCGAAACCGGGCGTGCTGCTTCCGCGCCGCAATCTGCAAGTGCTGCAGCCCTCCTACGTGTGCGAGGAGGCGATCGAGGCGGACAAGCTCGCCACGGCCATCCGCGCGCATTTCACCGCCTTCGATCTGATCGAAGGCGAGGGCGAGGTGGCGCTGGCGCTGCGCTGGCTCGGCGCGCCCTCCTACGAGCGCATCGCCGCGTTCGCCGACGGCATCCGCCGCGGTCTCGCCACCACCATCGAGCGCAAGAAGCCGATCTATCTCATGCTCGACGGCGACATCGCCCAGACGCTCGGGGCGATCCTGCGCGAGGAATTGCTGGTCGAGAGCGAGATCCTGGCCATCGACGGCGTGGTGCTGCGCGATTTCGACTACATCGATCTCGGCCGCATCCGCATGCCGTCATTCACCGTGCCGGTCACGATCAAGTCGCTGCTGTTCAGCGAAGACCCGCGCCGCGGCCGCCCGCACCAGCGCATCCACCATCATGAGCACGGGCATGACCATGCTCACGATCATGGCCATCACCACGATCACCACCATGATCACGGGCATCATCATCAGGATGGTGATCCTCATCGACACGGTCATCACCGGCATCACGACCATGACTAGTGTCGAGAACAGACAGGTTCACTGGCCAGCCGCAAATGTGTGCTTGCTCGGAACATTGCAGTGACCGACGCGGTCGGGCGCGTCGCCCTGCCCGCTGCCGCGCCGGGCTTCGATTCGAAATGGGTCCTGATCGGCGTTCCGGTCGCGCTGGTCGTCTGGCTCGCGCTGGTCCCGCTCGTATTCCTGCTGTGGCAGAGCTTCCTCACGCCCCAGAGCGCCGCGGCGCCGGCGCAATTTACGCTGGAGAATTTCCGCTCCGCCTATCTCAACGGTGATAACGCCCGCCTGTTCTTCAACTCGCTGCAGTTCGCCGTCGGCGCCGCGGTGCTCTCGCTTGTGGTCGGCACCGGCCTCGCCTGGATGAATGAGCGCACCAACACCCCGTTCAAGACGCTGTTCTTCGCGCTCGCGATCATCCCGCTGGTGATTCCCGGCATCCTGTTCACGGTGGCGTGGATCATGCTGGCGAGCCCGAAGATCGGCGTGATCAATCTCGTGGTGCAGAAGCTGTTCGATACCGACGCCGTGGTGTTCAACATCTACACCATGGCGGGAATGATCTGGGTCGACGGGCTGCACTATTCGCCGATGGCGTTCCTGCTGATGACGGCGGCGTTCCGCTCCATGGATCCGTCGCTCGAGGAACAGGCGGCGATGAGCGGCGCCTCGGTGCCGCAGATCGCGCGGCGGATCACTTTGCGGCTGGCCTGGCCGGCGGCGCTCGGATCGCTGCTGATCCTGTTCGTGCGCTCGATCGAATCGTTCGAGGTGCCGGCGCTGCTGGGGCTCCCGGTCGGCATCCACGTCTACACGTCGTCGATCTACCAGGCGATCCACCAGTATCCGAGCCAGATCGGGCTTGCCGCCGCCTATGCGGTGACGCTGCTGCTGCTGACCTCGCTCGGCATCTACGTGCAGTCGCGGCTCTCGCGCCAGGGCAGTCGGTTCGCGACGGTCACCGGCAAGGGGTTTCGCCCGCGCACCATCGACCTCGGCCGCTGGCGCTATCTCACGGCGGCGATCTTCATCCTGTACTTCGTCGTGATCGTGCTGTTGCCGTTCCTGGTGCTGGTGTGGTCGTCGCTGCAGAAATTCTACAGCGCGCCGTCGTGGGCGGCGCTGAGCCGGGTCAGCCTCGATTCCTACCGCGCGGTGCTCGACTATCCACAGTTCGCCCAGACCGTGTGGAACAGCCTCGTGCTCGCGGTCGGCAGCGCCACCATCGTCATGCTGGCGTCGGCTGTCATCTCCTGGATCGTGGTGCGCACGAAAATGCCGGGGCGCTGGATGCTCGACAACCTGGCCTCGCTGCCGCTGGTGTTTCCGGGCCTGGTGCTCGGGCTCGCGATCATGATCTGCTATCTCTATCTCGACATCGGCGTCTACGGCACGCTCTGGATCATGTTGATCGCCTATGTCACGCGCTTCCTGCCCTATGGCATGCGCTACAATTCGGCCTCGATGCTGCAGATCCACAAGGAGCTCGAGGAATCGGCGGCGATGAGCGGCGCGTCCTGGGGCCTGACCTTCCGGCGCGTGGTGCTGCCGCTGCTCAAGCCGGGGCTGCTGGCCGGCTGGATCTACGTGATGATCGTCTCGATCCGGGAACTGTCGAGCTCGATCCTGCTGTACTCTCCGGGCACCGAAGTGGTGTCGATCATGATATGGGAGCTGTGGCAGAATGGGCAGTATGTGGAGCTTTCGGCCCTCGGCGTCATGCTGATCGTGGCGCTGTTCTTCCTGGTGATGCTGGCGCAGCTCGCCAGCCGACGGTTCGGAATTGCAGAAACATGAAAACACTCTCGATCCGTCATCCTGAGGTGCGCGTCTTGCGCGCCTCGAAGGATGACGGGTACGAGCGGGGCCGTCGCCCTTCGAGGCTCCCCGCCTAAGCGGCGGGATCGCACCTCAGGGTGACGGATAAAGACTACGGGAGGACAAACGTGCTGAGCGTGAGATCGCTGTACACCGAATACGCCAACGAACACGGCGCCGCGGTCAAGGCCGCGCAGGACGTGTCGTTCGATGTGCCGGAGGGCAAGCTGTTCACGCTGCTGGGCCCCTCGGGCTGCGGCAAGACCACCACGCTGCGCTCGATCGCCGGGCTGGAGAAGCCGACCGCGGGCGAAATCGAGGTCGCCGGACGCTTCGTCTACTCGTCGAGCAAGGGGATTTTCGTCGCGCCCAACAAGCGCAACTTCGGCATGGTGTTCCAGTCCTACGCGATCTGGCCGCACATGAACGTGTTTCAGAACGTCGCCTTCCCGCTCGAGGTGCGCAGACTGCCCAAGAAGGAGATCCGCGACAAGGTCATGCGCGTGCTGCAGGCGGTCGCGCTCGACGAGCTGGTGGATCGCGATGCCACCAAGCTCTCCGGCGGCCAGCAGCAGCGGCTGGCGCTGGCGCGTGCGCTGGTCATGGAGCCGAAGCTCCTGCTGCTCGATGAGCCGCTCTCCAATCTCGACGCCAAGCTGCGCGACCGCATGCGCTCCGAGCTCAAGCGGCTGCAGCGCGATCTCAACCTCACGACCGTCTACGTCACCCACGACCAGAGCGAGGCCCTGGCGCTGTCGCACGAGATCGCCGTGATGAACGAGGGCCGGGTCGTCCAGGTCGGCACGCCGCGCCAGATTTACGAGCAGCCGACCGAAAAGTTCGTCGCCGATTTCGTCGGCAGCACGAATTTCATCGGCGGCACCGTCGAGACGATCGCGGACGGGAGCTGCGTCGTGCGCTCGGCCATGGGCGAGCTCAAGGCGCATGCGGGTGAAGGCGTGAGCAGAAACATGGCCGTGATCGTCTCGGTGCGGCCCGAGGACGTGGAATTGTCCGAAGGCCCGCCCCCAACCGTCGATGGCGAGAACGTCTACAAAGGCACCGTCAGCACCAAGGATTTTCTCGGCGACTATCTGGATTTCCACGTCAAGGTCGGCGATGTTGTGCTGCAGGCAAAAGCGCATCCGTCGTTGCGCACGCCGACCGGCGATGCGATCTATCTGCGGATGAAGGCGCACAAATGCGTGGCTATCCCGGGAGTCGGACGGCAGTGATCGGTCATCGGGGTCTGGGTTCCCGATGACGGGCGACTGAGCGCTGATTCCCGGCGGGCAAGGAGCAAGGCATGGCCAAGGACGCCATCGTTTCGGAAGAGCTGGCGAAGAAATTCTCGACCGAGAAAGACACGCCCTACCTGCGCTGGGTACGCGAGGAAGGTCTCGACATCATCAGCGCGCATTACGTGCGCAACCTGCGCACCGTCGAGCTCAAGCCCTGGGCGCGGCGCGGCGGCTCCGGCGTCTACATCAATCACGAGGCGTCCCGCACCTCCAACGACTGCTACGTCTGCGAGATCCCGCCGGGCAAGAAGCTCGCGCCGCAGCGCCAGTTGTTCGAGGAGATGATCCTGGTGCTCGACGGCCGCGGCTCCACCACGGTGTGGAACGACGAGGGTCGGCGCATCACCTTCGAGTGGAAAAGCGGGGCGATGTTCGCGATCCCGCTCAACTGCTGGCACCAGCACTTCAACGGCTCCGGCCAGGCGCCGGCGCGCTTCGTGTCCGTGACCAACGCGCCGCCGGTGATCAATCTCTACGAGGACGTCGAGTTCGTCTTCAATACCAAGCACGACTTCAAGAACCGCTTCAACGGCGAGCCCGAATACTTCAGCGCCAAGGGTGAGCAGAAGGGCCTGCTGCTGGTGACCAACTTCGTCGCGGACGCGGTCAACCTGCCCCTGATCAGCGCCAAGGAACGCGGCGCCGGCGGCGGTCATATCCGCTTCAACATGGCCAAGGGCTCGATGAACAGCCACATCTCGCAGTTCCCGATCGGCACCTACAAGAAGGGTCATGCGCACGGACCCGGCGCCCACGTGATCATCCTGTCCGGC
Organism: uncultured Alphaproteobacteria bacterium; assembly: GCA_963725065.1. GTDB lineage: Bacteria > Pseudomonadota > Alphaproteobacteria > Rhizobiales > Xanthobacteraceae > VAZQ01. The sequence continues at coordinate 57,900 of CAVRXD010000009.1, forward strand.
CAGGGCTATTCGCTGATGTGGCCCGAGGGCGACGAGCCGCGACGCTACGACTGGGAGGTCGGCACCCTGATCGTGCCGCCGAACATGTGGTTCCACCAGCACTTCAATAGCGGCACCACGCCCGCGCGCTACCTCGCCTTCAAGCACGAGGTGGTCTCCATCCGCAACGCACAGGGCGTGCCCAAAGCCTGGATCAGCCGTCGCGTCGGCGGCGACCAGATCGATTATGCCGACGAGATTCCGGTGGTGCGGAAGATGTTCACCGAGGAACTGGCCAAGCACGGCCTGACCCCGCGCATGGACCAGGCCTACGCCCAGGAACTGGCGGATCTCCCGCCGCCGATGGCGAAGTCGGCATAACGTCGCGCGATACCAAGACTGTCATGCCCGCGTAAGCGGGCATCCAGTAATCATCAAGCGATCACGTTCAGTGGATACTGGATCTCCCGCCTTCGCCTTCGCGGGCGATGACACCGCACAGGTTCACCGGGCACGCCGCGACTACGGCCGCAGTGCCCGCACCGCGGTCCGCAGAAAATGTCCGGGCTCGTGGTGGACGCGGGCGCCCCACAGCGCCCGGTGCAGCTTGTCGAGCAGGAGATAGATCACTGGCGTCGTGTAGAGCGTGAGCAACTGCGACACCAGCAGCCCGCCCACGATGGTGATGCCGAGCGGACGGCGCAGCTCCGCTCCCGGCCCGGTCGCGATCAGCAGCGGCACCGCGCCGAGCAGCGCCGCCATGGTCGTCATCATGATCGGACGGAAGCGATCGAGGCAGGCCTCGAAGATCGCCCGCTCCGGCGCGAGGCCGCGCTTGCGCTCCCCTTCGAGCGCAAAGTCGACCATCATGATCCCATTCTTCTTGACGATGCCGATCAGGAGGATGATCCCGATGAACGCGATCAGCGAAAGCTCGGTGCTGAAGATCTGCAGCGCCAGCAGGGCACCGAGGCCCGCCGACGGCAGCGTGGAAATGATCGTGAGCGGATGGGCCAGGCTCTCGTACAGCACGCCGAGCACGATATAGACCGCGATCAGCGCGGCGATGATCAGGATCGGCTGCGCGCCGACCGACATGCGATAGGCGCGCGCGTCGCCGGCAAATTCGGCATGCAGCGTGTCGGGAATGTGCATCTCCGCGACCGCCTGGTCGATCAGCCGCGTCGCCTGCTCGATGGTCACGTTCTCGCCGAGGCCGAAACTGATGGTGATCGCGGGAAACTGCCCCTGGTGGTTGACCACGAGCGGAGACAGCCCGCGCTCGATCTTGGTCACCGCATTGAGCGGGACCTGGGTGTTGTTGGCGCCGCTGACATAGATGCGGTCGAGATCGGAGGGGTCGCGCTGATATTGCGGATCGATCTCGAGGATGACGCGGTACTGGTTGCGCTGGGTGTAGAGGGTCGAGATCTGGCGCTGCGCGTAGGAGTTGTTGAGCGCATTGGCGATGTCCTGCACGCGCACGCCCATGCGCGAGGCCGCGACCCGGTCGATCGACACATTGACCTGCAGTCCGCCCTGCTCGCGGTCGGTCGAGACGTCGACCAGCCCCGGCACCGTCTGGATCTTGGCGAACACCCGCGGCGCCCATTGCAGCAGCTCGTTGTAGTCGGTGTCCCACAGCGTGTACTGGTAGGAGGAATCGCTCTGGCGCCCGCCGACGCGCACATCCTGCATCGGGAAGAAGAACACCCGCAGTCCCGGGATGTCGGCGGTCTTGAGCCGGAGCCTGGTGGCGACGGCCTGCGCGGACAGGCCGCCGCGTTCCGCCAGCGGCTTGAGGCTGATGAAGAGCGAGCCGCGGTTCACCGAGGCGCTGAACCCCGAGGTGCCGATCGACGAGCCGATATTCGCGACCGCGGGATCGGCGCGCGCGATGGCCTCCGCCTTCTGCTGCAGGTCGTACATCGCCTGGAACGAGACCTCGGTGGAGGCCTGGGTACCGCCCCAGATCAGGCCAGTGTCATCCTGCGGGAAATAGCCTTTGGGCGTCCTGGCATAGAACATGCCCGTGATGACCACGGTGGCGGCCATGATCAGCAGCGTGAGCGCGCGGTAGTTAAGCACGACGGCGAGGCTCCTGGCGTAGCCGCGCACCATGACGCCCAACACCCACTCCACCGCCCGGTCCAGCCAGGTGGCGTCGGGGCTCGGCGGCTTGCGCACGAAATGCGCGCAGATCATCGGCGTCAGGGTCAGCGACACCGCGGTCGAAACCGCGATCGCGAAAGCGAGCGTCACCGAGAATTCCCTGAACACGCGCCCGACCACGCCGCTCATGAACAGCAGCGGGATGAAGGCCGCGACCAGCGAGATGCTGATCGCGAGCACCGTGAACCCGATCTGCTGCGCTCCCTCGATCGCGGCGCGGAACGGCGTCATGCCTTTCTCGAGATTGCGGAAGCAATTCTCGATCATCACGATAGCGTCGTCGACGACGAAGCCGACCGAGACTGCGAGCGCCATGAGCGAGAGATTGTCGATCGAGAAGCCCGCGACCCACATCATCGCGCAGGTGCCGGCGAGCGACAGCGGCACCGTCACGCCGGCGGCGATCGTCGCCGCCGCGCGCCGCAGGAACAGGAACACCACCAGCATCACCAGGGCGACGGTCGCCAGCAGCGTGAGCTGCATGTCGAAGACGCTGGCACGGATGGTATTGGTACGGTCGGAGAGGACGGAGATGTCGACGCCGGCCGGGATCCAGCGCTTGAGCTCGGGCAACAGCTCGTAGATGCGGTCGACAGTCTCGATCACGTTCGAGTTGGCCTGCTTGTTGATCACCAGCAGCACCGAGGGCTGGCCATTGAACCAGCCCGCTGAGCGACTGTTGCGCACGCCCTCCTCGATCGAGGCGACGGCGGACAGCCGCACCACTGTGCCGTTGGCGTTGCGCACCACGATCGGGTCGTATTCGGGCACGGTCCGCAGCTGACGGTTGGTCGCGATGGTGATGGCGCGCTCGTCGCCGTCGAACAGGCCGACCGGGCCGGTCGCGTTGGAGTTGGCGATGGCGGTGCGGACATCTTCCAGCGAGAGCCCCATCGAGGCGAGCGCGACCGGGTTGATGCGGACGCGGATCGCGGGCTGCTCGGCGCCGTTGACGGTCACCTCGGCCACGCCATCGATCTGCGACAGACGCTGGACGATCACGGTGTCGGCGGCATCGTAGAGCGCGCTGGGCGGCACGGTGTTCGAGGTCAGCGCCAGGATCATGATCGGCGTCGCCGCCGGATTGGATTTGCGGAACGACGGCCGCGACGGCAGGTCGGCCGGCAAATCGGTCTGCGCCGCGTTGATGGCGGCTTGCACGTCGCGCGCGGCGCCGTCGATATTGCGGTTGAGATCGAACTGCACCGAGATGCGGGTGGAGCCGAGCGAGCTGCGCGAGGTCAGCTCGGTGACCCCCGGGATTTCTCCGAGCCTCCGTTCGAGCGGCGCCGCGACCGTCGCGGCCATGGTCTCGGGGTCGGCGCCCGGCCGGCTGGCGGTGACGCTGATGGTCGGGAAGTCCACCGTCGGCATGCTGGCGACCGGCAGGAACCGGTACGCCACGATGCCGACGAGCAGCAGGCCGATGGCCAGCAGCGTGGTGCCGACCGGTCGGCGGATGAAGGGCTCGGAGAAGTTCGCCAGGCTCATGCGGCTACTCCGCCGGCCGTTGCGAAGGTTCGGGCTGATCGGGGAGGTCGAGCTCGGTCTGCACCGGCCGCGGGCGGCTGAAGCGCGTCTTCAGGCGCTCCATCGCGAGATAGATGACCGGGGTCGTGTAAAGCGTGAGCAGCTGGCTGAGCAGCAGCCCGCCGATGATGGTGATGCCGAGCGGGTTGCGCAGCTCCGAGCCGGTACCGCTTTCGAACGCCAGCGGGATGGCGCCGAACAGGGCCGCCAGCGTCGTCATCATGATCGGCCGGAACCGCAATATCGACGCCTGAACGATCGCTTCCCGCGGCGACATTCCTTGCCGACGCTCGGCTTCGAGCGCGAAGTCGATCATCATGATCGCGTTTTTCTTCACGATGCCCATCAGCAGTATGATGCCGATGAGCGCGACCACCGAGAGGTCCTGCTTGTAGAGCATCAGCGCCAGCAGCGCGCCGACGCCGGCCGAGGGCAAGGTGGACAGGATGGTGATCGGGTGGATGAAGCTTTCATAGAGCACGCCCAGCACGATATAGATCGTCACCGCGGCGGCGAGGATCAGCCAGGGTTCGCCGGCGAGCGACTTTGCGAATTCGGCGGCGTCGCCGGAATAGCTGCCGATGACCGCGCTCGGCATTCCGATCTCGCGTTCGGCCTGCGAGATCACCTTCACCGCGTCGCTGAGCGCGGCGTCGGGGGCGAGATTGAAGCTGATCGTGGCGGCCGGAAACTGCTCCTGATGGGCGATGACCAGCGGGGCGGTCCCGTGCTCGAAACTGGCGACCGCGCTCAATGGTACCATCGAGTTGTTTCCGACCGTGGGAATGTTGGTCGGTGAGGTCGAGGTCAACGAGGTGGATTGTGCCACCGCCTGAATTCCGGTGGCGGGGATATAGATCTTCGACAGCGAGTTCGGGTCGTTCTGATACTCCGGCTTGGCCTCGAGGATCACGCGGTACTGGTTCGCCTGCCCGTAGATGGTCGAAATCTGGCGCTGGCCAAAGGCATCGCTCAAGGTGTCCACGATGGTCTGCATGGAGATTCCAAGCCGGCCGGCAGTGTCGCGATCGACCTCCACGTTCAGGCGGAAACCGTCATTCTGCGCCTCCGAGGCGACGTCCTGCATGATCGCCGACGAGCGCAGCTTTTGCGCAAGCTTCGATGCCCAATCGTCGACCTCCTGCACGTCGGTGCCGGTGAGCGTGTACTGATATTGCGCGCGGCTCATGCGCGTCGAGATCTGGATGTCCTGCACCGGCTGAAAGTAGACGACCACGCCCGGGACCGCGGCGACCGCCCGCTGCAGCCGATCCATGATCGTCGTCACCGGCGTCTTGCGCTCATCGCGCGAGCGCAGGGTGATGGCAAGCCGGCCGGCATTCGGCGAGGCATTCATCGGCGACACGCCGATCACGGACACCACGCCGGTGACGTCGGGATCCTTGCGGATCGCGGTTTCGACCGTGGCCTGTAGCCGCTTCATCTCGGCGAACGAGACCTCCTGTCCACCCTCCATGACGGCGACGATGAGGCTGGTGTCCTGCAGCGGCAGGAATCCCTTCGGAATGATGATGTAGAGCCAGACCGTGGCCACCATGGTGGCGGCGGTGACCAGAAGCGTGAGGGTTTCGTGGCGCAGCACCCATTCAAGAGTGCGCCGGTAGAGTTCCAGCGATCCGTCGATGAGGCGGTGAAATCCTCTGACGATGCGGCCGCGTGGGGCCTCCGCCGAGGCGTGCCGCAGCAGCCGGCTGCACATCATCGGCGTCAAGGTGAGCGAGACCACGGCCGACGTCACCACGGCGATGGTCAGCGTCAGCGCGAATTCCCGGAACATGCGACCGACCAGGCCGGTCATGAACAGCAGCGGGATGAACACCGCGATCAGCGACACCGTGAGCGAGATCACGGTGAAGCCGATTTCGCTCGCACCGCGCAGCGCGGCCTCGAACGGGTCCTCCCCGTCCTCGATGTGGCGGACGATGTTCTCGATCATGACGATGGCGTCGTCGACGACAAAGCCCGTCCCGATGGTCAGCGCCATGAGCGAAAGATTGTCGAGCGAAAAACCGCAGAACCACATGATGCCGAAGGTCGCGATCAGCGAAAGCGGCAGCGCGACGCCGGCGATGATGGTGGCGCGGACGGTGCGCAGGAAGATGAGCACGACCGTGATGACCAGCGCCACGCTCAAGATGAGCGTGAACTGCACGTCACGGACCGATGCGCGGATGCTTTCGGTGGCATCGTGCACCACGGTGAGCGTGGCGCCGGTGGGCATCGAGCGCTGCAGTTTCGGCAGCTCATTCTTGATGCGCTGGACCGTCTCGATCACGTTGGCGCCGGGCTGGCGCTGGATGTCGACCACGATGGCGGGCATGCCTTGGTAGAAGCCGCCGACCCGGTTGTTCTCGAGGCCGTCGACCACGTCGGCCACGTCTCGCAGCAGCACCGGCGCGCCGTTGCGGTAGGCGATGATGATGGTGCGATAGGCCTCGGCCACGGTGATCTGATCGTTGGCGGAGATCGTGTAGGACTGGTGCGCGCCGTCGAGCGCGCCCTTGGCGCCGGCGACATTCGCGGCGACGATGACGTTGCGCACGTCCTCGAGCCCGATGCCGTAATTGGCGAGGCGCGAAAGGTCCGCCTGGATGCGGATCGCCGGCCGGATATTGCCCTGCACCGTGACGCGACCGACGCCGGTCAATTCGGCCAGCCGCTGCGCCAGCAGGGTATCGGCGATGTCGCTGAGCTGGCGCTGCGAGATCGTGTCTGATGTGATCGCCAGCGTCACCATCGGCGCATCGGCCGGGTTCACCTTGGAGTAGACCGGCGGATAGGGCAGGTTTCTCGGCAGCACCGATCCGGACGCGTTGATCGCGGCCTGCACATCCTGCGCCGCGGCGTCGATGTCGCGCCCGAGATCGAACTGCAGCGTGATCTGGCTGATTCCAAACGAGCTCGAGGACGTCATCACCTGCAGCGAGGGTATCTGCCCGAAATTGCGCTCGAGCGGCGCCGTCACCAGTGACGCCATCACGTCGGGGCTCGCGCCCGGAAGCTGGGTTGTGACCTGGATGGTGGGGAAGTCGACCTGCGGCAGCGAGGACACCGGCAGCCACAGGTAGCCGAGGATGCCACCCAGCATGACGGCGATCCCGAGTAGCGATGTTGCAATCGGCCGCCGGATGAAAGGCGAGGACACGCTCATGGCGTGCGGGCCGGCGGTGCCGTGCTCGAACTGCGCTTGCCCCTTTCGCCCGCGCGCGTGCCGCGGGTACCGTCCGGCCGGGTGCGAACGTCGGGTGCGACCTGCCCGGCATCTTCTGCGCTCGACACGGTGACCTGCGTGCCCTCGGTGAGGCGGGCAAAGCCGGTCGTGATCACCCGCTCGCCGGCCTGCAGGCCCTCGCCGACCACGGCGCGCACGTCATCCTGCTGGGTCAGCTTCACGCGCCGGACGGTGACGGTGTTGTCGTCCTTGAGCACATAGACGAAGGCGCCGTTGGGGCCGCGCTGGATGGCGGCGGTCGGCACCACAACGACGGTGCGCAGCGTGTCGATCAGCACCCGCACATTGACGAACTGGCCGGGCCAGAGCTGCAGATTGGTGTTGGGAAACTCACCCTTGACCTTCACCGTGCCGGTGGTCTGATCGACCTGGTTGTCGATCACCACAACCTTGCCGGTGTCGAGCGCGCTCTTGCCGTCGGGCGTCAGGGCCTCGACCGGCAGTTGGCCTTCGGCCATGCCCCGGGTGAGATCGGGCAGGTTCTGCTGCGGCAGGCTGAAGAAGACCGAGATCGGCCGCAACTGCGTCAGGATCACGATGCCGGTGGTGTCCGCACCGCGTACGAGGTTGCCTTCGTCCACGAGACGGATGCCGGTGCGGCCGGCGATCGGCGCGACCACGTCGGTGTAGCCCAGGATGGCGCGCGCGTTGTCGATCGCGGCCTGGTCGAGCTTGATCTGCGCCTCGAGCTGGCTGACCGTCGCCCGCTGGGTGTCGAGCTGCTGCTTGTTGACGGCGTTGGTCGCCGCCAGTCGCGTATAGCGATCGAGATCGAGCCGGGCGTTGGCGAGCTGCGCCTCGTCCTGCGCTTTCTTCGCCTGCGCCTGGTCGTACTGCGCCTGGTAGGTCGTCGGATCGATCTTGGCGAGGACGAATCCCTTGGGGACGTCCTGTCCCTCCGTGAACGAGATGTTGATGATCTTGCCGTCGACCTGCGAGCGAACGGTCACGGTGTTGAGCGCTTTCGCGGTGCCGACGCCGTCGAGATAGACCGGCACGTCGGTTGCACGCGCGGCGATGGCGAGGACGGGCACGGGATCGGTCGCGGGAGGGCCGCCGCGGCGACCGCCTTTCGACGCCGCCTGCGTCTGCTGCCACTGCGGCATGTAATACACGGCGACGACGCCGGCGATGACGAGGCCGGCAATCAACAACACCGTGAGTCGGCGCTTGAGCATCATCGGATCACGTTCGCATTGGCCCCCACGCCGCCGGCCCCCACGCCTGGCGGCATCCAGCTGCCGCCGAGCGCCTGAAAGAGACTCAAGACCGCCTGCAGGCGCGCAAGACGCGCGAGCACATGATTGTCTTCCGCGGTAAACAAAGTCTGCTGGGTCTGCAGCACGGTGACGAGATCGACCGTGCCCTCGCGCAGCCTGGTCTCCGCGAGATTGAAGGCCTCGCGCGAACTCACGACAACCAGTTGCTGCAGTCGCTCGCGCTCGGCCCCGTCGGCGATGGCGATGAGCGCAAGCTCCACATCGCGGAAGCCGGCGAGGATGCTCTGACAGTAGATCTTCAGCAGCTCGAATTGCCGCCCTTGGGTCAATTCCAGCTGCCCCTCCAGCCGGAAGCCGTCGAGCAGCGGCTGCGTCACGTTGACGGCGAGGTTGTAGAAGGCGTTCTGCGGCGTGAACAGCAGCTTGAGCACGTTGCTCTGGTAGCCGCCCTGGCCGGTCAGCGAAATGCTCGGGAAGAAGGCGGCGCGCGCGGATTCCACGCTGGCATCGGCGGAGGCCAGGTCGGCCTCGGCCGCGCGGATGTCGGGGCGCTGGAACAGCAGTTCCGACGGCAGCCCCGGCGTCACGCGCGGGATGGTCAGCCGATAAAGGCTGCCGCCTTTCACCACGACCTGGACCGGCGGCCGCCCGATGAGCACGGCCAGAATGGCGATATTCTGGCGCAGGTCCTGGTCGAACAGCGGAATGGTTGCGCGCACCTGGTTGACCAGGCTCTGCTGTTGCGCGACGTCGAGCTGCGAGGCGGTGCCGGCATCGAATCGCTGCTTGATCAGCGTGAGCACGCGGTTGGCGGCCTCGAAGTTTTGCCGCGCGATCCGCAGGCGGTCCTGCGCCGTCAGCACGAGGAAATAGGAGTTGCCGACCGCTGCGATGGTCGAAAGCACGACCACTTCCTTGTCGAAGCGGGTGGCAACCGCGGTCTGCTCGGCGGCACGGGAGGCGGCGCGGTTCTTGCCCCAGAAATCGATCTCGTAGCTGGCGTTGAGCGCGGCCTGGAACACGTTGCGCTCGGGACCGCCCGGTGGCCGCACGCGCTGGGCGAAACCGGCGAAATCGACTTCCGGCAGCAGCGGCGCGCCGATGATCTTGGCCTGCGCGTCGGCCTGCATGATGCGTCCAATGGCTGCCGCGATATCGAGATTGGCGGCCTGCGCCTCCTCGATCAGATTGGTCAGCTCGAGCGAGCGAAAGCCGCGCCACCAATCGAGCGCGGGCGGCGCCGATTCGCCATTCCCGGCGCCGTATTTGGGCGGGATGTCAGGAGCGAGGTCGGGCCGCTCGGAGCCTAGGATGCACCCGGACAGCATTTGCACCAGACATAATCCTACAAAGGCGACAAAGAAGGGGCGAAGGCTCGTGGCTGTGAACACCAGAGCACGCGTGCGCAACTCGTCGAACATGCGACCGACTTTCAACGCAACGGTCACCCGTCAAACGGGGTACTAGCGCTCACGCAACGCACGCCGTCTTCCCCACCCCACCCACTTGAGCAACTCGCCATACTATCAGCCCGCCCCGGCCCGACTACTTAATAAAAAGACATGTTGGCCGCCTCGCGGCGCGGCGCGCCTTGGAATCGCCCCGGAAGGCGCAGCTCAAGCCATTGATGCGAAACGACTATTGTCGTCAGAGCCGCGGGGCCGTGGCTGGGCCACTGGCCGAGCGCGGGCTAGGCGGCGACTCCGGGCTTGGCCTGCTTGGCGGCGGACAGGTACCAGTCGAGGATCTCGGCGCCGTTCCAGTGCAGCACGCCCTCGAACCGTCGGACATGGTCGTAGATCGCTTCGAGATATTTGATCCGGTGCGGCTGGCCGCTGATGTAGGGATGGATCGCAAGCGCCATGATCTTGGCGCGGCTCTTTCCCTCGGCATAGAGCCGGTCGAACTGATCGATCGCGCGCCTGGCGAGATAGTCGCTCTCGTGGTGCTGGACGATCATCATCGTGATGTCGTTGATCTCGACGGTGTAGGGCAGCGTCACCAGCGGCCCCTTGGCGGTGCGGATCACGGTCGGCTCATCGTCGTAGACCCAATCGCCGATATATTTCACGCCCGCGTCCACCAGCAGCTCCGGCGTTTCAAATGTCTGGGTGAGGCCCGGTCCCAGCCAGCCGACCGGGCGCTTGCCGGTGAAGCGCTCCAGGAGGTCCATGGAGCGGTTGATCATGGCGGCCTGATCCTCGACCTTGTGGATGGGCATCTGGTCGTAGGCGTGGCCCATGAACTCCCAGCCCAGTCGCTTACCTTCCTCCGCCACCCGTGCGTAGTCCTCGCAGGTGCGGGCATTGATGGCCAGCGTCGGCCGGATGCCGAGCCGCTCGTAGAGTTCGAAGAAGCGCCACGCGCCGACCCGCATGCCGTATTCGTGCCAGCTCCAGTGCGGCACGTCGGGAAACAGCGGCACGCCGGTCGGCGCCGGCAGGACCTGACGGGGCATCGGCCGTCCGATGTCCCAGACCTCGTAGTTCACGATGGTCCAGAACGCGACCCGCGCCTCCCCCGGCAGCTTGAGCGGCGGCCGGTCGACGATCGCCGAAAAATCGCAGCGTTCGCGCGGCAGCATGGAAGGCGATGTCGTGGTCATGGGGCGGTCGCTCCGTTGTCCCGCCACAATAAGGCGCAATCGCCTCGCGATCCACCGAGGACCTGCAATGCCCAGCAGTGCGACATCTTCGCGTCCATCACCGCCGCGGATCGCGTATGCTCAGAGCAACGCCAGCCTCCATAAGGCGGAAGAGGGATGGACCTGAGGAACCACGCGCCGGTGTCGGCGGACGGCAAGACTGTGTCCGCTTGGCGTGAACAACCGGCGCCGGCGGCCGCCGAAATCTTGGCCGCGCGCGTTCCGCTTGTTGTCACGCTCGCGATCTTCGCGCTCGCCTTCCTGCTGCCGGCGTGGCCGTGGCTCTCGGGCGCGGTGACCATCCCATGGGATGCGAAATCGCAGTTCTTTCCGCAGGTGCAATTCCTCGCCGGTTCGCTGGCGCGCGGCGAATGGCCGTGGTGGTCGCCGAACGTCTTTGCCGGCTGGGCCGAGATCTCCGATCCGCAGTCGCTGCTGTTCTCGCCGCTGCATGTCCTGCTCGCTGCGTTCAACCCGGTGGTCAGCCTGCGCGCATTCGATGCCGTGACCTTCGCTTATCTGTTTCTCGGCGGTGTCGGCATCATCCTGTTCTTTCGCGACCGCGGCTGGCATGCCGGCGGGGCGCTGGTGGCGGCGATGGCATTTGCGCTCGCCGGTTCCGCGAATGCGCGCATGCAGCACACCGGCCAGATCATCAGCCTGGCCTATCTGCCGCTCGTGCTCTGGCTCGGCGCCCGCGCGCTCGAGCGATCGTCCTGGCGGGCGGGGCTGGCGGCCGGCGCGCTCGACCGGCTTGATGGCGATCGGACGAGATCAGGTCGCGCTGTTGTCGCTCTACGTGCTCGCCGGATTCGTGCTGGCGCATTGGCTGATGGGCGCGCAGCCGCTCGCCCGCATGCGCGCGAGCATCAAGCCGCTGACCGCGGCCGTGGCGAGCGCCGCGCTGGTTGCCGCCGTGCCGATCATGATGACCACGCTGCTGGCGGAGCGCTCGAACCGGCCCGAGATCGGCTTCGATTCCGCGGCCGGCGGCTCACTCCACCCGGTGCATCTGCTGCAGTTCGCCTTCGCCGATCTTTTCGGCGCGATGGACCCCAGCGTCGAATACTGGGCGCCGCAAAGCCTGATCTGGGATGCCGAGTGGGGATGGCCGGGACTCTACCTCTCGCAGAATATGGGCCTGGTCTATGCCGGCGCGTTGACCCTGGTCGCCGTGATGTCGTTCGGCTTCATTCGCGGCCTCGCCTGGGCGCGCGAGATCCGCTTCTTCACCATCGCCGCGGGGCTGCTGCTGCTCTACACGCTCGGTTCCTATACGCCGGCCTTTTACCTGATGTACGACCTGCTCCCCGCCGTGGCGCTCTACCGTCGTCCGGCCGACGCGACCTTCGTGCTGGTTGCGCTGGTCGCGGTGATCGCGGGCTATCTCGTCCATCGCTGGCTGACCGGCTCCGTGCCGACAGCGACGCGCCGGCAGCGCGCACTCGAGATTGCGTGCCCGCTCGCGCTGATCGCCGCGGCGCTGGCGCTGGCGTCTTCGGTCGTCGGCATCGGCCCAGCGCTCGCTCCGGTGGCGACCGCGGTGGTTTTTACAGCGGCGGCCGTCGCCGTCCTGCTGGTGGCGCGGCGGCTCGATGCGGGCTGGCCGGCCGCCGCCGCCGGTGTCCTTGCATCGTTCATGGCATTTGACCTCGCGGTCAACCAGGCGCCGCACATCTCGACCGCGCTGCCGCCCGGCCTGTTCGACGCGCTGCGCCCCAACACCAACGATGAGACCGTGCGGCTCCTCAAGGCGCGGATCGCCGGCGCCGCTGCGCCCGACCGGCGTGATCGGGTCGAGTTGATCGGCATCGGGTATCACTGGCCGAACCTCGGGCTGGTGCAAGGCTTCGATCACGTGTTCGGCCACAATCCGCTGCGGCTGCACTCGTTCCAGGAAGCGACTCACGCCAGCGACACGGTCGCGCTTGCGAGTCAGCGGACATTTTCGCCGCTCTATCCGTCGTACCGATCGGCTTTCGCCGATCTGCTCGGCGTGCGCTTCATCGCAACCGGCGTGCCGGTGGAACAGATCGATACCTCGCTCAAGCCGGGCGATCTCAATTTCATCGCCCGTACCCGGGATGCCTACGTCTACGAGAACCCGCGCGCGCTGCCGCGGGTGATGCTGCTGACGGACTGGCGGCTCGCCGATTTCGAGGATCTCCTGCACAACGGCTGGCCCGACGTCGATCCGCGCCGGACGGTGCTGCTGAAGAAGGCGCCGGTTGGGTTCCCGGGCGGAGCCGTCGCGGGCGGCAGCGCCCGCCTGCTGCGCTATGCCAATACCGAGGTGGTGGTCGAGGTCGAGGCGCCGGCGGGCGGGATCCTGCTTCTCAACGATATCTGGCAGCCCTGGTGGCGAGCCGACATCGACGGGAGCGACGCTGAAATCCTCAAGGCCGACGTGATCTTTCGCGCCGTCGTCTGCCCGCGCGGGCGGCATGTGGTGCGCTTCACCTTCCATCCCTTCGCGGGCGCCTTCGCCGAGATGGCCGGGAAGGTGATGTCGCTGAAACAGCGATGAGACATCACGAAATACGTGCACCGCTTCGGGTGACCGAGGCCGGATGACGCAGTTTTGATGATCGAGTTCCAATTTCGGGTTTCCAAAGCGGTCACAATCTGGTCCGAAATCGCTGTAAGAGACAAATCGCGCGGGGGGCGTGCGCAGCGCGGCGACGGCCGCAGGGGCCTCCATGTCCACAGCTCTACGCGACGGCATCCAGCGGCTCGAGGTCACGTCGCGGGTCACCATCGGCGTCCTCGCCCTCGCCAGCGGCGTCTACACCTATCTCGGCGTCCGCGAGCTGCTCAACGGCAACACCACGACCGTGTTCTTCGCCGCGGTGATCTATTCGGTCGCGGTGACGATCGGCATCTTCGCGTTCTGGTCGTTCCTGATGCGGCTCTTGCCCCACGTCCTCGATCACACCGGCCGGTTCTTGTTGTTTCTTGCCATGCTGCTCGGTTCGGTGATGATCATCGCGATGTCGGCTTGGCTCAACGCCAGCGCGCTGGCCGGCGCGGCTGCGCTCGAGCAGCACCTTGCGAACACGTTGCAGAGCTACAGCCGCGACCTCGACCAGGCGCACCGCTACGCGCTTTCGGCGCAGGGCCTCCTTCCGGACATCCAGATGGCGTCGGCGCGTTTCAGCCAGCTCGCCGAAGGCGAGAAGACCGGTACGCTCACCGGCACCTCCGGTTCCGGCACGGTGGTGCAGCTCCTGAGCCAGATGTCGAACCAGCTCGCCGCGCTGTCGCGGACCGTCGACCGGTCGGGCGAGCAGGTGAAGGCGCTGTACGAGCAAGGAGAAAAGCACCTCGCCAAGATGCGAGAGCTGGTCTCGAGCCGCGGCCCGGTCGGCCCGCGCAGCGACGCCTTCGGCACCGAGGCGACGGCTCTGCTCGGGATCATCGCCTCGCTGCAGCAGACCTCGGTCGCTTCCGCCGTCCAGCGGACCGCCGACGATCTCGCCGCGGGCTTCATCGCGCCGGCCGCCGGCGGCCGCAGCGCCGATCTCGCGGAGCGCCAGACCGCCGTGGTGACCCGGGTGCAGGAGGCGGTCGCGGCGCAATCGAAGGCGCTCTCGGTGGCCGCCGGCAAGATTGTCGCCGACAAACCGCCCGAGCCCACGCGTTTCGTGCCGCTCTCATCCGCCGAGGCGGTGCTGCGCTACGCCGGCGATTTCATCCCGAGCTGGGCCGGCGCCATCTCGATCGATCTCATGCCGGCGGTGCTGGTCCTCATCCTGTGCGTGGCGCATGCCAGCATCCGCCGTCAGGCCACGCCGGCGGCGTCGTTGAGCTCCATGACGGCGTCCGAGCTCATCACGGCCATCCGGCTGGCGCGCGAGGTCGAAGCGGAGCAGGAGGTCGGCCGCCGGCGTCCGCCGGACGCCGACACGCGCGCAGCCGCGCGGCCGGAAGAACAGGAGCAGATGCGGGAGCCGGACGAGAACGTGACGCCGCTTGCGCTCGCCACCGCCCGCGCGGCAGCCAAGAAGGATTGATCCCGTGCCGTTCGCCGGTCTTCGCGCCCGGGCCAGAGACCGGCTGAACCGGTGGGACGACGCCGTGCTGCGCTGGCTGCTGCGCGGGATGATCGCCGCCACGGCCGCGGTCCTGGCGCTCGACTATGCGCAGATGCGGGCGCAAAGCGAGGCGCAGGAGCAGTTGGCGAGCCTGCCGCCGGTCAGCCTGCCGGACGCCGAGCCCGATATCAGCAGGACGACGGTCACGGAGCTGCTCCCGTCGGTTCGGCGCGAGCACAAGCCGCTGCTGCGGCGCGGCGATGAGCGGCTCAAGTCGGCGATGTCGTTCGACCTGCGCGCCGACGGCCGGCTGATGGCGACCGGCACCATCCGCCCTGGCACCGCCAAGGTATTCGCCGCCGAGATCGAAAAGCGTGGCAACTACGTGAAGACCGTCGTGCTCCATTCGCCCGGCGGATCGGTAAGCGACGCCATCGAGATGGGACGGCTGATCCGGCAGCAGCAGTTCGCCACCGAAGTCGAGAGCGGCCGCTATTGCGCCTCATCGTGTCCGCTCGTCTTTGCCGGCGGCCTCGAGCGCCGCGCCGGTGAACGCGCGGCTATCGGCGTACATCAGGTCACGGCGCTGGTTGCGAATGGCTCCGCCCTCGGCGCGATCGAGGGCATGGACAGCGTTCAGCGGATGTCCGCCGAGTGTCAGAAATATCTGCTCGACATGGCCATCGATCCAATGGTCTGGGTGCATGCCATGCAGACGCCTCCGGACCAGCTGTTCTATTTCACCGGCGACGAGCTGTTGAAGCTCAAGCTCGCGACCGCACGGGCGGACGAAAGCAAGTCGAGCAAGGACAAGTCGAACGCCGGCGATGCGGCCGGCTCCGGCCAGGCTCCCGCTCCCGCGACGCCCGGCAAGTCGTAACACTGAGACCTGAACGTGCGCGCACGCGGGGCGCTTTGCCGCCGGTGCGCGCGGAAGTCGCGCGGGACGCCGTCGTTCGCTGACGCTATGGTTCGTCCACGGTCGCGAGCCGAGTGCAGGGATGCCGGAGTTGGAGATGAAGCGTGGGCTGGTTGCAGTGTGCGTCACGTTGGCAATCGCGGCCGGCACGATCGCTGCCGCCAGCGCGGCCGATTGGCCGGCAAAGCCCGTGCGTATCGTGTCGCCGTTTGCGCCCGGCGGCACGTCGGACACGCTCGGCCGTCTGCTGGCTGAGCAGCTGACCGACAAGTTCGGCCAGAGCTTCTTCGTCGAGAACAGGGGCGGCGCCGGAGGCCTGATCGGCTCGGCCGCGGTGGCAAGCGCGGAGCCGGATGGCAGCACCTTCCTGATATCGAGCATCGGCACCCACGTGACCTCGCCGGCGACGAGCCCCAATCCCGCCTACGACCCGCTGCGCCTCTTCACCCATATTGCGTATCTCGGAGGCCCGCCCAACGTCATCGTCGTGCATCCCTCGCTCGGCGTGAAGACATTCCAGGAATTGCTGGCCGCGGCAAAGACCGGGAACGGCGTGAGCTACATCTCGCCAGGACCGGGAACGATCGGGCATCTGGTGCCGGAGCTTCTGGCGCGCAAGGCAAACCTCAAATTCGCCCACGTCGCCTATAAGGGCGCGGGGCAGGCGATGACCGACCTCGTCGCCGGCCACGTCAAGATGGGCTCGGTGACCTGGAGCTCGGCGATCGGCCAAATCCGCGCCGGCACGGTGATGCCACTCGCGGTCTCGTCGGCGCGGCCGATGCCGGAATTTCCCGACGTGCCGACCATGAAGGCGCTGGGTTATCCCGACCTGGTCGCCACCACCTGGTTCGGCTTCTCCGGGCCCGCCCGCGTGCCCAAGGACATCGTCGCGCGGCTCAACGGAGAGATCGTCGCCGCGCTCGGCACTCCTGCGATGCGCCAGCGCCTCGAGGCCGAAGGGATCGAGACGGAAAAAATGTCGGCCGACGAATTTACCAGCTTTGTCGCCAGCGAAATCGCGCGATGGACGCCGGTGGCGAAGTCGGTTGCCGATTCGAGTTCGACACGATAGTCGCCGGGTGTCGCACGCTCTGTGTGCGAATGCGCCTTCTAGCTCTGCTTCAAGTCCGTGTGCGCGTTTTGCCTCACCTTGCCGCATCGATGCCCGATGGGATACTGCTGGCGGGAGCGGCTGCCGCCACAAGATCTCTGGTGGCGTACTTCGGGCCAGCCACGAATTGCCATCGCCAGTCGCGACCGCTGGCGCGCAGAACGTCGGGGACTTCAGCTAGGGAGGACTAAAATGAAAAAAGTCATTCCGAGCTATTGGCTTCAGATCGCGGTGTCGATCGTCGCGATGCTTGCTCTGTTGGCGCCGGCACAGGCCGAGCCGGTGGCGCCGGCGGCGAAAAGCATCAAGGCCGAAGAGACTGCCATCCTTCTGGTCGACTTTCAGGGAAATTTCGTCTCGCCTGACGGGGCCTGGTACCAGAAATTCGCCGAGCATTTCGCCAAGACCCGCATGCTCGAACGCATGGTGGAACTGGTCGGCAAGGCCCGGGCCAAGGGCGCTCTGATCGTCCACATCACCGAGGGCTATACGTCGAACTATCGTGAGCTCGATCCGACGAATCCAGGCGGCTTTCATCGCGGGCAGATCAGCCGCGGCGCCTGGAAAATCGGCTCCAAGGAAGCCGCCTATTACGAGCCGCTGAAAGCGGGATCGGGCGATCGCGATCTGTTTCTGCCGCCGCGCATCCAGGCCAGCGGCTTCGGCGGAACCGGATTGAACGAGATCCTCCGCTCCAAGGGCATCAAGAACGTTGCGGTGGCGGGATTCACCAGCGACGTATGCGTCTATGCAACGGCTTTGTCCGCGTACGACCTAGGCTTCCACGTCTATGCCCTGCGCGAGGGCATGGTCGGCTTCTTCGACGGGATGGCGGACCAAATGGTCAACTTCGTCTATCCCATGTGGTCGCAGGTCATCGACAACGACGATTTCGACAAGATGATCGAAGCGGCCCCGGCCGCCGCAAGGAAAGCGTCGGCCCAATAGTGGTTCGGCTGCCCGCTACCGCAGGCTTGACGCTGAGGCCTGCGGGCGCGTCCGGTCCGACGCAAAAGTCGCATGGAGAATAAGGCCGTGACGTGGGATGTTTTCCCCGCGGCGTGGTGTTACCAAAAGACCGCCGCGGCAATGTCCGCGGCTATGTGGGGCGGAAACGAACCGAATGACGACTGACGTTGTCAGTGCCACGCTGCGTCCCGGCCTTGCACGGCCGCCGCTGCGCGACCGGCTCAAGCTCGAGCATGTGGTGATGGGCGGCGCCGTCGTCGCGCTCATCGTGCTCGTCGTGTTGCCGTTGCTGTCGCTATTGTTCGGCAGCGTCAAAGGCGAAGAGGGGCTCAGCTTCGATCATTTCAGCGAGGTCCTGTCCGGACGCCTCTACCTCACCGCGCTCAAGAATTCCCTGATCCTCGGCGCCTGGACGAGCCTGTTCAGCCTGGTCCTGGGCCTGCTGCTGGCCTGGGCGGTGAGCCGAACCGACGTGCCGTGCAAGCCGCTCATTCAGCTCACCGCCACGCTCTCCTACCTGTCCCCGCCGTTCCTCACGGCGATCGCGCTGACCTATCTGTTCAGCCCCAATGCCGGACTGATGAACGTGCTGATGCGCGACACCGCCGGCCTTCCCTGGCTCACGTTCAACATCTTCTCCATGCCGGGGCTGGTGCTCGTGACGGTCATGCACACGTTCCCGTTCGTCTATCTGCTGGCGTCGAGCGCGCTCCTCTCCGTCGATGCCTCCTACGAGGAGGCGGCGCAGATTCTCGGCGCCAGCAAGCTGCGCACGGCGCTCTCGATCACGGCGCCGCTGGTGGCGCCCGCGATCCTCTCGGGCACGCTGCTCGCGTTCGTCAATGCGCTTGCCCTGTTCGGCTCGCAGGCGATCATCGGTCTTCCCGCTCGCATCTTCACGCTGCCGACCCGCATCTATGCCCTGTTCGACTATCCGCCGGAATACGGGCTGGCCTCGGCGTTGTCGCTGGTCCTCGTGCTGATCACCGTGGTCGCGCTCTACCTCCAGCGCGCATTCCTGGCGCGGCGATCCTACGTGACGCTCGCGGGCAAGGGCTCGCGGCCGCAGCTGATGCAGCTCGGCCCCCTGCGGTGGGTGATGCTGGGCGTCGTCATCGTCATCTTCATCGTCTCGATCGGCGCGCCCTATGCGACGCTGATCGCGGTGTCGTTCTCGAAGTCCTGGGGGCTCGAGTTCTGGAAGGGGCTGACGCTCGCGAACTACAAGTTCATTCTGTTCGACTACAATGTGACGCAACGCGCGATCCTCAACAGCCTGATGCTCGCGACCGCCGCCGCCACCATCGCCGTCATCCTCGGCGCCGTCATCGGCTGGATCGATCTGCGCACGCGCATCCCCGGTCGCCGGTTTCTTGACTATGCCGCGCTCATTCCACTCGGGCTTCCCGGCATCGTGGTTGCGGTCGCACTCATCCAGTTCTGGCTCGCGATGCCGGTCGCGCTCTACGGGACGCTCGCGATCCTCCTGCTCGCCTATGTCGGGCGTTACATTCCGCTTGGTGTGCGCGCGGCGAACTCTTCGTTGCGGCAGATCGATCCGTCGCTGGAGGAAAGCGCCCAGATTCTGGGCGCCTCCTGGATGACCACCATGCGCGAGATCACGCTGCCGCTGATCCGGCCCGGCCTGTTCGCCGGCTGGCTGCTGGTTTTCGTGCCCGTCATCCAGGAGCTATCGGCCTCCATCCTGCTGTTCTCTTCGAGCTCCATCACCCTGGCGGTGGCGGTCTACAATCTCTACGAGACCGGATATATCGAGCCGGTCGCGGCCCTCGCCATGATCAACATGGTGATCATCGGCGTTGCGATCTGGCTGGCGAATTGGGTCGGGGGCGGCCGCCTCGTGTCGCGCGGCGATGCCGCGCCGGTGAGTGCTTAATCATGGCGGGTATTACGATCCGCGGATTGTCGAAGAGCTTCGGCGCGCGCGATGCGAGCTTCGCCGCCGTCGCCGATCTCGATCTCGAGATCAAGGACAACTCGTTCGTCACGCTGCTCGGACCGTCCGGCTGCGGCAAGACCACGACGCTGCGCCTAATCGCCGGCTACATCGTGCCGGACAAGGGCACCATCGAGGTCGACGGGCGCGTGCTGTCATCGCCCGGCGCTGTGGTGTCGCCCGAAGCGCGCGGCATGGGCATGGTGTTCCAGAACTATGCGGTGTGGCCGCACAAGACCGTATTCGAGAATGTCGTGTTCGGCCTCAAGCTGCGCAGGGTTCCCACCGCCGCGGCGAAGAAGCAGGTCGAGACGGCGCTTTCGCTGGTCAACCTGTCGGGCCTGGAAGGCCGCTATCCCAACGAGCTCAGCGGCGGTCAGCAGCAACGGGTCGCGCTCGCGCGCTCGCTCGTGGTCGAGCCGTCGATCCTACTGCTCGACGAACCGCTGTCGAACCTCGACGCCAAGCTGCGCGAGCGCATGCGCACCGAGCTCAAGGAGCTGCAGCGTCGCACCGGCATCACCTTCGTGTACGTCACCCATGACCAAGCCGAGGCGCTCGCGCTCTCCGACCACGTGGCGGTGATGAGCGGCGGGCGGCTGCAGCAATATGGAACACCGTTCGAAGTCTACGCCCATCCTGCAAACCGTATGGTCGCCGATTTCATGGGATTGGTGAATCTGGTGGCGGGCAAGGTGCGCGGGCTCGCGAACGGCGGCGGCATCGTCGAGCTCTCGCCCGACTTCACCCTCGATGTCGCCGCGCTGGACGGGCTCAAGCCGGGTGAGAGTGTCGACATCGCCATTCGTCCGGAAAACATCCGCCTGGGTGGTCTTGGCGGCGGCGCCACCACCAGGCTGGCGAAAATCACCAACCAGGTGTTCCTCGGCAATATCAACGAATATTACGCGACGCTGAGTTCCGGCCAGGTGCTGCGCGTTCAGACCCACCCGCTGCAGCAATTCAAGATCGGGGAAGAGGTTGCGATCGAGGTTGATGCCACGCAATGTAGCGTCTTCCGCCGCGCGATCGGGGATACGACGTGAGCGCGCACGGCGATCGCTCGGTGTCATCGTCCGCACGTGTCAATAAAAGCCTATCCTAAAACGAGAGTATTCGGAGCAAGAGCATGAACAAGCCCGTTTCGCCGGCCGCCACCATCCGCGGCGAGGAGCACTGGACCAACAAGGGCAGCGATGTCCGTCTGTTCCTGTGGAACAAGAATGCCGGCGATCCGTCGGGGCCGGCGGGCCGAATTCTGTTCGTGCACGGCTCCTCGATGGCCTCGCAGCCCACCTTCGACCTGCAGGGTGGGCGTGCCGATTCCTCGGTGATGGATTTCTTCGCCGCGCGCGGCTACGACACTTGGTGCGTGGACATGGAAGGCTACGGCCGCTCCACCAAGACCCGCGACAACAACGCGCCCATCGCGTACGGCGCCGATGATTGCTTCGCCGCCGCGAGTTATATCGAGAAGCTGCGCGGCAAGCGCCCGCTCCTGGTCTACGGGATTTCGTCAGGCGCCTTGCGCGCGGCCTTGTTCGCGCAACGTCACCCGGAGATGGTCGCACGGCTTGCGCTCGACGCCATGGTCTGGACCGGGGAAGGCTCGCCTACGCTCGCCGAGCGCAGCAAGCGGCTGCCTGAGTTCCGCGCCAAGAATCGGCGCCCGATCGACCGCAAATTTGTGCGTTCGATCTTCGAGCGTGATCATCCCGGCACCGCCGACGACGCCGTCATCGAGGCGTTCGCGGATGCCATCCTCGCGCTCGACGATTCGGTGCCGACCGGCACCTATGTCGACATGTGCTCGAATCTGCCGGTCTGCGATCCGGAGAAGATCACCGTGCCGACGCTCATCATGCGCGGCGAGTACGACGGCATCGCCAGCCTGTCCGACCTGGTGAAATTCTTCGAGAAGCTGCCCAATCCCGACAAGCAGTTCGCTGTGATGCCGGGCATCGCGCACGCCTCCTTTCACCAGAAGAATTACGCCATCTGCTTCCACATCCTGGCGAGCTTCTTTTCGCAGCCCGCGCCGGTCTACAAGAGCGGGCATTGACGTCGTGCCCGCCCGTTCCGGTGTCGGGCGTGCCCCGGGATCGGCTCGTGATGGCGCGCAACGGTGCCGACGGACTCGTGGCGCAGAATGATGGCACGGAGGTGCCTGTTGCCGTCGCCAATCAATGAAGGAGGGAACGCCATGATCGCACTCGGGCGGGCGCTATGGGTTGCAGTTGTCGTCGCCGCCGCGAGCGCCGGCGCCGCCGGGGCGCAGGACGCCGTCGACGTCGCCAAGGCGAAGGCCGAAGGCAAGGTGGTCTGGTACACCTCGACCCCGATCGAGCAGGGCCAGAAGATCGCCGACGCGTTCCAGAAGGAGACCGGCATCAAGGTGGAGATGTTCCGCTCCGGCGGCTCCTCGATCCTGCGGCGCTTCCAGCAGGAGATGGACGCCGGGCGGGTCGCCGTCGATGTGCTGACGCACTCCGAGCCGGCGGCCGCCAATGCGCTCGGCAAGAAGGGTTTCTTCGTCGCCTTCAAGCCGGTCAATTTCGACAAGGTGCCCGAGGCCGCCAAGGATCCGAATGGTCTGTTCGTCGGCCAGCGGCTGAACATGATGACGCATTATCTGCGCAGCGACAAAGTCGCGGCCGCCGACGAGCCCCAGACCTGGGACGACCTGCTCGATCCCAAATACAAGGGCAAGCTGGTCATGACCGATCCGTCCTTCACCTCGCTGCAGGTGTCGGTGGTCGGCACCATGGCGAAGGCGCGGGGCTGGCCGTTCTACGAAAAGCTGCGCGGAAACGACGTCATGATCGTGCAGGGCAATCAGCAGGTGTCGGATATGCTCAAGCGCGGCGAGCGGCTGATCGCGGTGGGCGCGCTCGATTCGTATGCGGCCGATCTCAAGAAGGAAGGCCATCCGATCAAGACGCTCTATCCACCGGATGGCGTCTTCGTCATTCCCTCGCCGACGTCGGTGATCAAGGGCTCGCCCAATCCCAACGCCGCCAAGCTGTTCGCACAGTTCATGATCGGCGACACCGCGCAGAACATCTTTCCCGCCGATGGCGGCTATTCCGCGCGCGTCGATATCGCGCCGCCGCAAGGCTCGCCCGATCTCAAGAGCCTCAAGATCATACCGGTCGACGACGAGTACATCGAGAAGGAGACCGGCCGCATCAAGCGGCGGTTCAACGAGATCTTCCAATAAGTCGCGTGTCGCGCACGAGCCTGAACGAGGCCCTTGCCCGGCGCCCAGCCCGCCGGGAAGGCATTGAGAGACGAACCGGATCGCCCCCGGGGGTTGCGCCATGATGCACTGGTTTCACGCCCTGCTGCCGCGAGAGGAGCGGTTCTTCGACCTGTTTGCCAAACACTCCGATGTGGTCGCCGCCGGCGCCAAGGCGCTGCGTGGCATGCTCGAGGGCGGCGACGCGGTCGAGCGCCACTGCAAGGCGGTGATGGATCGCGAGCAGGACGCCGACAACATCACGCGCGAGGTGCTGATCGCGGTGCGTCGGAGCTTCATCACGCCGTTCGACCGTGGCGACATCAAGGACCTCATCACATCGATGGATGACGCCATCGACCAGATGCAGCAGACTGCCAAGACCATCATGCTGTTCGAGCAGCGGTCGTTCACGCCCCAGCAGAGGGAGATGGCCGACGCCATCGTGCTTTGCGCCGACCTGGTGCGGGAAGCGATGCCGTTGCTCTCCTCCATCAATACCAACGCCGGCCGCATCAGCGAGATCAGCGAGCAGATTTCGCAGATCGAGGGCCGCGCCGACGAGCTGCACGACATCGGGTTGCGTGAGCTTTACCGCGCCAATCAGCCGTCCAATTCGATGGTGTTCTTCATTGGCAACGAGATCTACGACCATCTCGAGACGGTGGTCGACCGCTTCGACGACGTCGGAAATGAAATCAGCGGCATCGTCATCGAGAACGTGTGAGACCCAGCGCAGTTTCGTCCCCGCGAAACGGGGTTCATCAATACCGGCCTCTGCACCATGAGTTTCCGCCCTCGGCGGGACGCCAGATGATAGAGCCGACGTAGGCACCGCCATGGACGCCGTCGCGCTTGCTCTGCCGATTCTGATCGCCCTGATCACGGTCGCACTGGCCTTCGATTTCCTCAACGGGCTGCACGATGCCGCAAACTCGATCGCCACCATCGTCTCGACCCGCGTGCTGCGGCCGCAGCACGCGGTGATATGGGCTGCCTTCTTCAATTTCGTCGCGTTCCTGATCTTCGGGGCGCATGTGGCGCAGACCGTCGGCACCGGCATCGTCGCCGCAGATATCGTCGACCCGCGCGTGGTGTTCGCCGCGCTCACCGGCGCCATCGCCTGGAACCTCATCACCTGGGGGCTCGGCATTCCCTCGAGCAGCTCGCATGCGCTGATCGGAGGGCTCGTCGGCGCCGGTGTCGCCAAGGTCGGGATCAAGGCCATCGTCTGGGGCGGCCTCGCCAAGACCACCGCCGCGATCGTGCTGTCGCCGCTCACCGGCTTCGTTCTTGCTCTGCTGATCTTCCTGATCGCTTCATGGGTGTTCGTGCGCTATACGCCCTTCGCCGTCGATCGTCTCTTTCGTTCGCTGCAACTGGTCTCGGCATCGCTCTATTCCATCGGTCACGGTGGCAATGATGCCCAAAAGACGATGGGCATCATCACGGTGCTGCTCTATTCCCAGGGTTATCTGGACGGCGAGTTTCACGTGCCGTACTGGGTCATGCTCTCCTGCTACGCCGCGATGGGCCTCGGCACCCTGCTCGGCGGCTGGCGGATTGTGCGTACCATGGGTTCGCGCATCACGCGGCTGACGCCGTTTCAGGGCTTTTGCGCCGAGACCGGCGGCGCCATCACGTTGTTCGCGGCGACCGAGCTCGGCATCCCGGTCTCGACCACGCATACCATCACCGGCTGCATCATCGGCGTCGGCGCCGCGCGCAGGGTGTCGGCGGTGCGCTGGAAGGTGGCGAACAACATCGTGGTCGCCTGGATCATCACCATTCCGGCCTCCGCCTTCATGGCCGCGCTCGCCTATGCCGTCGTGGGGGTGCTGGAATGACCGCAGGCGGGCAGCGCCGGTCGCGGTCCGTCGGCCATGTGCTTGACCGCTTGCGCGAGGCGGTCCGAGACAAGGCCGCGGGACGCCGTTCGGCCGCGCCACGGGACCCGTGATCACCAGGAATTAACGAAAGGGAGGCAAAACGATTCCATGCTTCCGCCATGCTGTTACCGCATGCCGGGCGGGGTAGGGGAAGCGGGGAACAGCATGACTTTCCACCAGCCACTCGTGCGCACCGGCGCGGGTCTCGTTGCGGCCGCGGCGCTGGCGCTGCTGTGCGCCTGCTCGAGCGACCGCGAACTGCCGACCGGCGAGCCGAGCTTCTATCGCAGCATGGCGGCGTCGGGTGCGCAGGTCGACGCCGCGACGGCGGCGTCCATGATCTCCGGCTACCGGACCAACAACGGGCTGACACCGGTCACCGTCGATCCCGCGTTGATGAAGATGGCGGAGGCGCAGGCCCAGGCCATGGCCAGCCGCGACAAGCTCGACCACGACGCGATCAGCACCTTCCGCGACCGACTCAAGCAGGGCTACCGCGCGCGCACCGCGGCGGAGAACGTCGGCGCCGGCTATCACACCTTGGCGGAAGCTTTCTCGGGCTGGCGGGACTCGCCGCCGCATCGCGCCAACATGCTGCTCAGCGGCGCGACCCGCATGGGCATTGCCACGGCCTACGCGCCGAAATCGAAATTCAAGGTGTTCTGGGCATTGATTCTTGCCGAGCCCGACGACCAGCGCGGATAAGACGTTACGCGGCCTTGTTTGCTTGCAGTGATGGTCGATCGCGCGCCATCGAGGCCGATCCCGGCGGCCCGGAGCCGCAGTCCTTTTGTACAGCCCCCGCTTCCGTTAGATTGCGCCCACTATGGACACTCTCGACATCGCCGTGCGCCTGGGCGTCGCGACCCTGGTCGGCGTCATTCTGGGCCTAAATCGTGACCTTCACGGCAAGGCGACGGGCGTGCGCACGCTCGGCCTTGTCTCCCTCGGGTCGGCATTGGCGGTGTTGTCGATCAACAAAGGCAGTAGCGCCGAGGCGAGCCGCGTCATCCAAGGCATCGTAACCGGCGTCGGGTTTCTCGGCGCCGGCGTGATCGTCCGGAATGCCAAAGGCCATCTCGTCCATGGACTGACTACGGCGGCTTGTGTCTGGGTGACCGCTTGCATCGGCGCCGCTTGCGCCATCGCCGAGTGGCAGGTCGTCGTGCTGGGCGCAGTGTTCGTCCTGGTCATTCTGATTTTCGGCGGGGCCTTCGAGAAGGCGATCAGCCGGCGCTGGCTGCGCCAGGAGCCAGTGGAGGCCCAGCAGGAGACGCCAGGCACACCGCGCGCGCCTGGCTCGGAGCTGTGAATGAAGCGATCGCGTTAGGCGAGGTGCTCGTCAGTCAGCGCGAACAGATCGCGCCCGAAGCTGCCGCGGGCGTCGTCGAGCAACGGCTGCACCGCGGCACGGAAGGCATCATGCTCCCTGGCCGTGAGCTCGACGATCTCGCAACCCTGCGCCTCGATGGCTTTGCGTGCGTCCTTCTCCTCCTGCACGTGGAGCCCACGCTGGAAGGCGACCGCGTCCGTGATCGCGCTTTGCATGGCGCGCTGAAGGCGCGCGGGCCAGGCGTCGAAGGCGGTGCGATGCAGGAAGATCGGCCGCGAGATGTAGAAGTGATTGCTCAGCGTGTGAAAGCGATGAAACTTGTGCACGCCGTAGGTCACGGTGTTCGAGAGCGGGTTCTCCTGCGCGTCGATGGTGCCGGCCGCGATCATCTTGATCGCCTCGGTGAGGTCCATGCGCATCGGCACCGCGCCCAGAAGCTCGAAGGTCCGCGCCTGTACTTTGCTCGGCAGCACCCGGATGGTGAGCCCGCTGAGGTCGGCGGGCAGGCGCAGCGGGCGCACCCGGTTGGAGATGTGCCGAAAGCCGTTCTCGAACCAGCCGAGAATGCGGTAGTTCACGCGCTCCTCGACCTTGCGCGCCAGCACGTCGCCGAGGGCGCCGTCCATGGCCGCGCGTGCGGCCTGTGTGTTTCCGAACAGGAACGGCAGGTCGACGATGCCGAGCTCAGGCACCCGATCGGTCAGGTAGCTCGACGATTGGTAGCCCAGGGTCAGCAGCCCATGCTCCACCAGCCACAGGATGTCCTCGGCGCGATAGCCGAGATCCATGACGTTCCAGACGTATTTGA
Organism: uncultured Alphaproteobacteria bacterium; assembly: GCA_963725065.1. Lineage (GTDB taxonomy): Bacteria > Pseudomonadota > Alphaproteobacteria > Rhizobiales > Xanthobacteraceae > VAZQ01. The sequence continues at coordinate 84,959 of CAVRXD010000009.1, forward strand.
TGTCGACCTCATCGCCGAATTCGGCCGACAGCCGATCGCCGATGAATTTGAGCGCGCGGCTGAAGCCGGTGCTCGCGGGGCCGTAGCCTCCCATGCGAATCTGGATCGGATCGGGCATTTCGCTCTTTCGTCAGGACGTCGGCGGGGGTGGCTGGCTCATCGCCACCGCGATCCCCGACGCGGCCAGGCCGACGCCGAGCGCGAGCAGAATACCCCCGACGCCGGTGGCGGCGGCCACGAGACCGGCGAGCGCGGGAAACACGATCTGGCCGACCCGATTGCCGGTCATCCGCAGCGTGAGCGCGGTGCCGCAGACTTCCGGCGGCGCGATATACATGACGCCCGAAAGGGTCAGCGTGGATGCGATGCCCATGGCGAAGCCCAAGAGGACGAGCACCACGTACATCGTCGGCAGCGAGAGCGGCAACGCCAGCACCAAGAAGCCGGCGGCGCTGCCGAGCATGCTCGCCAGGGTGAGCGGCAGGCGGCCGATGGCAAAGATCAGCCGGGCGTAAAAGGCGCGTGAGACCAGCGACGCCGCGGCGCGAACGGTCAGCAGCAAGCCGATATTGTTGGCATCGATGAGTCGTTCCGCTCCCAGCGCCGGCAGATAGATCACCAGCAGATCCAGCGCGGTGACGGTCACCACGCTCGACAGCATCACGGCGGGAAATCCACGCAGCTTGAGCAGGCGGCCGACGGGCATGAAGTTGCCGGAATCGTGATGGCGCGCCTTCGGCGGGGCCGCCTTGATCAGCAGCGCGACCAGCACGCTCAACGTCGCTGCGATGAGGCCGATGGCGAACAGAAGCCCGGTGGGCGGCAGCGCCGCCGAGCCGCCGAGCCATCCCACGACAAAAGGGCCCAACCCCTGTCCCACCGACGCCGCAACCATGTAGTAGCCGAGCGAGGCTTCCCGGCTGCGGGTCCGGCCCGCGCGCACCGCCAGCATCTGATGGCCGGCCATGCAGAACATGTGGCCGAAGCCCAGCAGCACGCTGAACCCGAGCAGGTGCAGGGCCGATCGCGGCCACGCCCAAAAGCCGATGCAGGCCAGGAAGACCAGGGCGGCGCCGGTCCGGGTCGCCTTGGCGTCGTTGCCCCGATCGATCCAGCGGCCGACCTGCAGCGCCGTGAATACCGGGATGATGGCGAAGCCGGTGGCAATGATGCCGAGCCAGAGCACGGGCAGGCCGAGCTCGATCGCGCGATACGAGGTGGTGATCCGGATGATCAGGATCAGCGTCTGGGTCAGCGTCACGTGGACGAGGAACGGAATCAGCAGGCGGTAATCGAGGTCGCTCCCGGGAACGACGCGCGCGCTCGGCTCCTCACTCATCGACGGATCGTTTCTCCTGCCCGAGCCTGACGAGGCGGCGGGATCTTAATCATCTGTTTACCGGTTGCCGCGCATGCCGCAAGGCCGCGCGCTCCGATTGCGCATGCGGTGAGCGCAGGCCTGCTCATAGGAACATATTCAGCGATGCAAGGGGGAGTGAACAGCGCGGCGTGAACGTTCAAAGCCGCGGACGATAGCCATCCGCGGGGAAAACAAGCGCCCTTGCCACAACGGCCGCCGTCAATTGGTCCCGTCGAGGTCAATTTTTTTCCTTATTTGTCAATTCAACTCCCGCTGTTGTTTCGGGGATCTTCTTCTGGGGTTGGGGACTACTCTCTCTATCGTCCGGCTTGGAAAGTGCGCGCGTTGACACGTCGTCGCCCTGGGGAGGGTTACACGTGCGCCATATCCATCGGGACAACTCCTCCCAGAGTTGATCGGCAGGGGGGAGTTTCCTTTGGTCTCACAGTCGATTGCTGTGATGCGTCACCCGCGTGTGCTGCCGGCACCGCGACGGACGCCGATAAGGGTAGGGCCGCCGCTCCGGCAGTTGCCGCCCGCGCTCCGCCGGGCCGCGATCGCACCGACCCGCCGACCTGCCATTCCGCTGACGCTGCGCCGCCCGATGATCGCGATGGCCCTCCACCGGCCCGCGCTCGCGCTCAATACCGTGCTCACGCATGGCGTATTCGCGATCAAGCTCGTCGCCGGGGTGCTGGCGGCGGGGACGGTGGCCTTGGCCATCATGAACAATCGCGACGTCAAGCCGGCAACCACGGGTGCCACCACGGGTTACGAGCTCGCCAGCATCGGGGGCGTCCCGGGCCTGGGCGGCAATGAGACCGTGGTCTTCCGTCGTCCGTCGGCGCGGGTGCAGGAGCCGATCGCCGCCGCCGACGAGAGCGATCAGCCGGTCTCGTATTATCGGCGCGCGATCCAAACCATTCGCTTCCTCAACCCCACGCCGCGCGTGGCGTTGGCCTCGGCAACGCCAGAATCCTCGCGCGGTTTGATCAAGGTGCACGGCTTCGCGACCTTCGCGCCGAAGGAAGGCGTGGAGCCGGATGGCAGCGGGAGCATCCTGCGCCGCGATCGCAAGCCCAGCGGCGGCAGCGCGATGGATGAGATCGACGACTACCTCTGGGAGGTCTATCAGCGCCAGCCGGTCAAACGTGATTCCACCGGCGACTTCACCTGGAAGGATCCGGCTGCCGCCAGCCGCATGGGCTTGTCGCTGCAGGAATACGTGATCGAAGGGATGGACCCCGGTTTCCGCGAGCGGCTCTATCGTGCCGGCCGCGCGATGGACGCCGACGGCATTCAGTGGTCCATGCTGAGCGCGTTCCGTGACGACTATCGCCAGCGCCTCGCCTCGGGCTTCAAGGCGCGCACCGGCAACTCGCTGCACGGCGGCAGCCGACGGACCGGCGGTTACGGCCATGGCCGCGCGATCGACATCACGACCGCCGAGGGCGATGCCCAGGTGGTCTGGCGATGGGTCGACGTTCACGGCTCGAAGTACGGCCTGCAGCGTCCGATGCCTGGAAACGATCCGGCGCACATCCAGCAGGCGGGCGAATGGAAGAAGGGCTCGGCGGTGGCGACACGCGAAGCGCGCGGCCGGGTCGCAGGCGCCGGCGGCGGACGGCACAAGCGCAAGGTCAGATTCGCGCGGCGCTAGTGCGGTGGATTTGACGTTCCTATCGTTTGGGCCGCAAGCACGCTGAGCAACTTCCGACGACACCGTCCACGGGCGCGTATGGGCATCAGCAGGATGTTTGACACGCTGGGCCAGGGCGGCAGACGCACCAACCCAGCGCTGGACCTTGCGGGCACGCCTCACTAGCCTGCGCCGCGATGTATGCCCCTCACGTCCTGCCTGCCGCGAGCGACTACGACGCGCTCTACCGCGCGTTCCGCTGGCAGGTGCCGGCGCACTACAATATCGGTGTCGACGTATGCGACCGCTGGGCCGCCAGCGAACCCGGCCGCATCGCAATCTTTCACGTGGGCGCAAACGGCGCGGTGCAGGAGATCAGCTACGGTGCGTTGCGCGGGAGCTCGAACCGGCTCGCCAATGCGCTCGCGGCCCATGGCATCAGGCGTGGTGATCGGGTCGCGATCCTGCTGCCGCAAGCTCCGGCGGTGGCGGCGAGCCACATCGCCATCTACAAGCTCGGCGCGATCGCGCTGCCGTTGGCGATCCTGTTCGGGAACGAGGCGATCTCCTATCGCCTGCAGGATTCCGGCGCCCGGGCGCTCATCACCAACGCCCAGGGAGTGGAAAAGCTCGCGGGCGCCCGCGCCGCCATGCCCGACCTCGAGCTCGTGCTGTCGGTCGATGGCGCGGCGGACGGCGCCGAGGATTTTCACGCGGTACTCGCGCGCGCGGCTGACGAATTCACCCCCGTCGCCACCAGGTCCGACGACCCCGCGCTGATGGTCTATACCTCGGGCACGACCGGTCCGCCGAAAGGCGCCCTGCACGCCCATCGTGTGCTGATCGGTCATCTTCCCGGCATCGAGTTTCCGCACGAATTCCTGCCGCAACCTGGCGACCGGTTCTGGACCCCGGCGGACTGGGCCTGGGCCGGCGGTCTGCTCAACGTCCTGCTGCCGGCCCTGCGCTACGGCGTGCCGGTGGTGGCGCAGAAGGTCGAGAAGTTCGATCCCGGAGAGGCCTACGCGCTGATGGCGCGGATGAGCGTGCGCAACGCCTTCATCCCGCCGACGGCGCTGCGGATGCTGCGCTCGGCACCGCCTCCGACGGCGGGCATGCGCCTGCGCTCGGTCGGCTCGGGCGGCGAGGCGCTCGGCGCCGAGACCTTTGAATGGGGCAAGTCGGCGCTGGGCGTCACCATCAACGAGTTTTACGGTCAGACCGAGTGCAACCTGGTGCTGGCGTCATGCGCGGCGCTCGGCGTTTCGCGCGCCGGCGCGATCGGCAAGCCGGTGCCCGGCCACACGGTCGGGGTGATCCGGCCGAACGGCTCGCAATGCGGGCCGGGCGAGCTCGGACAGATCGCGATCAGGCGGCCCGACCCCGTGATGTTCCTGGAATATTGGGGCAAGCCCGACGCGACCCGCGACAAGTTCATCGGCGACTGGATGACCACGGGCGACCAGGGCGTCACCGACGCCGAGGGTTATGTCCAGTTCATCGGCCGCGACGATGATGTCATCACGTCGGCGGGCTACCGCATCGGCCCGACCGAGATCGAGGATTGTCTGATCCGGCATCCGGCGGTGGCGCTCGCGGCGGTGGTGGGCAAACCCGATCCGGTGCGGACCGAGATCGTCAAGGCTTTCATCGTGCTCAAGTCCGGACAGGCGCCGAGCGACGCGCTCGCGGCCGACATCAAGGGCTTCGTCCGGACCCGGCTCTCCGCGCATGAATATCCGCGCGAGGTCGCCTTCATCGAGCACATGCCGATGACCACGACCGGCAAGGTGATCCGCAGATTGCTGCGGGAGCGAGCATGATGCCGCGCGCGAGCGTTGCGGCGCATGGCTGCATCGCGTCCGCCCCCGCCACGTGCGAGCCGCCTCGCAAAGCAGAAATGGATGGCATAACCTTCGCGCTATCGCCCAAGAATGGACATCCCATAACGGACATCCCATGGAAACAGCTGCAAGGCGCAAGACCAACAGCCCGTCCTATTCGACCGCCTATTTTTTCCTGGAGGGGCTCAGCGAGCTCGGGATCGAATATCTATTCTGCAATTTCGGCACCGATCACGCGCCGATCATCGAGGAGATCGCGCACCGGCGAAAGCGCGGCGATGCACTCCCCACCATCATCACCTGTCCGCACGAAAACACCGCTGCGCACATGGCGGCGGGCTACGCCTTCGTGACTGGACGCGGCCAGGGTGTGCTCGTCCACGTCGACGTCGGAACTGCGAACACCGCGACGGCGATGCACAACATCTTCCGCAGCCGGTTGCCGGTGCTGCTGATGGCCGGCAAGGCGCCCTACACCACCGGCAACGAGCTGGTCGGCTCGCGCGACACCTACGTGCACTTCGTGCAGGAGCCGTTCGATCAGGCCAGCCTGGTGCGCCCCTACCTGAAGTGGGAATGGACGCTGCCATCCGGCATCGTGGTGAAAGAAGCGCTGCGCCGCGCCCACTCCATCATGCAGAGCGATCCGCAGGGGCCGGTCTACCTGATGATGCAGCGGGAGACCCTGACGCAGCCCTGGAGCGTGGACGACGTTCGCAGCTTCGGCGCCGACCAGCACGGCAGCACCGCCGGCGGCGGCGCCGATCCGAAGCTGGTGTCGCAGCTCGTCGACCGGTTGCTGGCGGCCAAGAGTCCGATCCTGATCACCGGCTATGCCGGCCGCAGTCCGCGCGCGTCCGAATTGATCACGGAGCTGGCCGAGTTCGCCGGCATCGGCGTGTTCGAGTCGAACATGACCAACAATATCTCGCACGACAGCCCGTGCTTCCTCGGGTTTACGCCCGACAAGCATCTGCCCAACGCCGACGTGGGCCTGCTCGTCGATGTCGACGTGCCGTGGTTCCCGAGCGACGTCGAGGCCAATGCGAACACGTTCTGGGCCCATATCGACGTCGACATTCTCAAGCCGGCCTCGCCGATGTGGACGTTTCCCGGCCATCTGCGCATGCAGGGCAGCAGCGCGCGCATTCTCGAGCAGGTGGTGGAGGAATTGAAGGCGCGAGCGACCCCCGCTTTCACCCAGGCGGCGCAGGGGCGGGTCGCGCGGCTCACCGCCGAGCGCGATGGTCGTCTCGACCGCGCCAGAAAGCTCGCCGCCGACAAGGGCAAGCGGGACGCGATCAATCCGCACTACCTGTTCGCGGAGCTCGGCAAGCTGCTGGCGCCCGAAGACCTGGTCTTCAACGAAGGCGTCCGTAATGCGGGCGCGGCCCTGATGCAGATCGATCGGCCACTTCCGGGCACGATCATGCGCGCGGGCGGCGGCGGCCTGGGCTGGTCCGGCGCCATGGCGCTCGGCGCCAAGCTTGCTGCCCCGGAGCGGCTGATGGTGCAGATCGTGGGCGACGGCAGCTTCTATTTCGGCAGTCCGTGTTCGGTGTTCGCGGTGGCGCAGCATCACAAGCTGCCGATCCTCGCGATCGTGCTCGACAATTCCGGCTGGTCCGCGGTGAAGGAATCGACCCTGCGGGTGTTCCCCGACGGCGAGGCCAAGTCGGCGAACGAGTTTCAGGCCGGGCTGATGCCCGGCGTCGAGTTCGGCAAGATCGGCGAAGCGTTCGGCGCCTATGCGGAAAAGCTCGACGATCCCGCCGAGGTGCCGGCGGCGCTCGCGCGCTGTGTGAAGGAGGTGCGCGGCGGCCGCTCCGCGATCCTGCACGCCCGGGTGACGCCGCTGTGATCTGCCGCCTCGTGCTGAACAGCGTTGCGAAGCGACGCGGCTCGAAGCATCGTAGGCGGGCCATGGCCGACTTGCGCGCTTAACAATGAAAATCCCGGGCTAACCCGGGATCAATCGTCGCCTACTCTTCGAGACGCGCTCTCGCGTCTCGTCGGGGTAAGGGCGCGGAGAGGGAGGACTGATGCATAAGTTCGCGGGACCAGCAGTGCTCGCCGTCATGATCACCTGGGCTGCGACGCTGGCGCCGGCGCAGCCCGCGCGCTATCCCAGCCGCACGATCGAGATCGTGGTGGCCTACGGCCCCGGCGGCTCGACCGATCTGGTGGCGCGTGCGCTGGCGCAGAAGTTTCAGGATCGTCTCGGTCAGTCGGTGGTCGTGCTCAACAAAGCCGGCGGCAGCGGCACGGTCGGCGCCGCGCTCGCGGCGCGCGCCAATCCCGACGGCCATACGCTCTATGTCGGCTACACCTCGGAGACGGTGATCGTGCCGCCGCTGGTCAAGAACGCCAAATATTCCATCGACGACTTCGAGCCGATCGCGATCACCGGGCTGGTGCCGCTGGTGCTGATCACATCGAAGAACATTCGCGCCAACACCGTGCGCGAGCTGATCGAGGAATTGCGCGCCGCGCCCGGGAAGTTCACCTTCGGCGGCGGCATCGCGAGCCCGCCCCACGTCATGGGCGCATGGTTCAACCGCCTCAACAATCTCACCGTCACCCATGTGCCCTATCGCGGCGGCGGGCAGGCCGTGGCCGACGTGATCGGCGGCCACATCGACATGTTCTATGCCGGCCTCGCCGCCGCCAAGGGCGCGATCGATTCCGGTGCGGTCAAGCCGCTGGCGGTGACCGGCGACGCGCGCTCGCCCGCGCTCCCGAACGTGCCGACCTTCAAGGAGGCCGGCGTGACGGATTTCGACCTCGTCAGCTGGAACGTGCTGCTTGCGCCCAAGGGGACGCCAGCTCCGATCCTTGCGCTCCTGCGCCAGGAGACCGCGCTTGCGCTCGACGATCCCAAAGTCCGCGAGCTCTATGCAACACAGGGCGTGGAAGCGAGTCCGAGCCAGGACGTGAAGGCTTTCCTCGTCAAGGAGCGCGACAATTTTGGCCGGGTGGTACGCAGCCTGGGCATCACGATGGAGTAGGACATCGTCCGCGAGCGCGACTGATCGCCAACGGCCAAGATGATCCTGCGAAGGAGGGAAGGCCGTGTGCGGACGCCGGCGTTCACGCAAGTGAACCTAAGCCAGCGGCGCGACCGTGCCGATATAGGCGGCGATGACGCGAGGATCCTTCAGCACGTCAGCGGGGGCGCCCTCGGCCAGCGTCCGTCCGTAATCGAGGACGTGGATACGATCGGCGAGATCGGCCACCATCTGGAGGTCGTGCTCGATCCAGATCATGGTGATGCCGAGTTGGTGCTTGATGCGCAGGATGAAGCGCGCCAAGTCCTCGCGCTCGTCACGATTGAGCCCGGCCGACGGCTCGTCAAGCATCAGGATCGTCGGCTCGAGCGCCAAGGCGCGCGCGAAGCCGACGAGCTTCTGGATCCCGAACGGCAGGCCGGCGACGGGCGCGTGGCGATAACGCTCGAGCTCGACGAACTCGATGATGCGCTCGACCGCCTCGCGGTGGCGCATCTCTTCGCGCCGCACGCCCGGAAGAAAGAGCATCTCGGCCAGCGGGTTGGTGCGGATGCGCGCGTGCCGCCCGGTCAACAGATTGTCCAGCACCGACATTTGCGCGAACAACTCACCGTGCTGAAATGTGCGCGCGAGCCCGAGCCGGGCGATCTCGTGCGGCGCGCGGCCTGCGATATCGTTGCCGCGCACGCGGATCGCACCCTCGCCGTGGTAGATGCCGCTTACGCAATTGAGCACGCTGGTCTTGCCGGCGCCGTTCGGGCCGATCAGCGCGAACAGCTCGCCCGCTTCCACCGCGAGCGACACGCCATCGAGGACCGTGAGTCCGCCGAAGCGCAACGTGAGGCGGTCGAGCGCGAGCTCAGCCATACCACCTCCGGCTGCGGCGATATTGCTTCACGTCGCGATAATTCCTGCGCTCGCCGCTCTTGGAACCGAGATAGAACTCCTGGATGTCGGGATGGCTGCGCAGGCGCGCGGCGGTGCCGTCGAGCACGATCCGGCCGTTCTCCATCACGTAGCCGTAGTCGGCGATCTCCAGCGCCACGGTCGCGCTCTGTTCGACGATGAGGATGGTGATGCCGAGCTCGCGCCGGATTTCGATCAGCCGGCGCAGCAGATCTTCCACCACGACCGGGGCGAGGCCGAGCGAGAGCTCGTCGACCAGCAGCAGCTCGGGCCGGCAGACGATGGCGCTCGCGAGCGCCAGCATCTGCCGCTCGCCGCCGGACAGCAGCCCGCCGATGCGGGTCTTGAGCTCGCCGAGCCGGGGAAAGAACTGGTAGACCAGCGCTTCGCGCCGCCGGTGCTCCGCATGCGACGTCCCGCGCGGCACCGGCGCGACGAGGTTCTCCGCCACGGTGAGGTTGGGAAACACCTTGTCGCGCTCGGGCACCAGCACGATGCCGCGCCGCGTATTCTCGTGCGGCGGCCGGTTTTCGATGCGCGTCCCCTTGAAGCTGATCGTGCCTTCGGTCACACGCGCGTCGTCGAGGCCGAGGAAGCCCGAGATCGCCCGCAGCGTCGTGCTCTTGCCGGCGCCGTTCGTCCCCAGCAGCGCGACGATCTGCCCCGCCTCGACCGCGAGCGTGATGCCCTGCACCGCGGTGATGGACCGCTTGTAGACCACTTCGAGCTTCTCGATCGCCAACAGCGTGCCGGTCATCAGCGCGATCCCGACGCGGAGCGGTGCTTGAACGGCCACAGCAGGAAGTAGCTCTGGATGCGATGCCAGATGCCGACGAGCCCGAGCGGTTCGAAGATCAGGAACAGGATCATCACGAATCCGAACCCGGCGTAGTTCACCGCGAACAGCAGGCTGGCATAGCGTTGCGCGCCCGGAAGCGAGAGCAGGCCGGTTTCGATGATGTATGGAAAGAGAGTGACGAAGGTCGCGCCAAGCAGCGCACCGAGCAGCGAGCCCATGCCGCCGATGATCACCATGGCCAGGTACTGGATGGTGAGGAACAGGGAGAACGCCTCGACCGAGACGAAGCCGCGGTAATAGGCGAACAGCGCGCCCGCCACCGCGGTGATCGCCGAGCTGATGACGAAGGCCAGCAGCTTGTAGCCGGCAATGCTGATGCCGAGCGCCTCGGCGACGGTTTCGTGCGCGCGGATCGCGCGCCAGGCCCGGCCGCTGCGCGCGCGCAGCAGGTTGACGCAGAGCAGCAACGTCGTCGCCGCCGCCGCCAGGAGGATAAAGTACCAGATCCGGCCGTCGGTGATGGCAAAGCCGCCGAGCGTGGGCGGATCGATCACGATGCCGGTGGAGAACCCGCGCCGCGATTCATACTCGCCGCCGAGATAGATCACCACGAAGTGCAGCGCCAGGGTGCTGACCGCGAGGTAGAGCCCGCGCAGGCGCAGCGACGGCAAGCCGAAGATGATCCCCAGCAATGCGCCGACCAGAGCGGCGCACGGCAGCGTGATCCAGAACGGGGCATTGGTTTCCCGGAACAGGATCCCGACCGTGAACGCGCCCGCCGCCATCAGGCCGGCGTGTCCGAGCGAGATCTGGCCGGCATAGCCGGTGAGCAGCATCAGCGAGAGCGCGCCGACGCAGGCGAGAAAAACCTGGCAGGCGAGATCGAGCTGGAATGCCGAGGCCGCGAAAGGAAACGCCAGCAGCGCCAGGATGAACACGCCGAGACTGGTGCGTTCGAGCCGGGTTCCGACCAGCGCGAGGTCCTGCGCGTAGCTGGTGCGGAAGTAGCCGCTGGCGCGCGGTGCCCTAGACACGGTCGAGTTCCTCGCGGGTGCCGAACAAGCCCCAGGGCCGCACGATCAGCATGGCAATCAGCACGAGGAACGGCACCACGTCGGACAGCAGCGGATCGATATAGTGGATGGCAAGCACCTCGGCGGCGGCCACGATGAGCGAGCCGAGGAGGGCGCCGATGAGACTGTCGAGGCCTCCGACCAGCGCCGGTGCAAACGCCTTGAGCCCGATCACCACCATGGTCTGGTCGAGGCCGGAATCGAGCGCGATGAGCATGCCTGCGATCGATCCGCTCAGGCTCGAAAGCGCCCAGGCCAGCGCGTAGATTGCATTCAGGTTGACGCCGCGCTGCGCCGCCAGCAGCGGATTCTGTCCGGCCGCGCGCATGCGCACGCCCCAGCGGCCGAAACGCAGGAACGCGAACAGCCCGCCATAGACCACGGCGGTCATGATCACCATCAGCGCGGCGCAGGCCGAAATTCGCGCCCCGCCGATGAGCTCGATCGAGGGGTTGGAGAATCCGAGCGCCTCTAGCGGACGCTGCTGCGCTGCCGACCAGATCAACACGATCAGGCCGCGCAGCAGAATGCCGATCGCGATGGTCGTGAGGATGGCTGCCAGCACCATCTCTCCGGTCATCTTGCGCATCAGAAGGACGTAGACGAGGACGCCGATGGTTAGGCTCATCACCACCGCCACGGCGATCGCCGTGAGCGGGTTGCCGACGAACAGCGAGGCGCTGGTGAACAGCATATAGGCGCCGAGCATGGCGATCTCGCCGTGCGCCATGTTCAACACCCGGCTCACGCGATAGATCAGCACGTAGCCGCAGGCGAGCAGCGCATAGATCGCCGACAGCACGATGATATTGACGATGAGCTGCACGGACTGACGCTTTCGCGGTCATTCCGGGGCGCGGGCGAAGTCCGCGAGCCCGGAATCCATAAACTCAGGTTGGGGGTTCTGGATCCCGGCTTCCCGTACCGAACGCGGGCCCCGGCATGTCCGGTTCTGCGCGCCCGTCACTTCACGTCATACGGTACCCAATCCTTGGCCACGGCGATGGCCGACTTCGCAGGATCCCAGTGGTAGACCCGATAGTACTGGCGGGTGCGGAAATGGTTGTCCTTGCTCCACTCGATCGGTCCGCCGCGCAGGCCTTGGGTATCGACCTTCACATTCTCCATCGCCGCGCGGATCTTGGCGGCGTCGGCCGGCCACCCCGCGTTCTTGAGCACCGCCTCCAGCACCATGCCGCCGATCCACCCCTCGGTCAGCTGCTCCGCCGGATAACGCACGTTGCCCTTCTTGGCCTCGTCCACGATCTGCTTGTGGATGGCGAGATTGTCCTGGAACAGGGAGTTGGCGCCGATCACGTAGAACTTCGGATCCTTGATGCGGGCCAATTCGCCCTCGGCCTCGATGTGAGCCCAGGTGATGTAGTCGCCCTGCCAGCCCAGCCTGCGCAGCGCCTCGAAGGTCTTCACTTGCGTCACCCATGGCGCCCAGGAAAATATCCAGTTCGGGTTGGCGTCCTTGAGCTTGGTGGCGAACGGCGTGTAGTCCGCGGTCGGTGGCGGAATGACTTCCTTGTCGACCGCAGTCATGCCCATGGTCTTGGCCTGCTCCTCGGCATAGTCGATTTCACCGCGCGAGAGCGGGATCGCCATGGCGGCAAACCCGATCCGCACCGGCTCCTTCGCCGTCTCCTTGATGAAGGCGAGCGTGGCGCGGCTGTCGTAGCCGCCGGCATAGGCGGTGGTGCAGAACTGCAGCGCTTCGGCCGGCGGGTAGACTTCCTTCGGGCAGACCGCGCCCATGAGCATGAGCGGCACGTTGGCCCGCTTGGTCTCGGCGATGACGGGGGCGTAGGTGGACGACAGGCTCGACAGCACCATGAGGCGCACATTGTCCTGGGTCAGGAGCCGCTTGGCATTGGCGGCGGCCTTCGAGGGCTCGGCCTGGTCGTCGAGCACGATCAACTGGATCTTCTTGCCGTTGACGCCGCCGCCGGCGTTGAGACGATCGACATAGAGGCGCAAGCCCTCGATCGGCGGAGCATTGGTGCCCGCCGCCGGCCCGGTGAGCGCGCCGCTGACGCCGACGACGTAACTCTCTTGCGCCGCGGCCGGCCACGCCAGCGCCGCAGCGACCAGTGCGCCCATGAGACTTGGTCTCAGCATTCGTTTGTCCTCCCTCGTTGAGCGAAATGTCACGCGGACTCCGCCGCGATGCCATTGCTACGTTTGACGCGCTTTCTGCGAACCGGTGTCCACTTCGCCGGAAAGCGCTATGCCGGCAATCAGCTTTTCCTCGCGGTCATCGTACATGCTTTCGACCAGCGGCTTGAAGCGCTCGTACATGAGATGGCGCTTGACCTTGCGCGTCGGGGTGACCGGCTCGCCATCCTCCTCGGGATCGAGCGCCTTGGGCAGGATGCGGAAGGCCTTGATCTGCTCCGCCCGTGCCAGCTCGCCGTTCGCGCGCTCGATCTCGGCCGAGATCAACCGGACCACGTCGGGGCTGTTGGCGAGGCTGGTGAAGCCGGTATAGGGCACGTCATGGCTGCGGGCCCAGTCGGCGACCGTGTCGGCGTCGATCTCGATCAGCGCGGTCAGGTATTTGCGGCCGTGGCCGAACACGACCACTTCAGCCACATAGGGGCTGGTCCGCAGGATATTCTCGATGAACGACGGCGAGATCGTCTTGCCGCCCGAGGTCACAATGAAGTCGCGCGCGCGATCGACGAGACGAAGCGCGCTCTCGCTCCATTCGCCGATATCGCCGGTGCGCAGCCAGCCGTCCTCGCCCTTGATGGCGTGGGTTGCGTCCGGATTGTTCCAGTAGCAGTCGAACAGATCGGGGCTTTTCACCAGCACTTCGCCGTCGCCGGCGAGCTTGACCTCCCAGCCCGTGGCTACCGTGCCGACGTTTCCGGGGCGGGGAAACGGGCCGCGCTGGCCGCTGATGATGCCGCCCGCGGTTTCAGTCTGGCCGTACATCTCCACCACGTTGACGCCGAGCATCTGCCACAGCGCCATGGTCTCGGGCGGCAGCGGCGCACCGGCGCAGACCACGAGCTCCAGCCGGTCGAAGCCGAGCTTGTTGAGGATGGGTACGAACACGCCAGCGCGGCAGGCACGGTAGAGCGCCTCGCGCGCAAGGCCTGCCTCGCCGTCCCAGCGCCGGCGGGCGTGGCCGCGCGCAAACCGCAGCGCGAGATCGGCGGTGGCGCGTTTGCTGCTGCTGGAGTTGAGAATGCCGAGCAGCACCTGGGAAGCGAATTTCTGCAGGTAGCGCGGAACGGTGAACAGCACCGTCGGCGCAGATTCGAACAGTGTCGTCGGCAGATCTTCCGGGCTCTCACCGAAATGCGGGACGAGGCGCGAGATCAGCGGCAGCGTCACCGCGACGTCGCGACCGAGCACATGGCAGAGCGGCAGATAGGCCACCGTGTGGTGCGGTTTTTGCGCGAGCGTCGGATAATGCTCGACCAGGTTCGCTGTGGCGGCGAGATGCTTGCCGTGGGCGACCAGCGCACCCTTGGGATGACCGGTGGTGCCCGACGTATAGACGATGAAGGCGGGCTCTTCAGGGTCGAGCCGTCCCGCCTGCTGCTCCAGCCACGCAAGGTCGGGCTGCTCGACCGGGGCGAGCAACGCCTCGTAGCTTCGAAGCTTGGGATGCGCGTAAGCGAACATCGCGGAATCGTCGAGCACGACGATCCATTTCAATGCGCTCAGGCCGTCGGCAAACGACAGAATCTTGTCGACGTATTCCTGGTTCTCCGCGATGAACATCACCGCGCCGCCGTCACGCAGCTGGTACTCCACCTCGGCGGCCGATGCGGTCGGATAGATGCCGTAGACGATGGCGCCCAGCGATTGGGCTGCGAGGTCGCAGATCAGCCATTGCTCGCAGGCGTCGCCCATGATGGCGACGCGCTCGCCACGGGCAAGGCCGAGTTCGGCAAAGGCGCGCGCCGTGCGCGCCACCAGCGCGGCATAATCGCGCCAGTTGCGTTCGCGGTAGAGGCCGAGATGCTTGCAGCGGAAGGCGACGGCGTCCGGCAGCGCGCGCGCCCGCTCGCACAGCAGGAGCGGTGCGGACTTGCGGCGCAGCGCCTCCCGGTCGACCGATGGCGTTGCGGTCATGCGGCGCTCTTGAGCGTTTCCCTATGCGTTTCTATAGCCCGAGGAGTGGCGCAATTCTATAGCTCGATAGACTGGCGCATGCGTCACGGCGGCCCGCTCCGTCGCCCACCAATCCCGCGCGCGCCGGCATTGGGACTGCGCCCGACGATTGCAGCCTCGGCGTCGTGCCTACGTCGACGAGCTTCGCGGCGCGGCTACTTCATCGGGCATTGTGCGTGGTAGCGGTCCTGGTGATCCTTGAGCGCGGTGGCGACGGTCTTGAGCGTGTAGGCGCCGTCCGCATCCTTCACCGTTTCCTGCAGGTAGAAATTCTGGATCGGGAAGTGGTTGTTGCCGTAGCGATAAGGGCCGCGCACCGAGGCGTAATTCGCCTTGCGCATCTCGTCGCGGATCGCGTCCTTGTTGCCGAGGTCGCCTTTCACGCCGGCCACCGCGCTGTCGATGAGCCTGGCGGAGTCGTAGGCCTGGGCGGCATAGAATGACGGATAGCGGCCGTATTTGGCGCGAAAGTCGGCTACGAATTTCTTGTTCGCCTCATTGGGCAGATCGTTCACCCAGTGCTGGGCGCCGGGAATTCCGAGCGCCAGCTCGCCGAGCCGCGGCAGCGACAAGGCGTCGATGACGAAGGCGGTGTAGAGCGGTATCTGCGCCTTGAGGCCGGCCTGGGTATATTGCGTGAGAAACTGGATGCCGGCGGCGCCGGGATAGAATGCGAAGACCGCATCCGGCTTGGCGGCGCGCGCCTTCGCCAGCTCGACGGAGAAGTCGAGCTGGTCCGGCCATTTGGTGTATTCCTCGCCGGCAACCGTGCCTTTGAAGTTCTGCTTGAGGCCGGCGATCACGTCCTTGCCGGCGGCATAGTTGGGCGCGATCAGGAAGGCTGACTTGACGCCTTTCTGATTGAGGTATTCGCCGATCGCCTGCGGGACCTGGTCGCCCTGCCACGACACCGAGAAGAACCAGGGCGAGCATAGCTCGCCGGCGATCTGGGACGGACCGGCATTGGCGCTGATCAGGAAGGTTTGCGCATCGACCGCGGGCTTCAGCGAGGCCAGCAGGACATTCGACCAGATGTAGCCGGTGAGAAAGTTGACGCGATCGGAACTGATCAGCTTGTCGGTCTTCTGCTTGCCGACCTCGGGCTTCTGCTGGTCATCCTCGTAAATGACCTGGGCGGGCAGGCCGCCGACCTTGCGACCGAGATGATCGAGCGCGAGCTCGAAGCCGTCGCGCATGTCGTTGCCGATCACCGCGGCCGGGCCGCTGAACGTGCCGACAAAGCCGATCTTGGCGCTCTCTTGTGCTGCACCCGGCGTGGCCGCGAGCGCAAGCAGGGCCGCGAAACCTGCGGTTCGCTTGTTCATATCGTCCTCCCTCGATCTCAGATTTTTTGTCGGCAGGCACTCCTTAAAGCTTGCCCCAGAGCTGCCGGGTGGCGAGATCGGCACCCTGCCGCATCGCCTTGAACTTCTCCCACACCACCGTGTGATGCACTTCGGTGCGATAGAGCGCCTGGGACGAGAAGCCGCAATCCGCGGCGGCGATCACGTTCTCGCGTCCCACCAGCTTGGCGAAGCGCATGATGCGTTCCGCGATCAGTTCCGGATGCTCCACGATGTTGCTGGCATGGGTGATCATGCCGGGGCAGACCACCTTCCCCTCCGGGACCTTGATCCGCTCGAACAGGTGATATTCGTGCTCGTGGCGCGGATTGGCGCATTCGAAGCTGTAGGAGCCGGCGTTGATCTTGAGCATGTAGCCGATGACGTCGGCGAGGCTGGCTTCGTACAGGCGCGGGCCTTCGTTGATGCCGTAGCAGGTGTGGAAGCGGACCATCTCGGCCGGAATGCCCTTGAGCGCGGCGTTGGTGGCCTCGACATAGATTTCGGCGCGCCGCTTCTTCTGCGCGTCGTCGAGACCGGGCTCGAAAAAGATGTCCGGCAGGAAGGGGTCGTCGACCTGCACCAGGATGCCGGCCGCGACGATCGCCTTGTATTCCTTGTTCAGCTCGGCCGCGAGCGCATGGAAATACTCTTCCTCGGATTTGTAATACTCGTTGATGCCGACGCCCGACGGCGCCGTCGCCGGCAGGAATACGTGATGATCCGGCACGCCCGCGGCCTTGGCGGCGGCTTTGACATTGTCGATGTCGATCTGAAGATGCTTCTCACCGCGGTACTTGACCGGGGCGACGCAGACCACCGGTGAAAGCGGCACGATCGCGCCGCCCATCATCGCGTCCTTGAAATACTGCGCGTAGTATTCCGGAAAGGCCGCGACCTCCTGCTGGAACAGCAGCATCTTCTGCTTGGGGCGAGACTCGAAGCCTTCGAGCCGCTCCTGGATATAGGTGAAGAAGCCCGGCTTCGAGACCTCGCCGTCGGTCACGATGTCGATGCCGCAATCGACCTGCTTGCGCACGCTGTCCGCGACCGCCTTGGTGATGGTCGCGTCATACGTCTTCTGGTCGTAGGGCTGGCCGGCGAACTTCGCCTTCATCATATCGAGCACGGCGTGGGGCCGCGGCAAGCTGCCGATGTGCGTGGTCTGGATGCGATCGGTGTTTTGTTGAATGGTCACAGGCGTTGTCTCCCGGTTCGCTCGTGCCGTCGGAGCGCGGCACTTAAGCGTGTCTCTAAGAATTGCCGTTGTGCGCGGACTTCCTTTCCCGCTTCCGCTCGAGCCGTCAGGTCAGTGTGACCGCGTGCGGTGCCGAAGCGATGACGCGGAAAACCCGCGGACGCTCCGGACAGGATGATTGCTAGGCCGCTCTTTGCTTGTGCGCGCCGTCGAAGGCGGGCGCCACCTCGCGCATGAAGCGCTCCATCTCGTCCTTGACCTGCTGGTGCGGCTTCAGCCCGACGTTGAAATAGAGGATCACCTCGTGAAAGCCGGCGGCTTCCACCTTCTTCAGGGTGTCGATGATCCGCTGCGCCGATCCGATCAGCACCGAATTTTCCGTGAGATCCTCCGGCCTGACCTTGTTCAGCCGCGCCACCATGTCGACGAAATAGCGATAGCTCGGCGGCGCCGTCTTCGGATCGCCCGGAAGCGCCGGGATCACGCATTCGCGGTAGTAGCGAATCTGGCGCGCGCGCTGGGCGTCCTCTTGCGCCTGGTTGTCGGCGAAGTGGGTGAAGTAGCTGCACATCAGGCGGCCGGGCTTGGTGCCGTATTTGGCGCACGATTCATGGTAGAGGTCGGCAACCTGCTTCAAGCCGCCGAAGCTCATGGCGGCGGCGAAGGGCGCGACGATCAGGCCGCAATTGAGCCGCGCCGCCAACTCGATCGAAGGCTTGGAGAACGATCCGACATAGGTCGGAATCGGCTTCTGCACCGGCTTGGGCGTGATGCGCACATCTTCGAATGAGTAGTGCTTGCCCTGATGGGTGATGCGGTCCTCCGCAGCCCATAGCTTGCGCACGACCTCGAGCCCCTCGTCGAAGATGCCCTGATTGTCTTCGAACGAGACGTGGAACGGCAGGTATTCACGCTGATCGTAACCGCGGCCGGTCGCGAAATCGACTCTCCCGTTGCTGAGAAGGTCGAGCGTGGCCCATTGCTCGGCCACCCGGATCGGATGGTGCAGCGGCAACACCGTCACCGCCGGCGCGAGCCGGATGTGCTTCGTTCGCGCCGCGATATAGGCGAGCACCAGATCCGGGCAGGACAGCACGCCAAGAGAATTGAAGTGATGCTCGCCGATCCAGGCCGAATGCATGCCGAGTCGATCGGCGTGCAGCGCTTCTTCCGTGATGTCGGAGACGAACTGGTTCGGTGTCCGCGCGTTGTTCTCGTAGTGATTGTCGCTCAGGGTGAAGTAGCCAAATTCCACAACACTCCTCCCATGTCTACCGAGCTTCAGGCCGGTTTCTTGTTCCCGACAATATAGATGCATTTGCAACAGTTGTAAATGCAACTGATCGGCCGCGTCGTGGGCTATTATGCACCGAACCGACGTCCCCGTCAGCGCGACAGCTTTGACATCGCGGGAACGCGCTCATAAAAGCTTGCGCGCATCGATCTTTCAGGAATGTCCTATTCGTGCCCAGCCGTCCCAATCTCGATCTCGGCGAATATCTTCCCTACCTGATCAATCGCGTCGGCTCGGCGCTGGTGGTCGATTTCGGGCGCAGCACGCTGGCGCGACATCGGCTGAGCATTGCGATGTGGCGCGTACTCGCGGCGCTCTCGAGTGATGACGGCCAGCGCCAGATCGACCTGGCCGTCATGACCAGCATCGATGTTTCGACGCTCTCGCGGGTGATCACCCGGCTGGCGAGAATGGGCCTGGTGACGCGCACGCGGTCGGCGACCAACAGCCGGGAGGTGGTCGTGCGCCTCACCGACAAGGGTGCCGCGGCGCTCGCGCGCCTGATCCCGCGAGCGATCGCGGCGGAACGCCGTGCGATCGCCGGCGTGCCAGCCAAGGACCTCGCCGTGGTCCGGCGAAGCCTGCGCCGCATGTACGAGAATCTCGCCGGGTCGTCGTCGGGCTAGTGCGGTGGATTTGAAGTTCCTATCATTATAGCCGCGCGTTTGTGTAGGAACTTCAAATCCAAAAACCGCACTAGAATCATAGATTGCGAGTGTCCTTTTGATTCCGAAGTTCGCAAATGAGTGTGCCGCGCAATGATGCGAACTTCGGAATCGGGACACTAGCGGGCGGACCCGCGCACCGCAGTCCGCCGACGCGGCGGCTTTGGCCGTTTCGCCACGCCTGCGACCAGCAGGCGGGCGAATTCGCCGCTGATGCGATCGATCGCCACTTCCTCGGCGCGATACCAGTTCGCCACCGCATTGGCCATGCCAAGGATACCGAGCACCGCCAAGCGGGTATCGAGATCGGAGCGGAATTCGCCCCGGCGCACGCCTTCCTTGAGCACGCTTTCGAACACCTGCTCCAGTCCGCGCGACCATTTCCCGATCCGCCGCCGGCTCTCAGGCGGCAGGTGCTGACGCTCGTTCAGGAACACCCGGACGAAGTCGCTGCGATCGGTGAGCGGCGAGAGGTGCGACTTGATGAGGCGGGTAAGCTTATCGGCCGCGCTGCCCGGTCCCGACGCGATTGCCTTGGCCACCTCGAAGAAGCCGCCCACGCCCTGCAGGCAGACGAGCTCGAGCGCGCCCTCCTTGGAGGGAAAATAATAGTACAGGCTCGCCTGCCTGATGCCGAGCACGTCGGCGATGTCCTGGGTGGTGGCCCCGTGGAAACCGCGCGCCGCGAAGACACGGGCAGCGGCCTCGATGATCTCGGGCTCGCGCCGCCGCGGGCTCCGTCGTGAACGTCGCGAGGACGGAAGGGTGACGACCGTCATGGCCACATGCTCTCCCGTGCCAGCGCGACGGCGGCGGCCGGGGATTGTGTTGTGCCATGGAGGCGAACTAAATTCCACCTATTGAGCTATAGACAAACGCCCGGAGTTGGGGAGCGACCAAGCATGAGCATGCGTCCGGACGGCCGTCCACCGTTTCGCGCCGACCACATCGGAAGCCTGCTGCGCCCGCCGGGGCTGCGCCAGGCATTCCGCCGCCGCGCCGGCGGCGAGATCGGCGAAGACGAGTTCATCCGCATTCAGGACGACTGCGTGCGTGCCGCGGTCCGCATGCAGCAGGAGACCGGGCTTGAGGTCGTTACCGACGGGGAGTTTCGCCGCGGTTCCTATTGGGGGCGCTTCGTGGAGCGCACCGAGGGCCTCGAGGTCCGCGCTGCGCTGCTCAAGTTTCGCGACGACCATGGCCATGAAGTCGATTTCACCGCGCCCTACGCGACGGCACCGCTGCGACGCGCGCATCCGCTCGCGCTCGATGAATTCCTCTTCCTGCGCGATGCCGCCACGGTCACGGCCAAGATCACGCTGCCGGCGCCCTCGACCATGCACTTTCTACGCTTTGCCGACTTCGCCGACCGTAACGCCTATGCCGATGTCGATGCCTTCTTCGCCGATCTCATCGCGGTCTTTGCGCAGGAGATCGCCGGTCTGGTGCAGGCAGGATGCCGGTACGTGCAGCTCGACGAGATCGCCATTGCGCTCTTGTGCGATCCCGCAATCCGCGAGCGGGTCGCAGCCGCGGGCGGCGACCCCGGCGCGCTGGTCGATCGCTACATCGATGCCATCAACGGCGCGGTCGCGGCGTGTCCGGATGAGGTTGTGGTCGGCGTGCACATGTGCCGCGGCAACTTTCGCGGCCATTATCTGGCCGACGGTGGGTACGACGCGGTGGCGGAACGCTTCTTCGCCGGTACCGACGCCAATCACTTCCTGCTCGAATACGACACGCCCCGGGCAGGCGATTTCGCGCCGCTGCGCTTCGTGCCGAAAGGCAAGGGCGTGGTGCTGGGCCTGGTCAGCAGCAAGACTCCCGCGCTCGAAAGCCTGGACAGCTTGCAACGCCGCGCGGAAGAAGCCGCAAGCCATATCGATCTCGACCGGCTCGCGATCAGCCCGCAATGCGGCTTCGCGAGCAGCGCTGCGGGCAATCCGCTGAGCGAGGCCGATGAGCGTGCGAAGCTGCAGCGGGTTGTGGAGGCGGCGCGGGCGATCTGGCGCTAAGGCCGGGAGCCGACGTTTCCAACCTTCGTCTGCGGAGTGTTCGCGAGAATGATCTCGAGAACCTCCAGAATTTTTCTGCCGGTCTCAGTCGACACGTCTTCAACTCGGTTGTGAGATTCCGTCAGCTTTGTGACGACGCTTTGTTGGCCGCGTGAATAGTGGATGAACGCGTCGTCCACGCGCCGTTCCGAATCGACCGGCTATGTCCATGCCGTCAGTCGGATGGTGGTGGATGCAGCAGGCATGACGACCATCCGGGTACTGATGAATGCAGACACCCGTCGGCTCGTGCGCAGAACATGCTCGCCCGCAAGCCGGAGGAAACAACAGAGGATTTACCCACATGTCGACTCGACGCGTTCTCGTCACCTCGGCCGTACTGGCACTCCTGTCCGTTCCCGCCTTCGCGCAGGGGATGCAGCCGACGGCACCCGCTCATCCCGCGCCTGCGGCGGCTGCGCCGAAACCCACGACCACCGGCGCCGCAACCCATCCCGTCGCGGCCAAGCTCAACCTCAACACCGCAACCGTGGCCGAACTGGACAAGGCCCCGCAGATCGGGCCGACGCGTTCCAAGGCGATCGTCGAGGCCCGCGCCAAGGAGAAGTTCAAGAATTGGGATGACTTCGTGGCGCGCAAAGTCGTTCCGGCCGATGCCGCAGCGGCGATGAAGGACGTGGTCAGCTTCTAATCTCATCCCGAAAGCTGCAGACTTTCGGCCGCTTGATCGAAAGGTGCTCGAGGCGCAATGGCGCGCCTCGAGCTTCCCGGCGCCCACGTCATCGCCTCGAAGAGTTGCGCGCGCCTCACGGCAAGTCCGGCTCGCAAGCCGGCGGCAGATGCTCCGGAGCGGCTGGTTCAGTCTCACGGAATGCAGCTTCCTGATAACGCTTGCCCGGCCGCAGGCGCAGTCCTTTCGGGAAGCTTTCGAACAGCCGCAACTGTCGAGCATTGCGGCGGCGCTGCCGGATGTCATCGTCGCTCCTCGGCCGGAGCGTTGCAGGGGCAACAGTGTTGCCCACGATTTGTCCGATGCGCAGCGCCAGCGAATTGCCATGATCGGACGGCGCCGCGAAGGTAATGACGCGGCCGCCATGCCGGCGTTCGACGAAGGGATAGTCGTCCAGGGTGTAGAACACCCGCCCGCACCATGCGCTCCTGATATCGCGCTCGCCGACGGCAGCGAGTCCCGGAAACACCCGCTTGCCCTCGGCCAGCGTTCGGCGGGCGACGTTGCGCGTGATGTCGGGCGAGGTTCCCGGTGTTTCCTCGTAGCCCATATAGAGCCGCCGGCCATGGCGGCGCGCGTAAAAGCACGGCTCGCGCGTATCGGAGAGTACGGTGCCGGAGGAGAGCGTCTTCGCGCCATCCGGAAGCTCGATCGCCACGACGTAATCGTACTCGAAGATCGCACGCTCGAGCACGTCGCCGTTGATGTGCCGCGCATAGGCATTCGCCATGAACAGCGTATTGGCGCGGATGTTCGCCCCGTTGCCGCAGAACACGCTGACCTGGCCGTCGGAAAAATCGAGCGCCTGCGCCTCCGTGCCCTGAAAGAAGCGCACGCCGCGCTTCTGCAGCGCGCGCGCCAGTCCGATGAGAAACTTGCGCGGACGAAAACTGCCGCCGAAGCGGTCGACCACGCCGCCGGCGTAAAAACCCTCCGCGGTGCCGTACCGCCGCTGAACCTGTGCGGCGGAGAGGGTTTCGAAGAATCGCGCCCGGCGCTTGTCTGTCATGGGCATGAGCGCGCGCAGATTGCTGTCGTCCATGAACTGGTAGGCGGCGCGCAGGCCCGCCATATCCACCTCGGTCACCGCCGCCATGACCGCGCCGTGCTGCACCGACGCGCGCAGATTGTAGTGATGGTCGAGTTCGGCGAGACGCTGGCATCCCTCGACCGTGCGGCGCAGGAATGCCCTCACCCGGCGTTGGGCGTGCAACTGCGCCTGATCGAAGGGGAGCCCGCCCCGCAGCTCCTGTTGGGCCAGTTCCGCCAACATGACGTCCACCGGCTTTGCCCATCCAGTCAGGAATTGTCCCGCATTGAGCCCGGACGCCGCATCCTTCCCGAAGGCGCCCTTCTCGATCACGATGACGTCGAGGCCGCGGCGCAGCGCTGCTTCCGCCGCGCTCAGACCCGATAGGCCACCGCCGGCGATCAGGAGATCGCAGGCCAGGCGTTCATTGGTGCCGGACGGAGGCGAAAACTCCCCGCCTTCCTCGTCGTAAGCCGAGCTCTGCCGCATGTCTCCAAACGTAATGCGGCGCGATGCGCATTCAATGCGGATCGTTTGCGATCCGTCATACGAATTCGCAATGCGTCTCAGCCGGCGAAGCCGCCGGCGTCGAGAAAGGCCTGCTCGTCCGGTGTCATAACCCGTCCCAGCATCGCGTTGCGATGGGGAAACCGGCCGAAGCGGCGAATGATGTCGGCGTGGAGCTCGGCGTATTGTGTGACTTCATCGTCGCCCAGACCACGCGCCAGCTCGAGGCATCGTTCGTGATCGGCTAGAATTTCAGAATGCATGAACGGCAGATAGAAGAATCGGCGCTCCAGCTGCGGCACATCGCGGTCGAATCCGCGCTTGAGAGCGCGATCGGCGACGGCGCGGGCGACCGCATCGGTCTCGTAGGTCCGCGCCTGTCCGCGGAACATGTTGCGCGGAAACTGGTCGAGAACGAGGACGAGCGCGAGCGCGCCCTCGGGCGTCGTCTCCCACGATGCAAGCTCGTCATTTGCGGCCGCGCACCAGAGCGTGCCAAAGCGCGCCGCGATCTCGGCGTCGAAAGCGTCGTCCTTGGCAAACCATTTGTCCGGGCCGGCGGTGCGCCAGAACGCGAGCACGTCCACCGGCGCGATCGTCGCGGTCGCAGGGGTGATGGCATCGCCGGTCACAGCCGCACACGCCCCGCTGTGATGTCTTCGTACAGCGCGGGGTCAAGCCGGACGAAGGCCTTGCTGCGGGGATCATTGAAATAGATCGGATCGTCGGTCCGGCTCGGATCGAAACCTTGCTTCACAAGGTCGATTTTCTTCGACTTGAAGGTCGAGGTGACGTCGTTGGCTTCACGCAAACGCAGGAACATGGGCCGGGCATATTCCGGCAGGTGTCGCGCCAGGTGGTCGCGAAGGCCGGCTAGGTTGAGGTTGTCCTTGCCGACGATCGCGGCCATGCCGGCCCGGCCGTCGCGTCCCGGCACTTCGACTCCGTAGACATTGGCCTCCATCACATCGTCGAATCGTCCGATCGCCTCCTCGACCTCGGTGGTCGAGACGTTCTCGCCCTTCCAGCGGAAGGTGTCGCCGATGCGGTCGATGAAATAGAAGTAGCCGTTCTTGTCCTTGCGCATCAGGTCGCCGGTGCGGAACCAGATGTCACCCTTCTCGAACACGTCACGCAGGATTTTGCGGTCGCTTTCGGCTTTGCTCGCATAGCCTTCGAACCGTTGGCCGGGCTTCGACGGATCTTTCAGGATCTTGCCGATGACCTCCCCCGGCTCGTCGGCGTCGCATTCGATGCAGAAGCCCTGTTCGTTGCGGACCGGCTGCTGGCGCTCCACGTCGAAACGCACGATCTTGGTCGGAAAGCGGCCGGCAACCCACCACGGAAGCCGGCCTATGGCGCCTTCCTTGCCATCGAAATTGAACAACGAAACGTTGCCTTCGGTGGCGGCGTAGAACTCGATGATGCGCGGAATGCGGAAACGCCGCTTGAATTCCGGCCAGACGTCGGGCCGCAGGCCGTTGCCGCAGGCGAGGCGAAGATGATGCGCGCGCTCGTTGGGGCTCGGCGGCGAGTTGATGAGGTAGCGGCAGAGCTCGCCGATATATTGAAAGCAGGTGCACTCCCAGCGCACGATGTCGTCCCAGAACTCGCTTGCGGAAAACTTGTCCCGGATCACCACCGAGCCGCCGCGGACAAGAAGCGCGCCGGTCGCGACCACGCCGCCGGCGGTGTGATAAAGCGGCAGACAATCGTACATGCGGTCGCTGGCGCGCGTATCCATGACGCCGGCGAAGGCATTGCTCGCGAGCATCACGCGGTAATGGTTCATGTTGGCCGCTTTCGGCAGGCCGGTCGTGCCCGAGGTGTAGATGTAAAGCGCGCCGTCCTCGATGGTCAGGGCAGGAAGATCGGACGCCGGGAGGTCGGCGCCGGAAAGACCGTCGATCTCGCGATCGATGCGCGCGAAATTGGAGTCGGCATTGCCGTGCAGCCAGATCTGCGCGTCGCCGGTGATGTGTGCACGCGCGCTCTCCAGTGATCCGAACAATTCCGCGGCCACGATGATGTGCTTCGGACTTACGGCGTTGATGCAATAGGCCAGCGCTGTTCCGGTCAGATGGGTGTTGACGAGTGCGACCACGCCGCCGACGCGCGTGATGCCGACCCAGATCGCAAGGAATTCGGGCCGGCCCGGCATGATCAGGCAGACCGTGTCGCCCTTGCGCACGCCTTGCGCCAATGCCCAGCGCGCGTAGCGGTTGGAGCGCGCGGCAAGCTCGCGGTAGGTGAAGCACTCCGTGTCGGAGAGCAGTGCGGGCGAGTCGCCGTATTTGTCCGCGAGTTCCAGGACGACCTGCGGAAACACGCGCGTCGGATTCTTGGCGATCGGGGTGGTCATCCTGAGGGTGTGCAACGCCCCCTTGAGGCTGGCCACCTCCGCCGTCAGCCGCTCGATCACGCCCATGACTGGTCCCGGCGGCAATCTAAATCCAAACTGCACGTGGCGCGCGACTCGGCGCAGTCTGAGCATCGGGCACGGGCCGAAACGTGGCAAGGCGTCAAAAGCGCCCGCAAATGCGCCATTGCACGGATTTCAGCGGTCGACGCCGCCGAACGGAACCAGCGGATTGTCGAGCAGCCCGGCCCGGTCAGGCAGGTCGGGGGCGCTGGCGCCAAGGAAGGCGTTGAACAGACGCTTGACCGCATCGGGGTCGAGATCGCGGGTGATCAAGACGATGCGAGTGCGCTCGTCGCTGTCGGGCCAATGCGGCAGCCGCACCGCCGGGTGGAAGATGTGCTGCACGCCGTGGATGACGACCGGGCTCGCCGGCGTCTCCGCCAGTTTCACGATGCCCTTGAGGCGCAGCAGGTTGGGGCCGTGCACCGAGCGCACGAGTTCGAGGAACATGTCGAACATCGCGGCAGGAATCGCGGCGTCGGTGGCGAAGGAGAAGGCGCGGATGCGATCGTCGTGCCGATTCACATCGTGGTGGTGGTGATCATGATCTGCACTCCCTTCGGCATAGGCTTCGGCCGCGAGCCAGCGCTTGACGTCGGGAATCTTGCGAGCGGGGTCGAACAGGCCGCAGGCCAGGAGGCGATCGGGCGACGCTTCGTTTGCCGCGGCATCGAGGATGGGCGCAGCGGGATTGAGTTGGCGTAGCCGGGCGGCGAGTGCGTCGCGTCGGCGCCGGCCCTCCGGCGTAGCGAGCAGGTCGGTCTTGGTGAGCACGATCCGATCCGCGACCGCGACCTGCTTCACCGCTTCCATGTGCTCGTCGAGGGTCGCCGCCCCGTTCACCGCATCGACCACGGCGATCACGCCGTCGAGCCGGTAGCGCATGACCAGATAGGGATGCGCCATCGTGGTCTGCAGCACGGGTACGGGGTCGGCGAGCCCGGTGGTCTCCAGTACCACGCGCCGGAACATCGCCCGCCCGTTGTCGAGGTCGCGGAGCAATTGCTCCAGTGCGTCGACGAGATCGCCACGCAAGGTGCAGCACAGGCAGCCGCTTTGCAGCAGCACCATGCCGTCCCTGATCGGCTTGACCAGCAGGTGGTCGAGCCCGATCTCGCCGAACTCGTTGATGATCACCGCAGTCTCAGCGAACGCGGGATCGTTGACCAGACGGTTGAGCAGCGAGGTCTTGCCGGCACCAAGGAAGCCAGTCAGCACGGTCAGAGGGATGGGCTCGACCGGTCCCAGAGCATTTTCAGGAAAAGCGGGCACCGGTATTCCGTAGAAGATGCAAGCGACCCGAAAGGCTGGAGCGGGTCGCGCCGGCGGCGATCATCTCGCCTGCTGCGTTTGCGAGGTCTGCTGGGCCGGCGAGGTGATGTCCGTCGCGGCGGGCTTCGGCGTGGGCTTCTTGGGTTTTGGCTTCGGTGTCGCTCCGTCGGCGGCGGCCCCTGCGGCGGCTGTCGGCGTCGCGGCGTCCTTTCCAGCGTCCTTCGGCGCCGGCTTGGGTTTCGGCTTCGCCGCGGTCCCATCACCGGCTGCGGCGGAAGCGCCGTCCTTGGACGTGTCGGTGGCCGCCGGCGCCTTGGGCTTCGGTTTCGGCTTGGGCTTCGGAGCGGTGGCCTCGGAGGAGGGGGCGGCAGCGGTCGCAGTGCCGTTCTTGGCGGCATCCTTGCCCGTGTCCTTGCCCATATCCTTGGGCGCGTCTTTGGCGGCCGGCGGCTTGGCGACAGCCGTCTTCTTCTTCGCGTCGCCCGCGGCCAGCGATCCCGGCGCCGGCGCCTTGGTGCCGGTGTAGACGAGGACCGGTTCGCCCAGCTTGGCATCCTGCAGCAGTGCCGCGGCGCTCTTGGCCTTCGGCGGACGCAGGCTGGAAAGGAAGACTCCGTAGGGCGAGTCAGGATTGTTATTCGCCCCGATGACCTCGTCCTCGTCCTCGGTTGCCGGCCGTTTGCGGTGGGACCCGCACATTTCATCGCGCAGGTTCGGAGGTGCTGCGTCGACCGGCTGTACGGTTTCGACCGTGCCGAGCGACGGCATCAGCCATGACAGCCCGCTGTTGCTGTTGAAGCCGCGCTCCAGAAGCTGCGCAGCCTTCAACGCGCGCGCCGCCGACGAGGGGGCGCCTAGCACCACCGCGATCAGCCGCCGGTCGTCGCGCGTGGCCGTGGCGACGAGATTGAATCCCGAGGCGCAGATGAAGCCGGTCTTCATGCCGTCGGCGCCGGGGTAGCGGCCAAGCAGCGTGTTGTAGTTCCGCTGCACCATCTTCCCGAGGCGAATGCCGGGGAGGTGCCAGAAATAGTCGTATTCCGGCATTTCGCGGATGAGGGCGCGCGCCAGGATGGCCATGTCGCGCGCGGACACGATCTGATCGTCGGCGGGCAGGCCGTTGGGATTGACGAAGCTCGACTGGACCATGCCGAGACGACGCGCGTTATTGTTCATCTCGTCGGCGAAGTTCTCGACCGAGCCGGCGACACCTTCGGCGAGCACGACAGCCATGTCGTTGGCCGATTTCACCATCAGCATCTTGAGCGCGTTGTCGACGGTGATCACGGTGCCGGGCGGAAATCCCATCTTCACTGGGGACTGTGCCGCCGCGTTGGCCGAGACGACAATCGGGCGGTCGAGGGTGATGCGTCCCTCCTTGACCGCGCGCAGCGTCACGTAAGCGGTCATGAGCTTCGTGGTCGAGGCGGGATACCAGGGCTGGCCGGCATTGTGGGCGAAGATCACCTTGCCGCTGTCGGCTTCGATCACCAGCAACGCTTCCGCCGCCGCCGGCGCGGCGGCGAGCCCGCTTGCGGCGCAGACAACACCTGCCCACATCAGGGTGCGCGTTACGAAGGATCGCGTCGAAGGCATCACGGCTCCGGGTCCGATCGTTTGGCGGGCCTCGGGAAGCTCCACTGGCCGAGAGAGTCCATCTAGGCCGAGTTTGGATCAAGGCAAAAGCGAGAAGCCCCCAAATTGCCCCGCCGATGCCCACAGGCACGCTGTTCATGATCGAAGAAAGCGTCCAAAATTCGGCAGGTTAGCGTCGGGTCCGCCCAAGTGTCGCGTTTCTCCCCGGCCTCGCGTCCCCGGCCCGGGAATCGCCAGACGGACCCAAACGAGAGGAGAGCACCCGTGACGGCTTGCATCGTTGGCTGGGCTCATACGCCCTTCGGCCGGCTCGAGGGCGAGACGGTCGAGAGCTTGGTCGTGCGCGTTGCCAAGGAGGCGCTCGCCGATGCCGGGGTTGCCGCCGCCGATGTCGACGAGATCGTGCTCGGGCATTTCAACGCGGGGTTCTCGGCGCAGGATTTCACTGCCTCGCTGGTGCTACAGGCTTCGCCCGATCTGCGGTTCAAGCGCGCGAGCCGGGTCGAGAACGCCTGTGCCACCGGCTCGGCCGCGGTGCATCAGGCCATCAAAGCGATTGCTGCTGGAACCGCGCGCATCGCGCTCGTGGTCGGCGTCGAGCAGATGACGACAACGCCTGCGGCGGACATCGGGCGCAACCTGCTCAAGGCGTCTTACGTGCGCGAGGAGGCGGATATTGACGGCGGCTTTGCCGGGATCTTCGGCCAGATCGCGGCGGGTTATTTCCAGCGCTGGGGTGATCAATCCGACGCGCTCGCGCGCATCGCCGCCAAGAACCATCGCAATGGCGTGGGCAATCCTTACGCCCAGATCCGCAAGGACTTGGGCTACGAGTTCTGCCGGACCGAGAGCGAGAAAAATCCGCGCGTGGCGGGGCCGCTCAAGCGCACGGATTGCTCGCTGGTCTCGGACGGTGCGGCCGCCGTCGTCCTCGCCGATGTCGGCACTGCGCTCAAGCTCGGCAAAGCGGTCGCCTTCCGCGCGGCCGAGCACGTCCAGGATTTCTTGCCGATGTCGAAGCGCGATGTACTCAAGCTTGAAGGCTGCGGCGAGGCGTGGAAGCGCGCGCTGGCGAGCGCCGGCATGGCGCTGTCCGATCTGTCCTTCGTCGAGACCCACGACTGCTTCACCATCGCCGAACTGATGGAATACGAAGCAATGGGACTTGTTCCGGAAGGGCAGGGTGCGCGCGCCCTCGCGGAGGGGCTGACCGAAAAGACTGGGCGCCTGCCGGTCAATCCATCGGGCGGGCTCAAGGCCAAGGGCCATCCGATCGGCGCCACCGGCGTGTCCATGCATGCGATCACCGCCATGCAACTGACCGGCACCGCGGGCGACATGCAAGTCGACAACGCCAGCCTCGGCGGCATCTTCAACATGGGCGGCACCGCGGTCGCCAACTATGTGAGTATCCTCGAACGCATCAAGTGATGCGGCGAGCCGCAGCTCGGATGAGCGTGGCCGCCGAAATTTCTGTTCTGCCGGGTCATCGCGGAACATGCGACGAGCAACCAACATCTCGGGGCCACGTTAGTCGGGTCGACGGGCAAGGGAACGCTCCACCATCCGCGCCAGCGGGATCGCGGCGAGCACGATCAGGATCGGCTCCATCGGCAGTCGATATTTGGGCGTCGCCACCGGCCCATTGAGCAGGAGAAAATAGGCCAGCACGCCGCCGGCGAACACCGCCGCCCACGGCAAGGTGCGCGCCACCATGACGAACCCGGCGGCCTCGAGCAGCAGGATCGGCAGCATGGCAAGCAGCCCGGCGATGAGGAGGATCTGATAGGCCCCGGGATCGTCGAACAGATAGGCGCGGGTTTTCTCCCATAGGCTTGCCCCCGGCGTATTGTAGAAGCTCGGCTTGGGCAGCGCGCGCACGCGCGGATCGATCAGCAGTGCCGGCGAAGCCAGGTTCACCACCATGCCCTCGAGCCATGCCTTGGCGTAGGCCGAGAGCGGCAAGCGCGCCATTTCCTCTCGCGCCATTTCCGATTTCACGGCGGCGCGTTGGAACGGATTGGTCTGTCCGTTCAAATCATTTTCGGCGCGGCAGTCGAGTTGCCGCGGAGCGCACAGGGCGGCCTGCGCACGCTGGGCGTAGAGTGCTTCCATGCGGTCGACGGTGACCTGATAGGGCGTGCCGTCGGCGCGCTGCTTCACCAGCGGGACAATCCAGTCCGCAAGGTGATGGCCGGTTTGCGTCGTCAGGCTGAAGCTTCCGTAATGGATGACGTTGCGCAACCAGACCGGCGCGATCGGCGCAGCAGCGCCGACTGCGAACAGTAGAGCCGCGGCCGATGCAGCGGCGAACCCGCGGCGCTGCACCAGCGCGACGATGAGGACGAGC
Source organism: uncultured Alphaproteobacteria bacterium (assembly GCA_963725065.1). Lineage (GTDB taxonomy): Bacteria > Pseudomonadota > Alphaproteobacteria > Rhizobiales > Xanthobacteraceae > VAZQ01. The sequence goes on from CAVRXD010000009.1 coordinate 116,144, forward strand.
GGTACCCCCGCCGCCAGCAGCGGGGCAACAGCAGGCCGGGTGGCCAGGGCGATTCCGCCGGCGAGGCCGGCGATAACGGCGAGTCCATTACTCGGGTGACGCAGGAAACGCGCGCCGGCGAGCAGCATCAGGGTGAAGAAGAAGAGGGAGACCGTTTCCGTCAGGATTTGGGTGCTGAGCACGACGAGCGTCACAGAAAGAGCGGCCAGAATGCCGGCGATCAATCCGACAAGCGGCGAGATCAGGGCGCCGAGGGCGGCAATGAGCACGCAGGTCCCAGCGTCGATGACGGCCTGCAGGATCACCACAATTCGCGGGACGTCGCCGAAAATGTACCGGATGCCGCCGAGCAGCAGCGGATACAACGGCATGCGGTCGGTCTCCGCCAACAGCGTCGACCAGAAGCTCTCGGCTCTCGCCAACTGGGCGCCGAGTTTCCAGTAGGCGAAGCCGTCCGTCTCCACGAAGAAGGGTTCGTTGCCGGCGAGGAACGCGAGGTTGATCAGGCGAACGAGCAGGGCGAGAACGAACACGGTCTTGAGCGGATGAGCGACGACGCGACAGGCAATTGTGGAGAAATGCATCGGCTCAGCCGTGACAGGAACGAGTGGTCAGTAATCGGTATGCGGTCGAAAAGAAAGCCGCAGGCACTGCCGGTGACTTGCCGGGATCACGGCTGATCGATCGCCGGCATCGGCTCGCCTTTCGGTTTTGCCATCTCGGCTGCCAGGAACTGGCTCCGGGCGAGTTCGGCGAAATGGCCGCCGAGCCGCATCAGCTCGTCGAATGTGCCGGCCTCGATGACGCGGCCGCCCGCGAACACCAGGATGCGGTTGGCGTTGCGGATGGTCGCGAGCCTGTGGGCGATCACGAACGTCGTGCGGCCCTTCATGACCTCGGTAAGCGCGGCCTGAACCTTGGCCTCGGTCAGCGCATCGAGCGCGCTGGTGGCTTCGTCGAGGATGAGGATGGGGGGATCCTTGAGCAGCGCCCGCGCGATCGACAGGCGTTGGCGCTCGCCGCCGGAGAACAGGCGGCCCCGCTCACCGGCGTTGGTTTCGAACCCCTGTGGCTGGCGCTCGATCACGTCGAGCACCTGCGCGCGTTCGCAGGCGGTCCGCAGTTCCTCCTCGGTCGCGTCCGGCCTGCCGACGCGCAGGTTCTCGGCGATCGAGCGATTGAACAGCAGAACCTCCTGGAACACGACGCCGATGTTGCGCCGCAGCCCCGTGAGCGTGAGGGCGCGAATGTCCATGCCGTCGATTTTCACCGTGCCGGATTGCGGGTCGAACACGCGATGAAGCAAGGCGAGCGCCGTGGACTTGCCGGCGCCGGTCGCACCGACGAGGGCGACGGTTTCTCCCGGCAGGGCCGTGAAGGTGAGATCCGCGACCGCGGCGCGCTTGCCGTCGTAGGAGAAAGAAACGTCCTTGAATTCCACCAGGCCATGCAGCCGGCCGGGATCCAACGCGTCGGGGCGGTCGCGCACGGCCGGCTCGGTGTCGAGCACCTCGAAGAACTCCTTGATCCGCGGCGCGTCCATCACCATCCGGTTGGCGAACTGCACGACGTGTTCGAGCCGGCCGATCAGCAGCGTGGCGTAGCTCATGAACATCACGATTTCGCCGACCGTGGTGAGACCGTGGAGATAGAACCAGACGCCGAGCACCAGGATCGACAACATCGTCAGCGTGGTCGATGTGCGCGTGATCACCGTCGTCACCGCCCACCACGACAGCACCGGGATCTGGGCGCTGAGCACCTCGTCGCCCATCTTCTTCATGCCCGAGACTTCGCTCTCGATGCGGGCGAAGCTCTGCACCAGTGCGATATTTCCGAGCGTGTCGGTGGTGCGCTCGGCGACGTCCGAGTAATAGCGCTCGACCGTGCTTTGCAGCTGTTCGCTCTTGCTGACCACCAGCGCGATCAGCATGGCGAAGATGCAGCACAGCACGATCAGCAGCAGCCCGTATCGCCAGTTGATGAAAAGCGTCAGCGGCATCAGCACGATGAGCGAAACGAAACTGGCGAAGTGCTCGCGGAAAAAGGCGAGCCACAATGCCCACAGCGTATTCGTCCCGGTCATCATCACCTTCACCAGCCGCCCGGAATGCGAGCCGGTGTAGTAGCTCAGCGGAAGCTGGAGCACGTGCTCGAAGAACATCGTTCGCACCACCTGGTACTGGCGATGTGCGAGCCGATCGGCGTGGAGCGCGACGAGCGTGCTGCAAACGATGGCGAACAGGGCGAAGCCGACCCAGGCAGCGAGCAGCAGCATCAGGTCCCGCAGCTGGAGGTCCGAGACACGGGCCTGGGCATTGGCCAGGGTGTCGATGATCCGCCCGAACAGGAGCGGTTCCACGAACATGGCGGAGGCGAGCGCCAGATTGGCCAGCGCCAGTATCCAGCCCAGACGGGCCTCCCGCCCGAGCAGTTCCAGCACGCGGAGGTAGAGACGGAGGAATTTCATGTCGCCGATATCGGCACGGTTGTGGCGCTACGCTCCGGGTTGCCCATGCACTCTAACCCAATGTCCCACGCCCGCAACGTCGCCACATGGTATCCGGAACAGACCGTCTTCGCGCGCACGCAGCGATTGTGCAAGGTTTAAAGGCACAAAAGCGCGAACAGCACAATATTTGCCGATTTCCAAGGTTCCAGCAACGTTTATTGCTGCGCTTGACTCGGGTGGAATTGAGCACACATTGCCCGTAACTGGCATGGTCGCAGCGGGCAATCGCTTGCCCGGGCTTGGTTCGCGGCGGATTGAGGCAAGGATGCGACGGCGCAGGAACGGCGAGGGGGCATGTTGAACATTCCGACTGAATTGCTGCGGACGCTCGTGTCCGTGGTCGATCAACGCAGCTTTACCAAGGCAGCGCACTCGCTCGGTGTCACTCAGCCGGCGGTGAGCGCCCAGATCAAGCGGCTGCAGTTTCTCCTCGGCTACGAGATCCTCGACAAGAGCGCGCCGGGCGTGAGCCTCACGTCACGAGGCGACATGGTCGTCGCCCATGCGCGTCGCATGTTGTCGGTCAACGATCAGATCGCGCAACTGAGCGGCCGGCAGTCGACCGCGCAAACCGTGCGAGTTGCCATCCCCGGCGATTTTGCCGGCGTCAAGATCCCCGCGACGTTGGCCCAGTTCCGCAAACGCTGGCCCGACATTCGTTTTGTCGCGACCGCGACCAGCTTCGAGAACATGCTGCGCGGGCTGCGCCAAGGTGACATCGATCTGGCGGTTGCCGTTGCAAACTCGAAGCCATCGATCGAAGCGCATCACTTGTGGATCGACCAGGCGGTGTGGGTGCGCAGCGATGCCACGCAGATCGACCCCAGCGGGCCGGTGCCGCTGGTATCGTTCGGCGAGGATTGTTCGTGCCGCTACACCGCGGTGAACGCTCTTCACCGCGTCGGGCGCGAATGCGACTTCGTGTTTACCTCGCGCAGCATCGCCAGCCTGGAGGCCGCGGTTCTCGCCGGGCTGGGCATCATGGTGCTGCCGCGCAGCCGCGCTCTGCAGACCTCGCTCACGGTCTGGGAGGATGCGCCGCTTCCGGATCTGCCGGAACTCTATTGTGGGATTTACCTGCGTGAGGGCGGCAACCGTGCCGCGCTCGAGGAACTCTCGGACGAGATCGCGGCCGAGCTGCGCCCGCAGCTGCAGGTGAAAACGGGCGGCGCTGCGCCCGGTTTCGTGTCGGCGCGCGCGAGCGGCTCGGGATATTAGAGCGCAATCGCTTCGCGTTGAATCGCGGTTTGCCGCCAGGCGTTCTGCAGCCGCGAGGGCCCTCTGAAACAGCGGCTGCCCTGCGGCTCCGGCACCGTCCACGCTCGGCGGGCCGCTGGCCCCGTTCAGTAATTTCAGTTCACTTTGCGCTCGGCCGGCGGCGGCAGGAACGACCCGTCGAAGATCTCTTCCGGCTTGGGTTTGGCTTTGAAGGTGTGGACCAATCCGATCTGGTCGATCGATTGTTCCAGCCGTGACGCCTCGACGTCTCCGAACCCGTCGGCTCTCACCTCGGGCGTGACGATGTTGTCCCTGATCGCCATGCGCACGCGCTCGAGCTCGACTTCTTTCTTCGCCCCGTCGTCGCGTCGGGCGATTGACTCCACGGCGTCCGCCGGGTGCCTGATCGTTTCCTTGAGACCTTTCAGGAAGGCATGCAGGAACGCCTTGACCGCCTCCGGCTTCTCCGCGGCGAATTTTGAATTGACGATGATAGCGTTGCCGTAGAGCTTCATCCCGTAGTCCGCCATCGGCATCAGGACGATGTCGTCGAGCGGCACGCCGCGGTCCTTGAGATCGACATAGAGCCGGAACGAAAAGCCAAGCGCTGCGTCGATCTGCCCGGCTGCGAGCATGGGTGCTCGCACCGGAATCCCGATGTTCTCGATCGTGACCTTCGACACGTCTATATTGTTGAGCTTGGCGAACAGCGGCCATTGCGCGAAGGTTGCGCCGGCCGACGGCGCGCCCAGTTTCTTGTTCTCGAGTTGCTTGGGTTCGGTGATGCCGCGGTTCTTGCGTGCCACGATGGCATACGGCGGCTTGTTGTAGACCATGAAGACGGCTTTGACCGGAGCCGACGGGTTCTGGTCGCGGTACCTGATGAGTGCGTTGATATCGGCAAAGGCCATGTCGTAGCTGCCGCTCGCGACGCGGGTGATCGGTTCGAGCGGAGATGCCGCGTCGTCGACGCTGACGTCCAGTCCTTCGCTCTTGAAGTAGCCCTTGTCTTGCGGGAGGAGGACGAGGGCCTCCGGCCCTTCGAGGCGCCCGTCCAGCGAGAATTTGATGCTGGTCTGCGCGGCGGCGGGCCCGGCGAAGATGAGCACGAGCGCTGCCGCCGCCAGATAGGCGGGCCGACCTATCCGCGTGACGTTGAGGAGGCCCATGGGTCGCCGTACTCCCTTTACAAATCTCGGCTCCGCTGCGCCCGGCCGCGATGATGGCTGTGGTGGCAGAAAAGAACATGACCGTGCAAAGAGCAAGGCAGGATCGCGATTGGACCCGCTCTTCACAAAATTTCGAACACCGCACACAGCCCCTTTCGTCCCACCGCTCGCGTTATTCTTGCACCGCGCCCACATGAATTGCCGTTAACATTCAACGGACACGGGCCCAGGCCTGCACATGACCCAAGATACGAAAAGTCCCCGGGCCGCGGATGCAAGGGAAAGCGTCGTCTTTTCCGCTCCCTACGCGCCGCCCGACCAAGCGATCGCGGCCGGGTTGCTGGAACAGGCCAGCGCCGGGACCGATGCCGACCGGCGAATTGACGCATATGCGACCCGCCTCATTGAAGGGATCCGCGGCAACGCAGGCGGGCTCGGCGGAATCGAGGATTTCCTCCATGCCTATTCGCTGTCCACCAAGGAGGGGCTGGCTCTCATGGTGCTGGCGGAGGCCCTCTTGCGCGTGCCTGATGCCGCCACCACCGACCGGCTGATCGAGGACAAGCTCGCGACCGGCGATTGGTCGTCCCACAGCGTCAAATCGAACGCGCTTTTGGTCGCAGCCTCGGCCTGGACCCTGGGCATCACCGCTCGCATCATCCACCCCGGGGAGACCCCGGACACGATTCTGGAGAGCCTCCTCAAGCGTCTCGGCCTTCCTGCAGTGCGGGCAGCCACGCGCCAGGCGATGCGGCTCCTCGCCTCGCACTTCGTGCTCGGACAGACGATCGAGGACGCGCTCGAGCGCGCCCGGGCGGAGCGCGCGGTGCGCTATTCCTTCGACATGCTGGGAGAGGGCGCGCGCACGGCTGCCGACGCCGAGCGCTATTTCGCCGCCTACGCCCATGCCATCGATGCTATCGGCGCGAGCGCGGGCAAGGCCGTATCGACGAGCCGTCCAAGCATCTCAGTCAAGCTCTCCGCCCTGCACCCACGGTTCGAGCCGCTAGCGCGCGACCAGATCATGGTCGAGTTGGTGCCCAAGGCGCTCGAGCTTGCCCGCATGGCGCGCAAGCATGACATCAATTTCACCGTGGACGCGGAGGAGGCCGACCGGCTCGAACTCACCCTCGACGTGATCGCAGCCGTGCTGCCCGACCCCTCGCTGCGCGGCTGGGACGGTTTCGGCCTGGCGGTGCAGGCCTATCTCAAGCGCGCTCCGGCAGTGATCGATTGGCTCGATCAGACCGCGGGCGGGCTCGGTCGCCGCCTCATGGTGCGATTGGTCAAGGGCGCGTATTGGGACACCGAGGTCAAGCGCGCCCAGGAGCGCGGGCTCGCCGACTATCCGGTGTTTACCCGCAAGGCGATGACCGACCTCTGCTACATCGCCTGCACGCGCAAACTGCTCGCGGCCCGCGCGCGGCTCTATCCGCAATTCGCCACCCACAACGCGCTCACCGTGGCGAGCGTGATCGAATATGCCCGCGGCGTGGAAGGGTACGAGTTCCAGCGCCTGCACGGCATGGGAGAGGCGCTCTACGATCTCGTGCTGGCCGACTATCCCGCGGCGGCATGCCGGGTGTACGCGCCGGTCGGCGGCCACCGCGATCTGCTGGCTTATCTGGTCCGCCGGCTGCTGGAGAATGGCGCGAATTCCTCGTTCGTGTCGGTTGCCGCCGATCCCTCGGTACCGATTGCCGCCATCCTCCGGCGTCCGCAGGACCGGATCGGGGATCCGCGCCATGCGCGCAATCCGAAGATTCCGCTGCCGCGCGACCTCTATGCGCCGGAGCGGCGCAACTCCTCCGGCGTCGAATTCGGCGACCGCGCAAGCCTCGACGCGCTGCTCGCCGAAATCCGCGACGGCACCGACCTGGACGAGGCCGCGCCCATCGTCAACGGCAGCATGCGCGCCGGCGCCGCGCGCGTGATCCATTCGCCGATCGACGGCAAGGCGATCGGCCGCGTCAGCGAAGGCGATGACGCCGTTGTGGCCGCCGCTATGGCTGCGGCCGCCGCCGGCTTCGCTGGCTGGGCGGCAACGCCGGTTGACGCGCGCGCCGCCGTGCTCGAGCGCGCGAGCGACCTCCTCGAATCGGCGCGTGGCCGCCTGATCGCGCTGCTGCAGGCGGAGGGTGCCAAGACGCTCGACGATGCGGTCGCGGAGGTGCGCGAAGCGGTCGACTTCTGCCGGTACTATGCCGTCGAAGCGCGGCGCGCGCTGTCCACACAGCCGTTGCCGGGGCCGACCGGCGAACGCAACGAGCTGCGCTACCGCGGTCGCGGCGTATTCGTGTGCATCAGCCCGTGGAATTTCCCGCTCTCGATCTTTCTGGGCCAGGTGGCTGCCGCGCTTGCCGCCGGCAATGCCGTGGTGGCGAAGCCGGCCGAGCAGACGCCGCTTATTGCGGCCGCCGCCGTGCAGATCCTGCACCAGGCCGGCGTTCCCACGGGAGCGCTGCAACTGCTGCCAGGCGACGGCAAGGTCGGCGCTGCGCTCGTCGCCGATCGTCGTGTCGCCGGAGTCGCCTTCACCGGCTCGACCGAGGTGGCGCGTGCGATCAATCGGACGCTGGGAGCGAAGGATGCGCCGATTGTGCCGCTGATCGCCGAGACCGGCGGCATCAACCCGATGATCGTCGATGCCACCGCGCTGCCGGAACAGGTCACCGACGATGTGATCGCTTCGGCCTTTCGCTCCGCCGGCCAGCGCTGCTCGGCGTTGCGGCTGCTCTGCCTGCAGGAGGACGTGGCCGAACCCATCCTCGATATGATCGCGGGCGCCGCCCGGGCGCTCAGCGTCGGCGATCCGCGCAAGCTTTCCACCCAGGTCGGGCCGGTGATCGATGCCGAGGCCAAGGACAAGCTCGACCGGTGGATCGCCAATCATGACAGCGCCGGCCGCGTGCGCTTTCGCTGGGACCGGTTCGAGCCGTTGCCGGCGGGCTTCTACGTTCCGCCGACCATCATCACGCTCGACCGCGCGCGCGATTTACGGGAGGAGGTGTTCGGGCCGATTCTGCATGTCGTGCGCTGGCACGCCGACCGGCTCGATACGCTGCTCGACGACATCGCAGGGAACGGCTACGGCCTCACCCTCGGCATCCATTCCCGCATCGACGCCACCGCCGCGCATATCGCGGAGCGCCTCGCCAATGGCAATGTCTATGTCAACCGCAACATGATCGGCGCGGTGGTCGGGACGCAGCCGTTCGGCGGCACCGCTCTCTCCGGCACCGGACCGAAGGCTGGCGGTCCGAACTATCTCAAGCGATTCGTCACCGAGCAGGTGGTGACCATCAACACCGCCGCCGCCGGCGGGAACGCGTCGCTGCTCGCGGCCGAGGATGAATAGCGACGACGTCAGGGACGGGCTCGGGCCGAAGATCCGAAACGTTTCCGCCTTCCACATTACGAAAATATTAGGGCCCTCGGCGTGATTGCGCCGTCACTTGCGCCTAGATTCGAGGTCGACCCGCCAATGGAGCCGGCGCCCCAGCGGCGAGGCGTCGCGTGCGAGTACGAGCGTAGCGTAGAGTGAGTAGGCGTAAGTGACGTCATAGTTGCGAGTGCGTGCGTAGGCCGGCGTCGCGCCCAGGCGACGCCGGCCTTGCCTGTCGCCTGCTTCGCATTGCGAGCTGCTTCGTCGGCATCCGTGACATCGGGCCGCAGCCGCACTCTCTCCATAATCGTTAACGCACTCTCGACAGGTTGGCGTTATTCTGTGCTGCCATGAGTGATTCGCTCGACCGCCTTTACGCCGCCGTCCTGGCTGCCCGGGTCGCCGACCCGGCGAGCTCGCGGACGGCCCGGTTGCTGCGCGCGGGCCGCGGCAAGATGGCGAAGAAGCTGGCCGAGGAAGCGATCGAAGTGGCGATCGACGCCGTGCACGGCCATTCCGATGCGGTCGTGCGCGAGAGCGCCGATCTGCTCTACAACCTCGTGGTGCTGTGGGCCGCGGCCGGCGTTCACCCCAAGGACGTGTGGACGGAGATGCAGCGCCGCGAGCGGCTTCTGGGCATTGCCGAGAAGCTTCCCAAGGATCGCCCTGACGCTTCGCCCCGGCGCAAGGTGGTCGCGCTCGACCGAAGCCGGGCGCGCAAGCGGCGGTGATGGCCGGGTCGGACGGCCGTACCTGACAAACCGTATTGTGGTCCGCCGGCCATTCCAACCAGGCAAATGGCCGGATTTGGCAGTCTTGTCCGCGCCAGTCCTGTGGATGGACAATTGCCGGGCTCGCAGCTAACAAGCCCGCCATGCTTCGACGCCTCTACGACTGGTGCATCGCCGCCGCCAACAAGCCTTACGCAACGTGGCTCTTGGGCATCGTCTCGTTCGTCGAGAGCTCGTTCTTTCCCATTCCGCCCGACGTGATGCTGATCCCGATGGCGATCGCGCGTCCGGACAAGGCTTGGTTCTACGCGACCGTATGTACCGTGACCTCGGTCGCCGGCGGGCTGCTCGGATATCTGATCGGTGCGCTGCTTTACGACTCGATCGGGCTCTGGCTGATTCAGCTCTACGGCTACGGCAACAAGGTCGAAGCATTCCGCGAGGCCTATGCCCAGTGGGGCGGTTGGATCATCCTGCTCAAGGGCCTGACGCCGATTCCGTACAAGATCGTCACGATCGCGTCCGGGTTTGCCGGCTACAATGTCTTTTTGTTTGTGCTGCTGTCGATCGTTGCGCGGGGAATGCGCTTTTTCCTGCTGGCGTTTCTGCTCAACCGCTATGGGGCGCAGGCGCGTTTGATCATCGAGAAGCGTTTGGGTTTCTGGGTTGGCGCGGCTGCGGTCCTGCTCGTCGGCGGCATCGTTGCCGCCCTATATCTCTTCTAAAAGTTCCGCTGCTCCTCATTTTCGCCACGCCCCCTACGCACGCTGCGGTCGGCTGCGACGTCAATGGGAGCGTGATGACCAGCCGTCCGGGAATAATTCGAATGCCAGCTTCGGCGACCGTGGTTCACGCGGTGGTCGGTGGCTGCACGCTGTTCCTGGCCTTGGCCGCGCTCGCGCAGGAGGCTCAATCCCCGAGTCAGACTCCAGCGCCCGCCCAGAGTCCGAACGCCTCAAGCCTCTTTTCGCTGCCGCCACTGGTGCTGCCGCCGCTGCCGCCTCAGCCGAACCTGGTGGAAACGTTCGGCCGTTGGTTGGACCAAGGGACCACCAAGTTCCGAACGGACATGCAGGGTGCGCAGGAGACATTCGACAAGCTGGGCAGTCAGACTCGCGACGCCGCCAAGGATGCGACCGACGCAATGATCGGCCTGCCCAATGCCCGCATCGTGACGGCGCGCGAGCGTTGCGCGCCGGCGCGGAACGGCAGCCCCGATTGTCAGGCAGCGGTCGACACATTCTGCCGCGGCAAGGGGTTCCAGGTGGGAAAGAGCCTCGATACTCAGTCGGAGCTGAAATGTCCGGCCAAAGTCCTGCTCGAGGGCCGCTCGCCCAATGAAGCCGAATGCCGGACGGAGATATTCGTCACGCGCGCGGTGTGCCAATAGCGGCGCAACTGCTATGAATTGCCCTTGCCGCGTGCAGGGAGTGCCGCGCTAAAGTCAGCTCGAGCTCGGCATCGCCGCCCAGTTGCGCGGGCGGCAAGATCGAGGTTTCCGTGAATCTCCACGCCATGCTGCTCGAACGCGAGGCCGCCGGCCGGCCGGTGACCGTCGGTCTCATCGGGGCCGGAAAGTTCGGCACCATGTTTCTGGCTCAGGCAAGGCGCACGCGCGGCCTTCACGTCGTCGCCGTCGCCGACCTCGATGTCGCGCGCGCGCTGAGCCAGCTGCGCACCGCGGGATGGGACGAGCAGGTGATCTCCGCGCCGTCGCTGGGTGAAGCATTCAAGACCGGACGCACCCATGTGACGCCCGATGCGCAGGCCGTGATGGCATTCCCCGCGGTCGAGGTGATCGTCGAAGCGACCGGCGTTCCTCCCGCCGGCATCCGCCATGCTCTCGCTGCGATCGACCACGGCAAGCACATCGTCATGGTCAACGTCGAGGCGGACGCGCTCGCCGGGCCGTTGCTCGCGCGCAAGGCCAAGGCCGCGGGGGTGGTCTACAGCCTGGCATGGGGCGATCAGCCCGCGCTCATTTGCGAGCATGTCGACTGGGCCCGCGCCTGCGGCTTCACCGTGATCGCCGCCGGCAAGGGCACGCGCTACGAGCCGCACTATCACCGCTCCACGCCCGACACGGTGTGGGAGATCCTCGACAAGTATCTCTCGATCACGGACCGCAACTCCATCAACCCGAAAATGTTCAACAGCTTCGTCGATGGCACCAAGTCGGGCATCGAGATGACCGCGGTCTGCAACGCCACCGGTCTCGTCCCGCAGAGCGAGGGCCTCGCTTTTCCGCCCGCGACGCGCTTCGAGCTCGCCGAGGTGTGCAAGCCGAGGGCGGCCGGCGGCACGCTCGAGAAGGCCGGGGTCACCGAAGTGACCTCGTCGGTCTATCGCGACGGACGCGACGTGCCGCATCATCTCGCGCTCGGCACCTACGTGGTGTTCGAGGGTGAGAGCGACTACGCGCGGCGCTGCTTCAAGGAATACGCCATGCTTCCGGACAGCAGCGGCCGCTACGCCGCGCTCTACCGACCGATCCACATGATCGGGCTCGAACTCGGCGTGTCGATCGCGAGCGCGGCGTTGCGCAAGGAGCCGACCGGTACACCGACGGGCTTTCGCTCCGACGTTGTCGCCACTGCAAAGCGCGCGCTCAAGCGGGGCGAGGTGCTTGACGGCGAGGGCGGTTTTTGCGTCTGGGGCAAGCAGGTTCCGGCCGAGCGTTCGCTCGCCGAAGGCCTTCTGCCTCTCGGGCTCGCCCACGAGGTCGGTCTCAGGCGCGATCTCGCGGAGGGCGAATGCCTCAAGTGGAGCGATGTCGTCTACGACGAGAACGATCTCGCCGTGAAGGTGCGCCGCGAGATGGAGGCGGCGTTCGGCCGGCCGAATACGGCGGGACCGCCGCCATCCTGAGGCGCGCGCGGTCAGCGTCCAACCACGAACAGCTCCTCGATCGGGATCCGTCGCGCGATGAAATGCTGTTCGACCATGTACTGGACCAGCGCCTCGAGGGTGGGCCGATTGGCTTCCACTCCGTAAGGCCACGGATCGCCGCCGAACACGTCGTCGATCTCGTCCATGTCGGCGGGAAGCCAGGGGAGCATGTAGCGCAGCGCGCCGCGTTCCTTCATCAGCGCGAGCGCGCGGTCTCTCGAATCGCACAAGGCGTCATACAGGCTCTGCGCCACGAACGGGTGGGACTCGTGGACATCGCGACGGATGACGATGAGGTGCATGATCGGGAAGATGCGGGTGCGCCGATAATAGTTCTTCTCCACCTCGCGGTAATTGGGAAACAGGCGCGCGATATCGGGGTTCGTTCCAATCGCCTCGACCGGGCGCGAACTGATCACGGCATCGACTTCGCCCTCGGCCAGGAGCTTGCTGAGAGAGTGGCCCGAGCGATTGATCTCGATGTCGGGTTGCTTGAGCAGCGGCGCCACGGTCGGGCTGCCGTGCGCGCCCGGCCGCTTGAGCGCGCCCTGCACCCAGCGGACTTTCGAAAGGTCGACGCCATATTCGTGCTGCAGCAGCCCACGAATCCAGATCGCGGCGCTCATGGTGTAGAGCGGGACGCCGACACGTTTGCCCTCGAGGTCTTTCGGCGTCCGAATGCCAGCCTTGCGATTGAAGAAAATGAAGCCGTGCCGGAACAGGCGGGAGGCAAAGACCGGGATGGCGACGAACGGGTAATGGCCGGTCCCGAACCGGCTGATGAATTCAGAGCTCGACATTTCGGACGCATCGAATTCGAGCTTGCCGCCCATGCGGTCGAAAATGTCGCGTGGTTCGTCATTGGCCAGGAACTTGAGATCGATGCCGCGGGGCTGAACCTCGCCGGTATAGAGGCGCAGCATGCGGTCATAAAGACCTATGGTGGCCATCCCTCCACGCCCATCCAAATCCTACTTAGCCCCATTATATCGGAGTTTTCCGCTTTCGAGATCGCCCTGCGGACCTCCTAGAACCAGCGTTTGCTGCGGGGTCCGGTGGCAATTCCGGTGGCAATCACCAAAAAGAACGGGCCGCCCCGACCCGGTGGAAGACGAGGGGGCGGCCCTACTCAGCCTGCCGAAGCGGCTCCGGCAGCCGAGATTCGAAGAGTTTGCTCCGCCCCCTTTGGCGGCGACGACGAAACCATCAGGAGCGGAGAAGACCTCGAACTCCTCCTCGCTCATGCCGGCGTCGGCGCATATGAAGCAGATTAGGTCCCCGTCGAGCTGTTGCCTGATAATGGGGCGGACATCGTCCGGCTCGATCCTCAACGTCTTTTCGTCCCGCCATGTGACACGCACGGGATCACCGTTGACGTGGCAATCCATGGTGTCGCCAACCTTGTGGAATTTAGGAACGTGCAGAATGAACATCTCGCCTCCCTCCCTTACGGCTCGACCAGTTCGATCATGGTGGGAAATTCGTTTTTGACGATGTCGGCAACTTCACGGATGTCGTATAGGCCTGTTGGCAGGAGGAGCGGGCTTCCCATATGGTCTCTCCCATAAAATCCCACCCGAAGGAGAAACCCAAATGGCATATTCGTTGTACGACGCGGCTGTAACCCCCTGCGCCCAGCAGCTTGGCGCACTGGCCGGCATCATCGACAAGGCCGCCGCGCATTGTGCCGCCAACAAGATTGAGGAATCGGCTCTGCTGCAGGACCGGTTGTATCCCGACATGTTCTGCCTCGCCCGCCAGATCCGTCAGTCAGCGGATTTCGCCATGAACACCGGCGGCCGCCTAGCTGGCGTTACTCCCCCCGCCATGCCGGCTGTGGATGACACCAGCTTCGCCGCCGCCAAAAGCCGCGTCGAAACCGCCCTAGGCTTCGTGAAGTCCCTGACTCGCGCACAGGTCGACGGCGCGGAGGGCAAGGTTATCGCCTGGACCGGTGGCGGCAACGACCGAAAAATGAAGGGCAACGACTATCTGCAACAGTTCGCTCTGCCGAATTTCTTTTTTTTTGTAACTACGGCGTACAACATCTTGCGTCATCGCGGCGTATCGCTCGGAAAGCGGGACTTCCTCGGCCCGGTCAACTGGCTCTAGGGCGCCTCGAAGTTTTGCGCTGCACGAGTGCCGGCTCCGGCCGTAGCGGCAATTGCCGTTCGGCCAGAGCCGTCCCTAAGCATCCTCAAATTAATTTGATGATCTCATCGGTGTTAGGCGCTGCTTTTATCTAAATCATCTATCCCGGACTTATTGGGCACGAACTAAGACCGGCATCGCTACTGCACAATGAATTGCGGGCAATTGTCGCTCATGGGCCAGGACCGCGTTGGCCCCTTCCGCCGATTTGGGAACGTGATGTAGCCTAGCCCGCTTTCCAGTCGTCCGGCTATGTTCATGGGAAGGCCTTCATGAAATTTCCCCACCGAAGACGCTTCCTGTGTCTGGCCGCGGGCGCTGCCGTGCTGCCGGTCGTCTCACGCGCCGCAAGGGCACAAGCCTACCCGTCGCGGCCCGTACGCATCGTTGTCCCGTTTCCGCCTGCCGGCTTGAGCGACATCGTCACACGTCTGATTGGTTTATGGTTGTCGGAACGGCTTGGCACGCCATTCGTCATCGAGAATCGGCCTGGCGCCGCGAGCAATCTGGGCACCGAGGTCGTCGTGAACGCGCCCCCGGACGGCTATACGCTTCTCAACCTCAGTTCGGCGAACGCTACCAACGCGACGATGTACGAGAAACTCAATTTCGATTTCATCCGCGACATCGCACCTGTCGCGAGTCTCGTGCGCTTTCCCTACGTCCTCGAGGTCAATCCATCCGTTCCGATCAGGTCGGTTCCAGAACTGATCGCGTACGCCAAAGCCAATCCAGGCAAGCTCAGCATCGCGTCGGCCGGCACAGGAACGCCCGCGCATATAGCAGGCGAACTCTTCAAGATGATGACCGGCGTCGACATGGTGCACGTACCCTATCGCGGCGCGGCCTTAGCACTCACCGACCTACTCGGCGGACAGGTTCAGGTTATGATCGACAATATGGCGGCCTCCCTGGCACACATCCGCGCTGGGAGGCTGCGTGCACTGGCGGTGACGACAGCCACGCGCCTGGAGGTGTTGCCGGACCTGCCGACCGTAGGCGAGTTTGTGCCTGGGTTTGAGGCAAGCTCGATGAACGGTGTGGGCGCGCCCAAGCGCACCCCAACCGAAATTGTCGATAAGCTCAACAAGGAGATCAATACTGCCTTGGCGGACCCCAAAATCAAGGCGCGGATTGCTGACTTGGCCCTAACGCCGCTTGTGGGCTCGCCCGCCGATCTAGAAAAGCTGATCGCCGACGAAACCGAGAAGTGGGCCAAGGTGATCCGTGCGGCCAACATCAAGCCTAATTAGGGCCGGATGCTGGTGGACCAAACTTCCATGACATTTCGTTCCGCGAATTTCAACAAGATGCGAGTCCGGTTTGGGTCCAAAACCTGAAGAACTCACCATGAGCAAATTTCTTCCGCGTTGCCCCCTATAGCGGACATTCGGCGGCTGCGTTCGCGACTCCGACATCTGATCGGACACACATCACGGTTTGACATTGAAGACACGCAGCGCGTTGTCGCGCAGGATTTTTTGCAGTGGCTCCGAGCGGAAATTGAGACCGTGGATATCGTCCATCGCGCGTTCCGGATCGACCACCCACCAATCCGTTCCAAACAGAAATTTGTCTTGCCCAAACGTGTTGGCGTAATGCACGGCGGTGGGGCCCCAATGCTTTGGCGCGTAAGCGTCGCCCGCCATAAAAACGTTGGGATGCTTGGTGCAGACGCTGATCATTTCCTCGGTCCAGGGATAGCCCAGATGAATTCCGATCAGCGTGAGCTCGGGGAAATCGATCGCGACCTGATCGAGCGTGATGGGCCGCCCAACTGACGGCAGCCTGCGGTCCTTTTGATAAACGAGGCAGTGCCCGACCTGCATCATGATCGGAATTCCAAGCTCCGCGCAGCGTGCGTAGTAGGGATAGTAGATCGCAGCGTCCGGCGCTTTGCCGAACCAATGCGGATAAAGGTGCGCTCCGACGAAGCCAAATTCCCTCACCGCATTATCGAGCTCTTTCAAGCCGGCAATGCCCCGCGTGGGGTCGATACCCGCCAATCCCGAAAAGCGATGAGGATAGCGCCGAACCGCTTCGTGCACTTTCGCATAGGGGATTTCCATCGAGCCACGGACGCGAAGATCGCCGCAGCGGACTGCTATCAGAAATGATCGCTCGATGCCGGCACGATCCATCTTATCGATATATTGCTCGAGCGTTAGCCCGCGCCGGTGATCTTGCGCGACTCTCACCTTGTCGCGGAAATTCTCATCGGTCGGCAGGCCGATTTCGGCGATGACATCGGGCGTGTACAGATTGACGACGATGTCGATGGCGCCATAGCCCAACTTGGTTTTGCCGGGGTCGAACGGATAGGTCGGACCAGCCATTTGGAGTTCCTTAAGTCTTGATTTGGGCGTCCCTATCAAAGGTCATTTTCGGATAATTTCGGCGTTCTGAAAGTAAAGCCGTTCGTCAGGGCGCGGCTGCCATTTGACGCGGTCCTGAATTCCGTAGGCGTGAATCTCATTATAGAGCGGCGCGTAAAGCACCAATTCGTTGCAGTACTTCAAGAGCTCCCCAATGATGGCCAGGCGCCTATCCTTGTCGCGTTCCCCGCGCTGTTGCTGCGCCAATTGATCGATTCTGGGGTCATCCCAATACACACGGCCGCTGCTGACATACAGGCTGCCGATGGCGAGTTCGGCGTCCATGATAGACGGGCCATAGGCGAACAGATGCATGCCGATGATCTTGCGGTTCGACCAAAGCGGGAAGTACGCCGAGTATTCCATTCCTTGAAGGTCGACATTGATTCCGACGTTCCCGAGATAGTTTGCAATGGCCTGGGCGGTCTCGTCTCCGAATGCGATATTGTTATTGGGATACTGAAACGCGATTTTTTCGCCTTTGTATCCCGAAGCTGCCACCAGTTGTTTCGCACGTGCGGGATCGAACGGGGTCGGCTCGATCTCCGGCGCATACCCGAAAGTCACCGGCGCGATGACCTGTCCCGAGGGCTTACCAAGACCCCGGAGCAATCGAGAGGTGAGGGCGTTCCGATCGATGGCGAAGTCGACCGCCTGGCGTATACGGACGTCGCTAAGCAGCGGATTGGTGATGTTGAAGCCGACATAGACCACCTTGTTGCTCGCGACCTTTTCGATTTTGAGGCCCTTGCGGGAGCTCAACGAGTTGACCAGCGCGGGCGGAAGGATTGCCACCACGTCAAGCTCACCGGAAGACAGCGCGGCCGCGCGCGTTGTCTCAGAAGGAACCGGCTTGAAGATCAGCGTCTTGATCTTGGGCGCGCCCGCCCAATAGTCGCCGAAGGCGGCAAGTTCTACACGGTCGTCCTTCACCCAGCGCACGACGCGGAATGGGCCGGAGCCGACCGGCGCCAGCGCGAACCTCGCGGCACCGATCTCCTCGAAGGCCTGTTTTGAGATGATCGAGATCAGCGATACTTGGCGGTCGAAGGCGGCAAACGGCTCGCTCAGGGTGAATTTCACCGTGTTCCCGCCGGCAGGCTCAACCGTCTTCAACTTGTTGATATAGGTCCGGACCGGCGATTTCAGCTCGGCCGCCAGGTGCTGATAGGTCCAGACGATGTCATCAACAGTCACCGGTTGGCCGTTGTGAAACTTGGAGTTGCTCCGAATCGCAAATTCCCAGATTTTGGTGTCCTCGGAGACTGTCCAGGATTCGGCGAGCAGGGGAGCCACGGAGCCGTCCGCTTCGATCCGCGTCAGCGCATCGAACACGTTGCGGAACACATTGATGCCGATCGGCGATGTATCGAGCGTTGGATCGAGCGTCAGGACATCAGAGCCCTGCGAAACCACAATCGTGTCGTTGCCAGCCGCGAACACGCTCGCGCCATCGGCGATCGCGGCAGCGAACGCAACGCCGCTGGGAAGCCATCTGCGGAGAAAAGTCATGCGGGACATCGACATCTGCATTTTCCTTCGGCGCCAAAGTCGCGCTTTTGGTTAAGCCTTTCGATTTAGCTCGCGAAGCTCGCGCCGGTCCACTTTTCCCATCCGGTTCCGGGGCAGGTCGCGGATGGCGCGAAATTCCTTGGGAACTTTGTAGCGAGAAAGCCTCGCCTGGCATGCGGCCTTTAGCTCATCATCCGTAACGTTCATTCCAGCCCGAACCACGACATAAGCCACCACCTGTTCGCCCCAGTGTTCGTGGGGCAATCCGACCACCGCCGCCTGATCGATCGCAGGATGCGCCAGCAGCACCTCCTCGACCTCGCGCGGATACACGTTCTCGCCTCCGGAAATGATCATGTCGTTCTTTCGGTCGACGAGATACAGGTAGCCTTCGTCGTCGATCCGTCCCAGATCGCCCGCGCTAAACCATTCGCCGCGCATCGCCTTTCCCATCGCGTCCGGCATATTGAGATAGCCGGAGAACATGTGGTTGGAGGTGCTGTAAAGTTCGCCGACCTTGCCGGGTGGAAGCTCTTGCCCGTCCGGGCCCAGAATTCGGATGTGTGTTGTGGGCAGCGGCAAGCCGACACACTGCTGCTTTCGGAGTTGGTCTTTGGGCCGGAGCGCGGTCACGATCGAAGCTTCGGTCGACCCATAGCGTTCATACAGCTTCCCGTCGCCGATATACTCCACAATCTTGACCTTCATCGACTGGGACAGCGGGGCCGTTCCAACGATGACGCATTTCAGCGAGCTGTGGTTGAAGGCGTGCCGGCGATCGCCGATCGCGAACAGCGAGCTGAAATGCGTAGGCACCATATAGACGCTGGTTGCCGCCGTTTCCTCAATCTTTCGCATCAGTTGTTCGATGTTGAAGGCCGGCAGCAACTCGACGAATCCGCCGAAGAACACCGGCGCCAGCGCCACTAGGAAGCCGGCTCCGTGGAACATCGGCGTGGTCGCCACTGCCCTGTCATCGGGCCCGTAGCAACCATGTTCGGCCGCTATCGCATAGGCCGACAGAACCCGGCACCGATGAGACAGCATCACGCCCTTCGGCCGGCCGGTCGAGCCTGACGTATAGGGGATAGAAAAAATATCCTCCCAATTGGTGTCGACAGGCAGTGAGTTGTGGTGCGCTTGCGACAACAGTGTCTCATATTGCGCATCGACACGCACGATATGCGGAACAATGTCGCCGACCGCGGCTCGCGCGGCATCCTCGCGCGCCGGATCGACAAAAAGCACGCGGGCCGATGCATCCTCGCAGATGAATCGAATTTCGGCGGCCGAAGCCGTTGGACCGATGGTACAGGCCGAGACACCGGCGCTCGAAAGCCCACAGACTAGCTCGAGATATTCGATCCGGTTCGGCATGAAAATCGCTGCGCGCTCGCCGTGCGCGAGACCAAAGTGGCCGTGTGCCATGTTGGCGACCCGCAGGATCCGTTCCGCGAGACTGGAATAGGTCAGCGAACGCTTGTCTTGCCGGATGGCGGTCTTACCGGGCGTTCGGCTGGCGGATGCGAAAATGCCGTCGGCGATCGTGATCGAACGCGAGGCGTGCTGACGCGCAAACCCGGCCATCAGGAATACCCTATCGTCCTTTGCATCCGCTGATCCTAAATATCTATTTGAGTTGCGCCGGTATGCCAAGCACGCCCGGATTGAACCGATGATCTGGATCGAGAGCGGCCTTAAGCCGCATCAACAAGGCATCAGGGCTGTCGAGAGATGAATTGCTGGTGCGATAAAAGCGCCCAAGTTGGGAATGAACCGCCCCGTGGGCATCCATGATATCCCGCAGTCTTTCGCGCATAGTCCGAACGAATTGCCGTGCGGCCGGATTGGCTGCGAAAGCACCGAAACGTTCGCGGTTTCGGGGAGACAGGTATCGCATGTGGATCGGTTCGAGCCGATCGCGCCAATAGAGCATCGGTTCGATGGTCACGTAGGGCCCGGAGGACGAGAGCAGCCAGGACGCCGTGACATCGAGCTCCGCCATCTGCGGTGATTGTGTTGCGACACTGTTTTGCAGGTGGGCCATGGCGTGTCGCGAATTCGAAAGCGAGAATATGCCGTGCACTGGAGCCCAGCGTTCACCTGACGGTCCGACAAATCCGCGAATCGAGTAAGGCTTCGCCTTAAAGGCGCGCGGAAATACATCATCGCCTTCTATGCCATTCGATCCGCAAATCTCACGGGCACGTTGCAGCTGGGCGTCGGCGCCGAACTGTGTGGGCGACTCCACCGTCAGATGGAGCGACCAAGGCTTGTCGTTCGTGGGCGCGACTGCCAGGCGAAGCAGCTTGGCAGCGTCCTTGGCCGACTGGACGAGCGATCCCGACCGCTGGATCATCGCGGCGGAGGTCCTAAGCACCTCGCCAAGCTCGACCTTCGTGGCGTCCCGCGATTTGACGCGGTCCATCGCAAACGCCCGCGTCACGATTCCCTCGCTGAGGCATGCGATCAGGCCTTGAAGCAGGTCGTCCGCACTATCGAAGCCGAAGGATGCGAATGCGGTTGGCTGCTCCGGCGCAATCCGGATGACGATTTCCGTCTTGATGCCGAAAGCCCCGCAATCTCCGAGGAACAGGCCCGTCAGATCCGGCCCTGCGTAACGATGAAAGCGAGTTGGCGCGCCCGTGCGCACGACCGCTCCATCCGACAGCACGACGGTTAAGCCGAGAATTCCGTCGAGCCCGGCAGGCATGCCTTGGGCGGCCAGTCCACCAACGGTCGAATAGGTTCCGGAAATCGGGCTCGCCTGCACCGACTTCATTCCAAACGGCTTGAGAGCGTGTGCCACGCTGGCCCAAGATGCCCCGGCGCCAACTGTCGCGTAACGATCCTCTGCGTTGACGTTGATGTCGTTCATGCGCGAGGTATCGACAACGACGGAAGCCTGCTTCATTGCGAAAGCGCCGGTGTACGACAGGCCCGCGCCGCGTGCGACCACCGGAATGCCGTTATCTCGCAGGACGCGGAGGACCGCGGAAGTCTCGTCCGTCGTCCTGGGGCTCGCGACCATGAGGGCAGGTTTGCGGCCGGGCCATTCAAAGATGTCAGAGGTCGCGAGATCGCATGCGCCCGGTTCATCCGAGACATGATCTGCACCGACGATGGCCTGCAGCTGCTTAAGCATGGAGCTTGCTCACATCAACCCAGCGCTCGACAAGAGTTTAGCGGATTGTGGCGTCGCTTTCCTGACCGCGAACGATGGGTTTGATTTCGGCGAAATGGCACGCTGTAGGATGGTCTGTTGCCGCAGGCCTCACGAGTCGGGGTTCCTCGCTCGCGCATATTGCCTGCGCTTTGAAGCATCGGCTCCGGAATGCGCAGCCGCTGGGGGGCTTAAGTGGGTTGGGCAGGTCCCCTTTCAGGATGATGCGCTGGCCGCCGCTGCCGCCCGGATCTGGATGGGGAATGGCCGACAGGAGCGCTTGCGTGTACGGGTGCGAAGGAGCGTCGAATATCTGCTCGCGCTCACCGATCTCGACGATCTTTCCCAGATACATCACCGCGACATGGTCCGAGATATGGCGAACGACGGAAAGGTCATGAGAAATGAACAAATAGGCGAGTCCCAATTTCTCCTGCAGCTTCTTCAGAAGATTGATGACTTGGGCCTGGATCGAGACGTCTAGCGCCGACACAGCTTCGTCCAGAACCATGAGATCGGGGTTAAGCGCGAGAGCGCGTGCAATTGCGATGCGCTGTCGCTGTCCGCCGGAAAACTCGCTTGGCTGTCTGAGCGCTGCCTCGGGTCCGAGACCGACTTCTCTCAGAAGTTCGATCACACGTTCCGGCCGATACATCCGGTTGATACGCAACGGCTCGGCGATGATCTCGCCCGCCGTCAGTCGGGGGTCGAGTGAAGCGTAGGGATCTTGAAATACCACCTGCATGTGTCGGCGAAGCAGACGCAACGTGCGAGGCTTCATGCCGGAAATATTGCGCCCCTTGAGAATGACCGAGCCGTACGTGGCATCGTGCAGCCCAAGAATCACTCGGCCAAGCGTGGACTTGCCGCATCCCGACTCTCCGACCAGTCCGAGTGTCTGGCCTTGCTTCAACTCAAACGAGACGCCGCCGACGGCGCTAAGTCGGTCGCTGCCAAAACCACGGCTTCTGCGAATCTTGAATGTCTTGTGAAGATTGTCGACTTTCAGCGTGAACGGAGCATCCTTTGCGTCATGTGCCCGAATGGGGGCAACGATTTGGCTTCGATTGTCTTCAGCTTCACGTTGAGCCCAGGCTGCGGTCTCCTGCCAAAAATGACAAGCCACGCGATGATTGTCGCCTGTCGCGATCAACTCCGGCAACATCTCGATGCAGGTGTTTCGCTTACCACCCAATCCGCAGCGAGGATGGAACGTGCAGCCGCTGGGCTGTTTGCGGAGATCGCTCACTTGACCGGGAATGGAATAGAGTTCCGCGCGCCGCCTGTCGATGCGAGGAAGGCTGGCGAGCAATCCAGCCGTATAGGGGTGGCGCGAATTCCGAAACACCTTTTCCACCGTGCTCTCTTCCACAATCCGCCCGCCATACATGACGGCGACCCGATTGGCGGAGTCCGCGACCAGACCTAAGTCGTGGGTGATCAGGATCATGGCTGCGCCGGTCCTGGCCCGGGCATGGGCAAGCACCTCCATGACCTGCGCCTGGATCGTGACATCGAGCGCGGTGGTGGGTTCATCGGCGATCAACAATGCCGGATCGTTGGCGATCGCCATCGCGATCATGGCGCGTTGACGCATGCCTCCGGAAAACTCGTGCGGAAACTGGTTGGCGCGGCGCGCTGCGTCTGGAATGCCAACCAATTCCAGCAGGTCGACGATGCGGCTGCGGATGCGCGACGACGGCATGTCTGATTGATGCAGCGCAATCGCTTCGCCGATCTGGTTTGCGATCCGAAGAACCGGATTGAGCGATGTCATCGGATCCTGGAAGATCATCGATATCCGGCGGCCGCGAATGGCTCGCATTCGGTCGAACGACAGACCAGCGATGTCTTCCCCGAATAGTTGGACTTGCCCTCCGACCATTCGGATCGGGCTCGGCAGCAGACCCATGACGGCAAGCATGGTCATGCTCTTGCCGGAACCGGATTCGCCGACGATGCCCAACACTTCGTGTGGATAGACGTCGAACGACACGCGGTCGAGCAAGCGCGTCCAGCGCTCGCCCGTGGGCACCTCCACGACGAGGTCCCGGACCGAAAGGATGGGCGTTTTGTCGGACACGGCTAGCGTGACGGTGGCACTGTCATACGATTCGAACGGCGATGTCGCGTTCTTCCTCGCCTTCCGTCGTAAGCGATCGCGTCAAGAACTGAACGCCGGCGACCAGCATGAACAATGCCAAGCCAGGAATGACGGTCAGCCATGGATTGATCTCGAGATAGGACTGGCCCTCGCTGATCATCAATCCCCAGCTTGGCAAAGGTGGCTGAATCCCAAGGCCCAGATAGCTGAGCGCGGCCTCGAGCACGATGATCTGTCCCAGTTCAAATGAGCCGACAATCACCATTTGGGGGAGCACATTGGGCAGCAGGTGCTTGCGAATGTTCCATGCGGGTGTGGCGCCCTGGGTGATCGCGGAAAGAACAAATTCGCGTTCCCGAAGCGAGAGCGACAAGGCACGCGCCACGCGTCCATAGGCGACCCAACTGGTCAAACCGAGCAAGATTGTCAGATTGAAGACGGTTGATCCAAGGATCGCTGTCACGGCAATCAGCAACAAAACTCGCGGGACGGACAATTGAAGGTCGGCGAAACCCATGATGATGGTTTCGGTCCAGCCGCGAAAATATCCGGCGACGAGCCCAAGAATGACGCCGATCACCATGCTGACGGCGACCGCCGAGAGCCCGATGAACAATGATACGCGGCCGGCGAGAGCCAGGCGGCTCAGGATGTCTCGGCCAAGCTTATCGGTGCCGAATATGCTGAGCTGACCGTTGTCGAGTTGATCGAAGGGAGGAAGAAGGCTGCTTGCAAGGTCCTGCGTATAGGGGGCGTAGTCGGGAAGCCACGGGATGATCGTGACGAGCAGGACGACTGCGACCAACATCGCAATCGCAAGCCAGGTCGTGAAGGTGATGTGGCGCATCATGCCAGTCTCACCCGCGGATCAAGATAGGCGTAGAGCAGGTCGACGATAAGATTGACCACCATGAATATCAGGCAGACGACGAAAACGCCCGCGATGATAACCGGATAGTCTCGCTGGCTCACCGACTGCACTATCAGGCGCCCGACGCCCGGCCAGCTGAACACGGTTTCGGTCACCACGGTGCCGCCTAACAGCAGACCGAGATTGATGCCCGCGATCGTCACCAGCGGCAGGAGCGCGTTGGGAAGCATATGCTTGATGACAATCTTCGAGCGGCTTTGACCCTTTGCAAATGCCGTCCGGACATAATCTTGCTTAGCTTCGGTTGCTAGCGATGAATTGAACAGGCGTAGATAGAGCGCGAGCTCATAGGTTGAAAGCGTAATGGCCGGCAGAATCAGGTGGGTAACGCTGCCCCGGCCGAGTGACGGCAGCCAACGCAAGGTGACCGAGAACAGGAGGATCAGCAGCAGGCCGAACCAGAAAACCGGAATTGCCTGACGCGCAAGAGCGATCCACATGACTGCCGAACGGAGTCGCGCGCTGCCCGATAGCCGCATCGCCAAACCGATTGCAAATGCGAGTATTAGGCCGAGTATGAATGATGTCAGGGCGAGCTCGAGTGTCGCAGGCAGGCGCTCAAGGACCAGTCCCAGGGCGGGCGTCCTCTGGCGCAAGGATATCCCGAAGTCGCCTTCCACCGCATGGGCGAGGAACTTCATGTATTGCACCAGCAATGGCTGATCCAGGCCGAGTGCCGTCCTGAAGCTTGCGACTTCGTCGGCGGTTGCCTCGACGGGCAGCAGCAAGGTGGTTGGATCCCCCGCCAACCGAACGAGAAAGAAGGTTGCGGTGAGCACGCCGAGGAGCGTCAGCACTGATTGAAGAAGACGTCGGGCTAGGAAGCTGGCCATTGCGATTCAGCCTCGCGACTTTATCCAACGGAAACGATGTCGAGGTTGCGCCCGTTCTCAAAGGCCTAGCCGAGGCATCAGCTCAAGCACGGTGCGCGCTCCCACCGCGGCGCCAACTGGAAAGGCCTTCTCCAAGGCTTGAAGCGTCGCTGTCGAAATCCGTATCGAAGCGGCTGCGGCATTCTCCTCCAATCGCTGCGGCTTGCTGGTTCCGACGATGGGGACGATCCAGTCTCGGCGGCTAAGCACCCAGGCGATGGCCAGCTGTGACGGTGTGCAGCGCTCGGCCCGAGCCAAGTCTTGCAAGCGAGAGACCAGAACGAGATTTGCGTCCCGGTTGGCACCCTGGAAGCGAGGCATCTGGAGGCGAATGTCGTCCTGCTCCAGTGTCGTGTCCTTCGCAATGGTTCCGGTCAGCAGACCCCGGCCGAGCGCGCCGTAGGCGACAAAACCGATGCCGAGCTCGTCACAGACGTCGAGGATCTCGGCCTCGACCTCGCGCGTCGATAGCGAATACTCGGTCTGCAGTGCCGTGATCGGAAACGTCGCCTGAGCGCGGCGTATGCGTGCCGGCGCTGCTTCCGACAATCCGATATGGCGCACCTTGCCCTGTTGGACGAGCCGGCTCATAGCGCCGACGGTGTCTTCGATCGGCACCGAAGGATCGACGCGATGCTGAAAGTAGAGATCGATGGTTTCGATGCCCAAGCGTTTCAGGCTGGCTTCGCAGGCTTGCGCCACGTATTCGGGCCGGCCGTTCACCCCGGGACTGCCATCCGGCATCCGCAGATTTCCGAACTTGGTTGAAATGACATAGCGGTTGCGCCTTCCGGCGATCGCGCGCCCCAGCAGTTGTTCGTTGAGGCCCTTGCCGTAGGCGTCCGAGGTATCGAGCAGGGTGACACCGACATCGGCCGCGCGCTGGACGGTCTGGAATGCGAGGTCCGGATCGGGGCGGCCGTAGATAGGCGTCAGCCCCATGCAGCCGAGGCCGATGGCGGACACCTCCAGTGAGCGGAGTTTGCGCGTCTGCATGCCCCGACGACCCCAGGTGTTATAACAGCGTTGACAAAAATGCCGCGTTCCCAGCTAATTATTCGGCTGCTGTGTATGAACGTCAAGCATCCGTGGTCCGGAATGTGTCGGCGTGGCTTCCGTCGCGGTTGGCAACGCGATCAAGAACGACTTCGCCGCTGACGTGATCCTTGCCAATGTCGAGTTTACCTCCGATGCGCGCATCTACCACGAGCCCGGCAGGGCGCGCCCGCCGCCAAACGATATCGGCCGCGCGCCGTGTAGGCGCACGAGAGAATGGACGGTGACCTTTAGAACGTCGGAACAATGCCGGCGCCCGAACCGCCAAGTCAAAAGCATCACACCAAAGAGAGGAATGCCATGGACTGGCTAAGAGGAATGAAGCGGGGCTCGATCGGCGTGACCGTGGCGCTCGGGATTTCCGGTCCCAGTGTCGCCGCCGATCCTGGTCTTACCGACAATGAGATCGTGATCGGATTGTTCGGGCCATTGTCCGGCCCATTGGTCGGCTTCGGGCTCGATCCGGTGAACGCCGCTAAGATGTGGTACGACGACATCAACAAGAAGGGCGGCATTCACGGCCGCAAGTTTCGGCTCGTCATCGAGGACGACAAGTGTACGGCCAACGATCTGGTCGCGGTCGTCAAGAAGCTGGTGACGGTCGACAACGTGTTCATGCTGCACGGCGGCTCATGCACCGCGGCACTGACGGCGGCGCAGGAATACATCAACCGCGAGAAGGTGCCTTACGCCATGCTGAATGCAGCGGGTGACAACGCCGTCATCCCGCCGCTGCACTACACGTTCGGCGCTTTTCACGGCACGCAACGAGCCTACGCCGCGGCGCTCGCCGGCTTTGCGATCCAGCAGTTGAAGGTCAAGCGCGCCGCAGTCATCGTTCACGACGATGACTACGGCAAAGCCAACCTCGCGACCACGGAGGCAATCCTGAAGGCCGCCAACGTCGAGGTGGTAGCCGCGGAGCGCATTCCACCGAACATCACCGATGTCACGGCGCCAATGCTCAAGATCCGCGCGGCCAGGCCCGACGTGATCCTGTCCGGCGCCTACCCGGCTCCGGCCGTCCTGATCGCGCAGAAGTACGGCGAGTACGGCATGACCGCGATCCCGCTGATGCAGGCGGTGCAGGGCATCCCGACGCCCGGCGTGTTCGCCAGGAACGTCGGCAATCCGGCTGCGCTTGAGAACTTCTATCACGGCTGGTCGTTCACCGACGTCGGCGACGAGGCGATCAAGAAGAAATACGCCGACATGTACAAGTCATACTATCCCGATCGCGAGGCTGGCCCGTTCATGATCACAGGTTTGCCTTCGGTCATGGCGATCACGGCGGCGCTGGAGAAGGCGGGTCGCAATCTCACCCGCGAGTCGTTCGTGGCGGCGATGGAGGCGCTAGATTTCAAGCCTGAAATCCTGGCCGGGCCTATTCAATTCGGCAAGGATCGCAGAGACGCGATGCGCAGCGGCTTCGTCGTAAAGTACGACGGCAAGACGCAGAAGATGATGCCGGGCGTGTACACTTGGAACGGAAAGGACTGATCGCAGTCACTTAAGACGAGGCGATTGCGGCGATGTCCGATCTCCTCCTGCAAGCGGCCGCGAGTGGCATTGTGACCGGGTGTGTCTACGCCTTGGTCGCTCTGTCGCTCGTGATCGTCTACAAGTCCACCGATGTGGTGAACTTCGCCGGTGGCGAGCTACTGATGCTCGGCGGCTACACCGGCCTGCTGGCCTTGATCTATTTCGAATTGAGTTATCCGCTGATGTTCGTCGCGGTGATCGTGGCGATGTACGTCGTTGGCGCGGCCTTCGAACGCATCACGCTCAGCACCATCACCGGCCGGCGCTATTCCAAGAAAGCCGAAGCCGACCTCGTTCCGATGGTGGTTGCAACCATCGGGCTGGGCTATCTTCTCAAGGGCGCGGTTCGTGTCGTGCCCTACACCGAGGAGGTCCGGCGTCTGCCGCCACTCTTGGCCGGTCCGCCGGTCTTCATCGGCGACGTCATCCTGCAGCAGCAGGATCTTGCGATCATCGCGGTGACCATCGTGGTTATGGCAGGGCTCACGGTGTTCTTCGGCTTTACCCGGACTGGGAAGGCCTTGCGCGCCACCAGCCAGAACCCGCGGGCCGCGGCTCTCATCGGCATTCCGGTGCAGTCAATGCGGATGATCGCCTGGGGCCTTGCCGCGGGGTTGGCGGGCATTGCCGGTATTCTGCTGTCGCCCAAGCTTCTGATGACCCCCGACATGGGCAACGTCGTGATGCTCGCGTTCGCCGCCGCCATCATCGGCGGTTTCAGCTCGCTGGTTGGCTGCGTGATCGGCGGCATCGCGCTTGGCGTGCTGCAGAATCTTGTCGGAGTCCTGATTTCGCCGCAGGCCATGGCGGTCACGCCGTTCTTCATGATCATGATGATCCTGGTGCTGCGTCCGCAGGGCCTGTTCGGCGAACTGGCGTTCAAGAAAGTCTGACGATGTACGG
Organism: uncultured Alphaproteobacteria bacterium; assembly: GCA_963725065.1. GTDB lineage: Bacteria > Pseudomonadota > Alphaproteobacteria > Rhizobiales > Xanthobacteraceae > VAZQ01. The sequence goes on from CAVRXD010000009.1 coordinate 144,657, forward strand.
CGAGCTTCATTGGCGGACGTTCGCGGGCATCGCCATTCTGCTGGCGCTCGGCGTCCTGTTGCCGCTCGTGCTGCCGGAATACTTTCTCTACCTCGGCAACACGCTAATGATGTACGCCATCCTGGCGCTCGGGCTTGATCTCTTGCTCGGATGGTCGGGCCAATTCGCATTCGCCCATATCGCTTTCTTCGGTATTGGTATCTACACCAGCGCCCTGCTGCAGATACGTCTGGGCGTGCCGTTCATCGTGGGCGTGCCGATCGCGGCCATGTTCGCGGGTGTCGTCGGTCTGCTGATCGCCATACCGGCGACGCGGTTGCGCACGGTCTATCTGGCGCTCGCGACCTACGCGTTCGCCGAATGCGCGCAATGGGTATTCCGCACCTGGGATTCGGTAACCAAAGGTAGCGACGGGTTGCGGATCAGCCCGCCGGACATCTTCGGCTATGTGGTCGGTACGGACCGGCGCGCCTTTCCGGTGATGGCCATCATCCTGGCGCTGGTGCTTCTCTCTCTACTCTACCTGACGCGCTCCCGGCTCGGTCGCGATCTCTGCGCGATCCGTGACAGCGAGCACGTCGCGTCGGCCTCCGGCGTCGACGTGAAGCGTACCAAAATGGTGGCCTTCGTGCTGTCCGCCGTTTTCGCTGGATTGGCCGGCGGGACTTTTACCTTGTTCCAATCCTTCATCAATCCCGACTCGGTAGGGCTCGCCCAGCTCATCCTGGTGCTGACCATGGTGGTGGTCGGCGGCTCCGGCTCGATTGCCGGCGTCCTCGTCGGCGTGTTGCTGATCGGGTTGCTCCCCGAGATTCTGCGCGCCGCGCCGCGCGGCCTCCTGGTGTGGCAGGAGTTCGCCTACGGATTGATCCTGGTGCTCGCCACCATGTTCATGCCGCGCGGCCTTTGGGGCGTGGCTAAGACATTTTTTGCACGCACCCCAAAGTCGGCGCCAACCGCTGCGAAAGCTCGGCAGCCGACGTCATGAGCGCGATCCTTTCCATCAGGAATCTTACGGTCCGTTTCGGCGGCCTCTGCGCATTGAATGATTTCTCGATGGACGTCGCGAAGGGCGCGATCCATGCCCTGATCGGGCCGAACGGCGCCGGCAAGTCGACAGTGTTCAATTGCATCTCGCGGTTCTGCGATCCCGCCGAAGGCTCGATCGAGTTCGAAGGCAGCTCCGTGCTGAAGCGGCCTTCGCACGATGTCATCAGGATCGGTATCGGCCGGACATTCCAGAACCTCGAGCTCCTGGCCGGCATGACGGTGCTGGAGAATGTTCTAGTCGGGCTCAGCCGCCGGATTCCGAACTACCTGCCCTTCGGCCCAAGCCCGCGCCGGAGCCGGACCGAGGCTCAGGCGGTGCGGGATGCGGAAGACATCCTCGACCAGACCGGATTGCGGCCTTATCGCGACCATCTGGCCGGCGAACTCGATTTCGGCCGGCAGAAGCTGCTCGACCTGGCGCGGGCGCTCGCGGGCGACCCGCAGCTTCTGCTACTCGACGAGCCAGCCGCAGGCCTGCGAAATCGCGAAATTTCCTTCGTCGATTCGCTGTTGCTCGACCTAGTGCGCAAGCGCGGCGTAACGATTATTTTGGTCGAACACGTCATGCAACTCGTCATGTCAGTTGCGGACCGGATCACGGTTCTGAATTTTGGCCAGAAGATCGCCGAGGGCTCCCCGAACGACATTCGCAGCGATTCGCGCGTGATCGAAGCCTATTTGGGAAGGCCGAGCCATGCTTAGCATCGATGGCCTGCACGCCGCCTACGGCAAGGTCTCCGCGCTCGAAAGCGTCTCGCTCAAGGTCGAGCCCGGCCAGATCGTCTGCCTCTTAGGTGCCAATGGCGCCGGCAAGACCACGACGCTCAATTGCGTTTCGGGGCTGGTGGCCGCGACCTCGGGCCGTATCGTGTTCGAGGGCGAGGACATCGGCAACCTGCGCGTCGAGGACGTGGTGAGCCGCGGCGTTGTACAGGTACCTGAGGGCCGGGCGATCTTCACCGCCATGAGCGTTGAGGATAACCTGACGCTCGGCGCTTGGCGTCTTAAGAATTGGCGCCACGGCAACAAGCAACGCAACCGCGACGAATTGGAACGCGTCTACACCCTGTTTCCGCGGCTGCGTGAACGTGCGACGCAGTTCGCCGGCACGCTGTCGGGCGGCGAGCAGCAGATGTTGATGATCGGGCGGGCGCTGATGGCGAAGCCGAAGCTGCTCATGCTCGATGAGCCGAGTCTCGGGCTTTCGCCGATCCTGGTGCAACAGGTATTTGACATCATCAAGACCATCCATAGGAGCGGCATCGCCATCCTGTTGGTGGAGCAGAATGCGCGCGTCGCACTCGACGTGAGCTCTTACGGCTACATTCTCGAGAATGGCGAGATCAATCTGCAGGGACCGGCGGCCGAGCTCGCGAAGAATCCACAGGTGCATGAAGCCTATCTGGGCGGCGGCAGCGTCATCAGGCACTGAGCGAGGCACTCAAATGACGGAACTTTCCGACTACGCCGGCAAGTACGAATTCATCAAGATGGAACGCCGCGACGGCATCCTGCAGGTGACGCTGCACACCAAGGGCGGCGCCTTGCAGTGGGGCCTGCTGCCGCATCGGGAATTGCCGCTCGCCTTCCACGATATCAGCAACGATCACGACACCAAGGTGGTCATCCTCACCGGAACCGGTGCGGAGTTTAGCGGTCCGCGCGTTACCAATACCGGCCACCCGTTGTTTCCAACACGGCCTTCGATGGAGGTCGTCGACCGTCTGCTGACCGAAGGTAAGCAGGGGCTGATGAACTTCCTCAATATCGAGGTTCCAATCATCAGCGCGGTGAACGGACCGGCCTGGCGACATTCCGAACTGCCGCTGCTCGCCGATATCGTGCTGGCCGCCGACACTGCGCAGTTCCAGGATTCCGCGCACTTCACCGGGGGCTTGGTTCCGGGCGATGGCATGCACATTGTTTATCCGCTGCTGCTCGGCGTGAACCGCGCGCGCTATTTCCTGCTCACGGGGCAAACGCTCTCGGCGCAGAAGGCGCTCGAGCTTGGGCTCGTCGCCGAGGTCCTGCCGCCCGACAGACTGATGCAACGGGCCTGGGGGCTGGCCGAAGACATCGCCAAGAAGCCGAAAAGCCTGGTCCGCGCCACCCGCATGGTGCTGACCGAGCACCTCAAGCGTCACATGCAGGACTATCTCGGGCTCGGTCTCTACGCCGAAATGCTCGCGCTGATGGACCAGCCGGACTAGGATCGAAACCTCAGGAGGTCTCCAATGAACGAGATCACCCAGACGCAGTTCCTCGGCGACTTCAGCCGGCTGCGGTCGCGCGTCGATATTCAGGAGAGGCTGAAACCGGAGTTCTACGCCTGCGAGGTCGAGAGTATCTTCCGACGCGCCTGGCTGCCGATCGCCAGTATGACGGACCTGCCGAACGACAATTACTATGTCGTCGCCGAGGTGCCGCCGCTCAAGACATCGTTAATCGTGGCGCGCGGCGATGATGGCAAGGTGCGGGCCCTCTATAACGTCTGCCGTCATCGCGGCGCGCGGCTGGTCAAGGATCAGTCAGGCTGCCGCAAGGCGCTGACCTGTGGCTTTCACGGCTGGACCTATGCGACCGACGGCCGCCTAATCGGCGTCACCGACAAGACGCAATTTTCCGATCTGGACCCGGAGCAGCTCGGCCTGGTCCCGGTCCACACCGAGGTCTGGGAAGACTATGTCTTCGTCAACTTCGATCCGAAGCCCAGGGGCACGTTGCCGCAATGGCTCGGCAAGTTCCACGATCAGTACAAGGGCTTCTTCTCCAATCGGCAGCGCATCGCGAGCTATCGCATCGCGGTCGAGTCCAACTGGAACATCGCGATCAATTCGTTCAGCGAGGGCTATCACGCCGCCTACGTGCACCGAAAAACCGTACCGGACTATCAGGGCGGCAAACAGAACCCGCAGCGGCACCGCGCCTATCTCGAAATCACCGAGCATCACGGCCGCTACTCGGCGCAGGCCAATCCCAACCGCCGTGTCACGGATGTAGAGCAGATCGCCTATGCTCACGGCCGCCCGCTTTATCCATCGTTCCCGCCGTTCAGCGAGACCGGCCTGCCACTGCCGCCCGGCGTGAACGCCTCGCGCAACGAGAACTGGGGCTTTGACGTCGCCGAAGTGTTCCCGGTGCTGATCTGGATCATCGGCGCGCATTGGCACGCAAACTTGTGGTTCTGGCCGATCTGCGAGGACAAGACTGACGTGCGTGTTGAGTTCTTCGCCTACAAGGCCGAGACCGTTGGCGACGCCCTGGCGCACGCCTATTTTCGCACCCGCCTGCGCGAGGTGTTCCGCGAGGATGTCGGCACCATGGAGCAGGTGACCAAGGCGCTCAAATCCGGCGCCATGCAGAACATCATGCTGTCGCGGCAGGAGCTGTTGCTGCAGCAGCACTACGCGGTGGCCGACGAGATGCTGCGGAGCCGGTCATGACGACGCGGCTTCTGCCGAAGCAATTCAGCGCGCTCGAGTCGTTCGTGGCGGACTGGGCGCTGCCGACCGAAGCAGAACGCTTGGCCAAGCTGACACGAACGTCGATCGTGGATCTCAAGGCGTTCTACGACGCCATGTTCGGCCGCGCCGAGGAAATGAGAAGCTATCTCTCCAGCTTCAGGCTCGATGCGATGCCGGACGACGCCAAGACGCTATTCGATTTGCTGCTCACGTTCATCGAAACCGCGCATCCGATCGAACTGAACTGGACTACGACCGATATCGACGATGCCTTCGCGCTCGATCGCATGACGATCGAGCAATTCGAAGTCGTTCCGCCGTCGTAGCCGGGAATGGACAACGACGGCAATCCGTGCGTGCATTCCGGTCGCATCGCGAGCGAGTTCTTCAAGAACGGCATGGTCGTAACCTTCGATAAGCCGTGCCGGACGATCGAGCGAAACGACACGCTGGCGATCCGCACACCCAAGGGCGAAACCCTCGAGATGTTCCCCGCGGCGGTGCGGCCCGATGGCGGCGTGTCGGTCTGGTATGCGCCGCACCCGTTGCTGCGTCATTGGCTGGGCTGGATGAAGCGGATCGATGACACGCACTGGTCATTTGGGATGGAAGCGCTTCATATCGAGTTCTTGAGTGGCATTCCGGAATTGTGCGGGAGCAGCTAGAGTGTGTCGGCCAAGGACGGAGAGATCGCCATGAAACCCTGGGACGGCATCATCCCGATCGAGGAGCAGGAGGCCTATCGCGCGGCGGGTTTCGGCCGGCCGACCGGCATCGGGTGTCATCCGGCCCTGCTCATCATCGACGTGCAATACCGCACGGTCGGCACCCAACCGCGGCCGTTCCGCGAGGCCATCAAGGAATTTCCGACCTCGTGCGGGGAGGTCGGCTGGACCGCGGTGAAGAACATCGTGTCGCTCCTGGCATTCTTTCGCGAAAACAAATGGCCCGTGCTGTACCCGCACGTTTCGCCCAAGGAAACGTTCGACCACGGCCGGCTGTCGGACAAGGTGCCAGCCATTATGGGGGTGGCGGCGCGCGGCTACGATTTCGTCGCCGAGGTCGCGCCGCAGGAGGGTGATATCCTGCTGCCCAAGAAGCATCCGAGCGCGTTCTTCGGCACGCCGCTCGCGAGCTACCTGGTGGGACTTGGCGCCGACACGCTGGTCGTCACCGGCTGCACCACCAGCGGCTGCGTCCGCGGCACCGTGGTGGACGGTTTCGCCTACAATTTTCGCGCGCTGGTTCCACACGATTGCGTCTATGATCGCAGCGCCGTGTCGCACGCGGTCAACCTGTTCGACATGAGCGAGAAGTACGCCGACGTGATGAGCTCCGGCGAAGCGATCAAACAGCTGCGCGGCATCTCCACGAGCGACAACGCGGGAATGCGGTTGCGGGCCTGATCGGTATGTACGATCTCCTGATCCGCGATGGTAACGCCGTCCTGCCGGGAACCGACGGCACGCCCGCGGACATCGCCGTCAGCAACGGCAAGATTGCTGGCATCCTGGCGTCCGGTAGCGGCGCCGAGGCGCGTGAAATCCTCGACGCCAGAGGCCTCGTGGTGTTTCCGGGCGTGATCGACGTTCACCTTCATCTTGGGCACGGCCGGGATATCGCGCGCCCGCGCGTACCGGAGGATGCGGCCTCCGAAACCGCGGCCGCCGCCGTCGGCGGCGTCACCACCATGATTCCCTATCTCATGGCGACGGAGCCGTTCGAGGCGATCTTTGACGATGTGCGTGCCGTGACCGAGGCCGGCGCCCTGATCGACTTCAGCTATCACTTCATCATCGCGACCGAGGCCCAGCTCGCCGCCGTGCCGCGCTATGTGCGCGACATGGGCGTACCGTCATTCAAGATTTTCATGAACAACCGGGGCGGGGAGGGCAAGCGCCTCGGCCTGCCGGATATCGACGACGGCTTTCTGTTTCGGCTCTGTGAGGTTGCCGCCGAGCACGGTGGGCTGGTCTGCCCGCACCCCGAGAACATTGAGGCCGCGTGGGTGCTGCGCGATCGCCTGACGGCGCAGGATCCGGATGGGCGCGGCGGCCTCGCGGCCTGGAACGCCAGCCGACCGCCGTTTCTCGAAGCTGATGCGGTGCAGCGCGCGGGTCTGTTCGCGCGGCAGACAGGGGCGCGGCTCTACATCGTCCACACCTCGTCGCGACTGGCGCTGGAGGAGGGCAGGCGGGCGCGCGAGAATGGTACCGACATCACGATTGAGACCTGCCCGCACTATTTGACGCATTCGATCGACTGGTCGCGGGGCGATGTTGGCAAGATCAACCCGCCGCTCCGCGAGCTGTCGGATTGCGCGGCGCTGTGGAACGGCATCGCGGACGGCACCATCGATACGGTCGCGACCGACCACATTCATCGAGACCTGTCGAGTAAGGACGGCGGTATCTGGAAGGCATCGCCCGGCTGCCCGGGTATCGACACGCTGCTGCCGGTTCTGCTGAGTGAAGGCCATCACAAGCGCAAGCTTTCGCTTGGTCGCATCGCCAGCCTTGCGGCGGAGGCGCCGGCCAATGCTATGGGCCTGTCGCACCGCAAGGGCCGCGTCGCGGTCGGGCTCGACGCCGATTTTGCTATCGTCGACGTGCAGGCGGAACATACTCCGCGCCGCGACAATCTGAAATCCAGCGCTCGCTTTTCGATCTACGAGGGCGTGCCGCTGCGCGGGCGCGTGCGGCATACGCTGGTCGGCGGACGTTTCGCGCTGCGCAACAATGAGCTTGTCGCCGATGCAGTCGGGACCGGTCGGTTCATCCCGCGCCAAGCCGGGTGAGGGAGCGGCGTGACGAAAGGCGCATGGCGGCCGCGACCATCCGGTCAAAGACAGTGCTGGCGGCCCTGCTATAGTTCGGCCGCTCGCTCCCACAAAACCCAAGAGCCGCATGCGCATCTGGCATCAAAGCTTCATCGTCCTGGAAGACGTCCCGGCCTATACTGACCGCGTGCGACAGCACATCGACCGCGTCAAGCATCCTGGCACAGTGGTCGACTTGCATGGGCCAGTGCCGGGGACCTATTCGACCGAGTACCCCGGCGTCGATCTCGGCTATTCGTTCCTGTTCGGCATGTACAGCCTGCAGTGGCCGGCGAACGCGGTCGTCGCGCAACGCGAGTGCTACGATGCGAAACGTTGATCAGGCGGCGACACGCGCCACGAAATGTTCGGCCGCCGGCTGGCCGGGAGGGTGGAGGCAGATCGTTGCTCGAGATGGTAAAGGGCACCTCGGCGTTGGCCGGATCGAATAAGTCGCGTGCGACGAGACGTTTGCTGTCGGCGAGCAACTGCTTCAACGGAACGGCCATTAGCGGGCCTCACCATACTGGCTGCAAGACCCCACGGCTCGACACCGTGCGTCCCATAGACGCACAGGCAGGGCTGGTTGATGTCGCGCCGTTCGTTCTGGCCGTCGCGGTTGGCATGTTCGGCGCCGAGTAGATGACGTACACTGTGCTGCTCCGGCAATATCCAATTTGGTCAGGATAAGTCGGTCAGCCACGGCTACCTGCTTTTGCGAAATCCCTTCGTTCGAGCGTGGCGATGCCATTCACGGCTATCGAACTTGTCGGTCTGTTCGTAGCCGCAGCAATCTGTGCAGCTGCGCAGGTGTGAACACGGCACCGTGCACAGCATGCGTGCGGCCCTCGCGGCGGCCAACCGGCGCAGCCCGACCTTGGACAGGTTGGCAAGTGTCGTCTTTTGGGGCTTTAATGAGCTTCTTTAACGGAGGGTGACCATGAAAACCCGCTCGGCCATTTTTTGTCTTGGCATGGTTGCAATTCTTGGCATGTTCGCTGTTGCGAACCCCGCCCACGCGCAAGATAAACTGATCAAGATCGGGGGACTCTTCCCCATGTCGGGCCCGGGCGCCTATTTTGGCGCCCAGGACAAGCAGGGAATTGAACTGGCGATCGAGCAGTTCAATAAGGCCGGCGTCAATGGCTACAAGCTCGAGGTCAAATTCGAGGACTCGGCATGCAGCCCGCTGCCGGCGACGCAGGCCGCCAAGCGCCTGCTCGAACAGTACAAGCCGCTTGTGGTTGTCGGCGAGGAGTGCTCTGACGCTACCCTTGCGGTCATGCCGGTTATGGAGCAGGCGAAGGTGCCGCTGCTCAATGCCGGCTCATCTTCGATCAAGATCACCGATCCGGGCAACCCGTGGACGTTCCGCATCATGCCGAACGAGGTGATGCAGGGCGTCGATATCGCTACTCATGCCTATAAGCGCCTCAACGCGCGCACGGCGGTGCTGCTTTACGAGAACACCAATGCCGGGATTGGCAATGCAAAAGTTTTCGGCGATACGTTCAAGGCGCTCGGCGGACAAATCCTGGCCGATATTGGCTTCGGCCGAGATGTGAACGATTTCACCTCGATCGCAACGCGCATCACGGGTCTCGGCAAGGTGGACGTCATTCCCACCTACACGCTCGAAGGCCAGGGCCTGCGCATCACGCAGGCACTGGCACAAGCTGGAGTGACAAAGGGTGGCGGCGGGCAATCGATCCAGCTCGGTACGATCTGGCTGCCGTTCGGTTTCGAGCAGAAGGCCGGCAAGGCGTCGCTTGGCTACGTCCGCATCGTCCAGTTCGATCCGACCGACAAGCGCGAAGTTGTGCAAGATTTCATCCGGACCTTCAAAGCGAAATACAACCAGGACCCAACGCACATCAATGCGCACGCCTTTGATCAGATTTTGCTCATTGCCGACGTGGTTCGCCGCGGCGCCACAGATGCGCAGTCGGTCCGCGACATCATGGCGGGAACGAAGAACTTCTCTGGCGTCACTGGCAGCGTCGAGTTCGACAAGACCAACCAGAACATCAAGATGGACACCATCCACTACATGGAGACGTTGCCGGACCTCTCCTGGAAGGCGCTCGGCTGGAACTGAGCGGTCATGTCGACCGTCCTACTCCAGCAAGGCATCAACGGTGTCGTACTTGGGAGCCTCTATGTGCTCGTGGCATTGGGGCTCACCCTAATCTATGGCGTACTCGTCCAAATCAACTTCGCGCATGCGGACGTCGTCACTATCGGCGCATTCGCAGCCTATTTCTTCACGTTCACCTTCGGCGGCAATTATCTCGCCAGCATTGCTGTCGCCCTGCTAGTCGGTGCTATCCTTGGGTGGCTCGTGAATGCGGCAATCTTTGCACCGTTGCGAGAACGTGGAAGTGAATTGCTACCGCTGATCGCCACCATTGGCGTATCCGTACTGTTGCAGAACGTGATGTTGCTGTGGTTTGGGCCCATCCCATATGCCTTCGACAGCCCCTATAGTAATCAAGTCATCCGGCTGTGGGGCGGCACATTTATCACCGGACAGAACCTCATCATCATTGTCGTTTCCACGCTGACGATCGCCTTGCTCTATGCTTTCATGAAATTCACCTTCATGGGCAAGGCGCTACGCGCAGTCGCGCAAGACCGCGAAACTGCGGGCCTCATGGGCATCAATCCCAATCATCTCATTATGCTGACCTTCGTGATCGCCTCGGCGCTCGCGGGCATGGGCGGCGCCATGCTTGGGCCCATTCTGGTGCTCACGCCCTTTGCGGGCACGACCGTGATCGTGAAGGCTTTCGCCATCGTGATCATTGGCGGATTCGGAAACGTCGAAGGGACGATTATCGCAGGGCTTCTAGTCGGGCTGATCGAGAGCTACACAACCCAGTTCGTCAATCCGGGACTGATCGACATTGTAGTTTTCACGCTGCTCCTCATGATGCTTGCCTTCCGTCCCACGGGACTCATCGCCGAAAAGCGCGAAGAGAATGTCTAGCCGGGATCATGCCGAGCTTGCCAACCCCTTCGATCGCAGCAGCGTGAGCCGGCGCTGGTGGCTTCTCGGCGCCATTGTCACCATTGGGCTTCTGCCGCTCGTCTTTCAGGACTCTTATTGGCGTACAAATCTGATCGTGTGCGCGCTCAACGTCATGCTGGCCATTGGGCTCGATTTCATTCTCGGTTACGCCGGCCAACTGAACCTTGGCCACTCCGCGTTTTACGGCATTGGTGCCTATGTTTCGACGCTGGTCATTACGAAGCTCGGCTTGCCATTCTGGGTGGCGTTCCTCTGCGGGATCGTATTGGCGGGTGCAGCGGGAATGGCTTTGTCGATGTTTGCGGTCCGGTTGCGCGGCCATTACCTTGCGATCGCCTCCCTCGGCTTTGCCGTCATCGTGCACCAGGTGCTGGTGAACTGGATCAGCCTGACGCAAGGGCCGCTTGGCATCTACGGCATCAAGCCGCCGCCGGAGATTGCGCTGCCCGGCCTGCCGGTCATCTCTTTCGGCAATTCGGCGAACATGTTCTATCTGGTCGCAGGTTTCGCACTGCTTTTCTACGTTCTGCTCGACCAGCTCGTCCGCTCACCAATCGGCGAGACACTCACCGCAATCCGAGAGGACGAGGTCTCAGCTTCTTCGCTCGGCATTAACTGCCCGGCCTGGAAAGTGTTCGCCTTCGGCGCCGGGTCGGCGGTCGCAGGCGCGGCCGGTGCCTTCTATGCGAGCTCCGTCGGCACGTTGGTTCCAGATGCCTTCATCATCACCGAGTCGTTCACGATCCTTGCTATGGTGATCGTCGGCGGTATGGGAACCCTGATCGGCCCGGTCTGGGGCGCGATCCTGCTCACAGTTCTGCCCGAGGTGTTGCGCGGGTTCGGCGATCTTCGTCTCGTCCTCTACGGCGCGGCCCTCACGCTGGTTGTGCTGTTCATGCCGGGAGGCATCGTACAAGCCGCCCAAATCGTGCGCGCGCAGTTTGACCGGTTGCGAGCCAGGCTGGAAGCCGGATGAGCGATGACAATATCAGGGAGGGTAGCGGGTCAGGCGGACGGGCGGCGCAACTCGGATAAGGTTCTGTTTCGCAGCAAATCCCTGAACAAGAGCTTTGGGGGCGTGCATGCGGTTCGTGACATTTCGCTCAATATCCCCCACGGCGGCGTGTTTGCGATAATCGGGCCGAACGGCGCCGGCAAGTCGACGCTACTCAATTTGATGAGCGGACTTTATCAGCCGGATTCCGGCACGATGAGCCTTGATGGTGTGGATCTCGTCGGGCTAAAGGCACACCGACGGGTCCGGCTCGGCTTGGCGCGTACGTTCCAAAAGATCCGCCTTTTTAAGCACCTCCCAGTGCTCGATAATGTCATTGCGGGCTTTCACATCCATCACGACATCCCAGCCTGGCAATATGTTCTCCAGGGGACCGCGTTTAGGCGTGACTACGCGCGCTGCCGACACGAGGCGAGGAAGCTTCTCTCCTTTGTTGGTCTCGAAGAACGTGCGAAGGCCCGGGCGGGCTCGCTTGCCTATGGCGAGCAGCGGATGCTTGAGCTCGCCCGCGCGCTTGCGACCTCGCCTCGTCTGCTTGTGGTGGATGAGCCCGCCGCCGGCCTGAATGCAGCCGAAGTCGAGAAACTTCTCGACCGGATCACTCAATTGCGCGCCGGCGGAATGACCGTTGTAATTGTCGAGCACAATATGGATCTGGTCATGAAGGTTGCTGACCGCGTGCTGGTCATGGATTACGGACAGTATCTTTTCGAGGGCGCGCCGGCCGAAGCCCAAGTCGATCCAGGCGTGGTCGCCGCCTACCTTGGAGCTTGATATGAGCGCGCTGCTGACAGCGGAAAGACTCGAGCTTGCCTATGGCGAGATTTCGGCCTGCCGCGACGTCAGTTTTCATGTCGATGTGGGTGAGATAGTAACGCTGATCGGCGCAAACGGTGCCGGAAAATCCACCACGCTGCGTGCCATCGCCGGCGCGCTCTTGCCGCGCACCGGCACGATCCGTTTCCGCGGAGAGGACATTACGCGCTTGCCTTCTTATGAGCGTACTGGACTCGGGATCTCGCTTGTCCCCGAAGGTCGGCGTGTTTTTCCATTCCTCACGGTGCGTGAGAACCTGGAGCTCGGCGCTTTTAAGTACCGCAAGGATGGCGCCAAGGTACACGGCCTCATGGGGAAGATCTTCGACATGTTCCCCCGCCTGCACGAGCGTGCACGCCAGAAGGCGGGCACGCTGTCTGGTGGCGAGCAACAGATGCTGGCCCTCGGCCGCGCGATGATGTCCGAGCCGCACCTCATTTGCCTTGATGAACCCTCACTCGGTCTCGCCCCTCTGGTCGTGCAGGATATATTTCGCACCATCAAGGCAATTAATGCCGCTGGCACGAGCGTCCTCCTTGTCGAGCAGAACGCGCGCTACGCGCTGGAGACCGCGAGCCGAGGTTACGTGTTGCAGACAGGATCGATCGTCGCGAGCGGTAACTGCGCGAGGTTGCGCAATGACGATCGCGTGCGCCAAGCCTATTTGGGCCGCAGCGCGGCTGAACGTGTGAGGCTTTAACGAGGACACCCCGTAGCGGATTGTCCCGATCATCTGCCGGATCTGCGCATCCTGGTGGTGGTCGACGACTGCACCCGCGAGTGCCTTCGACACCTCGATCTCCGGCAAGCGGGTCGCCCGCGAGCTGGATCGCCTGCTCGGCGAGCGCGGCAAGCCCACGACCATCGTCAGCGACAACGGCTCCGAGCTGAGCAGCAAGGCCATCCTGTGCGATGGGCCGACGATCACGCGGTGGCCTGGCACCATATCGCAGGTCGTAACCAACGCAAACTGAAACAGATCGCTGAGCGAGGAGAGCGTGTGCACATACCGCGCCTGCGGCCTGGTCGAGACAACAACGCTGCCGGCGCCCTGCCGCCGCTGCACCATGCCCTGCTCGAGCATGCGGCGCACGCCTCGCGAATCGTGAAACGGCTGGCGTTGAATTCGTCGCAAGGCTCGCTTTCAGTCGGCAGCCGCATGTCGATCGGGTACAAGCCCGTTTGCACCCGCTTGCTCAGCGTATCGAAGATCTGGGCGTAGCGAGGCGTGTCCGCCGTCATGTCGCAAAACCTTGTGCTATCATGTATGGCAATCAGCCGACGCCTGCCAGCCTATTCTGATTCTGCGTAGCGGCGCTCGAATTCCCATACGTCTTCGAAGCCGATCAGCTTGTTGAACTCCGCGAACGAATACATCGGCACGGCATTCGTTGTGGTGCCGTTCTTCTGCAAGTCCGCGTAGGCTCTGTGCAACGCTTCTCCGGCCGACAGAAATCCGACCGCCGGATAAATCGCAATCGAAAAGCCCATGGCCTTGAGCTTCTCGGAGGGGAGCACAGGCGTGCGGCCGCCGTTGACCATGTTGGCGAGCAGAGGCTTGTTGATCCGGCGCCCGCACTCTTCCAATTCCTTCTCGGTTTCAGGGGATTCGATGAAAATGATGTCGGCCCCCGCCTCCGCATAGGCAACGCCCCGCCGGATGGCTTCATCCAAGCCATGCCCGGTCCGCGCGTCCGTCCGCGCCACAATGAGGAAATCGGAGCTCGAGCGGCTGTCCGACGCCACGCGGATCTTCCGCACCATGTCGGCAATGGGAATCACGCGCCGGTCAGGCGTGTGGCCGCATTTTTTCGGAAACTCCTGGTCCTCGATCTGGATCGCCGTCACGCCGGCCTTTTCGTAGCCGCGCACGGTATGGCGGACATTGAGCAGCCCGCCGTAACCGGTATCGGCGTCGGCGATGATGGGCGTCTTGGTCATTTCCACGATGCGCCCGATGCGGTCGATCATCTGCGAATAGCTCGCTAGGCCTGCGTCCGGCAGGCCTAGCGCGGACGCAACGGTGCCATATCCCGTCACGTACAAGGCCTTGAAACCCATGCGGTCGGCAATGAGGGCGGAGATCAGCTCGAAAACGCCCGGCGCGGTGATGAAGCCGCCCTTCTCGATTTCTTGCCGCAACGCTGGCGAGGCCATGATGAGCTTTTCACATCCCTAAAATTTGTCCGGACATAAAATCTATGCCAGCATGGTCGCGGGTTTCAAGACGATGCGGGCCGCGCATGCGCTGACCTCATGACATGGCATGAGGCTGATGCCGCCCGATCAACCGATATTCGGAAGGTAAAAGCATGACTGATGCGCTCGGACCGCGTCGCAAGTTCGGTGTCCTCGGACCGTCAACCAACACCATCGTCCAACCCGACTTCGACGACATGAGGCCGCCTGGCGTCACCAACCACTTCAGCCGCATCTTCACCCCCAACACCAACGCCGTCAGCAACGAGAGCTTCCGCGCCGGCGCGGAACTCATCGCTTCCAACACGCTCGATGCGGTGCGAAGTGTCATGACTTGCAGCCCCGACTACCTTGTCCTGGGCATGTCGGCGGTCACGTTTTTCGACGGTGAGAAAGGCGCCGAAAGGTTCACGCGCGAAGTCGAACAAACCGCCGGCATCAAGATCAGCATCGGCAGCGACGCCTGCACGGCCGCCTTGCGTACTTATGGCGGCGTGAAACGCATCGCCATCCTCTCCCCCTATTGGCCCGCCATGAACACCGAGGTGGCGCGCTATTTCACCGACAAGGGCTTTAGCGTCGTCCGCGACAAGTGCTTGCAATGCCGGTCGTGGATCCAGATCGCCGAGCAGACCACCGAGACCTTGCGCGCCGCGCTGATCGAGCTCGACGGCGATGACGTCGACGCCATCATCCAGGTCGGCACCAATCTTTCGATGGTACGGCTCGCGGCTGCCGCGGAGATGTGGCTCGGCAAGCCGATCATCGCGATCAACACCGCCACCTATTGGCACGCGCTGCGCGCCAACGGCATCAAGGATCGCATGGAAGGCTTCGGCCGCCTGCTGGCGATATTCTGACAACCATCGCGCGTCATGGCCCAACACGGATCTCGATATGGAAGCGCAACCGTCAGCCGGATCGTCGACATCGACCCGTTCCCGCTGGGGCTCGGGTTTCTGTTTCCGGGCGCGACGCTCGAGGCGCTCGCTCACGCCCGCGAGGCGCTCGCGGGCACCCATGTCGACTGGGCGAACGGTACGGTCCTGCTCGCCGTGCAAAGCCATCTGATCCGCTTTGGCGGCAAGACCATCCTCATCGATGCTTGCGTCGGCGAGCACAAGCAGCGGCCGGCCCGGCCGGAGTGGCACCAGCGCAGCGGCACCAGCTACATGGCCCGTCTGGCGGCGGCCGGATGCACGCCGGACGACATCGATATCGTGATGTGCACCCACCTTCATGCCGATCACGTCGGCTGGAACACCCGCCTCGACTCCGGCCGTTGGGTCCCGACGTTTTGGAAAGCGCGCTACCTCATCAGCCAGACCGAAATCGACCATCGCGCCAAGGAGGCCGCGGCAAAGCCCGAGGCCAATCACGGCAGCTTCCAGGACAGCGTCCTGCCGGTGATCGAGCACGGCCTGGTGATCACCGTGAAGGCTGGCGACGAGTTCGTGTACGGCGGGCGGATTCTCCCGCTGCCCGGCCACGCGCCCGGCCAGATCGGCCTTGAGCTCAAGGCCGGCAACGACGAGCGTCTGGTGTTCTGCGGCGACGCGATCCACAGCGCAGCGCAAGTGTTCCAGCCGGACTGGTCCAGCGCTTTCTGCCACGATCGAAAGCAGGCCGTAGAGACACGCCGCACGCTGCTCGAGCGCGCCGCGGCCGAGGGGCTGCGCCTCATCCCGAACCATCTGCGCGGCCGGAGCATGCACATTCACGACAAGAACGGCTTCGTTCCGGCGTTCGAGCCGTGAGCTACGGAACCTGCTCGACGTCGCGCAGCGACTGGATCATCGACGTCCGCATGACGTAGTTGCGGTGCTTCACCGGGTCCTCGACGGTGCGGTGTAAATCGTCATAGTAGGCCTGCCGGGCTCCGGGCTCCCGCGTGTTCAGGATCGAGCGGTTGCGCAGCGTCGTCTGCTGAACGACATCCAGCGCGACCTTGCGGCGCTGGCGGCTGTAGCGCTGCAGCGTGTCGAGCGGGGCTCCGCGAACGACCTCGATCAGCTTGCTGGAGAGATTGAACGCATCGTGGATGCCGCCATTGAGGCCCATGCCGCCGAGCGGATTGTTCACATGCGCCGCGTCACCCGCGATCATCATGCGGCCCTGCACATAGGTGGACGCCACGCGCTCGTGCACCCGGTAGGCCGTGCGATGCGTCACCTCGTAGGGCTCGCTGCGCGGCACGGCGCCCTGCAACAGCCGCTCGCTGCGCTCCGGTGATGTGACATCTTTGTCGTCGAGCGCGGCATCGACCGGAAACAGCGCCCGCCAAACGCGCGCCGTCCGGATCAGCACGTACCATTCGCGCGGATCCGACAGATAGGAGATGTTCGAAAGGTCGGGCATGGTTTCGCGGAAGTCGTAGGCCGTCGAGAGCGTCAGGAACAGCTCGGGAATCGTGATGCCGTCGAACTCGGCGCCGATCGCATGACGCACCACGCTGCCGATCCCGTCGGCCCCCACCAGAAACTCCCCGCTGATGGTCTCGCTGCTGCCGTCCGGCAGCCGCACATCGAGCTCGACGCCGTCAGCGCTCTGCCGCGCAGCAACGGCCTTGGTGCCGAGCCGGTTGGTCGCCAGCGGATTGCCCTTCAGCCGGGCGTAAAGCAGGTCCCCCAGGCGCCACTGCTCGTATTGCAGGCGGTATGGGTGATTGGTGTCCGGCGACAGGCGTGACAGCTCAAAGGTAGCAACGACGCCTTCGTTGCGATCGCGGAATTGCCATGTCGGACAAATCAGCCCCTGCTCGATCATTTTTTTGACGACGCCGAAGCGCTCCAGCATGTCGAGCGTTGGCGGATGAAACGTGGACGCGCGCAGATCGCGCGGCAGATCAGCGCATGTCTCGACCAGCGACACCGCAACACCTTCGTCGATCAGCAGGTTCGCAGTGACGAGGCCGACCGGCCCTGCACCCACAATAATTACGTGTTGCCTATTCTCAGTTCGCATGGAGTTCCTTGACACGCGCGACGCGTCGGTAGTCAATATGTTGTCCGGACAAAAATGGCCGTCTTTGGCAAGCTGGGCAAGGGAATAAGTTGGCCCCTGCAGTCCTGAGACCGACAAGGCGGATGCGCAACCCGGTGATGCCGCTGCTGAAACGCAAGAGGCCACACCCGGCGCCGGTCCAGCATCCGGCTACACCGTCGCGGCGGGCCCCATGAGCGCCACCGCCGGCCTGACGAAGCCCCGGTTCGTACTGCCAGGGCCAGTTATCGCATCGGTCGCGGTTGTGGCGCTGATCGCCCTTGCGATCGCCACTGGCGGTCCGGTGATCGTGCGCCAGGTCGTGTCAGGCCTTTTGCTCGGCGCGATCTACATGACAGTTGCGGTCGCCTTCACACTGACCATCGGCGTGCTCAACTTTCTCAACTTCACGATCCCGTCGCTGTTCATGCTGACCGGAATGGTGGCCTGGGCGCTGGTGTCGCGGGGTTACCTCACCTTCGCCGGCACATGGGCCTGGCTGGTGGCACTGCTGGTCGGCGTCGCCGTAGCCGTGGCGGCATCCCTCCTGGTCGAGCGTTTCACCTTCCGCTACCTCCGAATGAAGCACGGCGACGCGACTGAACACGCCATTCCGCTCGTCTCCTCGCTCGGCTTTCTGTTGGTCTTCGAGAACCTGATCCTGATTCCGCTCGGCTCCGATTCCCAGCGGTTCACGGTGCCGTTCAAGGCCGACGTGCACATCGGTGGCATGGTGATTGGCGTCGCGCAACTCGCGAGCTGCGTGCTGGCCGTCGCCGTGGTCGGAGCGCTGAGCTTCATCCTTAAGCACACCAAGGTCGGACGCGCGTTGCGGACGATTGCGGAAAATCCCGACACCGCGTCTCTGCTGGGAGTCAATGTCGGACGCGTGGTGCCCGTGGTGTTCATCTTGACCGGCGTTCTGTCGGGCCTGGCCGGCGCGCTTTTCACCGTCAACTACGGAGACGTCTCGCCCTTCATGGGCGACAATGTCGGCACCAAGGCGATTGCCGCGATGGTGCTGGGCGGCATCGGCTCGATCTGGGGCGCTATCGTCGGCGGCCTCGTCGTCGGCCTCGCCGAGACGCTCTCCATCCAATACTTCGGCGGCGATTCCGTTTCGATGATGGTCTGGGGCCTGGTGCTGGTGATCATCATCCTGCGTCCCAAGGGCCTGTTCGGCATCGCCTCGATCGGCAAAGGAAAGATGTGATGACAGGGCGGACGCCAGCGGGTCGCGCAGACGGAGTGTGGCGGCCATGAGCGGATACCTGTCCGGCACGCTCGCCATCCTCTGCATCAACCTGATCTTTGCCTACGCGATATTCGTCACCGCGGCGGCGGGCCAGATCAATCTGGGCGGCGCAGGCTTCCAGGCAATCGGCGCCTATGCAACAGCATGGCTTGCGAGCCAGCCCGACATTCCGATGCGTATCATCATCCCGGCCGCAACGCTCATCACCGCGTTGATCGGCTTTCTCATTTCATTTCCGGTGCTGCGTACGCGCGGCGTCTACATGGTGCTCGCCACCTTCGCGTTCGGCGAGGTGGTATCGGGCTTTCTGCTGCGCTCCAGCATTTTCGGCGGTG
Source organism: uncultured Alphaproteobacteria bacterium (assembly GCA_963725065.1). Taxonomy (GTDB): domain Bacteria; phylum Pseudomonadota; class Alphaproteobacteria; order Rhizobiales; family Xanthobacteraceae; genus VAZQ01. Next base: position 163,622 of record CAVRXD010000009.1, read on the forward strand.
CGATGGGCATGGTGGTGACGCAACACATCGAGCTCTGGGTGCTGATCGCATCTGCCGCGGCAGTCACGCTCGCGACCTTCTATTTGATGGCCACCCGCCTCGGCCTTGCGATGCGCTCGCTCAACGACGACGAGGAAGCCGCCGCCGTCCTGGGCGTGAACGTCCGCGCCGTGCAGGTCGCAGCCTTCACCATCGGCGGCGCGTTCGCAGGGTTCTCGGGCGCGCTCTATGCCCTCAATTTCGGCTTCGTCGAGGCGCAATATTTCAATTCGCTGCTCTCGATCTACGTCCTTCTGTTCGTCCTGATCGGCGGCGCGCAGACTGCCTGGGGGCCGCTGGCAGGCAGCCTGTTCTTCACGATCCTGCCGGAACTGTTCCGCATCGGCGGGTCGTGGCGCTATTTCGTGTTCGGCGTCCTGATCGTGCTGATGATGGTGGTGCGGCCCGAGGGCATCGTCACCCGCGATCTGGTCCGGCGCCTGTCGCCTTTCGGGTGGCGGTCGCGCCGCGCCGCAGGATCATCCCATGGCCGCTGAACCTGCCCTCGCGCTCAACGGCGTCACCAAGCGGTTCGGCGGCCTTGCGGTCTGCGACGGCATCGGCTTCGTCGTGCCCGCCGGCGCCCGCATGGCGCTGATCGGACCGAACGGCGCCGGCAAGACCACGCTGTTCAACATGATCTCCGGCATTTACGGCATCGACAGCGGCAGCATCATGCTGCACGGACAACCGATCCACGACCTTCCGCCCCGCAAGCGGGTCCGCGCCGGGCTGTCGCGCTCGTTTCAGAACATCCGGCTGATGCCGCACCTGTCGGTGATCGAAAACATCATGCTCGGGCAGCACACGCTTGCGAACAGCATCGGCGCGCTGCTCAGCCCGCTGGCGTGGCAGCGCAACAGCTCGTGGCGGATTCATGCCGAAGACAGCATGCGACGGGCGGGCCTCGACGTCGATCCCGATGCGCCGGTGAGTGGGCTTCCTTACGGCGTGCGCAAGCGGGTCGAGGTCGTACGCGCGCTGATGAGCCGGCCGCGGGTGCTGATGCTCGACGAGCCCGCCGCCGGCCTCAATCCACGCGAGACTGCCGAGCTGTCGGCCTTTCTCAAGTCGGTCGCGTGGGACGGCCTAACCTTGCTGGTCGTCGAGCACGACATGTCCTTCGTGCACGACCTCTGCGACCGCACCGTAGTTCTCAACTTCGGCCGCCTGATCTACGACGGTCCGACGCGGGACGTGCAGGAGAACCAGGAGGTGCGTGAGGCCTATCTCGGCAGCCACCGTCTCGCCAACACCGAGGCGACCCGTGTTGCTTGAAGTCTCAAACCTCGACGTCCGCTACGGCCGCAATTACGCGGTCAAAGGCCTCAACCTGACGGTGGCCGCGGACGAACTGATCACGGTGCTGGGAGCCAACGGCGCCGGCAAGAGTTCACTCCTCCGCGCCATCCAGGGCCTGGTCCCAACCACAAGCGGCTTCATCCGCTTTAACGGCGAGGACATCACGCGCTTGTCGCCGCCCGAGCGACTGAAGCGCAATCTCGTTCTCGTGCCGGAAGGCCGCCAGATCGTGATCGGACTGTCCGTGCACGAAAACCTCCAAATGGGCGCCTATTGCCGCTTCGACCCCGGCGTGCCGCGCGACATCGAAGCGATCTATGAGCGCTTCCCGAATCTTGCGGCGCGCCGGAAGATGCCCGCCTCGGTGCTGTCGGGCGGCGAACAGCAGATGCTGGCGATCGGTCGCGCCATGCTGGCCCGGCCGAAGCTCATGATGCTCGACGAGCCGTCGCTCGGGCTGTCGCCGCTCCTGGTCGAAAGGCTGTTCCAGTTGATCGTCGATCTGCGCGGCGAAGGCCTCGCGATCCTGCTGGTCGAGCAGAACACCCACATGGCGCTCGGGGTCGCCTCGCGCGGCCTCGTGATGGAGCTCGGCGCCGTGGTCCTGCACGGCCCTGCCGATTTCCTGCGAAACGACGAGCGGCTGGCCGACGCCTATCTGGGAAGCACGCATTGAACGGGACTATGCAAAACGGAGAACGGACATGATCAAGACATGCCATTTGCTGATGGTGGCTGCAGCCTCGCTCACACTATCCGTGGCAGCGCCCGCCGCGGCACAAGAGATCGTCGTCGGCCTGAGCATGATAAAGTCGGGTGTGCTCAAGACGGTCGGCGAAGCGACCGAAACCGCAGTCGACATCGCGGTCGCCGAGATCAACGCCAAGGGCGGGATCGGCGGCAAGCCGCTCAAGCTGATCAAGTTCGACACCGGCAGCGATCCGAAGCAGGCCGCGACCGCGACCCAGAAATTCGCGCAGGACGACAAGGTGTTGGCCATCATCGGCCCGTTTTCCTCAGGCGAGGCGGCAGTCACGTTCCCGGTCGGCGAGCGTCTCGGCATCATCGAGCTGCCGACGTCGGCGACGACGCCCGGCCTGACGAAAGGCTTCAGCTATGCATGGCGACTGGTCAGCGATGAAGGCAAGCAGTTCACGCGACTGATCAAGACGCTGGGCAAGAAGGGTATCGACCACAGCAAGGCCGACATCATCTATGTCTCGGATGAGCGCGTCTCGAACATCTCGGGGACCCAGTTCTATCCGGCGATCTTCAAGGCCAACAACGTCGCCTACGGCGACCCGATCGGCATCCAGCTCAAGAGCTTCGATGTCTCGCCGCAGGTCACCCAGGCTCTGGAGCGCAAGCCCGATGTCGTCGCCATTGCCGGCACGCCGGACAGCGCCGGCAAGGTCATCAAGGAGCTGCGCCGCCAAGGCTTCACCGGGCGCGTCATCGGCTCGCAGATATTTGCCGACCCAAACTCGATCGACCTGTTCGGCCGCGATGCCGACGGGATGATTATCGTCGCTGGCTACTGGTGGGACCGCAACGATGCGACGCGCGCCTTCACCAAAAAATTCAATGAGGAGAATGCCAAACGCGGCCTCACGTCCAAGAAGATCCCCCACCACACCGACGCGCAAGCATATGACATCGTTTATCTGCTGAAGCAGGCGATGGAGAAGGCCGGCGTCACCGGCGATCCGGCGAAGCTCGCCCAGGAGCGCACCGCAATCCGCGACGCCCTCCAGGGCATCCGCTTCACCGGCGTGACCGGCGAGAACACCTGCTTCAACGCCGATCGCGACGCTCAGCTCCCGGGCTTCATCATCGAGATCAAGGACCTCAAATGGAACCTGTTCGACTCCTGGCCTGCGGACGGCTGTCCGTAGCGGCAACAGTCGGGGCGGTGACTGGTCCATGAGCAAGCGGCGACTGTGCATCCTTGGGGGCTGCGGCGGCATCGGCCGCAGCCCCGCGGGTCTCAGTGCTGGCTACGAATTGGCAGTGATGGATCTTGAGGCGGCGTTCACTCGCCATCCTCCGCCCGCCAATACGCTTGCAATCGACATCGACGGCTCCGACGAAGCCTCCGTCGATCAAGCTTTCGGAGCCGTCGGCAGCACTGGGGCGCACTCGACGGCTTCGTCAATGTGGCCGGTTTCATGACCGAAAGACACCCGCTGTCGGAAACGTCAGCGGACGAGTTCTATTCGACATCACAACCAAGGGAAACCTTCGCATCACTTTCCTTGCTTGCAAGGCGGCCGGCATGATCGCGCTGACCAAGACCTTCGGGCTCGAGCACGCGCCGCGCGTCCGGGCCAATGCCGTTGCGCCCGGCCCCGTCGACACCGCCTTTCTTCGCGGCGGCACCGGCCGGTCGAACGAGGACGGCGCGTCGACGATCGACGTCAATGTCTTCGCCGCGATGAACCCGATGCAACCGATCGCTGTGCCCGAGGACATCACCGGGCCGGTGATGTTCCTGCTCGGCCCCGCCAGCGCCTATTGACTGGCCAAACGCTTTGGGTGAACGGCGGCGCCTACATGCCGTAGGCACTTTGCGGCCACTCAGCCGATGTGGCTCTTGTGGTTCTGCAGGTACCACTCGGCGATTTCCTCGCGGGTGGCGAACCAGACGTCGCCGAACTGCTTGGCGTAGGCCACGAAGTCGCGTAGCGCGCGGATGCGGAACGGCTGGCCGATGACGTGCGGATGCAGCCCGATGTTCATGAAGCGGCCGCTCGTCTCGCTTTCGCGATAGAGCCAGTCGAACTGCTCCTTGAAAACCTTGAAGGCGTCATCGACCGTGAGCCCCTGCCGCATGAATACCGTAAAGTCGTTGACCTCCGAAGTGTAGGGGATCGAAACCATCGGCTTGCCGGAACGGGTTTCAACCAAGTACGGCTGGTCGTCGTTCAACAGGTCTGTGATGAAGATCAGCCCCTCTTCCGCGATGATGTCGATGGTATTCAGCGTCGAGCGCAGGGACGACGACAGCCAACCCTTTGCAGGCTTCCCACAGATCTCCGCGTAAACGTTCAGCGTCTGGCGGATGATCTCGCGCTCTTTGGCCTCGTCGAACATGTAATCGGTGAGCAATTCGGTCTGCACATAATTGTGGGCGACGATCTCCCAGCCGCGCTCCAGCGCAGCCTGGACCACCGCCCGCCGCTCGATGCCCATCTTGGAGTTCATGGTGCAGGTCGATGGCACCTTGAACTCGTCGAAGATGTCGAACATGCGCCAGACGCCGACGCGCTGGCCGTATTCGCGCCAGGTGAAGTTCGGGTTGTCGTAGACGTTGCCGGGCAGATCGCCGCCCACGATGCCCGGCCCGCCCGGATAGTAAGGCTTGTTAGTGTCTTTGACCGCGTCCCAGTATTCGAGATTCGTGGTCAGCATCAGCGCCATGCGCTTGCCGTTCGGCCAACGAAGCGGCTTGCGGTGAGGCATCGGCACGAACAGATAGCGCATCGATAGAGGCTCCTATTCTCAGGCTCTGGGCTCAGAAACCGATAATTTCCTATCGCGAATGACGTGCGACGTCATCGCATCAGACATGCCCCGCGATATCGGATCAGGGCGCCGGAATGCCCGCCACCTTCACGGCTTCCGCGAAGTTCCGGCGATCGTTCCGGAACACGGCCGCGACCTGCTCCGCGGTCTGTCCACCCGGAACGATGCCAAGCCCCGAAAGGCGCGCCGTCATCTCCGGCGCCTTGACCATTTCGGTCACTGCGGCGCGGAGCTTCTCGACAATGTCGGCAGGCGTTCCATTCGGCACCAGAAAGCCGTTCCATGACGCAAAGACAAAGCCGGGAATGGTTTCGGACGCGGTCGGCAGGTCCGGCGCGTTCGGCAGCCTCACCGCGGTGCCGACCGCCAGCAACTTGATCGCCGGATGGTCCCGCTGCGACAGTAGAACCGAGGCATTGCCGAAGTAGAAATCGACGCTGCCTGCCATCAGATCGGAAATGGCCTGCGGCTCGCCGCGCGAGGGGACCATGACCAACTCGACACCGGCGCGTTCGAACAGCAACACCGGCGCCAAGTGGCTGATGTTGTTGGTGCCGGCGACCGCATAGTTGAGCTTGCGCGGATTGGCTTTGGCATAAGCCAGGAACTCCGCCAGATTGTTGACCGGCAGGCTACGCTTGACAGCGACCACCTGCGAGCCGGTGCCGACATTGGTCACCGGCGTGAGACTCTTGTCCGGGTCGAAATTCATCTTCTGCACAAGCGGCGTTAGAAGGATCGCCGAATTCGGCGTAAACAGCAGCGTGTAGCCGTCCGGCGCCGCGCTGACGACCGGGCCGCTCGCCGCCGCACCACCGGCGCTCGGCCGGTTCTCGACAACGAAAGTCTTGCCGAACTTCGCCGACAGATACTCGGCGGCCATTCGCGCCATCAGATCGGTGTTGCCGCCGGCCGCGGTCGTCACATAGATCGTGACCGGCTTGGTCGGCCAGTCCGTCGCGTGAGCCTGCGCCGAAACGAGAGCCAGCGCGGTCAAGCCAGCCAGGGCGGTGCGTCTGTTCAATGTCACGGTGTCCCCATCCATCCGGTAGTTTTGACCTCACTTCCCCGGTCAGTCGCGATCGTTTTTTCCTTCCGGGCCGCGATGTAAGCGAGCACCTCCTGCTCGCTCACCACGTCGGCATATTTGGCATTCATGTCGAACAGGTTCGCCTCATGCGGAGCTTCGTGCCGATCGCCGCAGCCTTCGCGCACCACGATCGGGATGAAGCCATGGCAGCAGGCGTCAAGACAGCTCGCGCGCACGCATCCGCTGGTGGTCAGTCCGGTGATGATCAGGGTGTCGATGCCCCAGGTGGTCAGCGTCGAGGCGAGCGAGGTTCCAAAGAACGCGCTCGGATACTGCTTGGAGACCACGAGCTCGTCGTCGCTGACATCGAGGCCGGCCGGCCACGCACCGAGCGGGCTGCCTTCAAGGAAATGCCGCAACGGCTTGGCCTTCTGAAAGAAGCGTCCACCGTTCAGCGCATGTTTCTGGTAGACGACCTTGGTGTAGATGGCCGGTACGCCTGCGGTGCGCGCCGCGTCGCGCACCCGGATGGCGGAGGCAAGCGCGTCCTCGACGCCCGCATAGAGATCGCAGGTCTTGTCGAAATAGGCCTGCACGAAATCAACCAGCAGCATTGCCGGACGCTTGCCGAAGCCAATGCGGTTTTCGTAGACGCCCTGGTAGTTGGCCTTGAGATCGGTGCTCATCGCCCGATTATTTGTCCGGACGAATTTCCCGTCAATGCCGATTTGTCCGTACAACTGCCACTATCGTCGCACCATGTCTGTGCTGGGCGCACCTTCGGCGTGACCCTCTCCATGTGCGGCAGACGGACTCAGTCTGCGACTGGCCTGCGATCCGGCGGTGTGTCCGCCGGCAAAGCTCAGACCGCCCGCGTGCTTTGCGGCTTCGTCCGATAGATCCACGGCCGCGCGGAGCGGTCGCGATTCTGGAAGGCGCGAATGTCCGCTTCGCGCATCAGCGTCATGCCGATCTCGTCGCGGCCTTCTAGCAGCGCCTCTCGCAGCTCGGCGTCGACCTCGAACGGCGTCACGGCACCTGACGGCGCGGTGATGGTCTGCGTTTGCAGATCGACCGTCATGGCCGGCGTGGCACTGATCATCAGTTCCGCCGCAAGACGCTCGACCTGCTCCTTCGGCAGACGGATCAGCAGCATGCTGTTCTGAAAAGCATTGTTGGTGAAGATGTCGCCAAAGCTCGCCGCGATTAAGCAGCGAAAGCCGAAACCAGCCAGCGCCCAGACTGCCGACTCGCGCGAGGAGCCGCAGCCGAAGTTCTCGCCGGAAAGCAGGATCTGCGCGCCGCGATAGCGGGGCTGGTTGAGCACAAAATCCGGATTGTCCGACCGGTCGGCCAGATAGCGATAGGCCTCGAACGCGAATGCGCCGAGTTCATCCCGCTGATGGCCGACCAGCCGCTTCGCCGGGATGATGACATCGGTGTCGATGTTGTCCTTCACGAACGGCGCAGCCGTGCCGGTGACGCGGATGAATTTCTGCGTGGGTCACCCGAGCTTGCGCGCGTCGGCAATGCGGCCGGCGATCGCCGCGGCGGCGGCCATTGCTGGACTCGCGAGATGGGTCCGGGCACTCGGCCCCTGACGCCCGACGAAATTGCGGTTGGTGGTGGACACGGAGCGCTGGCCCGGCGCGACGATGTCGCCGTTGATGCCGGCGCACATCGAGCAGCCCGACTTGCGCCATTCGAAACCCGCGCTCAGGAAAATCTTGTCCAGGCCTTCGCGCTCGGCCACCCGCTGCGTGGCCTCCGAGCCGGGAACGACCCAGGCGCGCACGTTGGGCGCGACCTTCCGGCCCGCAACCACGCGCGCGGCTTCGCGAATATCCGAAAGCCGGCCGTTGGTGCAGGAGCCGACGAACACCCAATCAATCGGCGTCCCCTCGATCTCCTCGCCCGGCGTGAGGGCCATATAGGCAAGCGCCGCCTCCATCGCCTGCCGGCGCTGCGGGTCGGCTTCCCGCGAAGGGTCGGGGATGCGCTGATCGACCGCGATCACATCCTGCGGGCTCGTGCCCCAGGTGATCTGCGGCGCGATTTTCGATGCGTCGATCACGTGCTCGACATCGAACCGGGCGTCGTCATCGCTCGGCAGCCTATGCCAAAAGGCGCAGGCCTGGTCGAACATCTCGGCCTTCGGCGCATAAGGCCGGTCGGCCAGATAGGAATATGTCGTGTCGTCGGGTGCGATCATTCCGATCTTCGCGCCGAGCTCGATCGAAAGATTGCAGACCGTGAGCCGCTGATCGACGCTCATCGCCCGGATCGTTGTGCCCGCAAATTCGACCGCATGGCCGCGGCCAGCGCCAGTGCCGATCTGGCCGATGGTGGCGAGAATGACGTCCTTCGCGGCAACGCCGGCCGCAAGCTTGCCGTCGAGCCTGATCCGCATCGTCGTCGGTTTCGTCTGGCGCAATGTCTGCGTCGCGAGCACGTGCATGATTTCGGTTGCGCCGATGCCGAACGACAGCGCGCCGAGCCCGCCATGCGTGCAGGTGTGACTGTCGCCGCAGACGATCGTCATGCCGGGCTGGCTCAAGCCGAGCTCCGGACCGATCACGTGGACGATGCCCTGGCCCTCGGTGCCAAGATCGAAATAGGTGATACCGGAGGCTTCGGAGCCTTCCTTCATATCGTGCAGCAGGTGGCTGCTGTTCGGCGTCGAGTCGGCGTGCCGGTCCGGCGCGGTCGCGACCGCGTGGTCGGGCACGCTGAAGGTCAGCTCCGGATTGTGAACCTTGAGGCCACGGTCCGCGATCCGCCTCATGCTGGCCCCGCCTTCGAGGTCGTGCAAAAGATGACGGTCGATCGCGAGCAGCGACACGCCGCCAGCAAGCTCCGCGACCACGTGCGACGACCACACTTTCTCGAAAAGCGTGCGCATTTGTACTCCGGAAGACCGATTGACCGTCCGTAAAAATCAACTGTCCGGGCGCAATGTTAGTTTAAAGTTGGTCGTTACGCCAGCGTGGCCGGCTCACCATGAGACGGCCACCCAGCCATTCGGCACTAGGAGCAAATTCGTCAAGGACACGTTCCGGTTTGGAAAAATCACCAATGCCCACCCGACCGGGCAGCTAACGCCAAATTTCGAATTAAATTCAAAAATTCAAACAAGCGTTGGAAACTGAAAACCGTATTGGCTGGGAGGGGTGGGGGCCTAAAAAAATCCATTTTTTTGGAGGCCCTCCTTCGCGACGTGATGGGCCTCACGAAGATCAACTTCAATTCATGCTTGCACAATGATCGCTTGCCAGTCACCATCCGCTTCGCCGACGCGGTCGGCGAAATCATGCTAGCCGCCCCCCAAACTGGCGAGCCGCGCCTGCCGTTCAAGTTTTACATTTAAGGCTCGGCCTCAGTCAGCCGACCAGCAGTAACCGCTTAGGACGCCGTCGAGCTGATTATGATGGCAAGCCACCTGCTTCGGGTGCTGGATGAACGACGTTTCGCTCCCTGATTCTCTTCCAATGGGGTGGTTCGAAGCCGGGCGGATACAGGTCGAGATCTCGACGACCGGGCGACGATGCGCCCCCGGCGAAGGCGTCAATGTCCTTCTGCCTCGAAAGCAGGAATCGCCAGAAATTGACAGCCTTGTACCGGCAGGTTTGGAACAAGCTCAAGAGAACGAGGTAATCTTTCAGCCCCCCCTCGCGGGTCAGGGGCGCGGTGTCGTCACGAAAATATGCGAATCGCCTGATCGCGTTCTCGGCCGCATTGTTGTTCCAGGGCACACCATCATGTTCGAGGAACGTGAAGAGTCGCTCCCGATTCTTCAGCAGTCGCGTTCTGACCGTTTGCGCGGGTTCGGACGAAAGACTTTGATCCGCAAGACCCAGGAAGAACTGGGCCACTGGGCTCGCATGTCTTCGCAGATGCCGTCGCCTCAGACCATGTTCGTCGACGGTGGCGACGATCGACCGTAACAACGCGCCGAAGCGACCTACGATCGACTGAAGCTCGGCGTCAAACGGATGGGTGAGCACCTCTTGGTTCAGGTCCCGGATCAGGTGGATGAGACATTTCTGCTGTGGACACGCTAGTGCATCGTAGGCGGCGTAGAAGTCGGAGACGAGGACGCCCGTAAACCCTCCGAGCATCTCCTTGAGGAACGCGCCCTCGCGATTCGGCCGGTACAGGTAGACGACTTCGGTGATGCTCGCGAGCGCCCAGACGTAGCCCGTGCCAGTGCGGAGCCTTACCTCCGTCTCGTCGGCGTGCAGCAGCGGCCCCGAGGTTCAGGCGCTTCAGGATAGCGCGATACGTCGGGCGGTAGTAGCGCGCCAGCAGCGAGCGGAACATGAGGAGTTCCACCGGATGCAGCTTCACGCCAAAGAAATCCCGGAAGATTTCCAGGATAGCGCCGAAGCTCACACGATGGGCAACAGACAGGTAGATTACCCAGCACATGAGCGCATGGGAATGGCTCGCGACGCGTTCGTACCGTGACGGCGCGAACTGATGGCCGCACTTTCGGCACCAGTACACCGTCGCTCGGCAGTCGACCACCCCCCGCTTTAGACTTGATTGCGTGATGCGCAAGTCGAAGGTGCGCTTCCGGCGTGGTATCGTTCCGAGGTGGCGGGCGGGCTTAGCGACGGGGTCGATCTCGCAGGCGCCGCACTTGGGGCATCGAGACGCCGTGATACGCACAACCTTGCTTCTGCGGAGCTTGCGGTTCTTGCTGGGGTCTTTGTCCCGGTAGCGACGGCGGAGCCTTGCGTCCCCGCGGACGTGGACGCGCTGGCGCTGGCAGTCGAAATGTGCGCACTTGTTGACGTACGCTAGGTCCGGGTTATCGAATGTCGTCCAAGACAACGTGTACCGGGCCTTGTCGAGCTCGGCGACCGGCGTGACCTTCAGCTCGCCTGCCGGACCGGCTGCGAGATCTCGAGCTCGATCTTGCGGTCGGCTGGCCGATCTCAGGAAGGCGATTACTGCCGCGAGCGCGCCGCAGTCGTCAAGATTGTACTGGAGTAGCTTCTCCTTACACTCGGCGTCTCGATCGCGTTCCCAATGCAAGCGCCATGCAACGCTTTGCATACCGGATGCGCGCTCGTCATGCCACCTGCATCCGAGCGCCGTGCCGATTTCCTTCAGACCGTTCGTATAGGTCGGGAAGTAGAAGTGTGGGTATACGATCGCCAGCGCGTTCACGAGCCGGTCGAGGATCCGGTCGACCGGCTTCTTGCGCGAAGCGCCCGCGCGCATTCGCCTTATGAAGGCATGCTCATAGGCACCGTAGGCGAAAATGAGCGCCTCTGGGTGTGCAGCCAGCAATGCGACCAGCTGGTCGAAGATCCGCCGCTCCTCGTCCTTGCCGTCCGCCCAGAACGAATGACGCTCCTCCTTCGCGCCGCGCCGGACGATCGCGCCAATGAGGTACACGAACTGCTCGTCGGGCTTTCCCTCGACGTCGAGGAATATCTCAATCGGGCTCGCAGGCAATTCCGGCTTGCCGAGGACATACACGGTCCGGTCCCGGATCGCGAGGGCCTGAAGGGGATACTGGCGTCGACGCACCGGCTGCGCTCGCTTGCCGGGCCGCCGCGGCCAGAACGTGTGGGACAGCTGCGTGAGCTGAGGATCCCCCGGTGCGCATAGCGCCGCTGTTCTTTCTCCCCCAGACCCCGCAGGAGCGTGAGATTGTCGTCCTCTATCGCCTTCGCGCGGCACTCGGCCTGAAATTCGCAGACCCCGCAGTGGTGGTTGAGACGGAGCGGCCGGGCGGCGTCGCCGCGCTGCATGCGCGCAAGGTCCCGGATCGCCTCTTCGCCGGAACGTGCCGACGAGCCGAACGGAACGCTCGTCGCGTAACACGGGTCGCCTTGGTAGATCACGCCGCGAGACGGAGCGCGTTTCTGCACGCGCGCGATCAGCGCGCCGAGCGAGGCCAGCAACAGCCGATGCCAGCGGTGAACGTTCCGCGCTTCCGAGAAGAGAACTGGAACATAGTGAAAAGGGCCGAGGTCGGAGTGACCCTCGACCCGCTTCAAGGCATCGAACTGGATCTGAAACGTGTCATCGCGTATCTCGGGTCCAAGGACGAACGGGGTGCCTTGCCGAAGGTCGCTTCGCGAGATGCTCAGCCCGATGATGCAGCCTTCCCCATGGCGTCCGCGCAGCGCTTCGGCGATCGCGAGGTGCCGTTCGCGGCGGAGCTTCTAACAATGTCCTCATAATCCGATCGAACGCCCTTTCGGCCGGCAAGGCGGAGTTGCGCCAAGTATTTGCAGTCGAGGTAGCCTTCGAGAACCGAGCGCGTGACCTGTCCGGTAGCCATGACTACCTCCTCGCTCAGGGCCGTTCGGCCCCCCTAAACCCGGGCAGCTAACACCTGATTCGATTTAAATTCAAAAATTCAAACAAGCGTTGGAAACTTCAAAGCGTACTTCGCTGGGAGGGGTGGGGCTAAAAAATCCGTTTTTTTGGAGGCCCTTTTTGTACGTGAGGACAGACCACGGCAGTGGGTAGTAGTCTTCGTCGATGCCCAGGAACCCGCCGAAGCTCATAACAGCATTTGCAACCTTGCCGCTGATTTTGCCGATCATTACGCGTTCAATCTGTCCAATGTTATCGCCATTCAGACGATACACCGGTGTCCCTTCCACTTTGTCGCTGCCGATGAGATTTGAAGTGTGAACTCGCCGATGCGGGGAACTCGGGGCCTGTGCCTGCGGCACCCTCTGAGGACTCATCGATGGATATGGAGAGCAGTTCCCGCGCTAACATGCGAGTTCCAGTGGAACAAAATCGCGGCAATATTTTTGAGCGTTCTTTTGATTGGTCGCGTCCGTGTCTTGCGCGAGCTTGGCTCTGTCTTGCGCGAGCTTGGCTCTGACAAATTATCGAAATAATCCGTTTTAATAACAGCAATCGTTGCAGCGAAGTCTCTTATGTCGCTCCTCTGTCCAAGGACATCGATCTGAAATAATGTTCGGCGTGCTGGTAGTAGTTTTCTGCCGCGACTGTGTTGCCGCTTTGGGCTTCAGCTTGGGCGAGCGCCAGATACCGTTCATAGTTTCTTCGCGCGTTGTGAGAGCCGTTCTGTTCGGGGTGGGCGGCATTCGATGACCACCGCTTTGAGCGGCCAGCAAATGACGCTGCCGGTCTGGGTTGGCGCGTATTCATGTTTGTCTTTCGACCGTTATGCATGGCTCAGTCCTTGGTAGTGGCATGTGAAAAACCGCTCCGTGCTGCGCACGAAGGAAAAACCAGAAATGTGTATTCTCTCTGAAGGAGTAAGCCGACGCACTGTTGAAGCCCGTGGCCCGCTGCGCACCTCGTTCATCAATACATGAGGCAGACGCAATTCTCGTTGGCGGCCGAGCCGACCCAACAGCGAATTCTTGCACTGGCAATTGCGATGAAGCCCTTCGGAAAAAATGCTCTGAAACTGAATGGTTCAGTCACCGTGGCGGTACCCCGCCGACTACACGTCACATATTATGAAGCATCAATGGGTATTTATATGGGGAAAGTGGGAGAAACTGTCAAGCACCCAGCCACTTGGGTAAAAATAGCCAAAGCCAATTTGCAAGCCACCGGCTGTGCCGGTGGCTCTTCGTATTGCAGCCGCGATCAGCGCGTATCCGTCCGCGCGATCAGATCGAAAGCGAGGACTCGCGAAGCTGCGGCTCGACGACCGTCCCCTCCGCCGTTGCGGCATTCGCCCCGGCCGGCAATTGCAGCACTGTCGCACGCTGGCCATCGCACAAACGCGTGACTAGCACCACCTGCCCGTCGGGAAATTCCAGCGCATCGTGATGGGCCACGGGGTTGTCCGTATTGACTTGCCGGAAGCGCGCGAGCCGCTGCCCGATCTTCTTGTTCGGCAAGATGCCGATGCCGAACGACGGCTCGCATTCAACACTCTCGTCGAATGCGATCTCGGTACCGGGCAGCAGGCAGACCGCAACGTTCGGCTGCCCGACCGCCGCGAATCCGCGAGTAATAGAACTGTGAAATTTCGTCGCCACCAGCTTGTCCTCGATCTTGGCAGGCCGGTTCGCGACGTGGTGCAGACTATAGTCACACATCGGAGGGCTCCTCTTCCTGTGAAAAGCCGGGATTTCCCGGACCCCCGAACTTGATTGGTTCAAAATTAGCGCTTTTCCGGCTCCCCTGGAAGAAGAAAGCTTACCCTATCGTCACGCGACCTCCTCAATCAGTGTGGAATCGTCGCCACTGGCACTCCACTCTCGCCTTTGTTGCGAGCGAGGCTGCGCCGAATTCTATCAGGCAGCTTAAGCGGTGCGTGCTGGCGATTGCCAGGGCAGGAGATCGCTGATCTGCCGGGCGCGCCTGGTTTTGCTGTGAAGCGGATCGGGCTGACCTCGCCGCATGGTTCAACATAAATTTACAGTAGGATACAGTTCAGAGGCGGCGCTGTTTTAAGCAATATTGAACCGGACTTTCGGGCACACTTACTAACCAATCGAATCATCCTTCAAAATGGCCTGCATCACTTGATCAACGCTCTCAAGCACATCGGCAAATCCGTTCGCCAGTTGAACTCTTGACTGTGCCCGCTTGTTTGCGCTTGCGTTTGTGGCGCTCATGACGAGCACGATCTGATCTACCTGGATGTGAACAACTTCACCATCTGGCCGATGCAACTCTATCCAACCCTTCGTTCTGATCCTGCTTAACGAATAGGCGGCGGTATTCCCAAACCCGTCATCACAGCGATTGCTAGCCAGCGCCTCCTGGTTGGAGAGCATCAGAGCGCCGGCAAGCAGCGCAAAGACGGCGACTGTTATGCTTTTCATGACACTCTCCTGCTGCAGAGCGGTTACCGTCAATACCATCTGCTTGATAGAGAACTGCCGGACTGTCGCGCGAGAGCAGGTTGAGTGCGAGCTTGTCAGCCTTCTGCCCAACCTGCGATCTGCCCAAACGATTAGTTCGCGCTGACGGCGAGCTTTGGCCAGTCCTCCATTTGAACCCGCGCAAGCAGCTGATATTTGCCACCCTCGGGCTTGAAGATCGAGGCTTCACCCTCCTTAACATCAAACCAGTCCTTGCCTAGGGCGTCTACGATATTGGGCTTGTGCGTGATAAGGAAGTTGTTCTTGCCTTGGGCGGGGGCCTGCGCCAGCATTTTGCGGAAAGCTTCGGCTCGCCTGTTGTTTTCGTCCGGTGTCACCACTAAGCCACCTTCGGTCAGGTCGACTGTCCGCTCGATGTTCTCGAATCCTGCCAAGACGGCCGTCTCGTAGGCACGATTGAACTTGCTCGTGTAGACGTCCCCGACAGGCAAACCGACCCGGCGAACCGCATCGCCAAACGCCTTTGCCAGCTCCTTGCCTTTGTCGTTGAGGTTTCGCTGCTTTGTGACGTCATCGAAGTTCAATGGGTCCGTGTCAGCCTGGTTCGAGACCGTCGCGCCATGCCGGACGACGATGACATAGCCGCCCACGCGCAACCTTTGGACCAGCTGCTGCGTATCTCGACCCATACCGTCTTGACGATCCAGCGATTGCGCCAAACACGGTGCAGACAATGCCAGCGCGAAACCGGCCGCCGCGATCAGACGAGCAGCCGCTCTTCTTGAAAACAAGGTCATCACGATTCTCCTTTTGCTTACGGCGCGACGACAAATCACAATGAAGCGCAGTCGAGCCAACACTGCCGTAGACTCACAACAAGGAGGACGTATTCCTTGGTTTCAAGTGATCGTGAACAGTGTCATTGGCTTCGGAAGCTCACGTTTAGATTTTCACCGCTTAGTGCCACCTGCGGACTCATGCAGCAGCGCAGGAGGCGCAAGCAATTGGTGATCATTCAATCACCGTATCGTGACCGCCGCTAAGAACGCGGCGAGCGGGCTTCTTCGACGATCACGCAAGCTGCTTCAATACCCATCACTCGGAGATCTCCGACTGAAACGCCTGCGCGCGCGTTTTTTTGAATTCATTGGAATAACCGAAGACCAAAGGCGGTCTCGGCAATGAAGACCCTGATTTCTGATAGCGGAGCGGTGACCATGGCTAAGCTTGATACCGTCAGCACAATCAAACGCTCAACTCGGGTGCCAATCGTGGGCTCTCACGACCATGACCAAGAAGATCCCAGCGAATGGCGAACGCTTTATGTCCTGGGCTTTGGCATCGCGGGCGCCATCTTCGCCAACGCGCTGCTTTTCGTCTGTTTCGCTTCGCTCTACGCGTCAGGCTGAAGTCGCCCCAAGTATCCCAGACGAGATCTTTTCAGGAGAAGACGAGGTCGAGTTATCGATACTACGTCGTTGGCGACTGCGATATGTGGGCCATCCAATACGCACCTGCCGAACTGGCCCGCTGCATCAGTCGCAGCCCGGATGCGCACGAGTCTGATTCAACATGGCGAACCGAGGAGGTTCGTCATGTCGGCTCCGATACCATTGCGCCGAGATTTTGGTGCGTCCCAACTGCGTGGTTTGGCGAAGAAGACGAAAGACGGCCCTCAGGCCCGTCGGCTTCTGGCGCTCGCCGCAATTTATGATGGCGCGACGCGCACTGAGGCGGCGATGATTGGCGGTGTCGGGCTTCAGATCATCCGAGATTGGGTGTTGCACTTCAACGAGCGGGGCCCTGACGGTCTGCTGAACGGAAAGTCGCCGGGGCAACCGTCCAAGCTCAACGACGTCCAGCGCCAAGCCATCGCCGGCATGATCGAGAGTGGGCCGATTCCGGCAGTCCACGGCGTGGTGCGTTGGCGGCTGATCGATCTGGCACAATGGATCTTCGAGGAGTTCCGCATCGCGATTTCTTCAAGACATCACCGGGCAGCTAACGCCAAATTTCGAATTAAATTCAAAAATTCAAACAAGCGTTGGAAACTGAAAACCGTATTGGCTGGGAGGGGTGGGGGCCTAAAAAAATCCATTTTTTTGGAGGCTCTGCGCGCAACAAAACCTTGCTTTGTTTTACCCCCCGCACCCGCAGGGCTATCGCATATGGAAAAGTTGCGCCCATACTGCACCTTGCGGGATGGATCGGATCGGAGAGGCAACTCAGTCGTTCCGCTTTGGATTCGGTTTTGTTCTGGGTTCGATTCGGTAGACGTGTGTCGACGGCGCTAGGACTTACCCTCGATCGAGGCGAATACAACAAGGGCAAAGCCATATGCGATAGCCCGCGGCCGTAGCATCGCCTTGGGCCGGATTTTAATCCAAGCCGGCGCGGCGAAAGGCTTCCAAATAGTGTTCACGCTCAGCATCCTGTTTGATCGGCATTTGGTCTGCGATCCAGGCGAGTGAAATATTGGGTTGGGCGCGGCGCAGTTCCTGCAATGCGTCTGCGGCTATATCACCATGTCCGGCCATGCCCGCGGCGGCGGTCAGTACCCGGTGGGCGCCAACGAAATCGCTGCGATGTCGGATGGCCTCGTACGCCAGCCGCATCGCCTCGTCGTAGTTGCGTCCTACGAATTGGGCGTAGGCAGCGATGCCGTAATAAATCGCCGACAACGGATCGCGTGGGCTCAGCCGCAACGCGCGCTGCGCAGCCAAGTTGGCGTCTTCCCAGCGGCCGATATAAGACAGTGCCAGGCCATAGTAACCTTGGGCCAACGAGAAGTTCGGATTGAGTCGGAGCGACAACACGAACTCAGCCAGCGAGTCGTCAAAGCGTCGCTTGAATAGATAGACGCACCCCAATGCATAATGCGCCCAGGGGTCCTCGCTGTCGGCCAGGATCGCCGCTAACGCCGCGCGCTCGGCGATCGGCGCCGCTGTCGCCATATCCTCCCAACCCATGTGGGCACTAAACGTATGGATAGCGGCGAGCAAGCCGAGCGCCTGGCCGTAGTTCGGATCGATGGCGGTCGCCTTCTCGAGCAACGCCTGCGAGACCACGTTATCCTGTCGCGTCACCCGCCAGTGGTGCGACAGCGCCCGCATCACCAGATCCCATGCGTCCATGTTATCCGGGGGTTTGCGATTGGCGCGAAAGTTCTCCGCGGCATAGAGCTGCGGCTCGATCGCGGCGACGATGGCCTCAGTGATCTCGTCCTGAACCGCGAACACGTCGACAAGGTCCCGGTCGTATCGCTCCGCCCAAATCTGGGTGCCGGTGGCGGCGTCGCTGAGCTGCGTCGTGATGCGTACACGGTCGCCGTCCTTGCGCACGCTACCCTCGACCACATAGCCGACGCCCAGTTCCTCAGCGACTTGCTTCATGTGGACGGCTCTGCCTTTGAAGATGAACGAAGAGTTGCGCGCGATCACGAAGAACCAGCGGAGCTTGGACAGGGCGGTGATGATGTCTTCGCTAATGCCGTCGGAGAAATACGCCTGCTCCGGATCGCCGCTCATGTTGACGAAGGGGAGCACGGCGATGGTTGGGCGGTCGGGCGGCGACAACGCCGGACGCGACTGCTCGTGGATGTACGGCGGTTTGCGGTTGCCGAAGGCCGGTTCGGCACCGTCCTCTTGGATGCTCACGGCGCCGACGAAGCGGAAACCTTTGCGCGCGATGGTGCGGATCAGTTTCTGGTCTCGGCCGCTATCGCCAACCGCGTTTCGCGCGCTCTTGATGCGACTGGTCAGGGTAGAATCCGACACGATCCGGCCGCCCCAGATTGAAGCGATTAGATCGTCCTTGCTGGCTACGCGATCGCGGTTCTGCAAAAGGTACAATAGCAAATCGAACACTTGCGGCTCGACAGCGATGGGCTCGGAACCGCGACGCAGCTCGCGGCGCCCGACGTCAAGCACATGATTTCCGAAGTGAAATTGCATAGCCAGGGTCCTGCAAAACCAGCGCGCCTCAGGCGATAGTCAAGAATATCTCAAGGACAAATCCAGCACCTGTTCAAGTCTTGCTCGTCGCATCGGGATATTTGGCTACGCAAGTCGCAAATTAACCAAAGGAGCCACACATGAGCCCCACATCCGCTGCGGCGCAAGTGGTGCCTGCCCCGACGCTACCCGACCTCAGCGCGGTCAAAACCCGCCAGCAGGGCGCTTGGTCCTCCGGCGACTACGCCACCGTGGGCACGACGTTGCAGATCGTCGGCGAGACGCTATGCGAGGCGCTTGACCTGCGTGCGGGACAAAAGGTCCTCGACGTGGCGGCCGGCAACGGCAATGTCACGCTGGCGGCGGCGCGGCGCTGGTGCGAGGTCGTCTCGACGGACTACGTGCCCGCTTTGCTCGAACGCGGCCGCGAGCGCGCGGCGGCCGAGCGGCTCGCGATCGAGTTTCGCGAGGCCGATGCCGAAGCGCTGCCTTTCGCCGACGCCAGTTTCGACGCGGTGGTTTCCACGTTCGGCGTCATGTTCACAGCGGACCAGGACAAGGCCGCCGCCGAGCTCGTACGCGTGTGCAAGCCGGGCGGCAAGATCGGCCTTGCCAACTGGACGCCGGACGGCTTCATCGGGCAGCTGTTCAAGACCATCGGCAAGTACATGCCGCCGCCGGCAGGCGTCAAGTCGCCGGCGCTCTGGGGCACCGGCGCGCGCATCACCGAATTTTTTGGCGCGCAGGCCTCCTCGATCCAGCTCGAGCAGCGCGACTTCGTGTTTCGTTACCGCTCTGCTCAGCACTGGCTCGACGTATTCAAGAGCTATTACGGCCCGCTCCTGAAGACGTTCGGCGCCCTCGACCCCGAGACGCGGACGGCGCTGACGGACGATCTGTTTGAATTGATCAAGCGGTTCAACCGCTCCGGCGACAAGACGATGGTCGTACCGAGCGAATACCTCGAGGTTGTCGTCACTCGGCAGTGACGCAGATCGCGCGCTGCCCTCTCCCCTACAGTCGCTCTTGGAGGAAGCCTACCATGGCACGCATTGCTCGATTGCCGCACTTCGCTGGCGTCATTCTAGCGTGCGGCTGCCTCATCGGGATGCTGGGCTTCGGCCCGCGTTCGGGAATGGGCTTCCTCCTCACGCCGATGTCGAGCGCGCATAGCTGGGGCCGCGACGTCTTTGCGCTCGCGCTCGCGATCCAGATGCTGCTGTGGGGCGCGGCCCAACCCTTCGCGGGCGCGATAGCGGATCGTTTCGGGGCCGCGCTAGTGCTCAGCGTGGGCGCGGTCCTCTACGCGCTGGGCCTCGCCGCGATGGCCTATGCCGGAACGCCGGCGATGCTCCACCTCAGTGCCGGCGTGATGATCGGCTTCGGGCTGGCCGGCTCCTCTTTCACCGTCGTGATCGGCGCATTCGGCAAGCTGATGCCGCCGCAGTGGCGGTCGCTCGCCTTCGGCGCCGGCACGGCGGCCGGATCGTTCGGACAATTCCTGTTCTCTCCACTCGCGGTGGCGCTGATCGACGGCTATGGCTGGCGGCACACGCTCGTGATCTTCGCCGCGATCGTGCTTCTGATCATTCCGCTGTCGCTCGCCTTTGCGGCTCCCCGAACTAACGGCGCAACGGCGGCGGCAACCGCGCCACAGCAATCCCTAGTGCAAGCGCTGACCGAGGCACTCGGCCACCGCAGCTACTGGCTGCTCGTGCTCGGCTTTTTCACCTGCGGCTTCCAGATCTTCTTCATCGCAGTGCATCTGCCGGCCTACCTCGTCGACCGCGGACTGGCCGCGGAAATCGGCGGCTGGACGCTCGGCGTGATTGGGCTGTTCAACATGGTGGGCGCGATCACGGCCGGCTGGCTCTCGGCTTTGATGCCCAGGCGCTATCTCCTGTCGATCATCTATTTTGCACGCGCGGTGGCGATCCTCGCCTTCATCATGCTGCCACCGAGCGCGGCCGCGACCCTGATCTTCGGGGCAGTGCTGGGCCTGCTCTGGCTCTCGACCGTGCCGCCCACCTCGGGCCTCGTCACCGTCATGTTCGGCGCTCACTGGCTCGCCATGCTGTTCGGCTTTGCTTTCTTCAGCCACCAGATCGGCGGTTTCCTCGGCGTGTGGCTTGGCGGCGTGCTGTTCGAGCGCACCGGATTCTACGACTTGGTCTGGTGGCTCTCGATTCTACTTGGCCTCCTGTCAGCGGCGATCAATCTGCCGATTGTGGAGAAGCCGGTGCAGCGCCTCGCTGCCGCTCCCGCTTGAACCCCGCTAATCGCAACCCCGTGCGCGTCGTTTGCTGCGGTGCAGGAGTCCTGGCAACTTCGCGACACCCAGCGATGCCATAATTTACGTCCGCTTTCGAGGCGAACCGCATATAGCCGCGCAACAGGCGGCTACCCGGCCACGAGGCTAGCGACGTAGCTCAAGTTACTACGCACATCGCTGCTAACTCACCTCGCGCAAAAATTGCTCAAACAGCCCGCGCAGCTCAAGGGGGGGGCCATCGCGGCCGTCGCTCATGACAGGCGTCGCGACGTAGCTCGCACGATCGATCTTCCAGTCGCAAATGGTGACGCCAGTCGCTCCCGCATCCCCCCCTCGGGGCGGAAGGCCGCGCCCCGCGGCCGACTTGAAGCGATCACCAGGGACCGTAAGGCCTCGCAGAAACACGCTTGGCGGGCGGCGATCGAGGGCCGACGGTGTTGGCACCAACGAGATCATGCGCCGGACCGGCTGGTCGAAGACCTGCGTCTGGCGCTGGCAGGAATGGTTCATGAAGGAAGGCATCGAAGGCCTCCTGCACGACAAGACGCGGCCCTCGCGCCCGGAATTTTTTTTGCAAAAACGCCTTCCCACAAAAAGGCTACCCCCTTTCAGAAACGTTTTTGAACATTTTCTGTACAGTGTCATTAGTCCGGTCGCATCCCAATGGTTTATGTCTGGCGGCATCAGCGACCTGCGTACCGCACAATCCAGCATGTGACGAGGTCTTGCCTGTCTGCAGACCCGACCCGCCGCGTGTCGCGGCCAGCCATTGGGATGTTAGGTGCTTGCAGGCGATGGCACCTTGCGCGGCTTGCGCTCGCGCGGGCCAATCGCGGTGTCAGCCTCCATCATCAACCGGTTCGTCTTGCGCTTGGGCTTAGCCTCCAGTGCCTCCTCGGAGGACTGCGCTTCGGGAGCGGGGAGTGCGGCAGGCGCTGCACTTCCCTCAACTACCTTCGCCCCCTCACTGGCTTGAGCCGCAATCATTGCCTCGAGGGCGGCAATCGCTTGTTCCAATTGCTCATCGGTCAGGCTCTTAATCCCGGCAGAATGCTCGAGCTTCATCTCCTTCGGCACGAGCAGCGCGCATATTTTCATGTACGCTGCAGGCTGCGTCCGGCGCACACGCTCAATCGCCTTCGCGCCGCCCTGCCGAAAGTCTCGCAACAAGGCCGAAATGAACTCGCCATTCAACTGCTGGCGATGACGCGAGCCGACCGGACCGCCGGATCGGGATTTGCCATCTCCAGCGGATTGAGGGGCGATCCATGCGCTTGCATGGCGGTCGGGCTGTGCAACCGCAGTCCCGTTGCACGCAGGTCCCAGAAATTTCCCCCGATGAAGCATTGCGAGCATTTTCCTTCGCCAGGCTTCTCGGCGTAGTAGAGCGGAGGAGAGAATGCGGCGTAAGCCGCGCTGGGAGGCTTCCGTAAAGCGAAGCGTGTGCGTACCGATCCAGGCATCGCCACGCTGCTTACATTGAGACTCTCAAAGGCGCCCTGGTAGCCCGTCTGCGGCATGTGGCAGAACGCACATGCCTCGTTGCGATTGACGGACAGCTCCTTGTCGAAGAACAAGAGCTTGCCCAACGCTTGCAGGCGCTGCGGACTTCCCGGCAGGAGCGACGGAATGCCCGCAATGGCGGCTTCCTGGATCGCGTCGATCTGAGCTTCGATCGCAGCGATCTCCTGCACAAGCGTCTTGGGCGTCTCCGGAACGCCGTTAGCAGCGGTGCTGAACATTTTTTCTTCGGCGATCGCTGTTGCCAGGAAGCAAAAAGCCCAGACAGCACCGGCGAACGCGATGAGTGTCATAGTGCACCTTGTCCGGCGAGAACAGCTTTGTCCTCGTGTGTCTTCGGGACCCATGATCAGGGTGCCCACATCACCATAGGCCGGCTTGGGGCAGTCTTTGTTACCAATCACCGGGGGGATTTGGTCCATGGATGTCGCCTCTCTGTTCCCCAACGTGACTGCGTCAAACATGCCGAACACGATAGGAATCGTTTGAGTCCACATGGCCCGCGCTGGCTTCGGTCTGAATTTCAAGCAGCATGTGCGGCCACGCTGCAAACGGCTGCTGATCTCCGGAAGCTTCAGCATCCCCTGAACAAGGGCTTCCGCTTCTCCAGGAATGCGTTCATGCCTTCTTTTTGGTCGGCGCTGTCGAACAGCTTAACGAAGGCTTTGCGCTCCAGAGCAAACGCCGTTTCCAACGGCACGTCTTGGCCGAGATGCATAACCTCCTTGATGGCCCGGACCGCTAGTGGGGGCATAGCTGCGATCGTTTTGGCCAGTTCGAGCGCGCGTGATAGGGCCCGACCGTCCTCGACCATCTCGGACAACAGGCCCATCGCCAGCGCGTCAGGTGCGGCTACCGGCTCGCCGGTCAAAACCATTTTCGAGGCTCGATATTTACCGATCGTGCGTAGGAGGTGCTGCGTACCGCCGGCGCCCGGCATAATACCCACTCGGATCTCAGGTTGACCCAACTTGGTGCTTCGGCCAGCGATGATCATGTCGCATGTCAGCGCGAGCTCGCAGCCACCACCGAGGGCGTAGCCCTCCAGCGCGGCGATTAGAGGCTTGGGGCAGCGGCGCATCACGTTGAAGACATGATCAGTGCCTAGCGTCACATGTTGCGCCGGCGTCATCGTGGCCATCTCTGCGATGTCGGTGCCGGCGACGAAATAGTCACCCGAGCCCGTCAGCACGATCACACGCACGGTGTCGTCAGCAACAAGCTCGGACACCACCTCCGCGATGCGGCTCTTCACCTCGAGGTTGAGCGCATTCCGACGCTCCGGGCGGTCGATGGTAACCACCGCCACTCCGTCCGCATCGCGGCGACAGAGAACGGGTTGGTGTTTCGGTCCTATTTCCGGCATGACGGCTCCCAATCAGACGCGTTCGATGATGGCGGAAATACCCTGGCCGACGCCGACGCACATGGTGCAAAGTGCCCGTTTCACTTTGCGTCGTTCCAACTCCCGAGTAGCGGTCAACACCAGCCGCGCACCGCTCATCCCAAGAGGATGCCCGAGGGCGATAGCGCCTCCGTTCGGATTGATATGTTCCCCATCCTCCAGCAGGCCGAGGTCGCGCAGCACCGCGACGCCCTGGGCGGCGAAAGCTTCGTTAAGTTCGATGATGTCGACCTCTCCGACATCGATATTGAGTTGCGCCAGAAGCTTCCTCGTCGCCGGCACCGGACCAATGCCCATCACGCGGGGAGCGACTCCAGCCGAGGCGACGCCCACTACCCGCGCCCTGATCGTCAAGCCCAGCCGGACAGCCAACCGTTCGGACGCAATGATCATGGCGGCCGCGCCGTCATTGATCCCCGAGGAGTTGCCGGCCGTTACGGTGCCTCCCGGGCGGAACACAGGTTTAAGCTTAGCCAGTTGCTCCAGTGTGGTTTCCGGCCGGGGGTGCTCGTCGTCTGCTACCTCCATCGTCTTCTTTCCAGTCTTCACCGTCAGCGGGACGATTTCCTCGGCGAAGCGTCCCTCTGCTTTCGCACGAGCCGCGCGCTGTTGGCTGCGTAGCGCCATCGCATCCTGATCGGCACGACTGATTTGATATTCCTCAGCGACGTTCTCTGCGGTGATGCCGAGCGGATCGACTCCGTATGCGTCCTTCATTTTTGGATTCACCAACCGCCATCCGATCGTGGTGTCGGCGATCTCCACGTGGCGTGAAAATCCTTCCTCCATCTTCGGCATGACGAAAGGCGAGCGGCTCATGCTCTCGACACCGCCGGCGATATAGAACTCGCCATCGCCCGCGCGGATCGCACGCGCCGCCACGGCGACGGCTTCGAGACCGGAACCGCACAGTCGGTTAACGGTCGCCCCACCCACCTCCACCGGCAGCCCCGCCAGCAAAGCGGCCATTCGCGCAACGTCGCGGTTGTCCTCGCCGGCCTGATTGGCACAGCCGAGAACAACATCGTCGAGGCGTGCCCAATCCAGTTGCGGATGTCGAGCCATCAGCGCCGAAATCGGGGCCGCAGCAAGGTCGTCGGCGCGGACACTCGAGAGCGCGCCCGCATAGCGACCGATCGGCGTGCGAACGGCGTCGCAGATGAAAGCATCCTGTCTCATGGTCATAACCTAGCTCGATTGATGAAACGGAAACCCGGTCAGCGCCCGGCGACGCAGCAATGGCGAATTCCGGTAGCGATCCTCGCCGTAGACTCTGGCGAGAGCGTCGATCACTCCGGCGATGCGGGCTGATCCGATGGCATCCGCCCACGCAAGCGGACCCCGCGGATAATTGACACCTTTGAGCATCGAGACATCGACGTCGGCCGCGCTGGCGACGCCTTGATGCACGACATCGGCGGCTTCGTTCGCGAGCATCGCCACCGTCCGCATCACGATAAGGCCTGGGGCATCGTCGACGACCGAAACCGTCTTGCCGAGTGCCTGGAAAAAGCCGGCCGCTTGCGCGAGCGCGGTGTCATCAGCTTGGTCGGATCGTGCGATCGCCATACGGGTGGCCGCCGCATAGTCCAGCGCGAGGTCGAACAGAACGGCCGGCGACCCGTCCGAAATTGTCCGCTCAGTTGCGGTCCGGCCGTCGGTGAGCGCCAGAATTGTGTCGTCAATTCGGATCAGGCCGGCCCCCTCGCGGACGATCACGGCGATACCCGCATCCCGCGCTAAGCCGACCAAAGCCGCCGCCGGTCCGAGATCCCCTTCGACAACGATTTCGGCGGGCGTCGGACCGGGTGCATAATCCGCCGGAAGGGTTTGCGGGGCGTCCTTGGCATAGTCGTAAAAGCCGCGACCGCTCTTGCGTCCGAGCAGGCGGGCGTTCACTAGTTCCTCCTGCACCAACGAGGGTCTGTAGCGCGGATCCTGCGCCATGCCCTCGTAGACCGAGCGGGTGACGGCGAAGTTCACGTCATGGCCGATCAGGTCCATCAGCGCGAATGGACCCATTCGAAAGCCGCCTGTCTCACGAAGGACAGCATCCAGCGTAGCCGGAGACGCCGCGCGCTCCGAAATCAAACGCAATGCCTCGCCATAGAATGGCCGGGCCACACGGTTGACGATGAAGCCCGGAGATGATGCGCAATGCACAGGTGTTTTTCCCCAGGCCTTCGCCGTCGCAAATATCGTCTCCGCGACAGGCCGCTCGGTAAGCCGGCCGCTGACCACCTCGACCAAAGGAAGACTCGGCGCCGGATTGAAAAAGTGCATTCCCACTACACGGCCCGGACGGTCCATCCGAGACGACAATGCCGTCACGGAGAGGGAGGACGTATTGGTCGCAAGGATGGTTTTCGGGGTGGTCAACTCCTCGACTTTCCTCAGCACATCCACTTTGATGTCCAGGTTCTCGACGATCGCCTCGATCACTAGACCGGCGCCCGCAAGCGCACTCAGGCTTTCGACAGGTTGCAGCCGGGTTAGCCGGTCCTGACACTCCGCTGCAGTCAGCTTGCCGCGCGTGACAAGCCGCTCAAGATCGGCGCGCTGCCGTTTGCAACCTGCCTCCGCGGCACCGGGCGCGCCGTCATAGATGAGAACAGAATGGCCTGCCGTGGCCGCCACCAGTGCGATACCGCTGCCCATCGTGCCTGCGCCAATTACGGCGACCGAAACTTCACGCGGGAGTGGCGCGACCTGCTCGTTCATGATGCCCTCGGATTATCTCACTCGACCTTGATGCCGGCCGTCTCGATGACGCGTTTCCACTTCTCAGTCTCGCCGCGGAGGAAAGTGGTGACTCTCTGCGGAGACCCCCCTTCGGGCACGGCGCCGAGTTTCAGGATCTTGTCGCGCAGCTCCGGCTCTTTCAGAGCGGAGTTTGTCTCGGCGTTGATCCGGTCGACGATCGGCTGGGGCGTTCCGGCGGGCGCAAGGAGCATTAGCCAGCTCGCCATCTCTACGTCGGGAATTCCCGCTTCGGTGTTGCTCGGCACTTCAGGCAGGGCGGGTGACCTCGATTTGCCGGTGACAGCCAAAGCCTTAATCGTACCCGAAGTGATGAAGCTCATCACGCCCGGAACGGTATCAATGGTGAACTGTATGTTGCCCGCCAAAAGGTCTTGGAGCATTGGCGCGCTGCCGCGATAGGGAACATGCTGGGCGTTCAAGCCGGTCTGCATCGATAGCAGGGTCCCGCCAAGGTGGCCGGTCGAGCCCATGCCCGCGCTGCCGAAATTCGCGCCGCCGGTCCGGGCCTTCATTTTCGCCAGAAAGTCGGTGGTTGACGACACGTCCAACGTAGGACTGATGACCAGCACACTGGGCACGGACGCGATATAGGCCAACGGCACGAAAGCCGACGTGTCGTAGGGCATGCGCTTGTACATGAACTGGTTCATCGCCGCCTGGCCAGGCGTGGCCATCAGGATCGTGTAACCGTCGGCGCGAGACTTGCTGACAAGGGTCGCGCCGCTGTTGCCGCCGGCGCCCGGGACATTTTCGATGATGACCGGTCGCCCTAGCAGCGCCGCCACCCGCTCGGCGACAATCCGCGCCATCACATCGGTCGTACCGCCAGCTGCGAAAGGCACCACCATCTTGACCGGCTGATCTGGCCAGGCTTTCGCATCCGAAAGACTTGTCAGCAAGAGAGCGACGATAGATGCAATGAACCGGGACATTTGTTTCCTCCGCACGGGTTTGCGATCGAGTTCGGCGGCTACTCTCCGCCCGCTAGGGGAGTCCCTTGATCCAGGTCGTCAGCGCCTCGACGACCGCCTTGGGCTGTTCCGGGATCAGGGAATGACTGGCATTCGGGATCACCATTACGGTGACGCGTTCGCCAAACTCGTCCTTCATTTCGTTGCGCTTGGCTTCCGGCTTGAAGGGATCCAGCTCCGCTTGGAGGTCGAGCAGCGGAGCCGTGCCCCCGGACCACCATTCGTCCTGCCGCACGGCGGCGACGGCCGCGCGCTGGCTGTTGCGGATCTCAGGGTGCCATCCATGCAGCCAAACCGTTGGATCGTTACCCGGAGCAAAGAACGCAAATCGCAAGGCCGCCAAACGCTCCTCATTCGAAAGCGAAAGATTTCCAGCGTTGGTGACCGCCGTGGTCAGTTCGGGCGCGTATTGCTTGGCGGCGGCTGCCGCAATGACGACGCCCCGCACCAAGTTCGGATGGTCGGCCGCGGTCATGCGGGCGACCCAGTTGCCATAGGCGTGGCCGACGATGACGGCGTGTCCCTTGCCTAGCCTCTCAATGACTTCGGCAATATCGCGCGCGAAATCATGCAGGGTGATATTCGCCATTGGGCCGATGCTGCGCCCGATCCCGCGCGGCTTTGGGCGCAACACGCGAAACCCCGTGGCCGCGAGGCCCTCCGCGACCTGATCATAGTCGTCGGAATCCCGCGCAAGCGACGGCAGCAGAACGACGGCAGGGCCCTCGCCCTCCGAAACAACTTCGATCTGCACGTCGCCATAACGCACAAGATCGGCGCGGCGTTCGGCGGCCTCTGCTGAACCGGCCAAACCCGTGGCCAGGACGGAGACCAGAGGCAAGGATCGCAAGAGTGACCGCATCAAATCCTCCCTTTGACCGGACGGGGTTCGATGTCCCCGTCTAAAGGCCAGAGATATGACCTATTGGTCCGATACCTATTCTTTGCAGGCCTGACCTGTCAACGTGCATATTGACCTATAGGTCAGCTTTATGACATATCGGCCGCCACGGCGGCGCAGAGCTCGCCTGCGGAGGAAATATTCCATGAACCGTTTTGTCTTCCTTGTGCTTGGCTTTGCCGTATCGCTGGTCGCCCTGACGACCGCCGGCCAAGCCCAGAATTACCCGACCAAAACCATCAGGATCGTGGTGCCCTATCCTGCCGGCGGGCCGACGGATCTCGTTGGCCGCACTGTGGCTGACGCGCTGACCAAGGCGCTGAAGAAGACGGTCGTGGTAGAGAACAAGGCCGGCGCCGGCGGTACGATCGGTTCGGACAGCGTCGCGAAATCCGCGCCGGACGGCCATACGCTGCTGCTCGGCTTGATGGGCCCGATGTCCATTGCGCCGAAGATCTCGCCCAATCTTCCCTACGACCCTCTGAAGGATCTCGCCCCGATCCGCCTGGTTTCCCTCATGCCGGAGGTGCTGGTGGCTCGTCCAAAACTGGGACTCAGCACGCTCGCCGAGGTGGTGGCTTACGGCAAAGCCAATCCGGGCAAGCTCACCATCGCATCGGCCGGCAACGGCAGCCTTCCGCACTTGGCGGCGGAGCTTCTCAAGCGCGAGACCGGCATCGACGCGTTGCATGTGCCCTATCGCGGGGCTGCTCCGGCCGTCAACGATCTGCTCGGCGGGCAGGTCGATTTGATGTTTGGCGACGGCCCGGTGGTGCTGCCGCAGATCCTCGGCAAGCTGCTGGTGCCGGTGGTCATCGCCACCGACAAGCGGCTCCCAGTGTTGCCGGATGTTCCCACATCGATTGAGGCCGGCTTCCCCACCGTACGGTCCGAGAACTGGTACGGCGTGCTGGCGCCGAAGGGAACACCGCGCCCGATTGTCGACGCGTTGGACAAGGCTATCGCGGCAGGGATGGCGGATCCGAAGATTGAAGAGTCGTTCATGAAGCTCGGCGTCTATATCGTCAAGGAGGGCACGCCCGAGACGTTCGGCGCATTCCTCGTCACCCAACTCAACCAATGGGGCGGCCTGGCAAAGGACGTCGGCGCCATGGTGGAGTGATACTGGCGGACACTGCGCACGCCCGATCCCCCGGTGAATGACATGAGATACGTACGACGGAAACCTTCGATCGATTTGGATCGCAGTGCCGTCTCCCGCTACATCCAGCTTGCGAGCCTGTTTCGGCGGCGCATCGAAACGGGCGACTGGGCTATTGGTCAGCAGACTCCCACCGTGGATGACCTGACGGCCGAATGCGGCGTGGCCCGCGCGACCGTCCGGAAAGCTCTCGACATGCTGGAAGCCGAAGGCCTCATCGAGCGCTACCGCGCCAAGGGTACCTTCGTCCGCCAGCGGCCACGCCAGCAGCTCTGGTGCGAGGTCGCGACCGATTGGTCCGGGCTGCTCGCCGCGCGCGAGGAGGCAGTCATCGAGGTGCTTTCCGACGAGCACGGCTTTCAGCCCCCGACGGTCCCCCACCCGATCGGCACGCTTGCGCCGTCATACCGGCGCCTTACCCGCCAGCACGCGCGGCACGGCGAACCGTTCTTGCTCGCGCGGCTCTATATCGATGAGCGGTTGAGGGGGCGTATTTCAAAGAAGGATCTGCAATCCAAGACAGCGCTGCGGCTGGTGGCCGACATTCCTGGCCTGAAGATCAAGGACGCGCGGCAGACACTCACCATTGGCGCCGCCGACGTCGAGACATCGGAGCGGCTCGATGTACCGCTCAATGCGCCGATCGGCATCGTCCACCGGTCGGTGGTGGATCGCTCGGGTTGCCTGGTGTTTGTTGGCGAGGGGCTTTATCGCGGCGACATGATCCGCATCGACATGAAATTGAAATAGGGCATTTTGGAGTTGCGAGATGAAGTTACACTGGTCGCCACGGTCGCCGTTTGTGCGCAAGGTCATGGTTTTTGCGCACGAAGCCGGGCTCGTCGATCGCCTGACCTGCGTGCGGACCGTCGTCGCCATGAAGACGCCGAACGCCGCTCTTCTGCCGGACAACCCGTTGAGCAAGATTCCAACCCTGGTGTTAGACGACGGTTCGCCGCTCTACGACTCCGGGGTGATATGCGAGTATCTGGATACGCTGCATGATCGACCCAAGCTGTTTCCGGCAATGGGTTCCGCGCGCTGGACCGCGCTCCGTCGCCAGGCGCTCGGTGACGGCTTTCTCGACTTCCTGCTGCTCTGGCGCCACGAGCGCGAGCGGCCGCAGCCGTCGCAACAGCTGCTCGATGCCTTTGCCGAGAAGTACCATGCCACACTGACGTTTCTGGAGCAGGAGGCATCGTCGCTCGCCCGCGCACCGTTCGGCATTGGTCACATCGCCCTGGGTTGTGGCCTTTCATATCTGGATTTTCGCTTCGTCGATCTCGGCTGGCGCGGCGGATATCCGCAGATCGCAGCTTGGCACGCATCGTTTGCACAACGACCATCGGCCAAAGCAACAGAAGTGGTGGAGGATTGAATGGCCGGCCCGCTTTCGCATATCCGCGTGCTCGATCTCAGCCGGATCATGGCCGGGCCTTGGGCCACGCAGGTCCTGGCTGACCTGGGCGCCGACGTCATCAAGGTCGAACGCCCGGGCGTCGGCGACGACACGCGCACCTGGGGACCGCCCTTCCTCAAGGATGCATCCGGCCAGCCGACGAAAGAGGCGGGCTATTATCTGTCGGTCAATCGCGGCAAGCGGTCGATCACCCTGGAGCTCGACAAACCGGAAGGCCAGGCTGTGGTGCGCGCGCTCGCGGCGCGTTCCGACATCGTGCTAGAAAACTTCAAGGTCGGCACCCTCAGGCGCTTCGCCCTCGACTACGAAAGCCTAAAGGCCGTCAACCCGAGGATCATCTATTGCTCGGTCACCGGCTTCGGACAGACAGGGCCGAAGCGAGAGGCCGCCGCTTATGACTTCATGATCCAGGCGATGGGCGGACTAATGAGCATCACCGGCGAACGCGACGGCACGCCCGGCGGCGGTCCGCAGAAAGTTGGCGTGCCGATTGTCGATCTCATGACGGGCATGTACGCGGCAGTCGGCGTGCTGGCAGCCCTGGCGCGGCGCGCCGAGACCGGCAACGGCGACTACATTGATCTTGCTATGCTCGACGTGCAGGCGGCGTTTCTCGCCAACCAAGCGATGAACTGGCTCGCATCGGGCAACGCGCCCAAGCGCGGTGGCAACCGGCATCCCAACATCCAGCCGCAGGATGTTTTCCCATGCGCGGACGGTTTTTTCGCGCTGGCGGTCGGAAATGATGGCCAGTTCGGGCGGCTTGCCGAGATTCTGGGCCACCCCGAGTGGATAAAGGACGAGCGTTTCGCCACCAATCCGGCGCGTGTGCGGAACCACCCGCTGCTGGATCCGCTGCTGCGCACGGAATTCGCCGGCCGCCAGCGCCACGACCTAGTCGCTGCGCTGGACGCCGCGGGCGTGCCCTGCTCTCCCATCAACACAGTGCCGGAGGTGTTTGCCGAGCCTCAAGTGCAGCATCGCCAGATGCTGCGGAAACTTCCGCACCCCGCGGCCGGAGCGGTGCCGCAGGTAGTAAGCCCTTTGAATTTTGCCAACGAATCGCTTGCGTTCGATCGTCCGCCGCCGTTGCTAGGCGAGCACACCGACGAGATCCTGCGGGAACTGGGATTGTCGCCGAACAACTGACTCTCGAGAATTGTAAATGGCACGTCTTCCCCTTCCCTCGGTCGACGAGATGACGTCCGAGCAACGCGAGGTCCACGACGAGATCGTCTCGGGCGTACGCGGACGTCTGGTCGGCCCGCTTCGTGCAGTGATCCACAGCCCGGACCTCGCGCGGCGATGGTCCCGGCTGGGTGAGTACCTGCGGTTCTCGACCTGTTTGCCCAAAAAGCTGAACGAGCTTGCGATCATCGTCACCGGACGACGTTGGAACAGCCAACTTGAGTTCCTCATCCACGCCGAGGCCGCCGAGGCAGCCGGACTCGATCCGTCATGCATCGAAGCGATCCGTTTAGGCGAGGAGCCGACGTTCGCGGACGACGCAGAAGCCGAGGTTTACGAGTTTGCCCGCCTGCTGCAGGAGACCGGAAGGGTCGACGGGCCGGTGCACGCGGCGGTGATGGCTCGCTGGGGCGCCCGCGGAGTGGTCGAGCTGACCGGGGTCATCGGCTATTACACGATGGTTTCGATGATGCTGAATGCACACGAAATTCCAATCCCAACAGATGCGCAGCTGCCGCTGTGCCTGCCGAGCAGCGGCGGCCTGACGACACTACCGAAATGCCGGCTGGCAAAAGCGAAAGCGTCGCGCACGTCATGACCGGAACGCTCGCGCCGCACATGCCGCATTGGACGCTGCCTGACGGCGCCTGCGATTGCCACGCCCACGTCTTTGGTCTTTTCGTTCGCTTCCTGATCATCCACACGCGATGCACTACGAGCCCGCCGCTCGCGCCGTCGGCGCGATCACCCCCACAATTCTACAGCTTCTAACAATCCCACGGAAGGACACCGGCATGGCTGAATACGAATGCTTCAAAGTGGACGTGGCCGATTTCGTCGCGACGGTTCGGCTGGCCCGCTCCCCGGTGAACGCGCAGAATCGCCGCTTTCGCGAGGAGCTCATCACGATCTTCGACGTACTAAGCGATCGCCCCGATGTCCGCGCCATCGTGTTGACGGGTGAAGGCAAGACGTTCTCGGCTGGCGCCGACCTCAAAGAGCGGCCTGGCCTCAGCCAAGAGATCGGAGCCTATCCCCGGCACAATCGGATCGTGCGGGAGAGTTTCAACGCGGTCATGGAATGCGAAAAACCGGTTGTCGCGGCGATCAACGGCGCGGCCATCGGGGCCGGCTGCGTGCTCGCGCTATGCTGCGACATTCTTGTCGCAAGCGAAGTCGCCTACCTCGCCATGACCGAAGTTGATGTCGGGCTTGCTGGCGGCGTGAGTCACGTCCGTCGTTTCTTCCGGGAATCCGACGCGCGTCTCCTGATCTATACCGCTCGGCGAATGAGCGGCCCCGAGCTTTACCGAATGGGAGTGGTGTCAGAATGCGTTTCGGCGGACGCGCTCCTCGAAACCGCCCAACGGATCGCGCACGAAATTGCGGCCAAGAGCCCTTCTGCTGTGCGGGCTGCAAAACGCTCCTTCAATGTCACAGAGGATATGCCATTGCGTGAGGGTTATCGCTTTGAACAATCCCAAACAGTTGCGCTTGCTTCAACAGAAGATACCAAAGAGGCGCAGCGCGCTTTTGCGGAGAAGCGGCAGCCGGTTTTTCGGGGAGGCTGAGCGCGCGCCAATTAGATAGAGACCCGAAACTTTGCAGAATCGCGTACGCTCCATCTGGCACGCCCGCATTCGGCTTTAAAGTGCCCCTCGCCGCAGTAGTGCGCATGCGTGCCGCTGATGAAATGCCCGCGCTCAAAGTCGTCCGCTCAATCCTAGCGCCGCCAGCTATTGCCAAGATCACCGCGTCGCGCGGCCGGTTCGAGCCGTCGGAATACCGTATCAGACACCCTGGCGAAGACTTCGAGCGCGTGGCGTTGGAGAATGAGCTGTCGGTGGCGTAGAACTCACGGCTGAGCCGCCCCAAATCCGCCGCGGTCGGCTGGCTAGCTTCCGACGCGATCCCAATCTTTGCCCCGCCTCACCCGCGGGGCTTTTTCTTTACCGATTACTAACCCTCCGCGCGCCACGATAGCCGCGTCGGGCGAGACATCCCCGTCCGATCCTTAGCAAGCGCACAGCCCCGGCCGTCTGACCTGCGGCCGGGGTTTTCTATTGCCAGGAACTGACCGCAAGATTTCTACGACAGAGCAATTACAGCCTGTTGTGGGCGGGGTTTGTTCTTCTCGCTGCACCGCGAGACAAGCTCATGCCTCCAGCCAGGTCGCGCCGTAGCCTCACATTACGAGGGTGAGTGGAGCATACTCCACCCGCGCTCCAAGGAGGGCCCGGCGCCGTCTGCATGAGCGGCGTCGGGCTCGCTACATCAAGTAGAAGCGATGGTAGCCCGCGAGCGACCCACGGACGAGCGTTCAGCACAGCCAAGGCGAACTGGAGGCGATTGTGGCGCGCCGCCCTGACTTGAAGGGCAAGAGTTCTCGAAGCCATAAGGCGGATTATGGGACGCGAGACGCGGATGTCCCTTAGGCCACTAAGATCATCTCGCTCATAGCCAACTCGCACACCACCGCCACCGCCAAGCCGCCGCGCCGGCCGGGTGGGCGGACGAAAAGAAGGGCCGCTGCGTTGGGACGATGCGGCAGCGGCCCAAGTCCGAGGGAGGAACGCTGATAGTTTCCCTCAGTACGCCTCTACGCGCTCCCCCGATCTTGCCGTATTGCTTTCGATATTACCTGGATCGGCGCCACCCAACCCGAAAGGTTGCCGCCGCTGGCCGCCACAGTAGGCGGGCGCGGCGGTTGTCAACAACCAAGGCGCGGCACATTTCTTCGAGCCAGTCTGACGGCGTACAATCCTAAAGGCGACACCTTGAGGACGGAGCGTTCCATGCTGCAGTGTGGACTCGCGATTTCGATTACAGCGCTAACGGTTCTAGGAATGGCGATCACCGCGGTCGCTGCGCCGTACACTCCTAAATCCGGGCAATGCTATAGCGCTTGCGAGGCGAAGTGCGCGGCTCAACATTCGTGCGAGCGAAGCGCTGCGAGCCAAGATTGCTTCACACATTACAATCAGTGCAAAGCTGCTTGTCGGAGTAGCTGTTCTCAGTAGGCCCACCCCACCCACCACTGCCAAGCCGCCGCGCCGGGTGGTGTTAGCCCGCGGCTACTTACAAGTTGGGATCGGCGATCCAAAGCTCAGCATCCTTTTTGCTTGGAAAATGCAGTACGCGCTGACGCTGACCGTCGTCCCTTTCGAATTCCACCTGCCACCCATCGTCACCCTCGGCTGGGACGGCCATTAGGACCACAGCGCGAATTCCATCATTCAACGCTTGTCTTCCTATGCCGCTGCCACGCCGCGCCGGTGAAACGTGCAAAGATAAAGGCCGCTCGGTGTTGACCGCGCGGCCTTAGATCATCTCGTTCGAACGTATCAGAACTCGGCGGGCAGGTAGCCGTTGATTTCGAGCCCAATGCAGATTTCCACAAGTGTGGGGGTTGTCCACGTCATTTGCTTTTTCCTTATGTTCCCTGAGCCGCCTTAATATGGGCTGCACCACGCTTGGTCACAAGGCCCCCACCACCAACCCGCCGCGGCGTGTACCGCGCGTTTTGCATTGCGGGATAACCACATCGGGCCGGGAGGGACTGACTGGCCGCGGGGAGTGAAGACCACGCCCGGGAAGTTCACTTGAGAACATGCTCGTCGTCCTCGGGCTGCATCGTATGCAAGCCGACCTTGACGGTGCCAGATGTTCTATTGGACCGATGCAAACTCCTCAGCTATGTTCTTCAATAGCGAACGGTTCCTAAAGAATCATTTTTGAGCTGGAACAAGCACCGAATGGCGACGCGAGTAATCAAACTGCGCGAAGCAGAGGAACCTGCCCCAGAGACGGTGCAGGAAGTGCTCTCGCAGAGCAAGCGACCCGAGGTCGGCCGATTCTTGCTCCAAGTGGATAGGCAAACAAAGCGGTCATTCGCGACGGCTGAAGCTGCCGAAACAGCTGGAATGGTGATTAAGAAAGGCCACCCGATAGTCCGGGTATCCGTGTATGACAGCGTTGAAACAGCAAACAAAATCATTGAGCTGCCCGCAGGATCGTCTCCGACGTCCTAAGCCAGCGGGCGCGCTTTCTGCATTTCAGTGGAGCTACTTATGGCTTGGCTGAATTTCTCCGTGATGACGATCTGGTCGGCTATGACACCCGCTGGCGGCATGCTGCCTACCTGGCGCCGTGATGATGATAAGTTTGTTTGCGGAGCCCGCGCCCCTGTGAGGCACATCATCGCATTGGAGATCATGCGCATGACCGGCTGCCGCTACTTCGCATGGTTGATGCGGACGTCATATCTTAGCAACGCCGTCATTCGCTTTTCATGAAGCTTGCGTGGCATCCGTTGCAGGCCGTGCGCAGTTGCGAAATGAGCAGTTTGAATTCGTTGCCTCGTTTTTTGCGGCTCGCGTCGAAGGCGAGCTTAGAAGCCTCTGCGGCTCGTTGATAAAAATTCGCGAAATTGGTCCAGACATCCGGAGAAGCGAACGTATCCGTCGCGGGGTCCCGATCGGCTCCCGCCGTCCATTGATTCGTAGCGGGTGGAAACATGTGCGGGAATGCCATCAGCCTGGTCGAGATTGTCTCTGCATGCTCCTGGCCCCCCGAGAGATCAAGCTTGCCTTCCGGCGCGAGCATGGTCTCGATCTCGTCCATATTCAGGTCGATCGCGCCCATCATGATCTTGCGGGCGAAGATCGTATCCCTGGGCGGCGGCATACCTCGGTCCTGGCTGAACGCCGCGTAACCTGATCCGGCGAAAAAGACCGCGAGAGCGGCGCAAGTCGCGCTATCGTGCGGCGCAAAGAGTGACAGCAGATGCAGACACAACAGCAGTGAAGCCAGCGGGAAGACAAATTCCTGATGCAGAGGTTCGAATCCCGCCGCCCCAACCAGCCAGTCCGTCTCCAACGCGTCACATATGAAGGTCGCTCAAAAACCGCGCGGTACCGCGAGCTGTCGCAGATATGAGCTGGTCTCCGTGTGCGGAATTCGGCAATGGAGTCGCCATTCCTGCCTCCTGTCTCCGCGGACCTTTTTTGGTGTCTCGTTTTTGATGTGTTGCTGGTAAGCTCGGCACTCCGGCTGTGTGGGGCGCACCACGCATCCATGGCGCGCCTCGCGTCGGGCTTCCAGGGAAGCCGGAAAAGCGCTAATTTTCACGTCGGTTCGGGAGTCATCTGGGGAATGTCGGTTTCGTCATAACGGCCAAGGCGCCGCAGAGCGCCGATCGAATATCGTCCTGGAAAGGGAACGCCATGCTGACCCGACGTGTTCTCCTGCGCGGCGCTGTGTCGATTCCTGCCGCCGCTCTGCCGCTGGCGCTCCTGACCAGCGGCGACGCGCGCGCGCAGGCGATCGACCTTCTCAAGATCTTCGTGCCAGCCGCGCCCGGCGGCGGCTGGGATCAGACCGCACGCACCATCGAGCAGGTTCTGCGCGCGACCGGCGCCGTGAAAGGGGTGCAGATCACCAATGTCGGCGGCGCGGGCGGTGCGGTCGGGCTGCCGCAATTCCTGAACCAGTGGAAGGGGCAGGGGAACGCGCTGATGGTCGGCGGCATGGTGATGGTGGGCGCCATCATCGCCAACAAGAGCCCGGTCAGGCTCGCGCAGGCGACGCCGATCGCCCGTCTCACCGGCGAGTTCCTGGCTCTGGTCGTGCCGGCGCAGTCGCCGTTCAAGAGCGCGAAGGACTTTGCCGCCGCGCTGAAAGCCGACCCCGCCAAGGTTCCCGTCGCCGGCGGTTCGGCCGGCGGCTCCGATCACATCCTCCTCGGCATGATCGCCAAGGCGCTCGGCGTCCCCCCGACCAAGGTCAGCTATGTCGCCTTCGCCGGCGGCGGGCCGGCGACCGCGGCGCTGCTCGGCAACCAGGTCGCGGCCGGCATCTCGGGCTTCGGTGAATTCGCCGAGCAGGTGAAGGCCGGCAAGTTGCGGATCATCGCCGTGTCGGCGGACAAGCGCCAGGAGGGGATCGACGCGCCGACCCTGAAGGAGGAAGGCATCGACGTGGAGCTGTTCAACTGGCGCGGCGTGTTCGCGCCCCCCGGCGTGAATGACACGCAGCGCAAGGCGATGATCGCATTGATGGAGAAGATGACGGCGACGCCGCAATGGGCCGAGGCCTGCAAGACGCGCGACTGGACCCCGATCGCGCTGTTCGGCGACGAGTACAAGGCCTTTCTGGAAACGGAGACGGCGCGGATCGAAAGCATCCTCAAGGAACTCGGGCTCGCCTGACATGGCCAGCGGGGGCGCGCAGGAGCATCAGGCCGCGCGGGTGCGGCCGGCGATCGGCGAAACCATCATCGGCGTCGGCGTGCTGGCGCTCGCCATCGTCATGGCCTGGCAGGCGTTGTCGATGCCGGTATCGCCGATCTACGCCCAGGTGGGTCCCACCATCGTCCCGATCATCACCGCGCTCGCGCTCGGCATGCTCGGCATCCTGCTGCTGGTCGATGCCGTGCAGGGCGGTTGGCAACCCGCGGAAGAGAAGGAGGTCACGCCGGATCGAGCGGCACTGCTCTGGATCGTCGCCGGGCTCGTCCTCAACGTTCTTCTGATCACCTCCGCCGGGTTCACCATCGCATCGGTGATCCTGTTCGTATGCGTGGCGCGCGGTTTCGGCTCCAGGGCGATCGTGCGTGATGCCTTGATCGGGGCAGCCTTCGCCCTCGTTGCCTATATCGGCTTCGCCAAGACGCTCGGCATCAATATCGGATCCGGACTGGTCGAGAACGCGATCGAACGGGTGATAGGTCCCGAGGGCGGCTGACATGGAAGCCTTCTCGCAACTCCTCAACGGCTTTGCGGTCGCGCTCACTCCGATCAATCTGATGTGGTGCCTCGTCGGCACCACGCTCGGAACCGCGATCGGCGTCCTCCCCGGGCTGGGCCCGGCGCTCACGATCGCGCTGCTCCTGCCGATCACGTTCAAGGTCGAACCGACCGCGGCCTTCATTCTGTTCGCCGGCATCTATTACGGCGCCATGTATGGCGGCTCGACCACTTCGATCCTGCTCAACACTCCGGGCGAAAGCGCCACCATCGTCACGGCGCTCGAGGGCAACAAGATGGCCCGCAACGGCCGCGCCGGCGCGGCGCTCGCGACCGCCGCCATCGGCTCGTTCGTCGCCGGGACGATCGGCACCCTCGGCATCACGTTCCTCGCGCCCATCGTGGTGGAGTGGGCGCTCAAATTCGGGCCGGCCGATTATTTCTCCCTGATGGTGCTCGCGTTCGTGACCGTGTCGGCGGTGCTCGGCTCCTCCGCGGTCCGAGGACTGGCGGCGCTGTTCTTCGGCATCTGGCTCGGCTTGATCGGGGTCGACCTGCAGACCGGCCAGGCGCGCTTCACCTTCGGCCTTCCGGAGCTGCTCGACGGCATCAATGTCATCGTGGTGGCGGTCGGCCTGTTCGCGGTGGGCGAGACGCTCTACGTCGCCTCGCGTTACCGGCTGGGCAAGGACGAGATCATTCCGCTCTCCGGCTCGCTGTGGATGACGGCTGCGGAATGGAAGCGGTCGTGGAAGCCATGGCTGCGCGGCACCGCCATCGGCTTCCCGATCGGCGCCATGCCCGCGGGCGGCGCCGAGATCCCGACCTTCCTCAGCTACTACATCGAGAAGAAGCTCACCTCCACGCCGCAGGAGTTCGGCAAGGGCGCGATCGAAGGCGTCGCCGGTCCGGAAGCCGCCAACAATGCCTCGGCCGCCGGCGTGCTGGTGCCGATGCTCACATTGGGCCTGCCGACCTCGGCGACCGCCGCCATCATGCTCTCCGCGTTCCAGAGCTACGGGATCAATCCGGGGCCGCTGCTGCTGGAGTCACAGCCGCAACTGGTTTGGGGCCTGATCGCCTCCTTGTTCATCGGCAACGTCATGCTGCTGGTGCTCAACCTGCCGCTGATCGCGGTCTGGGTGAAGCTGCTGCAAATTCCAGCGCCGCTCCTTTACGCCGGCATTCTCGTGTTCGCGACCATCGGCACCTATGGCATCACCCAGTCTCCGGTGGACCTGATCCTGCTCTATCTCATCGGCGGGATTGGATACCTCATGCGCCGCTACGATTTCCCTGCCGCTCCCGTCATCATCGGAATGATCCTGGGACCGCTGGCGGAGCAGAACTTT
This sequence comes from uncultured Alphaproteobacteria bacterium, assembly GCA_963725065.1. Lineage (GTDB taxonomy): Bacteria > Pseudomonadota > Alphaproteobacteria > Rhizobiales > Xanthobacteraceae > VAZQ01. The sequence goes on from CAVRXD010000009.1 coordinate 203,961, forward strand.
CGCCAGGCCATGACGATTTCCGCCGGGGACTGGACCGTGTTCTTCACGCGGCCGCTGTCGGCGACCATCCTGGCGCTGGCGGCGCTCGCACTGTTCGGCCCCAAGCTCTACGCGCTCGCGGTCCGGCCGAAGCCCGATCACGTGCCGGGCGATGCGTGAGACGGCGGGGGTTGCAAATTTACATTGTCCGGCGGCCGCGCCGATTCCGTGACGGGCAGCGAATCGACGCTCTTCTTGACCTGAGGTGGGTGCACAAAGAACTTTCGCGTTACTGTTCCAACTGTGCGGCGAAGCTATCTCATAGTGGCAATCACAGTGAAGGCGCACCGGGTTAGACCGCCATTCCAAGAAGCAACCTTGCTTCAGCAGGTGATGCAGGTCGCGCATTATGTTTGGCGCACATGTCCGCGGCGATTTTCACAAGCTCCGCATTATTGCTTGCAGGTCGTTTGGTGATCCGGACGTTTAACTTCAAGCCCGGTCCGAATTCCATCCCCACTACGTGCCAGCACCCGGTCCGTGACCTCGGATTGATGACGTCCGATCCCCACAGCGGTCCAGGTCGCTTTTGAAAGTATGCGTTTTTAAGCTCCACGAGTGGGATGACGAGCAGATGCTCCTGAGCCGGCAACCCGTTCTTCACACCCATGACGAACTGTACATGCAGACGCTCATTGATGAGTCAGCTGTCCACAGGCCTTCGTGCACCGTGGATGTCGGATCGAAGATTTCGATCGCTGGAAGCACGCTGAGTTTCCGCATTTGTGTCGCCAAGCCGTCTACCAGCGGCGCAATTCTCATGAACGTTGGGTCGGGAAGTTTACGGAGCCGGTTGAGAGCGAGGCCATGTCCGGTTTGAGGTAAAGAGCGCTTCCACGTGCTGCGGCGTCCCGTCGGCGACCGCCAGTCGAAAATTGAATGATCATCTAGGGACAGTGTTTGCGCACGCCCTCTTGCACCTGAGCAAACAAGATGCGATCGGAAGCAGGGGTTTCATCCGGCTTGCGCACGTGGATGTGAACGAAAGAGGGACCCGCATCAAATGATTGATGCGTCGACTCGATTTGTTCGGAGGGAGTTACGGGCACGCCCGGATTGTCCTTCTTGCGCGGAACAGATCCGGTCATCCGGCGGCGATCACTTTCTATGTCTGTCCGGCGCAGGCGTTTGGCAAGAGAACCGCCGGTAACAACGGATGTTCAGGCATGTTGCTGGATCGGCGACCGTGCGTGCCGAACAATGCTCTCGCCGCGATGACAGGAGAAGAGTAACATCGCAGTGTCGGCCAGCTGCTTAGGGAGGACATATGCTCAAGCTGTCTCGCCGCACTGTTATGCTGGGGGCACTCGCACCGGCATTTCCCCGCCTCTCATGGGCGCAGAGTGATGAGATCAGGGTCATCTGCTCGGGCGGTTTCACGGCCGCGTACAACATCCTCGCGCCTCGGTTCGAGCAGATCACGGGAAAGAAGGTCGCCAGCGCGTATGGCGCGTCGATGGGCAATGCGCCAGACGCCATTCCGCAGCGCCTCGCGCGCGGCGAGCCGACCGACATCATCATACTTGCGCGCCCGGCGCTCGACGACTTCTCGGCTCGCAGCGTGGTTCGGCCTGACAGCCGAGTCGACCTCGCCGAATCCCGCATCGGCGTCGCCGTGCGAGCCGGGGCGCCGAAGCCCGACATATCGACGGTCGATGCGCTGCGCCGCACCCTCTTGGGCGCATCGTCTATCGCCTACTCGGCGAGCGCGAGCGGTGTCTATATCTCGACCGAGCTCTATAAGAGGCTAGGGATCGAGGCGGAGGTTATGCCCAAGAGCCGCCGCATCCTCAGCGAGCGTGCGGCGGCGGTGGTCGCCCGAGGCGAGGCTGAAATCGGCTTCCAGCAGATCAGCGAGATCATCGGCATACCCGGTGCCGAGCTTGTCGGACCCCTTCCCGCCGAGGTGCAGCAGGTGACGGTTTTCTCCGCCGGCGTGCTGACGATCGCCAGCCAGCCAGAGGCGGCGGCGGAGCTAATCCGGTTTCTGGCGTCCCCGGACGCCGCCGAGACGGTCGCCTCAACGGGCCTCGATCCCCTCGCTCACCGCTAAATGCTCGTACCCGGAATGGGGAAGACGGATCGCCTCGGAACAGGCCGGGCTCCTCTGCCGAAAGCTGGATGGTGGACGGAGTCGTTTGGATGCCCGAAGCGGCGCAGTGGATGGAATGCGATCGAGCTGATGGACTGCGAACCGCAGCTCATGAGCGGCGACGGGCGGCACTGGGCCTACAGGATAATAATAGATGGCCGCGAATGCTGGTACCCCGGCGAGCGGGTAAGCCAAAGGACGAGCTCCGCTGGAGGCCCCCTCTGCACCTCAACAGTCCGGTGAGCCCGCCCGAGCCAGCACCTCAACAGCCGGGCGTGGTTGAACGGTCCGAAGTCGAGGGCAGCCCTCGCAAGCCGACACGGGACAGGACAAATGTCAAATCATTCCATAATCCGGTCTGCCAGAAACCAGCAACAACATTTGAAAGAACCGGCATGTCTCTGAAGTTTTGCGGTAGTGAGATAATTGAACCCGATTTGAGTGGGATACGATTACAACCGGGCACCCCAATCGGCAGGGTCCGGCGCGCGCCGAAGCAGCGTCCGGCAACCCATATATGGCCAACCGGCGTAGCCTACGAAGCTCAACTGCCGTTCGCAGATCTTAGTGGGCATGAAAGCCTTCCTTTGCCAATTTGGTGCTGCGGGGCAAGAACTGGTTCAACCGCTATCTATGCGTTGGGCCTTCGAAGTCCGAATGGCGCCGACCCTCCCCGGAAGCCGATCGAGGTGCGCTCAGCCAAACAAATCCTTGAGCGCCTCCGGCATGCACCTGATGCTTTCGGACTAATCGATCGCACGGGCGCTGGCTGCGAGCGCCTGGAACGCGTGTACGGCCGCGCAGGAGCGTGAGCACCGCCAGGCGTGGTGCTCAGGATTCGATCCTCTGAGCTGTCAAAAAATCGGCGATAGGTTGGATTTGGTCGAGGCTCATAAGCGGGGGTGCATGGCCACAGCCCTCGATATCATGCACGCGTGTCCGCGGGTTCCGCCGGACCATCTCGTCCGCGAGGTTCGCCGGCAACATGTCGGATTCCACACCGCGAAGTGCAAGGATCGGCACCTCGATGCCGGTCCAGTATTTCCAGAGATTAACGCTGTAGTGCCATGGATTTCGGAATGCCCGTACGATCTGCGGATCGAAGAGCATGACGTAACGCTCTCGGCTGGCATGCCAAGCAACACTGTGGCGGGTGACGTGGCACCATTGTTCGTCAGAAAGGCCGCCAAATGGTGCTAAGACCTCGCGGAAATAGGCTTCGGCCTCCCCTAAGTCGTGGAAGTCCACCGGCATGGCGCTAATGTAGGACCCGATACGGGCTAGGCCCGCCCAAGGCAAGTACGGAGCGATATCGTTGATCACGAGGCGGCGAATTGGGTTGCCCGGCAAACCGGCAAGCACAATTCCAATCAGCCCGCCGAGCGACGTTCCGACCCAGTCGACCTGTCCGGCGTCAAGAGCCGCGATGAGTGCGTTCATGTCGGCGCAGTATTGAGGAAGCGCATATTCGTTCGGATCGCGCAGCCTGCCGCTTTGCCCACGACCGACGAGGTCCGGACAAACGACACGGCGGCCTGCCCCGGCAAGGTGCGCGGCGAGATAGTCGAAATCTCGTCCCTGGCGGCTGAGCCCGTGAACACACACAACCGGAATGCGCGTGTTTGCTGCACCCCAATCAGTGTATGCCACTGGGTGGAAGCCAGACATAGACAGGCCGAAAAACGAACCAGTCCGATCAGGTTCGAAATCGACTTTAGGACCTTTTGAGGTGTTCCCGTTCCCCATGGCTACTTTGAGCATAGTTCGCTCTGAACGCGTTCTGGGCACCGAGTTTTTTCCGCTGGTTGGAAGCCGATAGTAGTCAAGTGCATCGCGGCGAAGTTGCTCTCTTCCATGACTTCCTCGCATTGACGTCATAGCAAGCGCCAATGCGCCAATTTTTCTTTGTCCGGCGGCAGGGTTCCTCGGCGTGCAAATATTTCAGCCGTCATTGCGAATGAACAAAAAACATCGAGTGCCGACAGTTTTTCTGCCGCGATCATTGAAAAATGTAATGAGATGCCGAACATCCAATTGTCACGCCTGACTTTGTGCTGCAGTGAATGCCTGAGCCTCCGCCCAGGTTTCGAACACGTGAGGAGCGAGGTTACGTTCGGCCAGACCAGCGCCGAGCTTCATGCGCATGAAAGCACTCGTCGTATAGCGTGAGGCTGTCAAATAATAGCGCTGCTGCATGTAAGTGATCATCGACATGTAGGAATCGCTCACCATGGGATCGAGGTAGAACCCGTCGTAATTGACGACGAGACCCACCTTGCGGCCGATCGCCTTGCAGCGCGCTTCAACCTCACTGCGAATGAGATCGACATCCTGGACCGTCCGCACCTGGAATCCTTCGAAATTGATGAATAGGGTATTGCGCGCTTGGTCGTATGTGATGCGGTCGGAGAGGCTCAAACCAAGCAGGAGCTGCTCGAGACCCATCGGCTCTGGGCGGAAGATACGCTCGCTCATCAGTCGTGGACTCCGCACCAAGGGTTTGAAGTCCATATGCGGCAGAATGTCTTTCTCCAAATCGATGCCGGGCGCAATCTCGATCAGCTCCATGCCATCCGACGTTCTTCGGAATACGCACCGCTCAGTCACATAGAAGACCGGCTGTCCGGTCTCGGCCGCGTAGGCGCCGCTGAAGGTGATTTGCTCAACCTTTTCGATGAATTTCTGCGACCGGCCTTCCCTCATGATGGCGAGGTTGCCGTCTGCGATTCCGATCTTGAGGCCGCCTGCGGTAAATGTGCCCGCGAACAGCAGCTTCTTGGCGTTCTGTGAGATGTTGATGAAGCCGCCAGCGCCGGCGAGCTTACGACCGAACCGGCTCACATTCACGTTGCCCACCTCGTCGACTTGGGCAAGTCCAAGACACGCGAGATCGAGCCCGCCGCCATCATAGAAGTCGAACTGTTGGTTCTGCTGGATGACCGCTTCGGGATTGAGCGCCGCACCGAAATCGAGCCCGCCCTGCGGAATACCTCCCACGATCCCGGGTTCGGCTGTGAGCGTAAGGTATTTGAGAATCCGCTCCTCTGCCGCGACTGTCGCCACCCCTTCCGGCATCCCGATACCCAGATTCACAACGCCCCCGAGCGGCAGGTCGAAAGCGCAGCGCCGAGCGATGATCTTGCGCTCGTCCAGCTCCATCGGGTCGATGCGATCAAGGGGAACGCGCTGCCGGCCGGAGAAGGCGTGGTTATAGGGCGAGCCGTAGGTCTGGAGGTGGTTCTTCGCTTCGGCCAACACCACACAATCGACCAAAATGCCTGGGACCTGGACCTCGCGCGGACTGAGCGAATCCGCGGCGGCAATGCGCTCTACTTGCGCTATGACGAAGCCGCGGGAGTTCTTGGCTGCCATCGCAGAAGCGAGATTGTCGAGGGTAAGCGCCTCCCGCTCCATAGTGGTGTTGCCGTTTGGATCGCAGGTCGTTCCCCGGATGAATGCGACGTTGATTGGGAACGCCTTGTAGCGCAGCCATTCCTCGCCGTCGATTTCGAGAAGCTCGACGAGATCCTCGGTGGTGACGCTGTTAAGTTTGCCGCCTTGGTCGCGAGGATCGACGAACGTGCGCAGTCCCACCTTCGAGATCGTCCCTGGACGATGCGCCGCGATCTCCCGGTAGAGATGCGAGATGCAGCCGAGCGGAAGGTTGTAGGCTTCTATTGCGTTGTCGAGCGCCAGCTCGGCGATCTTGGGTACTAGGCTCCAATGGCCGCCCACCACGCGCTTGAGAAGCCCTCTGTGGGCGAGACGGTTCAGCCCGCGTTCCTTGCCGTCGCCGGGGGCCGCGGCGAAGACGAGGGTGAGACCGGAGGGGTGCCGCTCCTTAAGAAAGCGCCGCTCGAGAGCGATGATCAGTTCGTCGGGCGTACCGATGCCAACAAAGCCCGACACGCAAATTGTGTCTCCATCGCGAATAATCGCGATGGCTTCATCGGCGGAGACGATCTTGTTCTTGAGCGTCATCCGGCCTACTGCCTCTCGGAAAGCCACTTGGCGATCCCGGAGCCGAGAAAAGCCTGGGACTTGCCGCCGACGAATACGCCGACATGACCCCCAGGCAGCGGGAGCTCTTTGTAGTCCTTCGTACCTACCTTCGCGCCCAATGCCTGCGAGGTGGCGGGCGGAATGATGTGATCGTCTTTGGCGAACACGTTGAGAACCGGCATGGTTATGTTACCGAGGTCCACCTGCCGGCCGTTGACCGTGAATGCGTTGTTGATGAGCTTGTTGTCCTGGTAGAGGTCCTTGAGCCACTGCTTCGCAGCCTCGCCGGGATGATGCGGGCGATCCGCGATCCACTTCTCCATACGCAGGAAGTTGAGGAACTTCTTCTCGTCATCCATCACCTCCAACATGTCGAGATTGTACTTCATGAGGGTGCGCATGGGTGTCATCTGGGAGAAAACAGACCCCATGAACTCGCCCGGCAGATTGCCGTAGGCCTCGATCAGACGATCGATATCCTCCGGCTTGAGGCTGCGCGTCCAGATATTGATGAAGCCGTGGCCAAGCCGGTTCTCGACCGTGTCGCCATGAAAATCGATCGGAGTGATTGTGAGTACCATGGCTTTCACGGTGTCGGGATGCAGCGCGGCATAACACGTGGTGAAGACGCCGCCTTCGCAAATACCCAGGAGGCTCACCTTATCGATCCTGTGCCGCTCGGAAATTACCCGCACGCATTCCGCCAGGTATCCATCGATGTAATCATCAAGAGTGAGCCAGCGGTCGGCGCGGGAGGGGTTGCCCCAATCCACGACATAAAGATCGATGCCGAGGTTGAGGAGGTTACGAACGAGGGAGCGATCCTCCTGCAGGTCTGCCATTGTGTAGCGGCCAATTAACCCGTAGACGATTAACATGGGGGTCGCGATCTTCGTGTCGGCCAGGGGCCGGTAGTGGTGCAGCGTCACCTTGTCCTGCCGCCAAACCTCGTCCTTCGGCGTGGTGGCGATGGCGACTTCGTTGTCGCGCAGCTTGGAGAACAGCTCGGCGCCGCGCGCAATCTTCTCGCCAAGGGCTGCAGCCTCCGAGATAGCTTGCTCGGGCTTGATGTGGATGGGCGCTCCGCTGTTCGTCATGGCGTGTTCCGGTTGGGACCGGCCTGCGTTGGCTGCTTGCGAGACCCCTTCGGCGGTTGTCTTGCAGCTTTCGGCGCATCGCGGTTGGCGCGCTGTAGAGCACGCAGCTCGCGCCGAAGCTCGGTCACGGTCCGATGCACATCGTCGAGCTCCGCTCGCGTCGGGTAGCCAAACATCTCGCTATAGAAGGCGGCGATCTCCTGCTGTGCCAACCGCAGATCGGTGCTTGCCTTGAGTATCTCCCGCTGGCTCTTGAGGTAAGCGTCTGAACGCTGCGTCTCGAGGAGTGCGGTATTCGCCGTCTCAACCCAGAGCGCGAGCAATTCGCGCCAGGAACCCAACGCCTCCTTTCTGTCCGCCGTCTCGTTGAGGTCCTTCGCAAACTTGCCAGCCGCCTTAAGCCACGCATCCAGCATAACGGTGTTGTGTTCAAGGCTGCGCTGGCGCAACGCCGTCCATGCGTTGAACACGTTGAGCATCTTGCGTTCAGTGTCCCACAGATCGGCAAGGCGAGGCCCCTCCGCCATTCGCTGCAAGGCTTGATCCATGCCATCCATGCTTGAGAACCAGGCACGTGGGTCGAAGACCTTGCCCAACAGGTCCGTTACAAGTGGGTCCTGCTTCTTTCCCTGCTGCGCATTGCGCGTGACGGTCTGCGACAGCTCGATCGCTGACGACCACAGCTTCGCAAACGCCTCGTTTGCCTTTGTCATCCCTTGAAGATCGAAGAAGGTGACGGGCGCAGACCCTGGCGCCCCCTCCTGACCCGTCGCTGTGGCCAAGCGGCTCGCCATGTCGAAGGAAATGCCATGCTGCGCCGCAGCAAAGTCCTTCCCGCCGCGGCTCCAAAGCTCGGTCAAAGCTTGCATATACTCGAAAGGATTCACGTCAGAACACCACCACCTGCCGCACGGCCTTACCTTCCTGCAGACGATCGAAACCGAGATTGATCTCGTCCAGCTTGAGGCGCCCGCTCATCAGCCGGTCGACAGGTAACTTGCCGCCGCGATAGAGTTCAATGTAGCGGGGGAGATCGCGAATCGGCACGCAGGTGCCGATGTAGCTGCCTTTGACGGTTCGCTCCTCGGCGACGAGATTGACCTGAGGCAGCGCGAACGTGTGATCGGGCGGTGGCAAACCCGCCGTGACAGTAGTCCCCCCGCGCCGGGTGATCTTGTAGGCAAGATCCATGGCTCGCACTGAGCCGGCCATCTCGAAGGCGAACTCGACGCCACCCGCCGTCGCGGACCTAATGTCGTCGATCGCGTTCGGATTTCCCGGATTGAAGGTATCTGTGGCACCAAGTTGTCGTGCGAGCCCAAGCTTGTCATCCGAGAGGTCGACCGCGACGATTCGCCGTGCGCCGACCGCCACCGCCCCCAGGAGCGAACTCAAGCCAACGCCGCCGAGACCGATCACCGCAACGCTCGAACCAGCCGACACCTTCGCGGTGTTGATCACGGCGCCCACTCCGGTCAAAACGGCGCACCCGAACAAGGCGGCCTCATCGAGTGGCAACTCCTTGTCGATCTTCACCAGCGACCTGCGCGAGACTGTCGCGTATTCCGCGAAAGCCGAGACGCCTAGATGATGGTGGACCTGGGCGCCATTGCGATGCAGTCGGCGCTCGCCAGAGAGCAGCGTGCCCGCGCCGTTGGAGGCGGCACCGGGCTCGCACAGCGCGGGACGGCCCTCCGCACATGGCAAGCAATGCCCGCAACTTGGGACGAACACCATCACTACGTGATCGCCGACCTTTAGGTCGTCGACGCCCGGTCCCAGCTTTTCCACTATGCCGGCCGCCTCGTGCCCAAGGACCATCGGTGTCGGACGTGGCCTGTTTCCGTCGATCACAGATAGATCGGAGTGGCACAGGCCCGCCGCGCCGATCCTTACCAGCGCTTCGCCATGGCCAGGATCATCAAGATCGACCTCCTCAATTCCCAGCGGCTTCGATTGGGCATAAGGCGTGGCGGCGCCCATCTGGTTGAGCACGGCAGCTTTGATCTTCATTATGTCCATGTCCCGTTCGGGGCTCCGCCACAGCGAAGCAGAATCAATCTTGGTCTCGGCCGAAGCCGATCGACTTCAACCCTGAATCCGGCGCTTTGTCGCGGTTCGGCGCTTTGTGTCGATCACTGGAAACGGGAAACCGCTTCCGCCCAGCCTCGTTGAAGCTCCGCGAAAGCCTTCTGGTTTGCCGTGACCATGTCCTTCCAGGCCGCCTCGTTGGCGTTCCGCACCTTTTCGGCGAGCTTGCGCGCTTCTTCCGACGTGGCTTCCATCTGCTCCATGGTCTTCTTGTATTCGGCGCGCGCCTGCTCACCGGCCTGTTCGAGCCGCTCCTGATAATCCTTCGTTTGCTCCCGCCAGATTTCGCTCTGCGCCTTGAGTTGATCGGCAAAATTCTGTTTCAGCATCATAGTCATCTCCTTTGATAGGCTCACAAATCAGGCGACCTCCGGCACGCGTCCTCGCAGCTCCTCCACGAGAACGCGCGTGTTCTCCACGTAGTCGATAGGAACCGTTATGAGATGAACGCCGGTGTCCTTGAAGGCGGCCTCGATGGTCGGCACGAGATCGTCCGTGCGCTTCACTCGATGACCAATCGCGCCGTAAGATTCAGCGTACCGCACAAAGTCTGGATTGCCGAAGGTAAGCCCCCAGTCCGGAAACTTGTCGACCGCCTGCTTCCACCGGATCATCCCATAGGCGGAATCCTCCAGGATTAGCACGACAAGGTTCAACCCCAGCCGAACTGTGGTCTCCATCTCCTGCGAGTTCATCATAAAGCCGCCGTCACCACACACCGCCAGGACGCGGCGGTTCGGATACAGCATCGCCGCCATCATCGCGGACGGAAGCCCGGCCCCCATCGTCGCTAGTGCGTTGTCGAGCAGCAGCGTATTCGCGACATGGGTGCGGTAATTGCGCGCGAACCAGATCTTGTACATGCCGTTGTCGAGACAGACGATGCCATCTTCCGGCATAACTTTTCGTACATCGCGCACGATGCGCTGGGGCGTCGGCGGAAACCGCGCTTCGTCCGCCCGGTCTCTGATACGCGCAACGATTTCGCTCCGCAGCCCGGTGAACGCGGAGTCGATCTTCAGCTTGCCCTCGATACGGTCAGCCAACAGTGCGAGGCTGGGGCCGACATCGCCGACGACCTCGGCGTGCGGGAAGTACACCTGCTCCACATTGGCCGCGGTAAAGCCAACATGTATCACTTTCGGGCCGTTTGGACCCATGATGAAGGGAGGCTTCTCCACCGTGTCATGGCCAATTGCGATGATGAGGTCCGCATGGTCCACGGCCTGATGCACGTAGTCGCCCGAAGACAAAGCAGCGGTGCCCATGTAGAGGTTCGAGCCGCCGGTGACCGATCCTTTTCCCATCTGTGTGTTGAAGAAAGGAATTCGTGTGCGCCGTACAAAGCTCGATAACGGGTCGACCAGCTTTGGCCGACTCGACCCCGCACCGAGCATAACGAGAGGGCGCTCGGCCTGGAGGATCATCTCGGCGGCGCGATCGAGTGCGACGGGCGGCGCGATAGGGAGTTCGATTGGATGTGGCGGCACCAACGCAACGTCATCCGTTTCCTCCCCCGCCACGTCTTCGGGCAGTTCCAGATGCACCGGCCCGGGTCGCTCCTCCATAGCCATCCGGAAAGCGTCGCGCACGATGGCCGGGATCGAGGCGGAGCTGACGATCTGGCGCGTCATCTTCGTCAGTGGCCGCATGGAGGCGACCACGTCGACAATCTGGAAGCGCGCCTGTTTGGCCGTCATGATCGCCTTCTGCCCCGTGATCATAATCATCGGCATGGCGCCGAGATGAGCGTACGCGGCGCCAGTCGATAGGTTAAGCGCGCCGGGGCCGAGCGTTGAGATGCACACGCCGGGCCTCCCCGTCAGCCGGCCGTGGGTCGCCGCCATGAAGGCCGCCGCCTGCTCGTGCCGCGTTAGAATGAGCTTGATGTTTGACTTCCGAAGCGACTCGACGACGTCAAGATTTTCCTCGCCAGGAATGCCGAAAATACGATCAACGCCCTCGTTCTCCAGTGCAGCAACTAGCAAATCCGATCCTTTGGTCATCGTACTACTCTCGATTGGACTCAGTTCTAAGTCTCGTAGGCAGAAGACCTTTTGTGAGCATGTTAGCACGTGGGTGGACCCGCTACACAGACGTCGATGTTTGAACAGGAAGCGACAGCAAGCGGCGAGTTTCTGTCACCGTGGCCGGTTTTCGGCCGAATTCGGCGCAAAGCGCAGACACTCGTCGCACCAGAGCCTCATTCGAGGGGGCAAGGTTATCACGGTCAAGCCGGACATTGTCCTCCAGGCCGGTACGGCAGTGGCCGCCGAGTTCAAGACACCATCTGTTCACTTCATACTGGTGCCGCCCGATGCCCGCAGCCGTCCAGGTCGCCTCGGGCATCAGCTTCTTCAATTGCGAGACTTCGAACTCAAGCACTTCTCGGATTGCCGGCATGGCGTTCTTAACATTGAATACGAATTGCACATGAAGAGGCTTCTTTAGTAGGCCCTCATCCGCCAACCGTAAGGCCTGATACAGCATTGAGAGATCGAACACCTCAATCTCGGGCTTCACATCGTACTCTCGCATCTTGCAAGCCAGTTCACGGATCAAAACCGGATGGTTTTCATAGATGATTGACGGGAAATTGCACGATCCGGTCGAGAGGGACGCCATATCTGGCCGGTGCATAAGCATGCCTCCGCGTTCTGAACCTTTGCCCGATCGCCCGCCGGTGGAAAACTGAACTATTATGCCGGGGCAATGCTGTCGTAATCCCTCTTGCAGTGCGGCGAACCTATCGGGATCTGAGGAGGGCGTACCATCATCTTTGCGCACGTGCAGATGCGCAATGGTCGCGCCGGCTTCGAATGCGGCGTGCGTGGATTCGATCTGTTCGTTGATGGTGATTGGCACGGCCGGATTGTCGCTTTTTTGCGGGACAGACCCCGTAATAGCAACGGTGATAATGCAAGGTGTGGTCATCAAGCGCCTGCTTGAGTCTTCGGACCCGGCGATGCACCTTTACGCTGCAGTTGACATCACCCTGGCGTGCCACTCGAGTTCAGCCGCGCGGCTCAAGGCCTCGATCGCTCACCGCTCAATTTGGCCTGTACCTTCGAGATACCCGTATTTGCGGGTGTCAGGCATGATCAGCGAAGCGGCAAGTCCTATCGCAACCATCCCGGCGACGTACCACGCGAACCATTGCTCTTGACCTGATGACTTAAGCCACAGCGCCACGTATTCAGCCGTACCGCCGAACATCGCGTTTGCAACCGCATAGGTCAGCCCCACACCGAGGGCCCGCACTTGGGTCGGGAACAGTTCGGCTTTAACAACGCCACTGATCGAAGTGTAGAAGCTGGCAATCGCAAGGGCGAGCAAAACAAGGAGGGATGCCGCGTACGGATCGGAGACGCTACCCAGCGCGACTAGTAGCGGCACCGCACCAAGTGCCCCCAGCGTGGTGAACAGGATCATGTTGTTCCGACGTCCGATCCTGTCGGATAGTGCCCCAAATGCCGGCTGAAGAAACATAAAGACGATCAAGACAACTGTCATCACGAAGGTGACGACCTTGGTATCCATGTGCGCTGTGTTTACCAGATACTTCTGCATGTAGGTGGTGAACGTATAGAAATATAGCGAGCCACCCATGGTGAAAGCCAGCACGATCAGTACGGCGCGCGGATGTTGTCGCAGCAAGTTAACAACCGAACCGGCCTCCTTGCTGTGCATCGCCTCTTCGGAAGCCGTCTCTGCGAGCGAACGCCGCAGATACATCGCGACGATCGCCGCCATTGCTCCGATTACGAATGGAATACGCCAGCCCCAAGCCTTAAGCTCCTCGGTCGTCAGCAACATCTGCAGTACCGCAAGCACTAACAGGGCCAGTAGCTGGCCCCCTATCAGCGTCACGTACTGGAAGGAAGAATAGAAGCCCCGATTCCCCTTAGAGGCTACCTCGCTCATGTAGGTTGCAGCAGTGCCATATTCCCCGCCAACCGAAAGCCCCTGCGTCAGTCGGGCGATGAGAAGGAGCACTGGCGCCCACCCACCAATGGTTTCGAAAGTCGGCATAATCGCAATCATCAGCGAACCGGCGCACATCATGAGCACCGAGATGATCATCGAGGTCCGACGGCCATGCGTGTCCGCGATCCAACCGAATAGCCACCCCCCAAGAGGGCGCATGAAGAAGCCCACGGCGAAAATGCCCGCTGTCGCTAGCAGCTGGCTGGTCGCATCGCCGCTCGGGAAAAATGCAGACGCAAAATAGATCGAGGTGAATGCATACGCATAAAAGTCGTACCACTCAACGAGGTTGCCTGATGATGCACCGACGATCGCGATGATACGCCGCCGGCGATCGGCCGCTTCCGTCATTGCAACGATAGGAATGGAGTCGGCAAGCGCGCTCATGGTCTCCTCCCTAATGATCAACTTGCTTTCGTCAGCGTCCTCTGCGCTAAGATTGCTTAAGCACGACCATTGACACGTTGAGCAGATGAGCGCGGCGTGGCAAGGTGAAACGCGACCCCCGCTGTGGGCCTGGCGGACACACCTTTCGCTTGTGTGTACCGAACCGGCATAGAGCTCGCGGTCTAATACCGATCTGCTCAAGCCTATTCTCTACCTTCTGGGGTCGCCCTTCAAGCCGAGAGCAGCGCCGGAAGCCCGACCGAAGACTTTGGACGTCGGATAGGCACTCGGCGGGCCTTCATCACCATCTTCTTGTAGAATCGAATTTCGGTACAGAGAGCGATCCGCTTTGAAGCTCCACCAACTTCCTCCACCTGTTCACGATCAGCTGACGGATCTTGCTAAGGAACCAGGGCCCAGAATGAGGTCTTGCGATTATGTTCTTGGTTTAAGCGATTTCTGTAGCGCCGGTGTGGTTCGACCGCACCAAAGTCGCCAATGGCTGACGCGAGGCTCGCGCATTCTGCATTGTGGCGCGCGGCATAACGATAGCGCGAGGCTCTCCCCTGTTTGAGGGTGAAATCGATCATCGCATGAAGCAGTAGCGGTCGCAGCGAGCGGATATTTGGCAGCAAGCGTGTCGGCCGCTGGTGACACTAATGATCACCGTTTAACTCACTTGCACGCTTGGTTACGAGGGTCGCCGCCTTGTCTAAAGCGGGCCAAAACACCAAAAATGCCAATGCCTGATGGACGTTCGACGATTTGAGAGCGTGGGACATCGCGCTCTCCTCGGCCTCCAGGTCTTCGAAATCAGGAAGCCGTTTGAGGTAATTGCGCAAATGGGCAATGCTGAGCGTTCGCTCAAAACATTGCCAACGGAACGCTTGTGCCTCAACATTGCGTCCCAAGGCCTCCATCACGTCGACGCGTCTGCCGAGGCTGCTGGGATCAGATGGGTGTGCCAATCCCGATCCGCGGTCCACTCGCGGTGCCGTTCCGAATTTTCGGCGTCACGCAAAGCAAGATGAACCCGAATATTTGCACAATCTGCGAACGTGCCTTCCGCCGCGTCCAGAAACACCAGCACGTCACCGCTATCGTTACCATCCTGTTCGCCGATATCCGCGGCTATACCCGCTTGTCCGAGCGGATGGACCCTGTCGAGTTGAGTGAAATCGTCAGCGTATTTCAAGGCCAATGCGCTCAAGCCATCTGGGCGCACAATGGCATCGTGAACAAGCAAATGGGCGACGCCTGATGGCAATCTTCAACTTTCCAATTAAGATCGAGCAACATGCTGAGATGGCGATGACGGCGGCTCTCGACATTCAGAGACGCTGCAAGGCGGCGCTCGCCGCCTTGGCCGCGCGTTTTAGTGCGACGCCGGATAAGCTCGGTATTGGCGTCGGCATCCACAGCGGTCAGGTTGAGATAGGCGAGTTCTCAACCGTCCGCAGCGATTTCACTGCAATCGGCGGCACCGTCAATATGGCTGCCAGGGTTGAATCTCAGGCGGCGGCTGGCGAAATTCTTGTCTCATCAGAGAGCGCGGCGCTGACGCCAGGGCTAGTCACTAAGTCGACGCGCTCGCTCGCACTCAAGGGCATCGAGCATCCCGTGCTGGCCCATGTTCTCATCCCTGGCGGCACTACCGAACGTGGCCGTGGTCGCCGCCCAGCATGTGCCGGCCAAAACGTTCAGCGATTTCATCGCATGGGCGAAGGCAAGATCGAATGGCATCACGATCGGCAGTCCAGGGCCAGGCACTACACCACATCTCTCCGGAGTTTTGTTTGCGGCGCGAACCGGCATCAACGCTATCCATGTGCCATTCCGTGGTGCGGCGCAAACCATCCCGGCGATGTTGGCTGGTGATGTGACCTTCGCCGTCGACAACCTGGCATCATATATTTCTCAAATCGAGGCCGGGACAATGCGCGCCCTCGCGGTGACCTCGGCGCAGCGCTGGCCAACGTTGCCAAATGTACCGACGATGGCTGAAGCGGGGGTTCCGGATTTCGTCGTGACCTCGTGGGCAGCTTACGTCATGCCGATCGCAACTCCGCCGGCGATCGTCGATAAACTCGCGACGACGCAAAAAGAGATGATGCGCGCTCTCGGTGCTTGCCCTTCCAGCCGGCCCTCACTGGTCATAGCGCGCGACGCACCCCCCGTTACCGCACAAGACGCGCGGCCTGAACTAAGCCCATTATCGCGAATGGCGGATGTCCGCTTTTCCCCCGAAACCTGCCTATCGAGCGGACATTGGTGGACGTCTCGAAAGTGCCATTTCCGGAAATGGGAGGAGCTATCCCTTCCTTACACACGAGCACATGCTGTATCGTCTTGAGCAACTGCTCCAAGCGGGACGTGCCGAGGTTTCCGTTTGCAAGATGGGGCAGCTTTGGCACTTCACATGTCGTACATGCCCGCGCCGCTTCCGCAGCAGGCGGCTAATCTTACACGCAACCACACGGAGGACAACACATGCCGACGTTCATACTATCTCTGAATTGGACCGACCAGGGAATCCGTTCAGTCAAGGATGCTCCCAAGCGGGCTCAAGCGGCGCGGGAGCTCGCCAAGACACTGGGAGTTGAAATCAAGGAGGTCTATTTAACGTCCGGCGAAAACGATCTCCTTATCTTCCTGGACACTCCCAACGGGGACAACGTCGCAAAGTTCGCTCTTGCCCTTGGAGCGCAGGGCAACGTGCGCACTCGCACCGCCAGAGCTTGGCCTCAGTCCGAATTCCAAAAGCTCATATCCGAGCTTCCATGACCGCTTGGACATGAACGAGACTGTCTGGGCTGCTGCCGGTCCCGAAGACAGCGAGCTAAAAGTCGAGGCGAGCGATATGGACGGGAGTTGAACGTTCAAACTGGAGGCGGCTGCGCTTGTTCGCGAATGCGGCGTGAGCGCTCCGGTCGCCGACGGGCTCGTCACGGCCAAAACGATGAGTTTTTGGTACACACACGGGACCGCTTGTCGTCCGAGACACGGAGCCAGCATGACTAATTCAAGACATCGAGCCTGTCTTGCGCCAGTTGTAATCTTGTGTCTCGCCGCCGCGTTCGACGTCTACGCTGCGCCTGTCGAACCGATTCCATCGCTAGCCGCGCAAGAGAAGGCGCCGCTCCTCGATACGCTTAAGGAACTGGTGTCGATCGAATCCGGAAGCGGGGATCGCGAAGGGCTCGATAAGCTCGCCGCGCTCATTGCAGAGCGCCTGTCTGGGGTTGGTGGCCAGGTCGAATTGATCGAGCCTAACCCGGCCGACACTTACCGCATGGTCGACACGCCCAAGCAGCCCGGCAAGATGGTGCTGGCGCGTTTCACCGGCTCCGGTACGAAGAAAATCTTGCTGATCGCGCACATGGACACCGTCTATCTGCGCGGCATGCTGGCGCAGCAACCATTCCGCATCGATGGCAACCGTGCCTATGGCCTTGGCATCGCCGATGACAAGCAGGGCGTCGCGCTCATCATCCACACGCTGTCCGTCCTCAAGGCGATGAATTTCCGTGACCATGGTCTCATCACCGTGCTAATCAACGGTGACGAAGAGGTCAGCTCGGCGGCTTCGCGTGCGATGCTCACCAAGCTCGGCGCCGAGCATGACGCCGTATTCTCGTTCGAAGCTTCCCGCGTCGAGTCAGATCGGCTGTCCCTAACCACTGCCGGCATCGCGGCGGTCCTGCTTAAGGTCGAGGGCAAGGCCTCGCATGCCGGATCGGCGCCCGAGCGCGGGCGCAACGCGCTTTACGAGCTCTCCCATCAGATCCTGCAGACCCGCGATCTGTCCGATCCGGTGACCGGCCTCAAGATGAACTGGACGCTTTCCAATGCCGGTACCAACCGCAACGTCATACCTGCCGTGGCCTCGGCGGTCGCCGACGTGCGCGTGCTACGGGTTGCGGACTACGACGGCATCGAGCAGAAGGTGCGCGAACGCATCAAGTCGCAGCTCATCCCCGACACTAAGGTCGAGATGACATTCGAGCGCCGCCGGCCGCCGCTCGAGATGACCCAGGCTTCGCAAGCCTTGGCGAAACATAGCCAGCGCATTTATGGCGAGATTGGCAAAACGCTGGTGATCGGCGACGTGGCCGAAGGCGGCGGCACCGACGCGGCCTTCGCGGCGCTCAAGACCAAGGCGCCGGTCATTGAACGGTTCGGGCTGCGCGGTTTTGGCGCCCATTCGAACGATGCCGAGTATGTCGAGATCGATTCGATCGAGCCTCGTCTTTATCTTGCCGCTCGGATGATCATGGATGTAGCGCGGGGCAAGCATGAGTAGCCGACGCCGTAGGCGTCGACCGGCCGGCTTGTGCGCAACCTCGCACAAACCCGACTAGCCATGTGAGCAGATGCAGCAAGTTGCCGCGCTACTCAATCACCTCGTAGCGCGGGCGAGCAGCCGCCATCGCTTTTGGTGGCGATTGGCCGCAATCGACCCGCCGATGCCAATAGTCTTGACACGTTCGTCCCCTCGGCCGCCAGCGGTGCCTAGATTGCGAAGGCACCGGCTGTTGGAGAAAAGTTGGAGATGCTGCGGAACGTAAGCTGCAGATTTTTGCTAAACCATTGAAATTATTGGCGCTCCCTAGGGGACTCGAACCCCTGTTTTCGCCGTGAGAGGGCGCTATTCGCCGTCTTGCTATTTCTCAACCTTATTCAGCGACATCTCGTTGGTTGAGATATTAAAAGAGCTGCGTCCGAATCTAGCGCGCGCTCCGCTCCGCCAACGCAGCCTCAAGCGCGCGGTATCGCTGCCGGGCGGCGCGATGCCACTGGTTGTCGGGGAGGCCATCTTTGTCAGGCCGGATGCAGGGAAACTCCCAAGGTCTGCACTTCAGCTCACGCCATAAAATTGCGTGTTGGTCCCGCCAAGCCTCGCAAGCCGCGCACTGCTGGTGCTCCCAATACCGAACCGGGTCTCTCGGCGGACAGCTGCATTGCTTCTCCAAAGCCCGCATCGCTTTGAAAGCAGCGAGCGCCGCTGGCGTGATCTGTACCACCGGCGGGCGGTTGACAGGGATCCGTTTGGTGCTCATCGGGGCGGCACCCAACCGACGCCGCCCCCTGGACGGCGAACGGATTTGATCGGCTCCATGTCTAGGTTAAGGCGCGCCAGCAGGCGGCCGACGAGGCCGCGCGCCGCCGATTCGTGCCGCAATAGCGGGTGATCCTTCAGGCCGTGCTTCGTCTGGATGACCGCGCCTTGCTCGGCAATTATGGCAGCGCACTCAGCGGCCCGGTCAGCCGAGGCGCAAGCCTGTTCGAGGATCGCAAGCCCCCCACTGTCCTTGATCGCATATTCGGTTATGACCGATCGCCACAGCTTGGCGCCGGCTTCGCGCAGGGTGGTGGGCAGTTCGGTGCCGGTCGACGCGGGTTGCGAGACAAAAGTCAGCGATGATTCTTGCGATTTGGCCATGAATTACCTCGCGCGAATGTTTTGCTCAATTCTAGCATAAGCGGGCCGCCTCCGCGCCCGCGGAACGCTTGGTTTGTAAGTTTTACTCATCGCCCCTGGCCCTTGGTCTACAGACCTAGCGCAGGCCACTGGTGAGCTTGCGCTCTGCCCGGACGCGCCCGAGCGATGCGCCGCGCTCTTCAAGTCGGGCGCAAATGACGTGCATGATATGCTGCGGCTCATCGGCTTTCTGCTCGATCATTTTCGCGGTCAGCCAAGTCATCCAATCGATCGCGCTCTGCTCGCGCCGTTCCAGTACCTGCTCAACCGAAATCCCCAGCGCGATCGAGACGCGGATGTCCTCGTTGAACGCCCGCCGTCGCGTCTGCTCGTCTTCGGAAACCTGTTCGATCTGCATGGCGGCACCCGCCCAAAAATGATCCGCGACTGCGCAGGCGTAGCGCCACCCGAAGTCAACGTCGAGAAAATCGCCCGAATTCACTGACGCACCTGATCGATGTGCGTCGGGATCCGGTTTTTTTCTTCATCCATGTGCGCCACCCATTTCGATGAGAAAAACCCTGATAAAATCGCCATTTAAAGCAGGGTGGGTGGCGCAGGTGGCGCAGGTGGCACACTTTCCCCTGAGATGTCCGGCGGGATACGCCGTCACACGTACCGCACACGTCCCCTGAGCACTTCATATACTTCCACGGAATACTTCAAGGATATATGCGCCACTCTGCGCCTCGTTTTTAAGTAACCATAGGAACGGTAAGAGTTTTATCGGGTGGCACACTTTTTATAAGGGAGGCGCACATGCGCCACCCGGCAGCGTCACTCAGGAATCCAATATCGCTTGCCTTTGGCGCCCTTTTTATCCGGCCGCTTCCATTTCAGCATCTTCAAAACCGCCGCGATCCTGCGTTGATCGGCGGTGCCGATGCGATTGATCGGCGTCCCGCGTGGCGGTATGAAGTATGCACTTCCCGAGACCAGCAGCGGTTGATTGTCGCCGTATCCGAGCACCCCTATTGCAACCTCAAGAATTGTGACCCGCTTCGGCACCGTGGTGACCTCATCAAGGAATTCCTGAATCGGCTCCTCCCAAGGATCCGGCTCGTAGCGTTTCTCCTGCTCTATGCTGGCGTATTCAGATTCGAATTTAGGATCTGGCCACCACTTTTCCTTGTTGTTGTAGGCGACCAGTGCTTCCGCCAGTAGCTGATCGCGATCGCGTCTCAGGTCATCGATATCGATTGTGCCACACACCACTGGCCAGAATCGCCGGCCGCCGGTCTCGTCGCGCAGGTAGACGCTTTCATTCGCGGTGCCGATGAAAACACTCTGACGCGGTTCGATTACTTCCGCGCGACCGTAAGACGGACGGAAACGTTCGACCATGCGGCTGACGAAGCTCTTCAATAAGCTGTTCTGCGCTTTCGAGAGCGCGTGCATCTCAGCCACTTCGATCAGCCACTTACCACGCAAATGTTGGGAGACATCTTTGCCTGATGTGATGTCGGGGAGATTATCCGAGAACCACTCGCCTGCGAGTACCGCACATGCGGTGCTCTTCAATTGCCCTTGTGGCCCCTCCAAGATAACCATGTGATCGGCTTTACATCCCGGCGACATGACGCGCGCGATCATCGAGATTAGGAACATGCGGCCGATGCCTTGGCTGTACTCGTTGGAAGGAACGCCCAGGTAGGTCGACATCCAATTGGTTAGACGTTCGGCGCCGTCCCACGGCGTGCTCCTGAGCTGGTCTCTTACTGGATGGAAGGAACACTCACGGATGCGTAGATCGACCGCGTGCTGTACGGTCTCCCTGCTGGCCGTCCACATTCCCTCCCATTGCAGCCATTCCTGAATGGCGAGCACATCGGCATCCATCATAGGTCGCGGCACGAAGTTCGGATCCTGCACGAACAGTGGCTGGCGCAGCACTGGCATGCACAGCATCTGGTCATAGCCCAGAGCATCGCGTAGAGCTTGGTCCCGGCGCAGCGCTAGCAGCACATTTGCCAGCGTGCCCGCGATCTCATTGTTCCGGTACATCGCTTTCGCCTTCCAGCTGGCGGCAAACCTCCGTGCCTTCTCGATCTGCTTCTGCGCATAGACTTGCGGGTTGCCCTGGTCGTAGACGTGATCGCTGATCCGATTTCCACGATCGAGGATGATGGCAAGAATGTCGGCGTCGGAAGTGCCCTTGCGTACCAACTCATTAACGACCCACCACAACGCCTTCGACCGATCGCCGCCGAAGTACCCACCTTCGCCGTTCTTGATCAGGTCTTGGAGATCGAGCGCCCGCCGCCCTTTTCTCTTGCCGCCACCAGTAGATGCCGATGGTCCAGCGGAGGACGGACCTCCGGCAGATGCACCAGCACCAGCACCTTTGGCGGCCCCCTTCGCAGCGTCGAGCTTGTTAACAACATCGTCGAGCAGCGCGTCGCCGTTCGCCATCTGGTTCGGCGTGCCAGGCAGTGCATTGCCGGTCACGGTGATAAAGCGTTCGCAGCGGCGATAGGTCTCGACCACCATGCCATTGGCGCCCGGCACGTTCTGCCGGCGATGGATCTTCGGCCCAACAGCTCTCAGGATGATCCGCAGGCCGGTATCGCTCGGCGTGATCTCGGTATAGGAATTAGCCAGACCGATAAGCCGTTGCGCGGCCGGCTCAAGATCGCCGCTCTGCGCGTTACGGCAATCGTCCAAATCGAACGCACCGATATCATCGGCGCCCAGGATAGCGAATCCGATGCCGTCGCCTTGACCGGCATTGAATGCCTTGAGCGTGTCGTCGAACAACGCCCAGGTGCTGGGGTCGTTGCATTTCGCCTTGGCCTTCGGATTGTTGGTCTGATAGGGCAGCTTGGTCCACTTGTTCTTCTTTGGTTTGTATTCGCGCTTCCACAGCATCCAGATCGGCTTGGCGGCGTACGGCTGCAGCACGTCTGGCAGGCTGAGAAATTTTCCCATCTAAATTCTCCCGCCGTGTTTGATGTAAATGGAAACCAGATAGCCCAACGGTCCGCGCTGTGACGTCCGTCGCCGGGTCGTAATCACCATTTCATCAATGAACCTGCGCTGTGCATCGTCCTTCAATAGACTGGAATGTTGCTGACAGAATTCAGCCATCTCCAAAGGATCTGGAAGCGTCATGTGACCATTGGCATGACCATTGCTTTGCCCTTCTCTGCTCCACGCCGCGCTTGATGCCCTCCTGCAGTTCGGCGTCGTAGGTGGCGCGGAAGTCATCTTCGCCGCCGCCTTTGATCCAGCCCGCGACAGCGTCCGGGCTCACACCGTTTTTCTGTAAGACTTGATTCAGCGCGTTGTGTGCGTCGCCCTCTTCGATCCAGTTGCCGACGTCGCTCCAATTCACCCCAACGCCCTGCATCTTGTACATCAGCATCCGCCATGCGTTGGCTCGTTCGCCGTGCTCGGTGGTGCCGAGCAGACGAACGAGCTTCGCAACTTTTTTCTTGAGTGTGGTGTCCATCGTGGTGTGCGTGATGTCATTTTTTTGGTTAAGCGACCAGAGAGCTACCGCTGGCGACGAGCCAAGTAACAGCGCTGGCGACAACGAACGTCAGAACGAACGGAATCGAGTCATCCATTTCATTTCGCAGCTGTTGTCTCGTCGGCGGCAGCGGCGCGGCTCCACCATTTGCGTCCGGTGGTGCGGCTTTGCGGGGAGAGATCGGGCGGATCTTCACGCCCTCCTTCTCTTCCGTCGAGCCGTCCGACTTCTTGATCGAGTAGGTCTCGTATGACAACTCGACTTCATAGCCGGGCCAGTCATCGGTATTGCGGCCCCACGCCTTGATCAGAACGTCGACGTTCCTCTCAAACAGCGTGAACTGCATGCCGTTCTCAAGCTCAAGCATGGGGCGGTTGAGCTTGTCGTTCATGAGCACCGCGATGATCCGCGTCACGAGTGGTTCGTGACGCACGTCATCCGGTTTGACCCAGTTTGACGCAAACATTCCGATATCCATTTCCGTCTCCTTTTTATGGTCAGGGTGAAGCGGAACACATCGAAGTCCGAACCTTCGGAGTCCAATCTTCAACCATCCACGCAATGCACGGATGCAGTCGACACCACCTAACGCCTGCACATTCACTACGAGGATCTGTCGTTGCACACGCATCACACACCACGTCTGTTTCGGTTTGATCTTGATTTTGGTTCCGGTTTTAATCCTCCTTCTTCCTTGAGAAATATTTGCAGGCCGCCGCATTCGGTGGTACGCCTGCGACGATCCGGCCGGTCAATTGCCTGTATTTTTCGCACGCGTTTTGCACCCGCGTGGTGCCGATAACATCGCCGCTGGCATTACGCTTTTGTCGCCAGCAGCCGTAGTGAGTGCACATGGAGCACGTCGCGCCCAAAGGCCCGTTTGCGAAGTGCGCTTGGCCGGCGTGAGTTTGTTGCATCGTCTTGGCGATGTCGGCGCGATAGCCCATCGTTAAGTGAGCTGTCTGTTTCAGATGGGCCATGATCAGCCTCCACCGAACGCGAGATCGCAGCCAATGAATTCGCGGCCCAGACTATCCGCAGCGTGCATGACGACGAAGCTTCCGGCCGCCGGATCAATCACCAGATCTTCGGGCTCGGTAACGGCGCCGATCAAGCGCGTGATCAAACCGATCGGCTTGGCGTGTGGATGTGGGTAAAGCTTCTTGTTGATCTTCTCATGCCAGCGACATCGGATGCCGTGGTCGCGCCATGTAGCCTTTGCACGTAGTGGTTTTTTCTGTAGCACCAGCAGATAGTCGCCCTGGCGCCGTCCACGATAGCCGTTGCCGGGACGAAGATTGTCCCAAGAGATACAGTCGACGCACTTAAGGGCATCTTCACACGACGATGATGACCTTCACATAAATTGAAAGTGTCGGCCCACAGCATGCAGTATCCGCTCGGGCGCAACGCTAGTGCGATCCGACGTAAACATGCATCAATGTATTCCTCGCGCATCGCCGGCAAATCGAAACGCGCTTTTTGTTTGGCGCCTTCGTTGCCGTACGCGAGCTTGTCGAGCACTGCCCGGAATTGCGGATCGAAAAACGCCAGCGGCGAACACGCATCGGGCAACGACGCCAGCAAGTCGAGCGCGTCGCCCTTCTGCATCGTGCCGCGCTCAAACACTTCTCTCGTGGCACGCCTCGGTCCATGCATGATCAGCTCCCGTTTTGCTGTAATGGAACGGGGCGCATCAGGACGCCGTGCCCTCGCTTAGCCGCACGCTCAAGCGCTGCACAGCCAAGCTCGCTTATTGCCAACAGCGTGTTGCCGTCCGGGGGCGAGGCGCCAGGCGTTCCATCGGGCGGGATTAGAAACTTGATCTTCGGCGCCCAAAACAAAGCCAGGTCGCAGCGCGGCGCGAATTGTTGCCACCATGGCGAACTTGTTCTGTCCGGCACTAACGCGATGCCGTTGTCGTGGTTGGTGAATTTATCGAGCCATCGCCACAGGCCGTTGCGCTTGGGTTTGACTCCGCTGTCGTCATTATAGGGGGCGTTCATCCAGACATACCCAAAGCTGGCCCATGAAGTGAGCAGGCTGTTGCGGGTAATGTGCTTCTTAGCGGGGACGCGCCAGCCGATTTCCGGCCCTGGCGACGCAACGTCGGTGTCGAACTCAACTGGGGCGAGACCTTCGAAGACCTCGGACGATGTCAGCCAACCGCTCGGTCCACCTGTGACGGCTACGTACATTCCCATTTGCCATATCCTCCGAGAGAGAGAAGAGAGGCGCCACGCATGGCGGCGCCCCCAGGTCTCCTCGAAGGATCAGGCAGAATCTTCGGCTTCCTCGCAGGCCTTCTCGTGAGCCGAGCGAAGGCGATCAAGCTCGCGATCAATTTCGAAGATACAGTTGAATACTCGGGACTTCGCGTCTTCGGCCGCTTCGAGGACAGCGTCCGGAATGGAGTCCTCTTCGTCCTCGAACCGACCGAGAGTTTCCTCAAGCTCGTCGGCGGCGTCCTCCAGTTGGCTGGCGTACATATCGACTTCGGCCATCAGCCATTGCAGGCTGGAGTTGGAATCGGATTTCTGCTCGACAGTGGAGGCGGCTTCTATTACTTGTGGCGTGTTCATGGTCGAACACCTTTCGGGGTAGGGGGCTGGCTGGCGGGCCAGCCCCAATAGCGCCGGGACAAAGTTCTCCTGATCCCCGACGCGGCGGCTCGCCGGAGGAAAAATCCGTAACGTACGGAATAGAGTGTCGGATTACCCGACGGCTTGAGCCCTCACGAACTTGCGGCGTCCGATCGTGATGATCTCGGCAAAGTCCCCACGCAACGCTGCGTCATAGCTGCCGTTCTTTGACAGGCCGAAATTTTCGTAGCCGTACTGCGGAATCGTTTTGAACGGCGCGCCCGCAGGCGTGTTCAATGTTTTCCTCTCCCTGACCGGCTCAGCTCGCCTGGCCTCGGCCTTGGCTTTGGCCTGCTTGCCCTTGGTTGCAGAAGGCCGTTTCACAGGAGGCCGCCGATGCCCACCGATTCCCGCTGATACGTGAAATTCGTCACCGTCTGATCGATAGTTTCGACACCACGAACAAGCGCCAACTCGAAAACATCGTCCAAGATATGGAGATCAATTGGCTGCGTTTCAGCGCCCGCCATTTGCGGATGGATCTGGGAGACCAGCTCGCCGACGCGGTGGCAAATAACGAGAGCCCGAAAAAGATCAAAGCGCTGGCACAACTCATTATCAAACGTCGCGCCGCCGATCAGAATTCAGCAGGCCCGCTATGAGGGGGCATATCCGCAGACGCGGCGAGAATTCATGGGAGCTGAAGTACGATGTCGCCGGAGAAGACGGCGGCCGGCGCACAGTCTACAAATCCTTCAAGGGCGCAAAGCGCCAGGCGCAAGCCGAGCTGACACGTCTCCTCGCTCAAGCCGGTGAGGGAAATCACGTAGATCCAACTAGGCTTACTGTCGGCGAGCACGTACGCGCCCGGTTCGAACACTGGAAGCTCGCCAAGATAATCTCGCCGATGACAGCGCAACGATATGGGGAGCTGATCGAGAACAACATTGTCCCCTATCTTGGTGCCCGCCAGCTACAGCGGCTCAACACGCTCGATATCGAGACTTGGCACGCGGCGTTAAGAGCACATGGTCGCAAGGGCCGTACTGGGTACGCAGACAAAAGCGAGGGCGGGTTGAGCGCCCGCACCATCGGCCACGCCCACCGCATCTTGTCCAAGGCGCTAAGCGAGGCAATGAAGCATGGCCTTATAGCGAAGAATGTTTGCACGCTGGAGCGCGCTCCCAGAATCGAAACCGAGGAAGTACAGATCTTGACTTTGGAGCAAGTCGACGAGCTGCCGAGCATGTTGCATGGACATCCGCTCGAAGCTCCTGCGCTAGTCTCACTTCATACTGGAATGCGCCGGGGCGAATTGCTCGCCTTGCGTTGGGGAAATGTAGATCTTGAAAATGAAGTGATCCGGGTCCGCGAGAGCCTAGAGCAGACCCGCGCCGGGCTACGCTTCAAGGGGCCAAAGACCAAGGCGGGCAGGCGCGACATCACCCTGCCGGCCGCCGCGGTCGACCTCCTCCAAGCCCACCGCAAGCGCGAGCTGGAGCGTAGGCTCATGCAAGGGCAGGGCAGGCTCACTGACGGCGACCTTGTATTCCCTGCTTGGAATGGCACGCCTTGGGCGCCCAACAGCTTCGGCGCAGCCTGGTCGAAGCTCAGCAGCGAACTAGAGCTCGGCGTCTCGTTTCACGCTCTACGCCATACCCATGCCAGCTACCTGCTCCACCTCAACGTGGACCCAGTCACAATCTCGAAACGGCTCGGGCATTCCTCTCCGGCAGTGACGCTCTCGATCTATGCGCACTTGATCAAGCAAGACGACAGGAAAGCCGCGAACGCCATCAACGCCGCATTGAAGGGATAATTTCGCCGGATGCTCCGGTGGGAATTCGGTGGCATTTTTCGAAAAACCCTACTTAATCCTTAGCAAAACTGCATAAGCATGCGGTCATAAAGGCCGCAAGCGAAGGTCAGCGGCAGCTTGGCCGCCGTGCCGGCAGCCTCCGTTACACTCATGCGGCGCTCCTACGCTTTCAATTCATGATTTCGCGGCGGGCTCGCGCGGGCGTCAGTTGCCGGAGCCTTGCGCTCCGATCGCGGCCTTGGCCAGCGGTCCCCATTTGCCAATCTCATTCTCGACGAAGCGCGTGAATTGCGCGGGCGACATCTTTTCGGTGACGATCGCCTCCTGCTCCAGCTTCCGGCGTACGTCGGGTGCATCGAGCACTTTGTTGATCTCCTGATTGAGCCGCCGGACGATGTCCGGAGCCAGCTTCGCCGGCCCCGAGAATGACCACCAGGTCGTGGTCACGAGTTCGCCATAGCCCAGCTCCTGCAGCGTCGGCAGGTTGGGATCGTCGGCGAAGCGCCGTGCCGAGGACAGCGCCAGTGCGTTAAGCGTGCCGGCGCGGATATGCGCACGGGTGGTCGTCCACGTCATCGCGCCTACCTTCACATGGCCGGCAATGAGGTCGGTGACCGCCTGGACGCCACCCTTGTAGGGAATGTGTTCGAGCCTGATATCGTCCTTGCGGGCCAAGTACTCGCCGACCATGTGACCAAGCGAACCCACGCCGGGCGAGACATATCCCATCGCGCCGCCTCCGCGTCTGGCCAGGGCGACGAGCTCGGCGAGCGATTTAACCCCGAGCGAGGCATGGGCGGTGATGACGATCGGCGCGCCGCCGACATAGGCGATATGTGTGAAGTCTTTCACTGGATCGAACGGTGGGTTCGCGCTGGTTGCCGGGGCGACCACGTGGGACGGTATTCCGGAGATCACGAAGGTGGTCCCGTCGGGATCGGAATGGGCGACGGCGGCGGAACCGACCATGCCGCTCGCGCCCGGACGGTTCTCGACGACGACGCTCTGCGCGAACGCGTTGCCGAGATGCTCGGCCAGGATGCGGCCGATCGTGTCGGCGCTTCCTCCGGGCGGCCATGGCACCACGACGCGCATGGGCTTACTCGGCCAGGTCTGCGGCGAGGGTGGTGTCGACGGCTGCGCATCCGCTGGCGCGAGCGCGGAACCGGTGAGCGCGCCGATGATCGCAGCCGCAGCCAACAGCCGATGCACGCTCGCCTCCCTCAATTGCACAACCTGTAGCGGCCGATTGCCGGAGCTTATCTGAAACCGGAAGTGGCTTCGCCTTCCGTTGACTGCAACGAATTTTGTTGCAAACATTCCCGCACCGGCTCGGGCCCGTCAAGAAGCAAACAACGCCCCCGCCAAGGAGCACAAAGATGCGTGTGGTGGATGCGATCGCCCAATGGTTCGAGGTCGCCGGATTCAAGCACTATTTCGGCTATGCCGGCGGGGCCGTATGGCCTTTCCTCGATGCCCTGACGGACAAGCCCGACATCGAGGGCATCCAGGCCAAGCACGAATCCCATGCCGTGCACATGGCCGATCTCTACCACCGCGTTAGCGGCAGGATTGCGCCTGTTATCGTGTCGAAAGGGCCCGGCCTGCTCAACGCCGTCGGCGCCTGCGCCAGCGCCATGCACGAGTCTTCGCCGGTCATGATCATCGCCGGCGGCTCGACCACGCATTTTCTCGGTAAGGCCGGCATGCAGGAGATCTATTACCAAGGCTTCGAGGACGCCACGAGCATCTTCCGCCCGATCTGCAAGGGAACGTGGATGCTGGTGCGGCCCGACACCACGATCGAGATCCTCAATTACGCGCTCAAGACCGCGACATCGGGCCGGCCCGGTCCGGTCTTCGTCGAAGTGCCCTACGACATTCAGCTCGCGCAGGTCGAAGGCGAGATCGAGGCGCCGTCTGCGCGCGCGCCGCATCTCGGCCGCCCGCGTGCCGACGCCGGCAATGTGGAGCGCATCGCCCGCATGATCGCCGAGGCCGAGCGGCCCCTGCTGCTCGCCGGCGGAGGCGTGGTGCGGTCGGGCGCCGCTGCCGCGCTCAAGGCGACGGCGGAGAAGCTCAACATTCCAACCGCGACCACGCTTCCCGCCAAAGGAATGTTGCCGGAGGATCATCCGCTATCCATCGGCACGCTCGGGCGCTCGGGTTTTGTGTGCGCCGCGCGCGCGAGCCGCGAAGCCGACCTGGTGATCGGTGTCGGCGCGCGCTTCTCCGACAATCACACCGCGAACTGGCGCAAGGGCTCGATCTACGACGTGTCGCAGACCAAGATCGTCCAGGTCGATCTGGACTACCAGGAGGTCGGGCGCAATTTTCCGGTCGAGCTCGGGCTGGTGAGCGATGCCAAGCTCTTTCTGGAGGACCTGGCCGCCGCCGTAGGCGGCCCCGGCAACAAGAAGCACCAGGGCTGGCTCGAACGCACCCAAGGCTTCCGCGCCGAGTGGGAAGAGGAAATCCG
Organism: uncultured Alphaproteobacteria bacterium; assembly: GCA_963725065.1. Classification (GTDB taxonomy): domain Bacteria; phylum Pseudomonadota; class Alphaproteobacteria; order Rhizobiales; family Xanthobacteraceae; genus VAZQ01. Next base: position 233,490 of record CAVRXD010000009.1, read on the forward strand.
ACCGCTTCAGACGGCCTCCAGCGCGCCCACCCATCCTGCCCGCCTGGTCCACGAAGTCGGCCGCGCGCTGCCCAAGGATGGCCGCGTCTATGTCGACATCGGCGACGTCACCCAATACGCCGAGGCCTACATGAAGATCTGCACGCCGGGCGCCTGGCAGATCAGCCCGGGCATGGCCGAGATGGGTTGGGCCTCGTCCGGCATCCCCGGCGCGATCGTGGCCGACGGCCGACCCGGGATCGCACTGGTCGGCGATGGCGCATTCAACATGACGTCGCAGATCGTCGGTTCGGCGGTGGAATACGATCTGCCGGCGATCTGGGTCATCCTCAACAATTACGAGCTTGGAATCGAGCGCAAGGGCATGGAGCGGAGCTACTCGCGCAGCCATCCGTGGTGTCATTTCGTGCGCAAGGATACCGGCAAGCCTTACAATCCCGACTACGTGGCGCTGGCCCACGCCTACGGCGCGGAAGGCGTTCGCATCGACGATCCCGCTGCGTTGGCGCCTGCGCTCGAACGGGCCTTTGCCAGCCGGCGTCCCTGGGTGATCGACGTGCCCATCGATCTCAGCGTCGGGAGCTACTTCACCAAGGGCATCGATCGTGCCTATCCCGACAAATGGGCGAAATCCTATCCGAGCTATAACCTGCTGCGGAACGTCGAGAGCTAGCGTGCTTTTGTGAGGTGAACTGTGCGAGCGAGATTGCGGCGCCGCGGGTAGCAAGCGCGCCGGAAGATTGATTGGTGGTCGCGCAAAGGAACACGTATGCCGATCCGTAAGGCCGAAGCCAAGTCCGCAGCGGACGCCGCCAGTTCGGGCGACGTGATCGAGGAGCTGCGCCGGCGCTACGACCGGCTCACGCAATCCCAGAAGCGGATCGCCGAATATATCGTCGAGCATTCGCAGGCGGTGGCGTTCTCGACCGTCGATCAGATGGCCGCGCAGCTCGACGTCAATCCGTCGACCATCGTGCGTTTCACCTATCGCCTCGGTCTCAACGGGTTCCCGGATTTGCAGGAGCGGATGCGCGAGCTGGTGCGCGGGCAGCTCTCGCGCACCGGCGATCCCATCAACGAGGGCCAGGTCGCCGCCCATCTGGAAGGCACGAGTTTCGGCGCCTCGCTCAGTCACGACTGGCAAAATCTGCACCGCACCATATCCGGTCTGGACGCAGCGGCGGTCGGCCGGGCGGTCAATATTCTCTCTCGCGCGCGCCGCGTCTATGTGGTCGCCGGATTCTCCACGTTTCCGGTCGCGCATTATTTCGCGCTGGTGCTCGATCGCCTGCGCAGCGATATCTCGCTGCTCGCGTCCAATGACGCGTTCGCGACGCCCCGGCTGGTCGAGATAAAGCCCGAGGATTGCGTGCTGGCGTTCACCTTCCCGCGCTATGCCAGTGCGACGCACCGCGTCGCGCTGTGGGCGAAGGAGAACAAGGCTAAGGTGATTGCGGTGACGGACTCGCCGATATCGGCGGTCGGACAGCTCGGCGACGTGGTCCTGCTCGCCGCTTCGGCCGGAACCGGAATGCAGAATTCCATGGTAGCGCCGATGGCCGTGGCCAATGCGCTGCTCAACGGTGTTGCCGCCGTCAAGGGAACGCCCGCGCTCGAGCGCTACAGTCGCCACGACCGGTTGATGAACCGTTGGGACGCGTTCCTGCTCAAATTGGATGGGGCCGATTGATGGTGGAGGCGCCAGCCGCCGCGGCCGCGCTGACCGGAATCCGCGTTCTCGATCTCACGACCAATTACGCCGCCTATGCGGGGCGGCTCCTGGCCGATCTCGGGGCCGATGTCGTGCGCCTCGAGCCGCCGGAAGGCTCGCCGGTGCGCGGCCTTGCCCCGTGCCAGCCCGGCCCGGCGGGAGAACCGTTGAGCTTCGCGCACGCCTTTCTCGATGCCGGCAAACGTAGCGTCACGCTCGACCTCGCAACCGCGGCCGGCCGTGAGTTGCTCGCGGAATTGGCGGCGACCAGCGACGCGATGATCGAAACTCCCTCCGCGACGGCCGGCAACGGCGTCGACTTCGAATTGGTGCGCCAGCGCAATCCCGGTCTCGTGGTGGTGTCGATCTCGGCGTTCGGTCGCGACGGACCTTATGCCGGATATGCAGCGACCGATCTGACCTTGCTCGCGGCTGGCGGCCTCCTCTCGCTCGGCGGCTACGCCGACAGCGAGCCGCTTGCCGTACATGGCGAGCAGGCGATGCTGGCATCGGGCATCTACGGTGCGGTCGCGGTGCTCACCGCGCTGTTCGAGCGCACGCAGACCTGCAAGGGGTGCTGGATCGACGTGTCCGGGCAGGAATGCGTAGCGTTCGCGCTCGAGGACGCGGTGGCGGAATGGTCGATCAATGCCTACGTGCGCCGCCGCCTGGGCGACGGCGCACGTGAGGCCGGCACCGGCGTCTATCCTTGCAAGGACGGTTACATCAGCATGGTGGCGGGTCGGCTCGGCACCGCCAAGGCTTTCGTGGCGTTGACGCAGTGGATCGCGGGCTCTGAGCTGCCGGACGGGGCGTCGTTGCTCGAACCGCAGTGGCAGGACTTCAAGTACCGCCAATCGCGCGAAGGGATCGAGCGATTTGCCGAAATCTTCGGCGCGTTCTGCCGGTCGCGCGGCAAGCAGCAGCTCTATCGCGAAGGTCAGGCCCGCCAGATCGCGATTGCGCCGGTGAACACCATCGCCGACGTTCTGCAGGACGCGCAACTCGCGGCGAACTCATATTTCCGACCGCAGTTCGAACGCATCTCGGGCAGGGAGATCACCTTTCCCGGGCCGCCCTATCGGCTCAGTCGCACGCCCGCCGGCCCGCGCGGCGCGGCACCGAACCTCGGTGAGCACAATCGCGCGCTCCTACAAAGCGAGCTCCGCCTCGCCGTCGGCGCGAGCGAAGCTTGAGAGAGCGCGATGCGGCTTACAGGTCTGAGAGTGCTGGATTTCTGCTGGATCGGTGCCGGCGCGTTCGTTACCCGTATCCTGGCGGATCTGGGCGCGGAGGTGATCAAGGTCGAGTCGCGGACCCATCCCGACAATCTGCGGCTCTCGGGTCCACACCAGCCCGGCGCGAAACCGCTCGAAGGCTCCGGCTACTTCGCTTCGCGCAACACCAGCAAGAAGAGCATCGCGCTCAACATGTCGCATCCGCAGGCGCGGCAGATCGCGCTGACGCTCGCGAGCCGATGCTCCATCGTCAGCAACAATTTTCGCCCCGGTGTCATGGAGAAATGGGGCCTGGGCTATGGTGAGGTCGCGGCCGTGAATCCGTCGGTGATCTATCTCGCGATGCCGATGCAGGGGAGCAGCGGCCCGCATCGCGACTATATCGGGTTCGGCTCCACCATCGCCGCGCTCTGCGGCCTGGTGTCGATGGCTGGACGTCCCGGTCGTGCTCCGCTCGGCACCGGAACCCATTACCCCGATCACGTTCCCAATCCGGGTCACGCGCTGGTCGCGGTCCTGGCCGCGGCGCTGCATCGCGCGCGCACGGGCGAGGGCCAGCAGATCGAACTCGCGCAGATCGAGTCGACGGTGAACATGCTCGGGCCGTCCGTTCTGGCCTGCGCCGCCACCGGCGCGCTACCGCAGACGGACGGGAACCGCCGCTCCGAAACGGTGCCGCGCGGGGTGTTTCCCTGCGCCGGCGAGGATTCCTGGTGCGCCATCGAGGTCGACAGCGATCAGAGCTGGCAGGGTCTGGTTGCATCGCTCGGCGCGCCGGAATGGATGCATGAAGATCAATTGAAGACGCTGCCAGGTCGGCAAGCGCGCGAGGACGTCATCGAGGCCCGGCTGGCGCAGGAAACCCGGCGCTTCTCTGCCGCCGAACTGGTGCAGCGGCTGCAGGCGCACGGAGTCGCGGCGGCGAAGGTCGCCACCAGTGCCGACGTCACCAGCGATCCGCAACTGCTGGCGCGCCGCTATTGGCATAACGTGGCGCATGCGGAGATGGGCTCGGTGCTGGTCAACCTGCCGCCCTTTCGCGCGGTCGGGGAGGAGCGCGTCGCGCCCGGGCCGCCGCCGCTCCTGGGCGAACATACCGTCGAGATTGCTTCCGATCTGCTCGGTTTCGACGAAGCCGAATGCCGGCGGCTGATGGACGAAAGGGTGTTCTATTGAGCACGATCGCCGTTCACGTCGAGGACGCGGTGGCGCTTATCACGCTCGACCGGCCTGACAAGCGCAACGCCATCAATGACGAGATGCGCACGGAATTGACTGCGGCCTTCGCCGCTTTCGATGCCGATCCGTCCGTGCGCGCGGTGGTGCTTACAGGCGCCGGCAGTGCGTTCTGTGCGGGCGGCGACCTCAGCGCCTCGGCCACGCCCGATCCGCAGCGTCCGCGCATCGTCGAGCCGCTCGACCAATTCAGCAAGCCGGTAATTGCCGCCATCAACGGCTTGGCCTTCGGCGGTGGGCTCGAGCTTGCACTCGCCTGCGACCTGCGGATCGCGGCCATTGGCGCGCGCTTCGCCTTGCCCGAGGTCCGCATCGGCAGCCTGCCCGGCAGCGGCGGCACGCAGCGGCTGCCCGCGGTGGTCGGCCCCTCGCTCGCCGCGCAGATGATCCTGACCGGCGAGCCGATCGATGCTGCGCGGGCGCTCGCGGCAGGTCTCGTTACGGAATTGTGCGAGCCCGACAAGCTTCTCGACGTTGCCATGGGGCATGCGCGCACGATTGCACGCAATGCCCCGCTCGCGGTGATCGCCGCCAAGCGCGCATTGCGCGTCGCCGCAGGCACGCATCGAGCCGAGAATCTCGACGTCGAACGCAAGCTGTTCAACGAGCTGGCGCTCAGCGAGGACCGCAATGAAGGGCGTCAGGCGTTCCGAGAGAAGCGCCAGCCCGTGTTCAAGGGGAAATGAATGGCTTGGCGGCAAGCGTCCATCGTCGGAGTCGGAGCCACGCGCCAGGGCAAGCTGCCGGACGAGACCCCGCTCTCGCTCGCGGCGCAGGCCTTCCGCCTGGCGCTCGAGGATTGCGGCATCGACAAGGGCGAAGTCGATGGGTTGCTTACCATGCCGGGCACGACCTCGCCCGAAGGCGCCAAGAATTATCTCAATGTGGGAGAGCTCGTCGGCGTTAATCCACGCTTCACCGGCAGTTTGACCATGGGTGGCGCCACCGGAGGCGCGCTCGTTCAGATCGCGGCGATGGCGATAGCGACCGGCATGGCCAAGACCGTCGCCTGCATCTTCGCCGACACCGCGCGCACCGGCGGCTCGCGCTTTGCCGCCGCCGCCGGCGGTGACAATTCCTGGGGCGTATGGGGCATGTTCGGCAATGCCGCCAACAGCGCCATGGGCTTTCGCCGTCACATGGCACTCTACGGCTCGCGCTCGGAGCACCTCGGCTGGATCGCCGTGACCTGCCGCAAGCATGCCACGATGAATCCCAACGCTGTCATGCGCGATCCCATCACCCTCGACGACCACCAGAACTCGCGCCTGATCGTCGATCCGCTGCGGCTGCTCGACTGTTGCCTGATCAGCGACGGCGCCGTTTGCGTGATCGTCACGTCGCCTGAGCGCGCGCGGGACTGCCGCAAGCGGCCGGTCGCGATCTGGGGCATGGGCCAGGGCCACACCACCGAAAACCTGCGCTTACGGGAATGGTGGTACCTGCCGCACCAGCGCGATTGCGTCGCGGACGCCTACCGCATGGCGGCCGTGTCGCCGAAGGACATCAGCGTGGCGCAGCTCTACGACAATTTCACCGTCGCCGTGCTGTTCTGGCTGGAGCATGCCGGCTTCTGCGCGGAGGGCGAGGCTGGCGCCTTTGTCGAGGGCGGCGCCCGCATCACGCTTGGCGGTTCGCTCCCCATCAATACCGCCGGCGGCAATCTGTCGGAATCCTACATGCAGGGCTGGCTTCACATCGTCGAAGGCGTGCGGCAGCTGCGGGGCGAATGTGGCGAGCGGCAGGTCGCGGACGCCGAGCTTTGCCTCGTCACCGGCCGCGGCATGACGCTCAACACCGCGAGCTGCCTGATCCTGGGACATTGATATGAACGACAAGCCGAAGGCCGCTCCGATCCGACCGACCATCAACGACGTCAACCGTCCGTTCTGGGATGGCTGCGGGCGCGGACACCTTCTCGTCCAACGCTGCAGCCATTGCGCGCGGCTGCGCTATCCGGCCGCCGTGGTCTGCCCGAACTGCCTGGCGCCGGAAGCGGAATGGCAGCCGATGAGCGGGCGCGGGCAGGTGTTTTCGTTCGTTGTCTTCCACCGCGCCTATCATCCCGCCTGGGAGGGCAAGGTCCCCTACACCGTGGCGCTGATCGAGCTCGACGAAGGGCCGGTTATGCTCAGCAACGTGGTCGGCGTCGACCCTGCGAAGCTCGCCGTCGGCTTGCCGGTCGCGGTCGCGTTCGAGGCAGTGGACGACAGTCTGTCGATCCCGGTGTTCAAGCCGGCCGGATAGCG
>CAVRXD010000010.1:0-88342 GCA_963725065.1 uncultured Alphaproteobacteria bacterium
GCAGCAAGCCGACGTGCTGGTGGCATGCGACGGCATCCACTCCGCGGTGCGGGCGCAATTCTATCCGGACGAAGGACCGTTCACCTATCGCGGCATCAATATGTGGCGCGGGGTGACACGGCAGCAGCCGTACCTCACCGGCCGCAGCATCGCCCGCATCGGCGCGCGGCACTCCACCCTGATCATCTATCCCATTCGCGACAATATCGATGCCGCCGGCAACCAGCTGGTCAATTGGGTCGCAGAGATCGAGCGTGACGTCGCCGTGCCGGTCGACTGGAACAAGCCGGGGCGGCTTGGAGTTCTACCCGGTCTACCAGGACTGGACCTTCGACTGGCTCGACGTGCCCGCGATGATGCGAGCCGCCGATGCGATCTTTTCCTACCCGATGGTCGATCGCGATCCGCTCCGCGCTGGAGCTTCGGCCGCGTCACGCTGCTGGGCGATGCCGCCCATCCCATGTATCCGCAGGGCGGCAATGGCGGCGCGCAGGCGATCATCGATGCCGCCACGCTGGCCCGGCTGCTCGCCGGCGAGCCCGACGTCGCGGCGCTCAAGGCCTATGAAGCCGCGCGGCTGCCGCCGACCAGCCGCATCGTGCTGCAGAACCGTTCGGCGCCACCGAACGTGCGATCGTCGACACGGTGGAGCAGCGCACCGGCGGCAAACGCTTCGCCAGGCTCGACGACGTCATCAGCCAGGACGAGTTGCGGACGATCTTCGAGCGCTATCAGAAGGTCGCCGGCTATCATGTTCAACAGGTCGGACGTGCACCAGGGGTAAATCATGGCAGATACCTTACCTTCGCTGAAGCTGACATCGGACGGCGCAATGAAGCTCCTCAATGCCGCGATGGCGAAGGCGAAGGAGATGGGCGTCTCCGCAGTGCATTTCCATCGTCGATAGCGGCGGCCACCTGCTGGCATTCGGCCGCATGGACGGCGCCTTCTCGCAATCCATAGACACCTCGCTGATGAAGGCGATGACGGCGGCCTCCTATGGGATCCCGACCGGCGATATCGCCGCCGGCATCGACCTCAAGCTTGCCATCGCCACTCAGGGCAAGCGCATCAACCTGCCGGGCGGGCTGCCGATCATCGTCGACGGCCACGTCATCGGCGGGGTCGGCGTGGGATCAGGCACCGGCGAGCAGGACAAACAGGTAGCGAACGCCGCGCTCGCCGCGTTGTCCGGCGCGCGCAGATTCGGGTAGCCCACGCGGCGGCGCGCCGTTCCCGCCCAACTACGATCCGCGCAACGCCCGCTGCACCTGTGCGAGCAGCGGCGCGACATCATGATCGAGATAATAGGAGGCCCCGACCCGCACCGGGTCACCGGCGTAGTAGCGCTCGTATTGCAGCATGCGCTGGCCGAATTGCGTGCCGGTAGCGTCCCACGCCAGCTTGGAGAGCTGGATGCGCTTGTCGGCATCCACTCCGGCGCCCCGATCGTAGCGCTGGATATCGGGCCCGATCTCGGAGTGAAGGTCGGCTTCCATGGGATTGATCAGCAGGCCACCGGCACTCAGCACCTGCGTCACCTGCACCATCCGCTCGTACATCTTCGGCAAGTGGTAGCGAAGCGCCTGCAGCGGCGCATAGGCAGGCCGTAGCGCGCCGCGGCCGGTCGGCTCGGCCTTGTCCTCCGCCATCAGGATCGCGGCCTCGATGAGCTGCAGATAGCCCAGGAGCTCTCCGAGCTGTTCCTGCACGTGCAGGAACACGTCGCTCTTGACGGTTCGCGTCATCGCGATGGCGATGCCGGTCATCAATTGGCATTTCGCCAGGCCGCGGATCGCGGTCTGGTGACCGGTGTGGTTGCGGATGCTCGCCTGCGCGAACAGCGCGTTGCCCATCTTGACGTCATTGTAGAGAAAGACCCGGTCCCAGGGGATCAGCACGTCGTCGAACACGCAGACCGCGTCGGGCTCCTCGAAACGCGCTCCGAGCGGATGATCCCATTGCGACTGGTCGCCGGTGTCGAACGGCTCGCGGCAAATGAAGCGAAGACCCGGCGTCGTGGTGGGAATGCCGAAGGCCAGCACGTAGCGCTCCTCGCCCTCGCGAATGCCGGGAAGCGGATAGACCAACAGCTCGTCGGCGGTGGGCCCGTGGGTCGCCAGCATCTTGGCGCCGCGAACGATCAGGCCGTCAGGCGTCTCGTCGACGACGCCGAGGTGAACAAAGGCATTGTCCTGCTGATGCGAACCCTTCGAGCGGTCGCTCTGCGGATTGACGATGGCATGGGTCAGGAACAGATCGCGGTCGCGGCAATAGTCGTAATAGTTCCTGACGTTGTGCGCGAATTGCTCGCCGCGCTGACCGAAGAAGTCCGCGCCTTCCGCCCAGGTCATCAGCACGGTGTTGAGATAATCGGGCGAGCGGCCGACCATGCCGAAGGTGGCGTCGGCCCAGACTTTCATCGACTGGCGGCGCTTGACGAGATCGCCGTGGGTCGCGCGAAATCATGAACGAACTGCCGTCAGGCCCGCCGTCGCCGGCATAGGTCATGACCTCGCGGTGCTCCGGCTGCGTCTGCAGATCGTAGAGCTGCGCGATTGATTGAAATCGGCCGCCGAAAGACCGGATCGGTTGTGATGTCGCCGACGCGTCGGCCCGAGATCCAGACCTCTCGCGGCGCCCGGCGCAGGCCTTCGATGAACTCTTCTCCGTTTCGCGCTGCCATCAACAACTCCCCCTGCTCAGCGGCAGGCTAGTACGTCTCATTCTCGATCTCGCCACACGCGAAAATTGCTACTGGTCTCTTGTCGATAATGGAAGCCAAGAACCTCCGCCAGCGCGGACAGCTCTTGTGCGACAGCCCCCACAAGACAAGAATGCGGCGGCGACCCTCCTCGCCGCCGCGGAGAAACGCATGAAACTTGGTTATTTCACGATGCCGGTCCATCCGCCGGCGAGAAGTTACGTCGAGACGCTCAAGGAGGATCGCGAAGCCTTTATTCTCGCCGATCGGCTCGGATACAGCGAGGGCTATTGCGGCGAGCACCTCACCGACGCGGCCGAGAACATTCCCAACAGCATGATGTTCATCGCCACGCTGCTCGGCGTGACCTCCCAGATCAAGGTCGGGACCGCGGTCGTCAATCTGCCGCACACCCATCCGGTGGTGGTGGCATCGAATGCGGCGATGCTCGACAACCTGTTCGAAGGGCAATTCATCCTGGGCATCGGCGCCGGCGTTCTCCGCTCCGATGCCGAGGCACTCGGACTGCTGGAGGCGGACCGCAACGACATGTTCGCGGAAGCGATCGACCACATTTTGGCGCTGTGGGCGGGCACGGCGCCGATCGACCTCAAGGGAAAATACTGGACCATTTCGACGGTGAAGACGCTGTGGCCCGAGGTCGGCATCGGCGACGTGGTCAAGCCCTTTCAAAAACCCCATCCACCGATTGCCGGCACCGCCACCGATCCGGACTCCAAGGGCCTCATCGCACTCGGGCGGCGCGGCTGGTGGCCGATCTCCTCCCATTTCCTGCATCTCAACTGCCTGAAGAGCCAATGGGCCAACTACGCCAAAGGATGCGTCGAGGGCGGGCACAAGCCCGATCGCGCCAACTGGCGGGTGGCCCGGTCGATCTTCGTCGCCGAGGACGACAAGGTGGCACGCGCCTATGGCGGCGACGATCCCGACAGTCCCTATCGCTTCTACATGAGCCAGCTCACGGCGAAGCTGAAGAAGGCGAGGCGCATGATCGCCTTCAAGTCGCATCCGGACATGCCCGACGAGGACATCACTTTCGATTATATCTTCGACAAGATCGTGATCCGCGGCAGCGTGAACCGGGTCGTCGACCGCATCCTGGAGCTGCACGAACAGGTTGGAGATTTCGGAACGCTCCTGTACTGCGGCAAGGACTGGGCCGATCCGCAGCTCGGCCGCACATCCATGGAGCTGATGGCGGAGAAAGTCATGCCTGCCGTCAATGCCGCACTCGGAAAATCCGTGGCGGCGGAATAACGCCGTCAGTCGAAGAAGCCAAACGTAAGGGGAGTGACCGTGTCGCCCAGATCCCAGGACATCAAGCAATCCGGCCTTATCGGCTTTCTCGCGCAACCGGACGCGCCCACCACGGGCGGCGTCGTCATCCTGCCGACGATCTTCGGCGTCAACGCGTTCGTGCGCGGTTACGCCGAGACGCTCGCGCGCGCCGGCCTCGCCGCCGCGGTATGGGACCTCTATGAAGGCCTGCCGCTGACGACCGACTACGAAGAATCGAAGTCGCGCGCGCGCAAGCTCTCGGATGCGGGGACGCAGGCCAAGGTCGAGAAGTGGATCGACCACATGCTGAACGATCTGCAACTCACATCGGTCGGCGTGATCGGCTTCTGTCTTGGCGGCCGCTATGCGCTCATGACCGCCGCGCAGGACACGCGGATCAAGGCCTGCGCCGCGGCCTACCCGTCGATCGACAGCCCGCGCCTGCCCAGCCAGGAGCTGGACGCAGTCGCGCTCGCCGCCGACATCCGCTGCCCCGTGAGCGTCATCCAACCCGGGCACGATCATGTCGCCAGCGTTGAGACCTACGCGGCGCTCAAGGAGACGCTGCACAAGCGCGCCGCGCCCACGATCTGGCAATACTATCCGGACGCCGAGCACGGCTTCATGCACCGCAAGGAGCCGGCCGCAAACCCGGCGGCGACCGTGATCGCCTCTCCGCAGCTCGTCGCCTTCCTCACGGCCTGCCTGCTGTGACAGCGGATCGGGCCGTCGGCGCGGCTGTGACCGCCCGATGAACCGGCCATGAGCGCGGACGACCCGTTCCGGTTCAAGCTCACCGACGAGCAGCGGCGCATCGTCGCGACCGTGCGCGACCTCACCCAGAGCGAGTTCAAGCCGCGCGGCCTGCAATACATGAACGGCGCGTTCCCCTGGGAGAACATCGCCAGCCTGGCGAAAGTCGGCGTGCTCGGCATGGCCGTGCCGCAGGCCTATGGCGGCACCGAGTTCGGCGTCTTCGATACCGCGCTGGTGCTCGAGGAAATCGCCAAGGGCTGCTACGTCACGGCCATGGCCGTGCTGGGCGAAGTCGGCGTCCAGACCCGCATCATCGCAACCTACGCGCCGGAGGCGATCAAGCGGCGCCTGCTGCCCGCGGTTTGCACGGGCGACTGCATTCTCGCCATCTGCATGACCGAGCCGCAGGCCGGAACCGACGTCGCGAGCTACACCACCAACACGACCGTGCGCGGCGACACGCTGCGCCTCAAGGGCGTGAAGACGCTGGTCAGCCGCGCCGAGGAAGCCGGCGCCTTCGTGGTGTTCACGCGGGTCAACGGCCGGCCGGGACGCGACGGCATCGGCTGCGTCCTGGTCGAGAAAGGCACGCCGGGCCTCGTCCTCGCCGGCAAATTCCACACCATGGGCGGCGAATACCTGCAGGAGGTGCGGTTCGAGGATTGCGAATTGCCGGCGGAGAACCTGCTGCTGAGCGAAGGCGGCTTCAAGAAGCTTCTGTCGGCGTTCAACACCCAGCGCTGTCTCAATCCTTCGATCTCGCTCGGGCTCGCCGAGGGCGCATTCGACGAGGCGTTGCGCTACGCACGCGAGCGCGTGGCCTTCGGCCGGCCGATCGGCGAATTCCAGGGCATGCGGTGGAAGCTCGCGACCATGTACCATGACATCGAAGCCGGCCGCGGCCTGCTCTACCGCGCCTGCGCCACTGCCGATCCTTTTCCGGATCCGCTGCTTGCCGCGACGGCCAAGGTCTATTGCAACGAGATGTCGGTGCGCGTGACCAGCGATGCCCTGCAGGTCTTCGGCGGCTACGGTTTCACCGACGAGTACCTGGTGTCGCGGCTCTATCGCGGCGCGCGCTACGGCAGCCTCGGCGGCGGCACCTCCGAAACGTTGCGGGATCTGATCGGGAAGCGGCTGATGGAAGCCGATGTCCCGGACGGGATATTCGGGCTGTCCGATTTCTAGCGTGGACGAGGTGTGCATGGACGACGAGACGACGTTGCGCCGCAAGACGGCGACCTTGACGCGGATGCTCAATCACCAGGGCACGATCGGAATGTTCGGGCACGTGTCCGTGCGCGTGCCCGGCACCAACCGCGTCTTGCTCAGCCCCGGCGGCGGCACCGACAAGTCGACGGTGCAGCCGGACGAAATCTTCGTGTTCGATATCGACGGCAATATCGTTCATCATCCCGGCGGCCTCATTCCGCTGGAATGGCGAATCCATACCCGCATTCACCGCGATCGCCCGGAATGCATGTGCATCGCGCACCTGCATGCCCGGCACGCGACCGTCCTCGGCATCGCCGGCCACGACGTCGTGCCGGTGTTCCTGCACGGCTCGTTCCTTCACGGCGGCGTGCCGACCTGGAACAATCCGCGGCTCGTCGTCAACGACGACCAGGCGGCCGATCTCTCGCGCGCGCTCGGCGACAAGATCGCGGTGCAGATGCGCGGTCACGGCAGCGTCGTGGTCGGCGAGAGCGCGGAAGCCGCCTTCTTCGGCTGCACCTTCCTGGAGGAGAACGCCTCCAAGCAGCTGGAAGCCGAGATCATGGGTGGCGCCATCGCGCTCTCCGCCGACGAGGCCCGCGACTGCTCGGAGAGCACCTACAATCCGCGCCTCTTCAAGTTGCTGTGGACGTACTACGAGAGCAAGGTCGCGCTTCCGGCCGCGCCATCGGGTTAGGGTTAGGCCTGCACGCACGGGGGAACCAACACCAGGGCAAGATCGCACTTGCCGGCCGCAACGACGGCCACACCAAGGAGAATGGTTATGGGTTTTCGTTTCGCTTCCACCGCGTTCGCCGGGTGCCTGTCGGCTGCGCTCTTGATCGCGGCCACTGCCGCGTCGGCGCAGACCGCGCCGCTCAATCCGCGCGTCGCGCTCAAGGTCGGCGCCATCGGCGCGGTGTCCGATGCCGGCATCTTCATCGCCCAGGAGAAGGGCTACTTCAGGGACGAAGGGCTCGACGTCGAGATCGTCGGGTTCAAGGCGGCCCCGCAGATCCTGCCGGCAATCGCAACCGGCGAGGTCCAGGTCAGCGGCTCGGCAGTGACGCCCGCCCTGTTCAATGCCTTCGCGCGCGGCATCACCATGAAGCTGGTGGCCGACAAGGGCCAGGTCGCGCAGGGATTCGGCTTCGCGGCGATCGTCATCCGCAGCGACCTCGCGGACACCGTCCGCGACTTCAAGGACCTGAAGGGTCGCAAGTTCGCGGTCATGGGCAAGGGCGTCTCCAGCACCACCCAGCTCGGCAAGGCGCTCGAGCGCGGCGGCATCGAGCCGAACGAGGTCGAGCTGATCGAGCTCGGGCTGCCCGAGATGGTTGCCGCGCTCGGCAACAAGGCGATCGACGGCGCCACGCTGCTCGAGCCGTTCATCACCTTCGCGACCGCCCGCAACGTCGGCTTCCGCTGGAAGGGGATGGAGGATTTCCTGCCCTTCACCGGCCAGAACGGCGTGATCATCTATTCCCAGCAATTCACGCAGGAGCAGCCGGAGGCTGCCAAACGATGGATGGCGGCCTATCTCAAGGGCACGCGCGCCTATCTCGACGCCGTCACCAAGGGAACCGACCGCGACGGCATCAATGCGATCCTCGCCAAGCACACCGCGGTCAAGGATCTTGCGCTGCTCGCCAAGATCGCGCCCACCGGCTTCGACCCGAACGGGCGGATGGAGATCAAGAGTCTCGAAGCCGACCAGGACTGGTTCCTCAAACTTGGCCTGCAGCAGAGCCGCGCCGACCTCGGCAAGGTCATGGACTATCAGTACGTGGACTACGCCGTGGCGCGCCTCGGCAAGCGCTGAACGTACGCTCATGGAGATTGGCCCGATTGCTGGCGCGTTCGCGACTTTACAAAACTTTACGTAGGCGACATGGGCGAGCAAACACCATCCCCTACCTTGGCGCTCGCGGGTATCCCGCCCAACCAGTAGGAGCGCAGGATGGTTGACCAAAACGATACCAAGCCATCGAACCCGGACCAGACCGCATCTGCGCCGCACCGAGGCAGTCGACGAGGCACGTTCCTGATCGCGTTGCTCGCCGTGGCGCTGCTGGCCGGCATTGGCGGGAGCATGCTGTCGACGGCGTTTGGCCAGGGTGCCGGCTGGCATCGAATCAGTTGGCGCGATCACGGCGTGTTCGGTGACTCGCTCACTCCGGCGCAAATCGATGACCGGATCGACCGCATGACCAAGCACATGGCGATCGAGCTCGACGCCACGCAGGACCAGCAGGTGAAGCTCGCGACTATCGCCAAGGCCGCGGTCGCCGATCTGCGGCCGCTGAAGGAGAAGGCGCAGGGCGCGCGCGCTCAGGCGGTCACGCTCTTGACCGCACCCACCATCGATCGTACTGCAATCGAGCGCCTGCGCGCCGAGCAGCTCGGGCTTGCGGAGACCGCGAGCAAACGTATCGCGCAGGCCTTGGCCGACGCCGCCGATGTGCTCAACCCCGAGCAGCGCCGGAAAGTCGCGGACTGGATGGCGCGCCGTCGTCCGTGGATGCCTTGGCATCATGGTTGATGGGACCTCGGATTGATGGATCATCGTGGGCGAACGTGTCCTCCTGATCGAAGATGATTCCCGTCTTGCCGCGATGGTCAGCGAGTACCTCGGCAAGGCGGGCTTCCATGTCGTTCATGCCGAGACAGGCGCCCGCGGCCTGGCGTTGCATGGACGCGAGCCGGCAGATGTCGTGATCCTGGATCTCATGCTGCCGGACGGCGACGGACTGGACATCTGTCGCCAGATGCGCGCTCGGTCCGACAGCCCGATCCTGATGTTGACCGCCCGCGGCGACCCGATGGATCGCGTCGTCGGGCTCGAAATGGGCGCGGATGACTATCTTCCCAAACCATTCGAGCCACGCGAGCTGCTGGCTCGGCTGCGCGCGATCCTGCGCCGGCGCCACGCCGGGCCCCGACCCGATGTTCTGCGTTACGGCCGCATCGAGATCGACCGGGGATCACGCGAGGTGCGACTTGACGGTTTGCCGCGTCCGCTCACCGGCTATCAATTCGCCCTGCTGCTGGCGCTCGCCGAACACGCGGGTCGCGTCATGTCCCGTGACGCACTGATGGACCTGATCAAGGGCGAACAGATGGAAGCGTTCGACCGGTCGATCGACGTGCATGTGTCCCGCATTCGGGCCGCGATCGAGGACGATCCCAAAAAGCCGCGGCGCGTCATCACCGTCCGCGGCGCGGGCTACGTTTTCGCCAAGGCCCAGGACTGAGGGCGCCGGCATTCTGCCGCGCCTGCGCCGCGAGGACAGACTTGGATGAGACGGCTTTACCTTCAAGTCTATTTCACCATCGTGGCGAGCCTTGTTCTCGTGGTCATCACGGCAGGTTTGCTCTGGCATTTCAGCACGTCGTTTCCTCCATTCGGGCAGCAGTTCGAGGTTGCCGGCGAGATCATCGCCGAGCTTGTCCCGCCGGCGGATGCCCCTCCACAGGCTCAGCAGGAGGCGATCGAACGGTTGGCAGAGCGCATCGGCACCGA
Source organism: uncultured Alphaproteobacteria bacterium (assembly GCA_963725065.1). Classification (GTDB taxonomy): domain Bacteria; phylum Pseudomonadota; class Alphaproteobacteria; order Rhizobiales; family Xanthobacteraceae; genus VAZQ01. The sequence continues at coordinate 9,498 of CAVRXD010000010.1, forward strand.
CCTGACGCTGTTCAGCCGCACCAACGAGCGGCTGGCATCGGCAGGACGGCGGCTTCCGGCTCCTGGTCGCAGCGGCCAAACCGGCGGCTGGGTGCGATCGGCGGGCGGACCGGCGGTCGCGATCCCGCTTCCCGACGGCCGGCGGCTGGTGGCACGCATCCCGGCGCGGCCACGCCCGGGCGCGCTCATGCTCGCGGCGTTCCTTGGGGCCATCGCGCTTGTGGTCGCGCTCGGCGCCGGTCCCGTGGTCAGACGGCTCACCGGACGGCTCGAGCGGCTGCAGCGCGGCGTCGAGTCGCTCGGGGCCGGCGACCTGCGCGCGCGGGTCAAGGTGGAAGGCCGCGACGAGGTCGCCCGGCTTGCCCAAAGCTTCAACCAGGCCGCCGCCCGGATCGAGAGCCTGGTCGACGCGCACAAGATGCTGCTGGCCAATGCGTCACATGAATTGAGGACGCCGCTCACGCGCATAAGGCTCGGTCTCGAGCTCGCCGGGGCGCCTCCTGAACGCAAGGCGGAGCTCGAAAAAGATATCGCCGAGCTCGACCAGCTCGTCGATGAGATCCTTCTGGTCAGCCGCCTCGATGCGACCGAGCAGCTGGACGTTCGTGAGAACATCGACCTGACTGCGCTCGCGGCCGAGGAATGTGCACGATACGACGGATGCACGCTGGAAGGACGGCCGGTGACCGTACATGGAGACCTGGCGCTGCTGCGTCGCATGATCCGCAACCTCCTCGACAATGCCCAGCTTCACGGCCAGCCGCCCATTGAAGTCACCGTCGACCAACAGAATGATCGGGCCGTCCTGCGCGTGTCCGATCACGGTCCGGTCATCCCCCAGACCGCCCGCGAACAGCTGTTTTCGATGTTCTATCGCATTCCAGGCCGATCCGGTCCGAAGGGCAGCGGACTGGGCCTGGCGCTGGTGAAGCAGATCGCCCGCCGACATGGCGGAGACGTCGTCTACGACTCTGCGCACGGCAGCTGCTTTGCCGTCACCTTGCCGGCGGTTTGACGCACCGGCGTTCCATCACGACGGCGTCGCAGATTTACCGGCCAGCACATCCAGCAGCAGGTCGAGCGCGGCGGCGCTGAAGGCCTGCATGTTGGCGACGCGGTCGGCACCGCCGGTTTCGAGCGTGGTCGACCGTTCGATCGGACCGGCCACCGCGATGCAGGTATGGCCGGCCGGATCGCCGTAGCGATTGCCGCTCGGCCCGGTGGCTCCGCTCTCGGCCAGCGCCCAGCTCGCGGAGAAGCGTTGCCGCGCGGTTTGCGCCAACAGCCGCGCATAGGGCTCGGTCGAGGCGCGCATGCCGAGCGCGGAGATATCCGGAAGATCCAGCAAGGCTCGCCGGGCGACCTGGGTGTACACGACGGCCCCGCCGAGGAAGTAGGCGGATGCACCGGGCAGCGCCAGCAGCGCCGCCGAAACCAGGCCGCCGGTCGAGGATTCCGCCACCACGACGGTCTCGCCGCGGTCCTTCAGGCGACGCGCGATGTTCTCCGCGCGTGCGATCAGCTCCTGCATTGCACTCGTCTCCTTCGTTCAGCTTGACCGGCCGGGCGCGAACTTGCCCGCACCGACGAGCCGCGCCTATGATGCCAGAAAGCGCGCTCGGGCGAGATCCCCCGCCGACAAGAGCAACGCCGGTGAGGAGATACATGGCGAAAAAGCCCGCAGCCAAGAAACGCAGCACGACCAAGCGGCAGTACGACGACATCCTCTACGAGGTGAAGGATCAGGTCGCGTGGGCGACCATCAACCGGCCGCGCGTGCTCAACGCGTTCCGCGAGCAGACCCTTGACGAGCTCATCGACGCGCTGAAATCCACCCGCGAGGATCCGTCCATCGCCTGCGCTGTCGTGACCGGCGCCGGCGACAAGGCGTTTTCCGCCGGCGGCGACTTCTACGCCATGAAGCGGCTCAACTTCGTCAACGGCGCCATGTGGAACGACCGCATGCAGGGTCTGGCCATGACCATCCGCGGGCTGCCGATTCCGGTCATCGCCATGGTCAACGGCTGGTGCATGGGCGGCGGCCACGAGCTTGCGCTGTGGTGCGACCTGGTCATTGCTTCCGAGAACGCGGTGCTCGGCCAGACCGGAGCCCGCGTCGGCGCCTGCCCCACCGTGGGCGCGACCCAGTACCTGCCGCGCATCATCGGCGAGCGGCTGGCACGCGAGATGATCTTCTGCGCCCGGCGCTTCAGCGCGAAGGAAGCGGTGGAGATCGGCCTGATCAACAAATGCGTGCCGCAGAGCGAACTGCGCAAAGAGACCTTGACCTGGTGCGAGACCATCAAGGGCCACAGCCCGCAGACGCTGCGCATGACCAAGAAGAGCCTGAACTTCGAATCCGACCTGCTTTATGCGTCGTGGCAGCACGGCATGGAGCTGCTCGCCCATGTCTGGGGCTCGGAGGAAAGTCTCGAGGGCATGGACGCCTTCCTGGCGGGCCGCAAACCCGACTTCCAGAAATTCCGCATGCACAACAAGCGCGAGCTCGAAGACTATCTCGAAGGCTGCGCCCAGGATCTCAACGCGCCGCCCTCGATGCGCAGGAAATAACCCGGGAAACTCTCCATGAATGACGACGCCAACGGCCCACTCGCCGGCACGCGAGTGGTCGACCTGACCCGCATCCTCGCCGGCCCGCTCTGCACCATGATGCTCGGCGACATGGGCGCCGAGGTGATCAAGGTCGAGCCTCCCGACAAGGGCGACGACACCCGCGGCTGGGGCCCGCCCTTCGTCGCCGGCGAAGCCGCGTATTTCCTCGGCGTCAACCGCAACAAGCGCTCGCTCACGCTCAACATGGCGGTGCCCGCCGGCCAGAAGATTCTCGCCGGCCTGGTCGAAAAGGCCGACGTCCTCATCGACAATTTCAGGATCGGCACGCTGGAGAAGTGGGGCTTCACCGACGCCTGGTTCGAGCAGCATGCGCCCCGCCTCGTCCGTTGTTCCATCACCGGCTACGGGTCGACCGGACCCAAGGCGGCGCTGCCCGGCTACGACTTCATCCTGCAGGCCGAATCCGGGCTCATGAGCATCTGCGGCGAGCCGGACGGCGGCCCTACCAAATACGGCGTGGCGATCGTCGACGTCTGCACCGGGATGCTCGCAAGCAACTCCATCCTCGCCGCGCTCAACGCCCGCCATCGCACCGGCAAGGGCCAGAAGGTCGAGCTCTCGCTGTACGAGACCTCGCTCGCGATGCTCATCAATGTCGCCTCAAACTACCTGACCGCGGGCCGCAACGCCGGCCGCTTCGGCAACGGCCATCCCAGCATCGTCCCCTACACGACCTACCAGGCCGCCGATGCGATGATCGCCATTGGGATCGGCAACGAGCGCCAGTTCGGACGCGTCGCCGAGGTGCTGGGCCATCCCGAATGGGCGAAGGATCCGCGCTTCACCAGCAACCGCGCCCGCGTCGAGAACCGCGATGTGATCGACGGCTTCATCAACGAGGCGCTGTCGCACGATGACGCCGATGCCTGGCTCGACAAGCTCAAGGCGGTGGGCGTTCCCTCCGGACGGATCAATTCGGTCGCCGACGCGCTCGACGATCCGCACACCGCCGCGCGCGACATGATCGAGACGGTCGAGCATTCCACCATCGGCGCGCTCAAGATGCTGGGGATCCCGTTCAAGTTCTCCGACACCGCCTGCTCGGTGCGGCGCGCACCGCCGACGCTCGGGCAGCACAACGATGAAATCCTCAAAGGCGAGCTGGGGCTGGACGAGAAGGCGATCGCGGAGCTGCGCCAGGCGAAAGTCATCTGAGGACAGCGCCACCGGCCGCGAGGGTAACGTCATGATCACCGGTTTGAACCACGTCTCCATCGTCGTGCCTGACATCGCGGCCGCCGCCCGGCAGCTCAAAGACAAATACGGACTCGCGGTCGGACCGCGGATGGAAAACCCCGAGCAGGGCGTGCGGCTTGCCTATGTCGAGCTCGGCGCCGCCAGGATCGAGCTGATCGAACCGTCGCGGCCGGATTCCCCGGTCGCCAAATTCCTCGAACGAAATCCGAACGGCGGCATTCATCACTTCTGCCTCGGTGTCGACAACGTCGACGACACGGCGGCAGGGCTGGCGAAGAATGGCGTGCGCGTGCTGGGCACCAACAAGCCGCAGCACAACGTCGCGGGCGAGCGCATCGCGTTCATCCATCCCGGCGATTTTCTCGGCGCGCTGGTCGAGATCGAGGAGCACGCCGGCTGACCGGAACGACCTAGGCCCGGGCACGCTGCTCCACGTTGGCAATTCGCGCCGGCACGCCGAACTCGCGCCGGCAGACCTCCGCCAGCGCGGCGACCCCCTGGCGGATTTCCTCATGCGAGGGACTGGCGAAGCAGAGCCGCATCCGGCTCTTGCTGTAGCTCTTGTCGGTCGACCATTCCGGCCCCGGATTGATCGCGACGCCGCTCGCCAGCGACGCCTGCGCCAGCTTCTGCGTGTCCACGATATCGGGCAGCTTGACCCAGAGGAAAATCCCGCCCTTGGGGTCCGCGAACTCGGCCGAGGTGCCGAACTGCTCGGCGAGTGCCTCCATCAGCGTCTCGAGCTTGGCGCGCAGGCCGCGCGTGAGCTTCGGCACGTGCTCGTCGAAATGGCTGGTGCAGAATTCCGCCAGCACCATCTGCTCCAGCGCGCCGGAGCCGGCGTCGGTCTTCAGCGGCAAGATGCGCGAGAGAACTTCCCACGGCGCCACGATGTAGCCGACCCGCAGCGCCGGCGCGATCGACTTGGAGAACGAGCCGATATGGATGACGCCGCCGCGCTTGCTCATGGCGTAGATCGCCGGCGGGCGGCGGCCGTCCCAGATCAGGTCGGCGTAGCAGTCGTCCTCGAAGATCGGCACGCCGTATTGTTCCGACAGTTTGAGCAGCTCGAGACGGCGCTCCTCTCCCATGATGGTGCCGGTCGGATTCTGCACGGTCGGGATGGTATAGATGTATTTGGGTTGGACGCCGCGACGCCGCTGCTCCGCGAGCGCGGCCGCGAGCGCATCCATGCGCATCCCGCCCGCGTCGAGCGGAATGCCCACGGCGTTGACCCCTAGCCGCGTCAGCCTGTTCAGCGAGCCCTGATAGGATTCCTGCTCGATCAGCACGGTGTCGCCCCGCGCCAGCAGCAGGCCGTTGACCAGGTCGATCGCCTGCAGCGAGCCCGAGGTGATCAGGATTTCGTCGCTGCCGCAGGCAATGCCCGCCGTCTGCTTGAGCTTGCCGGCGAGGAACTCGCGCAATGGCAGATAGCCGAGCGGGCCGCTGTTGAGGCCATAGGTGGCGAGCGTCCTGCCCTCGCGCGCGAGCACGGCCGTGACCGCCGCGGTGAGACGATCGACCGGCACCTGGTCGGCATCGTTGTTGCCGCCGACGAAGCTGTATTTCGCAAGCCCCGTCCACCGGGCCGCCGGCGCCGGCAAGCCCGCCGCCAGCACGGGCGCGAAGTCGAACGATGCGGACGTCATGAATGCGTGTCCTTGATCTTGTGAGAGCCGGCTCCCTCGGTCCTTCGCATGCTAGGCTGCAGCGATGCGGGAGGATAGACCCTCGCCGAGAAACGACATGCCGGAGAGCAACGCATGGATACGCGCGACCTCAACGAAAAGGGCCTGAAGCTTCGCAGAGAGATGTTCGGCGACGAGGCCGTCGACAAGCGCATGAAGGCGTTCGGCGCGTTCGGCGAGCCGCTGCAGCACATCATCAACGCTTACGCCTACGGCGACGTGTGGAGCCGGCCGGCGCTGCCGCTGGCGACGAAGTCGCTCGCCATGGTCGCGATGATGGCGGGCGCCGGGCGCACCAACGAGCTGCGCGTCCATGTCAAAGGCGCGCTCACCAACGGCTGCTCCGCCGAGCAGATCCAGGACATCCTCCTTCTGGTCGCCATGTATTGCGGGATCCCCGCGGCCAACGAAGCCCATCGCATCGCGGTCGATGTGCTGCGTGAGACCGAAGCGAAGTAACTGGCGCGAGCGGTGTTGCGCTTCTGCAACGTGGGTTCGTTTCCCCAAATTCGTCGCCGGCCGCGCCCCGCGGCGGAGTGCGTGCAATCGGGCGTCCGCCCATTGTTAATAACAATGAAATAACAATGGAACTCGCGCACAAAGGCCCATTTTGCGCGGGTGTGGCGCGAAACGTGCCGCAACTAACAATGGAATAACAATAGCGGCCGGTCGCCCCCGCGACGCTGGATGTGCTGGCAACGTCTCGCAGGCCATGCGGGATCCTCCCCTTATGCAGGCGTCGGCTCGTGCTGCTCCCGACCGCGCACGTTCCGCCAATCGCCGGCAGATGCTCCGGGCACTTTTGGCTGGCCTTGGGTCCGGACTTGCGCTCGCATACGCTCGCTTCGGCCCGGACGCGGTCTTGGAGATTCGTCATTTATACTACAAGCGCGTTACGTAGTCAATAGCGAAGTCGGCCCGTAGTCACCGCCTGATCAAGACCGGGCGTTGGCACAGAACTTGGATGTTTCAGCGTAATCGGGCAGCGAACCGGGGTTGCGTGGGTGGCTTCGATCAGGTTCGAATCGGTGTGGAAGCACTACGGCGACGTGACCGCCGTACAGAACCTCAATCTCGCATGCGCCGAAGGTGAGATGCTGGCCCTGCTCGGGCCGTCCGGCTGCGGCAAGAGCTCGACGGTCAAGATGGCCGCCGGTATCGAGGATGTTTCCGCAGGCGAGATATTTTTTGGCGACCGCCCGGTGTCGCGGCTGGCGCCCGCCGCGCGCAACATCGCAATGGTATTCGAGGATTACGCGCTCTACCCGCACATGACGGTGCGCGAGAACATTTCATTTCCGCTCGCGATCCGTCATCTGCCCTCCGCTGAGATCAAGGCTCGCGTCGACAAGGTGCTCGATCTGCTTGCGCTGCACCCGTTCGCCGACCGGGACGTCAAGATGCTGTCGGGCGGCGCCCAGCAGCGGACATCGATCGGCCGGGCGCTGGTGCGCGATCCGCAACTCATCCTGTTCGACGAGCCGTTGTCGCATCTGGACGGTGACCAGAAGGTCCACCTGCGGACGGAAATCAAGCGGTTGCAGAAGCTCAGCGCCGTGACCTCGATCCTGGTCACGCATGACCAGACCGAAGCGACGGCGATGTCGGATCGGATTGCGGTGATGAACCACGGCCTGCTGCAGCAGGTCGCAACACCGCACGACCTTTATGAGCGGCCAGCGAACATGTTCGTCGCCAACTTCATCGGCGAGCCGCCGATGAACCTGCTGCCGTTGCGAGCCAGCGATGGCCGCCTCGAACTCGCCGACGCCGGCTGGGTGCTGCCACTGGACGAGCGCCGCATCAGGCTGGCGCAGGACGTCAGGGCCGCCGATGGCGTCACCGCGGGCGTTCGGCCGGAGCACGTCCGGCTGCGGCACGATGGCCGCGGCCCATTCCGAGCGATCGTGCAATATTGCGAGCCGCGCGGCGATACCGATGTCGTCGTCGTTGCGCCGCTCGAGCATGGTGCGACCACGATCACGGCCGAGGTCCCGGGACCGGCGGGTTATCGTCCCGACGACATCGTCGGCATCGAGTTCATCGCCGATCGCATCTACCTGTTCGCCAACGCCGACGGCCGCAATCTGGAGTTGTCATCGTGAATGTCCATGCGGGCTTGCGCCCGACAACACCGGCGGAGCTCGCGCACCAGATCGAGCTGGGCGACGTTTCCAAGACGTTCGCCGCCGTCCGGGCGCTGGACTCGGTCTCGCTGACGGCGCGCGCGGGCGAATTGCTTGCCATCACCGGACCGTCGGGGGCCGGCAAGACGACGCTCTGCCGGATCATCGCGGGTCTCGAGACACCGGACGCGGGCGTCTGCCGCATCGCCGGAAGGGACGTCGCCTCGGTTCCGGCGGCCGCGCGCCGCGTCGCCTATATGTTCGAGTCCTACGCGCTTTATCCGCACCTGACGGTGCGGGAGAACGTGCTGTCGCCGCTGATCGCGCCCAACGGTCGCGGGACCGACATCGGCGGCGTCGATGTCGTGCTGGATTTCCTCGAGATACGCCACCTCAGCGCGCGGTTGCCGGCCGAATTGTCCGGCGGCCAGAAACAGCGGGTCGCGCTCGCGCGCACCCTCGTCCAAAGGCCCGCCGTGACGCTGCTCGACGAGCCGATCTCCCATCTCGACGCCAAGCTGCGCCACAAGCTGCGCTCCGAAATCCGCCGCATCGTCACGTCGCGACCATCGCCGACGCTCTGGTGCACGCCCGATGCGATGGAAGCGCTATCGGTCGCGGATCGCGTTGCCGTCATCGACGCGGGCCGCATCGAGCAGATCGCCACGCCGGAGGAACTGTGGCGCCGGCCGGCGACGGTGCGGGTGGCACGCCTCGTCGGCGATCCGCCGATGAACCTGCTTCCGGGACGCGTCGAATCGCATGGGCCCGGGAGCTCGACCTTCATGTGCGCCGAACTTCGCATTCCGTTGACCGGCACGCTCGCCGACGCGGCGATCACGCTCGGCCACGACGCCCGGGCCGTGCTCGGCATCCGGCCGAATCTGGTGGCGCTGGCGCCCGCCGGCACACCCGGCTCCACCGCGGTCGAGCTCTATTCCGACGAGCCATTTGGAAAGTACGCGATCGCCACCGCGCGGCTTGGCGACGTCCTGATCAAGGCGAAGACCGCCCAGTCCGCGCCCGCCCGGATCGGCGCGCCAGTCGGGCTGGTCCTGCCGGCGTCGGGCTTCGTCTTGTTCGACGCTGCCAGCGGGAAGGCCATCGCTTTCGACAGTCTCGCTGCTGATGATCACAGTTCCCGGGTTCTGAACGACAGGTGACGTCCAAAGATGTTGTGTTGGCAAACCGGATCGCGCGTTGACATCACAACCCGTTTCTCCATTCGCGCGATTCGTCGAGGAGAGAGACCATGACATCATCCCGGCACGTACGATGGCTCACGGCAGGAGTGGCCGCCGCGGCGCTGACAGCGGCGCCCGCGCCGAGCCAGGCGCAGTCCTTCTATACCGAAGCCGGCAAGCCTTATGCCGGAACCACCATCCGGGTTCTCGACGAGATCACCCCGCTGCAGGAGACGCTCTCGAAGATCGTGCCGGAGTTCGAGAAGGAAACCGGCATCAAGGTCGAATGGGAATTGCTCAACCACTTCGAGGTCATCAGCAAGGGCCAGGCCGACATGGTGTCGGGGCGCGGCTACTACGACGCCGTCATGCTGCACGGCTTTCAGATGGGGCCGATGCTCACCGCCGGCGTGATCCGGCCGATCGATGACATGGTGAAGAACCCGAAGCTGTCGAATCCGGCGCTGAACCAGGACGATTTCATTCAGGGACCGTACAAGTCGACGAGCTTCTACAAGGGCAAGCAGTACGGATTCGTCAACTGGAATTACAACCAGGTCTACTGGGCACGCGCCGACCTGCTGAACGATCCGGCCGAGCAGGCCGCATTCAAAGCAAAGTATGGCTACGATCTTGCGCCGGCCAAGACGATCGAGCAGATGCGTGACATCGCTGAATTCTTCACCCGCAAGAAGGGCAGCATGCTGGCGGGAAAGCCGCTCGACAGCGACTTCTATGGCATCATCCTCGAAGGCATCAAAGGCGGCTCGACCTTCCTCTCGATGTGGGGAAACTTCATCAAGAATTATGGCGGGGACATCATGGATGCCGACGGGAAGCCGACCTTCGACCGGCCGGAGAACGTCGCCGCCATCAAGATGTGGGCTTCGCTGTGGAAGTTCGCGCCGCCCGGCACTGCCGAGGCGTCGCTGGTCGACGTGCCCACCATCATGGGCAACGGCATCGCCGCGCAGACGATCGCATGGTCGGATTTCGTGCTCGGCATCGACCGGCCCGGGAAGTCGCCCTATGCGGGCAAGTTCGTCTACGCGCCGATACCCACGAAGGCCGGGCGCGAAGCCTCTCCGGCCGTGGAGTCCGAGATTTCGGTGACTGTCATCAGCTCGGCGAGCAAGAAGCCCGAGCCGACCTTCCTGTTCCTGCAGTGGCTCGCCGAACAGAAACAGCAGGAAAAGCTGCTCACGACCGGCGAAGGCGGCGTTCCCGCGCGCAACAGCTCATGGGCCCTGCCCGTTCTCACCCAGAGCCCGCTCAAGGGCCTGTTCACCGCGATGAAAGCCAGCCTGGACGTATCGACCGGCAAGCCCAAGATGCCGAAGTTCTACGAGGTCTACGACGAGCTGACCGGCCTCTCGCAGGAAATCGGCCTCGGCAAGGTGTCGCCGGAAGACGGCGCCAAACGCGGGCAACAGATCATGGTCAAGCACTGCGGACAGAACTGCCTGCTGTAGCCGGACCGACTAAAGCGGTTCCCGTTCGAATGGATGCACGATCGTTCGCAGGTCTCTCCGTCGTCATTGCCGGGCTTGACACCGCAAGTCGGGTTCACCCGACTTGCGGCTCAAAGGAATGCGGAACTTGGGCAGGCCCAAGTTCCGGTGCAATCCATCTTCTTTGCAAAAACACTCTTGCGAAGCGGATGGACCCGCGGGTCAAGCCCGCGGGTGACGCCAGAGAATGGGTAAGCGCCGCGCTTTTTTCTCGGATGGTCCAATGACGCTCGCACATGAGCTCAACGAACGTGGCGGCGGAGGCAGCGCCGTCGCAGAACCCTCCCCTGCGCGCACAACGGCGCGCGCTTCGTTCTGGTATCCGTATCTCCTGATCGCGCCGACGATGCTGACGCTGACGATCGTCTCGCTGATTCCGTTCGTCTATGCGATCTATCTCAGCTTCCACCAGGCGAAGTATGGACGCGTCACCGATTTCATCGGCTTCGACAACTACGTCACGCTGTTTACCGACGCGCGGTTCTGGAACGCCATGGGCGTCGCGCTCACGTTCGTGGCGATCGCCGTTCCGATCGAGTTCATGCTCGGCCTGGCGGGCGCGCTGGTTCTCAACCAGAACATCCGCGGCCGTTCGATCCTGGTCCCATTCCTGTTCGTGCCCACCATGATGGCGCCGATCGTGGTCGGCCTGCTCTGGAAGATCATGCTTGCCGGCTCCTGGGGCCTGATCTCGTACAATGTGCTCGAGCGCTTTGGGCTGATCGGCGGCACATCGATATTCGCCTCGCCCAACCTTGCGCTTTATGCGCTGATCTTCGTCGACATCTGGCAGTGGACCCCGTTCATGATGCTGGCGTTCTTCGCCGGCCTCCAGGCGCTGCCGCTCGGCCCCTACCGCGCCGCCGCGGTCGACGGCGCGGGCAGCCTGCAGATCTTTTTCCGCCTGACGCTGCCGATGCTGGCGCCGTTGCTCGCCGTCATCGGGCTGTTGCGCCTGATCGACGCCTTCAAGGTGTTCGACACCGTGTTCATTCTGACCGGCGGCGGCCCCGGCACCGCCACCGAGACGCCGAGCATGCTGGCCTACAAGATGACGTTCGAGTTCTGGAACATCGGCGAGGCCTCCGCCTTCGCGATCATCGTGTGGGTCGCATTTTTCGTGTTCTGCAACGTCTTCTACCAGATCGCCAAGAAGCGGCTGAACGCGTTCTGAGCAACCGCATGTCCACCCACCGCACGAGCATATTGTGGACGACCGTCGCGCTGGCCTACGGCGCGCTGATCCTGTTTCCGGTGTTCTGGATGGCGACGATGGTCGTCAAGCCCACGGACGTGATGTTCGCGCGGCCGACGGTGTTCCTGTTCGAGCCGACGCTTGCCCACTTCGACTACGTGATCAAGGAGGGCTTTCTCCACAGCCTGGTGACGTCCTTCGTGCTGTGCTCGGTCTCGACGCTGCTGGTCGTGCTGATCGGCACGCCGGCGGCGTATGCGTTCGCGCGGTTCGAGATGAAGGCCAAGGACGACCTGTTCCTGTTCATCCTGGCGACCCGGATGGCGCCGCCGGTCTGCCTCGTCATTCCGTTCTATCTGATCTTCGCGAAGGTCGGTCTGCTCGATACGTTCCTCGGGCTGACCATCGCCTATATGACGTTCAACCTGTCGTTCTACGTCTGGGTGTTGCGCAGCTTCTGCCGCGATCTGCCGGTCGAGCTCGAAGAGGCCGCCGAGCTGGAAGGGTGGTCGAAACTGCAGATCTTTCGTCGCATCATCTTTCCACTGCTCCGCAACGGCATCATCGCCACCGCGGTCCTGTGCTTCATCTTCGCCTGGAACGAGTTCTTGTTCGCGTTCATGCTCGGCGGCAAGGCGCTGCAGACGCTGCCGGTGGCCATTCCGAAGCTGATCACCACGCAGGGCGTGCGCTGGGGCGAGCTGGCGGTCATCGGCATGGTTGCGTTGCTGCCGGTGCTGGCCGTCGTGGTCTTCCTGCAACGCCACATCGTTCGCGGACTGACGCTCGGGGCGGTGAAGGGATAGCGCAAGGCGTCCCCGACGCAGCATGCAGCGAAGCGCAAGATGCGCTGCAACCGGCACCGTTAAGGAGCCTGCAGAATCAGAACCGTTGAGAACCGAGACTGGGACGGTCCCGGATCAGCGGCGCACCGCTCCGCAAGCGCTTCGCGCTGCACCGCATCCGGGACATGTCAAAAAGCTCAATACTGCACGCGCTTTACGCTCAACCGCATCCGGGACATGGGGTGAGCTTCTTCAGTAGCCTCGATATGGTTTGCAAAGACCGTCTTGCACGGTCCATCCGTTCTGACATCCGTTAAAGGTCTTAAACCGACCCGAGGGCGGGTAGTATCCGCGCTCCCCGCGCTCCCCATACCGCTGCCTGTCCCTATAACGAGGGCCGTCGTAGTCGCGATAACGTGGGCCGTCGTAGTCGCGATAGCGCGGACCAGGATTGTTGCCGAAATCCAGATAGATTCCCTGCGCGGACGCAGGACCCGCTGCGCCAATGATCACTCCGGCTATGGCCGCAAGTAACGTGATCGTTTTCATGAGCCCTCTCTATGCGTTCACCAATTTGCCCAGAATAACAACCCGCCGGACGAGGCGCCGACCGTAGAAGAACTAGTTGGGCAGGTTCGGAGGGCTTGGGAGCGACCCGCCAAGTTCAACCATCAATTCTGAGTTCAGTGTCTTTGTTCCGACCGGACTGGGTAAAGTTGAGAGCCCTGTGGTCCTGTCGTCGGGCGCGAGGCCGACGAGGAATGCGGCAAATGACGGTACTAGTGGTCCGATTCCGAAGTTCGTAAGCATTCGCGGCACATTCGGATACGAACTTCGGAATCGAACCACTAGCAACTTGATGATTCTAGTGCGGTTTCGAATTTGAAGTTCCTATGACGATCGTGCCGCAGCACCTGATAGGAACTTCAAATTCACCGCACTAGGCGCGTACTGGCAAATCGCGGTATCTGGCTGACGCTGCAGGGCCATTCGTTGGCAGGAGCATCGCCAAGGCCAGCCCAATTCTCGCCGCCCCAATAGCAAACCACCAACGGCAAGCTCCCCTATTTGCCGGTTGGGAAACGAATCCAGAGGATAGATCGGTGACAAGACATCATCTGCCGGCGAAGCCCGGCACCGTGCGCTGGGGTCACTGGGACGGCTCGCTGCCGCCCGTTCTCACCATCCGCTCGGGCGACACCGTCACGATCGACACCCTCTCCGGCGAGCCCGAGGACCTTCCCGACGCCATCAGCGGCTTCACCATCGTTCCCGGGCATCGCGAGGTGCTTGATGCGGGCTATGTCGGGCCCGGGCCGCATTTTCTCACCGGACCGATCGCGATCGAAGGCGCCGAGCCCGGCGACGTGCTCGAGGTCCGCATCCACGAGATCGAGTTGCGCCAGGATTGGGGCTGGAACCTGCAGGTCCCGCTGCGGGGCACGCTGCCCGAGGACTTCCCGGAGCTGCGGCGGCTGCACGTGCCGCTTGACCGGAAGAACAACCGGGCGCGGATGCCGTGGGGCCAGGAGCTGGCGCTCGAACCGTTCTTCGGCAACTTCGGCGTGGCTCCGCCGCTGCACTGGGGGCGGCTGTCGTCGAAGGAGCCGCGCGTCTTCGGCGGCAACATGGACAACAAGGAGCTGGGCGCCGGCACGACCACGTACTTTCCGGTCTTCGTCGACGGGGCGCTGTTCTCGGCCGGCGACGGCCACGCCCTTCAGGGCGACGGCGAGGTCTGCCTGACCGCCATCGAGACCGCCCTCACCGGCACGTTCGAGTTCATCGTGCGCACCGACATGAAGCTCGCGCTCCCGCGCGCGGAGACACCCGATGCCTGGATCACGATGGGCTTCGACGAGGACCTGGACGACGCGGTGAAGCAGGCGCTGCGCGACATGATCAAGCTGATCGGCGAGCTCAGTGGCCTGTCACCGCAGGATGCCTACACCCTATGCTCGATCGCGGCCGACCTGCGCGTGACGCAAACGGTCGACGGCAACAAAGGCATCCATTGCGTGCTGGCCAAGACCAAGCTGCCGGCGCGGCGGTAGCGTGGCGGAAGAGGATCGGGGCTGCTGAATGTCGGCCGTAAATCCTTCAAGATCATTCCGTGCCTCCGAAGCCTCCCCTCGGAGGGATGCTACGGCGCGGGCTGGCGCTTGATGCGGGTAATGATCAGCTGCGCCACCAGCGCGGCGCGCTTGCTGACCTTGAGCTTGTGGAAGATGCGCCGCATGTGCTCGCGCACGGTGTACTCGCTGATGCCGAGATCGTACGCGATCACCTTGTCGCATTTGCCGTCCGCAACCGAATAGGCGATCTGCAGCTCGCGGCTGGTGAGCATGCTCGACACCGGCGTCGCCGCCGCGGCTTCGCCGGTGACGTGGTCGCGCTCGACCAGCACGTGGCGCACGCCGTCGAGCTGCACGAAACCCGCCGGCTGCTGCGTGCCGTTGCCGTTGCCGCCGCTGCCGTTATTCCTGCGCCGGCTGGCCGACCATTCGCGCTGCGGGATCGCCACGAAGTGATGGCCCTCGATGGTGAAAGACGCTTTCTCGCTACCCTCGGACGGTGGCGCGGTCGGCTTCGCCGGCCGTTCGGCGGGAACCTCGTTCCTGAAACGCGCCACTACCATGTTCGCTTCTCACACGCGCCGGGCGACGACGTGACGCCAGGCATTTTCTGGCGAACCCTCGACCGGCCGCATCTCGAGCACGCGAAAACCGCTCACGTCGAGCAGACCCATGATCATCGACGGAGGAAACCACCGCTGGCGATGCACCTCCACCACGCCGCGATCCGGCGCGGCCTCGTCGCGGATGCGAATGCGCACGACGGACAGATCCCGCGCCGGATCGATGGTGCCGGCGAAGCTGACCTCATGCCGCGGCAGGCGGATGGTCTCACGGATGCGGGCAGGCCGGGACATGTCCGTCACTCGTGCGATGAAATCGAACAGGAATGTTCCGCCGCGCCGGAGGCTGCGGGCGATCGACCGGAACGCACGTGCAAGGTCCGTCCATACCGTCAGATAATTGATGGTCTGGTTGCGGCATGTGATCACGTCAACGCGACGCGGCAACGACAGCGCGCGGATATCCTGCTGCAGCAGCAGCACCGGACATCCCGCCAGCCGTCGGCGCGCCAGCGCAAGAATGGAACGCGAGCGATCGACGCCAATCAGACCGACCGGCAGCGGGCACAGTTCGGCGAGAAAGCGTCCGGTGCCGCAGCCCACATCGGCGAGCGTGCGAAATTCCAGACCGAAACGCCAGCACGCTGTCGCGAAACGCCCGCTGCAGCGCCGGGAATGCGAGATCGCCGATGAGAAAATCGTAGACGTCAGCGAAGGCGGAATAGGGTGCAGCAGCGCCTTGACCGCGGGTATGCGCGGCAATCACCGCCGCGCGCTGACGGCCTCCTTCGCGTTCGCGACTCCGGCCTATCATCCCGCTTCTTGGCACTCCCCACTCGCCAAGCTCCTCAGGTTCGATAGGTTCGCCACCCTTCGCGTTGTGATGAAAGTTCATCACAACCGGTGAATGAACGCAAGCAAAGCCGATGTCGTCGATGTCGCGCATGTCTCACGGCGTCGGATGTAGTTGCCTAAGCTCCGCGTGCGGTATCCCGCGACCAGCCCGCGCGCTCATCTCGATCAACTCGCGCGTCATGCGGATGCCGCGATTGACGGCGCCCGCCGGCGCGACCGGCACGCCCGGCCGGCAGCCCCAGGCGCCGCGTTCGTGCGGCATCGGCCCGGCCACATGGATGGCGATGGCATCGACATGGCCGGCACGATCCCGCTGAACCCACACCGGGCTGCCGGAATGTCCGGGACAGGTGTCGACGCTGTAATAGAGCGCGCGCTGCCCGACGCGGTCGAGGCGCTCGGCGTGCTCCCACATCGTGCCCGCGGGCTTGTCGCCGGGATAACCGGCGATATGCAGAAGCCGATGCGCGCGGATGTCCTCCAGGCGCGCATCGTCGGGCGCCGACAGCGGGAATACGGAGGGCAGCGCGCGAAACGGCCGCGGCGTCACCACAAGGCCGAAGTCGTACATCACGTCGCCGCGCTCGACGAAACGCCGGTGCGCATACCAGCGTACCGCCCACTGGTATCCCGAATGGCGGCGGACCGGTGCCGTCGCGCGCCGGGGTGACGCGGATGCGCCGCGGCGCGCCGCGTCCGAGCAGCAGATGCCGCGGCCGGCTGAACACGCAATGGGCGGCGGTGACGACGACGTTCGGAGACACCAGAAATCCGGAGCAGCCGGACAGCCGGCCGTCGCCGAAGTCGCGCTCGATCTGGCACACGGCGGCATACGGCGGTCTCGAGGTCTGCAGCACGCGCGTGCGCCCGTCGGTCGGGCCGACGATGGCATAGTCGGCGCGATCGGCGAACCGATCGAGCACCAGCGAGGGCAGCTCGTCGAACGGAGTCATGCGACTACCCAACTGGCGCAGCTTCGCTCGCCGTGGCCTTCACCGCAGTTGCACGAGATCGGGATGCGGCGTTCCGGCTGGACGTGCCGACCCATCGCGATCAATTCGCGCGTGATCCGCACGCCCCGATTGGTTGAGCCGGGGCGCGCGAACGATGCCGCGCGCACATTCGCCCTCGTCGTATCCCGGCGGCCCGCAGACATGGATGCCGATTGCCGTCGACCTGACCGGCACGATCACGCCGCACCCAGATCGGACTTCCGTACTGTCCCCGCCCGTGTCGACGCTGTAATGGAGGGAATGCGGCGTGAACCGATCGAGCCGCTTGGCATGCTCCCACATGTTCCGGACGACTTGTCGCAGGGATAACCCGCGATATGCAGAAGACGGCGCGACCGCACCTGCTGCAGACCCACGTCGGTCAGGGCGGCGAGACGGAATACGCCGGGAAGGCCCTGGAACGGTCGGGCCGTTTTGATGAAGCCGAAGTCGAAGGTCGCGGACGCTGGCGGCGACGAAGCGTTGCGGCACATACAAATGGATTGCCGGTTGCGTTCCGAACGGAGGGGCACCGGCACCATTGCGGCCGGGCGTGACGCGATACCTCGACGGCACTGCGCGTCGCGTCCTGCCGGGCCGGAGGATGTAGACATTATGCGCCGCCGTGAGGACGACATCAGGGAAGATCAGGAAGCCGGATGCCGACGTAGATGTCGTCATCCCTGAGGAAGTCGGGCACGAGGTAGCAGATGGCGGCGTACGGATGGTGCTTGCGTTCGCGACGCGCGTACGCCCGTCCATCGGCCCGATCACGGCATAGTCCGCGCGATCGGCGAGCCGATCGAGCAGCAGCGAAGGACGTTCTTCGAACGGGCTCATACCAGCGGCCCCGCGCATGACCCACTCTCACCGTCACCCTGAGGTGCCCGAGCGAAGCGAGGGCCTCGAAGGGCGACGGCCCGTACCTCGCCAGTCAGGGGCCGTTCATCCTTCGAGGCTCGCTGCGCTCGCACCTCAGGATGACGGTCGTCGATTAGTGCCTTTGGAATCATCGATCGCTCCGTGCCGCCGATGGGCTCATTCACTCGCCTCGCCGATGTCGGACTCACCCGTGGCCTTGGACTTGGCGCCGCGGCCGGACTGGATCGCGGTGACGGCGTGGGGGGCGGTCGTTCCTGCTCCGCCGCCGTTCGGGCGCGACGAAGGCTCGCCCGGCACCACGTCGGGGCCGATCTCATCAACCTGCTCCGGCGAGAGCGCTTCGTCGGAGCGACGTAGTCGTCGAGGTTGTCATGCCGATCGAGCACGCTCTGCGTCCAGATCTCCTCGATGATGAGGTCGGCATTCTCGCGTTTCTCGAGAAAGGCCACGGACTGCTCGATGAAGGCCTCTTCCTCCGCCGAGAACAGGACGCCGTCCGCTTTCCCGTTGCGCACCGCGCGCCGGATGCCGATGACGTTGTCGTCGTGCGGCCGGACTTTCGCTGCGCGCGCCGGCACATCGGCGCGATCAGCACGCGCGGCGCCTGCGTCGTCGGATGGGGACCCGCGCTGCGGGCTCGCGGCATCGGCGTCCGCCTTGGCGTCGGCAACGCGACGCGTCACACCCGGACGCGCCTTGCGCGCGGAGAGCGCATCGACCTCGCGCGCGACCAGCGCATCGAGCTCGGCATCGAGGGGATCGGGCTTGCGTCGCGGGGCTCTTTCGCTGGGATCGGGGATCATGGGAGGACTCCTTCCTTGCGGTCGCGCGGTGTCGGGATCAGCCGAGCGCTTCGAGCTCGGCGAATGCTTCGCTTGATTGGTCGTATGCGTTTCCGAAGGTTCGGGTGTCGCGGCGGCGTCGCCGAGGCGCGGCCCCGAATCCCACCGCCTCGAAGCGATGCCCGCCGCGGCAGCGCGCGCAGCCGCCGCCGCACCCGCAGCCGCGCAACCGGAAACGGCAGCGCGGACAGGGTCCACCGGTCAGCCTGACCTGCTCGTGCAATCGCCAGGTGATCGAGCGAGCGAGACGATGGCAACACGGCGACCTCCTTATCGGCTGCTGACGGCCTGCCGGGCGGTGGATGCGAGCTGCCGGCGCCGCTCGCGAGCGGCGAGCGGCAACGCGGCGCGCGGGGCCGACAGGCGGCGAATGTTGAGCACGCGCGCGACGTTGGCGGTCGTGTCTGCGCGCACGGAGAAGGCGCTTTGCGGTCCGCTCAGCAGCGTCACCACCCCGGGCCCGTGTCCGGCGACGGTGCTCTCGCCATGAACAATGCAGCCGATGGCGAAATAGCCGCGGCGAAACGAGCGACCGAAGCGATTGTCGGCGTCGACGATGGCGACCAGGTCGCCGAACCGGAGCGTGCCCAGCCTGAACCGGCGCACGGTCGCGGGATCGAACATCTGGATGTCGTAGTCGCCGCGCACGACGTCGGCGCGGCCGAGGCCCGATCCCATCAAGGCCGCGGGCACCAGGTGGGTGACCGGAACGGCAAGCCGGCCGCGGTCGCCGCGCAGGCCCCAGCGCGCCAGCAGGCGGGGCGAGCAGTTGGTGACCGCGATCTCGGGATGATCGAGCAGCTTGACGCCGGTGCCATAGGCATAGATTTGGACGCGATCGCCGACCGCGAGCCGCCGCAGCGTCTCGATCGGAAAATCGACCAGCACGGTGTCGATGCCGCCGTGCTTGCCGGTGACGACGCCGGTGCTTCCCGCGCACGAGCCGGAGACGACCCGCGCCGCGTTGCCGATGCAGGTGAGCGTCTGCAAGGCCAGATTGGAGCCGTCGCGCTCGCCCTTGACCGAGCGCCCCTCGTTGCGGATCGAGGCGCCCGGCTCGACGTGGTCGCCGGCAAGACCGACGCAGGGATCGCCGACCCGGTGCGACAGCACGATGCCGCCGGTGCCGGGCAGCACGCGCGGCACGCCGTCCTGGCCGATGCGATACGGCGAGCTCCCGGCGAGCGGCGACGCGATCTGGCCGAGCACGGTGATCATCACCAGTTCGCCGGCATTGATCCTGGGCGAGCCCGGCGTTCGCAAGGGGATGACCGATGACTGGGTCACCGTGACCTCCGTCACGAGAGCTCATGCCAGAAGATGTGCGCGCTGCTCCACGGCCAGCGCTCGGAGAGCGGCTCGGCGCGCTCGCCGTCGCCGGTCTCGTCGGCGGGCGGCCGCGGCGACAGCGAGACCGCGCCGGGCGCGAAGGTGTGGACCGCGGCGATGCGCGTGCGCAGATGCCCGAGCTGGCTCATGAGCGGCCGCACGTTGCCGGGCACGATGCGCTCGGTCCAATTCGCGGCCGGCTCCCACTCCGGCGGGCCATGCACCTTGATGTTGGCGATGCCCGCCGCCTCGCAGCAGATGAGCGGCGGCTGCTCGCGATCGGCGTGCGCGGCGGTCAGGATGATCGGCGCGTCCACGGTCAAGGCGGCGGCGAGCGCGAACGCCTCCTGGCCGCACGCGGTCAGCGGATCGATCGAGGCGCATCGCCTGTTCGCACGGCATGGTCGAGAGCGCCTCGGAGAGGCGCTCGTAGCGCGCGATCACGTCGCCGTTCCAGTTGATCGGAAGGGCGCTTTCGCGTCGCGCGTCACCGATCCAGAAGAAGGCGCCGTCGAGCAGGCCGTTGAGCCAGGCCGTGTGCCAGAGCATGAGCGCCTCGACCACGGCGTCGCCGCCGCAGGCGTCGGCATGCCTGGTGTCCGACTTGGCGTCTGCAGATCTGGGCACCAGCTCTTCGGGATAGCGGCGATAGAAATAGGCGCCATCGACCAGCGCCCAGAATCGGCGGGTGAGCCAGACCGGGCCGGCGCGTGCGAGCTGGAGCGCCAGCACGAGCCCGCCCGGCGCGAGCGCGAGGCGGGCGTCCACGATGCAGGTCGCGACCCGGTCCGCCGCGCTGGCCGAAACACTGAGCATGGCGCTCATGGCTCAAGGTCCTCATGCGGAGATACGGACCTGCCCGGCGCGCTGGCTCAGACCCAGCGACCACTGGAGATTGCGCGTGACGCCGGGGAAGCGTTGCCCTTCCTGGGTGAGGCGATAGGCGGCGATCCAGGCTTCCGCCTGCGCGGCCATCGGCTTTGCCTCGGAGCGGAAGATGTCGGGATCGAGCCCGGACTTGAAATCGTTGGAGGCGACGAACTGCAGCAGGCGCCGTCCGGCCTCCGCCATCTTGGCGCGCTGCGACAGCTCGGCCATGCCGCCGAGATGCCGGATCGACACGGCTTCGATCACGTCCCACTTGGTGACGGCGTCGAACGACTTCTTGATGTCGGGCGCATCGAGCAGCTCCAGGCATTCCTGCAGGTAGTTGCCGACCTCCTGCGCCAGCGCCAGGACGTTGCCGTAGCTCGCGCGGTCGATGGCGTAGCGCAGGTCGGTGCCGAGCCGCTGCACGGTCGCGATCGTTCCGAACGGACGGTCGGAGATCTCGGTCGAGCCGCGCACCACCTCGGCGACGACCAGGTCGCGGAAGTACTGCGCCAGCGCCGAGTTGAAGGCGACGAACTGGAAATGGATAATTGCGGTTGACGACCGCGCCCTGCGGAGCCGGCACGTTGCCGTAGTTGAACACGCGGCGATAGGCGATCATGCGGTCGCGGCGGGAATAGCGCAGCGGCTTCCACTTCTCGAGAATGTAGAGCCCGCGGGCGCCGGGGCCGCGCTGGATCTTCATGCGGCCGAGCGCGAACAGACGCCGCAGCACGTCGACTACCTGGAACACCTTCATGCGCTCGTTCTGGTAGATGAAGTAGAGCTCGGCCGCGGCGTGGATCTGGCTCGGCGTCACCGACTCGTCGAAGTCGGCCTTGAGCCGCGGATAGGGCAGATCGTCGAACGGCTTCACCCCGTCCGGGCCGAACCCGATGAGGTTGGGGAAGCTGTAGCCGGTGCCGCCGGTGGAGCGCTCGACCAGGTCCCGGAAGCGATCCTCGAACTGCGACTCCAGTGCGGCGCGCTCGGCCGGCGTCAGATTGGGCATCTCGTCGCGCAAGAACCGTTGCAGCAGGCGCTCCAGCGCGTCATGGGTTCCTGAGTTGGCCATTGTCGTCCTCGCTAATCTGTTTGACGCCGAAGCCTGATGCCCTCGCCGCAGCCGCGTTCAGGCGCGCGTTTCACCCGGCGGGCCGTCTCCCGCGCCTGCGCCTCGACTGTCCACCGCCGCCTCCGGGCCGCCCGCCGCCTCCGGGCCGCCCGCCGCCTCCGGTTGCACCTCCACCGCCCTGGGAATACCTCGGAAGGGTCTCCACGTAGTCCGCGATCACATCGAGGGAGTCCTCGGCGGTGCGCGTGACCGTGAACTTGGGCAAGGCGCCGATGAAGCGGCCTTCCTCCTTCGGCGATTTCGCAGGCGGGTTGATGTCGTTGATCACCAGCGCGAGCAGCCTGCCGATGGGATTGAGTTGCAGGTCCGGGTTCGGAATGATCATGGCGATTAACTCCCAATCACGAAGCCTTGGAAGAGAAGCTCCTGCCGGCACGACGGCGCAATGGACGACACCAACTCGCCCCAGCGCTGCTCATCGGCGACCTGCAGGTTGAGAACTTCGGCCAGTCGCAGATCGCTGAGCAGGATCGATCCCAGCGGCGCGGTGATGGCGTTGAGCCGGTCCGCGGTCAGCACCTTGTGCGGGGCCGAAACCGTCCGTTGCCGCGCGCCTGACAATCACGCCATAGGCAGCGGCACGCATTTCGGCCTCGCCCCGGCCAGTCGGGTGGGTGCCGAGGCCGAAGAGGTCGATCGCGCGGTCGAGATCGAACAGCACCTTCGCGGCGAGCACCAGCTCGATCGCGTCGTCGTCGTCGCACGAGCAGCACAGGCAATCGACCATGTCGGCAAGCGCGGTCCGGCTGAGCGCAAGCTGGAGCAGCGCCTGCGTGGGCGGGTCGATGGCCGCACTGGCGGCGAAGCCGGAGACCAGCAGGGGCGAGCGCGCGAGATACGGCAGCCGGTAGCCCGACCGGCTGGCCTCGAAGCCTTGCGTGAACAGCCGCAGCTCCGCGAAGAACACCGATGCCGGCGGCGCCTCCGGGGCGAGCGGCTCGGCGATGATGAGGAAGCGCTCGAGCCGTTGCACCACGACCGCGGACGCGGTGCCGAGCGCGCGCAGGCCGTCGGGCGTCGATCCGGTGGCGAGATCGATGAGGTCATCGAGCTGCCGGGACAGGTAGGCTTCATCGAGCAGGGCGCGCAGGTCGGGCGAGCCGACTTCCTCGAGCGCTTCGTAGATGGCCAGCACCGCCTGTTGCGCGCGCGGCAAGGTGTCCTGGTCGTCGATGGCGTTCGGCGCCAGCAGATTGCGCAACGCCTCGACCACGCCATTGCGGCGGGATTCGAGCGTCGCCGCCGTCACCTGCAGGATGCCGCCGGAGCGGGTGATGCCGGCATCGCCGAGGGCATCGCCGATCACCACCAGCATGACGTTGGCGGCAAGATCGCAGGCCTGGGCGAGACGGCAATAGATCTCGGTGGCGCAGGAATTGACCGCCGCGGCATAGCGCGCGAGCCGCCCGAACTCGCCGAGGCTGCGGCGGGCGCCAAACGCGCGGTCGCGCTCGCCCGCGTCGATGGCATAGCTCGCCGAGGCGAAGCCGTCGGCGCAGGCGCGGCGGATCATGGAGGCCCAGCCCGACAGTTCCGGCTGGATGTCGGCGAGGTCAGGACTGGTGGTCAGCTCCTTCAGCGCGGCCTCGATCGCGTCGGTGGCGCGGCGCATCTCGGGGCGACCGGTGCCGTTGGTCTGGGGAACGGCGGGCGGCTGCGCCTGCATCACGGAGAACGGCAAGCCCTGCTGCTCGCGCTTGATCCGCTCCGCTTCATCGCGGTAACGCGCCAGCAGTCCCTTGGCGACCTCGGCCGGATCGTAGGGATTGGAAATCTTCAGCGATCGACGCATCACATTGTCGACGGCAGCGCGGGCCGGGGAGCGATCGCCGGTGAATGCACGGGTCGAAGCATTTTGCGGATCCATGTCGTCCTCACTCATGCAACGGCTGCGAGCCATGTCCGGGACTGGTTGCGCTCCGCAGCGGCCATGTTGGAAAGATGCGTGACCACTCGGTTCGAAAGCTCCGTGGCGGGAGCGCCCGACGCGAGCGCGATGGCGCTGGCGCCGACGAGGAAGCGCGGCGGCAGCTCGGCCGGAAGGCGCCCGGCCGCGAGCTGCATGGCGCCGCGGCGAATGGCGACCTGGTCCTCGCGGCGGAACGGGATGACGTCCGCAAGCGCGCGTTGACCGAGGGACCGCCGCGGCTGAAACGCGATCTCATCGACGATCTCGGGGACTGCACGGCCGAACAGGCGCAGCAGCGGCGGCGGCAGACGGTGGCCGCGGCGCGGGTTGTAGAGATCGCGCCAGACGCGGCGTGCATTGTTGGCATCCTCGCCGAAGCCGAGCCGGTCCAACATGTCCGCCAGGATGAAGCCGCGGACGTAGCCGGTCGGATGCGCACCGCCGGGACGGTAGGTCAGCGACCGGGGGGACGGATGCGACAGGAAGTTCATCATGCCTGCGGCAGCGGCCGGGCCGCCCAGCAGGATGGCGGCGAGATCGGCGAAGATCTCCTTGTGCCAACGCCGGAAGATCGACACGAGCAGCGGATCGCGCAACGAACCCATCATGCGGCCCGCGACCGCGGTCTGGTTCTCGTGCCACAGACCCAGGTCGGCCTGGATGTTGTGCGCGACCTCATGCAGGAACACCGCCTGCCACGGATTGTCGCGATCCCAGGGAATGCGGATGACCGGGAACGGATTCTTGTCGCCGAGCAGGCGGGCGAGCTGGACGCCGCGGCGTTGCGTCGCCGGCGAGTAGCCATGCTCCATGTAGGTCACGGGCTTGAGCAGGGCGCCCGAGAACGCGTCGGGCGCGGCCGCGCGCACGGCGCGATAACAGTCGGTCGCGATCATGTCGTGGGCGGCAAGCGGACGCGCGAACGACGAGCCGCGCTGGCTGAAGATTTCGAAGAACATGCCGAAGCTGCGGCGCGCGCGATCGATCTCGCGCTCGACCATCGCCGTGGCGATGAGCTTGGGCTCGGTCTCTCGACGCGACCAGATGCGCTGGAGATGTTCGAGCCGGCGCGCGATGCGTGCCGAGATTTGCGCCAGCCGCTGGTTGACGGCCTGAAAGTGCTCGGCCGACGGAGCGAACGGGATGTCCTGCGGACGCAGACCGACCCGGCGTGGTGTCAACCGTGCGAGGCGTTGCGCGCGCGCCGTGACGGCGATGCGCTTTGCCTCGAGGAATTCGGTCGTCACCACGCTGGCCATGGATGTCCTCCGCTGCGCGCATGTGGAGCTTGTGGTGTCGGGTCGAGCTCACATCCGCATCGCACGGGCCGGAGCGCGCATGCCGCGGCCGCGCATGGCCATGCCCATCCCACGCATGGGACGGATGCCGCGCATCCCGATGCGCCCGCGGGCGCCGGCGATCGCCTGGCGCAGGACGGCGCGGCCACGCGGCAGCGGCCGCGCGAGCCGGCGGACGAGGCGGGCGCTGGCGGCAACGCGGCGCGCGGTGTTGAGCGCGATGCGCGGCCGCAGCGCCGGCGGCGTTCCGCGCGCGGCGGCGGTGCGACGTACGCTGCGCACGACCCGCGGCAACGCGCGGATCGCGGCCGGCCCCAGGCGACGGACCAGGCTGCGCGCCGCGCGCACCGTGGTGCGGACGGCGGCGCGACGGGCCGCGGGCGGCAAGGCGGCGCCGGCGCGACGCACCAGCGAACGGGCCGCGACGCCGGCGACGACGGGGAGCGCGGCCGGATTGCGGGCGGCAAATTCGGCCAGCGCTTCGAGCGCCTCGTCCTCCGACGCCCCTTCGAACCGCAATCGGCCCAGGACCTGCGCGGCCGTCGCCGCGGCGCGGGCCGCGGGATGGGGAATGACGCGCAGGATCGGCGTCGCGGCGCGCGCGATCCGTCCCACTATCGGCGCCGCACGGCGTGCGACCCGCACCGCACCACGAGCGGCACGGCGCAGGGCGCGGCCGGCACGACGGAAGAACTCATCGGTGTCTTCGGCGGCAAGGGCGGTGGCCAACGCGGTTTCCAGGGCCTCTTCGTCCTCGAAGCCGTCTTCGTCGTACGCGTCGACGTCGCCGAATTCGTCGAGCTCCGCGGCCTCGAGCTCGTCCGCTTCGTCGAAGCCTTCATCCTCGTCGGCCGCGTCGAACTCGTCGGCTTCATCGAATTCGTCCGCCGCTTCGAGCTCGTCGGCCTCGTCGAATTCATCGCCCTCGTCGAATTCGTCGAACTCGTCGTACGCGTCCGCGGCTCCTTCGGCCTCGTCGTAGGCGAGATCTTCGAACATATTCTCCTCGTAAAGCGCCATGGGAGATCTCCTCTTGGATCAAGGCGGAACGCGTGTTCCAGAATGGCTCGGCGCCTGCACGTGCTGACACGGCCGCGCTGTCCAGGAGGCTCGACCCAACGCGCATCGATTTCCAGTCACCAGTGGCGGGTGCCCGTAACGTGGTCGCCGGAAACACCGACTTGACAATGTCGCGATCTGACGGGGCGCGGGCTTTGCGGCCAGTCAGGCCGGCCCAACCTGACTGGCCGGACGGCGGCCATCTCGCGAATGAGGCGGCGAATGTCTGCCGAACGCTGCCCGCAGCGACCAGGATGGTGCAGCGGTGGAACCTAAGGAGTGCTCGATGCCACGACCGACCTCGCCGGCAGTGTGGGCATCACCCTTGCGGCGAGGCGTCGGTACCTGCTCCCGCCGCCAGCTTTTCGCGAGTGCCGCCATCGCGGCCTCGCGCGTCGGCTGGTAGCCGTGAGCGACGCGGCACCGCCTCTGAGATTAAGACGCGCGGCAAGAAAAAGCCCCGGACTCGGCCGGGCTTGAAGTGTGCCAATGAGCCTCCAGGCCGATAAGCCTAGACGGTGCTGATGCTACGCCCAAACGGAAGTCCCGTCCTGCGACGGGTAAGCTCAACACATGGAGAAGTGTCTTGAAATAGGCGAATGACTTGGCGCTGAGCGCTCAAGAAGGTCTGCTAGGCGGCTCCGCCTCCGACGAGGCGATACATCCCTCGAACTATCGCGAGCGCCCCGCCGAGGTCGCGGCCCCGGATGGCGGCGAGCGCTCGGTTCGCGCTGCTAGAGAGGCCCGACTGGTGCCGTACGGCCTGGCGCAGGAAGGTCCGGGCGAGCTCTATCTGGTTCTCTACGTCCACGCCCGCAAGGGCGAAATCGAGGGCGCCGTGGGCGGCAACAAGGTTCCCCTGGGCCTGGGTGGGGGGCCGGCGGCCACCCGGAGTCATGATCGCGGCTTCCTCCTCGAGCGCGAAGAGGGTTTCCTCGGCAAGATCATCTATGTCGCTCCGCATCGATTTCCTCCGTAAGATCCCTCACCAGGATGGCCCGGAGGCAGGTCGGCGACCAGTCGCACGTTGGTGGTAGCTTAAATGAGGGAACGCCGACGGGACGACGCGGTGAAGCAGGCGCTGCGCGACATGATCAAGCTGATCGGCGCGCTCAGTGGCCTGTCGCCGCAGAATGCCTACACCCTATGCTCGATCGCCGCCGACCTGCGCGTGACGCAGACCGTCGACGGCAACAAAAGCATCCATTGCGTGCTGGCCAAGACGAAGCTGCCGGCGCGGCGCTAGTGTGGCGGATTTGACGTTCCTATCAGCATTGCCGCGAGTTGTTCAGAGGAATGTCAAATCCAAAGCCACACTAGAATCATATAGTTGCTAGTGTCCTTCGATTCCGAAGTTCGCAAGCGAGCGTGCCGCACAATGATGCGAACTTCGGAATTGGGACACTAGCGGTCGATCAAGGACCAGCTCGTTAAAACATGGAGATACGTTTCCTCAAACGCCAAGCAATCGGATGGAAGTTCTCTATGGGGAGAACCTACTCGATCGACGAGGCGGACAAGACCGTGACCTTCCGCACTGAGGGCAGTACATTCCCAAATGACTGCGGACGAACTGATATACACAAATCCTACCACTACACTTGGCGCGCGGGTCGAGGCAGTCTGGAAGCGGGTGAAGTAAACTTAGGTTTTATGAGTACACGCCGTAGCTAGACGATCCCCAAGTTCGGAACAGTTCGGGGGGTTACCCGCGACTGGCTCAAATTCAAGAATCCGGCTGCGCCGGCGGTGAAGCGTGAGGCGGAAGAGGACTGGGGCAAATAAGAAGTGGGACTCAGTCGGCCCTGCGATCTCCGGCTTTCCAGCTCATGGTACCCAAAGCCGAGAGAAGGGCTTCAAGTGCGGGGACCTTTTTCTCGTCGGCGACTTTTATTGCTTCGCGCACCATGCCGCTTAAGAGCTCTACTTGATCTCCATCGAGTTCTACAAGGTAGCGTTCCATGATGTACCTGTTCCTCACAAATCATCGCCAGGATGTGCTGACCAGTAGCAGGAAGATCACGGCGCGCAAGCGCTCTCCCGGGCTGGATCGACTGCCGTGATCTCGGCCAAGTGCTCAAGCACGAAGGCCCATTGCGCTGGCCGGTGGGGGGGTGCAGGTTCGCATAGGCGAACGTAAAGCGGCGGAAAAGAAAGACAGACAACGATCGGCGATTAGCAACTGCGGAATCCAAATGGCTTGCTCACGTTACGAGTTTGGCTGTCTCAATTGGATACGAACGATAGAAAAGGACCTGATAATGGTCAATGTTGGCCGGGCCGGCAAGCCGTCCGCCTCGCGGGGCTTGGAACCGGCCGAGGGCTGCAATCGCTGGCGCCGCGCCGCCGAGCTTCTGCTTCGAGCAGGCCGGCGTGGCCGCGGTGAGCAATCAGGTGAAGCTGGCTTTGTTTTATGACGCACAGCTCGACATCGGGGCGATGGAAGTCTGACCAATTTCCAGCGTAGACCTCAAAGCACCCCGGGGAGGTAAATGGCCCAGGATAGAGGCCAGACCGCCGACCAAACAACCGCTTTAACGAAACTGACGGCGCAAGTTGACGCGCCCGCACATTGACCTGATCGCACCCAAATCTGGAAGCGGACATGACGGGTTGGGGTCGCCGAACGGGAGGTTATGGAATGTCCACCGATGAGCCGTTCTACTCCGGTTTGATGTTGGCCGCCCGGATTACTTTGGCCCACTTCTCGATGTCCTCGGCGACGAGCTTTGCGAAGTCCACGTACGAGCCCCGAAGCACTGTGCCGCCCACGTCGGCAAGCCGAGCCGTCATCTTTGGATCGGCGAGCGCGGTGTTAATTTCATTGTTGAGTTTTTCGACAATCTCCGACGGCATGTTCTTGGGCGCGGCGACGCCCTGCCACGCGCTCGCGTCGAAGCCCGGCACGAAATCACTCACGGTCGGGATCTCCGGCAGCGTCTCCCAACGGGTCCGGGTCGTCACCGCGAGCGCGCGCAGTTTACCGGCCTTGATATACTCGATCGAAGAGGACAAGGGATCGAACATCACTTGAACCTGACCGCCAAGTAGATCAGTGACCGCAGGGGCTGAACCACGGTAAGGGACGTGAACCATCTCGACACTGGTCATCATCTTGAACAGCTCGCCTGTTACGTGCGCGGTGCTCCCGTTGCCCGCCGATGCCATACTAATCCTGCCCGGATTGGCCTGGGCATAGGCGATGAACTCGGAAACCGTCTTGGCCGGAACCGATGGATTCACCACCATGACCAGCGGCACGCGGATGATGCCAGCGACCGGCGCGATGTCGCGGCGGAAATTGAGCTTGTCGTAAAGTGTCGCGTTGATCGCGTTCGTAGTGCTGACATGGAGGAGCGTGTAGCCGTCCGGCGGCGCCTTCGCGACCGCTTCGGTGGCGATATTGCTCGCGGCACCCGGCCGGTTCTCGATGACGAACGGCTGGCCAAGCCGGTCCGACAGCCATTGCCCCATAAGGCGTGAGGAGATGTCGCCCACGCCGCCAGGGGGAAAGCCGACGATCAATCGCACCGGCCGCGACGGATAGCTCTGCGCCCATGCGACGCGCAACACGGCCGGGAGCGCGGCAGCGCCCGCTGCCAGATGTAAGAACTTGCGGCGGGGAAGTCTCATATAGCCCTCCCTGGAATTTATGGTGCCCCGAGCGTGCAATCCGTCGCGAGTAATGGACAAAGACTATGATACTTGCTGCGACGGTTGAAGGCCGATGTCGCCCATCAGCCAGCGATTGCCGAACAATCGCGATTTATGAGTACACGCCCTACTAGTGTCCCTTTGGTTCCGACGTTCGTACGAGCGCGTGGTGCAAAGGGATACGTACGTCGGAACCGGGACACTAGCCGCAGCTCGTGCTTTCAGGTCTAAAGACGTCCCACCCTGCGAGTGGCTGCAGCTACCTGATGAAATCCTGGGTGCTCATGGGTCCGCGCTTCCCCCCAGGAGGGGCGGCCTCATACGCATTCATGGCGTCGCACGCCTCGAGGTCACCCGCGCCGCACAGCCAGACGGCCTCCTGATAACTCAGATAGGTCCGTGCAAGAGCACTGTGAGGGCAAACGAACGGAAACAGGAAGATTGCCGAGATGGCGGCAAACCTTAAAGCTTTCACCATGACGGCGACTCCTCTGCGTGGGCCTACACGATCTCTACGCCCACCGCCTCACCGCGAAGGTGAATGGCGTCACAGTTCATGCAAACTATTTATTGGACATAATAGGGAGGCAAGGCATGGCCGAGCACATCGATGGACCGCTCTATTACGAGACGATGGGCAAGAGCGGCCCGGTTATGGCCTTCGTGCATCCAAACCCGATGGACCAGTCGTGCTGGATCTTCCAGATGGCGCAGATGTCCACTTGGTATCGCTGCATCGCCATCGATCTGCCGGGCTACGGGAAGTCGCCGAAGGCCCGCGCCGGGCTCAGCATGCAGGACATCGCACAGGCCTGCTGGGAGGCGATAGACAATGCCTATCCCGACGAACGCGCCATCCTGGTCGGCTGCTCCATCGGCTCATCGATGCTGATCTGGATGCACAACCAACGCCCGCAGCAGACCGCGGCGCTGATCATGTGCGGCACCGGCTACAACCCCAAGAAGGAGTTCATCCCAGCGCGCATCGAGTCTTATCAGGAGCAGGGCATCGGCTACCGTTGGGGCTATACCTTCGAGGACTTCAGCCCCGCCTTCCGCTCGACGCCGATGGCGCATTTCTTCGCCAGCCTGTTCGCCGAGCGCAACGCGTTCGGCGATGTCGACACCATCATCACCCAGTTCCAGGCCTATCGGCAGCCCGAGCCCGAGGACCATCACGCCAAAGTCGCCTGTCCAGCCATCATCCTCACCGGCAGCGAGGACAACACGCACCGGACCGCCTTCGCGCTGCAGAAGCGCATCGCCGGCTGCGAGATGAAAATCCTCTACGGCGCCGGCCATGCCTGCCAGATCGAGCAGCCTGCGCTGTTCAACCGCTACATGATCGACTTTTTGACCGCCCACGGCCTGTTCCCGGGAGCCACACGCCGGGGCTAGTGTCCCGATTCCGAAGTTCGCATCATTGTGCTGCACACTCGTTTGCGAACTTCGGAATCGAAGGACACTAGCAACTGGTTTTGGTTCAGAAGTCCGCATTTCGGACTTGCCGCGGAAATGATGCGGACTTCTGAGCTGCCTTGCTCGCGATGACGGCCCAAGGGCGGAGGAAGGATTTCCCACGCCCTCGGTGCCGAAATCGTGAAGTTCGCTATCTTATCCCAACGAGATCGATAAACTTTTTGGCGGTGCCGTCGTAGCGGAAGTGATATTCCTTTCCATAATTTTTGCAGTCGGTCGTCTGCGGCGAGGCAAAGCTTACCAAGACATAATCCCGCTTTTTCGTCCGGCCGCTGAGATCGTCATCGAAAGTCACATAGAGATCGGGTGCTTTGCCATCCGACGTAAGTTCCTTGGTGTGCGAAATCCGCTTCCCCGGTTCGAGCCTGTGTGAGTCCCACGAATCGTTCTTGCCCCATTTTTTGCGGTAATTCAGGGTGATGTCCGTCTTGTTCTCGATACAAGTCATTGCGAAGCGGTTGGCCGCTTCTGCCACAGGAGCAACCAGAGCAAAAGCGAAGTATCCCGCCAGGACGGTTACGGTAATGCGCATGATCACCTCCATGATGAAGGTTATTTGTTTAACGCAGGAGACAAAAACGGTGCGTGAGCTGGCTTACACAAGTCAGCCAGCCGCGACCGCGCAAACATTCGCAATCTAATCGAACGCAACCTCGTCGAACTTGAATGATATGGCCGACCACCGCTCCATCGTGAAGCGATGGTTAATCGTCTCGACGCGACATGGCCGCCGTGAAATTATGCGGCCTTCTGAACCGCCACACTAGAGCGCGTTCCGCTTGGGTTGACTCGATCCTGCGCCGAGACGCACTCCGGATTCCTTTGCGTGGTCGCTTTTCTTCGGAAAACCGGAAGTCCACTTTTCCGGAAAATGCTCTAAGCTTCGTCGGGAGGTTCCTCCGATGACAGCATTCGTTGCGCGCCGTGAACTCCTGCTCGGTCTTGCCGCGACGGCCGTGGCATCGCGCGTCGCCGCTGCCGAGACGTACCCTTCGCGTCCGGTCCGCATCCTGGTCGCGACCTCCGCCGGCGGCGGCACCGACCTCGTCGCGCGCTTCATCGCGCAATGGCTGACCGAGCGGCTGGGGCAATCCTTCTTCGTCGAGAACCGGCCCGGGGGCGGCAACAATATCGGCACCGAGATGGCGGCCCGTTCGCCGCCGGACGGCCATACGTTGTTCATGGCGAACACGGTCAATACCATCAACAATTCGCTTTATCAGAAGCTCAACTACAACTTCATCGCCGACTTCGCGCCGGTCGCGAACGTCATGGGCACGCCGCTGCTCGTTCTCGTGCATCCGTCGGTAGCGGCAAAAAATGCCGCCGAACTGATCGCGCTCGCCAAGGCCGCCCCCGGCAAGCTCAATCTCGCCTCGGGCGGCGTCGGTTCGACCGGTCACATGTCCGCCGAGCTGTTCCAGATGATGGCCGGCATCAAGTTCACCCATGTGCCGTATCGCGGCGAGGCGCCCGCGCTCACCGATCTGATCGCCGGCCAGGCGCAGGTGATGGTTTCGACCACCGGCTCGGCGCTGCAGTATGCCAAGGCCGGCACGGTGCGCGCACTCGCGACGACGACCGACGACCCTGTGGCCGAACTGCCCGATGTGCCGCCGCTGTCGAAGACGGTGCCGGGCTATCGGGCCAACGCCTGGAGCGGCCTCTGTGCGCCGAAAGGAACGCCCGCGGAGATCATCGCCTTGCTCAACAAGGAGGTGAACCTCGCGATGGCCGATCCGAAGATCAAGGAGCGCATCGCCAGCCTCGGCGGTGTCGCGCTGCCCGGGTCGCCGGAGGACTACGGCGGAACAATCGCGACCGACACCGAGAAGTGGGGCAAGGTCGTGCAGTTCTCCGGCGCGCACGCGAATTGAATGCTCTTGTGCTCCGAGGCAAGCTCTCGTTCCTCATCCTGTGAGCTGCGAGCCGGGATAGCGGCCGGTCTCAAGGATGCAGGGCCGCGATCATGCAACGACGCCCAGTGACCCTGCTTTCCACGCTGCTCAGGCTTGGTCGCCCGCGGTCTCTACATTGAGAACGATCTTGCCTTTCGGCGGTTTCAGTCGGCCTTCCAACATCAGGTGCGCGTCGCGCGCATCCGCGAGAGGGAGGACCGCACCTATGCAGGTTTTCAGTTCGCCGCGGTCGATGAGCTCGGCGATCGTGCGCAGCCGCTCGGTGGTCACTTCCACCAGGAAGAAGGCTGCGGTGACCCCGTGGTGCTTTGCGCGGTCTTGATCAGGCTGGGAAACGGCCGAGATCAGCTTGCCGCCGGGGCGAAGAACCAGAAAAGAACGCATTTGCGTCTCTCCTCCGACGAGATCGAGCACCGCGTCGGCATTCTTCACCTCATCCTCGAAACGCTGTGTGTGATAATCCAATACCGTGTCGGCACCGAGAGATCGCACGTACTCGATATCCTTGGTCCCCGCCGTCGCGATTGAACGCAGGCGAGCGCGACGGGCGAGCTGGACTGCGTAGGCTCCGACGTTTCCCGCGGCTCCGTGGATGACCACCGTCTGACCGGCTTCGAGGCGAGCCTGGTCGAACAATCCTTGCCACGCCGTGACCGCGACGACGGGAACGGAAGCCGCTTCGACATAGCTCAACGAGCCCGGTTTCTTCGCGAGCATCCCGGCGGAGGCCACAGCATATTCTGCGTAAGCGCCAAGGAACTGGGTGTTGGTCACACCGAAAACCTTTTCTCCAACAGCCATTTCGGAAATGCCGGATCCCACGGCCGCGACTGTTCCGGACAGATCAGAGCCGAGCGTGAGAGGAAGCGGCTGCGGCAAGGCGCTCTTGCCGGCCCTGATCCAGCCGTCCCAGGGTCCGACACCTGCGGCGTGAACGTGGACAAGAACCTCGCCCGGACCAGGATCCGGCCTGGGAATCCGCTCCAAAATCATCGCTTCCGGCGGTCCGAATTGGTGCACCCGCCATGCCAACATGTCGGAGCGAGCCGGACCTGGGGACGTTTTGCCGGCGAGGGTGTTTGCCATTCCGAACGCTCCTGCTGAGACGTGAGGCAACATTCCCGTCTCATGATTCCCGTCTCATGGCCTAGGTGGAATATTCAGTCCGCGCTGGACCGCGGGCCGCGCCAGCCCACGTTCGAGCCAGGCCGGCACCTGCCGAAGGCTGTCGAACTCGACCAGTTCACGCGCCTCGTAGAACCCGATCAGGTTGCGCACCCAGCCAAGCATCGAAATGTCGGCGATGGTATATTCATCGTCCATGAACCACTGCCGTCCGGCCAGATGCGCTTCCATGACGCCAAGCAGGCGTTTTGACTCGGCGACGTAACGCTGAAGCGGTCGCTTGTCCTCATATTCCCGGCCGGCGAATTTGTTAAAGAAGCCGACCTGACCGAACATCGGTCCGATCCCGCCCATTTGAAAATGCACCCACTGGATCGTCTTGTAACGGCGAGCCGGGGTGGCCGGCAAAAGCTTGCCTGTCCTCTCCGCGAGATATTGCAGAATGGCACCGGATTCGAACAGGGGCAGCGGCTCACCGTCCGGGCCGTCGGGATCGAGGATCGCGGGAATCTTGCCGTTGGGGTTCAACGAAAGGAATTCCGGCGTGCGCTGTTCACCTTTGTCGAAGTCGATCCGATGCACTTCGTAAGGCAGCCCGATCTCCTCCAACATGATCGAGACCTTGACGCCGTTGGGCGTCGGCAATGAGTAAAGCTGCAAGCGATCCGGGCGTTTCGCCGGCCACCGCTGCGTGATCGGGAAGTCAGAAACATCTGGCATCTTTCAACTCGCTCTTTCAGGCCAGTTCAGGCGACACGTTCGAGGTGGTTGATCATCGCGGCGAAGGCGTCCTCCCGAGGAGGGAGCTCGGTGAGCCAGGCATATAGGCCTCGCACCAAGAAACGGTAGCCGTGGGATGCCAGCCCAGCGCCGATCCCGCATTCACGAGACAAGCGCCCACGACAGCTCAGCTATGCCAGGGAGTGTTGCGGATGCGTGTGCACGCATTTGGCTTGCGAAATGTGTGATCGCAATATTCGATATAATCGACGTTGACCGTGCCGAACGTCGTCTGCGGCTTCTTCAGGGCCGAGCGCGTCTGCACTTGAATAAACTCATTTTTGAAATCACCGCGCGGAAAGGCGGCGATGACCTCGTCGCGTTGTTCCGGCGTGTACTCGTCATATCCAATCCCGACGACGTCCACCAGAACGCCCGCGTTTGTGAGCGCGATTTCGGGTCGCATGTATTGGGGGATACCGGGCGTGGTATGGAGCGCGATGGCTTCCCAAACCAGATCCGCTTTCGGCTCGGGGATGCCATGGCTTCGGAGAAATTCGCGCGCTG
Source organism: uncultured Alphaproteobacteria bacterium (assembly GCA_963725065.1). Classification (GTDB taxonomy): domain Bacteria; phylum Pseudomonadota; class Alphaproteobacteria; order Rhizobiales; family Xanthobacteraceae; genus VAZQ01. The sequence continues at coordinate 45,094 of CAVRXD010000010.1, forward strand.
CGTCGGCGCCATCAACTTCAAACCGCTTGGTGTCGGTATGATAAGCGTCGACAAGCCCCAGGTCGTGAAACAGCGCCGCGACATAGAGCAGCTCAGAATCGAATTTGAGATTTTGGCGGACGCCCTTCATTGCGCCGAACACAAAAACGCGGACGGAGTGGTTGTACAACATCTCAGTTTCATGTTGCCGTACGAGTTCGGCGGCTTCGCGCGCGATCTTGCTATCGGGAATCTTGATGCCAGAAAAAACGTCAGTCATTGTCGAACTCCTATCTCCGTGTCTGCGATCTTGCCGGACGGGTGCATTCATACTGCCCGTTGGTTCTGGTCCTAGTCTCAAACCTGATCAGCTTAAATCCAGGCGCCGAAGGCGGCGTGGCGGAATTGTAGAACACCGTCCTCTCACCTCTTACAGCTTGCGTGAGGGCGGCAAAGGCGGTTGGGACAGGCCTCCACGTCCATGACCGGCTCTGCAAAAAAGACGTGGTGCCCGCGGTTACAAGCGCTTTCACGCGCGTTTGCGACGCGCTATGCGCGAGCATGACGATTAAACCTGATTCTGCTCTAGTATCGCTGCCCGGTCGGCGCCCCGGGACGCGGCGGAGGGAAAACTGAGTTCGCTTCGCAAGGGTTTATCCAGGACGCTCCGCTGGCTCTTCGCCGTCATCTGGTTCGTCTTCCGGGCCTTGGTGGTGGCTTGGGCCACGCTGGCCATCTACTACTCGAACCTGCCATGGCCGGAATTGCGGCTGGGGCTGGCCGTGATCTTTGCCGCGTTCGCGGTCTGGGCGCTCTGGTTGTCGCCGCGACGGCGCGATCGCGTGGCCTTCATCCTGGTCTTCGCCGCTGTCGTCGCGTGGTGGATCGCCATCCCGCCCTCGCACGACCGCAATTGGCGGCCGGAAGTCGCGGTGATGCCGCGCGCCTTCATCGACGGCGACCGGGTGCGGATCACCGGGGTGCGCAACTTCGAGTACCGCAGCCGGAACGATTTCACGGTGCGTTACGAAGAGCGCGAGGTGTCGCTCTCACACCTGAGCCGGCTCGATTTCTATGTATCCTATTGGACCGAGGGGCTGGTTGGGCACACCTTCGTGAGCTTCATCTTCGACAACGCACCGCCGCTGAGCATCTCCATCGAGACACGGCCGGAGGTGGGCGAGGGCTTCGATCCGATTGCCTCGCTGTTCAAGCAATTCGAGCTGATCTACGTGGTCGGCGACGAGCCTGACATCGTGGGAGTGCGCACCACCCACCGCCGGGAGACCGTCTACCTCTACGGTCTCAACGCTGACGTGGAGAAAGTGCGCGAGCTGCTGCTGGTCTACCTCGCGCGGATCAACGAGCTTGCCGACCGGCCGGAATGGTATCATCTCCTGAGCAACAGCTGCACGATCAACATCATTCGCTACTTGAATGCCGCAGGCCGCAAGGGCAGGTTCGACATCCGCCATCTCTTCAATGGCCTCATCGACAGCTACCTCTACCACTCGGGCCGGATCGACACCTCGCTGCCGTTCGACGAGCTGCGCAGGCGCTCGCTGATCAACGCGGCCGCGCAAGCGGCTGACGGAGCACCCGATTTCCCGGATCGCATTCGCGCAGGCCTGCCGACGATCCCGCACTGATTGCGCAAGCCATTCATTCATCCGCGAATTTGCGGATGCGGTCCCGTTCACCGACCGCCCAGCGAATTTCAACCCGGATGTTGCGGCCGACGTTCCAACCCAACCCCTGGAGCGCTTGATGGAATGCCGCGATGCGCGCCACGACACGCTCGCCGCCAACTATCCTACCTGCATCCAGCTTGCCTCGATCAGGTCATGGCTGCGCATTGATGCGCCGAGGCCCTGGTGTCCCGATTCCGAAGTTCGCATCATTGTGCGGCACGCTCGCTTGCGAACTTCGGAATCGAAGGGCACTAGCAACTTATTGACCTAGTGTGGCTTTGGTTCAGAAGTCCGCATTTCGGACTTGCCGCGGAAATGATGCGGACTTCTGAGCCGCCACACTCGTCTAACTCTTGATTTTTGCGGCCTTCTCGGCATCCCACCACCAGACAGCCGGAAATGCCGCGCCGCCGTAGTTGGGCAGCGCATCCGGTTTGCCGAAGCGGTCCCAGCGCGCGGCGCGCAACCTGTCATCGGTGAATAGCGGCACGACATACTGGTTCCACAGCAGGACACGGTCGAGCGCCCTGGTGGCGGCCACCAGGTCGGCGCGACTCTTGGCAAAAATCACCCGGTCGATCAGGGCATCAACCGCCGGATTCTTGATGCCGACGTAGTTGCGCGAGCCCGGCGTATCGGCCGCCTGGGAGCTCCACAGGTCGCGTTGCTCGTTGCCGGGCGACAGCGACTGCGGCCATGTCGCGATCATGATATCGAAGTCGAAATCGCGCAGGCGGTTCTCGTATTGGATGTCGTCGACGCTACGCACGCTGATGTCGATGCCCAGACGAGCAAGCGAGGGCTTGTAGAAGAGAATGAAGCGCTCCGACCCCAGCGGATCACTGGTCAGGTTTAGAATCTCGGCGGTCAGCACCTCGCCGGTCTTGACGTTGACCTGCTTGTGGTCGCGCACCTCGTAGCCTGCCGCCGCCATGAGCCGCATGCCCTCCTGTCGATTCGCCCGCACCTTCTCGGCCGTACCGGACACCGGATTTGCATACGGGGTGGTGAACACCTCGGGCGGGACCTCGTCGCGCAGCGGCTCCAGTATCTTGAGCTCCTCCCCCTGCGGCAGGCCGGAGCAGGCGAGCTCGGTGCCCTCGAAGTAGCTGTTGATCCGCCGGTATTGGCCGAAGAAGAACTGCTTGTTCATCTCCTCGAAATCGAACGCAAAATTGAACGCCTGGCGCACCCTGGGATCCCGGAACTTGTCGCGCCGCAAGTTGAAGGCAAAGGCCCGCATCATCCCGCGGTCGCGCTGGGGAAATTCCTCGAGCACGACCCGCTTGTCCTTGACCGCGGAGAAATCGTAAGCCATGGCCCAGTTCTTGGCGCTGTTCTCGATGCGCCAGTCGACATGGTCAGCCTTGAAGGCTTCCAGCGCGATCGTCGGATCGCGAAAATACTCGTAGCGAACCTCGTCGAAGTTGTCGCGCCCGACATTGACGTTCAGATCCTTGGCCCAATAGTCCTTCACCCGCTCGTAGACCACCCTGCGACCGGCGACGAATTCCTTGATGCGGTAGGCGGCATTGCCGAGCGGCGGCTCGAGTATGGTGGCGCCGATGTCGCGCTTCTTGCCCGCGGCGTCGGTTCCTTCCCACCAGTTTCTCGGCAGCACCCTGAGCTGACCGAGCACGATCGGCATTTCATGATTGCCGGGGGACCCGACCCTGAAGGTGACCTCGCGCTCGCCGCTCTTCTCCACTTTCTCGACGTCGCGATAGAAGGCACCGATGAAGGGATTGGTTTTCTTGAATGCCTCGAAGGAAAAGATCACGTCCTCGACCGTGATCGGGGTGCCGTCGTGATGGCGTGCGGCTGCACGCAGGCGAAAGGAGATGGTTGCAAAGTTCGGGGAATGACCGACCTCTTCGGCGATCAGCCCGTAGTTGGCCATCGGCTCGTCGAGCGATGCCACCATCAGCGTGTCGCAGATCGTGCCGGCGGCGGCGGCGAACAAACCCTTGAGGCCGGCGACCACCTGGTTGAAGTTGTCGAATGTGCCGAGCGCCGCCAGGCGCAAGGTCCCACCCTTCGGCGCCTGCGGATTGACGTAGTCGAAGTGCCTGAAGCCGGCGGGATACTTGAGCTCGCCGGACAGCGGCAGACAGTGTCCCCACTGCACCCCGGAGCCTTGCGCGCCCGCCGGCGTGGTGGACCACAGGACCGCGCCAGACCAGGGAGACATGGCCGCAAGCGCGCCGGTGCGAAGAACAGAGCGACGGGTCAGGCGCAAGGGAACCTCCGGAAGCCAAGCGTTGCGTCGAGCCAGGCGACGAGTCCCGCTCTCGGTGGGTCGGCCGGCTCGGGCGCCGATAAAATGCACGGTCGCCCCACTATCCTCACCCAGATGAGCGCCGCCGCCAAGAAGAATGTACGCAGGCCACATCCCCAAAGCCGCAACAACATCGTCTGACAAGTCAGCGGAGCGGCGCCCACAGGGACATGCGGGACTCCCACTCCTACGGCGCTCCCCCTATCTTCGAGCGTGCCGTTGTTGCCCGCGTACCTCGCAGGAGGCTCAGCCGCCCCCTCCCGCTCAAAGGTGGTGGCGTCCTGCCCACCGTTGGCGAGGCCGCCAACTACGTGGTGACCCTCGATCAGGCCGAGCACTGCAATCGTTGGCGCCGGGCCACCGGTTCTTGCTCGAGCAGGCCGACGTCGCCGCGATCGGCCGGCAGGTTCACCTAGCGTTCTTCTACGAAGCCGCCCTCAGCGATCGCCGCTGCTAAGCAGACTCTTGAATGGAAGTTTGATCGATCCCGCACTTGGGGGGCGGACGCATCCTGAACCGCACCCCCTTAACGGCTTGGGTACCGTCTGCCCTGTCGCCTCTTCCGAACTTTTCGTGAGCTCCTTTGCATGGGTCATTCGCAGGGCGAGCCGCGCAGCGTTGCGCCGGCCGAGCGCGCGCAGGTCGCGGTGCGAGAATGGCCGCTGGTCTCCGGCTTGCATAATTGATATTTTGCTATCTATTGGGGCTGGAAATGAAGTGTCTATTGCTCGCCGTTTCGTTTGTTTTAGCTTGGGCATTTGCCGGCGCGCACGCCGAGCCGATCGTCATTCTGACGACGGGCCAATCGAACATGGCCTATCGCATAATCATCGGGTCAGGCGGCGAAAGGTTTCGCTGGGATCCGGCGAAGAATGCGCGGTCATGGAATTGGAATTTTGTAGATGGGCATATCGGAACCGCGTTCACGCCGCTCAAGGATGACTCGATCAGTCTGGCTGATCGGATTGCATCAACGATCGCCAAAAAGCGCCCCGATCAGACCGTCTACGTCATCAATATTTCGTTCTCCGGCCTGTCGATTGCCCATTGGTTGCCCCGCGCACCAGCACCGGATGTGTTCGCCAATATCCTGGCGAATGTGCCGAAGGCGCTCGCATCGATAGGCGCAACACGGATCGACTTTCTGGTGTGGTGGCAGGGCGAAAACCCAACCGGTCAGCCCACGGAGTATCCCGATCACTTCGATGCCGTGATGCTGCGGCTGCAGGCAGAGCCGTGGTTTCCTCGCACCACCCCGGTAATGATCTTCGGCGTGGCGCCATCGCGGATCAGTAAGAACCCGGACTACGACTTCTACAATGGGCTCTTGCGCGAGGCGGCCGGCAGGTCGCCGAACCGGCAGTTCTTCGATACCGGAATCCTGGAAGAGCAATATTGGCTCGACGCCGCGCACCCGAACGGTATGGGCTTCTGGACCATCGGCAAGATGGCTGCGGAGCGATTAGACGGCTCGGTCCCGATCACTTCGGTACTGAGGGAGCGCTGACGTCCTTCGCCTTCTCCAAGTCGGCGAATCTTGGCTTTCAACGCCGCGTTCTCGCCAGGACGCCCGCCCGGGCCTCGGCGCTGACATGGGCGTTGAGGGCCGCGTCGCGCCGAGACCGGCGCCGTCGAACTCAGGCGTCCTGCACGATCTGCTGCGCGTCGCTGACGAGCATTTGCAGATGCCGCTCGTCGCGGAAACTCTCGGCATAGATCTTGTACACGGCTTCCGTGCCGGACGGACGCGCCGCGAACCAGCCGCCTGACGTGACCACCTTCAGGCCCCCGATGGGAGCCTTGTTTCCCGGAGCGTGCGTCAGCTTCAGAAGGATAGGTTCGCCGCCCGCGTTCGACGCCTTGACCGATTCGGGCGAGAGCCGCGCCAGCTTCGCCTTCTGTTCCGGCGTTGCCGGTGCGTCGATGCGGGTGTAGTAGGCCGGACCGAATTCGGCCGTGAGCGCAGTGTAGCGCTCGCCCGGATCGCGGCCCGTGCGCGCGGTCATCTCGGCGGCCAGCAGGTTCATGATCGGTCCGTCCTTGTCGGTCGTCCATACGCTGCCGTCGCGGCGCAGGAAGCTGGCGCCGGCGCTCTCCTCGCCGCCGAAGCAGCACGAGCCGTCGAACAATGCGGGCGCAAACCACTTGAAGCCCACGGGCACTTCGAACAGCCGGCGGCCCAGCTTGTTCACGACGCGATCGATCATGCCGCTGCTGACCAGGGTCTTCCCGACCGCGGCGTCCGCCGGCCAGTCGGGCCGGTGCGTCAGCAGATAGTCGATCGCCACCGTCAGGTAGTGGTTGGGATTCATCAATCCCGCCGTTGGCGTCACGATGCCATGCCGATCGGAGTCCGGGTCGTTGGCGAACGCGACCCGATAGCGGTCCTTGAGGCCGACGAGCCGGGCCATCGCATAGGGGCTCGAGCAGTCCATTCGGATGGCGCCATCGTGGTCGACGGTCATGAACGAGAAGGACGGATCGATCTGAGGATTGGTGACCGCGATGTCGAGGCCGTAGATCGAGTTGATCAGGTCCCAGTAGCCCGCGGCGGCGCCGCCGAGCGGGTCGACCGCCAGCGCCAGCTTCGCACCGCGGATGGCATCCATGTCGATGACATTGCGCAGGTCCTCGACATAGGGGCGCATGAGGTCGCGCTGATGCGTCGTTTGGCTGCTGATGGCGGCCTGCAGCGGCAGCCGCTTCACCTGGGTATTGCCGTTCCGCAGCAGCGCGTTGGCGCGCGCCTCGATCCACTTGGTGACATCGGTATCGGCCGGCCCGCCGTTGGGCGGATTGTACTTGAAGCCGCCGTCCTCCGGCGGATTGTGCGAGGGCGTAATGACGATGCCGTCGGCGAGGCCATCGCTGCGCCCGCGATTGTGGACGAGGATGGCGTGAGAAATGACAGGCGTCGGCGTGAAGCCGTCGTCGCGCTGGATCACGGTCGGCACGTCGTTGGCCGCCAGCACCTCGAGCGCGGTACGCTGCGCCGGCCCCGAGAGCGCGTGCGTGTCCTTGCCCATGTAGAGCGGACCGGTGACGGTCTGCTCTTCCCGGTAGTCGCAGATCGCCTGGGTGATCGCCAGGATGTGCGGCTCATTGAACGAGCCGCGCAGGGATGTTCCGCGGTGCCCGCTGGTCCCGAAGCTGACCTGCTGGGCGGGATCGTCCGCATCCGGCCGGCGCTCGAAATAGTCCCGTTCCAGCCGCGGGAGATCAACCAGCATCGCCTTTGGGGCCGGCTTGCCGGCCAGTGGTGAAAGCGCCATTCCGTCTCCGTCTCGTGCGTAGCCGCTTAGGCTGGACGCAAGGCCGTTGCCACGCACTCGATGTGCCCGCCTCCCCCAACGCAAGATAAGACGCGACCCGGGCTTGCCCGGGGCGCGCGGGGAGGGAGCAGACCGAGTCTGCCGCGCGAGCTGACTCCATCTCAACGGAACACGCCTTATCCCACCGGGCAAGGCTTGGCGTGCCATATCTCGGACGCGTATTGCGCGATGGTCCGGTCGCTGGAGAACTTGCCGGAGCCGACCACGCAGAGATCGGGAGGTTCTTGCGGCGGGTTACGTCAGGCCCGGCAACAACCGGAAGAGACAGACAACCGGGCGTGCCGCAATGACTGCAGTCTATCGCCGCGAATGCCGCCTTATGATCCCCGCCAGGCCACGCAGACCTTCGTCGATCTTTTTTTCCCCAATCATGCCATATCCGAACACCAATCCGTTCAGAGCCGGCGAGCTTTTCGCGAACGCGTCAAGCGGCGTTACTTCGATGCCGATTTCCGCAGCGCTTGCGGCAACGACGCGAGCGCCGACAGGCGTCAGCAGCCTCGCCGCCAGATGCAGGCCGGACTCGCCTCCCATGGGCTGCAACTGTTTGCCGCAGTGGTCCGCCAGGGCGCGAAGCAGCTCGCCGCGGCGGCGACCATAGACCGTTCGCGCCTTTCGAACGTGGCGGGCCATGTGACCTTCGTCGATGAATATTGCGAGTGCCTCCTGTGCGAGCACGGTCCCATGCCAATCGGCGATCCGCTTGGCTTCGACGAGGGCCGGCTGCGCCCATTTGGGGACAACGACAAAGCCGAGCCTGATCTCGGGAAACAGACTTTTTGAGAATGTACCCACGTAGAAGACGAGGTCCGTTTGATCGAGCGTCTTCAGCGCATCAAGGGACCGGCCGTCATACCGGAACTCGGAATCGTAGTCGTCCTCGATAACAGCCGCGTCGTGCGATTGGGCAAAATCGAGCAAAGTCATACGGCGGCGAGGAGACATGACGATGCCCAGGGGAAACTGGTGGCTGGGCGTCACGCAGATGACGCGTGTCGTAGATGGCAGTTGATCCACGACAAGGCCTTCCGAGTCGACGGCGACGGTAACCAGCTTCGCGCCGGCCGCAGCGAAAGCCGCCCGCAGCGGCGGATAGCCCGGTTCTTCAACGGCTACCGTGGTCTTCCCGGGCGTCACCAGTATCCGCGCAATCAGGTCGAAGGCCTGCTGGGCGCCGGCGGTGACGACAACATCGTCGGCTTGGCAGGCCACCAGCCTTGCAAATGAAACATGCTTCGAGATGGCGTCGCGAAGCACGTGCCGACCTTCAGGTTCGGCATAGGCCGTCGGAGACTTCGACAGCGTCCTGAGCGCTCGCGCGGTCACGCGCCGCCAGACCTGAAGCGGAAGCAACGACCGGTCGGGAAGACCGACCCGGAAATCAAAACGCGGTGTTGCGGCTGGCCTTGGGCGTAGCGATCTTGCCGACCCGCGCCAGAATGCGGCCAAGCGCCCGTCTCCGCCGGCTTCCGTGGCGTGGCTCTTTCGCGGGTTTTGGCGCGGACGCATGTCGGCCACAAAGGTACCGGCGCCCGGACGCGAGGTCAGGTAGCCCTCGCTGAGCAAGAGGTCGTAGCTCGCAATGGCCGTGTTGCGCGACACGCCCAGATGCATTGCAAATGCTCGCGTGGACGGCATGCGAAGGCCAGGCTGCAGCCGCCCGTCAAGGATCGCGGCCCTTAGCTGCTGATGCAAATTCCGAAGCAGGCGTCGCGATCCCTTGCCGGGAAGGCGGATCGGAAGCTCCAGAACTGGCTCCATGCTATTTTCCGGAATTGGCACTTTTTTAGTACCACTTGTCTGGGCATGGTTCAATGCATCCAGGGATCGCTGGGGCAGGGCCCGACGACCCGCGCATTCGCGAGGACGCAAGGATGCACACGCATATCGACCAACATCACGTCGCCACTCTCGATTCGACCATGGCTTACAGGGAAGTGGGAGCGAGCGGCCGGGCCGTCGCGCTCTTCCTGCACGGCAATCCGACTTCGTCGTTCATCTGGCGCAACATCATGCCGCAGGTGGCGCCCGTGGCGCGCTGCATTGCGCCCGACTTGATCGGCTTTGGGCAGTCGGGAAAGCCGGATATCGAGTATCGCTTCTTCGATCACGCGCGATACCTCGACGCATTCATCGAAGCTCTCCACGTCGATCAGTTCTTTCTCGTGGCCCAGGACTGGGGAACGGCATTGGCTTTTCACTTCGCGGCGCGGCGCCCTGCGCAGGTGTGCGGCCTCGCCTTCATGGAGTTCATTCGGCCGATGCCGAGCTGGGAGGATTTTCACCAGTCACCTGTGGCGCGCGAGACGTTCCGCAAGTTCCGAACGCCGGGCGAGGGCGAAGCGATGATTCTGGAAGGCAATGCATTCATCGAGCGGGTGCTTCCCGGCTCGATCAAGCGCAAGCTCAGCGACGAGGAGATGGCCGCCTATCGCAACCCGTTTCTCACGCCAGATTCCCGGCGGCCGATATGGCGGCTCCCAAACGAGCTGCCGATCGAGGGCGAGCCGGCCGACGTCCATGCCGCCCTTGAAGCTGCGCATGCCGCGCTGGCCGCCGCGGATTATCCCAAACTGCTGTTCGTTGGTGATCCGGGCGCGCTGGTCTCGCCAGCCTTTGCCGAACGCTTCGCCGCTTCGGTCAAGAACTGCCAAGTCGTGCCGCTTGGACCCGGTTTGCACTATTTGCAGGAAGATCACGCCGAGGCAATCGGCCACTCGATCGCTGACTGGATTTCCGAGATCGAAGCCAAGCGAGGGCCGACCCGAGAATGAGCGGCCCGAGACGGCTCGGATTCAACCATCGGCTCCTTCGCCATCGCTCAATCGATCGCGCCGCTTCGCGGTGAGCGTCACGCGAGCGTCACTTGAGCGTTCACTTGGGCACGGCCTTGAAGGTGCTGATCTGCTCGATCACCGGCTTCCACAGCGCCTGCTCGGTGCGGATGTAGCTGAGCAACTCAGCGGGCGACATCGGATTGACGTAGCTGGCGATGTCCTCGAAGCGCTGCTTCGTGGCCGGCTCGCTCAGCACCGCGCGCAGATCGTCGCTGATCTTGGCGGCGATCGGCGCGGGCGTGCCGGGCGGGCCCATCAGCGCGAAGAAGCCGAGCGCGCGCGGGATCGCGGGCAGCGTTTCGGCGATGGTCGGCGTCTCGGGCCGGTTCGGCAGGCGCTGGGCCGAGCCCACCGCAAGCAGCTTGAGCTTGCCGCCGTTGATCGAGCCGACCAGACTCGGCAGGCCATCCATGATCACCTGCACGCGGCCGCCCATGACGTCGCTCAGGCCGGCCGGCGTGCCGGGATAGTTGATCGACGTCCAATCCAGCCCGGCGGCGAGCTTGATCCATTCGGAGGTTAGATGCGGGATGCCGCCGCGGCTGAGCACCGCGACATTGATCTCGCCGGGCCGCTTCTTCACGTAGTCGATCAGCTCGCCGAGCGTGTTGACGCCGAGCGAAGGTGGCACCGCAATCGCCATCGGCTGCTCGCAGACGAAGCCGATCGAGACGAAGTCCCGCACCAGATCGTACGGATAGTCCTTCGCGATCTCGGGCAGCGCGACGAAACTCGACGACAACGCAAAGAGGAGCGTGTAACCGTCGGCCGGTGCAGACCCCGCGACCTTCATACCGATCGAGCCGGCCGCGCCCGGATGGTTGGCGACGAACGCCTGCTGGCCAAAGCGGTGCGTCAGGCCTTCCGCCACGATCCGCGCGATCACGTCAGGCGCGCCGCCGGCGCCTGTCGTCACGATCACTTTGACCGGGGCTGTGGGATAGCTCTGGGCGAGCGCGGAGCGCCAACCAGAGGCGAGCGCGAGCGTGCCTGCACCGATGGTCGCGATCGTCCTCATCCCGATGAGAAACCGGCGGCGGTCAACCGACACTTCGCAGGCCGAGCTGGCCACCGGCACGCCGGTGGAAGAAGCCGATCCCGATTGCCGCGGATGGCGGCGCAATTCCTCGTTCATCCCGTCACCTGTCTTTCTGCCGATGTCATATCTGGTTCCGATATGCGTGTGAGACTGCGTCGAGAACGATCGCTTCGCCGTCAACGTTTGCCGTCGCGGGGACTCCGATCAAGGCAGTCTCAACAGATGTAGCGTCCTCGCATTTTAACGCCGCCGTTACGCGCGCCGGCCGACACGGTGCAGGGTTCGCCCGCGCCAGAGTTGTGCGCTCATCATACGACGTTAATTGATTGGCCATCCAAATTTACGGCAACTTTCCTTGCCGACCGGCGGGAACTCCCAGCGAAATAAAGGTCCATCGCAACGGGAGGAACCTCCGATGAAGCATCTGGCAATCGCCACCTTTATCCTCGGTATATTTGTTACGGCCGCGCATGCTCAAGCCCAGAAGCCCGTGATATTCAACGGCATGGTCTTCGACGCGCCTCCGGCGCAAGGCTGGGAGGCCCAGCAGGCGGCACCGAAGGCGAAAACGTCGCATCAAGCCAAGAAGCGCAACGGCCACAAGAGCTCGGCGTCGTAAACGCCTTGCGCGAGGCGATCCCGTCATAGCGTAGAGTCATGGCGGGATCGTTTACGCGCAAGATATTCGCCCGCAAGCCGCGCTCGCGTTGGACGCCGAGTTGCCGGCGGAGCGTCATTCGATCATCGCGATCGCCTGCTTGAGGCTTTCCCGCATATGGTTGAAGGCCACCGACAGCGCCGAGATCTCCGCCGGGGCAAAAAATTGCCGCGAGCTATTGCTGCGGGATGCCGGCAGCCTCGCGCACCTTGTTCCAGCGCGCGACCTCCGCCGCCATGTGCTTGCCGAACGCCTCGGGCGTCGAACCGCCCACGACCACGCCGGCCTTGGTCAGCCGCTCCTGCACCGCCGCTTCGGTCAGGCTTTCGTTGATCGTCTTGTTGAGCCGGGCGACGATCGCCGGCGGGATGTCACGCGGCGCGAACACGCCGTACCAGGTGGTGACGTCGTAGCCGGGGAGCACGCCGGATTCAATCGCCGCGGGCACGTCGGGCACTGCCGGAAACCGGTCCTTGCCGGTGACCGCGAGCGCCTTGAGCTGACCGGACTGGACCTGCCCCAGCACGGCTGAAATCGTATCGAACAGCACGTCGACCTGCTTGCCGACCACCGCGGAGATCGCCTCCGGCGAGCTGCGGAACGGCACATGCAGGATGTCGATGCCGGCGGTCTGCCGGAACAGCTCGCCGGTGAAATGCTGGGTGGCGCCGAAGCCGGGGCTGGCGAATGAGATCTTGCCGGGATTGGCCTTGGCGGACGCGATCAGCGCCTTGACGTCATTGGCCGGGAAGTCCGGTCGCGCGACGATGATCAGGCCGGCGGTCGCCACCAGCGACACCGGATCGAACGCGGTGAGCGTGTCGTAGCGCAGCGACTTGTTCATCGCCGCGGCGATGATCTGGCCGGCGGTCATCATGCCGAGCGTGTAGCCGTCCTTGTCGGCGCGGGCGACCGCCTCGTTGCCGAGGGTGCCGGCGGCGCCCGGCCGGTTCTCGATCACGACCGGCTGGCCGAGCTTTTCCTGCAGCGACTGCGCGACGATGCGGCCGATGATGTCGGCGCCGCCGCCGGGTCCGAACGGCACGATGATGCGGATCGGACGTTGTGGCCATTCCTGCGCCGATGCACCGACGGTGCTGCGAAGCAGTCCAGCGGCGGTGGAGGCGGCAAGCATCGTACGTCGCGTGAGCATCGGTTCCCTCCCGGCGTCCAAGGCTGACGCTTTGGACATGCGGCCATTATCGAGGCGTTGCCGCTGGTTGTTGTTGTCATTGTTGTTGTATCGATTTTCACGCGCAGCGCCTACCCGGCGGCGCGATGCCGCAGCTTGGCACCGCCCGCTCGGGCGGCCGCGGCCGGTGCGAATCTGGCCGCATTAACGCAGGAATGCCCACCGACCAGAACAGCCTTGCCCTACCCGGCGCCGCGCGCAAGATCTCGCCCGGAAGCCGCCGCTCGACCTCATGGTCAGGTCGGGAACCCGCGCGCGAGGCCGATCGACAGGAGCACGCAGTGAAGCGAGCCTATCTCGAAGACCTCGCGCCGGGGCAGGTGTTCACGTCGGACGCGCGCGCCGTGGTCGATGCCGCTTCCATCAAACGATTTTCCGGCGAGTTCGACCGGCAGGTCTTCCACCTGGACGAGGCGGCCGCGCAGACGACCTTCTTCGGGGAGATGGTCGCGAGCGGATGGCACACGACCGCGGTGACGATGCAGCTCATCGTCGACACCTTGCCGCTGTCCCACGGCATCATCGGCAGCGGCGTCGACGAGTTGCGGTGGCCACGGCCGGTGCGGCCGGGCGACACGCTGCATCTGCATTGCGAGATCATCGCGGTGACGCCGTCCAAGCTGCATCCGTCGCGCGGCACCGTGCGGGTGCGGATGACGACGCTCAACCAGAAGGACCAGCCGGTGCAAACGATGGTTGCAAATCTGCTTGCGTTTCGCCGGCCCGAGCAAGACGCCTGACGCGAACGCCGGCCCGATCCATCCGCGCGCAACACGTGCGGCTCGCATGTCGAATCGAAGCCCGCTATGCTCGCGCGACAAGCGTCGACGATAACGGCGCACGAAATCGCCAGGGAGGAGACAATGGACTTTCCGGTGCGCCGGCTCGCGACGGCAATCGTCACCGCGCTCCTGGTCGCGGGGTCAGCGGCACGCGCCGACACCGTGCAGGACCTCGCCGCCATCGCGGGCAAGAAGGGCCCGGTGATCTGGTATGAGAGCTCGCCGCCGGAGGCGGTGCTCAAGATCGCCGCCGTGTTCAACAAGAAATATCCCGATATCAAGATCCAGTTCGTGCGCAATACCGGCGGCGGCGGCATCGCCGCGCGCATCATCCAGGAATCGGAGGCCGGCGCCGCCACCGCGAGCTTCTTCATCGGCGACGTCGCGCAATTGATCCCGCTCAACCAGCGCAGCCTGCTGCTCGCGCGCGACTGGAACAGCCTGGGCGTCGATCCCGCGCTCTCCCCCACTCCCTACGCGGTCGCGGCCACCGCCGCGCTCGGCGTTCTGGTCTGGAACAAGCAGCGGGTGGCGGATGGCGATCTGCCCAAGACCTGGGACGAGATGCTGGTCGAGCGATGGCGCGGCAAGATCGGCCAGTGGGTGCGCGCCGCCACGCTCGGGACGCTGGCCAAGGTCTATGGCGAGCAGCACATGCGCGACTACACGCGCAAGCTAATCGAGCTCAAGGCGATGATCTACCCGTCCACCTTCCAGCTCGCGCAGCAGGTCGCCGCCGGCGAGGTCGATATCGGGATGGGGCTTTATCATTCGGCGCAACCGGTGATCGCCTCGGGTGCGCCGCTCGGCCTGCGTTTTCTCGACCCGACGCCGATGAACACGCTCTACGGGGCCGTGGTGTCCAAGGGCGGCAATCCCGAGGGCGCGCAGGTCCTGCTCGCCTGGCTCTCGACGCTGGAAGGCGCGAAGGCCTACGAGGCGGCGATCGGGCGCGGCAATCCGCTGATCAAGGGAACCGAGACCAACGAGCGCATCGGCAAGGTCAAGCTGGTCGAGTACTCGTTCGCGGACGCGGCCACCATCGAGAAGGTCGACGCCGAGCTGACGCAAATGCTGATGGCGGCGGAGAAGAAGCGCTGACGTCAGTGGGCGTACTTTCCCAGTCAGCCGTTACTCCGGTGACGCGATGTTGTTCACGAGTCGAGGCTGGCTCGGTCTGTTCCCCTCCCCCTTGTGGGGAGGGGTTAGGGGTGGGGGTAGGAGTTGGTTGACGCGACTCGCGCCATAACTCCGCCCCCCCTCCCCAACCCTCCCCCACAAGGGGGGAGGGAGCACACCGCATTTGTGGCACCAGCACTGATCCAAGCGGCACAAAGCACAGACCAAAGGCGGTTCAACGCTGGGCCAAGACCGACGTTCAGATCCCTTTCAAGTCGCCGATGACTGCCGCAACCTCGCTACCTTACGTCCCAGCGGCGCCGCGTTTCTTCCGCGCGCAGCCGGCGCGTCTGCTTCCGGTTGTTCTGCTCGGGGCGCTGCTCACGTGGCTCGTGCTGGTGCCGCTCGCGGTGCTGGTCGTGAGCGCGTTCAAGCCGAGCGGCCTGCTGCGGGATCCCGGCTTCACTCTCGCGCATGTGGTGGAGACCTATTCGGACCCGCAATTCTGGAGCCTGGTCTGGGCCACGCTGCAATTCGCCACCGGCTCCACCGCCGTCGCGCTGGTGCTGGGCGGCGCGCTGGCATGGCTGGTCGAGCGCACCGACCTGCCCGCGCCCACGCTGGTGCGCGCGCTGGTGATCCTGCCAATGGCGACGCCGCCGTTCCTGCTGGCGATCAGCTGGATCATTCTGCTGAGCCCGCGCACCGGCGTGATCAACTCCGTGCTGATGCAGACGTTCGGCCTCGGCGCGCCGCCGTTCAACATCTATTCCCTCGGCGGCATGATCCTGGTCGAAGGGCTGGCGCTGGTGCCGTCGGCATTCCTGATCCTGGCGCCGGCCGCGCGCAATCTCGACCCGAGCCTGGAGGAAAGCGCGCTGGTGTCCGGCGCGAACACCGGCCAGCTCGTCTTCCGCATCATCCTGCCGCTGCTGCTCCCGGTGCTGGCGGGGACCGCGATCTTCCTCATGATCGTGAGCTTCGTGGTGTTCGACGTGCCGGGCACGATCGGCATGCCGTCGCGCATCTTCGTCCTCTCCAGCCAGATCTACAGCCTGGTGGCGGACAGTCCGCGCGGGATTCCCGAATACGGCAAGGTCAGCGCCATGGCGCTGATGTTCACCGTGGGCCTGCTCGTGCTCACCCTGGCGTATCACCGGCTCATGCGGCACGCGGGCCGCTTCGTGACCGTGACCGGGCGCGGCTACCGGCCGCGTCCGTTTGCGCTCGGACGGCTGCGCTGGGTCGCCATCGCCGCGGTCGGCCTCTATTTTCTGTGCGCGGTGCTGGCGCCGCTGTTGATCCTGCTCTGGACCAGCCTGATGCCGTTCCAGGTGCCGCCCTCGTTCGCGGCGGCGAAGATGGCGACGCTCGCCAACCACCGCGAGTTCTTCAGCAACCCGTTCATCGAGGCGGCGACGATCAACTCGATCGTGGTGGCGCTGGTGGCGGCGACGGCCGTGGCCGCGCTCTCGCTCGCCACCGCGTGGGTCAGCATCAGGACCCGCGCGACGGGACGGCGCGCGATCGACGCGCTCGCCTTCCTCCCGCTCGCCATGCCGGGGGTGCTGATCGCGACCGCGCTGGTCTACGTCTACCTGACGGTGAAGACCATCCCGATCTACGGCACGATCTGGATCATCGCGGTGGCCTACCTGACCATCTATCTCAGCTTCGGCTCCCGCACCATGAATGGCGTGGTGCTGCAAATCCACCCGGAGCTCGACGAAGCCGCGCGCATGAGCGGCGCCGGCCTGCTGGCCACCCTGCGCCGCGTGATCGTGCCGCTCACGACGCCGGGGCTGGCGGCGGTGTGGATCTGGGTGTTCGCCCATTGCCTGCGCGAGCTCACCGCCGCGCTGCTGCTGCAAGGCGCCGACAACGCGACGCTGCCGACACTGCTTTACACCTACTGGTCGGGCGGCGAAATCAACAAGGCCGCCGCCGTGGGCGTGTGGCTCGTGCTCGGCCTGCTCGCGATCGTCATCATCTGGCAGCTGCTGCAACGTCTTGCCACCGGCGGCGTAGCACCGCCGCTCAAGCCAAGCTGAATCGAAATCGGAGACTAAAAGATGCTGGATCACACCACGCAAGCCGCACCGGCGTCGATGTCGGTCGAGAAGGACGTGCGCGTCCCCATGCGCGACGGCGTCCACCTCGCCGCCGACATCTACCGGCCGCCGGCGCCGGGCAAGGTGCCGGCGCTGCTCGCGCTCAGCCCCTACGGCAAGGAATTGCAGGCGCTCGCACTGACGCTGCCGCCGCAGGCGCGGCCGAGCCCGCTGTGGGACGGCGGCATCGAAGCCGGCGATATCAGCGCCGTGATCGCGCGCGGTTATGCCCACGTGATCGCCGACGTGCGCGGCACCGGCGGCTCGGACGGCGAGCTCGTGGGCAATTACGATCTCGGCGGCCATGGCGAGGGCAAGGACGTCTATGACCTGGTCGAATGGATGGCACAGCAGCCCTGGTGCGACGGCAATGTCGGCATGATCGGCATTTCCTATTTCGCCACCGTGCAGGTGATGGGCGCGGCCGAGGCGCCACCCCACCTCAAGGCGATCTTCGTCAACGGCGGCCACTTCGACATGTACGAGCTCTGCTATCACGGCGGCATCATGTGGCTGATGCCGCGGGCGTCGCGCGAGGGCCGCGGCGGCGACAGCGGCGTCGCGGTGCGCAACGTCACCGGCAAAAGCAAACGCGTCTATTCGCGCGAGGAGTACCAGGCGCGCATCCGGCAGCGGCTCGCGGACCCCGACATCAGGCACTGGCCGAACATGATCCACGTGCTGAACTATCCGGAGACGCACGATCTCTGGCTGGACTTCGTCCTCAACCCGCACGACGGACCATTCTGGCAGGACGGCCAGGCCATCAACACCGCGCACAAGATCAAGATCCCGGCCTACTTCCAGGTGAAATGGGGACGCGGCTGGACCGTCGACGGCACCATCGACTGCTTCAACAAGGTGCAAGGCATCAAGCGCCTCGACCTGCAGCCGCTGCCGCCGATGCAGGAGCGGCCGTTCCACGAATCCCACGACGAGATGTTCCGCTGGTACGACTATTGGCTCAAGGGCATCGACACCGGGATCATGGACGACAACGACGCGCCGATCCGGGTATTCGTCGAAGGCGGCAGGCGCTGGCGCGCGGAAAAGCAATGGCCGCTCGCGCGCACGGCGTGGACGAAATACTTTCTGCGGC
Source organism: uncultured Alphaproteobacteria bacterium (assembly GCA_963725065.1). Classification (GTDB taxonomy): domain Bacteria; phylum Pseudomonadota; class Alphaproteobacteria; order Rhizobiales; family Xanthobacteraceae; genus VAZQ01. The sequence continues at coordinate 63,211 of CAVRXD010000010.1, forward strand.
CGCGCCACCGGCTTGCCGCCACGCCGGAGCCGCTCGGCGCCGACGCGGCGCCGCCCGACGGGTTCTACCAAGCCCCGTTCACCGTCACGTCAGATGTGCAATCGCTGAAGTGGACGACGGCGACGCTGCTCGCGGACACCGAGATGACGGGCCCGGCCGCGCTCTACGTCCATGTCGCGATCGACACCGACGACACCAACCTGATCGCCAAGCTCTACGACGTCGATGCGCAGGGCAACCGGCAGGTCGTAAGCTCAGGCTATCTCAAGGCGTCCCATCGCGAGCTCGATCCCGCGCAGTCGGAACCATGGCGGCCGCATCATCCGCACACCCGCTCGGTGCCGGTGCCGGCGGGCGAGGTGATCGAATACGCGATCCGGATCTATTCGTTCTCCAACCTGTTCAAGGCCGGGCACAGCATCCAATTGGAATTGATGTGCAACGAGCCGTTCGCGGATGCGTTCTCGCAGCTGCTGCCGCCCGACAGCTATCACCTGCCGAGCGGACGCGCGACCACGCACAAGGTCTTTCGCGACGCCCTGCATCCTTCGCACCTGCTGCTGCCGGTGATTCCGGCGGAGGGGAAAGACGATTGAGCTGCGAGGCGATCCTGAGACGATAAGCTAAAGGCTCGTGTCCCGGGCGAGTGCAGCGAGCGCCCACGAGACACGATCGGCCGCAGCCCCGACCCGGCAGCAATGCTGCTTGTTCGCGCACGCCCCAGCCGTTAGCCTCACACAATCGAATAAGAATAAATCGCATCGGGCTCATGGGAGGTGCGCGTGGCTGACGACCTCAAGATCAAGGTGAACGGACAAATCTCGTCGGTGGCCGCGAGCGCGGACACGCCGCTGCTTTACGTGCTCACCAACGAGTTGAAGCTGTGGGGGCCGCGCTTCGGCTGCGGGCTCGCGCAATGCGGCTCCTGCTCGGTGCTCGCCGACGGGGTCGAGATCCGCTCGTGCGTGACCCCGGTCGGCGCGGTCGCCGGCAAGTCGCTGACCACGTTCGAGGGCCTGGCCGCCTGGTACGCGCAACAGAAGGGACTGGCGCAAGCGTCGGCGCTGCATCCGCTGCAGCAGGCCTTCATCGACGAGCAGGCGCCCCAGTGCGGCTACTGCTACAACGGCATGACGATCAAGGCCTCGGAGCTGCTGGCGCAGACGCCGCGCCCGAGCGAAGCGCAGATCCGCGCCCACATGGACGGCCACCTCTGCCGCTGCGGCTCCTATCCGCGCATCATGAAGGCGATCCAGGTTGCATCCACCACGATGGCGGGAGCAACGCGATGAACGCCATCCTCACAACTACATCGTCCGGCCCGCTGTCCCGTCGCGACCTGCTCAAGGGCGGCGCGCTCGTCGTCGGCTTCTGCATCGCCGGCTTCCCGTTGCCGGCCGCCGCCGCGCGCGGCGACGCCGCCGGTCCGCCGGATCCGACCACGATCGATTCGTGGATCGCCGTGCATGCGGACAACACCGCGACGGTCTATCTCGGCAAGGGCGAGTTCGGCCAGGGCAACACCACCGGCCTGCTGCAGATCGCGGGCGAAGAGCTCGACCTCGAGATGAGCCAGCTCAAATCGGTTCTGCTCGACACCAACACCGTGCCCAACCAGGGTGCGACGACCTCGAGCTCGTCGATTTATCGCGGCGGCCCGCAAATCCGCGCGGCGGCCGCGGAGGCACGGCAGGCGCTGCTGGCGCTGGCCTCGACGCGGCTCGGTGTGCAGACCGGCAGCCTCGTCGTGTCCAAAGGGGTGGTGTCGATCGACGGTCATCCCAGCCGCTCCGTGAGCTACGGCGCGCTGCTCGGCGACAAGCCGTTCAACGTCAAGTTCACCGGCATCGCGCCGCAGAAGCCGATCAACCGGTACAAGCTCGTGGGGACGCGCGTGCCGCGCGTCGATATCCCGGACAAGATGACCGGAAGATACGTCTACATGCAGCAGGTGCGCGTGCCCGACATGCTGCACGGCCGCATCGTGCGGCCAAGCGGGCAAGCCGCCTATGGTGACGGCGCCAAGCCCTTGAGCATCGACGAGAGCTCGATTGCCGGCATTCCCGGCGCGCGGATCGTGCGCAAGGGCGACTTCGTCGGCGTCGTCGCGGAGCGCGAGTGGGACGCGGTCAAGGCCGCGCGTGCGCTCAAGGTGACTTGGAAGGAGAGCGCGACGCTGCCAAGCAATGCCGACGCCGACCTGTTCGAGCGCATGCGCGCCACCAAGACCACCGACACGGTGATCGCGGACTGGGGCGATGCGGCCAAGGCCTTCGCCAGCGCCGCGCATGTCGCGTCCTCGAGCTATTGCTGTCCGTACCAGTCGCACGCCCCGTTCGCCGCCAATTGTGCACTCGCCGCCGTGGGACCAAACGGCGTGCTGGTGATGTCCTCGACCCAGGACATCTACAACTCGCGCGAGATGCTGGCGGCGGTGCTCGGATTGCCGGTCGCCAAGGTCCGCGTGCAGTATTACGAGGGCTCCGGCACGTTCGGCCGCAGCTGCTACGACGACTGTGCGCAGGCCGCCGCGGTCATGTCGCAGGCGGTCGGCAAGCCGGTGCGCGTGCAGTTCATGCGTTCCGACGAGCTCGGCTGGGACGACTATGGCCCGGCGCATCTGGCGGACGTGCGCGCCGGCATCGATGCCAACGGAAAACTCGTGGCCTACGAGTATCACGGCTGGCAACACGGCTGGATGGTCAACGAGACGACGCACGAGCTGGCGCTGCAGACTGCGCCGAAGGAGCGCACGACCGGCGCCGGCTCCATTCCCGTCAACCGCATGAGCACCGGCTCGATGTACGCGGTGGCGAACCGGCGCGTCGTCAGCCACGCGGTGCCGATGGTCGGCTATCTCAAGGGCGCACCGCTGCGCTCGCCGCTTGACCTCTCGTTCGCGTTCGCGTCGGAGCAAACGATCGACGAGCTCGCCTTCATGGCCAAGACCGACCCGCTCGAATTCCGCCGCAACAACATTGGCGACGAACGCTGGCTCGGCGTGCTCAACGCCGCCGCCGAAGCTGCGGGGTGGAAACCGCGGGTCGCGGCCTCGGCGTTGTCCGACGCCGAGGTCGTGACCGGCCGCGGCATCGGTCTCGGCACCCATCATGTTTCGTACGGCGCCGCGGTGGCGGAGATCGAGGTCAACCGCCGCACCGGCAACATAGTGGCCACACGGATCTACGGCGCGCTCGATGCGGGGCAGGTGATCAATCCCGCGCTGGTCGAGAACCAGATCGTCGGGCAGATGATCCAGGCCGTGAGCCGCACGCTCAAGGAAGAGGTGACATTCGACAAGAACGGCGTCACCAGCCTCGACTGGGTGTCCTATCCGGTACTGCGCTTCGCCGAGCATCCGCACGTGACCCCGGTGGTGGTGCAGCGCCTCGACGAGCCCTCGACCGGCGCCGGCGAGGAAGTGATGGGCGCGACCGCGGCCGCCGTCGCCAATGCATTCTTCGATGCGACCGGCGTGCGGCTTCGCCAGTACCCGCTGACGCCCGAGCGGGTGAAGGCGGCGCTTGCCGCCAGGACATGAGCCGCGTCGGGCGTGTTCGCCATCTGATGTCCGGACGCCTGGGCACAGAAAGCTAAGAAAGCCCGGCGCACCAACCCCGGTGCCGCGCCCGACGGTTTGCGGGCGCGAGCCGCCGTCGGCATCGCCAGAACGCCAATCCTTTGGACTTGCCCACCCTCCCCCGATGGACAACCATGGCCTTCAAGTTCTGCATTCCCCAGCATCATGCAGATTGCCGGCCAACGGCCGGCGCGCGCTCCCACCAGAGGGATAACGAGAGATGATCAGGAAACAGGGACTGTCCGCCATTGCCGCATCGGTCGGCTTGGCTGTTGCCTTGACCTTGGCGTCGTTGCCGGCCGCGGCCAAGGACAAGGCCAAGGTGGCCTTCATCGGCCCGCTCACCGGCGGCGTGGCCGCCAACGGCATCGGCGCCCGCAATTCGGCCGAGCTCGCGGTGAAGCTACGCAACGCCGACCCCAAGGCGAAATACGAATATGAGCTTGTCGTGCTCGACGACGAGTGCAAGCCCAATGTCGCGGTGCAAGTGGCGACCAAGGCCGGCGCCGACCGCTCGGTGATCGCCGCCGCCGCCCATTATTGTTCGGCCGCAGCGATCGCGGCGGTCGAGACCTATAACCGCCTGGGGCTGCCGATGGTGGTCTGGGGCGCCGTTCTTCCCGACATCACCTACCGCGCCAAATATCCGGAAGTGCATCGGGTCAACGGCACGATGATCAACCAGAACGAGGTCGCCGCGAAATTGATGACCGGCCTCGGGTTCAAGAAATGGGTGGTCATTCACGACACCACCGACTACGGCAAGGGTCACAACGAATACTTCACGAAATACGCCAAGGAGAACGGCGGGCAGATCCTCGGCACCTTCGGCGTCACCGCCGACCAGCAGGATTTCACCGCCGAGCTCACGCAGGCAAAGGCGCTCAATCCCGAGGTCATCTATTTCGGCGGCCTCACGCCGATCGGCATCCGCGTCCGGTCGCAGATGGACAAGATCGGTCTCAGCGCGGTGCTGCAGGGCACCTCGGGCATCAAGTCCGACGCCTACATCCAGGCGCTGGGACCGCTGGCGGAGGGCTCGCTCAGCTTCATCGAGGGTGCCCCGATCGAGAAGCTGCCGGGCGGGAAGTTTTTCCAGGAACAATACGACAAGGCCGGCTACAAGGAGCCGCCGGAGGCCTATGGCGCCTTCGCGTTCGTCGCGATGCAATTGATCCTCGACACCATCGAGCAGGTCGGACCGGATCGCAAGAAGGTCACCGATGCACTCGGCAAGGTCGCGAACTACGACTCCGTTATCGGGCCGGTCACGTTCGACGACCACGGGCAAAATACCGTGCCGCTGATCTCCAAATACGTCGTGCAGGACGGCAAGTGGGTGATCTGGGAAGACAGCGAGTACGCTTCGGGCAAGCGCAAGCTCAGGAAATGAGCTGCATTGGGCGTATGGTAGGCAACGGTCAAGCCACCGTTGCCTACACTGCATTTCCGAGATGACGGCGTGGAGATCGCGCTCCAATATCTGATCAACGGGCTCATGCTCGGGATCATGTACGGCCTGGTCGCCGTGGGCTTCACGCTGTTCTTCGGCGTGCTCGACGTGATCAAGTTCTCCCACGGCGACGTGCTCACGGTCGGAGTATTTACCGGCTTCGCGACCTATCTCGCGTTGAAGGCGGCCCAAGTCAGCTCTCCACTGCTGCAGCTCATCATCGTCTCGATCGTGGCGATGGCGGCGATGGCAGCGCTCGGCGCGGTGATCGCCCGCTATCTCGTGCTGCCGCTCGCCTCGGCGCCGGCGCTCAACACATTGTTGATCACGCTGATGCTGGGAACCGTGCTGCGCGAAGGCGTCCGGCTGGGCTTTCCCGACGGCTCGAACCCGAAGCCGTTCCCGGCGCTGCTGCCGACGACAGCCTACACCTTCGGCCATTTCACGCTGCGGCTGGACAGCCTGATGCTGTTGGCCGCGGGTCTGGCCATGATCGTCGCCGTCCACCTCCTGATCAACAAGACCAAGCTCGGGCTGGCGATCCGCGCAGTGGCGCAGGATGGCGAAACCGCGCGCACCATGGGGATCAACTTCACTGCGGTGGTGCTGATCACCTTCGCGATCGGCTCGGGCGTCGCCGCCTTTGCCGGCGTGATGAACGGCCTGTACTACAACGAGATCAATTTCAGCATGGGCCTGCTGCTGGGCGTATTCGGTTTCAGCGCCGCGGTGGTCGGGGGCCTCGGCAACATCTATGGCGCCATCCTCGGCGGCTTCCTGTTCGCCGGCCTGCAGACCATCGGCGCAGTCGCGTTGCCGTTCGCCAGCGCCTACAAGGACGTGTTCGCGCTCGCCGTCATCATCGCCATCATGGCGTGGCGGCCGACCGGCCTGATCGCGGAGAAATCGAGCGAGCGGGTGTGACGGCATGGCGACCTCGCCGAACAGCCGCTCTCCGCTGCCCGCGCTTGCCTGGGCGGCGGCCGCCATGCTGTACGGCATGCTGTTCCTCGGAGCGGAAAGCGAACGGGCGCTGGGCGCGCTGCTGGCGGTCGCAGCCGCGGCGGTCGTGCTGGGTGCACGCTCCGGGCTGGTGGACCAGATCAGGGCGAGCATCGGCGGCAACGAACGCGCCTTCGACATCGCCGCGGTCGCGGGGGTGCTTGCCGTCGCGCTCTGGTTTCACGAGGAGCATTTCATCATCCTGATGATGACCACGGCATTCCTGCTGATGGTCGCGGCACTCGGCCTCACCATCCAGTTCGGCTATGCCGGCGTGGTCAACTTCGCGGGCGCGGCCTTCCTCGGGATCGGCTGCTACACCGCCGGGGTCGTCACCAAGTACACGTCACTGCCGTCGTTCCTCACGCTTCCGCTCGGAGGACTGATGGCGGCAGTCATCGGATCGATCCTGATCCTGCCGGTGCTGCGGACCCGGGGGCATTACGCAGCCCTCGTCACCATTGCCTTCGGCATCCTGTTCAAGGTGTTTCTCGAGGTCAACGACACGCTGGGCGGACCGCAGGGCATCCAGGTCAAGCCGATCGTCCTGTTCGGCTGGAACTTCAACAGCCCGATCCGGATCGGCGACTTCACCGCGTCGTTCTACTTCTCCTATCTGCTCCTTGCGCTGGCCCTGCTGGTGTTGAGCTTCACGCTGGTGCGACGGCTCGAGCGCTCCTGGATCGGACTCAGCCTCGATGCGATCCGGCTCGATGAGACTGCCTCGGCCTGCTACGGGCTCAACCTCGCACGCTGGAAGGTGCTGGCGTTCACGCTCGGCAATTTTCTGGCAGGCACCGCGGGCGCGGCCTATGGACACGTGCTGGGCTTCATCGCGCCCAATAACTTCACCTTCGGCGATTCGCTGATCCTGGTTTCGATCATCCTCCTGGGCGGCATCGGCAACCTGTGGGGCGTCGCGGTCGCTGCCGCCTTTGTCGTGATTCTGCCGGAGAAATTCCAGGTCATCCAGGAATATCGCCTGGTGCTGTACGCGGCGCTCGTGATTCTCATTCTGCTGTTTCGTCCGCAGGGACTGCTGCCGCGGCAACTGCGCGACTATGTCCCGGGCTCCAAGGCGCGGAACGCGCAGGCCCATGCCGAGGAGCGCGTGCGGTGACCGGAGCGCTGCTCACCTGCAAGGGCCTGACCTGCCGCTTCGGCGGCCTGGTTGCGCTCGCCCAGGTGGACTTCGAGGTCAACGACGGTGAGATCGTCGGCCTGATTGGACCGAACGGCTCGGGCAAGACCACGCTGTTCAACGTCGTCACCGGCATCTATGGCGCGGACGAAGGCGCGGTCACGTTCGCGGACAAGGACACGACCGCCGCGACGCCACAAGCGATCTATCGCGCGGGCGTGACCCGCACCTTCCAGCGTTCGCGCATGTGCCTGCCATTGTCGGTGTTCGACAATATCATGGTGGGCAACCACAAACGGCTGAACCACGGCCTGGTCTTCAACCTGCTGCGGCGCGGCGCGTTTGCCGCCGAGCTCGCGCGCAACCGCGAGGAGGCCCGCGAGCTGGTGAAGGTGTTCAGCGCCGAGCTTGCCGACCGCATCGAGGAACCGGCGGCCGGCCTGCCGATGATCGATCGACGGCGGATCGAGATCTGCCGTGCGCTGATCAGCCGGCCGCGCCTCGTCCTGCTCGACGAGCCATCGGCCGGCATGACGCACGAGGAAACACGCCACCTGATGGACGATATCCTCCTGGTGCGCGGGCGCATGCCGGGCCTGACCATCGTCATCATCGAGCACGAGATGGGCGTGATCGAGCGCGTCACCGACCGTTGCGTGGTGCTCAACTATGGCCGCAAGATCAAGGAGGGAACGTTCGCGGAGGTCGCCGGCGATCGGCAGGTGCAGGAAGCCTATCTCGGGGTGGCGTGATGACAGGTCGGCTCGAGATCCTGGACGTCACCACCGCCTACGACAAGGCGGACGTGCTGCAGGGCGTCTCACTTACGGTCGAGGCCGGCAGCATCACCTGCCTGCTCGGCTCGAACGGCTCCGGCAAGACCACGCTCATTCGTTCGATCCTCGGCCTGACCCCGCCGCGCGCCGGCCGCGTCGTATTCGATGGCAAGGACATCACGGGGTTGCCGACCCACAAGGTGATTGCCGCCGGCGTCGCCTGCATCCCGGAGGGACGCAAGGTCTTTCCCAAGCTGACGGTGGAGGAGAACCTTCGCGTTGGCGCCTATCAGGAGCCGTCGGAGGCGGTGACGCGCACGCGCGCCGAGGAGATCTATCGCCTGTTTCCCCGCCTCGGCGAGCGCCGGACTCAACTCGCGGGCACGATGTCGGGGGGCGAGCAGGCCATGATGTCGATCGGCCGCGGCCTCATGCGTGCTCCCAAGCTCCTGCTGGTGGACGAGCCCTCACTCGGACTGTCGCCGCTCCTAGTCAAGGAGAACTTCACCATCATCCGTGACATCAATGCGCGCGGCATCACCGTGTTCCTGGTCGAACAGAACGTCCACCAGACGTTGGCGATCTCGCACTACGGCTACGTGCTGTCGAAGGGCCGCGTGGCGGCGGCCGGGCGACCGGACGAGCTCGCCGACCGGCCGGAAGTACGCGAAGCCTATTTCGGGTAGAACCTCACTGGCCCTGCGGCGAGATGACCGCATCGCCCGCACGATCTATTCATGTCACGTACATCGGCGCCCCGACATCGTGGCCGGCCGCGCGGTGGCGGCGATGCGGTTGTAACGCGAACGAAGCACGGCACGATCGACCCGGTATTCGAGGTGAAGGCGAACTCCTTGCAGACACCGTCACTGGAGATTGCGCTGCCAGGGGCAGAAACGCCCGGCGCCGCCACGCGCGCGTGCCCGGCCTGCGGCGGCGCGAGGAACCACGTCCTGCGCTTCAGGACCAACGGATGCGACATCCTGCAATGCGAGAGTTGCGGCCTCGGCCGCACCGAAACGTCCGAATTTGACCCCGCGACCTACTACACCGAGGATTATTTTTCCGGCCGTCACGCCGACGGCTATTCGGATTATCTCGGCGCCGAACTGGTGCTGCGGCGCGAGTTCGCGCACAGCGTGGATTTTATCCGCACCTATCGTCGCAGCGGGAAGCTGCTGGAATTGGGCGCTGCGTACGGCTTTTTCCTCATGGAGGCCGCGCGCCATTTCGATGTCGCAGGGATCGAACTGGCCGCGGATGCCGTGGAGCATGGCCGCCGCGCCGGCTTGAACGTCGTACAGGGAATGGCGGATGAGGCCACCCTGAGACAATTCGGTCATATGGATGTCATCGTCCTGCTCGATGTGATCGAGCATCTTCCCGACCCGCGGGAGACGCTCGCGCTATGTCATCGGCAGCTCAACCCCGGCGGCATCGTCGTGATCACCACGGGCGATTTCGGCTCGCCGCTCGCCAGGCTTGCCGGCATGCGATGGCGGCTGATGACCCCGCCGCAGCACCTCTGGTTCTTCACCCAGGAGAGCATGCGCCGGATGTCGGGCGGCCTGGGCTTTTCGCTGGAGCATGTGGACCACCCCTGGAAGATCGTTCCGGCCTCGCTGATCGTCTTCCAACTGCGGCGCATGCTCGGGATGCGCTCAGCGGGCATGACAAGCGCCGGACGCGTCGGGATACCGGTCAACCTGTTCGACGCCATGCGCCTCGTGTTGCGGAAGGCCTCGTGACGTTCGTATTGCACTGCCGCAAATCGGGGTCGTCCATGTCGCACGCGGCGATCCATCGCAGTTGCGCCTCTAGGAGACCGGCTTCGACATCTGGTTCACTGAGTCGATCGCGATGCGTCGCGTCACCGGGGATCGCGCTCATCCCCTGCCGGCGGCTTGCGCTCGGATGCCGGGCGGAACTTTCGCAGGCATGCGGAATTCTTGTGGGTCCCGTACGGGAGCGTCAAATGGAACATGTCTCGCGGGCGCAGGTGTATGTGGTCATCCCTGCCTACAACGAAGGGACCGTTCTTCCCCGCGTCGTGAGCGAGGTCGGGCGTGCGGGCTACACGGTGGTCGTGGTCGACGATGGCTCCACCGACGCCACGGCCGATCACGCGCACGCGGCCGGCGCGATCGTGGTCAGGCATCCATTCAACCTCGGCCAAGGCGCCGCGCTGCAGACCGGCATCGACTACGCGCTGGCGCACGCGGCGCAATTCGTGGTGACGTTCGATGCCGACGGCCAGCACCGCGTATCGGATATTCCCCGTCTCACCGAGGCGCTGGTCCGCGAACGGGCCGATTTCGCGCTCGGCAGCCGGTTTCTCGGACAGGCCCCCAATCTCCCGCCGATGCGCCGCCTGATGTTGCAGGCCGCGACGCTGTTCACGCGGCTGAGCACGGGCTTGCAGGTGACCGACACCCACAACGGCCTGCGCGCCATGACCCGCCGCGGCGCCGCAGCGCTGAGGCTTCGGCAGAACCGGATGGCGCATGCGTCGGAATGCCTCAGCCAGATCGGCAGCAGCGGACTTCGCTACGTCGAGCAGCCCGTGACGATCGAATACACCGCCTATTCGCTGGCCAAGGGGCAGAACCTGCGCGATGGCGTGCTCATCCTGCTCGATCTGTTTGCGCGCAGGCTGTACCGATGATTGCCCAGCTGATCCTCTCGGCGCTGCTGGCGGCGATCCTGCTGTACGCGTGGGCCGAGTACCGGCGATCGCCCGCGGTCGCCTTCCTGACCGTGGCAATCGCGACGGCCGGCCTCTACTTCGTGTGGATGCCCGAGCACAGCACACGACTGGCGGAGCTGGTCGGGATCGGCCGCGGCGTCGACCTCATTCTCTACGTCTGGGTGTGCATCAGCCTGGTCGTGCTGCTCAACCTGCATCTGAAGCTGCGGACCCAGACCGAGTTGATCACCACGCTGGCGCGCAAGATCGCGATCACCGACGCGCAATCGCGCAACACCTGATTCCCAGGTTCACTTCTCATTCCGGCCGCAGATCGATCTCCTGCGCCAGCGCGCGCCACGACGCCTGCTGCTGACGAATGAACTCCGCGGTGGTCTCGGCCGTGTCGGTGCCGCTGATCGCAAGCCCCAGCGCGAGGAGCCGCTGCTGGATATCGGGATTGCGCAGGAACTGGCCGATGTGCCGGTTCAACTGCGTGACGATATCGGCGGGCGTGCCGGCAGGAGCGACCACGACCAGCCAGCCGTCCAGCTCGAAGCCCGGGAGCGTTTCGGCAATCGTCGGCAGATCGTCGAGGCCGGGGAAACGCTTGGCCGAACTCAGCGCGATGCGTCTGACCTTGCCGGCACGCGCGAAACCTTCGACGGCGGCAAACGAGCTGAGCATCACCTGCGTCGTTCCCACCGACGTGTCCTGCATCATCTGCGCCGTCGTGCGGTAAGGCACCTCGACCATCCCGATGCCGCCGCGTTGTTCAGGAGACGGCCGACCACGACGCCGAGGCCGCTGGTGGCATCGACCGCGTAGGACAGCTTGCCCGGTTGCGCCTTGCCGTAGGCGATCAGCTCGGGAAGCGTCTTCACCGGCAGCTCGGGATAAACCGAGACCACAACCGGACCCTGGTTGGAGACCATCGCGACCGCGGTGAAATCCCGCACCGGATCGTAGGGAATCGATTTCAGCATGAACATGTTGGATGTGAACGTGGAGGCGTTCGCGAAGAACAGCGTGTAGCCGCCGGGCGTTGCGCGCGCGGCCTGCTGCGCACCGGTGATGCCCGACGCGCCGGGCACGTTCTCCACGTAGATCTGCTGCCCGAGCGTGCGTGAAACGCCGTCGGCGAGCAGGCGCGCCATGATATCGGTGCCGAGCCCCGGACCGGTCGGCACGATCAGCCGGATCGGCCGCGTCGGCCAGCTCTGCGCGGCGGTCTGCGCCCGCGCGTCCGTATCAACGGCGCCCGCGAACAGGACAAAGCAGAACAGCGCGTGCAGGACCGTCTTTATAGTGCCGCCAAGAGCCGTTGCCATTTGCCGATCAGGTATAGGCGCACGCCCCTCGCGGCGGCAAGCGGTGCGGGCTGAGCGCAGCGCTGCAAACATTTGACGCCAATTTACCCAACACCTAGCCTCGCCTCGCCGCGCGCTCATCGTCGCGGCGTGGTGGTGACCGGCGCAGGCCGTGTCGCCCCTCATAGAAAACGGGAAGGCGCTTCGCCGCGGCGAAAGCGCTATCGGGAGGATTTGATATGTTGCGCAGTCGCAGGTCGCGCATTCCGAACCTATTCCGCCAGCACGGGCAGGGGTGCGGGCTCTGCGGCCCGTCCCGGCGGGAATTCATCGCGACCGCGGCCGCTTTCGGCGCCGGCACCGCGCTCGCCGCGCCCGCCGCCTTGGCGCAGGCGCCGGCCGAGAGCGGGCCCAAGCTCATCGACGTGCATCATCACATCGTGCCGCCGTTCTGGTTCGACGAGGTGAAAGACCGGATCGCCGCGCAGGGCGGCGGCCGCATCATTCCCACCTGGTACGGGTGGTCGCCGGAGACCGCGCTCGCGGCCATGGACAAGAATGGCGTCCAGGCCGCCATCATCTCCATGACCACGCCCGGCATCTTCTTCGGCGACGTGCAGCAGGGGCGCCGGCTTTCGCGCGCGTTCAACGATTACGCCATGCAGATCGTCAAGGATCACCCCCGGGCGCTTCGGCCTGTTCGCCACGCTGCCGCTGCCCGACACCGAAGGCAGCCTCAAGGAGATCGAATATTCCTTCGATGTGCTCAAGGCCGACGGCATCGGGCTGATGACGAGCTATGGCGACAAGTGGCTCGGAGACCCCGCCTTTGCCCCGGTGTTCGCCGAGCTCAACCGCCGCAAGGCGGTGATCTACGTGCATCCGGCCTCGCCGCTGTGCTGCACGAGCCTGATGTCCTACGTCCCGCCGTTCTTCTCGGAGTTCCAGCAGGACACCACGCGCACGATCCTCAGCCTGATCTTCTCCGGTTCGATCAGTCGGCTTCCCGATATCCGTTTCATCTTCTCGCATGCGGGCGGCACGCTGCCGATGGTGGCAGGCCGCATCGAGCATTACAGTACGCTGCCCGCGTTCAAGGAGAAGGTGCCGAACGGCTTCGACTACGAAGCTCAAGCGGCTCTACTACGAGATCGCCAACGCCGCCTACAAGCCGTCGATGGCGGCGATCACCAACATGGTGCCGACCTCGCAGATCATGTTCGGAACGGATTTTCCGCTGGTGGCGATCGACGATACCGCCAACGGTCTGCGCTCGCTCGGCCTGCCCCCGGCCGAATTGCAGGCGATCGCGCGCGGCAATGCGCTCGGCCTGTTTCCCCGGTTGAAGGGCTAGATCGCTCTGCCGCCGGCGCAAGGGATGCGCCGCCGCCGCCCTCAGTTGCTCTCGAGCTTGATGCCGCCCTGGCGGATCACGTCACCCCAACGTTTGCTGTCAGCCGCGATCAACGCCGCGAACTCTTCCGGGGTCCCCAGCGGCAGCCGCAGCCCCTGCCCGGTCAGCCGCTTGCCCACGTCGGATGCCTCGTACGCCTTGCGCGTCTGCGCATTGAGCCAATCGACGATGGGCCGTGGCGTGCCGGCGGGCGCCATCAGCCCGAACCACGCGCCGCCCTCCAATCCCGCAAGCCCGGCTTCGGCCGCCGTCGGCACGTCGGGCAGCACGGGATTGCGCTGCGGCGACAGTATCGCTAGCGCCCGCAGCTGGCCGGACAGGACCTGCTCGCGGGTCAGCGACACCACGTCGAACATCAGGTCGACGTGCCCGGCGACCACGTCCTGCACCGCGAGCGCCGCGCCGCGATAGTGCACATGCGTGAGCTCGACGCCGGTGAGCTGCCGGAACTGCTCGCCGATGAGGTGGCCGCTCGCACCGATCCCCTGGGATGCATTGGTCAACGGTCGTGCCTTGCCATAGGCAACAAGCTCCCGCACCGAATTCACCGGCAGCGAGGCCTTGACCACGAGCACGTTCGGCGCGGCCACCATCAATGCGACCGGCACGAAATCCCTGGCGGGATCGTAGTTCACCTTGGTCATATGCGGCAGGATCGCCAGCGTCGAATGGTTGCCGATGATCAGCGTGTAACCGTCCGGGCGCGCCTTCGCGATCGCATCGGTCGCGACGATCCCATTGCCGCCGACGCGGTTCTCGACGATGGCGGGATGGCCGTCGTCCGTCAGCCGCTGGGCCATAATCCGGGCGGCAAGATCGCCGATGCCGCCCGCCGGCGCGCTGACGACGATCTTGATCGGCTGCGACGGCGAAAGCTGTGCCGCCGCGGGCGCAACGGTGAGGCCGACGCAAGCGGCCAGCAGCGCGGCCCCAAGGCCGCGCCCGACGCGAGAGCTCAGGACCATTTTGTTTCCTCCGGATGTTTTTTTGTGTGTTTCGCCGCCGACAATCGTGGCCACCTCACGGCTGCGCGAATCGAGGGAACAGACGAAGCGCGTTGCCGCGCTCGATCGCCTGCAGCTCGTCGGGCTGAAAGCCGAACGCGGCCAGGCCGGCGACGGTTTGCGCCATCATGCCGGGGGGCGCCCAGGGATAGTCGCTGCCGAACAGCACCTGGTCGGCCGACACCAGAGTCATCAGGGGCCCGAGCCCTTCCGGGCTGGCCTGCTGCGCGACGTCATAATAAAGCCGCTTGAGCTCATGCATGGCGCCGTTCGGAAGGCGCGGATTGACCGCCTCGGTAATCCGCGCGAGCCGCGAGATCCGGCCGGCCAGCAGCGGCACGGCGCTGCCGGCGTGCGAGAAGATGTAGCGGATGTCGGAACAGCGAGACAGCGTGCCGCTGTACAGCAGGCTGGTCACCGCGCGCACGGTGTCGAACAGAAATTCGACCACCGCATCCGCCACGTCGGGGATGAGCCCTTCGCAGCACGGCGCCGCCGTCGGGTGGAAGTACACGACCGCCTTGCGCCTGTTGAGCTCGTCGAATACCGGCGCGAACGCCGCGTCGCCCGGCCACCTGTCGCCGTAGCTGGTCATCAGCACGATGCCGTCGGCACCGAGCACGTCGAAGGCGTACTCGATTTCGCGCAGGCTGCCCTCGATATCGGGCAGCGCCAGCGAGGCGAACACACCGAACCGGCCGGGATAATCGCGCGCGACCTGCGCCGCATAGTCGTTGCAGTAACGCGCCACGCTGCGGCTCCTGGCCACGTCACCCGACCACACGCCCGGATCGGACAGCGAGGTGATCGCGGTCGCCACGCCATTGCGGTCCATTTCCGCGATCGACTGTTCCGGGGTCCATTGCAGCGGGCCGTGCAGCGGCAGCGGCGCGTTGTGCCGGTTGACCCATTTCAGCCCCATGTCGGTGACGTAGCGCGGCGGCACGATGTGGTGGTGCACGTCGACGCGGTGAGGCTTGGCGGCCGCGGCGGCGTTCTGCCTGCCGGCATCAGATTTCGCTTTCGGCGCCTTCTTCGTCCCCGGCACCCCCGTCGCCGAAAAGGCCAAGGAAGAACGGCGGGGCTCGCAGCAACCCCCACATGCAGCGAAGCCGTGGCGGAAGCGGGAGATCGGGCGGGACGCGCTCTCGCCCACACCAACTTGCATCGTCATCGAAATCCCACGACCTCCGCGCCGCACGCCGGTGCGGATGTTGGCCCCATTCCCGCGGCCTGTCCATTTGGGCGACCCCCGTCCGCGTGGGAAAATATGCGACCAACGGGGAATTGAAATCGCACGCGTAATCCCATTCAATTGCACCACTAGGCTGTGCTGCCCAGGGCCGCGGCGCAAAGGGCGGACGGGAGAGAAGCCCACGGGCGCACGCGCAAGTGCATCCGCACAGGGCCGAGCGACAGACCGGGAGGAACCGCATGGCGTCCGTCGCGATCCGCGACGTCAGAAAGGCGTTCGGAGCCATCGAGGTCATCCATGGCGTCGATGTCCTGATCGACGACGGCGAGTTCGTCGTCCTGGTCGGCCCGTCGGGATGCGGCAAGTCGACCCTGTTGCGGATGATCGCGGGGCTCGAAAACATCACCTCGGGCGAGATCCGCATCGGCGAGCGCATCGTGAACAAGATGCCGCCGAAGGAGCGCGACATCGCCATGGTGTTCCAGAACTACGCGCTCTACCCGCACATGACGGTCGCCGCCAATATGGGGTTCTCGCTCATGCTGCGCCGCGCGTCCAAGAGCGAGATCGAACGGCGCGTCACCGGGGCCGCCGACATCCTGGGACTCGGCCCCCTGCTCGACCGCTATCCGCGCCAGCTCTCCGGCGGCCAGCGCCAGCGCGTCGCCATGGGCCGCGCCATCGTGCGCGACCCCCGCGTCTTCCTGTTCGACGAGCCGTTGTCGAACCTGGACGCCAAGCTGCGCGTCGCCATGCGCACCGAGATCAAGGAGTTGCATCAGCGCCTGAAGACGACGACCGTCTACGTCACCCACGATCAGATCGAGGCCATGACGCTCGCGGATCGCATCGTGGTGATGCATGACGGCGTGGTCGAGCAGATCGGGGCGCCGCTCGAGCTTTATGACCGACCACAAAACCTGTTCGTCGCGGGCTTCATCGGCTCGCCGGCGATGAACTTTCTCAACGGGACGATCCGCGCCAACGGCGCGCTGGCATTCGAGGGCGCCCACGGCGTCCGCCTGCCGCTCTCGGCGGCGCCGGCGGGAAGCGATGGGCGCCCGGTCATCTATGGCATCCGGCCGGAGCATTTCGTCATCGCCGACGACGGGGCGGAGGCCGAGGTTCAGGTGGTCGAACCGACCGGCTCCGAGCTGCAGATTGCAGCCAAGCTCGGCGGCGACGACATCATCGCGGTGTTTCGCGAACGCCACGACTTCAAGCCGGGCGACAAGATCCGGCTCAAGCCCGATCCGCGACTGGCGCATCTGTTCGATGAGCCGAGCGGCAAACGCCTCAACGCATGACAACGGAGGAAACAGCCATGACCATTACCCGCCGTGCCCTGGTCACAAGCGGCACCGCACTGCGCCGCCGCCGGCGCGCTCACCGGTCCGGCCTTGCTCGACTGGGCCAAGGCCTGGGCGCAGACGGCGCCGTGGAAGCCGGAGAGCGGCGCGCAGCTGTCCATGCTGCGGTGGAAATATTTCGTGCAGTCCGAGGACGACGCGTTCGTGGCGCTGATCGATGCCTTCACCAAGGCGACCGGCGTGAAGGTCAACATCTCGCGCGAATCCTATGAAGACGTGCAGCCGAAGGCGTCGGTCGCCGCCAATACCGGCGCCGGACCGGACCTGTTCTGGGGTCTCTACTCGCTGCCGCACCTGTTCCCGCAGAAATGCGTCGACGTCAGCGACGTCGCCGATTACCTCGGCAAGAAGTACGGCGGCTGGGTGCCGAGCGCGGTCACCTATGGCAAGAGCGGCAACAAGTGGATCGCCATCCCGATCTGTTACAGCGGCAACATGCAGAACTACCGGATCTCTTCGCTGAAGAAAGCGGGGTTCTCCAAGTTTCCGGCGACGACGGACGAATATCTCGAATTCGCCAAGGCCACGAAACGCAACGGCACGCCCGGCGGAATGGCGCTCGGGCACGCCTCCGGCGACGGCAACGGCTGGGTCCATTGGTGCCTGTGGGCGCACGGCGGCAATCTGGTCGACAAGGACGACAAGGTGATCCTCAACTCGCCCGAAACCGCAAAGGCGCTCGAATACGCCAAGCAGCTGTACGAAAACATGATCCCGGGCGTCGCCTCGTGGAACGACGCCTCCAACAACAAGGCGTTCCTCGCGGGCGAAATCCATTGGACCGACAACGGCATCTCGATCTACGTCGCGGCCACCAAGGACCCCACCAAGAAGGAGATCGCCGAGGACATGGACCACGCGTTCTGGCCCATCGGCCCGGCCGGCAAACCGACCGAGCTGCACCTGATGTATCCGGTGCTGGCGATGAACTACACCAAGTATCCGCAAGCCTCCAAGGCGCTGATCGCTTACATGCTGGAGGCCGACCAGTTCAACAAGTGGATCGATTTCGGCGCAGGGTTATCTGACCCACTGCCTCAACGCGTATCATTTCAATCCGGTCTGGACCGCCGACCCCAAGCGCACGGTGTTCCGCGACGCCGCCAAGCGTTCGTTGACCGCCGGCGGCCTGGGCTCGGTCGGCGAAAAGGCGGCGACCGCGATCGCCGATTTTCTGGTGCTCGACATGTTCGCCAACTACTGCACCGGCCGCGAGGACGTGAAAGGCTCGATCGCGCAGGCGGAACGGCAAGCCCGGCGGATTTATCGGTGAGCCGGACAATGCCGCGGCGGTGTTCTCGGCGCGGCACGTGCCCGGGGCGTGAGGGCCCGTAGATGGCCGATACGCTGTTCGAGCGTCAGGTACCGTCGCGCGCAACGCGCGACAGTACCGCGTGGGAGCGGCTCAAGGTCCATCGCGACTGGCTCGGCATGTGGTTCATGCTGCCGGCGCTGGCGATCCTGATCCTGTTCCTGGCCTACCCGCTCGGGCTCGGCGTGTGGCTCTCGTTCACCGACGCGCGCATCGGCCGCACCGGCGCGTTCATCGGCACCGAGAATTATGAATGGCTGTGGGGCGACAGCGTATTCTGGCTCTCGGTGTTCAACACGCTCCTCTACACCGTGGTTGCCAGCATCATCAAATTTGCCGTCGGGCTCTATCTCGCCGTGCTGCTCAACCACAGCCTGCCATTCAAGGCGATCATCCGCTCGATCGTGCTGATCCCATTCATCGTACCCACCGTGCTCTCGGCGATCGCGTTCTGGTGGCTCTATGACAGCCAGTTCTCGATCATCTCGTGGTCGCTGCGCCAGATCGGCGTGATCACCACCAATATCGATTTTCTCGGCGACCCGTGGAACGCCCGCTGGTCGGCGGTACCCTTCGCCAACATCTGGCGCGGCGTGCCGTTCGTCGCGATCACGCTGCTGGCGGGATTGCAGACCATGCCGCCGTCGCTCTACGAGGCCGCCACCATCGACGGCGCCAGCCAGTGGCAGATGTTTCGCTACATCACCTATCCGCTGCTCACCCCGATCATCGCCGTGGTGATGACCTTCTCGGTGCTGTTCACCTTCACCGACTTCCAGCTCATCTGGGCGATCTACGCGCGGCGGCCCGGTCAACGCCACCCACCTGATGGCGACGCTGAGCTATCAGCGCGCGATCCTGTCGGGCTATCGGCGAAGGCGCCGCTACTTCATCGGCGATGATCCCGGTCCTGGCCGGCCGTGATCATGCTCTCGGTGGTTCGGCTCGCAGCGACGGAAATGGCAGCAGGGCGAAAATAATGACTCAGCTCGGCCGCCGCCGCATTTTGTCTTGCCGCGAACGGGGCAAGCCCCCGCGCACGGTGCCGGAAATGGCAGCAGGGCGAAAATAATGACTGAGCTCGGCCGTCGCTGCATTTTGTCTTGCCGCGAACGGGGCAAGCCCCGCGCGCGGTGCCGAAAATGGCAGCAGGGAGAGAGCAATGACTGAGCTCCTCGCCGGCGCCAAGGCCATCCGTGCGGTATCGGCTGCCGATCACTCTGAAGGGCATGAGCTATCTCGAATTGCTGCCGCGGCGGCTGGTGACGCTCTATCTGCCGCTCGGGCTGATCATGCTCGTGCTGCTGTTTCCGTTCTACTGGATGGCGTTGACCGCCATCAAACCCGACGAGCAGCTCCTGAATCTCGATTGCTTCAATCCGTTCTGGACCTGGACGCCGACGCTCAAGCATATCCAGAAGCTGCTGTTCGAGACGCACTATCCGCTATGGCTCTGGAACACGACCATGGTCGCCATGGCCTCGACCATCCTGTCGATCGTGGCGAGCGTGCTCGCGGCCTATGCCATCGTGCGGCTGCGCTACCGCGGCGCGCAATGGATCGGCGGGGCGATCTTTCTTGCCTACCTCATTCCGCCGTCGATCCTGTTCATCCCGCTTTCCACGGTCGTGTTCCAGTACGGCCTGTTCGACACGCCGTTCGCGTTGATCCTCACCTATCCAACCATATTGATCCCGTTCTCGACTTGGCTGCTGATGGGTTATTTCAAGACCATTCCGTTCGAACTCGAGGAATGCGCGCTGATCGACGGCGCGAGCCGCTGGCAGATCCTCACCAAGATCGTGTTGCCGCTGGCGGTGCCGGGATTGATCTCGGCCTTCATCTTCTGCTTTACGCTGTGCTGGAACGAGTTCATCTACGCGCTCACCTTCATCTCCTCGACCCAGCACAAGACGGTGCCGGTGGCGATCGTCAACGAATTCGTCGACGGCGACATCTATCGCTGGGGCTCGTTGATGGCCGGAGCGCTGGTTGGATCACTGCCGCTGGTGGTGCTCTATGCGTTCTTCGTCGAACACTACGTTTCGGCGATGACGGGGGCCGTGAAGGAATAGCGGCCGCACGTCCCGCGCGCGCACGCGTTGAATATCGCGGCCTCGCCGGCCATCCCTGCTTGACAGAAAGGCGCGCTCGCCGTCTGAAAGGCGGGGGCCATCCCCGGCAGCGCAAGCGGCCAGGCCGCCCCGCGCGGGGTTGTGTGCAAAGACATTATTCTGGATTAGGACCGGTGGATGGAGTTGGAGGGGTCGACAGCCGAAGAACTCGCCATGAAGCCCATGCGCACCGCTATGATCCTGCTCGCCGTTTGCCCGTTGACCGCCATTATCGATGCCCGCCCGAGCGGCGCCGAAACCTATCGCCCCTGGTGCGTGCAGTACTCCGGCCGCAGCGGTGCCAGGAGTTGCGCTTTCACCTCCTTCGAACAATGCATGATGACGGCGGGTCCCGGCACCGGCGGTTGGCGCGGTGACAGAACCCATGAACCGGCCCGTGGTACGGCCCGAACAGCCCCAGCACCACGGGTCAGGGTGGTCGGGCGAGGAGATGATCCGCTCGTTTGCCGCCCATCGCGCGCGCGCCGTCAAACCGCGTTCGTCGTCCGCCGCTTGCAGGAGTTGAACAGTTGACCAACGCATGCAGATGCATTGAAGACCCGCGAGGATAGCGCACGATGGACTTGACTATCCTGGCCTACGCGACTCTTGGGCTTTCTCTGTTCGTGTCTGCGGTCAAGATGGGCGGCTGGATCCTCCATGCCGATCCCCGCACGATCCTCAACGGCGGACGCTGGGCGCTGGTCGCCTTTGCCGCCCTCGCGCTCGGCGTCCTGGTATGGCTCGTGATGACCGGCCGGTGGTCCTCGGCCATGACGCTCTGCGGCCTTCATGCTGCCGATATTCGTGCAGGCCGCACCGCGCTGGCGGGTTTTGTTTGGCCCCCTCAATGCCATGCGAAGCGACTTTCCTCCCATCACACCGGATTTAGTACCCCGCGCGGCGGCTTTTCGAACGCGCGCGACATGACCGATCCGGAACTGGTGCAGCAGTCACTCGCCGTTCTGAGGGCCTATCTCGCGCAAGCCGGCGCGCAAACGGCGACGCAGCAAATCGAGCACACGCCGGCATATCTGCAGGCCGGAAACGGCGCGGGGACGGGGTCGGGCAATGGGCGGTTGCGCATGTCGACGGAGGAAGCGCTCGACATCCTCGGGCTCGAACCGACCGCGACCGCCCAGGAGATCAGGGACGCATACTGCCGCCTTGAGCAAAAGGTCGATCCGGAACTGGGCGGCACGCACTACCTGATGGCGAAGATCATCGAGGCCGAGAAGCATGTCCTCGCGCGAGCATAGACGGTGGCCGCTCTAGCGCGGTGGATTTGACGTTCCTGTCACCGTGCCGCAAGTTCGTTCAGAAAGCCACACCAAGATCATGACTTGCTAGTGTTCCTTCGATCCCGAAGTTCGCATCAGAGGGAGCCGCGCGGCAAGGGTTTGCGAACTTCGGAAACCGGGACATGTGAGCGAGATGGCCCATCGCCGGCATGACCTTTGGCTGCTGATCAGGTTGGCCGCGCAGAACGTCGGCCGCCGGCGGCTGCGAGCGATCTTTCTCAGCGCAGCCGTGATGCTCGGCGTCGGCATCGCTTTCGCCGAGCTTCGTCGCGGGCTGGGCATTGCGCGATGGCATGACGACCAGCTTTTCCCGCATGGGCGCCTGATCCGCGGTCGTTCCACGCGCGACGCTCGTGAATATCACGTCGAGCCTTTTGACTGTCCAACCCACCGACGAGACCCTCCCCGCCGACTTGGCAGCGCGGATCGCAGCGATCCCCGGCGTCGGGGAAGTGGCGCCGCAGCGCATCGTCCCCGCGCTGGTCGAGGGAAACGCCGCGAACCTGATGTCCATCCGGCGCACGACCTCTCGGTGCTGACCTGGCTGGCCCAACGCCAGTCGGGGCCGGTCGAGGGCCTGATCGCGGGCGGCGGCCTCGCCGCACGGCTCGGCGAATTGGTCAGCGTGTGCGGGATGCCGATGCGCATCTACGGCCGGCTCGGCAAGACCGGGGTCGGTCCGTTCGACGACTCCTACTTCCTCGAGCTTCGGCGCACTCGCCGACATGGTTTCGTTCTGCCGCACGGCCGACGCGCGGGGTGCTCCCAGGCCAACGTGGTAAAACCGCAGGACAAGCCACAAGACGAGCCGCCGGTCCCCGGCATGAGCCATGCCGGCGACGTCTGCTCACCGGACCTGGCGCTCGATCGGGTATCGGCCTTCCGGGTCAACAACTCTCGCCCGGCGCAAGAGTGGACGAAGTCAAGTTCGCGCTCGCGCGGCTTCCCGACGTCAAGATCGTCGAAGGCAACACCGTGATCACCTCCTCGCGGCAGGCGTTGAGCACGCTCCTCATCGGCATTGCCGCCTTCACCGCATTCCAGCTCATTGCTCTGCTGATCCTGGTGTCGCTGTTGTTCTCGGCGATCGTGCAGGAGCGCTACCGCGAAGTCGGTCTCCTGGCGGGCGATGGGGGCGAAGCCCAATCAGGTGATGACGATCATTCTCACCGAAGCGGCGATCATCACCGGCCTGGGCGGCATCGCCGGACTCGGCTTCGGCGCTGCCATGCTGTTGCTGTTCGCCCGCTCGCTCGGTTTCTATTTCGGCCTGCTCGGCGTGCCGTTCTCCGGCCGCCGCTGGGCGGTGCTGCAAGATCAGCGCCATTCTCGCGATCTCGTTTTCGGCGATCCTCGGACTGGTGGGCGCTTTTCTGCCGGCATGGCGAGCGCGCCGAATGGGCGCCCTATGCGCTGATTTAGGCAGAAGGCCGATGACGTGACGTTGTCGGCGCAGGCACTCACCAAACGCTACGGTACCGCTGCAGGTCACGAGGCCGTGCGCGACGCCAGTCTCGAGCTCGAGGTCGGCGAGTTCGTCTCGATCGTCGGCCGGTCGGGTTCTGGAAAAACCACCCTGATGGCCATGCTCGGCGCCTTGACCAAGCCGACCGAAGGCACGCTCCTGCTCGACGGCACCGATGTCTGGACGCTTTCAGAAGCAGAGCTGGGGAACCTTCCGCTCGCGCCGCATCGGCTTCATTTTCCAGTCCCCGGCTTTTTATCGAATTTCCGGCGAGTCGAGAATGTCGCCTTGCCGGCACTGCTCGGTCACACATGGATGCCGGACAGGCCTATGCGCGGGCGCGTACGCACTGCTGCGTCGCACGGGGCTGCGGCGACCGCGCGGATGCTTACCCGGCGGCACTCTCCGGCGGCGAGCAACGCCGCGTGGCCATCGCCCTGCGCTCGTCTATTAGCCGCCGCTTCCTGCTTGCCGACGAGCCCACTGGCGATCTCGACGAAGACACCGAGACCGACGTCATTGATCTGCTCGAGCAACTGCAGCGGACGGAGTTGTTCGGCTTCGTGCTCGTCACGCACAACCTGGAATTGGCCAAGCGCGCGCGGCGGACCTACGAAATGCGCCAGGGCGTACTGGCGGCCACCGACCTGCCGCGGATCGCGGTAGATCCGGAACGCCCACGGCACTTCGGACCAGCCAAGGTCGACGCGCCGGCGGACCTCGCGCTGCCCGCGGCCGCGGTGGTTTCGCCCATCCGCCTGGGCTCCGGCCTGTGGCGCGGCGTCCAGTTCTTTCTGCTGGCGGGAGCCGTCATCTTCGGCGGCATCCTGCTGGCCGATTCGGGATCGACAAATATCAAAAGATGCGGGTTCGGCAGCGCGACGCGCGGGTCGCCGCCTTGCAACATCTGGCGCTCAACAGCCTGCGCGGCGACGTCCAGTCGGTCACCGATCTCGGCGACGGGCGCTACGAACTCACGACGTATCTGCAGAATGTCGGCGGCAGTCCAATCTACGTCATGGCGCCAGACCTGCGCGCCTATGTGCAGGTCAAGACCGTCTGGCAGGAAGTGCCAATGAAGCCGATCGAGGACGCCGCAAGCGGCGTTCTCAAGATCGAGGGCAAACAGACCTACCGCTATTTGTTCGATGCGCGGCTTGCCATCACGCAGCTGCTGCCGAACTACATGCATGTCCGTTTTTCCGGCACGATGCTGGTCAGTCCGGCCAGCACCCCGAGCGACGACGTCTTCGAGCGCAAGGACAACTACTACGTCTACCTCAAGCCGTTCGATATCGCCGACGAGGTGGTGCTCTCGAGCGCATGCGCTTTTCGGGGAAACCGCCGGTGTGATTGCAAATGCCGCCCCATTGAGATGTTGAAGGGTCGCGAATTGGAGAGCCGATGACCTTGATCACCTGATCAATATTGTTGTGCAATAACTGTCACCCATGCACGGGAAGTGGAGGAATTGGCCTATGTCTGACGCGCGCAAACCAAAAATGAGAGAAGCCGCGGAGGACGCACCGCTTCCGAAGCTGGACGTCGAGAGCCAGCCGAACGCGCACCGGACAGGCCGCTCAGCCCGGGACAAAGTCATCTCCAGCGCAAGGCCGAAGTGGCGCAGCAGGATCACGAGGTCTTTTCCGAGTACTTGCAGGAAAAGATCGCGCGCGATCAGCAGCAAAAAGTGCAACTCGCCGAGCCGCCCCCGAAGGCGCCGACCAAGGTCAACCGCCGAAGCCTGCTGACATGGGCCGCCGGCACCGCCGTCGTCGGCGAGGCTGTCACGCTCGGCTATCCGATAGTCACGGGCCAGAGCATTCCGGCGCAAGGGCTCCAGCATGGCGGTGGCACCTATACCGAGGCCCAGCGTCATCCGATCGATCGTGAGTTCGTCAATCCCAAGGCCGACGTCGGCGGGCGGAATTTCGGCAGCTGGGTCTGCCGCTGATGCCGACCAAGCTCGGCGGCGGCACCTACGCGGTGAACCTCGAGACCGGCCGCGC